>NZ_JADBJR010000009.1:0-33822 GCF_018101315.1 Rhodanobacter sp. B2A1Ga4 | reverse complement strand
CCCAGCGTGTCACCTCGTCACGATCCGCCATCACCACAGACTGGCTGGCCTGCGCTTCCTGCAGTGCTGCATCCAGCTTCAGCAGATCCTGATGCTGTGCCTCCAGCTGCGCGGCCAACCCTGCTTGCGTGGCAATGACATCCTCCGCCTGCGCCAGCCTCGTCTCCAGTTCGTGTGCCCAACGGGAGAGTTCGCTTAAATGCGACTCGTCATACGTTACAAATTGATCAAAAACGTTGGGAGGCAATTTGAATGCCCTCGCCAACCGCCTGTGCTCGTTCGCATAATAAAAGCGATTGAGTCCGTCATCCCAGGCAAACGTATATCCAGCGGAAACAATCAAAGATTCCCAACTGCGAAATGCATCGCGAGTAGAGTTCGGGAGTCTCGCCTCGACCAGAATAATCCATGGTCGATATTTGCTGAAGTCCATTCCCCTGAGTACGCTTTCTTCAGCACCCTCGACATCCACCTTGAGGAAATGGATCTCCTGAACGGACGCATCCGCAAGAATCGAACTCAGCGTTCGTGTCTGTACCGAATGCTCTACTACCTCCATGCCATCATGGCTGTAATTTTTCGCATAATCGACATCCATCGTCGACAGGCCGCTATCCTTTACTTCATAGAGAGTGACCTCTCCATCGGAAGATGATGCAGCCACGCGAAGATTGATGTCGCGCGGGCGATCGACACTCAACTTGTCAAACCAGATCGACACCGGTTCGATGTTGATGCCGTGCCAGCCCATTTCATAAAACGCCTTCGAAACCGAATCCCGTACCGGGTCCTGTGCGCCAACGTCAACGTAGAAACCTTTTTTTACGCGTTTGAGCGCACGCCGCAGCATGACGTCTTCAAAATTCTGCGCGTAGGATATGAATTTCACTTCGGCTCGATCTCGATCTCTGGCGGAAGCCAGGCAATACCTTCGAAATATGGCTTGTCGTGATTTAGCACGGTAAAGATGAACGCAAGGTCACGCCATTCAAAATTGTTCACGAGATGTGTATCCGTGCTGACGAGTGCAGTAGAAATCGAATACGAGCCGACTCCTGCATTTACCCGAAATGCAATTCGAAATTCGACTAGCGCTCCCTCATCAACGTCGGACAACGCCTGTTTCGTATGATGGGTATTGGTGCCATACACTGGCTGCCCAAGGCGATCCTTGATCATGTACCCAAGAACCAGCCTGGGTATCTTCGCCTTGGTGCGGACCATTATCCGCAGAACCACCATATCGCCTACGTTGACGAATTCGACGGGCTGCCCCTCATCATTCAGCAGGTTGATCGATTCAACAACAGCCTCGCCCGTTCCTGACACTGTACGCACGCGGCCATCCGCATGACGATCCAGCTGAACCGTCGCATTTCCCTGCTCCGCGATCAGTGCGTTGTAGAAGTCCATCACTTCTTCCGGGTTGCCATCCTTCACGACCTGCCCGTGGTCGAGCAGAATCGCACGACTGCACAGTGACTGCACGGCTGACTTGTCGTGCGACACGATCAACAATGCCGTCCCCTGTCGCTGGAATTCCCTGATGCGGTCAAAACTCTTGTGCTGGAAGTATGCGTCGCCAACGGAGAGCGCTTCATCCACGATAAGCACATCCGGGCGAAATGCCGTGGCGACGCTGAACGCGACACGCATCTGCATGCCGCTCGAATAAGTGCGCACAGGGTGATCGAAGTATTCACCAATCTCGGCAAAATCCTCGATTGCGGCGATCACTTCATCGATGTTCCGCTGCGAGAATCCCATCAGTCCGGCTGTGTGGTACACGTTCTGTCGACCGGTGAGGTCGAAGTCGAAACCCATGCCGAGTTCAAGGATGGCCGATACACGCCCACCCAGAGTGATACGTCCTTCCGTGGGTCGCAAAGTTCCCGTAATGAGTTTGAGAAGGGTGCTTTTGCCTGCACCATTTTGCCCGATGATGCCTATGGCTTCACCAGCCACCAAGTTGAACGAGACGCCCCTCAGCACCCATGCCTCTTGCCGTGGCTTGACGGGAACCCCAAACCAAGAAACAAATCGTATTAGTTCGCTTCCATAGTCGCGAAAAGCCTTGCCGAGCCCGATGACCTCCAATAATGATCCGTTCACAGCACATCCACCATTTCCGGTGCCGCACGCCTGAACAGGACCAGAGAGCACAACAGCAGGGCAACCGCCGCTACAGCGACAACAGACAGTGCACCAAAATCCGGTGAACGCCCGTACAGGATGACGCTCTGGAAAGCCGCCACCATATGCATCATCGGATTGAACTCGAGTACTACACGCAGACGCTCCGGAATGATGTTCGGCATATAAACGATCGGCGTAAGCCAGAATAGCAGTTGAAGTACCACGGTCATCACCTGCGCCACATCCCTGATAAATACATTCAACACCCCCAGAATCAGACCAAGGCCAAGCGAAAATGCCAGGTTGATGACTATAAGGAGCGGCAGCCATAATACTGCCAGACTCATTGCGTGACCCATGAGCACGAACAGGCCCATTGCCGTCATCAACAAAAGCAGATTATTTATCAATGCGGAACCGCTGATGATGAAAGGCAGGCAAACTCTTGGAAAGGACATTTTTTTCATCAGGTTGCCATTTTCAACAAATATGGTCAGTGACCGAGTCACCACTTCGGCGAACAATGACCACGCAACCATACCCGCCATCAGGTATATGACATAAGCATAACGGTTATCGATGCCGGGCAATTTTGTTGCCATGATGCGTGACAACACCAGCGAATAAATTGCGACTTGCGCCAGCGGCTGCAGGATCATCCAGAGCGCACCGAGCCTGCTCCGTGCAAACCGCGAACGAAGATCGTTCCTGATCGACGAAAAGATGAAGTGACGGTAATTCCATAGCGCCGTCAGTATGTCTTTCATGAATTGCTTGCCTTTACGGGGATGCCAGTTACCGAATCAGAACCCGTGCCTGATGACGATCGTGAAAACGACGACAACGCCTCCAGTCGTCGGATGATATGTGCTGCTGCCGTTTGAAATGAAAGTTTTTCCCGAATATCGATCGCTGCCTGCGCTCCGATTTTCGCAGCGTACTCCCGGTCTTCAACCAGTCGGCGCATCTGCACCGCAGCATGATCCACGTCCGGCTCGGCCCAGCGCTGGCCAGCATGGTGCAGGTATTCGCCTTCATTCACCGGCACCAACCGGTAGTCGACCAGACAACTGTTGTCGGGTGTCATGTACTCCATGTTCCCGGACCAGGCCGTGGCAATCACCGGCTTGCCCAGGCGCATGCTTTCGGCCAGTCCAAGCCCGAATCCTTCCGCCCGATGCAGTGATACATAGGCATCCACGCAACGCTGCAGTGCCTGCATGTCACTGCGGTCGATCACGTCGTCACGAACGATTATGCGTGGATCGGATACCGCAACCCTCAGAAGTTCACGCAGGCACTCGGGATGACGGTAGCCATTACTCGACTTGATCAGGAGTCGAACATCCATGCGGTCGTCGGAGAACGCAAGGCGAAAGGCGTCGATGGCCGCGAAGGGATTCTTCCGGCTCAGGAAGGAATTGAAGTCAAAGCTGTTGAGGAAGATGAATGCGGCGGCGTCCAGACCGAAGTCAGCCCGCTCCAGGCCGCTATCCTCGATTTCACCGACAGGCAATGGCACATGCAATATCGGCTTGTCCGTCACCGGCTCGATCATGCCAGCGATAAAACTGGATGAAACCATAACCTCATCGACCAGCGACAAGGCGGGCAGCCACTCATCCGGGAATGTTTCCAGCTCCCAGAACCAGCATGCAATCGTGTAGCGATTGGCCAGGCGCACATGCCCGATGAACGCGATGGCTTCTTCGAGATAATCCGGATTGACGAAGATCAGATTGACCCCGTACGGCGTGTCTGTGCCGATGTATTGATCCAGGCTGACGTCATCCATGCCGTGGGGTATGTCGAGTTCGATGTTGTAGACGGCCAAAGGGTAGCCCTCAGCCAACAGTGCACGTGTATAGAGACGCGCACTTTCAGCGAGCCCGAACTGACCGCGAGCATAGGCAAATATGTTTACGCCGGCCTTTTCACCAAACTCCTTGTGAAATGCTTCGCTCTCGGCCAGGGCTGGAGCACGGACAGGCGAGCATCCTCTACGCTCCCAGTTCGATGTTCGCTGAAACCTGATTTGCCGACTGGCACGTGAAGCCAAAGCAACGGATAACCGCTTGCGCATGGCTACGGGAAAATGTTGATAGATCGCCTTCAGCCAAGGTCGCCGACGGATCCACGTCGACAGGTCGAGTAGCGCCAGGCCCATGCTTATTTTTGGCTTGTCAGAGACACTCACTGCATGCCTCCCGTCGTCTCGCCGACACAGGCGCCTGTTGCTGCCACAACTCAATTACCCAGTGCGTGCATCAACTCCACGCGAAGATCGGCAAGATCCTCCACTCCCACCGACAGCCGCACCAGCCCATCGCTGATGCCCAACCGCTTGCGGTTGGCCGCCGGCACCGAGGCGTGCGTCATGATCGCCGGATGCTCGATCAGGCTTTCGACGCCGCCCAGCGATTCCGCCAGCGCGAACAACTCACAGCGCTCCAGCATGCGCCGCGCCTTTTTCAGGCCGCCCTTGAGCTCGATCGTGACGATGCCGCCGAAGCCGTGCATCTGGCGCTTGGCCAGCGCGTGCTGTGGATGGCTCTTCAGGCCGGGGTAAATCACCCGCTCGATGGCCGGGTGCTTCTGCAACCACGTCGCCAGTTCCAGCGCGCTGGCGCAATGCTGGTGCATGCGCAGGTGCAGGGTCTTCAGGCCGCGCATGGCGAGGAATGCATCAAACGGACCGGCCACGGCGCCCACCGAGTTCTGCAGGAAGCCCATCGGCTCGGCCAGTTCCTTGCTGCCAGACACGACGATGCCGCCGACCATGTCGGAGTGGCCGTTGATGTACTTGGTGGCCGAGTGCAACACCAGGTCCGCGCCGTATTCCAGCGGCCGCTGCACCATCGGCGAGCAGAACGTGTTGTCGACTACCAGGATCAGGCCATGCTTCTTCGCGAACGCGGCGACCTTGGCCAGGTCGACCAGCTTCAGCATCGGGTTGGTCGGCGTCTCGGCCCAGATCATCCGGGTGTTCGGCTTCAGCGCCGCTTTCAGCGCCGCCGTGTCGTTCAGGTCGATGAAGCTGAAGTCCAGTCCGGCCGAGCGACGGCGCACCCGCTCGAACAGGCGGTAGGTGCCGCCGTAGAGGTCGTCCATCGCGATCACGTGGCTGCCCGAGTCGAGCAGGTCCAGCACGGTCGCCGCGGCGGCCAGGCCGGAGGCGAACGCGAAGCCGGCCACTCCGCCCTCCAAGTCCGCCACGCAGCGTTCGTAGGCCATCCGCGTCGGGTTCTGCGTGCGCGAGTACTCGTAGCCCTTGTGCTTGCCCGGGCTTTCCTGCACGTAGGTCGAGGTGGCGTAGATCGGCGTCATGATCGCGCCGGTGGAGGGGTCGGGGTGCTGGCCGGCGTGGATGGCACGGGTGCCCATTCCCTGTTCACTGCGTTGCTTGCCGCTTTTCATCACTTCGTTTCTCCCAACCCGTCGGACGGATCGCCTGGATGCCAATAAGCCTGTGATTCTAGCCGTTAAGCGGCAGCTGCCGGGCATGCCATGAGGATGACGTTCATCTCAAAGTGAACAAACTGCCGCCTTCTCAGCCTATTTCTTGCCACGGCGCATCCACCATCTTGCCCGCCGCTTGGTCATCACGCCTGGAAGCGGCATCATCTGCTGCCCACCCGGCGTTCAAATCGGCCTGCGCCCCCGCTCAGCCAACCAGGACATATTGATGAACGAATCATCCGCAAGGAGCAAAACCCTGCTGGTCACCGGCGGAGCCGGCTTCATCGGTGCCAATTTCGTGCTGCACGCGGTGGCTGACGGCCTACGCGTGGTCAATCTGGACAAACTCACCTATGCCGGCAATCCGGACACGCTGGTCTCGCTGCAAGGTGATGCGCGTCACGTTTTCGTGCACGGCGACATTGGCGACCGCGCCCTGGTGGCGAAACTGCTGGCCGAGTACCAGCCCGACGCCATCGTGAACTTCGCCGCTGAATCACACGTGGACCGCTCGATCGACGGCCCGGCCGAGTTCGTGCAGACCAACGTGGTTGGCACCTTGGGTCTGCTGGAATGCGCCCGCGACTACTGGCGCAGCCTCGATGGCGCCGCCCGTGAGGGCTTCCGCTTCCTGCACGTATCCACCGACGAGGTGTACGGCTCGCTCGGCGCCGAGGGCAAGTTCACCGAAACCACGCCGTACGCACCGAACTCGCCGTACTCCGCCTCGAAAGCCGCCTCCGACCACCTGGTGCGCGCGTTCCACCACACCTACGGCCTGCCAGTGCTGACCACCAACTGCTCGAACAACTACGGGCCGTACCAGTTTCCGGAAAAGTTGATTCCGCTGGTGATCGCCAAGGCGCTGGCCGGCGAATCGTTGCCGGTCTACGGCGACGGCAGGAACATCCGCGACTGGCTGTTCGTGGGTGACCACTGCAGCGCGATCCGCCGCGTGCTGGAGGCCGGCCGGGTGGGCGAAACCTACAACGTGGGCGGCAATGCCGAGCGCGAGAACATTACCGTGGTGAAGGCGATCTGCGCCCTGCTCGATGAGCGTCGGCCGCTGGCCGACGGCCGCGCGCGCGAATCGTTGATCACCTACGTCAAGGATCGCCCCGGCCACGACCGCCGCTATGCGATCGACTCCAGCAAGCTGCAGCGCGAGCTGGGCTGGAAACCCTCGCAGACCTTCGAGAGCGGTATCGCCGCCACGGTGGACTGGTATCTCGACCACCAGCTGTGGGTGCAGCGCGTGCTCGATGGCAGCTACCGCATGGAGAGACTGAGCGCATGAGCACGAAAGGCATCATTCTCGCCGGCGGTTCCGGCACCCGGCTGCACCCGATCACCCGCGCGATCAGCAAGCAGCTGCTACCGGTGTACGACAAGCCGATGATCTACTACCCGCTGGCCACACTGATGTTGGCCGGCATCCGCGAAGTACTGGTGATCAACACTCCGCACGAGCAAGACATGTTCCGCCGCCTGCTCGGCGACGGTTCGCAGTGGGGCATCGACATCCGCTACGCGGTGCAGCCCTCGCCCGATGGCCTGGCACAGGCATTCACGATCGGCCGCGACTTCGTCGACGGCAAGCCGAGCTGTCTGGTGCTGGGCGACAACATCTTCTACGGTCACGGCTTCACCGAGCGGCTCAAGCGCGCCGCCGCACGCGAACATGGCGCCACCGTGTTCGGCTACTGGGTGAAGGATCCGGAGCGCTATGGCGTGGCCGAGTTCGATACCGCCGGCAAGGTGATCGGGCTGGAGGAAAAGCCGGCCCAACCGAAATCGCACTACGCGGTCACCGGCTTGTATTTCTACGACGCCTGCGTGTGCGACTACGCCGCCTCGTTGAAGCCCTCGCCTCGCGGTGAGCTGGAAATCACTGACCTCAACCGCTGCTACCTTGACAACGGCTCGCTACACCTGGAGCAGCTCGGCCGCGGCTTCGCCTGGCTCGATACCGGCACGCACGAGTCGCTGATGGAAGCAGGCAACTACATCCAGACGATCGAGAACCGGCAGGGCCTCAAGGTGTGCTGCCCGGAAGAGATCGCCTACCTCAACGGCTGGATCAACACCGAGCAGCTGCTGGCGCTGGCCGTGCCGCTGGCCAAGACCGGCTATGGCCAGTATCTGCAGCAGCTGACCCGACAAGGCCGCGTACGATGAAAGTGATCGAAACCACAGTGCCGGGCGCGCTGATCATCGAACCGCAGGTGTTCGGCGACGTCCGTGGTTTCTTCTACGAGAGTTACAACAAGGCCAAATGGATCGAGGCCGGCATCGACGTCGATTTCGTGCAATCCAACGTCTCGCGCTCGGCTCGCGGCGTGCTGCGCGGCCTGCACCACCAGTGGCCGAATCCGCAGGGCAAGCTGGTCAGCGTGCTGGAGGGCGAGGTCTACGACGTGGCGGTGGACATCCGTCGCGGCTCGCCCACCTTCGGGCAATCGATCGGCGTGATGCTGACTGCCGACAATCATCGCCACTTCTGGATCCCGGAAGGTTTCGCGCACGGCTTCTGCGTGGTGTCCGAGTTCGCCACCTTCACCTATCAGTGCACCGCGCTGTACGACGCCAAGGCCGATGCCGGTATCCGCTGGAACGATGCCGCGCTCGGCATCGACTGGCCCATCAGCGCACCGCTCCTGTCGGACAAGGATGGCAAGACGCCGCTGCTCGCGGACGTGCCGCACGAGCGGTTGCCGGTCTACCGGCCGTGAGGATCCTGCTGCTTGGCGCCAACGGCCAGCTCGGCCGCAGCTTCATCGAGGACGGCGGCCTGGCCGCACGCGGCGAGCTGGTGGTCGCCAGCCGTGACGGCGTGCTGGCTGCCGGTGGCCGTGGCGAGATAGCCGACATGTCCGTCCCCGAATCGCTGCCCGCCCTGCTCGACCGCCTGCGGCCGGACGTAATCGTCAATGCCGCCGCGTATACCTCGGTCGACCGTGCCGAGCAGGAAGAGGCGCTGGCCACCCGTGTCAACGGCGAGGCGGTCGGCGTGCTGGGCCAATGGGCCGCGGCACAGGGCGCGCTGGTGATCCACTACTCGACCGACTACGTGTTCGACGGCAGGCAGGCGCAGCCGTATGCCGTCGACGCGCCTACCGGCCCGCTCGGCGCCTACGGCCGCAGCAAGCTCGTCGGCGAGCAGGCGCTGCACGGCAGCGGCGCCGATCACCTCACCTTCCGCACGGCATGGGTCTACGCCGCGCACGGCCACAACTTCCTGCGCACCATGCTGCGTCTGGGCGCGGAACGCGACGAACTGCGCGTGGTGGCCGACCAGCACGGCGCACCCACCGACACGATGCTGATCGTGCGCGGCACGCTAGCTGCACTCGACCGCTGGCTGCAGTCGGATGGTATGCAACGCCATGCACTGGCGGGCACCCACCACCTGGTCGCCAGCGGCGCGACGACCTGGCACGGCTTCGCCAGCGCGATCTTCGGCGAAGCCGTGGCACTGGACCTGTTGGCACGCTCGCCCCGCGTGGTCGCGATCACCAGCGCGGAGTTTCCCACGCCGGCCGTGCGCCCGGCCTGGTCGTTGCTGGACAATGCCGGCTTCCGGCAGCGCTTCGGCTTCGCCCCGGCCGACTGGCAACACGGCCTGCATGATGTCATGCGCAGGCTGGTCACAAGCAATCACTGAAAAGGACCAGTCATGTTGATTCCCCTCATCCTCAGTAGCGGCAGCGGTACCCGGCTGTGGCCGGTCTCGCGCAAGAACCTGCCCAAGCAATTCCTGGCACTGGCCGGCAAGGGCACGCTGTTCCAGCAGACCATCGCGCGCACCCGGCAACTGCCGCAGGTCGCCGCGCCGATCGTGGTCGCGAGTGAAGATCATCGTTTCCTTGCCGCCGACCAGTTGCTGGAAGCGGGCATCGAAGACGCCACCATCGTGCTGGAACCGCTGGCGCGCAATACCGCGCCGGCGATCGCGCTGGGCGCGCTGCAGGCGTTGCAGCGCGACGTCGATGCCACGCTGCTGGTGCTGCCGGCCGACCACCTGATCGGTGACACCGCCGCCTTCGTCGAGGGCGTAAGGCAGGCCATGCCGCTGGCCGCGCAGGGTTGGCTGGTGACCTTCGGCATCCGTCCGGATCGCCCGGAAACCGGCTTCGGCTACATCCGCCGCGCCGAAGCGATCGACGGTCACGGTTTTCGCGTGGAGCAGTTCGTCGAGAAGCCCGACCTGACCACCGCCGAGTCGTACCTCACCGATGGCGGCTACGACTGGAACTCCGGCATGTTCCTGTTCAAGGCTTCGCGCTACCTGGAAGAACTGGCCGTGCACGCACCGGCGATGCTGGCCGCGGTGCGCGAGGCGCACGCGAAAGCCACCGCCGACCTCGACTTCGTGCGCATCGACCGCGACGCATTCGCTCAGGTGCCGGACAAGTCGATCGACTACGCGGTGATGGAGAAGACCCGGCGTGCCGCGGTGATCCCGGTCAGCTGCGCGTGGAGCGACATCGGCTCGTGGTCGGCGCTGTGGCTGACCGGTGACAAGGACGCCGACGGCAACCTGCGCGAAGGCGACACCATGGCGGTGGACACGCGCAACTCACTGCTGCGTTCGCACGATCGCCACCTGCTCGCCACCGTCGGCGTCGACGACCTGATCGTGGTGACCACGCCGGACGCCACCCTGGTGGTGCACCGCGACGCCGCGCAGGACGTGAAAAAGATCGTCGAGCAACTGAAGGCCGCTGGCCGCAGCGAGCACTCGCTGCACCGCGTGGTGTACCGGCCGTGGGGCAGCTATGACTCGCTGGAGGAAGGCCAGCGGTTCCAGGTCAAGCGCATCGTGGTCAAACCCGGCGCCAGCCTGAGCCTGCAGAAGCACCACCATCGCGCCGAACACTGGATCGTGGTCTCCGGCACCGCCGAGGTCACCTGCGACGACAAGGTGTTCCTGCTCGGCGAGAACCAGAGCACCTACATCCCGCTGGGCAGCAAGCACCGCCTGCGCAACCCCGGCAAGGTCGCGCTGGAACTGATTGAAGTGCAGTCCGGCAGTTATCTCGGCGAAGACGACATCGTCCGCTACGACGACGTCTACGGCCGCGCCTGACGACCCGCTGCGCCTGAAATCGCAGGAGCACTCCCTGTGCGCGGCTTCTCGTCACGGGACGAAGAGCATCGCGCACAGCGGGTGCTCCCGCACGTCATTCCACGGTGACCGACTTGGCCAGGTTGCGCGGCTGGTCGACGTCGGTGCCGCGCAGCACGGCGACGTGGTAGGCGAGCAGTTGCAACGGTATGGTGAACACGGCCGGGGCGATGAAGCTGCCGCCTGAGGCCATGCGCAGCATCCTGCCGTGGCTGGCCATGTCGTCCATGCCGGCGCCGCCATCGGCGAACACGATCAGCCGGCCGCCACGGGCGCGCACTTCCTGCAGGTTGGACTTCAGCTTGTCCAGCAGTGGGCCGTTCGGCGCCACTGCAATCACCGGCATGTTCTCGTCGACCAGTGCCAGCGGGCCGTGCTTGAGTTCGCCGGCCGGATAGGCCTCGGCGTGGATGTAGGAGATTTCCTTGAGCTTCAGTGCGCCTTCCAGCGCCACCGGATACTGCACGCCGCGGCCGAGGAACAACGCGTGCTGGCGATGGATGAAGTCGCCGGCCAGCTCGATGATCGCCGGCTCCATCTGCAGCGCCTCCTCGATCGCGCGCGGCAGGTGCTGCAGCTCGGCGCACAGCGCCGCGTAACGATCGTCGTCGAGGCCGTGGCGGCGGGCCAGTTCCAGCGTCAGCAGGGCGAGCCCGGCGAGCTGGGTGGTGAAGGCCTTGGTCGAGGCCACGCCGATCTCGGGGCCGGCGCGGGTCATCAGCTTCAGGTCGGCTTCGCGCACCAGCGACGATTCCGGCGAATTGCAGATGACCAGCGTGCCGAGGTAGCCGCGGCGGCGCGATTCGCGCATCGCGGCCAGCGTGTCGGCGGTTTCGCCGGACTGCGAGATGGCCACGAACAATGTGTCGGCCGGCACCACCGTCTCGCGGTAGCGGTATTCGCTGGCCACTTCCACGCTGACCGGCAACCGCGCGAATTCCTCGATCCAGTATTTGGCGACCAGGCCGGCGTGATAGCTGGTGCCGCAGGCGACGATGTGCAGCCCGCGGGTGGCCTGCAACAACGCCCCGCTGTCGATGCCGAAGATGTTCGGCAGCACGCCATGCGGGCCGATGCGCGCTTCCAGCGTGTCGGCAACCGCGCGCGGTTGCTCGAAGATCTCCTTCTGCATGTAGTGGCGGTACTCGCCACGCTCGACCGCGTCGGTGGACAGCTCGCTCTCGTACACGGTGCGCTCGACCGGTGCGCCATCGAGGCTGAACACCTGCACGCTGTCGCGGGTGATCTCGACCACGTCGTCCTCGTCCAGATGCAGCATCCGGTTGGTCACCTGGATCAGCGCCTGCGCGTCGGAGCCGAGGAAGTTTTCGCCGATGCCGAGGCCGACCAGCAACGGCGCGCCACGACGGGCACCGACCACGCGGTCGGGTTCGTCGCGGCTGACCACGGCGATCGCGTAAGCGCCTTCCAGTTCGCGCACGGTGGTCAGCACCGCCTCGCGCAGCCGCATGCCCTGGCTGATATGCCGGTCGATCAGCACGGCCATCACTTCGGTATCGGTTTCCGAGGTGAACACGTGGCCGCTCGCCTGCAGTTCGGCGCGCAGGCTGGCATGGTTCTCGATGATGCCGTTGTGCACGATCGCCACCCGGCCGGCGATGTGCGGATGCGCGTTCGCCTCGCTCGGCACGCCGTGGGTGGCCCAGCGGGTATGCGCGATGCCGGTGCCACCGGGCAGCGGATCGGCCAGGTACAGCGCCTCCATCTCGCGCACCTTGCCCTTGGCACGCACGCGCTGGATCACGCCGTGGTCGAGGATGGCTACGCCGGAGGAGTCATAACCCCGATATTCAAGCGCCTTCAGACCCGCAATCAACAGCGGCGCGACATCACGCTGGGCAACGGCAGCAACGATTCCGCACATCGGGGCAGCTTCCTTTGATGGGTGGCGGAGCCTCCGGGCTCTGCCATGGGCTGGTGATTCTGGCAGGACTGCATTAACGCAACCTTTCGCATGCCAACCGTCACCTCGGCACGCATGGCAGCGGGGCGTTCAATCCACCTTGCGGCGCAGCCAGTTCAGCAGGTCGATGCGGGTGATCAGGCCGAGGAAGTCCTCGCCGTCGACCACGATGGCCACGTGGCCGCGCTCGAACACCGGCAGCAGCGACTCGACCGGCGAACGCACGTCGAGCTTCTGCAGGTTGGTCATCATCGCGGTCGACACCGGGTCACGGAAGCGCGCGCCGTCGGCATGCACGTGGATCAGCACGTCGGACTCGTCGACGATGCCGACCAGCTTGCGCCCGTCCATCACCGGCAGCTGCGACACGTCGTACAGCTTCATGCGGTTGTAGGCGGTGATCAGCAGCTCGTTCGGGCCGACCACCACGGTGTCGCGCTGAGCGAACGGGCGCAGCAGCAGGTCGCGCAGGTCGCCGTGCTGCTCGCGTTCGATGAAACCGTTGTCGAGCATCCAGTAGTCGTTGTACAGCTTGGACAGGTACTTGTTGCCGGTGTCGCAGACCAGGGTCACCACGCGCTTCGGCGTGGTCTGCTCGCGGCAGTAGCGCAACGCCGCGGCCACCAGCGTGCCGGTGGACGAGCCACCGAGTACGCCTTCCTTCGCCAGCAGTTCGCGCGCGGTGAGGAAGCTTTCCTTGTCGGGGATCGCGTAGGCCTTCTTGACCCGGGTGAAGTCGCTGATCGAGGGCAGGAAATCCTCGCCGATGCCCTCGACCATCCAGCTGGCGGACTTGGTCGAGAGCGTGCCCTCGTTGATGTACTGCGCCAGGATCGAGCCGACCGGATCGGCCAGCACGAATTCCGTCTGCGGCGAGTGGTCGGCGAAGAACTTCGACAGCCCGCTCAGCGTGCCGGACGAGCCGCAGCCCACCACCACCGCGTCGACCTGGCCGTCCATCTGCTCGAGGATCTCCGGCCCGGTGCTGGCGATGTGCGCGGCCGGGTTGTCGGGGTTGCCGAACTGGTTGATGAAGTAGGCGCCGGGTGTTTCGCGGGCGATCCGCTCGGCCATGTCCTGGTAGTACTCCGGGTGGCCCTTGGCCACGTCGGAGCGGGTCAGCACCACCTCGGCGCCCATCGCCTTCAGGTTGAAGATCTTCTCGCGGCTCATCTTGTCCGGCACCACCAAGATCAGCCGGTAACCTTTCTGCTGCGCGACCAGCGCCAAGCCCAGGCCGGTGTTGCCGGCAGTGCCCTCGACCAGGATGTCGCCCGGGCGGATGCGGCCGTCCTTCTCGGCGCCCTCGATCATCGACAGGCCAATGCGGTCCTTGATCGAGCCGCCGGGGTTGGTGCTCTCCAGCTTGAGGAACAGCGAGCACGGCCCGGTGTCCAGGCGCTGCGCGCGCACCATCGGGGTACGTCCGATCAGTTCGAGGACACTCTGGTGGACCGTCATGGGGGCTCCGTCGCTGGGCGCAGCCGCGGGCGATACCGCCGCTGCAGGATCGCCATGATAACCGCTCGACCCGGCCGCACGCCGCAAACGCGGCGGCCCCGGCACCCTTCCCGATAGGCAGGGAAGAGCCCGGGGCCGCGTTCGCGTGAAGCAGCAGGGTCAGTGGATGAGGTGCGCCCGATCCACCCACATGCGCTCGAGCCGCGCCTTGGCCAGCAGTTTCTCCTTCTTCATGCTGGCGAGGGTGACATCGTCGATGGGCAGCACGCCGATATCGGCGTCGTGCACCTTGCTGTCGAGTTCCCGATGATGCTGGTAGAGCCGCCGGAATTCGGCGTCGGCCTTCATCAATGCCTCGACATCATCACGCTGCTGGTTTTCAAACATGATCCGACCTCCTCGCGAGTTGACGTGCGGATGCGACAGGAGCATCCGCAGACGATGAACGCATGCGCGCACCCCGCCACCCACGCCGGATGACCGGGACGCAGGGGAAGCATGAAAACGTGGGATAAGCGCATGGTTCGAGTCAGTGACCCACAAGGCCTGGATGCCTCGTGGGACTTCGACCCTACTCCGCCGCCAGAGGAGCTGCAAGCCTTTCGGAAGACTCTTCACGAAACCCGGAAATTCACGTGAAAAAGCTGTCAGAACAGTATTTTACAATTGACTGACCGAAGCCCCGGTAATCCCGCCCCGAGGCCGCGGCAGGGCGCAGTTGCGTCCTGCCGGGAGCGTCTCAGGGATGCTGTTTCGACGTGTCCGGGCCCGCCTCGGCGGGCTTGTCGGCTTCCATCTGCGAACGCATCGCCTTGGCCGCCTGGGCCGCCAGCTCGGCCTGGCGCTTGGCGGCCCTGGCCACCTTGCTCTGCGCCGCCGCCAGCTTTTTCGCCCGCTCGGCTTCGGCACGCGCCTGGTCGGCCGCCTGCGAGTATTCCTGTCCCTGTGCCTGCAACCGGGCGGCCTCTTCCTGCGCCAGCTGGTACTGCAGGCGCTGGCGCTCCAGTTCGCGCCGCGCCAGTTCCGCATCGCGCCGGCTGTTGTCGAGCAGGATCTGGTCGTGCTCGCGGTCGAGCTGGGTCAGCTTGAGCTGGGCGTCCTGCAGTTGCGCGGCAGTCTTGGCCAGATCGACCCGGCGCTCGGCCAGGTACAACGCGTGCGGCCGCTCGCGCGAGCTGGCCTGGGCCAGCCGGTTGATCGCGTCGCGGGCACGCGCCTGTTCGGCCTGCGCGTAGCTGCCCATGCCGGGATCGTTGGCGAGCTGGTCGAGGCTGCCGGTCAGCCGGCTGATGTCGATGTCGTCCTGCCGGGCGTGCGCCGACCCCAGGGTGGCCAGCGCCAGGGCGACCGCGGCAAGGATGGCAGTGGAGCGCTTCATGGCTGACCTCCATGGGAGTTCGCGGCGGGTTGCTGGACGGTGTCGGGCACGGTCTGGAAACCGTCAGCCGGCGGCGCGGACAGGACCGACGACGACGGCGCCGGCATGTCCGCGGGCGGCGCGACGCTGGACGGTGGCGGTGGTGACGGCGGCGCCTGGGCGGCGGCCGCGGCCTGTTCGCCCTGTTGCCGCAGGCGGGTGTTTTCCTGCACCTTGCTCTGGATCTGCGCCCGCGCCGCGCCCAGCCGGGCCTTGGCCTGGGCCAGCTCGGCGTCGGCCCGCGACTCCTCGGCCAGACTCGCCGCGTCGGCGTACTTGCGCTCGGCCATGGCCGCCTGCGCCAGCTGGAACTTGTCCTGCGCGAAGCCCAGGTCGACCGGCGCATAATCCGCCGCCCCCGCATCGCGGGCCATCTGCAGCTGGGTCTGCGCCATGTTCATCGAGTCATTCGGCGGCGGCACCGAGGCGCAGCCGGTCAGCGCCAGGGCCAGTACCAGGAAGGCCAGGGCCGTGCGGATACGGCGCGGGGATCCGGCCGGCGGGGAAAAGATGTACATCACAATCCTCATGGTGTGTCGCAGCGTATTGTGGGCAGGCATAATCCATCATTGCAACGCGCATTTCGCAAACAGGGGACTTTCGTGGATATCGGCTACTTCCTCAAGCTCATGGTAGACAAGGGCGCGTCGGACATGTTCCTGTCCACCGGCGCCCCGGTGAATATCAAGGTCGAGGGCAAGCTGTATCCGCTGGGCAATACCGGCCTGCCCGGCGGCATGGTCAAGAAGATCGCCTATTCGCTGATGGACGAGGGCCAGGTGCCGCAGTTCGAGCGCGACCTGGAGCTGAACATGGCGCTGGCGGTGAAGGAGGCCGGCCGTTTCCGCATCAACGTGTTCAAGCAGCGCGGCGAAGTGGGCATGGTGATCCGCGCGATCAAGAGCGAGATCCCCAGCATCGACCAGCTGCAGCTGCCCGGCATCTTCCGCGACCTGATCATGGAGCCGCGCGGGCTGATCCTGGTGGTCGGCGCCACCGGCTCGGGCAAGTCGACCACGCTGGCGGCGATGCTCGACCAGCGCAACACCAACTCGGCCGGCCACATCCTCACCATCGAGGATCCGATCGAATACCTGCACCGGCACAAGAAGTCGATCGTCAACCAGCGCGAGGTGGGGCTGGACACGCACAGCTACCACGAGGCGCTGAAGAACGCGATGCGCGAGGCGCCGGACGTGATCATGATCGGCGAGATCCGCGACACCGACACGATGGAGGCGGCCATTGCCTTCTCCGAGACCGGCCACCTGTGCCTGGCCACGCTGCACTCCAACAACGCCGACCAGACGCTGGAGCGCATCCTCAACTTCTTCCCCGAGTCGGCGCACAAGAACGTGCTGATGAACCTGGCGCTGAACCTGCGCGCAGTGATCAGCCAGCGCCTGGTGCTTGGCAAGGACGGCCGCCGCATCCCGGCCGCCGAAGTGCTGCTGAACACCCCGCTGATCCGCGACATGATCCGCCGCGGCCAGATCCACGAGATCAAGGAGGCGATGGACCGCAGCCTGCAGGAAGGCATGCAGACCTTCGACCAGTCGCTGTACAAGCTCTACAAGGAAGGCCGCGTGGAACTGGAAGAGGCGCTCAACAAGTCCGATTCGCGCGACGGCCTGGCGCTGAAGATCCGCCTCGCCGAAGGCGGTTCCGACAACCCGGAACTGGCCGGCAACGATCCGTACGGCATGGGCTTCTGAGTTGCGGGAAGCGGGAATGGAGAACAGCAACAGCAACAGCGCGCCCCGCTCTTGACCCTTCCCTATTCCCTACTCCCCGCTCAAGGCGCATCCGGCTGTGCTTCCGGCGCCGCGCGCTGGAACGCTTCCAGCTCCTTGCAGGAGTGATAGATGCGCGCGATGGTCGGGTAGTCGTCCAGCGGCAGCTTCCAGCGCAACGCGTTGTAGACCTGCGGGACCAGGCATGCATCGGCCATGCCCGGCGTCTCGCCGTGGCAATAACGGCCGGTCGCCACGCTGTCGTGCAGGATCGCCTCGATCGCCTGGAAGCCCACGCCGATCCAGTGTCGCGACCACGCCGCACGCTGCTCCTCGTCGGCACCGAACTGCGCCTCCAGCTGCTGCAGCACGCGCAGGTTGCCCAGCGGGTGGATGTCGCAACACACCGCCATCGCCAGCGAACGCACCTGCGCGCGGCCACGCGCATCGACCGGCAGCAGGGCCGTTTCCAGCTCCGGGTGCATCTCGTCGAGGTATTCCATGATCGCCAGCGACTGGGTGATCACGCGGTCGCCGTCGAGCAGGCAGGGCACCATTTCCTGCGGGTTGAGCACACGGTAATCGGCCGCATGCTGCTCGCCGCCGTCGCGCACCAGGTGCACCGGCCGCGTCTCGTACTCGAGCCCCTTCAGATTCAGCGCGATACGCACGCGATACGCGGCACTGGAACGCCAGTAGCCATAGAGCACCAGACTGCCAGCCATGAGCCATCCCCCCTGACGGATACCGCAGTTTGCCACAGTGTGAACCGGGCGCATGGCGCGCCGCAACGCGTGCCGATGGCCGCTGGCGTTTGCATCGATACCCGGCGGGCCGGACAATAGGCGGTTGCCGCCCCATCGGGGCGTTCCCGACCCATTACCGGAGTGCCGCCGTGTCAGTCATCCGCATGAGTGACCTCGATTTGCGCGACCAGCGCGTGCTGATCCGCGAAGACCTGAACGTGCCGATCGACGACCATGGCCGGATCACCTCCACCCAGCGCCTCGACGCCGCGCTGCCGACGATCCGCGCCGCCCGCGACGCCGGCGCCAAGGTGATGGTGATCTCGCACCTGGGCCGGCCCAAGGAAGGGCAGTTCGATGCCGAGTCCTCGCTGGCACCGGTGGCGCTGTGGCTGAGCAGCCAGCTGGACCAGCCGGTACGGCTGATAGCCGACTACCTGGTCAACGGCGTGGAGGTCGCGGCCGGCGACGTGGTGCTGCTGGAAAATTGCCGCATGAACGTCGGCGAGGGCAAGGACGACGAGGCGCTGGCGAAGAAGTACGCGGCGCTGTGCGACATCTTCGTGATGGACGCGTTCGGCACCGCGCACCGTGCGCAAGCCTCCACCCACGGCGTGATC
The DNA here is from genome assembly GCF_018101315.1 of Rhodanobacter sp. B2A1Ga4. NCBI lineage: Bacteria > Pseudomonadati > Pseudomonadota > Gammaproteobacteria > Lysobacterales > Rhodanobacteraceae > Rhodanobacter > Rhodanobacter sp. B2A1Ga4. The sequence goes on along the minus strand of NZ_JADBJR010000009.1, from coordinate 15,198 downwards.
AGGTACGCCCCGATCGCCGCCGCCGGCCCACTGCTGTGCGCCGAACTGGACGCACTGGGCAAGGCGCTGGAACACCCGGCCCACCCGCTGCTGGCGATCGTGGCCGGCTCCAAGGTGTCGACCAAGCTGACCCTGCTGGACAACCTGATCGGCAAGGTCGACCAGCTGATCGTGGGCGGCGGCATCGCCAACACCTTCATCGCCGCGATGGGCCACTCGGTCGGCAACTCGCTGGTGGAGATGGATCTGCTCGACGCGGCGAAGAAGGTGCTGGCCGACGCCAAACGCCGCGGCGCCGAGGTGCCGATGCCGGTCGACGTGGTGGTGGCGCCGGCATTTTCCGCGCAGGCCCCGGCCACGATCAAGCCGGTCGACCAGGTCGGCGCGGACGAGATGATTCTCGACATCGGCCCGCAGACCGCCGCGCTGTATGCCGCGCTGATCGCCAGGGCCGGCACCGTGGTGTGGAACGGCCCGGTCGGCGTGTTCGAGTTCGACGCGTTCGGCAAGGGCACCGAGACGCTGGCACGGGCGATTGCCGCATCGAACGCGTTCTCGATTGCCGGTGGCGGCGACACCCTGGCCGCGGTCGACAAGTACGGCATCGCCGACCAGGTTTCCTACATCTCCACCGGCGGCGGCGCGTTCCTGGAGTTCCTCGAAGGCAAGGAACTGCCGGCGGTCACCGCACTGAAGGCACGAGCCGCGAAGTAATGCTCTGCCTGTTCGACCTCGACGGCACCCTGATCGATTCCGAACACGGCATCACCGCCTGCGTGAAACATGCGCTGGCGCGGCTGGACGTGCCGGTACCCGCACACGAGGAACTGCGCCGCTGGATCGGCCCGCCGTTGCGGCACAGCTTCGCGCCGCTGCTGGACCACGACGCCGAGCGCATCGAGGCGGCGGTGACGTACTACCACGAGCGCTTCGACACGCTGGGCTGGCGCGAACACGCCGTCTATCCGGGTATCGAGGCACTGATCGGGCAGTTGCGCAGCGCCGGTCACCGGCTCGCCGTGGTCACCGGCAAGCCGCAACATCACGCCGCACCGATCGTCGAGCAACTGCCGTTCGGGGCGATGTTCGAACGCCTGTACGGCCCGCATCCCGGCAGCGCGCACAGCGAAAAAGCCAGCATGATCGCCGCCGCGCTGGCCGATTTCGACGCCGAGCCGGCTGACACGGTGATGATCGGTGACCGCCACTTCGACATCGACGGCGCGGTCGCCAACCAGGTGCGCGGCTTCGGTGTGCTGTGGGGTTTCGGCGGCCGCGCGGAACTGGAGCAGGCCGGCGCCCATGCCGTTGCGGCGACGCCGGACGAACTGGCCCGGCTGCTGTTCGCCTGAGCTTGCCGGTGCACAAAAAAAGCCGCGGCGTGCCGCGGCTTTTTTTGTGGCTGAAGGAACTCGCGCCTAGCGCACGACGCGCTTCACCGCATCGATCACGTGCGCCACGGTGAAACCGAAATGCTCGAACAGCTGCGGCGCGGGGGCGGAAGCGCCGAACGTGGTCATGCCGACCACCTCGCCGTCCAGGCCCACGTACTTGCGCCAGAAGTCGGCGGTCGCCGCCTCCACCGCCACACGGGCGCGGCACCAGAGCGGCAGCACGCCTTCGCGGTATTCCAGCGGCTGCGCGTCGAACACCTCGGTGCACGGCATCGACACCACGCGCACGGCCACGCCCTGCTGGGCCAGCGCGCGCGAGGCTTCCATCGCCAGCTCCACTTCCGAGCCGGTGGCGATCAGGATCGCCTGGAACTTCGTGTCCAGCGGATCAGACAGCACGTAACCGCCGCGCTGGATATCGGCCACCTGCTGCGCGCTGCGCTGCTGATGCCTGAGATTCTGCCGCGAGAAGATCAGGCACGACGGCGCGCCCTTGCGCTCGATTGCCGCCTTCCACGACGCGGCCGACTCCACCGCATCGCACGGACGCCACAGCTGGTTGTTCGGGATGTAGCGCAGGCTGGCCATGTGCTCGACCGGCTGATGGGTCGGGCCGTCCTCGCCCAGGCCGATCGAGTCGTGCGTGTAGACGTGGATGGCGTGGGCCGGGATCAGCGCGCTCATGCGCACCGCGTTGCGCGCGTAGTCGGAGAACACCAGGAAGGTGGCGTCATACGGAATGAAGCCGCCGTGCAGGGCAAGACCATTCGCGATCGCGGTCATGCCAAACTCGCGCACGCCGTAGTAGACGTAGTTGCCCTTGCCGCCGGCGCTGTCGCCGTTGCCGGCGTCGAGGCTGCCCTTCCACTTGGTGAGGTTGGAGCCGGCCAGGTCGGCCGAGCCGCCGATCAGCTCCGGCAGCAGCGGGCCGAACGCGTCCAGCGTCATCTGCGAGGCCTTGCGCGAGGCCACTTCCGGGCCTTCCGCCTGCAGCTTGGCGATATACGCCTGCGACTTCGCGGCCCAGTCCGCCGGCAGCTCGCCGCTCATGCGGCGGCTGAACTCAGCAGCCAGCTCCGGATGGGCGGCGGCGTATTTCGCGAAGGCGTCGTTCCATACCTGCTCGGCTTCGCTGCCCGCCTTGCGATGATCCCAGCCGGCATAAATGTCGGCCGGGATCTCGAACGGCGCGTACTTCCAGCCCAGTTGTTCGCGCGCAGCGGCGATCTCGTCCTTGCCCAGCGCGGCGCCGTGGCTTTCTTCCTTGCCCTGCTTGTTCGGCGCGCCAAAACCGATGATGGTCTTGGCGCAGATCAGGGTGGGCTTGTCGTGCTGCGCGGTGGCGCTGGCGATCGCTTTCTTGATGGCCTCGGCGTCATGCCCGTCGACGCCGCGGATCACGTTCCAGCCATAGGCCTCGAAGCGCGCCGGTGTGTCGTCGGTGAACCAGCCGTGCACTCCGCCGTCGATCGAGATGCCGTTGTCGTCGTAGATCGCCACCAGCTTGCCCAGCTGCCAGGTACCGGCCAGCGAGGCGACTTCGTGCGAGATGCCTTCCATCAGGCAACCGTCGCCGAGGAAGACGTAAGTGTGATGGTCGACCACGTCGTGACCGGGGCGGTTGAAATGCGCCGCCAGCACCTTCTCCGCCAGCGCAAAGCCCACCGCGTTGGCCAGGCCCTGGCCGAGCGGGCCGGTGGTGGTTTCCACTCCCGGCGTTTCGCTGGCTTCCGGGTGGCCGGCAGTCTTCGAATGCAACTGGCGGAAGCGCTTCAGCTGATCCATCGGCAGGTCGAAGCCGGTCAGGTGCAGCAGCGCGTACTGCAGCATCGAGCCGTGGCCGTTGGAGAGCACGAAGCGGTCGCGGTTGAACCACTTCGGATTGGCCGGATTGAAGTGGAGGAAATCGTTCCACAGCACCTCGGCGAGGTCGGCCATGCCCATCGGCATGCCCGGATGACCGGATTTGGCCGCTTCCACGGCGTCCATGGCAAGGGCTCGCACGGCATTGGCGAGTTCGCGGCGGGTGGTCATCGGGCAGTCTCCGGGGGGTGCAAAAGCGCCCATTGTCGCCGATCCGGCCCGGCGCTGTCGCCCACGACTGCGGAATTAATCACCGCTTAACCCCGCACCATACGGTTCGGCGAGCTTCAGCCTCGCCCCATTATCACTACGCCCCGCAGCGCCATCCCCGGGCGCTGCCCGACCGCGCGGGTCCTTTCCCATGACCGCCGGCCCGGTCCAAAAAAGAGGAGTACTCACCATGAAAAAGACACTTCTTGCACTCGCCATCACCTCCACTGCCCTGTGCACCCTGCCGGCCTTCGCGCAGGACAGCCAGGTCGCCCCGACCGCCACGGACAGCACGGCCACCGCCGGCGGCAATTTCCAGCCGTCCCAGCCAATCGGCAGCGGCAACTGGTTCATCAACGGCAGCGTCGGCCAGGCGCACATGCGCGTGGGCCCATACGCCGACCATCCGACCACCTACGCGCTCAACGGCGGCTATCGCTGGAAGGTCGGCCCGGACCTGGGCCTGGGCGTGGAGCTCGGCTACAACGACCTGGGCAACTTCAAGCTGAAGAATGCGTTCAACAGCAACGACGTCAACCTGACCGAGCGCCGCAACGCGCTGCGCGGCTGGACCGCCGGCGTCAACGGCAAGATCAATGTCTGGCAGGGCCTGTACGTCAGGGGCCGCACCGGCGTGTACGGCTGGCGCGGTCATGGCTACGCCAACCAGGACATCAACCGCCACAAGCTGGACCAGGTCGACTGGTACGCCGGCGTGGGTACCGGCTACGACTTCAGCGAGCACTTCGGGCTGGGTCTTTCGTACGACTACTACCGTGCGAACAAGGACCACATCAAGTTGAGTTCCGATACGGCGTCGCTGACCGCGGAATACCGCTTTTGAGGCCGGTATCGAATTAACTCAAGCTTAATACTGAACTAACCGGTATTGAATCTTCCGGCATCCACCCCATCTAAGTACCCGGGTGCCACCGCCTCATTGGCAGCACACCACCAGCAGCGGCCATTCCCCCTGTGGGCCGACTGCCATGACAACAACTGGAGAAGCTCCATGACCATGAAAAAGACCCTGCTTGCCCTTGCCATCACCACCGCCGGCCTGCTGGCCGTTCCCGCCGTGTTCGCGCAGAGCGCGCCGACCCAAAGTGACGGCTGGTTCATCAACGGCAATATCGGCCGCACCGCCATCAACCAGGGGCCGTACGACGGCCATGACACCGGCTATGCCCTCAACGGTGGCTATCGCTGGTCGCTGGCGCCGAGCTTCGCGCTGGGCGCCGAGGTGGGTTACAACGACCTGGGCAACATCCATGCGAAGAACGTCTTCAACAGCCAGCCAGTGATCGCCCCGGGCAAATCCCAGCTGCACGGCTGGACCGTCGGTGCGAATGCCCGCTACGACCTCAGCCCGGACTGGTACGTCGGCGGCCGCGCCGGCCTCTACAGCTGGACCGGCCACGGTCTGAGCAACGACATCAACCCGATCAACAAGAGCCTGAGTTCCAACAGCTGGTATGCCGGTGCCGGGGTGGGCTACAACCTCACCAGCAACCTCAGCGTCGGCCTGAACTACGACTACTTCGACGCGAGCAAGCGCAACGTCGACCTGAGCACCGACATGGTCTCGGTCAGCGCGGAATACCGCTTCTGATTGGTTGACCGATCACACGGAAAACGAAACGGGCACCTCACGGTGCCCGTTTCTTTTCTGAGCAGTGCCACCAGGGATGGCTGCCCGTTTGATTCTCGCGATCATGGATGATCGCAGGAATAAACCCTCAGCCGTTCCATTGCCCCAGCGCGGCCAGGCCGTTGTCGCGCGCGCGCGCATGCACGGTCTTCTGCGCCTCGGCGTAGTTCGCCTTCATGTCCTTGGCCCACAGCTTCAGCGCCGCCTGCTGCATGGCGCGACCGTAGGAGAACGACAGCGGCCACGGGTGCGGGCCGATCTGGTTCATCGCGTTCAGATGCGCGGTGGACTGCTGGTCGGTCTGGCCGCCGGAGAGGAACACGATGCCCGGCAGCGAGGCCGGCACGGTGGACTTCAGCACGCGCACGGTGGCTTCGGCGACTTCCTCGACGTCGACCTGCTCGTCGCAATCCTTGCCCGGGATGACCATGCTGATCTTCAGGATGGTGCCTTCCAGCATCACGTTCTGCTCGTACAACGCGTTGAACAGGCTGCGCAGCACCGCTTCGTGCACTTCGTAGCTGACCTCGATGCTGTGGTCGCCGTCCATGATCACTTCGGGCTCGACCATCGGCACCAGGCCGGCTTCCTGGCACAGCGCGGCGTAACGGGCCAGCACGTGGCAGTTCGCCTCGATCGCGGTGGAGCTGGGGTTCTCTTCGGAGATGTTGATCACTGCACGCCACTTGGCGAACTGGGCACCCAGCTTCGCGTATTCCTGCAGGCGCTCGCGCAGGCCGTCGAGGCCTTCGGTGACCACGTCGCCGGGGAAGCCGGCCAGCGGCTGCGGACCCTTGTCGACCTTGATGCCGGGGATGATGCCGAGCTTCTTCATCACCGCGGTGAACGGCACGCCGTCCTTGGTCGACTGGCGAATCGTCTCGTCGTACAGGATCGCGCCGGAGATGTGCTCGTTCAGGCCCGGCGTGGTCAGCAGCAGCTCTCGGTAGGCGCGGCGGTTTTCCTCGGTGTTCTCGATGCCGACCGCCTCGAAACGCTTCTTGATGGTGTTGGTCGACTCGTCGATGGCGATGATGCCCTTGCCGGGCGCGACCATCGCCAAGGCGATGCTTTCGAGATCTTCAATACTCATGACGACTCCGTGGTGCCGGGGCGTGGCCCGCCTGCACATGGTTGAAGCCGCCTCGGGGCCGAAGCGGCGCGGTTCAAAACGGCGATTATAGGCCAGATTGGCGGCCGCAAGCGCCAGGGCGCGGCGCGGCCGGACTACAGCTGGCTCAGGCGAACCGACTCACGGGGTGTAGCCGGGCAGCTTGCACTGGTCCATCAACTGCTGGCGCTGGGCCGTATCCCGGGGCGCGTTGAACGGCACGATGTAGTAGGTGGCGACCGGCTCGCCGATGCGATTGGTCAGCGACGGGCCATAACGGAAATTGGCGACCGCACTGCGCGCCGCCGGACCGAGATCACTCTTCGGCGCCACCTTGACCACCTGCACGTTCATCGGCACACCGTCGGAACCGATCGTATAAGTCACTGCCGCGCAGCCGGGCTTGTCCAGGTTCAGCCCGCCGTTGGGCACATCCATCTTCACCTGCGTATTGAGCAGGATCCAGTAGCGGTACAGGTCCTGCTGGTCGATCCGGCGCACCTGCGCCAGCACCGGCGCGACGAAGCCCAGCGCCAATGCCAGCAACAAAGCTTGGCGAAGCGGGCGAAACATGGATTTCATGGCGATCTCCTGGGCGGGGCGAAGAAACCCTCGTGCAGACAGTTTAGCTGTCCTGTGGGGTGTCCGCGTCAGTGTCAGTTTTTGCAACCATATAGTGTGGATAACCCCGCAAACGTTGGAACAGGGCGATCAGGCCACGCGAACCCAACATCAGCAAAATCCCCGCCACCACCATTACCCCATACTGAACCATCCAATGCCACTCGGCGACAGGCACAGTCTCCCCGGCACCGTCGTAGGACGCCTGGTGCAGCAACAGAAGAATCATCGTGCCATGGCCGAAGCAGCCAGCCACTCCGCTGATCGCCAGCCATGCGCCCAATACAGAGAACGCCACGTAGTGCAGTTGGTCGGCATGGATCGGACTTTCCAGGATTTCCTGCTGCTTGCCGCCCAACGCCCACCATGCCAACAAACTCGGACGCATCCACAGTACGAACGCGAGCAGCAAGGTGAAGGTTTCCATGAGCAGTGCCAGTAGCGGGTAATGCCAGTCACCGCTGTAAAAGAAGACGCCCGGAAGGCGTTCGAATACACCTACTGCCATCAACACCGCACCCAGCCGAATCGCCACGCAAAGCACGGTGTACAACGTGGTCTTCATCCCTTTTCCCCTGTGGCGGATTTCGTAACTTCAGGGTGCCCCAAGCCCGCGCTACATCACAGATCGCGCAGACTCTCGACCATGCCATCGGGGCCGACCGAGAGCAGCTTCAGCGTGTTGGTGCCGCCGACGTGGCCGACACGGTCGCCGTAGGTGATCACCACGCTGTCGCCCTCGACCAGCCTGCCCTTCTCGAACAGCAGCTGCACCGCGGCGCGGGTGGAGGCGGCCATGCTCTGCCGCTCGCCATGGTTGAACTCCACCGGCTGCACGTCGCGCAGCACCAGCATGCGCCGGCGCGCGGCGGCGGACGGCGACATGCCGTAGATCGGCACTGCGCTGCGATAGCGCGACAGCCACTGGGCGGTGGCGCCGGATTCGGTCAGCGCCACGATCGCCCGCACGCCGAGCTGGCCGGCCAGCACCATCGCGGCCAGTGCGATCGCCTGGTCGGTGCGGTTCATCTGGTGGCTGACGCTGGCCAGATCCTCCTTCGGCTCGAACTGGCGCTCGGCACCGAGGCAGATCCGCGTCATCGCCGACACCGCCTTGTCCGGGTGCGCGCCGGCGGCGGTCTCCTCCGACAGCATCACCGCGTCGGTGCCGTCGATCACCGCGTTGGCCACGTCGAGCACTTCGGCGCGGGTCGGGATCGGCGAGCGCACCATCGACTGCAGCATCTGCGTGGCGGTGATCACCGCGCGGTTGCGCTGCACCGTCTCGCGGATGATCTTCTTCTGCAGGCCGGGCAGCTCAGCGTCGCCGATCTCCACACCAAGGTCGCCGCGCGCCACCATCACCACGTCGGAGGCGTCGATGATCTCGCCCAGCACCGGGATCGCGTCGGCGCGCTCGATCTTCGCCACCAGCGCCGCGTTGCCGCCCGCCTCGTGCAGCAGGCGGCGGGCCTGGTGCATGTCCTCGGCCGAACGCACGAACGAGACGGCGAGGAAATCCGCGCCGATCTCGGCGGCCAGTTTGATGTCGGCCTTGTCCTTGTCCGACAGCGCGGTCACCGACAGTCCGCCGCCCTGCCGGTTGAGCCCCTTGCGATTGGACAGCTTGCCGCCGACCAGCACCTTGCAGCGCACCTCGGCACCGGCCACCTCCTGCACGGTCAGCGCGACCAGGCCGTCGTCCAGCAGCAGCACGTCGCCGGCATGCACGTCGTGCGGCAGGCCGTAGTAGCTCACGCCGACGCGGGTCGCATCGCCGGGCGGCGCGTCGGGGCGGCAATCGAGCACGAACGAGGCGCCGTCGGCGAGTTCCACCGGCCCGCCGGCGAAGGTCTCGATGCGGATCTTCGGCCCCTGCAGGTCGGCCAGGATGCCGACCTCGCGCCCGGCAGCCACCGACGCTGCCCGCACCGCCTTGGCGCGGGCGCGATGGTCGTCCGGCTGGCCGTGCGAGAGGTTCAGGCGGGCGACGTTGACGCCTTCGGCGATGATCTTCTCGAGCATGCCCGGCACGTCGGTGGCGGGGCCGAGGGTGGCGACGATCTTGGTACGGCGCAGCAGAGGGTTCGCATTCATGTGCCGAGGCTAGCAGAAGCTGCGCGGCGCGCCATTACCCTGCATTCGTATGCATACCGCCGATATGCGCCGACGCGCAGGCACCGCTTTCTTCGATGCTACCGCGCCAGGGCGAGGTTGAGCACCGCGGCCAGCCGTCGGCCGGCCTGGCGCAGGCGCAGCTCGGCTACCGGCCGCCAGCTCGCCACGTAGGCCGGATCGATCTTGTGCCCGTCCGGATAGAAGCCGGCCTCGGCGGTGATCCGGCAGGACTCCTCGGCCCACTGCGCGTAGGGATCGTCCAGCGGCGCGATCGGCGCCGGCAGGTTGACCGGCATGGCCGCGTCGAGCTGCTGCGCGTAGGCCTGCCAGTCGAGCCCGCGGCCGGACAACATGCCCGAATCCCACACTTTGTGCAGGTTGCTGCCCCTGCCGTCGAACTGCACCTGGTACGTGTTGCCGCCCTTGTCGTCGCGGCAGCCGGCGTGCAGCGGCTGGTGGATGTCGCCGACGAAATGCACCACGAACTTCAGCGCCTCGCGCCGGGCGGCGTCCGGCTGGCTGCGGTCGCCCAGCACGTCCACGTAATGCTGCAACCCGGCCACCACGCAACGGTCGTCACGGCAGTCGCGCGGCGGCACGTAGTCGCAGGCGCTGCCACCATGGAAGTTGACGTAGTGCTGGCTGCGCGTCTGCTTCCACAGCGTCACCTGCGCCGGGTCATCCTGGATCTGGTCGGCCCAGTTGGCCACGTCGGCCAGCGAACGTGTGTGCTCCGGCGCCAGCAAGCGCTCCAGCGCGGCCTCGGCGAGCGGATCGAGGTGCCGTTGCGCCAGTTCGGCGACCACACGATGACCGAGCGGCCCCCAGGCCTGCACCGACGGCGCGACCGCGAACATAAGGGCCGCGAAGACCAGTGAACGGCTTGAAACGGGCATGGCAGCTGCCGGTGCAAAAGCGGCAGTCTGCCACAGCGGCGATCGGGCGCGGGCCATCCGGGCGCTTTCATTGTAAGATTTCGCGGCTGAAACACCGGCGCCGCGACCCGCGGCTGCCCATCCGCCATCACACATTCCCAATCGCCCTCAGGAGGACATTACCTCATGACCATCAAGGTCGGCATCAACGGCTTTGGCCGCATCGGTCGCAACGTGCTGCGCGCAGCCGTACAGAACTTCGGCAACGACATCGAGATCGTGGCGATCAACGACCTGCTGGAGCCGGACTACCTCGCCTACATGCTGAAGCACGACTCCGTGCACGGTCGCTTCGAGGGTGACGTGAAGGTCGATGGCGGCCACCTGGTGGTCAATGGCAAGCGCATCCGCCTGACCCAGGAGCGCGACCCGGCCAACCTGAAGTGGAACGAGGTGAACGCCGACGTGGTGATCGAATCCACCGGCCTGTTCCTGGACAAGGCCAGCGCGCAGAAGCACCTGGACGCGGGCGCGAAGAAGGTGATCCTGTCGGCGCCGTCCAAGGACGACACGCCGATGTTCGTCTACGGCGTCAACGACGGGAAATACGCCGGCGAGGCGATCATCTCCAACGCCAGCTGCACCACCAACTGCCTGGCGCCGGTGGCCAAGGTGCTCAACGACAAGTGGGGTATCAAGCGCGGCCTGATGACCACCGTGCACGCCGCCACCGCCACGCAGAAGACCGTGGACGGCCCGAGCAACAAGGACTGGCGTGGCGGCCGCGGCATCCTGGAGAACATCATTCCCTCGTCCACCGGCGCGGCCAAGGCCGTCGGCGTGGTGATCCCCGAGCTCAACAAGAAGCTCACCGGCATGAGCTTCCGCGTGCCGACCTCGGACGTGTCGGTGGTCGACCTCACCGTGGAGCTGGAGAAGGACGCCAGCTACGCCGAGATCTGCGCCGAGATGAAGGCGCAGTCCGAAGGCCCGCTGAAGGGCATCCTCGGCTACACCGAGGACAAGGTGGTGGCCACCGACTTCCGCGGCGACGCGCGCACCTCGATCTTCGACGCCGGCGCCGGCATCGCGCTGGACGACAGCTTCGTCAAGCTGGTCAGCTGGTACGACAACGAGTGGGGCTACTCGAACAAGTGCCTGGAAATGGTGCGGGTAGTGGCGAAGTAAGCCGGGAGCACTCCTCGCGATCATTCCTGATCGCGAGAGTCCAATGGGCGGCCATCGGTGGCCGCACTTTTCCAACAAAAAAGCCGGGCATCGCCCGGCTTTTTTGTCCCCCTTGATGCGGACTCCTGCAGGTGAACGTCAGCGCTTCAGCAGCGGCAGCTTGTCCGGTACGCCGTCCCACTTGTCGGCGTCTTCCATCGACGGGATCTTGCTGGTCAGCACCGGCCACTCCCTGGCCAGCTCGGCGTTGATCGAGAGGAAGACTTCCTGGCCGGCCGGCACGTCGAGTTCGGGGAAGATCGCGCCGACCGGGCACTCCTCCACGCACAACGTGCAGTCGATGCATTCGTCCGGGTCGATCACCAGGAAGTTCGGCCCCGCGTGGAAGCAGTCGACCGGGCACACCTCGACGCAGTCGGTGTGCTTGCAGTTGATGCAGTTCTCGGTGACGACGTGCGTCATCATGCCTCCTTCCGGCACCTGCCGGCGATGGTTAGAGTCTCCTCGACGACAGCTGTCTCGGCAATGACCCAGATCAGTGCCCGCCGCGCGCTGCCATCGCAGAATTCACTTGAACCCTGCCACTTTCTCTTGGAGCGATACATCATGCGTAAACTGATTGCCATTGCCCTGCTCGGCCTGCTCTCCACCCCGTTGATGGCCGCCGAGTGCGCGACCACCGTCGAGGCCAGCGACGCCATGCAGTTCAACACCAAGACCATCACCGTGCCGAAGACCTGCAAGACCTTCAAGGTGACCCTGAAGCACACCGGCAAACTGCCGGTCACCGCGATGGGCCACAACTGGGTGCTTGCGCACAGCGCTGACGAATCCGGCGTGATTTCCGACGGCATGAAGGCCGGCGCCGCCAACAGCTACGAGAAGCCGGGCGACGTGCGCATCATCGCGCACACCAAGCTGATCGGCGGCGGCGAGTCCGACACGGCCACGATCAACGTGGCCAAGCTCAAGGCCGGCGAGCAGTACGCCTACTTCTGCACCTTCCCCGGCCACGCCGCGCTGATGAAGGGCACGCTGAGCCTGGGCCAGTAAGCTTCACGGACCAGCAACGCATCCGGCCGTCATGGCCGGGTGCGTTTTTTTGTTGCCGGCCCCTTACATCGTTCCGCGCACGGATCCACCATGTCCAGCATGAACCCGCAGTCGCCACTGGACGAACCAGCCATCGCCAGGCTGGTCGACCATTTCTACGAGAAGGTGCGGCGCGATCCTCAGATCGGCCCGGTCTTCAACGCGGCCGTGCACGACTGGGACGAACACAAGCGCCTGCTGACCTCGTTCTGGGCCTCGGTGGCACTGCGCGCGGGCAGCTACCGCGGCAATCCGATGGGCGCGCACCGGCCGCATCCGATCCGCGCCGAGCACTTCGACCGCTGGCTCGCACTGTGGCGCGAAACCACCCTCGAGGAACTGGACGAGGCCAGTGCCGCACTGATGCTGGAATACGCCGAACGCATCGGCCGCAGCCTCAAGCTGGGCCTTGGCCTGCATCCGCAGGCGCAACCGTTCGGCGTGCCGATCGTGGGCGTCGGCAAACCATAGGCCTCAGCCCAGCGCCTTCAGCGCCGCGTCGTAGTTCGGCTCGTGACCGATCTCGCTGACCAGCTCGGCGTGCAGCACCTTGTCGTGGCCGTCCAGCACCAGCACCGCACGCGCGGCCAGCCCGGCCAGCGGACCGCTGGCGATCGCCACGCCGTAGTCGTTGAGGAACTGGCGCCCGCGCATCAGCGACAGGTTGGTCACCCGCTCCAGTCCCTCGGCACCGCAGAAGCGCGCCTGGGCGAACGGCAGGTCGGCCGAGATGCACAGCACCACGGTATTGTCGAGCTTGCCGGCCAGTTCGTTGAAGCGGCGCACCGAGGCGGCGCATACGCCGGTATCGACGCTGGGGAAGATGTTCAACACCTTGCGCTTGCCGGCGAAGCCGGACAGCGCCACATCGGACAGGTCGGCGCCGACCAGGCTGAATGACGGCGCGGTCGAACCGACCGCGGGAAACTGGCCGTCGACACTGATCGGCTGGCCTTTGAATGTGACGTGGGACATCGTGCACCTCGTGTGTGGATGGATGGCTACAAGTAGAACATGGTCTTGGCCAGGAAGACGATGCCCACCATCAGGCCCAGCACCACGCGATGGGTGTGCCGGAACCGGCAGACATCCATCTTGCCGCTGCGCATCGCCCACATCGCGTTGACGAACACGCCCAGCACGCCGAACGCCAGCAACACCTTCAGCAAGAGCCAGTTGCCGAAGCGGCTACCCACGCAGGACAAGCCGTCGCAACGGATGTCGAACAGCACGAAGCCGCTGGCGAACAGCAGCACCACGATCACCGGCATGAACCGGCGCACACGCGCCATGATCGACTGTTCGATGCGCTGCATGGTGGCCGTGTCGAAATGCCGATGCAGTGACTCGACCACCAGCACCTCGAACGCCACCGCGCCGACGAACACGATGGCGCATGCCAAATGCACCAGCACGATCCACGGATACCAGGCAACCATGCTGCATCTCCCGAAGCTTTCCGGGAAGTCTGCGCGCGGCCAGCCACCGCCGCGCTGACATGGATCAGGCTGTGGGAGACACCGGCTTCAGCCGTGCGGCTGCGCGACCACCTTGCGGATCGCTTCCACGAACCCGGGATCGAGTTTGCCGATCCGCGTGGTACGCGCGGCGATGCGGCCGTCGGCATCAAGCAGGATCAGTTCGCTCGAATGGTTGAACTCGCCGTCGGGCAGTTGCCGGTACTGCAGGCCGAGCACGCCGGACAGCTGGCGCACCTGCGCCGGCTCGGCGCGCGCCAGGGTCCAGATGCGCGGGTCGAGCTTGCGCTTCTCCGCGTAGCTCTTCAACGTGGCCACGTCGTCGCGCGCCGGATCGAAGCTCACCGCGAGCAGGTCGATGCGTGCGCGCGTGGCCGGGTCCAGCGCATTGCGGGTAAGCCGCAGGCTGTCGATGATCATCGGGCAGACCATCTGGCAGGAGGTGTAGAACATCGTCACCAGCTGCGGACGGCCGCGCCGCTCGGCCAGCGTCTGCCGGTGGCCGTCCTGATCGGTCAGCTGCAGCGGCAGGTTGTAGACGGAGTCGCCGGGCAGCGGCGTGGCCGCTCGCGCGCCACCGAACAGCAGGAGCATCGCGAGCAGGGGCAACAGGCGTTTCATGCATGACCTCACTGGGGCTTCGCGCAACGGAAGCCCATGTTGTTGGTGGTGTCGGCGGCCTTCAGCGCGGACAGCATGGCGACGCGCATGAGTACCGCGTAGTTCTCCTTCTCCTGCAGGCTGATCGCGCCAGCACCGCAGAACTTCAATACGTCGGGGTCGTTCTGATCGCGGCTGTCGCTGGCCACCAGCAGCGCGTTGAAGTCGTCCACCCACTCCCACACCGGCTGCGTGATGTCGCGCACGCCGTAGGCGTTGGGTGCGCCGCCGATGGCCGGCAGCGGCGCATTGGACGGGCGCGAGTACCAGGCCAGCAGGTTCTCGCGCCAGGCCGGGTCGCTGCGCGCGTCGCGGCGGGTGGCGTCGGCCGCCGCCGCATACTCCCACTCGTACCAGCTGGGCAGGCGCGCGCCTTCGCTCTCGCAGTACGCCTGGGCGGCGAACCAGCTGATCCGGGTCACCGGCTGCCTGGGCAGCACCTCGCTGCCCAACATCTCGGCACCGGCCCAGTGGCTGAGGTAGCGCTGGTCGGCAAGAATGCTGGCGACACGATCGCGACGCCATTCGGGATGGGCCTTCACGAAGGCCAGGAATTCGGCATTGGTGACCGGCTCGGTGCGCAGGCGATACGGCGCGATCTGTGCCGGCGCCGTCTTGCCATCGGCCGGCAACACGCTGGCGAAGGTACCTCCCGGCAGGGCGACATAATCCGCCGCCACTGCCGGCAGTGCCAGCATCAGGCCGAGCAGGGCCAGTGCCAGTCTTGCATGCATGTCAGTGCCCCGCTGCCGGCGGCGGTACCGCCTCGGCCCTGGCCTTGGCCACCTCTTCCTTGCTGATCTGGCCACCCGGGTTGCCCCAGCTGTTCAACACGTAGGTCAGGATGTTCGCCACTTCGTCGTCGGTCAGCTGCGCCATCGGCGGCATCACCGAGTCGTACTCGTGGCCGTTCACCGTGACCTTGCCGGTCAGGCCA
>NZ_JADBJR010000008.1:0-88041 GCF_018101315.1 Rhodanobacter sp. B2A1Ga4 | reverse complement strand
CACCGTGCCGCCGAAGGTCCAGAACGTGTAGCTGACGCCTTCGGAGATCGGCATCTCCTTCTCGATCACTTCCAGCTCGACGATCACCTTCGCCGGGTAGTTGCGGTTGACCGGCGGCGGCACGTGTGGCGGGCTGGTCAGCACCGCGTGGATCGGCTCGCCCTGCGGCGGGCCGAAGTCGCCGTGGGTGGCGGCGATCGCGGCAGGGCTGGCGTCAGCCTCCCCCACCGGCGATATCGCGGACGGCTTGCCGGAGCATCCGGCAAGCGCCAGTGCGCCTGCCGCGGCAAGAACGAGGAACAACGAACGTGACATGGGTATCTCCCTGTGGTTTCTGCGTGCAGAGCCTAGGGAGACGTCGCAAATCGCGCTTGACGTATGTCATCTCTGCCGATGGAAAACGGCTGCTGCGTCAAGCCGCCACAGCTGCCGCAAAGGCGCTCAGTGCGCCAGCAGATTCTTGCCGATCTCGTGCAGCCTTTCAGGGTCGCGCAACAGCATTTCGCGCCCCTCCAGTTCGATCAGACCCTGCTGGCGGAAACGGCTGAGCACCCGGCTTACCGTCTCGGCCGCCAGCCGCAGGTAGTTGGCGATGTCGCCACGCGACATGCTGAGGTGGAAGCGCGTACCGGAGAAGCCGCGCTCCTCATAGCGTGCGGCGAGGTCGGTGAGAAAGGCCGCCATGCGCACGTCGGCGTTGTGGTCGCCGGCGAGCAGGGTGGCCATGCCCAGCTCCTTGCTGATCAGCCGGAACAGCCGCTGCTGCACCGCCGGCATGCGCGTGGCCAGCGCACTCATCGCGGGGAACGAGAAGCGACAGAAGTAGGCCGTGTCCAGTGCCACCGCATCGCACGGAAACTGATCCGGGTAGATCGCGTTGAGGCCGATCACTTCGCCGGGCAGGTAGAAACCGAGCACCTGCTCGCGTCCGGCGGAATCGACCATGCTGGTCTTCACCGTGCCGGCGCGCACCGCGAAGATCGAGCGGAACGGATCGCCGGTGCGGAAGATGTGCTCGCCGGCATGGAATGGTCCGACGTGCTCGACCAGGCAATGCAGCTCGACCAGCTCCGGCTTGCCGTAACCCTCCGCGATGCACGCCCCGGAGAATGCACAGGTGCGGCAGAAATGCGTCTCGTCGCCGTCGTCGGCGATCGGATTGGGTGGCTCGGGCAGGCGGCCTGCCGGATTGTCGTGACGCATGGGGAACCTGTGGGAATCGCGCGGATCGGATCAGGCCTGATGGCGCCAGGCCGTAGTCGGTACGCCAACGTACGGCGAAATATATCGCGATGATACGCAATGGTGGCGATTGCCGTGGGGCGGCCGGCGTGCCATGACGCCGCACCGGCGCATTCGTACCCGTTTTTGCCCGGCACGAAAAGAACAAGGGCCGGCATCGCTGCCGGCCCTTGTCTGCATTTGGCGCCCGAAGTTGGACTCGAACCAACGACCCCCTGATTAACAGTCAAGTGCTCTAACCAGCTGAGCTATTCGGGCGTGAGCTGCGTAGTTTGCTGAGCGTGCGGCGAACTGTCAAGTTGCCACGGAGCGGCCGCCACACTTTTTTTCAGGCGTTCAGCACCCGGTAGCACGGCTCGTATGCGGTGCCGCCGGGAAGCTTCATGCGATGCTGGTCGACGAACGCCTGCAGCAGCTTGTCCAGCGCGCGCATGATGTCCGCGTCGCCATCGATGACGAACGGGCCATCCCGCTCGATCGCCTGCACGCCCTCTTCTTTCACGTTGCCGGCGACGATGCCGGAAAATGCCCGGCGCAGGTCGGCCGCCAGCTCGTGCCGCGGACGGTCGTGATGGAGCTGCAGTGCGCGCATCGCCTCGTGAGTGGGGCGGAACGGCTGCTGGAACTCCAGCGGGATCTGCAGCGCCCAGTTGAAGAAGAACGCGTCCTTGGTGTCCAGGCGGTTGTGGCGCACCTTTTCGAGGCCCTTGATCATCGTGCGCGCCACCGTCTCCGGGTCGTCCACGATGATCTGGTAGTGCCTGGCCACCTCGTCGCCCAGGCTGAGCCGCAGGAAGCGGTCGATCTGCTCGAAATAGGCGGCCGACTGGCGAGGCCCGGTGAAGATCAGCGGGAACGGCGTGCTGGCGTTGTCCGGGTGCAGCAGGATGCCGAGCAGGTAGAGGATCTCCTCGGCCGTGCCGACGCCGCCGGGGAACACGATGATGCCGTGGCCCAGGCGCACGAACGCCTCCAGCCGCTTCTCGATGTCCGGCATGATCACCAGGTGGTTGACGATCGGGTTAGGCGACTCGGCGGCGATGATGCCCGGCTCGGTGATGCCGATGTAGCGGTTGTGCCGGCGCCGCTGCTTGGCGTGCGAGATGGTGGCGCCCTTCATCGGCCCCTTCATCGCGCCCGGGCCGCAGCCGGTGCAGATGTCCAGCCCGCGCAGGCCGAGCTGGTAGCCGACCAGCTTGGTGTAGTCGTACTCCTCGCGCGAGATCGAATGGCCGCCCCAGCACACCACCAGGTTCGGATCGACCTGCGGCTTGAGGATGCGCGCGTTGCGCAGGATCTCGAACACGCTCTGGGTCAGCGCGGCGGAAGCATCCAGGTCGAAGCCGATCTGTTCCAGCTGGGTCGATACGTACACGATGTCGCGCACCACCGCGACCAGCAGCTCGTTGATGCCGCGGATGATCTGGCCGTCCACGAACGCCTGCGACGGCGCGTTGGACAGCTCGATCTTCATGCCGCGATCCTGCTGCAGCACCTGGATGTCGAAATCCGGGTATTGCTCCAGAATCGCGCGCGGGTCATCGCTGATGTTGCCGGAGGTCAGCACTGCCAGCGCGCAGCGCCGCAGCAGTGCGTGCAGGCCCGAACCACTGGCGCCGCGCAGGCGCGCCACCTCGTTGCGGGAAAGGACGTCCAGGCCGCCGATCGGCGAGATGCGTGCGCTGACGGTGCCGGGTTTGCCGGCGCCGCCAGCCTGAAAATCGTTCATCCAGTCATTCTCCTGCCGCTGACGGCGTGGCTGCCTCATGCAGTGCCATGGCGGACCGCTTAGCTTCCCTTGCCAGGCGGGCATGGGTCAAGACAAGAAAAAACCGGCGCCCTCGCGGGCGCCGGTCGTGGGCCAAGCTGGTGACGGGCAATCAGAACGTGTACTTGACCGTCAGCAATACCGACCAGCGCTGGGCGAGATCGTCGCCGAAGTTCACGTAGGTCGGAATGGCCCGCGGCGCGTAGTTGCCGTTCCCGTCGGTGTAGTTGGCGCCGCTGATGTCGTAGATGTACTTGCCGGTGGCCGTGTCCACGCCATAGTAGTCGGCGAGGGCGCGGCCGCCCGGGAAGCCCACCCGCTT
Source organism: Rhodanobacter sp. B2A1Ga4 (assembly GCF_018101315.1). Taxonomy (NCBI): domain Bacteria; kingdom Pseudomonadati; phylum Pseudomonadota; class Gammaproteobacteria; order Lysobacterales; family Rhodanobacteraceae; genus Rhodanobacter; species Rhodanobacter sp. B2A1Ga4. Next base: position 84,709 of record NZ_JADBJR010000008.1, on the reverse strand, counting down.
CTCGATGCCCCACTTCTTGTTCAGCAGGTTCGTGAAGTTGTAGACGTCGAGCTTGATGATGCCCTTGTTGCCCTTGAAGATGCCTGGGATCTCCTGGCTGAAGCTCAGGTCGATCTGGTTGATCCAGCCCGCGCGGTCACCGTTGCGACCGGCGATGCCGCCCTGGTGGTTCTTCAGGTAGTCGTTCTTCTGGATGTAGGCGTAGAACTGGTCGATCTTCTGCTGGCTGACGTTGGAGCGGAACTCCACCTCGCCCGCCTTCGGAATGTAGACCAGGTCGTTGGTCACGCCGTCGCCGTTGGCATCGTTGCCGAAGGCCCAGCTGTACGGCGCGGCGTTGTGGCCGTCGTAGAAGATGCTGGCGCTGGTGGCGTAGTCGCCGAAGAAGCGATGCTGCCAGTTCAGGCTGGCCATCACGCGGCGCGGGATCGAGTAGTTCGACGGGCTCGCCTTGTTCTCGCCCGGGTTGGTGATGTAGCTGTTGACGTAGTTCGAGCGGGCCACGCTGGACGTACCCGGGTTCACCTCGGTCGCACGGCTCCAGGTGAAGCCGATCATGCCCGACCAGTCTTCCGAGAACGGCTTCTTCAACGACAGCGCCAGGCTGTCCGCCTTGCCGCGGCTGGTGTCAGCCAGGTTGATGGTGCCGTCGGTGAACGACTTGTTGGCCAGGTAGCGGTTCGACTGTGCCTTGTTGCGCGGATCCAGCGCAATGTCCTTGTAGTAGCTGAAGCGGCCGTCCGGCAGCACGGCGGTCGGCGCGCCGGTGTTGTAGTTCTGGTACCAGATCGCGTCGCGCACCTTGATGTGCTCGTAGTCGGCGGTGGCGATCAGGCCCCACCACGGCAGTTCCTTGTCGAAGCCCAGCGAGAACTTCCACACGCTCGGCAGGCGGAAGCCCGGCTCGATGGTGTTGACGGTCTGGGCACCGGTACCCGGCGTGCCGTCGTTCTGGTGGTACGGATCGGCACTGAACGCCGGCAGGTTGGTCTTGCAACCGGACTGGGTCGGGCCGCAATTGAACTGGGTCTGGGTGACGCCCGAGTTGGAGTAGATGTTGCCGAGCCAGACGGTGGGCGGATTGGAGATGAACAGGCCTGCGCCACCACGCAGCTGGGTCATCCGCTCGGTATCGAACGCGTAGTTGAACGACAGGCGCGGCTGGATCACGCGGTTGCCGTTGATGGTGGTCTGGTTGGTGCGGCCGAAGCCGCCCGTGGCTGGCGTGCCGGTGCGGGTGACCGGGTTGTAGCTGCCGGCCACCGGAGCCGCGGCAAACTTGGCGTTGTAGATCGGCTGGTCGCTGACCAGCGGAATATCCACACGCACGCCGTACTGCACCGACAAGTTGCTGTTCACCTGCCAGGTATCCTGCAGGAACACGCCCCACTGCTTCATCTTGAAGGCAGCGGCGACGTCGGCCTCGCTCAGGCCATCCGCCGGGCGGTTGTAGCGGTACTGGTAGTAGTTGCCCGCCAGGAAGTTCTCCAGGCCGGTCTTGCCGTTGCCGTCCTCGAAGGTGTAGCTGCCGAAGGCGTTCTGCAGGAACAGGTTGTAGACGTCGTTGTGCTCGTAGTCGAAGCCGCCCTTGATCGTGTGGTCACCGGCGTAATAGGTGCCGGCCCAGGCGAAGTTCAGGGTCTTGGTCTTGAGCACGTTGGCCTGGCTGGAGTACTCGGTACCAAACTCCACCGAGGTGCCGTCGTTGAACGTGGTCGGGTACACCCGTACGTCGGGGCTCGCAACGCCGTTGTAGGGGCCGCGCAGCTGGTCGAACTTCGCATAAGACACCGTGGTGTCGGTGGAGAAGCTCGGCGACCAGTCGTCGTAGAAGTGCAGCGCGTAGCTCTTGCTGTCCACGTTGGTGGTGTACCAGCCGCTGGACAGCACCAGGTTGGTGTTGCTGCCGGTGATGACCGGCTTGGTTTCCTTGGTCTGGCTGTAGGTGAAGCTGGCGCGGTGGTTGTCGCTGATGTTCCAGTCGATCTTGCCGAGGTAGCGCTTGTCCTGCAGGTTGGTGTTGCCGCCGCCGTAGCTGCCCGGATCAGCCAGGCCCAGCGACTTGGCGGCTGCGAGCACCTGCTGCACCTGCGCCGAGGTCAGCCCGATGATCGGCGAGGAGGCACTGGAATCCTCCGGGCCATAGGGGCTGCCCGCCCCCACCTTCACGCTCTTTTCGGCGGAGAGAAAGAAGAACAGCTTGTCCTTGACGATCGGGCCACCCACCGTCGCGCCACCCGTCCACTGGCGATCGAACGCGGTGTACTTCGCGTCGTTCTCGTTCTTGCCGATCATGTTCTGGTTCTGGAATACGTAGTAGACCGAACCATGGAAATCGTTGGTGCCGCTCTTGGTGACGGCATTCACGTTGGCGCCCACGCCACGGCGGATGGACGTGTCGTAGTTCGCCGTGGAGATGTTGTATTCCTCGATCGTGTCCTGCGAGATCGGTGTAGCCAGGGTCGGCAGGCCGTTCGCGTTCAGGCCGAATGGATCGTTCGCGCTGACCGAGTCCACCGTGATGTTGTTGTAGCGGCTGTTCTGGCCGATGGCCGAGAACTCGCCGCGTTCACGGTCGGTGATCACGATGCGTGGATCGAGGCGGACGATGTTCTGGATCGAACGGTCCGGTGCCGGCATGGCTTCGATTTCGCGCCGGGAGACGTTGGTCGAGATGCCCTTGTTGTCGGGGCTGAAGGTCTGCGCCAGTGTGCTGGCCGAGACCGTCACGCCGCTCAGCTCGGCGGCCTGCTGCGTACTGGCACCGGCCAGCGTGATGTTGATGGCCGATTCCTGGGCCAATTGCAGGTAAACGTTGTCGTGGTCGGCCTGCACGCCGTCCTTGCTGGCCTTCACGTCGAACGGGCCACCCACGCGCAGACCCTGCGCGGCATAGCGGCCGTTGCTGTCGGTGGTAACCATCTTGGTGGTGCCCGACGGCTCGTGCACGATCTGCACGGTGGCGCCGGCGACCGGCTGGCCGTTCGCGTCGAGCACGCGGCCGCTGATCGAAGAGGAGGTGTCCTGCGCGATGGCGGGCACCGACGCCGCCAGCAACGAGGCAATGGCAAACGGCAGGAGTTTGGCGCGAATTCGGCTGTTCATTCTTGATCGACCCTCAGGCTCGCAACGAAAAAAACTCTTGAATTGAGGCCAAAAAGCCCGACCCGGCCCGGCGCATGCCAGGCGCAGCATCGACGCGATGCGTGACCCCGGTTGTGGTATTACCGCGACTCCATCAAACATGGAGCGCCAGGTTTCAGCTCGCCGGACCTTCCCGCCAGCGGCGATTGTTAAGCGATTTTAACGACATTGTATGACACTTTCGTAACATCTTGCACGCCTGCAGTTGCCGCCACCCGCCCCTGGCCGGCCCCAGAACCTTTTGAATCAACCTGACGGATTCACGCCCCGCTGCCCCGGCATTTCCCCCACCGCATCACGATCCGCCACGCTGTGTGAGGCGGATCAGTCTCGCTTGCCGAGATAGCGTGCACGTTTCGCCGGCTTCAGGTTCGCCAGGTCGAGCATCACCAGGCCGTCCACGCAGCCGGAAAAATCCGGATCCTCGCCGAAGTCGAGGAACTGCACGCCAGCAGGCTCGACCAGGTCGACATACTGGCGGTACAGCACCGGCATGCTGACGCCGAGCGCATCCAGATGGTGTTTCAGCTGGCCCAGGCCGGCGGCGGCATCGAGCCCCTCCAGCGCCGCGCGCACGCCCTGCACCACTTCGGGCGAGACCACGAAAGGCTGACGTGCAGCGGCCAGTCCCGGCGCACCGAAATAGTGCTGGTGCGCCGCGGCGATCCACTCGCGCGCCTCGCGCGGCAGACTCACCGACATGCTGACCGGACCGAACAGGTAACGCAGCTCCGGATGCCGCTGCAGGTAGAGGCCGATGCCCTGCCACAGCTGGTCCAGCGCGCGCGAACGCCAGTAAGCCGGCGCGATGAAGCTGCGGCCCAGCTCCATCCCCTGCGCCAGCCGCGATTCCAGCGCCGGCGAATAGGAGAACAGGCTGGAGGTGTACAGGCCGGCCATGCCGCGTTCGGCGATCAGCCGGCCGCCATGGCCGAAGCGATAGGCGCCGACGATGCGCAACGCCTGCGGGTCCCACAACACCAGATGCTCGTAGTGCGCATCGTAGGCGTCCAGGTCGCGCCGGGCGCCGGTACCTTCGCCGACCTTGCGGAAGGTCAGCTCGCGCAGCCGGCCGATCTCATGCATCACCGCGCTGTCAAGGCTGCCCCTGAACAGCCACGCCTGCTTGCCGTCACCGAGGTCAGCCAGTTTCTCGCTGTGCGCCAGTTCCGCCGCAACCCGATCGCTCGGTTCGGGCAGCGCCAGTGGCGCCTGCCCGCCGAAGACCAGGCCGCGATGCTGGCCGACCCGGTAGACGTGCCGGCGCATCAGTTTCGCAGCCTGCTTCGGCGAGTTGTCGCTGCGCTGTGCGAGCTCCTCGGCGCTGACCAGGGCGCCGATGCTGAAGCCGATCCGCCGCTTGCCCGGCGCCACCGCCTCGCGCGGCAGCATCGCCGTGCTCAGCGGCTTGGCCAGCATCGACAGGCCATAGAACATCGCCGAGTTGCGCGCCGAGACGTGCACCGGCAGCACCGGCGCCTTGCTGCGCAACGACAGCCGCGCGAAGCCGTCCGACCAGCGGCCGTCGCGCACGCCGCCGGGGCGCACGCGTGACACTTCACCGGCAGGAAATACGATCAGCGCCTCACCGTTCTCCAGTGCGCGGTAGATGCCACGCAGGCGCGAGGCAGCGCCCTTGCCGAACACGTCCACCGGCAGCAGCAGCTGGCCCAGTTGCGGTACCGTCGCCAGCCAGTCGTTGCCCAGAAAACGCACGTCGCGGCGTACCGAGCCGATCAGTTGCAGCAGTGCCAGCGCATCCTGCATGCCCAGCGGATGGTTGGCCACCACCAACAGCGGGCCGTCGACCGGAATATTCTCGAGGTCACCGGGATTGACGTGATGGGTGGTGCCGAGCACGTCCAGCACGCGGTCGACGAAATCGAAACCTTCGACGGCGCCGACCCGGCCCAGTACGCGGTTGAAGCCATCTTCGTCGGCCAGCCGCCCGAGCATGCCCGCCATCGGCCGGCGCAGACGCGGGTACTGCGCCAACCAGGGCACTCGGTCGACAAGAGACTGTTCGATGCTCAGCATGTCTGCCTCCTCGGGTTCCCCACCATCCTGCCGCCCGATTATGACAGCCGCACGATCATGCGAACCCTGCCCTGCGACAACAGGGCAAGGTCACCGTTTCAAACGTTCATGTGCAGGAACGCCGCCACGCCGGCCATGAACATCTGCACCGACAGTGCGATCAGCAGCATGCCCATCACCCGCTCCAGCGCCGTCAGCACACTCTCGCCCAGCCAGCGGAACAGGTAGGTCGCGCTGAGCAGGATCAGCGAGCTGGCCAGCCACGCCAGCAGCAGCGCGATGGTCCAGTCGGCGGTACGGCCGGGCTGGGTATTGGTCAGCAGCAGCAACGCGGCCATGGCCGAAGGCCCGGCCACGCCGGGGATCGCCATCGGCACGATGAACGGTTCGCCGCCGCCGGCCTTGCCGAAGATGCCGCTGCCGTCGGCCGGCGGAAACACCATGCGGATGCCGATCAGGAACAGCACGATGCCACCGGCGATGCTGATCGACTCCTGCTTCAGCTGCAGCAACTTGAGGATGAACTGGCCACCGAACAGGAATGCCAGCAGCACGCCCAGTGCGATCAGCAGCTCGCGCACCATGACATGGCGCCGCCGCTTCGGCGGCACGTTCTTCAACAGGCTCAGGAACAGCGGGATATTGCCCAGCGGGTCCATGATCAGGAACAGCAGGATGCCCGCCGACAATGTGGTCATCTGCGATTCCATCTCGACTCCCTTCTGGCTGGCGGCACGCTGTGGCACCGCCGGGTAAACCATCAATCAGCCCGCAGGTCCAGTACCGCGCCACGCGCTGGCGCGCCCTGCGCACTGAGCAGGTAGACCGCCGCCGCGGCCGCCGCATCCGGCAATGGCCGCTGCAGGATGTCTTCGCCGAAATAGGCCAGCTGCCGCAGCGCCGTTCGCATCGGCCCGGGCAGCATCGCATGGGTGCGCAACGGGCCGCCATCGGTTTCCTCGTGCAGGATCGCCACGAACCGTTCCAGTGCTGCCTTCGATGCGCCGTAAGCACCCCAGTGCGCACGCTGCAGCAATTCCGGATCGTCCAGCACGAACACCACGGCGCTGTCGCTGGCCTGGGTCAGCAGCGGCAGGCAGGCCTGGGTCAGCGCGAACGGCGCGTTCACGTTGACGTGCATCGCGCGCAGCCACGCGTCGGGCTTGTGCATCGTGATCGGGGTCAGGCCGCCGAAACTGACGGCCGCATGCACGATGCCGTCGAGCCGGCCGAAGTCGCGCTCCAGCCCTTCGGCCAGCGCGTCGTATTCGCGCGGCGTGGCCAGCTCCATGTCCAGCGGATGGATCACCGGCTCGGCCAGGCCTTCGGCCAGCATCGCGTCGTACAGCTGTTCCAGCTGGCGCTTGCGCTTGCCGGTGATCACCACCGTGGCGCCGGCGCGCGACGCCGCGCGCGCCACCGTGCCGCCGAGCCCGCCGTAGGCGCCGGTGACCAGCACCACGCGATCGGCCAGGGTATCGGCGGCCGGCTGCCAGGCTGCGGGCAATCGTGAAACGGGCAGCGTCGTCAAGGCGCCACCCCGGCCACGTCGCTGGCCATGCGCGACAACTCGCCGGCAGCGTTCAGGTCCTCGATGATGTCGCAGCCGCCGATCAGCTCGCCCTGGATGAACAACTGCGGAAAGGTCGGCCAGTTCGAGAAATGCGGCAGCGCCGCGCGGATCTGCGGATCGGCCAGCACGTTCACCGCATGGAACACGGCGCCGGCTTCGGTCAACGCCTTGGCCGCACGACTGGAAAAGCCGCACATCGGAAATTCGGGCGTGCCTTTCATGAAAAGCACGATGGGATGCGCGGCCAGCATCGCCTTGATTTGCTCGTTGATGTCCATAGCTCGGTGTTTCATCTTTACAATGCAGGCAGACCGATATTGTATCAGTCACCCGTCGGCTGCCGTCCGCTGCGCCGACACATCTCCCCCAGCCACCGCTAAGGAGCCTCATCATGGCGATCGAACTTCCTCCGCTGCCGTACGAAAAGAACGCACTGGAACCGCATATTTCCGCCGAAACGCTGGAGTATCACTACGGCAAGCACCACCAGGCCTACGTGACCAACCTCAACAAGCTGATCGAAGGCACCGAGTTCGCGAACGCGCCGCTCGAGGAAATCATCAGGAAGTCGTCCGGCGGCGTGTTCAACAATGCCGCGCAGATCTGGAACCACACCTTCTACTGGAACTCGATGAGCCCGAAAGGCGGCGGCGCACCGGGCGGCAAGCTGGCCGACGCGATCAACAAGGCGTTCGGCTCGTTCGACAAGTTCAAGGAAGAGTTCAGCAAGTCCGCCGCCGGCAACTTCGGGTCCGGCTGGACCTGGCTGGTGCAGCGCCCGGATGGCTCGCTCGGCATCGTCAACACCTCGAACGCGGCCACCCCGATCACCGGCAGCGACAAGCCGCTGTTCACCACCGACGTGTGGGAACACGCCTACTACATCGACTACCGCAACGCCCGCCCGAAGTACGTGGAGGCGTTCTGGAACCTGGTGAACTGGGAATTCGCGGCCGGCAACCTGGCCTGACCGGCTGCGGGCTGAAACAAGAACGGAGCCCTCGCGGCTCCGTTTTTTTGTGCCCTTGCCCGCGTCTGGCTCAACCCAGCTCCGGCAGCACCGGCGCCACTTGCGCCTCGCGCCCGAGCGCAGCGGCAATCCCGCCCAATCGTACCGCCAGCTGACGGGCATCCGGCGCGCACACCGTGGCATGGCCCACCTTGCGGCCCGGCCGGGCCTGCTTGCCGTAATCGTGCCAGTGCGCATCGACCGCCTGCAGTACCGCCGAGGCATCGGGCAGCTCGCCGATCCAGTTGAACATCGCCGACATGCCGCGTGCACCGGTGTCGCCCAGCGGCAGACCCAGCACGGCGCGCACGTGGTTCTCGAACTGGCTGGTGTGCGCGCCCTCGATGGTCCAGTGGCCGGAGTTGTGCACGCGCGGCGCCATCTCGTTGCCGAGCAACTCGCCGTCCTTGACGAACAGCTCCAGCGCGAACACGCCGACGTAACCCAGCCGCTCGGCCAGCGTGCGGGCCAGTGCGGTAGCGCGTGGCTGCAGCAGCTCGATGTCCGGCGCCGGCGCCAGGCTCATCGACAGCACGCCGTCGACGTGCCAGTTGCGGGTCAGCGGCCAGGTGCGGAAATCGCCGTCGCGTCCGCGCACGGCAAGCACCGACAGCTCGCGCTCGAACGGCACGAACGCCTCCAGGATCAGGCCATGCTTCGCCGCCTGCGCGCCAAGCGCGGCCCACGCCGCATCCGCGTCAGCCGGTTCGTGCAGCCGGAACTGGCCCTTGCCGTCGTAGCCGAGCCGGCGCGTCTTCAGGATCGCCGGCGCACCGACCGCGGCCAGCGCCTGGTCCAGTTGCTCGCGCGTGTCCACCGTCATGAAGTCCGGGGTGGGCAGGCCGCATTCGCGGAACAGGGTCTTCTCGGCCAGCCGGTCCTGCGCCACCGCCAGCGCCTGCGGCGAGGGGAACACCGCCACCCGTTCGGCCAGCCAGCGCGCGGTCTCGGCCGGCACGTTCTCGAAATCGAAGGTGACCACGTCGACCCGGGCGGCAAACGCTTCCAGCGCGGTGTAGTCGGTCCAGTCGGCCACCACCAGCGGCGCGACCTGCCCCGCACAGGCGTCGGCGGCATTGTCCACCGCCAGCGTTTTCACACCCAGCGGCGCCGCCGCCAGCGCCAGCATGCGCGCCAGCTGGCCGCCACCGAGTACGCCCAGCACGGGCTGCCGCCGCTCGCTCATTGCCGTGGGTCCGGTTGTTCGAGCACGGCCTGGGTCTGGCGTGCGCGCCAGTGGTCCAGCGCTGCCGCCAGTGCCGGATCGTGCAGCGCCAGCACCGCGGCAGCCAGCAGGCCGGCGTTCACCGCGCCGGCACGACCGATCGCCAGGGTGCCGACCGGAATGCCGGCCGGCATCTGCACGATCGACAGCAGCGAGTCCATGCCGTTCAGCGCCTTCGACTGCACCGGCACGCCGAACACCGGCAGGCGGGTCTTCGCCGCCAGCATGCCGGGCAGGTGGGCGGCGCCGCCGGCGCCGGCGATGATCACCTGGATCCCGCGCACCGATGCCTGTTCGGCGTAGTCGAACAGCAGGTCCGGGGTGCGATGGGCGGACACCACCTGCACCTCGTGTGCCACGCCCAGCTCGGTCAGCACGTTCGCCGCGTGCTGCATGGTTTCCCAGTCCGAACGCGAGCCCATCACGACGCCGACGCGTGGCGTTCTGCTTGTTCCTGTCATGGCCGGGCCGTCCAAAAACGGCTATTGTACGGGCTTTCCCCAGCCCGGCACACTCAAGCGATCCACCATGGACAAGCGCCTGCTCGACATCCTGTGCTGCCCGGTCAGCAAAATGCCCCTGCGCCCGCTGGGCAAGCACCAGCTCGATGCGCTGAACGAGGCCATCGGTGCAGGCAAGGTCGACACAGTGGCCGGCGCCGTCGTGCGCGAACGGATCGCCGAGGGCCTGATCACCACCGACCACAAGGTGATCTACCGGGTCGAGGACGGCATCCCGGTGATGTTGCCCGAGGAAGGCATCGGTACCGCCCAGCTGACCGGCTTCCCCGCGGCCTGAAGTCGCACCGGCGGCTTCCGGCGGCGCCCCGCGCATGACACGGACACCCGCTTTGCCTTATCGTCGACACCTGCGCGGCCCATGCCGGATGGGACTGCGCATCGCAATGTTTCAGGGGTTTGGCGATGAACGAAGCCAGTGATCCATCCCGAGTCGTCGATCTGAACCAGCGCCTGGCCCCGGCCAGCGAGCGCGTCGGCGAACTGCTGGGTGCCGTGCGCAATATCGCCAGCAAGCGCTTGCAGCAATGGGTCGGCAATGCCTTCGAGCACGTCGACGACGCCCTGTTCGACCTGGCCGAAAAGGGCGAAAACAACGCCGCCCAGATGCACTACTTCGACGGCATGCGCGAAGTCCGCAAGCGCCGGCCGGCGGTTGAACGCAGCTTCCTGGGCGTGATCAACCGCAGCATCGGCGAACTGACCCATCCCCAGCAGTCGGCGAACCCGACGGCGCCGTTCGGCACGGCCGAGCTGACGCTGGTGGCCGACAACGAACTGGAAGAATCGCTGGCCATCACCAGCATGATCAGCAAGAACGAGGCGCGGCTGTCGCGCGACCTGTTCGCGGTCAACCAGCGGCTGTCGGTGATCTGCGGCGGCCGCAAGATCGAGGACTCCAGCAACCCGATGGCGCCGTCGATTCTGGCGCAGGCGTTCCGCCAGGCGCTGCATGAGCTCAACGCCGACATGCGGGTCAAGCTGATCATCTACAAGCTGTTCGACCGCTACGTGCTGTCGTCGCTGGAAGAGCTCTACCTGGAAATCAACACCGAGCTGATGCGCGCCGGCGTGCTGCCGCAACTGCGCCATGAAGTGCAGCGCGGCGATGCGAAAGCTGCCGGCCAGGCGGCCGCCGGAGCGACGGACGAGGCGGCCGGCGAGATCCCCAGCGACCTGCTGCAGACCTTGCATGCGCTGTTCAGCGCGCGCCGCGGCCCTGCTGTCGGCGACGCCGGCATGCATGCAATGCCGAGCGGTCCGCTGCCGTCAGCGAACGAATTGCTGGGCGCGCTCAGCGTGCTGCAGAGCCAGATCGCCAGTGCCGGTCCCTTGCCGTACGCGCAGCCGGACGACGCCATTGCGCTCAGCCGCGAGGTGCTGCAGCTGAAGGGCCAGCTGCTCACCCAGCTTGGCGCGCTGCGCGGCGAGCGGCCCAGCCACGTCGCCACCATCGATGAAGACACCATCGACCTGGTCGGCATGCTGTTCGAATTCATCCTGGAAGACCGCAACCTGCCGGTCGCGATGCAGGTGATGCTGGCGCGGCTGCAGATCCCCTATCTCAAGGCGGCGATCCTCGACCGCAAGCTGTTCGCGCACCGCCAGCATCCGGCGCGCCGGCTGCTGGACTGCCTGGCCGAGCAGGCCAAGGGCTGGTCGGAAGAGTCCGACCGCGACCGCCGCCTGCATGACAAGGTGAAGTCGACCGTCGACCAGCTGCTGCACGATTTCGACGACGACATGGGCATCTTCGAGCGGCTTCTGCTCGACCTGCAGCAGTTCCAGGACCTCAACAAGCGCCGTTCCGAGCTGGCCGAGCAGCGGGTGGCCGAATCCACCCGCGGCCGCGAGAAACTCGAACAGGCGCGCCGCCGCGCCGCCCGCGAGATCCTCGATCGCATCGGCGAACACAAGCTGCCGCCGCTGGTGCACGGCGTGCTGGCCCGCGCCTGGGCCAACCACCTCGTGCTGACCCTGCTGCGTCAGGGCGAGGCCTCGCCCGAGCTCAGGAGCGCGCTGCACTTCGTCGACGACTTCATCGCCAGCACCAAGCCGGCGACCACCCCGGAAAGCCGGCAGGCCCTGCGGCAGATGCTGCCCGGGATCGAGCGCGCGCTGCGCCAGGGCCTCGCCAACGTGGCATTCCAGGAACAGGACATCGAGCGCCTGCTGGGCCAGCTGCACACCTATTACCGGCAGCAGCTCGGCGAGGCGCTGGGCGCTGCCGAGGTGGTCACCGTCGAGGAGGATGCCGCGATGCTGGCAATCCCCGACAGCATCCAGCCGGTCATCGACCATGACACCACGCCGCAACACCCCGTCGAGGAAGAGACTGTCGAAGCACCGCTGGACAGCCCGGAGTGGCACCAGGTGCAGGCACTGCAACCGGGTACCTGGCTGGAGTTCTGCCTGCCCGACGAAGCGATGACCCGCGCCAAGCTGTCGTGGATCAGCCCGATGAGCGGCCGCTACCTGTTCGTCAACCGGCGCGGCCTGAAGGTGGCCGACTACTCGCCGCAGGAACTGACCGTGCTGCTCACCGACGGCCGGGCCCGCCTGCTTGCCGCCAACGCACTGTTCGACCGCGCGATGAGCGCCATCGTCGACAAGCTGAGCCATCCCGACGCTGCGCCAGCCACGGGCACGGCGGCCGAATGAGCGAGGCTTCGCCTTTCGTGGTGCCGGACGCCGCGCAGATCGCCATCGACATCGAACGCGCCTTCGCCGAGGACCTCGGCCCGGGCGATGCCACCGCGGGGCTGCTGCCGATCGACGCCAGGGCCCATGCCGAGCTGACCTGCCGCGATGCAGCGGTGATCGCCGGCACGCCGTGGTTCGACGCCTGCTTCCGCCGGCTCGATCCCGCCGTGCGGATCGACTGGCAAGTCCGCGACGGCGGCCGGGTCACCCCCGGTTCGGTGATCTGCCGGTTGTCCGGACATGCCCGTTCGCTGGTCACCGCGGAGCGCTCGGCGCTGAACTTCCTGCAGCTGCTGTCCGCCACCGCCACGGTGACCGCCGAGTACGTCGCCGCCGTCGCCGGCACCGCGGTGCGTGTGCTGGATACCCGCAAGACCATTCCCGGCCTGCGCCTGGCGCAGAAGTACGCAGTGCGCTGCGGCGGCGGCCACAACCAGCGCATGGGCCTGTACGACGCGATCCTGGTCAAGGAAAACCACATCATCGCCGCCGGCAGCATCGCCGCCGCGGTGCAGGCGGCACGCCGCCTGCACCCGCAGTTGCTGCTCGAAGTCGAAGTGGAGAACCTCGACGAACTCGAGCAGGCGCTGCAGGCCGGCGTGGACCGGATCATGCTGGACAATTTCGAGCTGGCGCAGATGCGCCAGGCGGTGCAGCACACCGCCGGCCGCGTGCCACTGGAGGTATCCGGCAACGTCGACCTGCGCACGATCGGCGACTATGCGCACACCGGCGTCGACTTCATCTCGGTCGGCGCATTGACCAAGCACGTGCGCGCCGTCGACCTGTCGCTGCGCCTGCAACTGGACTGAGCGCCAGCTTGCACCCGGTCGCCTGCGCCCACACACTGCAGGCATGAGCGACCTTTCCAATCTGTTGCTGCTGCTGGCGCTGGGTGCCATCGTGGGGCTGTGGCTGAAGCTCAGCGTGGCGCGCGAACGCGCTGTGCAGGAGGCACGCCAGCAATGCCAGCGGCACGGACTGCAACTGCTCGACGAAACCGTCGGCCTGCGCGGTGTGCGCCTGCGCCGCGTCAACGGCCTGCGCATGATCGAGCGCTGCTACGGCTTCGAGGTCAGCATCGACGGCCACGACCGCGAGCCGGGCCGGCTGTGGATGATCGGCAACGCGCTGAGCAGCCTGAGCCTGCCTACCATCGAGTTGCTGCCGCACGAGGAAGCCGCTGCGCGAGCCCTGCCCGCGCCAACCGGCAACGTCGTGCGCTTGCGTCCTCGCCCGCGCACGGACGACCGGCTGAACTGAAACCCGGGGGATGCGCGCCACACTGTCGCAGCGCGCGCCAGCTGCCTACTTGACCACCCGCAGGTGCGGCGCGCTGCGCTTCGGCTTGTCGCCGCCATCGTCCCCCGGCACCGGCGTGGTGTCGTCGGGCTCGGGAGCGGACGGCGGCGTATCACCCCCCTCCTCTTCGGCCGGAAACATCATGCCCTGGCCGTTTTCCTGCGCATACAGCGCCAGCACCGCCTGCACCGGAATCTGGATAGTCTGGCTGACCCCGGAAAAGCGCGCCTGGAAGCTGATCCATTCGTTGCCCAGGTCGAGGTTAGCCACTGCACGCATGGCCAGGTTGAGCACCACCTGGCCATTCTTGACCACCTGCGGCGGCACCCGCACGCCGGCGAAACCGGCATCGACCAGGATGTACGGGGTCAGGTGGTTGTCGCTGATCCAGTCGTAGATCGCCCGCAACAGGTACGGCCGATTGGAACTCATTGGCACAATTTCATTCTTGCTCATGGGCTTGCCGCATCGCCTTTTCCTGATCGGTCATGCTGCGCGCAAAACCCTGACTGTGGAACAACCGCTCGCCGTAATCGATGATCGGCTTGCCTTCGCGCCCCAGCTCCACGCCCAGCCACGGCAGCCGCCAGATCACCGGCGCCACCAGGCAGTCAGCCAGGCTCATTTCGGGGTTGAGGAAGAATTTGGCGGCCTTGAACAGCGGCACCGCAGACAACAGGTGCTCGCGCAGGCGTTTGCGCGCCGCGTCCGCCGGCCGGCCGCCAGCGCGGATGGTGTCCACTTCGGTCAGCCAGTCCTTCTCGATGCGCACCCCGGCCACCCGCAGGCGCGCCCGTGACTGCGGATCGATCGGCATCAGCGGCGGATGCGGATAACGCTCGTCGAGGTATTCGCAAACCACCGAGGTGTCGAACAGGGTCAGGTCGCGATCCACCAGCGTCGGCGTGCTGGCATAGGGATTGAGGTCGATCAGGTCCTCCGGCGGCCTGGCCGGATCCACCAGGACACGTTCGTAGCTGACGCCCTTGGCGGCCAGCACCAGTCGTGCACGATGGCATTGCACGTCATCGGCGGTGGTGTAGAGCGTCAATACGGTTCGCGAGCGAGCGCTTGGGACCATGCGCCATTCCCCCTCGGTGAGACGACTGCGGCGGCTCGTGGCCGCCGCAGTCGGATAATGCCATCCAGGCTGCTCAGTGGACGTCCTTCCAGTATTCCTTCTTCAGCATGGCGGCCAGCAAGGTGAAGAACGCCAGGAACAGCAGCACCCAGATGCCGTAATGATGGCGCTGCAGGGCAGCCGGCTCGGATGCGTATTCCAGGAAGGTCGTCAGGTCGCGAGTCGCCTGCTGGAACTGCGCCGGGGTCAGCTTGCCCGGTTGCGTCAGCACCAGCTTCTCCACCGCCGGATCCTCACCGGCCTTCGCCGGCTTCATCTCCGCGGTCTGCAGGCCCTGCAGTTCCCACAGCGGGAACGGCATCGACGCGTTCGGGAACACCGTGTTGTTCCAGCCCACCGGACGGCTCGGGTCCAGGTAGAACGAGTTGAGGTAGGCGTAGACCCAGTCGGCACCCTTGGCGCGCACTTCCAGCGACAGGTCCGGCGGAGCCTTGCCGAACCACTTGGCGGCGTCGGCCTCCGGCATGTGCGAAACCACGGTCTCACCGAACTTGGCGCCGGTGAAGTTGAGGTTCTGCATCACGTCCTGCTCGGACAGGCCCAGGTCCGTGGCAATCCGCTCGTAACGCATGTACTTGAGCGAGTGGCAACCGACGCAGTAGTTGAAGAACAGCTTGGCGCCGCGCTGCAGCGAAGCCTGGTCCTGCACGTTGGTGCCGGCATGCGGCAACCCGCCGCCTTCCGCCGCCTGCGCCGGCACGCTGCCGACGATCAGGCCGAACGCCAGCGCTACCGGGAAGATGTATCGCTTCATTAGCCGCTGCCGCTTAGTCATGCGTCGTCACCCGTTCCGGAACCGGCTTGGTCTTTTCCCAGCCGAAGTATGTATAGGCCCAAAGGAATGCGAAGAACCCGAAGTAGATCGCCGTCATCACGCGGCCGAACAGGTTCTCCCAGAACGTCACGTCGATGTCACCAAACCAGACCGGCATCACCTCGGCGGTGATGCCCGCGCCCACCGCACCGAGCATGAAGAACGACAGCACGAACAGGCCCAGTCCTACCTTGAAACCAGTGCCGCGATAACGGATCGACTTGACCTTGCCACGATCCAGCCACGGCATCGCGAACAGCACGCCGATCGAGCCGAACATCGCGATCACGCCCCACACGGCCGAGCCGAGGAACGACGGGATCATGCGCACGATCGCGTAGAACGGGGTGAAGTACCACACCGGCTTGATGTGCGACGGCGTGGCCAGGTTGTTCGCCGGGATGAAGTTGTCATGCTCCAGGAACCAGCCGCCGAAGGTCGGCGCGAAGAAGATGATGAACGCGGCGATCAGCAGGAACGCACCCACGCCGACCAGGTCCTTCACCGTGTAGTACGGGTGGAACGGGATGCCGTCGGCCGGCTTCAGCGCGTCCCAGCGGTTGCCCTTGGGACCCTTCTTGATCTCCACGCCGTCCGGGTTGTTCGAGCCCACCTCGTGCAGCGCGGCGATGTGCAGCACCACCAGCAGCAGCAGCACGAGCGGCAGCGCGATCACGTGCAGTGCGAAGAAGCGGTTCAGCGTGGCGTCGGCGGGCAGGAAGTCGCCCATGATCCACTCCACCAGCGTGCTGCCGATGTAGGGGATGGTGCCGAACAGCGAGATGATCACCTTGGCGCCCCAGAACGACATGTTGCCCCATGGCAGCACGTAGCCCATGAAGGCCTCGGCCATCAGCGCCAGGAAGATCAGCATGCCGAGCAGCCACACCAGCTCGCGCGGCTTCTTGTACGAGCCGTACATGATGCCGCGGAACATGTGCAGGAACACCACCACGAAGAACAGCGAGGCGCCGGTGGAGTGCATGTAGCGGATCAGCCAGCCCCACTCCACGTCACGCATGATGTATTCGACCGAGGCGAAGGCTCCCGCCGCACTCGGGTTGTAGTTCATGGTGAGGAAGATGCCGGTGACGATCTGGTTGACCAGCACCAGCAGCGCCAGCGAACCGAAGTAGTACCAGAGGTTGAAGTTCTTCGGCGCGTAGTACTCGGTCATGTGCGCGCGGTACATCGGCATCATGCCGGGCGCACGTTCGTTGACCCAGTCGCCGATGCTCGTGAATACGTTGGCCATTAGCCAGCCTCCTTCGGATCCACGCCAATCTGGATGGTGCTGTCGTCGATGAAGTGGTACGGCGGCACCGGCAGGTTCTTCGGCGCCGGAACGCCCTGGAACACGCGACCGGCCAGGTCGTAGCGCGACTTGTGGCAGGGGCAGTAGAAGCCACCCTTCCAGTCCGGGTCGAACGGCTCGGGCTTGATCTCCGGCACGAAGTCGGGCACGCAGCCAAGGTGCGTGCAGATGCCCACGATCACCAGCCATTCCGGCTTGATCGAGCGGGCCTCGTTCTGTGCGTATTTCGGCTGCTGGCTGGCGGAGGCGCCATCGGACTTGGGGTCCACCAGGCGCGAGTCGACCATCGGCAACGTATCAAGCTGTGCCTTGGTGCGGTTGAGCACGAACACCGGCAGGCTGCGCCACGACACGGTGAGCATCTGCCCCGCCTCGATCTTGGCCAGCGACTGGGTGACCGGAGCGCCAGCGGCCTTGGCGCGCGCGCTGGGTTCCCACGACTTGATGAAGGGCACAGCCGCCGACACGATTCCGATGCCACCAACCACCGCGGTGGTTGCTGTCAGAAAACGGCGGCGGCCATGATCGACGACTTCGTTCGCCATCAGGCTCTCCGGTACTTGCAATGTCATGCCAGGTGGGGTTTGGGACCCCGCAAAAATCGCGTTAGTGTAGCGTCAGGCCCCGCCCCGTACAATAAACCGCATCGCGGCGAAGTCCAGCCGCCGCAACACTCGCCACGATCGCCGGGACCTTTCCTTTCGACATGAAACATGCCGCCGGCACGCTCCTCTTCATTGCACGCTTCGCCATCCTCGGCCTGGCCGTGGCCTTCGTGGTCGGCCTGTTCTGGCCCGGCAGCGGCGAACATCTGCGCGAACGCTTCGGCCTGGGCGCGCCGGCGCCGTCCGCCGCCCCGGCCAACCCGCCCCATCCAGGCAGTGGGCCAGTCTCGTACGCCGACGCCGTGGCCGCCGCGGCGCCCTCAGTGGTCAACATCTACGCCAACAAGATCGTCACCGAGCAGGCCGTGCGGATGTACGACAACCCGGTGCTGCAGCAATTGTTCGGCGGCCAGCCCACCACCTTCCAGCACCGCGAGCAGACCCTTGGCTCCGGCGTCATCGTCAGCGCGCAGGGCCAGGGCTACGTGCTGACCAACAACCACGTGATCGCACACGCCGCCGACATCCAGGTGCTGCTGTACGACGGCCGCATCGCCAAGGCCAGCCTGGTCGGCGCAGACGAGGAATCCGACCTGGCGGTGCTGAAGATCGACGCCAGCAACCTGCCGGTGATCCGCATCGCCGGGCAGCCGCTGCGGCCCGGCGACGTGGTGCTGGCGATCGGCAACCCGCTCGGCCTCAACCAGACCGTGACGATGGGCATCGTCAGCGCGATCGGCCGCCAGTTGAACAGTTCCAGCGCGGAGGATTTCATCCAGACCGACGCGGCAATCAACCTGGGCAATTCCGGCGGCGCGCTGGTCAACGCCGAGGGCGAACTGGTCGGCATCAACACCTTGCTGATCGGCAAGGCCGCCGGTGCCGAGGGCATCGGCTTCGCGATCCCGGTGACCACGGCCAAGAAGGTGCTGGACCAGATCATCGCCACTGGCCACGTGGTGCGCGGCTGGCTCGGCGCCGACTACGCGTTCGTGCCGGTGGCCGCCAACAGCGGCCTGCCCGCGGCGGCGCGCGGCGCCCAGGTGACGGCCGTCTATCCCGGCAGCCCGGCCGCGCTGGCCGGCATCCGCCCGCGCGACATCCTGCTGCGCATCGGCACCGACGACATCCTCGACCCGGCCGACCTGCGCCGGCGCGAGGCGGCGATCAAGCCCGGCAGCACGGTGACGGTTTCCGGCCTGCGCAACGGCACCCCGTTCCACCTCGAAGTCACGCTCGTCCAGCGCCCGGCCATGAGCGCCGGCAGCATGCCGGACAGCTGACGGCTCAGCCCGGTCCGCGCGACGCCAGCGGCGGATGGATCGCCGCACCGTAGCGCTTGCGCAAGGTATCCACCCGCTCCACGTAGACCTGGGTCTCGGCATACGGCGGCACGCCCTTGTAGCGCTGCACCGCACCGGGGCCGGCGTTGTAGGCGGCGGCGGCCAGCCGTTCATTGCCGTCGAAGTCGCGCAGCAGCAGGCCCAGGTAGCGCGCCCCGCCACGGATGTTCTGGTCGGAATTGAACGCGTCCAGCACGCCCATATCGCTGGCCGTGCCCGGCATCAGCTGCATCAGCCCCTGCGCGCCCTTGAGCGACAGAGCGCGTGGATTGAACGCGCTCTCGGCGTGGATGATCGCGCGCAGGAACGCCTCGTCGACGCCGTACTCCACACTGGCGGCGCGAATCGCGTCCGCATATGCGGTGAGGTTGAGCGACACGCTGCCCCAGCGGATCGTCGAATGCAGGTTGCATGCGGCGCAAGTGGCGATATAGGTGAACAGCATGGTCACCGCGCGTCCCTTGCCGCCGGCCGGCGCCAGGTTGGTGTACTCCACGCTGCCGTCCGCGCGCACGATGCGGTACACCGCGCCGCGCAGGATCCGGTCTGCCGGGTTGTCCGCCGCCGGTGCGGCTGCGGCAACCGCCGGCGATTCGCGATAGTTCCACTGGCCCGGCTTGCCGGAGGCCGCCGAAGGCAGCTTCGCGCTGGTCGCGGCCGAACCCTGCACCGCGGCCAGCGAGGTCTGCTCCGCCTGGACCTCGCCGATGCGCCGCGCGCTGGTCTCGACCGTGCCGCGCACGCCGGTCAGCGAGATCGCTTCGGTACCGTCCGTCACCAGGCGGCGCGCCGTGGTTGCAGCCGAGCCGTCCACCCGGCCCAGCGACGCCCGGGGCGGCGCCCGACGCCGCGGCGAGGGTGCGGCATAGCTGCTGATCGCCTTGCAGCCGTGATAGCCGGCCTTGCTGCTGCTGAATACCGCCTCGCCGCTGGTGCCGGTGCACTGGTACAGCACGCCGGCCCGTGCCGCCGGCCACCACAGCAGGGCGCAGCCGAACGCGACCCCGCAAAGGATCGAGCGTAGTGGGAAGCCCCCGGCAGGCCGATCGGCGCTTCCCCCTTGGCTTGCGACGCCGAACATGGGGCGCAGTGTGCCGCCACGCGCCGTCAACGCCAAGTGCGCACTTCTCATTCCATGGCCTTGGCAGAGCGGGCGCTGCCCGCCGGTTCGTGCGACACGGCCAGTCGAGGGTGGCGGGCGGCGCCCGCCCGGCAAAGCCTGCAAGTGCTTGATCTGGCAGGAGCACCCGCACGAGGGTAAACTGCGCGGTTCGGCGAATGACCCGTTCTGCCTCACGAAACCACGGTACCCACGCGCATGAGCGGCAAGCTTTTCATCAAGACCCACGGCTGCCAGATGAACGAGTACGACTCGGCCAAGATGGCCGACGTGCTGAAGGCCTCGCACGGCCTGGAGCTGACCCAGGACGAGTCCGAGGCGGACGTGATCCTGATCAACACCTGCTCGATCCGCGAGAAGGCGCAGGAGAAGGTGTTCAGCCAGCTCGGCCGCTGGAAGCAGCACAAGCAGGACGGCAAGCCGGTGCTGATCGGCGTCGGCGGCTGCGTGGCGTCGCAGGAAGGCGCGGCGATCGTCAAGCGCGCGCCCTACGTCGACTTGGTATTCGGCCCGCAAACCCTACACCGCCTGCCCGAGCTGATCGAGGCGCAGCGCGCCACCGGCAAGCCGCAGGTGGACATCAGCTTCCCCGAGATCGAGAAGTTCGACTGCCTGCCGGAGCCACGCGCGGAAGGCCCGACCGCCTTCGTCTCGATCATGGAAGGCTGCTCGAAATACTGCAGCTACTGCGTGGTGCCGTACACCCGCGGCACCGAGATCAGCCGCCCATTCGATGACGTGCTGGTGGAGGTGGCCAAGCTCGCCGCGCAGGGCGTGCGCGAGGTCAACCTGCTCGGCCAGAACGTCAACGCCTATCGCGGCCCCACCTTCGATGGTGGCGTCGCCGACCTCGCCGTGCTGATCCATGCGATCGCGCAGATCGACGGCATCGGCCGCATCCGTTTCACCACCTCGCATCCGCTGGAATTTTCTGATTCGCTGATCGAGGCCTACGCCAGCGTGCCGCAGCTGGCCAACTACCTGCACCTGCCGGTGCAGGCCGGCTCCGACCGCATCCTTTCCGCGATGAAGCGCGGCTACACCTCGCTGGAGTTCAAGCAGAAGATCCGCAAGCTGCGCGCGGTGCGGCCGGACATCTGCGTGTCGACCGACATCATCGTGGGCTTCCCCGGCGAGACCGACCAAGACTTCGAGAAAACCATGAAGCTGGTCGACGATGTCGGCTTCGACCAGAGCTTCACCTTCATCTTCTCCTCGCGCCCCGGCACGCCGGCAGCAGGTCTGGCCGACGACACGCCGATGGCGGTCAAGCACGAGCGCCTCGCGCGCCTGCAGGCCGCCATCAACGCGAACGCGAAAAAGATCAACGAAGCGATGGTCGGGTCCGTGCAGCGCGTGCTGGTGGAAAAGCCCAGCACGCGCAACCCGAACGAACTCAGCGGCCGCACCGAGAACATGCGCTACGTGAACTTCGCCGGCAACGCCCGTCTGATCGGCCAGTTCGTCGACGTGGTGATCACCGACGCGATGGCCAATTCCTTGCGCGGGCGGATGAAGCTGGCTGACGAAGTCGCTGCCTGATGGTGGCAACTTCCTCCCCGGTTGCAGGGGGAGGAGAAACGCGTGCCCCGCTGTGCCCCCTGCGTGCAGGGAAAGTTGGGGCGGGGCCGCCCTTCGCTCAATCCAGCCGCTTGCGGAAGCGCAAGATCGCCAGCGCCATCATCGCCAGCGTGAACACCACCAGCGCCAGCACGTCGAGCCACATTTCCCACAAGCCCGCGCCGCGCAGCATCACGCCACGGATCAGGCGCAGGAAATGGGTCAGCGGCAAGACCTCGGCGAGCCACTGCACCAGCTTCGGCATGCCGGCGAACGGGAACATGAAGCCCGACAGCAGGATCGATGGCAGGAACACGAAGAAGGTCATCTGCATCGCCTGGAACTGCGACTGCGCGCGCGTGGAAATCAGCAGGCCCAATGCAAGGTTGGCGAGGATCAGCAGGCCCGAGGCCAGGTACACGTCGAGCACGCTGCCGAGGATCGGCACCGCGAACAGCCACCTGCCGAGCACCAGGATCACGCTGGTCTGCACCAGGCCGATCGCCACGTACGGCAGCACCTTGCCGATCATCAGCTCCGAGCTGGTCAGCGGCGTGGCGATCAGCAGCTCCATGTTGCCGCGCTCGCGTTCGCGCACGATCGCGATGGCGGTGAACAGCACCATCGTCATGGTCATGATCACCCCGATCAGGCCGGGCACGATGTTGACCGCCGAGCGCCGCTGCGGGTTGTAGAAGGCGACCACGCTGATCCGCCCGCTGGCCGGCGTGCTGGTCAGCGGTGCGCGGGTGTCGGGTGCGGCGCTGTCGATCGGTACCTGCATCAATTGCGCGGCGGCGGCCTGCACCGACGTGTCGCTGCCGTCGACCAGGATCTGCGCCACCGCGCGGCCGTCGATGCGGCGGCGCTCGAAATCCGGCGGCACCACGATGCCGATGCCGACCTGCCCGCGGCGGATCATCGCCATCAGCTCCTGCGGCGTGTCCACCCGCGCCACCGGCGCCACCACGCCGGTGGCCAGCATGTCCATCACCAGCGCGCGCGAACCGGCGGTGTTGGCCTGGTCGACGATGCCGGCGTCGAGCCCGCGCAGGTTGGTGTTGATTGCATAGCCGAACAGCACCAGCTGGATCACCGGGATGCCCACCACCATCGCCAGCGTGATGCGGTCACGGCGCAGCTGGCGCAGCTCCTTGACCACGATCGCCCACAGCCGCCGCCCGTTCATGCGGCGTGCTCCGCGTCGCGGCGCGTGGCAGCAACGAACACGTCTTCGAGATTCGGCGGCGTCGCCGTCAGCGCGGCCTTGTGCCCCGTCGTCGCCAGCGCCTTGTCCATCTCCGGCGTGGCGCCGTCGGCGCCGGTCAGCACGCGCAGGATGTTGCCGACCTGGGCCACCCCGAGCACGCCCGCCACGCCGGCGAGCGCGCGCTGGGCACCGCGCGGGTCATCCGTTTCGACGGTGAAGGTGCGTCCTTCCAGTTGCGCGGTCAGCTCGCGCGGCGTGCCGTCGGCGACCAGTGCGCCGCGGTCGAGGATGGCCAGCCGGTGGCAGCGCTCGGCCTCGTCCATCAGGTGGGTGGAGACCAGCAGTGTGGTGCCGGCATCGGCCAGCTCGAAGAGCTTTTCCCAGAAGTCGCGGCGCGATTCCGGATCGACCGCGCTGGTCGGTTCGTCGAGGAACAGCAGCTGTGGCTCGTGCAGCACCGCACAGGCCAGCGCCAGGCGCTGCTTCTGGCCGCCGCTCATGGTGCCGGCCAGTTGCCGCTGGCGATCGCCGAAGTGGTATTGCTCGATCAGCTCGTCGACGCGGCGTCTCGTCTTCGCCTTCGGCACGCCCTGGATCGCGGCGAGGAACTCCAGGTTCTCGCGCACGCCGAGGTCCTCGAACAGCGAGAACTTCTGCGTCATGTAGCCGATGCGCGAGCGCAGTTCGTCGGCCTGCGCCGGAATCTTCAGGCCGAGCACCTCGATCTCGCCCTCGCTCGGCGTCAGCAGCCCGCACAGCATGCGGATGGTGGTGGACTTGCCCGAGCCGTTCGGGCCGAGGAAGCCGTAGACGCGCTGCGATGGCACGTCGAGATCGACGTGATCGACCGCCACCAGTTTGCCGAAGCGCCGGGTCAGGCCACGCGCGCGGATCGCCACGCCGTCGGCGTCGGCATTCATTTCGCCGGCCCGCGGAACTCGACGCGCACCGGCAGGCCGGCGGGCAGTTCCGCCGCATCCGCGCCCAGCGCGACTTCGGCCAGATAGCTCAGCCGTGCCGCGTCGTCGCCGATCAGTGCGTAGTACGGGGTGAAGTCCGGTTCGCTGCGGATCATACGCAGCTTGCCGGCATAGGATTTTTCGCGGCCGGCCACGAACACGTCGATGGCGTCGCCGACGTGCATGCCTGCGCGCTGCTGCACCGGCACGTAGATGCGCGCATACGGCGCGTCGCCGGCCAGCAGGATCGCCAGTGGCGCGCCGACCGGCGCCTGGTCACCCAGCCGGTACGGCAGGCTGTCGATGCGGCCGGCGCGCGGCGCCACAAGCGACAGCTTGCCCAGCAGCACCTGCTGCGCATCGACTTGCGCCTGCGCCGCCGCAACGGCGGCCTGCGCCTGCGCGAGCTGCTCCGGGCGGGTGCCGTGCAGCAGTTCGTCCAGCGCCGCCTGCGCCGCCGCCGCCTGGCCATCCGCATTGCCCGCCGCGGCGCGGGCGCGATCGAGATCGGCCGCGGCCACGTAACCGTTGCCCTTCAGCGGCGCCAGCCGTGCGTAATAAGCCCGCGCCTCGCGCGCCTGCGCCTGGGCCGCCACCAGGTTCGCGCGGGCCTTGGCGATGTCCTCGCGGCGCGGCCCGGTTTCCAGCTCGGCCAACAGCTCGCGTTGCTGTTGTAGTTGGGCTTCGGCCGCCGCGAGCTGGGCGCGGGTATGCGCGGGGTCCAGTTGCAGCAGCGGCTGACCGACCTTGACCTGCTCGCCCTCGCGCACGTCGACCGCCACGATGCGCTCGGCGGCTGGCGCCGGCAACGTGATGCGATCGAACTCGAGCGTGCCCAGCGCCTGCGGCACCTGCTTGCCGCAACCGGCGGGAACGGCGAGCACCAGCGCCGTCAGCGACTGGCAGATCACGGTCGTGAATTTCATGCGGGTTCTCCACGTTTCGTCGTGCCAACGCCCTGCCCCAGCAAGGCCAGCGTGTGTTCGAGCATGATCCCGGGCCCCAGTGCCTCGGCCGCGAATGCGCGTCGCCAGATCGGCGCGCCGGCGGCAGGGAACAGGGTCAGGCCGACCAGCGAAACGACCAGCAGGCGCGGGTCCAGCGCCGCGTTCAGCCGTCCATTTGCCTGCGCCGCGGCGAAGCGTTGCGCCAGCAACTGCGGTACACCCGGCACGGCCCGGTCGAACAGCACTTCGCGCAACGCGCCGCCTTCGCACAGCACTTCGCGCACCCACAGCGGCGGCAGCCAGGGATGGCCGGCCACGATCTCGCTGATGCCGCGCACGAAGGCTTCGGTCAGTGCGACCGGGTCACTGTCGGCATGCTCCAGCTGCGCGCGCAGCGGCGCCAGCGCCGGCAGCAGGCGCTCGTCGATCACGGCATGCAGCAGCCGCGCCTTGTCGCCGAAGTAGTAATGCAGCATCGCCGGGGTGACGCCCGCTTCGGTGGCGATCGCCCGCAACGGGGTGGCGGCGATGCCCGTGCGCGCGAACTGCGCGAGCGCCGCATCCAGCAGACGCCGGCGCAGGTCCTGTTCGTCGCCGCGGGGGCGTCCGGCCCGGCGCGCCGGTTTTGCACGTTTGCCTGAGGTAGCCATGCATTAAAATTAATTCATCATTTAATTATTTGCAAGCTACTCGCTGGCAGCGGCCCCCGGCATGGCCCTTCCAGCGCCGCCGCGCTACTCTCGCGCCCCTATGAGCGAACTCAACCAGCGCGACTTCACCCTCGATCCCGACGACAACGCCCGCCTCGCCAACCTGTGCGGGCCATTCGACGAGCACCTGCGCCAGGTTGAGCTGCGCCTGGGCGTGGAGATCAACCACCGCGGCAGCATCTTCCAGGTGATCGGCGAGAACGATCCCGCCAGGGCCGCCGAGAAAGTGCTGCGTGCGCTGTACGCCAACACCGCCGACGAGGCACTGACCGGCGCCAAGATCAACCTGCAGCTGGCCGAATCGGGCGTCGACGCGATCGCCGAGGCGGATGCCGGGGAAGCCCAGGAAGTCGTCATCAAGGTCAAGCGCGGCGTGATCAAGGGCCGCGGCCCGAACCAGGCGCGCTACTTGCACGCGATCGCCAGCCACGACATCAACTTCGGCGTGGGCCCGGCCGGCACCGGCAAGACTTATCTCGCCGTGGCCAGCGCGGTCGAGGCGCTGGAGGCGAACCGGGTGCAGCGGCTGATCCTGGTGCGCCCCGCGGTCGAAGCCGGCGAGAAGCTGGGCTTCCTGCCCGGCGACCTGTCGCAGAAAGTCGACCCCTACCTGCGCCCGCTGTACGACGCGCTGTACGAGATGCTCGGCTTCGAGAAGGTGGCCAAGCTGATCGAGCGCAACGTGATCGAGATCGCTCCGCTGGCCTACATGCGCGGGCGCACCTTGAACGACTCCTACGTGATCCTCGACGAGGCGCAGAACACCACGGTCGAGCAGATGAAGATGTTCCTGACCCGCATCGGCTTCGGCACCGTGGCGGTGATCACCGGCGACGTCACCCAGGTCGACCTGCCGCGCAACACGCGCTCGGGCCTGCGCCAGGCGGTCGAGGTGCTGCGCGGCGTGGGCGGCATCAGCTTCACCTTCTTCACCTCGCGCGACGTGGTGCGCCACCCGCTGGTGGCAAAGATCGTGCGGGCGTACGAGGCGTTCGAGCAGAAGGCCGAGGACGGCGAATGAGCGCGCTGGTGACGCTCGCCGTCGGCTACGCCGTGCCGCGCGCCGGCCTGCCCGCACCGGCCAGCTTCCGTCGCTGGGTTGAAGCCGCCCTGCGTGGCGCGAAGCGGCGCAAGAGCACCGAACTGGCCATACGCATCGTCGACGCCGACGAGGGCCGCGCGCTCAATCGCGACTACCGAGGCAAGGACTACGCCACCAACGTGCTGTCGTTCCCCGCCGAACTGCCACTCGGAGTGACATTGCCGCTGATCGGCGACCTGGCGATCTGCGCGCCGGTGGTCCTGCGCGAAGCGGCCGAACAGGGCAAGTCCGCGCGCGACCACTGGGCCCACCTCACCATCCACGGCGTGCTGCACCTGCTTGGCCACGACCATGTCGAGGACGCTGAGGCCGAGCAGATGGAGGCATTGGAAACGCGCATCCTGGCCGGGCTCGGCATCGCCGATCCTTACGCCTGACATGCTTTGCCCCCTCCCCTGCGCGCAGGGAGAGGAGCAAAGCCACCACGCTTGTGCCCTGAACCGTCACGTTTTTTCCGCTAGAATCGGTCTTCCGCCCGGTTTCGGGCAGAATCCCAACGAGTAATGAGCGACGACCCCGGCAGTACCAGCGGCCCGGCCCACCGAACCTGGTGGGATCGACTGGGCCACATGTTTTCCGGCGAACCGCGCAACCGCGATGAACTGATCGAGGAACTGCGCTCCGCCCAGACCAACGGACTGCTGTCCGTCGACACCCTCACCATGGTCGAGGGTGCGATCAAGGTCACCGAACTGAGCGTGGACGACGTGATGGTGCCGCGCGCGCAGATCGTGATGCTGCCGGCTGACTCGCCACTGCCCGACATCCTCGCCGCCGTGGTCGAATCCGGCCACTCGCGCTTCCCCGTGCACGGCGAGGACAAGGACGAGATCCTCGGCATCCTGCTGGCCAAGGACCTGTTGAAGTACTTCGGTGCCGTCGAACACTTCGACATCCGCGCGATCATGCGCCCGGCCGTGCTGATCCCCGAGTCGATGCGGTTGAACGTGCTGCTGGAAGAGTTCCGCCTGACCCGCAACCACATGGCGCTGGTGGTCAACGAATACGGCGGCGTCGCCGGCCTGGTGACCATCGAGGACGTGCTGGAGCAGATCGTCGGCGAGATCGACGACGAGCACGACGACGAGGAAGCACCCAAGCTGATGCACGAGCAGCCCGGCGGCGACTGGCTGGTCAGCGCGCTGACCCCGATCGAGGACTTCAACGAGCAGACCGGCGCCGATTTCCCCGACGAGGAATACGACACCGTCGGCGGCATGGTCACGGCCGAGTTCGGCCACCTGCCCGAAGTCGGCGAGGAAGTCGCCATCGGCGACTACCTGTTCCACGTCACCGAAGCCGACGACCGCCGCGTGCAGGCATTCCGTGTGATACGGCAATAGACCCTGCCGCACTCGCAACGCAGGGCGGGCTATACCTGTCCTTACGCCAGCGAGGGCTTCGCTGGCGTACTCATGCGCGCATGTCCTCCAGCTCGATGCCCTTGGTTTCGCGCACCGCGTACAGCACGAACAGCAGCGACAGCAGCGCGAAACCGGCGTACAGCCCGTAGGCGAAGGTCAGGCCCAGCTCGGCCAGCGCCGGGAACGTGCTGGTGATCGCGAAGTTGGCCAGCCACTGCGCCGCCGCGGCCACCGCCAGCGCGGTGGCGCGGATCCGGTTGGGAAACATCTCGCCCAGCAGCACCCATACCACCGGGCCCCAGCTCACCCCGAAGAACACCACGTAGGCGTTCGCCGCGACCAACGCCACCATGCCGGTGGCGCCGGGCAGGCTCAGCGTGGCGCCGCTGCCGGTGGCCTGCGAGAAGCACCACGCCATCAGCCCCAGGGTGATCGCCATGCCGGCCGAGCCGACCACCAGCAAGGGCTTGCGGCCGACCTTGTCGACCAGCGCGATCGCCACCAGGGTCACCAGCACGTTGACGATCGAGGTGACCACGGTGATGGTGAACGAGTCGGCCTCGCTGAAGCCGACCGAATGCCACAAGGTGGACGAGTAGTAGAAGATCACGTTGATGCCCACGAATTGCTGGAACACCGACAGCAGGATGCCGATCCACACCACCGGCAGCAGCCCGGCGGTCTTGCCGCACAGGTCGCGCAGGCGCGGCTTGTGCTCCGAGCGCAGGCTGTCCTCGATGTCGCGCAGCTTGTTGTCCAGCGCGGCCTCGCTGTGCATGTTCAGCACCTTGCGCAGCACCACGCGGGCCTCGTCGATGCGGCCCTTGGCGACCAGGTGCCGCGGTGATTCCGGCACGCCCAGCACCAGGGTGCCGTAGACCAGCGCCGGCAGCGTCGCCACCAGGAACATCCAGCGCCACGCGGCCAGCCCGAACCACAACGGTGCCGCTGCGCCGCCGGATACCCCGGCCAGCCACGCATCACTCAGCAGCGCGGCGAAGATGCCCAGCACGATCGCCAGCTGCTGCATCGAACCGAGCCGGCCGCGGATATGCGCGGGCGACACCTCGGCAATGTAGGTCGGTGCGATCACCGAGGCCACACCCACACCGATGCCGCCGACCAGCCGCCACAGGATCAGGTCCCACACGGCACTGGCCAGGCCCGAGCCGAGCGCTGCAGCGACCAGCAATACCGCGGCGACCTGCATGGTGCGCACGCGGCCGAAGCGGTTCGCCAGCATGCCGGCATACCAGGCACCCAGCGCCGAACCGAGCAAGGCGCAGGACACCGCGAAGCCGGTCTGTGCCGCGTCCAGCGTGAAGCCGCCGCGGATCGCGTCGACCGCGCCGTTGATCACCGCCGTGTCGAAACCGAACAGGAAGCCGCCCAGCGCCGCCGCCGCCGAGATCAGCACCACCCGCGCGGTGGCGCGCTGGCCCAGCCCGTCACCCGTCATGTCCATCGTGCTCATCGCGTCTCCCCAACGTCATGGCATCAAGATGCGCCCGAGTCTGCACTGCGGATCCCGGCCGTGTCCGGTTGAATACGTATGCAGTCGCCCGCGGGCAAGCCGATGGCGCCGAGCCTATGCCGGCGCGTTGATCACCGCCAGGAAATCGCGGCCGTAGCGCTTGAGCTTGGCTTCGCCGACGCCGCTGATGGTGGCCAGCTCGTCCTCGTTGGCCGGCATGGCGCGCAGCATCGCCAGCAAGGTGGCGTCGTGGAATACCACGTACGGCGGCACGCCCTGCTGCTTCGCCAGTTGTGTGCGCAGGGCGCGCAGCGCGTCCCAGGTGGATTGCTCGTAGGCCTCGATGCCGAGGCTGCCACCGCCAGTGACCAGCTTGCTGTCGCGGCGGCGTCGGCTGGCACGTTCGGGGCGCGCGTCCTCGCGCAGCTTCACCTGGCGGCCGCCGTTGAGCACGCTGCGGCTGGCAGCGGTGAGACGCAGGGTGCCGTAGCCTTCGGCGTCGGCCTCCAGCAGGCCGGCGGCGAGCAGCTGGCGGAACACCGAGCGCCACTGCTTCTCGTCCATTTCCGCGCCGATGCCGAAGGTACTGAGCCGGTGGTGGTCGAGGGCGAGCACGCGCTCGGTCTCCTCGCCGCGCAGCACGTCGATCACGTGGCCGGAGCCGAAGCGCTGGCCGGTGCGATACACCGCCGACAACGCCTTCTGCGCCGGTACCGTGGCGTCCCAGGTCTTCGGCGGCGCGAGGCAGTTGTCGCAATGGCCGCAGGGGCCGGGATAGACCTCGCCGAACGCGCCCAGCAGCAGCTGGCGGCGACAGTCGGTGGCCTCGGCGTAGGCCAGCAGCGACTCCAGCTTCTGCCGTTCCACCCGCTTGCGCTCGTCGGCCGATTCGGACTGCGCGATCATCTGGCTCATGGTGACCACGTCGGACAGGCCGTAGATCATCCACGCCTCGGCCGGCAGCCCGTCGCGGCCGGCGCGGCCGGTCTCCTGGTAATAGCCCTCGATGCTGCGCGGCAGGTCCAGGTGCGCCACGAAGCGCACGTCCGGCTTGTCGATGCCCATGCCGAACGCAACGGTGGCGACCATCACCACGCCGTCCTCGCGCAGGAAGCGCTGCTGGTTCTTCGCGCGCGTCGCCGCATCCAGTCCGGCGTGGTACGGCAGCGCCTCGACGCCGAGCTCGGCCAGCCATGCGGCGGTGTCGTCCACCTTGCGCCGGCTGAGGCAGTACACGATGCCTGATTCACCCTGGTGGCCCTGCAGGAATTCGGTGAGCTGACGCTTCGCGTTGTGGCGCAGGCCGACCCGGTAGCCGATGTTGGGGCGATCGAAACTGGACACGAACTGCCGCGCGTTCTGCAGCGACAGCCGCTCGACGATCTCCTCGCGCGTGCGCGGGTCGGCGGTGGCGGTGAGCGCGATGCGCGGCACCTGCGGAAAACGCTGGTGCAGGATTGCCAGCTCGCGGTACTCCGGGCGGAAGTCGTGGCCCCACTGCGACACGCAGTGCGCCTCGTCGATCGCGAACAGCGCCACCTCGGTGCGTTCGAGCTGGCCGAGGAAACGCTGGGTCAGCAGGCGCTCCGGCGCCACGTAGAGCAGGTTCAGCTCACCGGCCAGCAGCTGGCGTTCGACCTCGCGCTGCGCTTCCGCGCCGAGGCTGGAGTTGAGATAGGCGGCGGCCACGCCGGCTTCGCGCAGCGCGTCGACCTGGTCCTGCATCAGCGCGATCAGCGGCGACACCACGATGCCGGTGCCCTGGCGCAGCAGCGCGGGGATCTGGTAGCACAGCGACTTGCCGCCGCCGGTCGGCATCAGCACCAGCGCGTCGCCGCCTTCGCCCAGGTGTTCGACCACAGCCTGTTGCTGGCCGCGGAAACTGGGGTAACCGAAAACGCTTTGCAGCAGGTCGAGGGCTGAGAGCCTGCTCATGATCTCCAAGTGCCCCGCGTTGCCATCGAGTGGTCGCCAGGTGGTAGTGCGTGGCGCCGCGCCTGACTGGCCGTCAGGTCAAGCCGCGCGCTGCCGCATGGCGGCCACTCGATGGCAACCCGAAGGGCCGGGTCTGTTTGCGCGCAGGCCGGCGTCATCACTCGGTCGTGGACGGACGTCCACTCCCTCGCTCTTCCTTGGCCCGCGCGCAAACAGCCCCCGGCGCGGGGTACTTGGAGATCATGAGCAGGCTCTAAGGCTTTCATCGGCTGCATGGTAACAAACCGGCCTGGTCCGGCCGCCGGAGATGGCTGCGGCGACGCGTCGGCAGCACCGCCGCTCAGGCGTCCGACATGCCCCACAGCGCGTGGTCGAGATCGCCATCCAGGCCGAACCGCGACAACGGCACGCGGCCGTTCTTCACCTCGACGCCTTCGCCACGCAGGCGCCGGGACTGCTCGCGGAAACCGCGGCTGCCAACCGGCATCGCGATGTGTCCGCTGGAGCGCAGCACGCGGTACCAAGGCAATTCCATGCCGTCGGGCACCTCGCCGAGCAACCGGCCGACCAGCCGCGCCCGTCCCGGCAACCCCGCACGCGCGGCGATCGCGCCGTAGCTGGCGACGCGGCCGCGCGGAATCGCGGCGATGGCGGCATAGATGCGGGCAGCGGCCTCATTCATGGTTCACGCAACGCTAGCAGGTACACGTGGCAGAGTAGCTTCCGACCCTCGCCGACGGAAGCCGCCGCATGCGCCATTTCGAAGCCGTGCGTTCCCACATCGGCAGCCTGCACGAGCTGCGCCAGAACGATCCCTACCTGATCAGCTTCGACCTGAAACTGGCGCCGGATCGCTATCAGGGGATCTACCTGGCCGAGCTGGAGGACGAGGCGGGACTGCGCTACCTGCGCGTTTCCACCCCGATCGGCCCGCTCGCCGGCACCAATCCCGTCCGTTGCCTGCGCTTCAACTGGCAGCAGCGCACCGGCTTCCTCGCGGTGGCCGACCTGGATGGCTCGCCGTACCTGCACCTGTGCGAAAACCGCCCCTACGAATTCCTCGATCGCGCCGAGCTGCAGCGCGTGGTGCGCGAACTGGGCGTGCTCGGCGACCAGCTGGAGCAGCTCATCGCCACCGGCCACGATTCGCTGTAGCCGCGTCCCGCCCCGTCAGAACAGCAGACGGAACGCCACCACCAGGCCATAAGCCAGCAGCGCGGTGACCGGCAGGGTCAGGATCCAAGCCCACACCATGCGCTCGACCACCGACCAGCGGATCGCGTTGAAGCGCTTGGCCGCGCCCACGCCCATGATCGAGGCGGACACGTTGTGGGTGGTCGACACGGGAATGCCGAACACCGATGCCACCAGGATCACGGCGGCGGAGCTGGTTTCGGCGGCGAAGCCATTGATCGGATGCAGCTTGACCATCTTGTGGCCGAGCGTCTTGATGATGCGCCAGCCGCCACCGGCGGTACCGGCAGCCATGGTCAGCGCGGAAACCACCTTCACCCACACCGGAATCTCGAAACCGCCGGCGGGATTGCCTTCGACGCGCAGGAAACCCAGCCATACCGGCAGGTGGTCGAACTGGTGCGCCGCAGTGGCGCCGGCCAGCGCCAGCGCGATGATGCCCATGCTCTTCTGCGCGTCGTTCATGCCGTGCGCCACGCCCATCGCGCTGGCCGAGACGATCTGCGCCTTGCCGAAGAACGCGTTGACGAACGGGGTGCGCCCGAACCGCCGCGACCAACCCCGCCGGTTGGCGAACCATGCCAGCAGCGCGTACAGCGCCCCCATCAGCGCAAAGCCGATGATGAAGCCGGCCAGCGGCGACAGCACCATCGGGATGATCACTTTCGGGATCACGCCGTGGCCCTTCAGCCAGCTGCCCTCGACCCAGATCACCGAGGCGAAGTTGTTGTCCGCGGCGGCCAGCGCCGCGCCCACTAGCGAACCGACCAGTGCGTGGCTGGAGCTGGACGGCAGGCCCAGCCACCAGGTGATCAGGTTCCACACGATCGCCGCCAGCAGTGCGCAGATCAGCAGCTGCGAGCTCATCTCGATCACCCCGGCGTTGATCAGCCCGGAAGCGATGGTGGCCGCCACCGCGGTGCCCATGAACGCACCGGCCAGGTTGGTGCCCGCCGCCAGCAGCACCGCCTGGCCCGGGGTGAGCACCTTGGTTGCCACCACCGTGGCGATCGAGTTGGCGGTGTCGTGGAAACCGTTGATGTAGGTGAAGACCAGCGCGATCACCACCACCGCGATGACGATGCTCATGCGCGGCCCCCGGCCGGGGACGGGCGGACACTCGGTGCCGGCGCCGCCGGGCAGTGCGGAATGCGCATGGTCACGGGCGTGGCCTCAGGAGTTCTTCAGCACGATCGAATAGACGATGTTGCCGACGTCGCGGCACTTGTCGATGGCCTTTTCGATCAGCTCGAACAGGTCCTTCGCCAGCATCGCCCGCATCGCATCGCCGCCCTCCATGTACAGCGTGCGGTACGGCGCCAGCAGCATGCGGTCGCCTTCCGATTCCAGCGCCTGCAGGCGGTCCTGCAGCTTCTTCACCGGGTCGATGCGCAGGCCGCGGCGCAGCTCGCCGATCATTTCGGCGACCACCTCGCTGGAACGCTGCAGCACCAGCGTGCGCTGGGCGAATTCCACCCCGGCCAGGCGATCGGCCACGATCTCGTAACGCTCGGCGAACTTCTCAATGGTCTTGGGAATCTTGTACAGCGCCGAATTCAGCGCCTCGATGTCCTCGCGGTCGAGCGCGGTGACGAAGGTGTTCACCAGCCCCTCGCTGATCTGCGCGGCCAGCGCCTTCTCGCGCGCGCGCGTGGCGGTGAATGCCGCCATCACCGGGCCGCGGTCGGGCTGGGTCAGCAGTTCGTGCAAGGCCCTGGCGCTTTCGCTGACGGTGGCGGCGCTCTGTTCGAGCAGGCCGTAGAACTTGTCGCCTTTGCCGAAAATCGTCTGCAGTGAAAACATGCGGGCCATGCCTGAGGGGATCGGGATGACCGGAATGTTACAGGACTGCCGTGCTGCCCTGCATCAATGCCCGGCCCTGCCGGGGTGATGTGAAAGCCCCGCAGCCCTTACACTGTGCCCATGCGCCCTCCCCCATCATCGCCGCGATGCTGACCGAAATCGCGCTCGTGCTCGTGCTGGCCCTGTGCAACGGCTTCTTCGCGCTGTCGGAGATGGCGCTGGTGGCCTCGCGCAAGAGCCGCCTCAAGCAGATGGCGCGGAACAGCCGCAAGGCCGCCACGGCCCTGCGGCACGCCGAGGCGCCGGAGCACTTCCTGTCCACCGTGCAGGTCGGCATCACCCTGGTGATGCTGATCACCGGCGCGGTGGCCGGCGATGCGCTGGGCGCCCATATTGCCCATGCCCTGCAAGGCGGGCACCTGGCGTGGCTGCTGCCGTATGCGCGGATCATCGGCATCGTGCTCGGCTTCGCGCTGATCTCGTTCATCCAGATCGTGGTCGGCGAACTGGTGCCCAAGCGGCTGGCGCTGGCGGCGCCGGAAAAAGTGTCGTCGTACGTGGCGATTCCGATGCTGCTGCTGTCGCGGCTGACCGCGCCGTTCGTGTGGCTGCTGAACGCGTCGAGCAACCAGCTGCTGCGCCTGCTGCGGGTGGATGGGCAAGGCAGCGGCGTGGTCACCGAGGAGGAGATCCGCCTGCTGGTCGCCGAGAGCGCCGAACAGGGCGTGCTCGACCCGGACGAGCACAACATGGTCAACCGCGTGCTGCGCCTGGGCGACCGCACGGTGGACAGCGTGATGACCCCACGCATGCGCATCGCCTGGCTGGACATCGCGGCAACCCGCGAGGAGAACTTCGAGGTGCTGCGCGAGACCCCGTATTCGTGCTACCCGGTGTATCGCGGCAACGAGAGCGACGTGGTCGGCGTGGTCGAGGTCAAGCGCCTGCTGCGCAGCTTCGCCGAAGGCACGCCGGAGCTGTTCGGCCACCTGGCCAAGCCGCTGTTCGTGCCGGCCACCGCGCGCGCGCTGGACCTGCTGGAAGAATTCCGCGACGCCGAGACGCCGCTGGCGCTGGTGGTCGACGAGTACGGCGACATCGAAGGCGTGGTCACCGTCAACGACCTGCTGGCAGCGGTGGTCGGCGCCAGCCAGATCGGCCACGCCGGCAGCAACGAGGACAGCCCGATCATGCAGCGCGCCGACGGCAGCTGGCTGATCGACGGCAGCCTGTCCACCGACGACCTGCGCGAACTGCTGCAGATCGGCGAACTGCCCGGCGAGGAGGAGCACGACTACCGCACCGCCGCCGGCATGGTGATGACCGCCCTGGGCCACATCCCGCAAACCGGCGAAGTGTTCGCCTGGCACGGCATCCGCTTCGAGGTGGTCGACCTGGACGGCGCGCGCATCGACAAGCTGCTGGTCACGCCGGCGCCGTCGCTGGAGCTGTCGGACGACGAGCAGTGACACCCCCTGACCGCACGACCGGTCCCTCCCCCTGCTTGCAGGGGGAGGTCAGGGGGGGGGTAAAGCTCTTCGCGCCGTCCTGACAAAAAGCATCCCATCCCAACCCTCCCCTGCTGCGCAGGGGAGGGAGCAAAGTCGGCTATTTGCCGTTGGCCAGCCCTGCCATGCGCTGCGCATCGGCGAGGATGCCGTGCAACACGCGCAGCTCGCGCTCGTCCGGCTGCGCGCGCTGGAACAGCTTGCGCAGGCGCAGCATGATCGTGGTCGGCTCGCGGCCCTTGTGGAAGTCGATGTCGTCCAGCGTCTGCGCCAGGTGGCGATAGAACTGCTCCATCTGCGCCGCGTCGGCGGGTGGCTCGTCGTGTTCCGGCGGCGGCGCCGGCGGCGCGTCGCCGAGCATCGCCACGCGCAGCTCGTAGGCCATCACCTGTACCGCCTGCGACAGGTTGAGCGAGCTGAAATCGTCCACGCTGGGAATGCGCACCATCGCGTGGCAGCGCGCCAACTCTTCGTTCTCCAGCCCGGTGCGCTCGTTGCCGAACACCAGCGCCACCTGCTCGCCGCGGGCGGCGGCGGCCAGCACCTGCTGCGCCGCCTCGCGCGGGGACAGCTCCGGCAGGTTCACGCCGCGCCGGCGCGCCGACAGGCCCAGCGCCAGGCTGCTGCCGGCCAGGCCGTCGACCAGCTCGGCATGGATGCCCGCGTCGGCCAGCACGGCGTCTGCGCCGGCGGCCAGCGCATTCGCCTCCGGGTCGGGAAAGCGGTGCGGCGCGACCAGCTCCAGCCGCGCGAAACCCATCGTGCGGATCGCCCGCGCCGCGCTGCCGATATTGCCCGGATGCGAAGTGCGCACCAGCACGTAGCGGATGCGGGTGGCGAGGTCGTGGAGATCGGTCATGCGCTGGACGGATTGGCGACGGAGACCGCCTAGGATAGTGGACGCGGGGCGGCCAGGGCGCGCCTCTGCTAGAATCGCCGGCCGCAACCCCGCTCTCTTCCAAAGTCGAAACCATGGCCAGACCACACGTCACGATCGCGGCGCGCGCCGCGCGTTCTGCAGGCAATGTGATCCTGCGCTACATGAACCGCATCGACGGCCTCAACATCGTCGAGAAGCAGCAGATGGATTTCGTCTCCGAAGTCGACAAGCTGGCCGAGGCGGAAATCATCAAGGAACTGCGCCGCGCCTACCCCAACCACGCCATCCTCGCCGAGGAAAGCGGCGCGACCGGCAAGGGCCCGCTGACCTGGGTGATCGACCCGCTGGACGGCACCCACAATTACCTGCGCGGCATCCCGCACTTCAGCGTGTCCATCGCGCTGCTGGAAAAGGGCGTGCCGATCCACGCCGTGGTGTTCGACCCGCTGCGCGACGAGCTGTACACCGCCAGCAAGGGCGACGGCGCCTACCTCAACGACCGCCGCATGCGCGTCAGCAAGCGCGAGAACCTGGGCGGCGCGATGATCGCCACCGGTTTCCCGTTCCGCCAGCGCGAGCATCTGGTGCCGCAGCTCGACATGACCCGCGCCATCCTCGGCCAGGCCGAGGACATCCGCCGCTCCGGCTCCGCCGCGCTGGACCTGGCCTATGTCGCCGCCGGCCGCTACGACGGCTACTTCGAGATCGGCCTGAAGCCATGGGACATGGCCGCCGGCGTGCTGCTGGTGCACGAAGCCGGCGGCCGCTACTGCGACTTCGCCGGCCGCGATGGTATCCCGGCCAGCGGCAACATCGTCGCGGGCAACCTCAACGTGGCCAAGGCGATGGTCGACGCGATCGGGCAACAGGCAACGCCGGGGTTGCTCAAGGCTTGAGTGGTTCGCCCGCTTGAAACGACGAAGGCACCCGTGGGTGCCTTCGTCGTTTCAGGGTGCCGCTTCACGCAGGAACCCGCGCAGGAACGGGATGGTGATCCGTCGTTGCGCCGCCAGCGAGGCCACGTCCAGCTTGTCGAGCAGGTCGAGCAGTGCGCCGAGATCACGCGCGTAGCGGGTGAACAGCCAGTCCAGCACGCTGTCGTCCAGCTCGATGCCGCGCGACGCGGCCTGCGCCTTCAGCACGGCGCGGCGCTCGTCGTCGTCGAGCGGCTTCAGTGCGAAATGGGCGCAGGCGCCGAGGCGCGAGCGCAGGTCGGGCAGTCCGATGCCGAGCTGGGTGGGCGTGGCATCCGCCGCGAACAGCAGGGCGCTGCCTTCGGCGCGGGCGCGGTTGTAGAGGTCGAACAGCGCGTGTTCGGCGTCGCGGTTGCCGGCGATGGCGCCCAGATCGTCCAGCGCCAGCAGTTCGCTGCCGGCGACACCGCGCAAGGCTGCGGCGTGGTCGGCGATCGTCGCCAGCGGCAGATACTGCACACGCCGTTCGGCCGCGCTGGCCGCCTGGCATGCGGCCATCAGAAGATGGCTGCGGCCGCTGCCGCTGGCGCCATGCAGGTAAACCCACGGCACACCGGGCTGCAGTGCCAGCGCCTGCACCGCAGCCAGCGCCGGTGCATTCGCGCCGGCGTGGAAATGTTCGAAGCGCTGCCGGCGGGGCCAGCGCAGCGCGAGCGGCAACTGCGGAATCATGCTGCGGAAGAATCACCCGGCGGTGGCGTGCCGACGGCCGTGGCCTCGACCGCGCCATCGCGATGCACGGCGACACCCATCTCGGCGATCACCGGATCCTCCGGCCCCGCCTCGTTGTACAGTTCGCTCATGCGGTAGCGCTCGATCAGGTAGCGCAGCAGCACCATGATCACCGAGGCCGCCGGCAGCGCCAGCAGCACGCCTAGGAAGCCGAACAGGTAGCCGCCGGCCAGTACCGCGAACATCACCGCCACCGGGTGCAGGCCGATCTTGTCGCCGACCAGCTTGGGTACCAGCACATAGCCTTCCAGCAACTGGCCGACCGCGAACACGCCGCACACCAGCAGCACGTGCGCCCAGTCGCCGTATTGCACCAGCACCGCCACGATCGCCGCGACGAAGCCGACGATGAAGCCCAGGTACGGCACGAAGCTGAGCAGGCCGGCGACCATGCCGATCAGCGGGCCCACGGTCAGCCCGACCACGCCCAGGCCCGCACCGTAGAACACGCCCAGCGCCAGCATCACCAGCAGTTGGCCACGCACGAACGCGCCCAGAATCTTGTCCGCTTCGCTGGCCAGGTAGGCAATGGTGGGCTGGATCGAGCGCGGCAGCATGCCATCGACCTTCGCCACCATCCGGTCCCAGTCGCGCAGCAGGTAGAACGCCACCACCGGGATCAGCACCAGGTTGGCCAGCCACGCCACGATGCCCAGCCCGGAGCGCGAAACCTTGCCCAACACCTCCGTGGCGACGCCGCCGATCGAGCCGATGTGTGCCTTGATCGCGGCCAGCAGGCGGTCGCTGTCGAAGGTGTGCGGGTCCAGGTGCAGGCGCGCCTGCAGCCACGGCCACAAGGTGTTCTGCGCCCAGTCGCCGTAGCGCGGCAGGTTGCTGACCAGGTTCTCGATCTGACGCGCGATCAGGGGAATCAGCAACAGCAGCACGCCGACCACCACGACCATGATCACCACGAACACGATGGTGGCCGCCCACATCCGGTTCAGCCCCAGCCGCTCCAGCCGGTCAGCCAGCGGATCGCCCAGGTAGGCCAGCATCGCCGCCACCGCGAACGGCATCAGCACCGGCGCCAGCAGCCAGAGCAGGTAAACGATGACCGCGGTGATGGCGAACAGCTGCCAGCGGCGCGAGATGTCCTTGTCCTGATTCATCCAGTTACCTCAGCCAGCGCAGGTTCGCGTCCGCGCCCGGGTGCGGCTCGCCCTGCAGCAGCAGGTGGCCGCCGGCGGCAAGGTTCGCGGCCAGCGCGCTGATCGGCACGGAAGCCTTGATGTACAGCAGCACGCCGTCGTTCTGCGCACCCAGGGTCTGCACCTGTTTGACCGAAGGATCGTCCTGCAGGGTCGCCACCAGGCTCGCGTAATCCATCGCCGAAGCCAGCCCGCTGACCCACAGCTTGCCCTCACTGGGGCCCGCGCCGATCACGTTGAGCTGCTTGCCGAGGCGCTCGACCAGGCCGTTGCCGGCATCGCCAAGCAGCGCATCGACGCTCGCGCCCTGGCTGCTCCAGCGCTGCGCCTGGCCGCCGGAGATCAGCGTCCAGTCCGCGCCGCCGTCGCGCAACTTGCCGAGCAGCACCAGGCCGGTGTGGTATTGCCGGTTGACCGCCGCCAGCGCGGCCGGGTCGGCGGCAGCGACCCTGGCTGGATCAGGTGGATTGCCGTCGGGGTAGACCACGCCGGTGCCGCGCGCGCTGGCGGTTGCGGCCAGGCTGGCCAGCGCCGACTGGCCGAGCAGATGGCCGTCGCCACCCTGCACCAGCAGCAGCACCGGCGGCTTGATGCCGGCGCTCTGCACGCCCAGCTTCGTCACCAGCCGGCGCACCGAGCCCGGCTCGAACTCCACGTTCAACACCAGCCCGGTCGCGGCACGCTGGTACTGGAACTTCTGCACCATCGAGGCCGCGTTGCCCAGCGCGTCGGCATAACCGGCGTTGCTGCGCAGGTCCTGCCCGCCGGCGACCCGCGTCAGCACCTGGCCGAGTGCGGTGGCGAACGCCTGGTCGCGCTGGGCGTCGCTGGTGTCGGCCACCGGCACGACCACCGAATACGGCGAGCCGGCAACCTGCGCGTGCGACGCAGGCAACGCGGCAAAGACCAGCAGCAGGGCAACGATCAATAGACGGAACAGGCGCATGGGTGTGGGTATCTTCTGGGGGAAGCTCGCTGGAAGTCTGCCCAATCGCGCCCCCAGCGTCCATCGCAGCCGTCACCCTATCCGCCATGCCCGACCGGCAACAGCGCCACAAGCTGGTAAACTTGCGCGTTTCACCCACGCCGGTTTCTGCCATGTCTGACGCCCTCACCTACCGCGCCGCCGGCGTCGACATCGACGCCGGCAATGCGCTGGTCGAACGCATCAAGCCGCTGGTCAAGCGCACGCTCCGCCCCGAAGTGATGGGCGGGCTGGGCGGCTTCGGTGGCCTGTTCGACCTCTCCGGCCGCTACAAGGAGCCGGTACTGGTCTCCGGCACCGACGGCGTGGGCACCAAGCTGAAGCTGGCGCAGATCCTGAACCGCCACGACACGATCGGCATCGACCTGGTCGGCATGTGCGTCAACGACGTGCTGGTGCAGGGCGCCGAGCCGCTGTTTTTCCTCGACTACTTTGCCACCGGCAAGCTGGACGTGGACACCGCCGCGGCCGTGGTCGGCGGCATCGCCACCGGCTGCGAACTGGCCGGCTGCGCGCTGATCGGCGGCGAGACCGCCGAGATGCCGGACATGTACCCGCCGGGCGAATACGACCTGGCCGGCTTCACCGTGGGCGCGGTGGAGAAATCGCGGATGCTGACCGGCGCGGCGATCGTGGCCGGCGACGTGGTGCTGGGCGTGGCGTCGTCCGGCCCGCACTCGAACGGCTACTCGCTGGTGCGCAAGATCCTCGAGCGCGCCGGCAACCCATTCGACCTCGACCTCGGCGGCGTGAAGCTGGTCGACGCGCTGATGGCACCGACCACGATCTACGTGAAGCCGATGCTGGATCTGCTCCGCGCGCAGCCGGAGCAGATCCACGGCATGGCCCACATCACCGGCGGCGGCCTCAAGGAAAACATCATCCGTGTGGTGCCGGACGGCCTCGGCATCGCGCTGGATGCGTCCGCCATCGTGCTGCCGCCGGTATTCGACTGGCTGATGCGCGAAGGCAACGTGGCACGCGAGGAAATGTGGCGCACGTTCAACTGCGGCGTCGGCTTCACCGTGATCCTGCCGCGCGATGCGGTGGCCGGCGCCTCCGCGCTGCTGGCGAAGCATGGCCTGGCCAGCTCGGTGATCGGCGAGATCGTGCCTGCGCAGGGCGACGAACGCGTGCATATCGGCTGAACCGCTCCGTGACAGCC
This sequence comes from Rhodanobacter sp. B2A1Ga4, assembly GCF_018101315.1. Lineage (NCBI taxonomy): Bacteria > Pseudomonadati > Pseudomonadota > Gammaproteobacteria > Lysobacterales > Rhodanobacteraceae > Rhodanobacter > Rhodanobacter sp. B2A1Ga4. The sequence goes on along the minus strand of NZ_JADBJR010000008.1, from coordinate 43,207 downwards.
GCACCTGCCAAAGTCGCCGTGCTCGCCTCCGGGCGCGGCAGCAACCTCGCCGCGTTGCTCGATGCACGCGAGCGCGACGATTTGCCGGTCGAGTTCGTGCTGGTCGGCAGCGACAAGGCCGGCGCCGGCGCGCTGCGCCTGGCCGAGGCGGCGAACATCCCCACCCTGGCGCTGGATCCGCGCAGCTATCCGGACCGCCGCGCGTTCGACCTCGACCTGTTCCAGCGCATCGCCGCCAGCGGCGCCGACTGGCTGGTGCTGGCCGGCTTCATGCGCATCCTCGACGGCGAGGCGCTCAGGCCGTGGGTGGGTCGCATCATCAACATCCACCCCTCGCTGCTGCCGAAATACCGCGGCCTGCACACGCATCGCCGCGCGCTGGAAGCGGGCGACCGCGAGCATGGCGCCAGCGTGCATTTCGTCACCGCCGAACTGGATGGCGGCCCGGTGATCGCGCAGGCGTACCTGCCGATCGAGGCCGGTGACGACGAGCAGTCGCTGGCGCAACGGCTGCTGCCGCTGGAACACCGGCTGCTGCCCGCCGTGCTTGGCCTGCTGGCCAGCGGGCGCCTGCGGTGGGACGGTTCGCCACGCTTCGACGACCAGCCGCTGGCGGCACCATTGCGGCTGGGCGAGCACGGCCTGCAGCCTTAAAGCCGGTTCAGCCCGGCCTCGGCAGACTCGGGGCATGACTATCCGATCCCTGCTCGCTCCCCTGCTCGGCCTCGGCCTGCTGCTCGGCGCCCGGACCGCTCCCGCCACCACGCTCGGCGCACTTACCGCCACCTACAACGTGTCGCAGGGCGGCCAGCCGATGGGTGTCGCCACGGTGACCCTGCGCGCGGCCGGCAACGGCGAGTGGATCTACGGCAAGGACACCAAGGGCACCGGCGGACTGGCCGCCCTGCTCGGCGCCAGCGTCACGGAAAGCTCGCGCTTCCGCTGGAAGGGCGATGTGCCCGAGGCGATCAGCTACGACTACCGTATGCAGACGGCGGTCAAGCAGAAACAGCGCCACCTGGTGGTCGACTGGCCGAAAAACCGGGTGACCGTGGATGAGGGCAAGGGTCCGCAGAGCTACCCGGCCAGCCCCGGCATGGTCGAGCGCAACACGCTGGCGCTGGCGCTGGGTCTGGCCCTGCGCGATGGCAAGCAGCAGGTCGCGCTGCCGGTCGCGGTGCGCCAGGAAGTACAGTTGCAGCACTTCAAGGTGACCGGCAGGGAAACCGTCAAGGTACCGGCCGGCAGCTTCGACGCCGAACGGATCGACCGCACCGACGCCGACCGCGGCTTCAGCGCGTGGTACGCGCCCGACCGCTACCCGTTGCCGGTGAAACTGTCGCAGCACGACGGTGGCGACCTGACGATGGAGCTGGTGAGCTACCGCACCGACTGAGCTTCTCATATGCAACCAGCACAAAAAGGCCCGGCAATGCCGGGCCTTTTGCTGTGCGCGATACGGAGCCGCTCAGTTCGGCAGGCGGCGAATCTTCGCGCCGAGCACGCCGAGCTTTTCCTCGATGTTCTCGTAGCCGCGGTCGATGTGGTAGACGCGATCGACGGTGGTGTCGCCCTTGGCCACCAGGCCGGCCAGCACCAGGCAGGCCGAGGCACGCAGGTCGGTGGCCATGATCGGCGCGCCGCTCATCTGCGCCACGCCCTGCACCACCGCGGTATTGCCTTCGAGGCGAATGTCCGCGCCGAGCCGCTGCAGTTCGTGCGCATGCATGAAACGGTTCTCGAACACCGTCTCGGTGACCACGCCGGTGCCTTCGGCGACGCAGTTCAGCGCGGTGAACTGCGCCTGCATGTCGGTCGGGAACGCCGGGTACGGCGCGGTGCTGATGTTGACCGCCTTCGGCCGGCGCCCGCCCATGTCCAGCTCGATCCAGTCGTCGCCGGTGGAAATCTGCGCGCCGGCCTCCTCCAGCTTGGCCAGCACTGCGTCCAGCGTGTTGGCACGGGCATGCCGTGCACGCACCTTGCCGCCGGTCATCGCCGCGCCGACCAGATAGGTGCCGGTCTCGATGCGGTCGGGCAGCACGTCATGCTCGGCACCGTGCAGGCGCTCGACACCGTGGATCACCATGGTCGAGGTGCCGACGCCCTCGATCTGCGCGCCCATCGCGATCAGGCAGTGCGCCAGGTCGACCACTTCCGGCTCCTGCGCCGCGTTCTCGATCACCGTGGTGCCCTGGGCCAGGGTAGCCGCCATCATGATGTTCTCGGTACCGGTGACGGTGACCATGTCCATCACGATGCGCGCGCCCTTCAGCCGGCCCGCCTTCGCCTTGATGTAGCCGTTCTCGACCGTGATCTCGGCGCCCAGCGCCTGCAGGCCGCGAATGTGCTGGTCGACCGGGCGCGAGCCGATCGCGCAACCGCCCGGCAGCGACACCTCGGCCTGGCCGAAGCGGGCCACCAGCGGGCCGAGCACCAGGATCGAGGCGCGCATGGTGCGCACCAGGTCGTACGGCGCCACGCAGGTGCTGGTGGTGCGCGGGTCGACGTGCATCTTCATGCGGTCGTCCAGCACCAGCTGCACGCCCATCTGGCCGAGCAGCTCGATGAAGGTGGTGACGTCGTGCAGGTGCGGCACGTTGCCGATGCTGACCGGCCCGTCGGCCAGCAGGCAGCCGGCGAGTATCGGCAGCACGGCGTTCTTGGCGCCGGAAATGGCGACCTCGCCATGGAGCGGCGTGCCGCCACTGATCAGAATTTTGGCCATAAGTCAGGAAATCGAAAATCGGAAATCGGGAATCGGGAATCGGGAATCGGAAGAGCAGAGGCAGGTGAGGGATGGAACGGCTTTTGACCATTCCCTAGGCCCTGTTCCCGGCTTCCTCCGGAGTCAGTGTCTTCAGCGCCAGCGCGTGGATCGCGCCGCCCATCAGCTCGCCCAGCGTGGCGTACACCAGCCGGTGCCGCGCCAGCGGCAGCTTGCCGGCGAACTGGCTGGCAACCACGGTGGCCTCGAAATGCACGCCGTCGGCGCCGCTCACCTCCACCTGGGCGCCGGGCAGGCCATTTTCGATCATCGCCTGGATGCGGGCTGGGTCCATCGGGAGGGGTTCCATGCAGGAGTCTGGGCAGCTGGCGGCGGCTTCCACGGCGAGCGGAACCCATTGCGCAGGCTTATGACGTTAAAATGCGAACATGCCATGGTAATGGAAATCCGCTGGCGCAGAAATGACAGCGGCTCCAGGCCGGCCCGGACAGGCCGCGCGCCATGGCCACCCTGGCACCCTCCGCCCCTTCATCGAGCCCCCATGAACGCACGCATTGCCCCCTCCGCCCCGATCGACCTGAACCCGGACGTGATCACCCGCAGCGCACGCACGGTGATTGCCACCGAAGCGGCTGCCGCGCTGGCACTGGAGCCGCGGATCGGGGCGGAGTTCGTCGAGGCCTGCCGGCTGATCCTGGGTTGTCGGGGCCGCGTGGTGGTCAGCGGCATGGGCAAGTCCGGCCATATCGGGCGCAAGATCGCCGCTACCCTGGCCTCCACCGGCACGCCGGCGTTCTTCGTGCACCCGGGCGAGGCCAGCCACGGCGACCTCGGCATGATCCTGCCGCAGGACGTGGTGCTGGCGATCTCCTACTCCGGCGAGACCGACGAACTGCTGTTCATCCTGCCGGTGATCAAGCGCCAGGGCATCCCGCTGATCGCGATCACCGGCCGCCCCACCTCCTCGCTGGCGACCCAGGCTGACGTGCACCTGGACGGCAGCATCTCCAGCGAGGCCTGCCCGCTCGGCCTGGCGCCGACCACCAGCACCACGGTGGCGCTGGTGCTGGGCGACGCGCTGGCGATCGCGTTGCTGGAGGCGCGTGGCTTCACTTCCGACGACTTCGCCCGCTCGCACCCGGCAGGCGCGCTGGGCCGGCGCCTGCTGCTGCACATCAGCGACGTGATGCATGTCGGCGACGAGGTGCCGCGGGTCTCGCCCGACGCCAGCCTCACCACTGCCCTGGTCGAGATGACCCGCAAGCACCTGGGCATGACCGCCGTGGTCGACGCCGAACAACGCCTGCTGGGGGTTTTCACCGACGGCGACCTGCGCCGCGCGCTGGACGACGACGGCGTGGACCTGCGCGGCGCCACCGTGGCCGAACTGATGACGCGCGGCCCGAAGACGATCGGCGCCGACAAGCTGGCGGCGGAAGCGGCGCAGCTGATGGAGAAGTACCAGATCCATGCGCTGCTGGTGGTCGACGGCGAGCAGCGCGTGGTCGGCGCACTGAACATTCATGATCTGCTCCGGGCGCGTGTGGTCTGATTCGTCTCGACGAATCAGACCAATCAAACACGCCGCTCTTGATCCTGCTCTCCCAGAATCCCGCCCGTGCCCACTGACTACCTCGCCAACCTCCCCGCCGATCTCCTGACCCGCGCCGCGAAGATTCGCCTGGCGGTGTTCGACGTGGACGGCACGCTGACCGACGGGCGCCTGTGGTACGGCGAGGACGGCCGCGAGACCAAGGTGTTCCACGTGCATGACGGGCTCGGCCTGAAACGGTTGCAGGCGAACGGCGTGCAGGTGGCGATCATTACCGCGCGGATCAGCCATCCGGTCGCGCTGCGCGCCGAGGAACTGGACATCGCCCACGTCTACCAGGGCCAGGGCGACAAGCGCGCCTGCCTGCGGGAATTGCTCGATGCACTGCAGCTGGCGCCCGAACAGGCCGCCTTCGTCGGCGACGACCTGCCCGACCTGCCGCCGATGCGCATCGCCGGTCTGGCGGTGGCGGTGGCGAACGCCCACCCCTGGGTCGCCGAGGCGGCGCACTGGCAGACCACCCGCAGCGGCGGCATGGGCGCCGCGCGCGAGGTGTGCGACCTGATCCTGCACGCCCATGGCAAGAGCGCCGCCGAGCGGGAGCGCTGGCAGTGAAGCTTCGTCGCTGGCTGCGCGACCGGCGCCTGCCCGCCGCGACCCTCGCCATCGCGCTCGCTGCGGGCGTGGCCCAGTTGCTGCTGTGGTGGTTCGGGCCGGCGCCGAAGACCAGCGACTTCGTCGGCCCGCCGCGTTCCAGCTACACCCTCACCGACGCGCGGATGACCGAGTTCAACGCCGCGGGCCAACCCAGCTTCCACCTGCAGTCGCCGCACCTGGAGCGCCGCGAGGGCGACGATTCGCTCTACCTCAACGCGCCCACCTTCCAGTTGCCGGCCCACCAGGCCGGCATACCGGACTGGAAGGGCCAGTCGCTGTACGGCTGGGTCAACAAGGATGGCAGCCAGCTCAAGCTGCAGGGCCCGGTGGAGATGCACCGGGAGGCGTTCGGCGATGCGCCGGCAGCCAGCATCCAGACCGCCGACGTCACCGCGTGGCCGAAGCAGAACCGCCTGGAAACCGCGGCGCCGGCGCAGATGGTGCAAGGCGGCACTAGAATCAGCGGTATCGGCATGCGTGCCGACCTCAACGACAAACACCTGGAGCTGCTCGATGACGTTCATGCCACCTTCCCGCCGCGCCAGCGCTAGGTTCGCGCTCGCCGTCGCAGCCCTCGGCCTGTTCGCGGCCCAGCCGGCACTGGCCAGGAAAAGCGATCGCCAGCAGGAAATGCAGGTCGCCGCGAAGAACTTCGACGGCTTCCAGAAGCCGAACAGCGTCAGCACGCTGACCGGCAACGTGGTGATCACCCAGGGCACGCTGAAGGCCACCGGCGCGCAGGCCAAGGTGTACTTCGACGCCAACACCCAGATCAGCCGGGTCGTCATCACCGGCAGTCCGGCCCATCTCGAGCAGCTGGACGACAGCGGCAACCTGATGCTGGGCGACGCCACCACGCTCGACTACGACAACCTCAAGGGCATCGCGGTGCTCAGCGGCAACGCCTCGGTCACCCAGAAGGGCCGCGGCGACGCGCACGGCGACCGGCTCACCTACAACACCGAGACCAGCCAGATGACCGGCGAGAGCGCCGGCGACGGCCTGGTCCACATGACCTTCAAGCCCAAGCCGCAGCCGGCCGCGAGCAGCCAGGCCCCGCAGGGACAGCCATAACCGATGCTCTCCGCCGAAGGTCTGCAGAAGAGTTTCAAGTCGCGCCAGGTCGTCAAGGATTTCGGCTTCTCGATCCGTGAAGGCGAAGTGGTCGGCCTGCTCGGCCCCAACGGTGCCGGCAAGACCACCTGCTTCTACATGGTGGTCGGCCTGATCGAGGCCGACGGCGGCACGATCAAGCTGGACAAGCTGGACATCACCGGCCTGCCGATGCATGCGCGCGCAAAGCTGGGCATCGGCTACCTGCCGCAGGAGGCGTCGGTGTTCCGCCGGCTCAGCGTGTCCGACAACATCCTGGCCGTGCTGGAACTGCGCGACGGGCTGACCGCGTCGCAGCGCGACGCCGAGCTGGAAAACCTGCTGGACGAGCTGAAGATCGCGCACATCGCCGCCCAGAAGGGCATCAGCCTGTCCGGCGGCGAGCGGCGCCGGGTAGAGATCGCCCGCGCACTGGCCGCCAACCCCCGCTACATGCTGCTGGACGAACCGTTCGCCGGGGTCGACCCGATTTCCGTGGGCGAGATCCAGCGCATCGTGCGCCACCTGAAGGAACGCGGCATCGGCGTGCTGATCACCGACCACAATGTGCGCGAAACCCTGGGCATCTGCGACCGCGCGTACATCCTGAACGAGGGCGAGGTGCTGTCGCGCGGCACCCCGGCACACATCCTCGCCGACGAAAAGGTGCGCGAGGTCTACCTGGGCCGCGAATTTCGGCTCTGAAATACCTGTCACGGTTCGCTATTGCCGCGGCCCGCGGCTATGGCCGCACCTGCGGGCACGCGTTACGATGGCCGCGACTTCCTTCGATCCGGCTGGCATGAAACCCGCGCTGCAGTTTCGCCTCCACCAGCAGCTGACCCTGACGCCGCAACTGCAGCAGGCGATCCGCCTGTTGCAGCTGTCGCAGCTGGAGCTGGAAGCCGAGCTGCGGCAGATCGCCGAGAGCAACCCGCTGCTGGAATTCGCCGAGGAGATCGAGGACGACGAGGCGACCGAGGGCGTCGAGGCCGAGGGCGAATACCCCAGCGCCGAGGCGGTCGCTGGCAGCAGCAACGATGACGGCGAGGCCACTGACTGGTCGGACGGTGGCGGCGCAGCCGAAACGCCGATCGACTTTTCCAGCAGCAGCGTCGGCAACAGCGGCAGCGGATCGCGCGGCGACGAGGATTTCGAGCCGCAAAACGCCGCGCCGGAAACCCTGCAGCAACACCTGCTGTGGCAGCTCAACCTGGCCTCGTTCAACCCGCGCCAGCACCTGATCGCCACCGTGCTGATCGACGCGCTGAATCCCGCCGGCTACCTGGCCGAAGGGCTGGAGGCCATCCTCGCCGCGCTGCCTGCCAACTTCGACGCCAGCATCGCGGAAATCGAGGAAGTGCGCCGCCGGCTGCAGGGCTTCGACCCCGCCGGCGTGGGCAGCCTGGACCTGCGCGACTGCCTGCGCGTGCAACTGGAACAATTCCCCGCGGACACGCCGCAGCGCGAGCTGGCGCTGCGCATCGTCGACGACGAACTCGACCTGCTCGCACGCAACGACATCGTGCGGCTGGCGCGGCGGCTGCGCGCCGACGCGGAGGATGTGACCGCGGCCGCGGTGCTGATCCGCAGCCTCGACCCGCGCCCCGGCGCGGCGCTGGACGCCACCCCGGTGGAATACGTGGCGCCGGACGTCTATGCGCTGCGCGACGGCAGTCGCTGGCGGGTCAGCCTGAACCCGGACGCCCAGCCGCGGCTGGGCCTCAACCAGCACTACTGCGGCCTGATCGCCCAGGCCCGCGGCGAGGACGCCAGCTGGATGCGCGGCCAGCTGCAGGAGGCACGCTGGCTGATCAAGAGCCTGGAATCGCGCGCCGAGACCCTGCTCAAGGTCGCCGAGGCGATCGTGCGGCGGCAGAGCGCGTTCCTCGACTATGGCCCCGAGGCGATGCACCCGCTGGTGCTGCGCGAGGTGGCCGAGGAAGTGGGCATGCACGAATCCACCATTTCGCGCGTCACCACCCGCAAATACCTGCACACCCCGCGCGGCACGTTCGAGCTGAAGTACTTCTTTTCCAGCGGGGTATCCACCGAGGACGGCGGCAGCGCCTCGGCCACCGCGATCCAGGCCATGCTGCGCAAGCTGATCGAGGCCGAGGACGTGCGCAAGCCGTTGTCCGACCTGGCCATCGCCGAGGAACTGCAGCGCAAGGGCATCCAGGTCGCCCGTCGCACCGTGGCCAAATACCGCGAGGGATTGCGCATCCCCACCTCCAGCGAGCGCCAGCGCGCGGGCTGATCGTCGCAGGAGCTATCCAGGGGAACTTGGTTAACGAAAAATCGCTCCCATACCTGCTACAGGATGATTGACGATGCGCCGTGGCCACCCCGGCCCGGCGCGTCCACCCCGCCGCGAAACGCGGCACGGTACCACCAGAGGAGGCGCACCATGCAATTCCAACTCAGCGGCCAGCAGATCGAAGTCACCCCGGCCCTGCGCGACCACGCCACCGCCAAGCTCGACCGCCTCACCCGCCTCGACGACAAATTGAAGAGCCTCGCCATCGTGCTGTCGGTCGACAAGCTGCAGCAGCGCGCCGACGGCACCTTGAACGTGGTCGGCGCCACCCTGCATGCCGAGGCCACCGAGGCCGACATGTATGCCTCGATCGACGTGCTGTTCGACAAACTGGTCGCCCAGTTGCGCAAGTACCGCGAAAAGGTCGCCGACAAGCACCAGCGCGAGGCGCGCGACGAGCGCCAGTACGGCTGAACCGGCCGACTCCACCACGACCCGACACGGCCCGCCACGCGCGGGCCGTTCCTTTTCCTGAACACGCCTGCCCGCCCAAGCTGGCACAATGGCGATGCCGTCGCAAAAGCCCGCCGGGCTCCGGCATGCGGCGCAAAGGACCCAAGGCTTGGACCGGATCAGCGCACGACAACTCTACGATGGCGTCCACGAACGCATGGCCCTGCGCTGGGTGTCCGGCATGCGCGGGGAATCGCGCGCGCTCGAGCCGGGCGTGGCGCAGGCGCGGCGGCCGTCGCTGATCGGCTACCTCAACGTCATCTACCCGAACAAGATCCAGATCATCGGCTCGGAAGAGCTGAACTACCTCGACGGACTGGACTCGCGCCAGCGCTGGGAAGTGATGCACAAGATCGCCGCCTACCAGCCGGTGGCGCTGATCGTGACCAAGGACCAGACCGTGCCGGCCGACCTGCGCGAGGTCGCCGAGGAAACCAGCACGCCGCTGTGGATCAGCCCCAAGCGCGGCCACGAGCTGCTGACTTACCTGCAGTACCACCTGGCGCGCATGCTGGCGGCGAAGATCACCCTGCACGGCGTGTTCCTGGAGGTGTTCTCGATCGGCGTGCTGATCACCGGCGAGGCCGGCTCCGGCAAGAGCGAGCTGGCGCTGGAACTGATCAGCCGCGGCCACCGGCTGGTCGCCGACGATGCCACCGAATTCACCCTGATCGCGCCGGACGTGATCGACGGCACCTGTCCCGAGCTGCTGCAGGACCTGCTGGAAGTGCGCGGACTGGGCGTGCTCAACGTGCGCGAGATGTTCGGTCACATGTCGGTCAAGCCGTCCAAGTACCTGCGCCTGGTGGTGCACCTCAAGCCGCTGCGCGACGGCGAGGTCAATCTCGGCGACAGCGGCGACACGCTGACCCGGCTCACCGGTGACATCGGCCACCGCGAGGTGTTCGACGTGCAGGTGCCGATGATCACCATCCCGGTGGCCTCCGGCCGCAACCTGTCGGTGTTGGTCGAGGCCGCCGTGCGCAGCCACGCCCTGAAGAGCAAGGGCATCGACCCGGCGCAGACCTTCATCGACCGCCAGGCGCATCAGCTGCGCCGACTGCCTCCATGGTGAAAGCATGAGCGACGACACCTACCCACCCAGCACGCTGGTCGACCCGCACGAGATCCACCTGATCGTGCTGACCGGCATGTCCGGCGGCGGCAAGACGGTGGCGCTGCGCGCGCTGGAGGACCTGGAGTTCTACTGCGTCGACAACCTGCCGTCGGTGCTGCTGCCGCAACTGGTCAACGCCGCCACCAGCGGCGACCGCCGCGGCCGGCCGCGGCGCATCGCGGTGGGCGTGGACGTGCGCAACCGCGGCACCGACTTCGCGCACATGCCGACCGTGCTGTCGGAGCTGGCCGGCGCCGGCGTGCAGGTGCACCTGATCTTCCTGGACTGCCGCGACGACGTGCTGATCAAGCGCTATTCGGAAACCCGCCGCCGCCATCCGCTGGCCACCCGCGGCGTGTCGCTGGCCGACGCGATCGTCGAGGAGCGCCGGCTGCTGCGCCCGCTGATGGCGATCGCCGAAAAGGTGATCGACTCCAGCGAACTCAACGTGCACCAGCTGCGCCGGCTGGTCGCCACCGGCTACGCGCAGGCCACCGAGGGGCTGACCCTGATGTTCCAGTCGTTCGCGTTCAAGCGCGGGCTGCCACTGGACGCAGACTTCGTGTTCGATGCGCGCTGCCTGCCGAACCCGCACTGGCACCCGCGCCTGCGCCCGTTGTCGGGCAAGGACGCAGCGGTGCGCGAATTCCTCGATGCGGAACCGCTGGTCGGCGAATACTTCGCCGACACCGCGCGCTGGCTGGACGCCTGGCTGCCGCGCTTCGAGCAGGACGACCGCAGCTACGTGACCATCTCGATCGGCTGCACCGGCGGCCGCCACCGCTCGGTCTACCTGGTCGAGAAGCTCGCCGCCCACTATCGCGGCCATCGCGAAGGCGTGCTCACCTTCCACCGCGAGCTCGAGTGATGGCCATGTCGTCCACGACTACGATCCACACGGGCCGCCGGGCATGAGCGTCGGCGTGCTGCTGATGACCCACGAGGCGGTCGGCCACGCGCTGATCTCCGCCGCGCACCACGTGATGCCGCGGCTGCCGTTGCAGGTGGCAGCAGTGGAAATCCCGCCCGAGTCGGATCCGGACGTGATGCGCCAGCTCACCGCGCGCCACGCGCGCGAACTCGACACCGGTGCCGGCGTCCTGGTGCTGGCCGACCTGTACGGCGCCACGCCGTGCAACATCGGCCTGTCACTTGGCGCGCTCGGCGTGCATCTTCGCTGCGTCTCCGGCCTCAACCTGCCGATGCTGCTGCGCGTACTCAACTATGCGGAAAAACCACTGGACGAGCTGGCCGAGATCGCGGCCAGCGGTGGCCGCGGGGGGATCTTCATCGACCATGCTTGAAAAGGAGATCGTCATCACCAACCGGCTGGGCCTGCACGCCCGCGCCTCGGCCAAGCTGGTACAACTGGTGCAGGGTTTCAAATCCACCGTGCACCTGGTCAGCAAGGGCCGCGAAGTGAATGCACAAAGCATCATGGGCGTGATGATGCTGGCCGCCGGCCTCGGCAGCCCGCTGACCGTCCGCGCCGACGGCTCCGACGAGGAAGCCGCACTGGCCGCGGTGGTCGAGCTGTTCGAGCGCAAGTTCGACGAGGGAGCTTGAGATGCAGGGAATCGGAAATCGGGCATCGGGAGTCGGGAGAAGCGGAGCGCGCACAAGCGCCGTGCTGTCCGCCTTGCCCATTCCCCATGCCCTATTTCCGATTCCCGCGCTTGGCCCCCGCGGGAGCCAGGCGTGAGGCACCTGCTCGCCGGCACCATCGCCGCGCACGGCATGGCGCTTGGCCGTGCGCGGCTGGTGCAGCCCAGCCGCTACGCGGTCGATACCCGGCCGCTGGCCGAGGAAGAGATCGAAGGCGAACTGGCGAAGCTGCACCAGGCACTGGACACCGCGCGGCAGGAACTGCGCGAGTTGCGCGGCAAGCTGCACGGCGCGCTGGCGCGCGAGGTCAACGAGTTCATCGACGCGCACAGCCTGCTGCTGGACGACGCCGAGCTGCTGCGCGGGCTGGACGACCTGGTGCGGATCGGCCACTACCGCCCCGGCGCCGCGCTGAAGAAACAGCGCGACCGGCTGTCCGCCGTGTTCGAGGCGATGGACGACCCTTACCTGCGCAGCCGCAAGGAAGACGTCGAGCAGGTGATCAACCGGGTAATCTCCGCGCTGCAGCGGCAGACCAGCCCGGAGGAGCGCAAGCTGGCCGCGCGCGTGGGTGAGATCCTGATCGCCGACTCCATCGCACCGGCCGACATGGCGCAGCTGGCCGGCAACGGCCTGCTCGGCGTGGTCGCCAGTTCCGGCAGCGCGTACTCGCACAGCGCGATCCTGGCGCGCAGCCTCGGCCTGCCGATGCTGGTGGGCACCCGCGACGCGCTGTCCAACATCCACGACGACGACCTGATCCTGCTCGACGCCGAGCACGGCGAGGCGATCGTGCATCCGGCCGCGCAGGACCTGTCGCGCTACCGTGCCTGGCAGCGCGAGGCGGCGATCGAGGGGCGCCGGCTGGCCAAGCTGGCGAACGCGCCCACGCGCACCCGCGACGGCGTCGAGATCGCCCTGCTGGCGAACGCCGAGACGCCGGCCGACGTGGCGATGGCGCGCGCCCGCGGCGCCGACGGCGTGGGCCTGTACCGCACCGAGTTCCTGTTCCTCAAGCACAAGGGGCTGCCGTCGGAAGACGAACAGTTCATCGCCTACCGCGACCTGGTGATGGGCATGGGCGGCCTGCCGGTGACCATCCGCACGCTGGACCTTGGCGCCGACAAGGCCGACGCCGCCGGGCTCGCCCTGCGCGGCGAGGACAACCCCGCGCTCGGCGTGCGCGGCGTGCGCCTGTCGCTGCGCTACCCGGCGGTGTTCACCACGCAGATTCGCGCGATCCTGCGCGCCGCCTGCTACGGCCCGGTGCGTGTGCTGGTGCCGATGGTGACCCAGCCCGACGAACTGATCGCGGTGCGCACGCTGTTCAAGCTGGCGCGGCAGGACCTGAAGCGCGAGAACATCGACCTGCCGGAGAAACTGCCGCTGGGCGCGATGATCGAGGTGCCGGCAGCGGCGATCAACGTGCGCGCCCTGCTGGAACACGCCGACTTCCTGGCCATCGGCACCAACGACCTCGCCCAGTATGTGCTGGCCGCCGACCGCGGCAACGACGCGCTGGAGAACATCTACAACCCGCTGCAGCCGGCGCTGCTGCGGCTGATCTCGCACGTGCTCGGCGCCGGCCGCCGCGCGAAGAAGCCGGTCAGCCTGTGCGGCGAGATCGCCGGCGACGTGAACTTCACCGCGCTGCTGCTGCTGCTCGGCCTCCACGAGTTCAGCATGCACCCGGCGCAGATCCTGCAGGTGCGCGACCGCCTTGCCACGCTCGACCAGGCCAACCTGCGCCGCCACCTCCCCCAACTGCTGCGTGCGCATACCCACGAGCAGGCCGAGGCGATGTTGAACGAGATCGTGGGCGCAAGCACCCCGGACTGAGCACCCACTTCCGGCGGCTCATCCCTGTTCGACATGCCCGGGGCATGGTCAGCGATTCGGGCGATCGAGCTCGATCCCCTCGATGAATGCATCCAGCAGCGCGCCGCGATACTTCTGCCGGTGCAGCAGCAGCGACAGCTTGCGGCGCAGGTCCAGGAACGGCGTCTTCAATGCCTTCAGCCGCCCGGTCGCCAGTGCATCGGTAACCGCCACCGCGGGCAGGCAGGCAATGCCCAGGCCGGCCACCACGGCCTGCTTGATCGCCTCGATCTGGTCCAGTTCCAGCACGGTTTCGCCGGGCGGCAGTTGCGCCAGCACGCGCTCGCTGGTGGCGCGGGTGGCCGATCCGGGTTCGCGCAGCACCCAGCGCGCGCCGGCGAAATCCGCCGGCTTCAGGCCGCGCTTGCGCGCCAGCGGATGCTCGGGCGGCGCGCACACCACCAGCCGGTCGTCGCGCCACGGCCGTACTTCCAGCAGCGGGTGCGCCACCGGGCCTTCGACGCAGCCGATGTCCAGGCTGTGTTCGAGCATCGCCGCGGCGATCGTCTCGGTGTTCGCCACGCGCAGGCGGATCGCCACCTGCGGATGCGCGCGCACGAACCCACCGAGCAGCTCGCCGACCAGGTAGTTGCCTACCGTGTTGCTGGCGCCGATGCGCAGTTCGCCACCCAGCGCCGCACCATCCTCGCGCCCGCGGCGGCCGAACTCGGCGTGCCGCTCCAGCAGTTCCTGCGCCAGCGGCAGCAGTTCGCGCCCGCGCGCGTTCAGGCGCAGGCGACCGCGTTCGCGGTCGAACAGCGGCGCATCCAGCTGCCGCTCCATCTCCGCCAGCGCCATGCTGGCCGCCGGCTGGGTCAGGTGCAGGCGTTCGGCGGCGGCACGCACGCTGCCGTGCAGCGCGATCTGCACGAACACGTCCAGCTGGCGCGGGCTGATGTTGATCATCAGCCAATCCTATCAGCTTGCCTGATACATCCGATCATATTTTCAAAATTTTCCTGATTGATGAGCAAGCGGACAATGACGCCATCACTGGAGCTCAGGCATGAACGCATCATCCATCCCCGCCACCTTCCCCAACCTGCTGCGGCAACGCGCGCCCGGCCTGCTGCTGGCGGTGGCGATCGGCCTGCTGGCGCTGCTGCTGGGGCGCTGGCTGCCGCTGATCGGCGGCCCGGTGATCGGCATCGTGCTGGGCATCCTGGTGCGCAACCTGCTGTCGCCGGGCGAGCGCTACACCCCCGGCATCGCGTTCACCGGCAAGAAGGTGCTGCAGTGGTCGATCATCGCGCTGGGCTTCGGGCTCAGCCTGGACCAGGTGGCGAAGACCGGCCTCGAATCGCTGTCGGTGACCCTGGTGACGATGAGCGTGGCCTTCCTCGCCGCCTGGCTGCTCGGCCGCTGGCTCGGCGTGCACGACAAGCTGAAGATCCTGATCGGCGTCGGCACCGCGATCTGCGGCGGCTCGGCGATCGCCGCGGTCACCCCGATCATCCGTCCGGACGACCACGACACCGCCTTCGCGATCTCCACCATCTTCCTTTTCAACGTGATCGCCGTGCTGTTGTTCCCGCTGCTCGGCCACCTGATGCACATGAGCGACCTCGGCTTCGGCCTGTGGGCCGGCACCGCGATCAACGACACCTCCTCGGTGGTCGCCGCCGGCTACAGCTACAGCCACGCCGCCGGCGACTACGCCACCATCGTCAAGCTGACCCGCGCCACGCTGATCATCCCGGTGTGCCTGGTGCTGGCCTTCGCGGTCGCCGCGCGCGAGAAGCGCAAGCACGCCGAAGCCGGCAGCGTCGGCCAGTTCAGCCTCGCCAGCATCTTCCCGTGGTTCATCCTGTGGTTCCTGGTCGCCTCGGCGGTGCGCACCGCCGGCCTGGTCCCGCTGGCCGTCCAGCCGCCAATTCATCTGCTGGCCGAATTCCTGATCATCGTCGCGCTCACCGCGATCGGCCTGTCGGCGAACCTGCGCAAGATGGTTTCCAGCGGCGCGCGACCGATCCTGCTGGGGCTGGGCGTGTGGATCGCGGTGGCGGTGAGCAGTTTGCTGGTGCAGCTGGTGATCGGGCGGCTGTAAGTGCTGGAATCGGGGGAAGCAGCGCCAGCAAAAGCACCCCATCCGCCTTCGGCACCTTCCCCTGCAGGCAGGGGAAGGCATCATCCTGGTCTCTGCACTACCGCCTTCAGGCCTTGCCCTGCTCCACCAGCGTCAACGCCACCTTGTCGCGCAGGTACACCGGCAGCGCCAGTTCCGGCGCCTGCGCGTGGCCGGCCTTGAACTCGCGCAACGCCAGCTCGGCAACGTGTGCGGCCTGCGGATAGCGCAAGCCATCGGCGGAATGCAGGACGCCGGTGAGGCGTTGCGACAACACGGCGGCGTAGGTGGCCCAGCCGCTACCGACGATCTGCCAGGCGCCGGCTTCGGGCAACACCAGGGTCTCTGCCGTGCAGATGCGCTCGTCGTCCAGCGCGAGCAGGCCGCCATGGTCGTCGCGGCGATAGCAGGCGGCGTAGATCTCGCCCATGCGCGCGTCGATCACGGCGAGGATCGCGGTGCCTTCTTCCTCCGGCGCTTCCAGCGCCAGTGCAGCCAGCGAGGAGACGGTGATCACCGGCAAGTCCAGCGCCAGCGCCATGCCCTGCGCCAGCGACACGCCCAGGCGCACGCCGGTGAACGCACCGGGGCCGCGGCCTACCGCGATCGCGTCCAGCGCGTGGCGGCCGATGCCGGCTTCGGCCAGCAGTTCATCAGCCATCGGCAGCACCAGTTCGGTGTGCCGGCGCGGGGCGATCTCGCTGCGCGCGATCAGTTCGTCGCCGTGGATCAGGGCGACGGAGCAGGCTTCGGTGGCGGTTTCGATCGCGAGCAGGTTCATGGTTTGTCCATGATAGCGGCTGGCGGCTCGGTCGACGTGGGTACGTAGGCATACCAGTCGATGCGGCGGGTCAGGTACATCATCAGGCCGACCATCGCCAGCAGCACCAGCGCGCCGATCAGCAGCGCGTACTGCTCGGCCGCGATCAGCCCGTACAACACCGCGTAGATCAGCCCCAGCACACCGCCCAGCAACAGGCCGGCGCGTCGCGCGCGCAGCACCGCCATCGCGTAGCCGCCCACCAGCACGACGACCGCGATCGCCGCCAGCGCATACGCCGGGCCGAAGCCGATCTGCTCGGACAACGCCAGCAGCACCACGTAGAACGTGGCCAGCGCCGCGCCGACCAGCAGGTACTGCACCGGATGCACGCGCAGCCGCTTGAGTACCTCGAACAGGAAGAACGCCACGAAGGTCATCGCGATGAACAGCAGCCCGTACTTTCCCGCCCGCACGTTGCGCTGGTACACGTCGACCGGCTGGTACAGCTGCACGCCGAAGGTGGAGGCCTCCAGCGCCGGGATCATCGCGGCATCGCTGTCGACCCAGTGCTGGCCATAGCTGCGGTTGAGATCGAGCAGGTGCCAGCGCGCGTTGAAGCCGCGGGTGTCGATGGCGTGTTCCAGCGGCAGCGCCGCACCGACAAAGCTGGGGTCGCGCCACGGCGCGCGCATGGTCACCTCGGTGCTGCGCGCCAGCGGCAACAGCTGCAGCGCCTCGGTACCGGCCAGCTTCAGGCCGATCTGCACGTCGATCGGTTGCCCGCCCAGCGCATCCAGGTCGATCGGCACCACCACGGTCGGCCACAGGCCGAGCCGCTCGGCCGATGATTCGAAGCGCGCCGGCTGGCCGTTGACGCGCAGCCCGGTGACCTCCTGCAGGCCGCGCAAGTCGCCGACCGGCAGCCGCAGCTCGGCCTTGCCGCCCTGCCACCGGGCACTGCTGCCCTGGCGATATTGGGCCAGGTCCTGCGCACGGAACTGCGCATCGAGCTTCACTGTGGCGACGAATACCGGCGCGGTATAGATGCCGTAGCCACGCATCTGCACATCCATCGCCACATCGAGCCGCAGCGCATCCGCCAGCACGCTCTCGCTGCCGGCCTGCCACGGCACTGTCGTCATGCCTTCCGCTGGCATCGGGCGCACGGTCGGCACCACCAGCACCGGGCCGCCCAGCACTTGCCGGCCGCCCCACCCTTGTGCGATCTGCACAACCGCCGTCTCGCGCAACTGCTGGCGCTCACTGACCAGTCCGTTCACCTGCAGCAACGGTATCGTCATCAGCAGCGCCAGCACGCCGATGCCCAGCACCTTCGCCATCACCGTCTGTGTCCACTTGCCCATAGCCCCAACACTCCCTTGATCCGGAGTGTCGATCACAACAGCGCCAGCGGCGCGGCAGCGGGCAGACGCGGGCGAAACGCGGGCAGTCGGGCGACCATGATCTGTCCGCCTGCCGCACATGCGGCCGACGACGCGGGATGGCGGGCGTTTCTGCCACGCCCGCATCGGGACGGTTTCAGCGCCGGTCGTGCCGGGCCAGCCAGGCGAGGAAATCGGCGCGCATCGCCGTACCCAGTTCGTGCCCGGTCGGATAGAGCTTCGTCTCGTGCGCGACGCCGAGGCGAGTGAGCCAGTCATCCGCCCGCTGCGCCCAGCTCGGCGGGAGCTTGTCGTCGTACATGCCATGCGCGATGTAGCCGCGCAGCGTGGACAGACGCTGCGCGTCGGCCAGCTGCGGTTCGAGTTCCGGCAGGATGCGGCCGGCCAGCACGGCGAACGCGGCGACGCGTTCGGGCGCGGTCAACGCCACGCTGGCGCTGAGGATGCCACCCTGGCTGAAGCCGGCGACGACGGTATGCGCCGCGTCGATGCCGTGCGCCCGCTGCAGTTGTCCGATGAAGTCGATCAGCATGCGGCGGCTGGCGTCGGCTTCGCTCGCCACGATCTGCGGACCGTTGCCGCTGAAGGCGACGCGGAACCAGCCGAACGCCTGCGGCCCCAGTGCGATCGGGCCGCGCGGCAGCACCACCAGCGTGTCGCTGCCTGCTTCGGCGCCGAGCGCGGCGAGGTTGCCCTCGTTGCCGCCCACGCCGTGCAGCAGCACCAGCAGCAACGTCGGCTTTTCCGGCGGCGGTTGCAGCGTACGGAACGCCAGCGCGAAGGCCGGGTCGACGAACAACGATGACAAGGTTTTCATGCGACCTGCTCCTGCATGGTGTGATCCAGTGAAACATGGGCCGCGTCCGGCAAGCCGAACGCGAACGAATCCATCGACAGCACGCCGTAGGTCATGCCGCCTTCGACCACGCGCGCCGCGTCGGTGCCGGCGCTTGCGCCCATAGCCACCAGCAGTGGCAGGTAATGTTCCTCGGTCGGATGCGCGCGCTCGGCATGCGGTGCACGGCGGCGGTAATCGGCCAGCGCCTCGACGTCGCGCGCGGCCACCGCAGCGCGAACCCAGTCGACGAACTCCTGCGCGTACTCCGGGTTGCGGATGGCCTGGCGGAATTCGTACAGGTTGTGGGTGAGGCTGCCCGAACCGACCACCAGCACGCCGCGCTCACGCAGCGGCGCCAGGGTCTGGCCCAGTCGCAACGCACCGGCGGCATCGATGCTCTGCGGCAGCGACACCTGGAACACCGGCACATCGGCGTCCGGGAACAGGTAGCGCAACGGCACCCACGCGCCGTGGTCGAGGCCGCGGCGTTCGTCGAGCGTTACTTCGAAGCCCGCCTGCGCGAGCAGGTGCGCAACGTCCTGCGCCAGCTCCGGCGCGCCCGGCGCGAGATACTGCAACTGATACAGCGGCGACGGGAAGCCGCCGAAGTCGTGGATCGTCTCCGGCGCGGCGCTGCTGCCGACGCGCACGCCCCGCGTCTGCCAGTGCGGCGATACCACCAGCACCGCGGCGATGCCGCGCAGCGACTGGCCGATGGCGCGCAGGTTCGGGCCGAGCACGCCCGGTTCCAGCGCGAACATCGGCGAGCCGTGGGAGATGAAAATCGAGGGAGCGGTCATGGCGATTCCTGAAAAGGGCAGCGGGCGCTGCTGCGCCCGCTGCGTTGAACGGCATGTTGGAAGTCAGGCGGTGCGACGCTTGTTCCACAGATGGTCGAGGCTGAGCGTGCCGGCGCCGTTGGCGGCGAGCATCAGGAAGCCGCCGGCCATCGCCACGTTCTTCCAGAAGTTGATCGCCTGCGCCGCGTCGCCGAGGTGGGCATGAAACAGCGCGGCGGTGGCGAGCGAGAACACCGCCAGCGCCAGCGCGATCCAGCGGGTGAACGCCCCGGTGAGGATGGCCAGGCCACCGCCGAGTTCCAGCGCGATCACCAGCGGTAGCAGGCTGCCCGGCAAACCGGCGGATGCCATGTACTGCTGGGTGCCGGCGTAAGCGGCGATCTTGCCCCAGCCGGAAATGATGAAGATGAGCGAGAGGCCGACCCGGCCGAACAATGTCAGTGAAGCGTTCATGCGGATTCCTTGGAAGTGATGAGTGGTTGCACGCGGGATGCGTCAGGCCTTGTGGATCCAGGTCGGCGCAATCGAGGTGCCGAGGCCGGCGCCGTAGCCGAGATAGATGTTCAGCGCGGCCAGCGGTTCGAGATAGCGCGCGTTCTTCAGCGGGCCGGCGTCGACCGCCGTGAAGCCGAGGCTTTCGATCAGCGCCTTCGCGGTCTGCTTCGCCCGTTCGCTGTCGCCGGCGAAGAACGCCGGGGCCACCTGGCCATCGGCAAACTGCGGGCCGTCGGCCAGCACCTGGGCGAACAGCGTGTTGAACGCCTTGACCACCTCGGCTTCGGGCAAGGCCTTGGCGATCTCCTCGGCGGCCGAGGTGTCGTAACCAAGCGTCAGGCCCATGTAGTCGGCGGTCAGCGGATTGGTGATGTCGATGACCACCTTGCCCGCCAGCGAACCCAGCGAGCGCAGCGCCGGCACTGCGTCGGCATAACCGGTGGCGACGATCACGACGTCCGAACCGGCCAGCGCCTCGGCGGGAGCAGCGGCCACCGCGCCGGGGTTGGCGGCAGCCAGCGCCTGCGCCTTGGCCAGGTCGCGTGCGGTGATGCGCACGGCGTGGCCGGCGCGGGTGAGTTGCGTGGCGAGCGCCGAGCCCATGTTGCCGGTGCCGATCAGGGTGATGTTCATCAGTAGTCTCCGTCCGTTGCCCGGGGTATCCGGGGCATGAGGAGTACTCTATTGACCAATGAAATGCAGATAAACTCCTTTTTAGTTGACCAACTGTCTCTTATTTAGGAACAAAAGGAGGGCGCCATGGACAAATTCCAGGAAATGGCCAGCTTTGTCGCCGTGGTCGAGGCCGGCAGCTTCGTCGGCGCCGCGGACGCGAGCGGCCTGTCCAAGGCGGCGGTGTCGCGCCACGTCGCCGAGCTCGAACAACGCCTGGGTACGCGCCTGCTGCACCGGACCACGCGGCGGCTGTCGCTGACCGACGACGGCCAGCTGTTCTTCGCCCGCGCGAAGGAGATGCTGGCCGCGGTCGACGAGGCGGAATCGGAAATCAGCTCGCGCAGCGGCGAACCCGGCGGACGGCTGCGCATCAATGCGCCGCTTACTTTCGGCGTGCTGCACCTGGCCCCGTTGTGGGGACGCTTCGCACAGCTGTACCCGAAAGTGTCGCTGGACATCGAACTGAGCGACCGCGTCGTCGACCTGGTCGAAGAGGGTTACGACCTGGCCGTGCGCATCACCAACCTGCCCAACTCGCAACTGGTCAGCCGACAGCTGGCGACGACCCGCATGGTGGCGTGCGCGTCACCGGCCTACCTGGCGCAGCAAGGCACGCCCGCGCACCCGGGCGAACTGGCGCAGCACGAGGTCATTTCCTACAGCTACTTCGCCGCCGGGGACGAGTGGACCTTCACCGCCCCTGACGACAGCCTGGTCGTCGTGCGCACCCATGCCCGCATCCACGCCAACAACGGCGACACCTGCCGCGCGGCGGCGCTGGAGCACCAGGGGATCATCCTGCAACCGGACTTCCTGGTCGCCGACGACCTGCGCCGCGGCGACCTGGTCGAACTGCTGCCGACCTACCGCGCGATGACGCTCGGCATCCATGCGGTATACCCGTCGCGCAAGCATCTGCCGATCAAGACGCGGCGGCTGGTGGATTTTCTGGTGGAGGCGTTGGCGGTGCCAGAGTGGAATGTGCCGCACTGAGTGATGGCGACTGCGAGGCAGGTTGAGGCTGGATGCCACCGGGCGAGTGTCTGTTGGTGGCCGACCGGCTCGATGCAGCCGACCATCCGCATCGGCGGTTGTTCACTCCGAGCGAATCGCCACCACGGGCGGCACCCTGGCCGCATATCGCGCCGGTCCCCATACGGCTACCTGACCGAGCAGCCACAACAGCAGCGCACCAAGCAGTGGCAGGTACAGCGGCATGCGTGGCAATTCATAGACATTCATCAGGCCGAGATTCGCCAGGAACGCAAGCAACGCTCCAAGTACGACGCCGCCACTGACGATCAGGAAATTCTCGGCATGGAAGTAGCGCAGGATGTCACCCGCCGTCGCGCCGAGCGAACGGCGGATACCGATCTGCCTGCGTCGCTGGCTGACCCAGAAACTGCTCAGCCCGACAATGCCGCCCACTGTGGCCAACAGCAGCAATCCGCAGACGATGCTCATCAGCATCGCCACGCTGTGGTCGTCCGCATACGCACGCTCACGTACCTCAGCCATGGTCACGACGCCTCCTTTCGGGGCGATGATGCGGATGCCGCCGCGCGCCTGGAGTGCCTTCAGCGAAGCCGCGATCACCGGCTTCATGTCCGTGGATTCAGTGCGCACCATGTAGATGACGCCCGCGGGATCGACAAAGTGCATCGGGACCAGCACCGTAAATCCATCCATGGTTCTCGAATTCTTGAGCGGTCCCTGCAGGCTGGCAACGATACCGATGATGGCGGCAGGCCCATCCGGCAGGTAGACCGTCTTGCCCAGGGCGGAACCATCGGGAAACAGCTTGTCGGCAAGACTGCGGGTGACGACGATGCCGGCCGGATCCATCTTGTCGTTGGGACCGGTGTCGGCGATTTCATCGGGACGGAAGTTGCGCCCGGCAACCAGCGATATTCCCAGCGTGTCGATGGTGTGCTCGTCCGAAGCAAAGAACGTGACCAACTGCGCGTCGGTCGTCTGCTCCGGGTCGAGCTTGAGATGCGTGACGATATTGACGTTGTATCCCGCCAGCGGAAACCCCTGGCTGGAAAACGCGTCACGCACGCCTGCCACATGACGCAAGGCATCCAGGTCGGCACGAATATTCGCATCGAGCTGGGTCGCATTCTGGCCCATCGTCCAGCCGTTGCGGATAACGAAGAGGTGGGCTTCGTCCGTGCTGGTCGGGCGGGACAGGTGGACGATGCGCGATGCCACAATAAACATGGCGTTGGACACCACCGCCAGCGTAAGCGCCACCTGCAGGACGATAAGCAGGGTGGCAACCTTGTGTCGACCCAATGCGGCAACGATGGGACCTAGCTGCATGAATGTCCTCGCTGGTGCCATGACGTGAACCTCAATTGATCTTGATTTGCCAGGCGGGCTGGGTTTGCGCCGCGCGCCAGGTCGGGTACAGCGCCGAAATCACCGTGGCAGCCATGGCGAGCAGTACGGTCAGCGCTACCAGTGAGCTATCCGCATGTACGAGGCGAGCAATGTTCGGCTCGAAAAGGCCTCCGGCGCCCCATACGCCCAGCAGGGTCAGTGCCGCGCCGAGCAGGCCGCCGAACAGTCCCACCGTCACCGCCTCGGTCAGGAACTGCCGGTAGATGGCGGCCCGCGAAGCGCCGAGGGCACGACGCACGCCAATTTCCGGCGCCCTCCGCATGAACCTGGCCAGCATCAGCCCGACCACGTTGACCAGCACGATCAGCAGGAAGCTGCCGGAAACCAGTATCGACAGGCTCGATACCCTGGGCGTGCCCAACTGGTCCGCCAGCCAGTCCGTCAGGTTGTGCAGGCGGACGTTGGGCGCCCACGCGAAGCGCCCGAGGCGTTGCTGCTCGGCGGCGTAGTTGTGCAGGAACTCGCGGTAGTGGGCGACCTCGGCAGGGGTATCGAGCTGCACCCAGGCGTCGATCCGGTCGCATTCGCTGCGCAGGTAGGCGTCCCAGTGCGCGGTGTCCGATCGCCATGATGCCGTCGGACAGAACACGAACTTGCTGTCCTTCTTCATCTCGGTGGCGCGAGTGAACGGGATATAGATATCCCCTGCGTCATCGAAGTTGTAGACGGTTCCGTGACTGCCGATGTCAAAGAACCGCGGCCGCGGGTTCCAGTCCTGCAGCACACCCGTGATGCGGAAGAGCTGGCCATCCAGCCGCATCTCTTGCCCCACACTGTTCTGTCCGCCAAACAGCGTTTCGTTCAGGTCCTGGCTGATCACGGCAACGGTGGCGTCCCGCGCATCGTCATCCGCCGTCCAGCCGCTGCCATAGCGAAAAGGCACATCGAACATCGGGAAGAAATCGGCGGTCACCGCGTCGCCGTCCAGCGACATGGCCTGCGTGGAGCGATCAGCCGGGTTCATCTGCCAGGTCGAGGCAAAGAGGATCGTCTGGCGCTTCGCTTCATGTGCCTTCCACAACGCCATCGCATCGATGTAGCTGAGTCCCACACGCGGATCGCCTCCCCAGTTGTAGGACGGGCCCACATTGTCGATCTGAGGCACGAAAAGCCGGGAAGATTTGGCGGGAATGGGGTCGCTCGTGGTCGCCCGGAACACGGCGTAGGACACCATGCAGGCCGACACGCCAAAAGCCAGCAGCACGACCACCAGTGCCGTCAAAGCCTTGCTTCGCGCACTGCTTCGCACCGCCAACGCAACGTAATACCCCCACATAACGTTCCCCTGTGACGCCATCCGGCTGTTGGCGGATGCCCGGCTTGTCGATCTGCAGAATACCGGATGGACAAGATCGTTACGTCGTTATTGGCGACCTCAATCGCTCGATCCAACCCCACTGGAACGCGCTGCCGATGACCCTTCGTCAACTCCGGAGCCGAAGCAGACATCGAACGGCTAGTCAGGTGCAGCCTCGCGACTCCCCCACAGCGTCACCCGATGGAACACGATCACTCAAGACAGGAGACTGTGTGAACTTTTCCAGGATGGCGTCAAAACTCCCCCAGGAGCCCGTTCTTCGCTACTTGAGGTAGCTGCGCAGCACCACCAGCACCGGCAACAATTCGTCCTGCTGCTTGGCGTTTCCGCTACCGGCCACATGGGAGCGCAGGTGTCCCTCCATCACCTGCAGGATCAGCCCGTTCACTGCGCCGCGCACGGCGGCCAGCTGCTGCAGTACCGCACCGCACTCCCCGTCGCCGGCGATGGCGCGTTCGAGCGAAGCCACCTGGCCGCCGATGCGGCGGACCCGGGCGACCAGTTTCTTGCGGTCTTCCTGGATGTGGGACATGGCGATCGTCCTCCGCTCGTATACTATGGGGGAGTATATAGTCAGAGAACGCACCATGCCCGCCCCCGACGTCTCCGCATTCACCCACAGCCACCAGTTCAACCACGTCGACGCGAAGGCGGAGCGCAACACCCGGCACGTGGTATTCATCACGGCGGCGATGATGGTGGTGGAGATCACCGGCGGTTACTGGCTGAACTCGATGGCCCTGCTGGCCGACGGCTGGCACATGAGTTCGCACGCGCTGGCGATGGGGCTGTCCGTGATGGCCTACGTGCTGGCCCGGCGCTACGCGAAGGATGGCCGGTTCGCCTTCGGCACGTGGAAGATCGAGATACTCGGCGGCTACAGCAGCGCCCTGCTGCTGGCGGTGGTCGCCGCACTGATGATGGTGCAATCGCTGGAACGGCTGTTCGTGCCCGCCGCGATCCATTACGACGATGCGATCCTGATCGCGGTGCTCGGCCTGGGCGTCAACCTGCTGTGCGCATGGCTGCTGAAGGGAGAACACCATCACGGGCACGCGCATGGACTCGACCATGGGCATGACCACCACGCGCATGGCGGCCACCACCATCACCACGACGTGAATCTGCGCGCGGCCTATCTGCACGTCATCGCGGACGCGGCCACCTCGGTGCTTGCCATCGTCGCGCTGGTCGGCGGCAAGCTTTACGGCGCCGCCTGGCTCGATCCGGTGATGGGCATCGTGGGTTCGATCCTGGTGGCGCGCTGGGCCATCGGCCTGTTGCGCGAGTCCGGCAAGATACTGTTGGACGCCGAGATGGACCAGCCGGTGGTCGAGGAAATCCGCGACGTGGTGAAAGAGCATTTTGCGGCAGCGGCGGTCAGCGACCTGCATGTCTGGCGCGTCGGCCGCGACAGCTACGCCTGCATCCTCGGGCTGGTGGCCACGACCGCCATCAGCGCCGAGGAAGTCCGCCAGCAACTGGCCATCCACGAAGAGCTGGTGCACGTGACGGTCGAGATCGTGATGGCTTGAGCCCCGCAAGAACGGGGCCCGGAGGTAGGAGCAAGCCACCGCGAGGTCATCAACGCGGAAGTTGACCATGCACGATTGCGGACCAGGGCCGGAGCAGCCGGTGTCGGCCGCGAACGGTGACCACAGCGTGTGGCCGGGGCGCTGCAGGGCCAGCGTTCCCGCCCCGGCCGCAACCCGTGGCGGACCACCCGTTTCCAACCTGCCGACTCCGCCCACTCGTGCGGGGTCGTCTTCATCCAGTGGGTCAATGTCCGCCATTGACCTCACGGGTCAGGGCCTGGAATGCCTGCATGATCTGCTCCGGCGCAAATCCGCAATGGCCTTCGCCGACCGACGGCAGCACGGTCGGCGCGCGGCCGTGCGCGGACTGCACCATGGCCGGATACACCGACTGGTAGCGCACGGGGATGAGAAAGTCATCATGGTTGTACTGCAGCACCAGTGGCTTGTGGATCCTGCCGCTGAGCGAGGTGGCCGTTGCCAGGTAGCGCATGGCCTGCGGGTCGCCGGCGTAGCGGTGCACGCCGCGATTGAATGCCGCATCGTCACCGAAGCCGGCATACACCGTCGTGCGATTATCGACCGGCATGCCCTTGGCGCGTTGCTGCATCTGGTGCAGCACCAGGTAATGCACGCCGATGGCACCGGCCAGGCGTGCGCGCGATACGTGCAGGTGCGCGGCCAGGAGCTGCGCGGCGTGTTCGTTGGTCTTCAGCGCAGCATCCACCGCGTGCATCACCTCCACCTGGCCCAGCGCGGGTGCGGCAGGATCGGCGAGGCCACCCGGCGGCAATCCGGTCGCGTGGGGAAAGAAGTAGTCGAACGCGACGACGGAGGTCAGCACGTCGTCGAACACGCGCGTGCCGGGCATGTTGGCACCACACAGCGATAGCCCGCCGTCGTAGTGCTGGCCGTGATGCTCCAGGCTGGTCAGCACGACATAGCCGCCCATCGAGAAACCCACGACGTAGGTATGCCGGGGCTGGCCGTGCCTCTGTACGAACCATGCACGCAGGCGTTCGTTGTCGCGCAGCGCGTCATCCACCGCCCAGCCCTGCGTGGCATAGCTGCTCTGCGCCAGCGCGTAGCCGGCCGCGAGAAACGGTGACGCCTCGTCGCCCAGCGGCTTGGGCGTGGGGCGCGGCGTGCCGATCGGCTCGAAGCCGTGCAACTGCATGACCAGTTCGCCATTCCAGTGCGCAGGGATGTCCACCCGGTACGGCGCACCGTCCAGCACGCCGGTGTCCACCGTGGCGGTGGAGGTCGTCTTGTTCTCGGGGCCGGCATCGTGCGCGGACGCCATCCCCGGACCCAGGGCGAGGACCGTCAGGAACAGCCATGCAACGTGAGGCTTGCAGATCATCGACAGCAACTCCTTCGCTTGGACAGGAAACGTGGGCGACCGAAGACTGGCTTCGCGTTCGCGGACAGGTACGGGTTGCCAGCTCAGGATACGGCCACCAGCGTTCCCTGGTGAAACAGGATCACCCAATCATCCGCCCGACGCCGCCAGATCGTGCTGCGGCGGCTCACGCGTTCGCCCTGCTCCAGGGTGCAGGTGAGCAGGCAGGTATCGGTGCCGAGCTCGCGGCCATGGAATTCGCGGGTTATCCAGCCGTGTTCGGCGGGATCGCGGATACGGTGTTCGAGGACGTCGAGAACATGGGCGCCGCTGTAAGGCTCATGGCATGGCTCCGCTGCGACAGGAAACGAATGGTTACCGGGGCGATTGCCACGGCTCGACGCGCGTGTCTTCGGGGTCCGTGATCCAGCCGAGGCGGCCGAACTCGATTTGCTCGATGCGCTCGTCCACCGCGACGCCGGCATCGTGCAGTTGCGCCAGCAGCGCGTCGAGGTCGTCGACGCGGAAGTTGATCATGCATGCTTGCGGACCGGTCCCGAAGTAGTCGGTGTCGGCCGCGAACGGCGACCACAGCGTTTCGACTTCACTGCGCCACGCTCAGGGCGAACGGTTAGTGGTGAAGGGTGCGGCCTATGGGTCAACGCTGAAGAACACCTGCACCTCTGCCAGTTCGCGGGTGCGCGGCATCGGCGGCAGGCTGGCGAGGAACAGTTTGCCGTAACCCTTGCTGGTGAGGCGCGGGTCGCACAGCACCAGTACGCCGCGGTCGTGCACGCTGCGGATCAGGCGGCCGGCGCCCTGCTTCAGCGCGATCACCGCGCTGGGCACCTGCCAGCCCATGAACGGATTGATGCCGGATTGTTCCAGCGCGGCGAGGCGCGCCATCAGCACCGGATCGTCGGGCGCGGCGAACGGCAGCTTGTCGATCACCACCACGCTGAGCGCCTCGCCGACCACGTCAACGCCTTCCCAGAAACTGGCTGCGCCAAGCAGCACGCCGTGGCCGCTGGCGCGGAACTCTTCCAGCAGTCTTGGACGCGGCGCCGTGCCCTGCACGAACAGCGGCCACGGCACCTTGTCCTGCAGCAGCTCGGCGGCGCGACGCAGGGCGCGATGCGAGGTGAACAGCAGGAAGGCGCGGCCGCTGGAGGCCTGCAGCACCGGCAGCACGGCGTCGATCACCTGCTCGGTGTAGTCGCGTGCATTCGGTTCGGGCAGGCCCGACGGCAGGTAGCACAGCGCCTGGTGCGCGTAATCGAACGGACTGTCCAGACTCAGCGTCTGCGGCTCGTCCAGGCCGAGCTGGCGCGCGAAGTGGTCGAAGTTGCCGGCCACCGACAGCGTGGCCGAGGTGTGGATCCACGCCGCCTGGGTGCGCTCGCGCAAGCCACGCATCGGTGCGGCCAGATCCAGCGGCGTGGCGTACAGCGCGAAGCCGCGCGGGAAGGTTTCGTACCAGCGCACGTCCTGGTCGCCGTGCGTTTCGACGATGCGCTGCAGCCGTTCGGCGAACAGTCCGGCGCGCTCGTGCAGGTTGGCGAAGCCACGCGAGCGCTCGGCCTGCGAGGCGAGCAGTTCGGCCAGCGTGGCCAGCAGTTCGCCCAGGTCGTGCAGCGCCACGCGCACCTCGGCGCGATCTTCCAGCAGCGCGAAGGCGCCGCGCGAGGGCAGCGGCTCCAGCGCCAGGCGCAGCTTGCGCAGCGCGTCCTGCAGCGCTTCGATCGGCTCCAGCAGCAGGCCGATCGCGCCGGTGACGCCGCTGCATTCGGCCAAGGCGTCCTGCGCCAGGTCGGTCAGCTGGCGCGCGCTGAGGCTCTGCGAAAAGAACTGACCGGCCAGCTCGGGGATCTGGTGCGCCTCGTCAAGGATGAAGGCGGCGGCGCCGGGCAGGATTTCGCCGAAGCCTTCCTGCTTCAAGGCGAGATCGGCGAACAGCAGGTGATGATTGACCACCACCACGTCGGCCTCCATCGCTTCGCGGCGCGCCTTGAATACGTGGCAGTCCTCGTAGAACGGACACTCCACGCCGAGGCAGTTCTCCGCGGTTGAGGTGACCCGTGGCCACAGCGGCGATTCCTCCGGCACCTCGGCCAGCTCCATGCGGTCGCCGCGGCGAGTGCGCGCGGACCACGCGCGGATCGTGGCCAGTTGCGCCGCCTGCGCCGGGGCGAGACTGCCGCCGTCACGCACGGTCTGCTCGAGCCGGTACAGGCACAGGTAATTCGCGCGGCCTTTCAGCAAGGCGGTTTTCAGCCGCGCGCCGAGCACCGAACGCACCTTCGGCAGGTCGCGGAAATACAGCTGGTCCTGCAGCGCCTTGGTGCCGGTGGAGATGATCACCCGCTCGCCCGAGAGCAGCGCCGGCACCAGGTAGGCGTAGGTCTTGCCGGTGCCGGTGCCGGCCTCGGCGACCAGCGTGTCGCGTCCGGCGATGGCCTGCTGCACGGCCCGCGCCATCACCTGCTGGGCGAGCCGCGGCGCGAAATTCGGCAGCTCGCGGGCGAACGGGCCGTCGGCACCGAGCAAGGCGCCGATGTCGTCGGACTCGGCGTCATCGAGGTTGTTCATCCGCCAAGTATGGCGGAGCGGCAGCGCGCGACAAAGCAGCAGCGGGAACCCCGACCGACGCCGGCGCATCCACTTGGCAGCCATGTGTCCGCCTACCGAAGGAGCACCGACGTGAGACTGTTCGCACCCGAGCTGGCACCCGATCTCGACCTGGTCGACATCCACGGCCAGCCGATCATGACCAGCAGCCGCGGCCGCCTCACCCTGCTGTCGTTCTTCCGCGACGCCGCCTGCCCGTTCTGCAATTTCCGCATCTACGAGCTGACCGGCCGGCACGCGGAACTGGCCGAGCGCGGACTGGACATCGTCGCCGTGTTCAGCGCCTCGCGGGCGGACGTGCTGCGCTTCGCCGGACACCGGCCGCGCCCGTTCCAGATCGCCGCCGACCCCACGTCGAGCGCGCACGAGCTCTACGGCATCGAGCGCTCGCTGTGGCGCAAGCTGAAGGCGATCGCGACGCGCGTGCCGACCCTGCTCAAGGGCATGCGCCTGGTCGGCCTGGCCGGTCTCAACACCGGCAACCTGATGCCGGCCGACTTCCTGATCGACGAGCACGGCCACATCGTGGAGGCGTACTACGGCCGCGATGCCGGCGACCGCATCCCGCTGGAGCGGGTCGAACAGTTCCTCGCCCACCCCCGGGCCAGACGCGCGGCGTAGCGTCCATCACCGCTACTGGCAGCAGCGCCGACAATGGTTCACCATGCCGGCACCGCCACGGGGGAAACGCATCATGACGACCGAATTGTGCATGCTGGTGTGGAGCGTCGTGCTGGGACTGGTGCAGGTTGCGCTTGCCGCGACCTGCACGGTCGGCCAGCGTGGACTGGGCTGGACCGCCAGCCCGCGCGACGAGATCAAGCCGCCGCTCGGCGGCATCGGCGGCCGGCTGGACCGCGCCCGCGCGAATTTCCTGGAAACCTTCCCGCTGTTCGTCGCCGTGGTGCTGGCCGCACACCTGCTGCAGCGCCACGACCACATGACCGTGCTCGGCGCCCAGCTCTACTTCTGGGCCCGGCTGGCCTACGTGCCGGCGTACGCCGCCGGTATTCCCTACCTGCGCACGCTGATCTGGGCGGTGAGCATCGTCGGCATCGTGCTGGTGCTGACGGCGTTGTTCTGAACCAGCGCGTCGGCCCGGAGCCGACAGAACGGCGGGGACCGCCAACGCCAGACGGTCCGCTCAGTAGCGCGGAATCCCCGCCTTGTGGCACTGCGCCAACCACTTGCGTGCGGTCGCGGCGCCGGCCACATCGCGCGCCTGCAGGCGCATCTCCACCACGGTCTGCCAGTTGCGCGCGCACAGCGGGCCCAGCCGGGGGCCGAGCGACCACGACTTGTGGGCCAGTGTTTCGGCCTCGGAGAAATCCTTCAGGCGCACCGCCACCTCGGCACGCTCCTGCAGCAGGTCGGGCGAATCCGGGTTGAGCTTGAGCGCCTGGTCGAGCTTGGCCGCGGCGTCCGCGTACTTGCCGGTCTGCTCGTCACGCCTGGCCACATCCTGCAACGCGGTGACGCCGGGATCGCGCAGCGGGTTCACGTCGATGATGGATTTCTCGCGATCGCCAGCGGCGCGGATCGCCGCCACCTGGTCATAGGTCGGCACGGGCGGACGCGAGTCTACCGGTGCTGGCGTGGTGGCGAACATGCTGCAGCCGGCCAGCAGGCCGGTGGCCAGCAGCAGCGACGGCAGGGAAGAACGTTTGCTCAGGTACGACATGCTCAGTGGTTTCCGCTTGGTACGACGGGCGCGAGGGAGGTCGTGCCCGTGGAAGGTGGATTGTTGGCGCCGCCGAACAGGCTTTGCCAGAAACAGCCTTCGGTATCGGCCGACAAGGTGCCGGCGATCACCGGCACCTGCTGCGCGCCTGCGCATTGCGGCTCGGTGCGCTTGCCGCTGGAGGGGTTGATCCAGGCCATCTCCAGCCCTTCGCCGGGCGCAGCCGACAACGGCCGGCTCGGCAGCTTGGCGAACAGGTCGCGCCAGGCGCGCAGGCCGCCGCTGGCGCCGAACAGGGTGGTCGGCTTGTTGTCGTCGCGGCCCATCCAGAACACCGCCAGGTGCTCGCCGGTGAAACCGGCGAACCAGCTGTCGCGCATGTCGTTGCTGGTGCCGGTCTTGCCGGCAGCGTGCAGCGAGGCCAGCGCGGAGTTGCCCAGCGCGCTGGCGGTGCCGTACTCGGCCACCTGTTGCATCGCCCAGGTGATCAGGCGCACCGCTTCCTGGTATTCGCCCTTGCCAGCCTGCACCTGGTAACGCTTGATCGTGCGGCCGTTGCCGTCGAGTACGCCACGCACCGCCACCAGCGGCAGCGCATGCCCGTCGGCGGCGAGGTACTGGTACAGCTGGGTCAGCTGCAGCGGCGCCAGGTCGAGCGCGCCGATCAGCAGCGACGGGCTGGGGTTGATGTCACCGATGCCGAACGATTTCAGGAACGCCTGGATCCGCGGCAGGCCCACCTGCAGCCCGAGGTGGATCGTCGCCAGGTTCCACGAATGCGCCAGCGCATCGACCATGATCAGCGGATCGTGGCTGCGGTGGTCGTCGTTCTGCGGCGTCCAGTAGCTGCCGTCGGGCTGGCGCAAGCTGACCGGACCGTCGTCCATCATGCTGGCCAGGTTCCAGCGCTCGGGCTGGGTCAGCGCCACCAGGTAGACGAACGGCTTGATCGTCGAGCCGATCGGCCGGCGCGCATCGAGCGCACGGTTGAAGCCCTGTTCGCCCGGTGTCTTGCTGCCGACCACGGCCAGCACGCTACCGGTCTGCGCGCTGGTCACCACTGCCGCCGCCTGCACGCCGTCGCCGCGCTTGCCAAGGCCTTTCAGCGTGCTGCTGATCGCCTGCTCGGTGTACAGCTGCGCGGCCGGATCGAGCGTGGTGAAGATCGACAGGTTGCCCTCGCGCAGCGCCTCTTCGTCGAAGTCGGCGGTGATCTGCTTGCGCACCAGGTCCATGAAGGCGGGGAAGCGATTGTGCGGCAGCTGGCCGTTCTCGACGATGTCCAGTGGCGCCGCCTGCGCGGCATTAAGCTGCCCCGCGCTGATCAGGTTGGTCGCGAAGAATTCCTGCAGCACCAGGTTGCGCCGGGCCAGCGCGCGCTGCGGCGAGCGGCGCGGGTCGTAATAGCTCGGCCCCTTCACCATGCCCACCAGCAGTGCGATCTCCTGCGGCCGCAGGTCTTCCAGCCGGCGCCCGAAGTAGAACTCCGACGCCGCCGCGAAACCGTGCACCGCCTGGCCGCCCTGCTGGCCGAGGAACACGTCGTTGACGTAGGCCTCCAGGATGCGCCCCTTGCTGTAATGCGCCTCCAGCAGCAGCGACATCAGCGCCTCGTTGATCTTGCGCGTGAGGTTCTGGTCGCGGCTGAGGAACAGGTTGCGCACCAGTTGCTGGGTCAGCGTGGAGCCGCCCTGCACGGTATGCCCGGCGCGCAGGTTGGCGAACGCGGCGCGCGCGATCGCGCTCAGGTCGATGCCGATGTGGTGGTTGAAGTCGCGATCCTCGACCGCCTGCAGGCCGCTGACCAGCAGCGGCGGCACGTCGGCCAGGTGCACGAAGCGGCGCTCTTCCTGGCTGGCGCCGTACAACGTGGCGATGCGCGCCGGGTCCAGGTGGGCCAGCTCGATCGGCTTGCCGCTGGCCGCGTCCTGCACCGACTGCACCACGCCCCGGCCCAGCGTGACGCGGATGCGCTTGGGCAGCTCGCCGCCGTCCGGGCCGGCATAGCCGCGCGAGGAAATCGTGTAGCGCGCGCCCTGCCTCACCCAGCTGCCGGCAATCTGGCCCTTGCCATCGTTGCTGTAGCCGGCGAAGGTCAGCTCCAGCTCCAGCGCCGCGCTCGTCATCGGCGTGTCGGCCGCCAGCGGCAGCGGCCGCGCGTAGACCCTGGTGGGCACGGCGAATACCAGGTCGTTGAAGCGGTCCTGCACCCGCTTGTTCAGCACCAGCGTGTACGGCAGCACGAAGCCGACCAGCAGGCCCATGCCGATCCAGAACGGGATGCGCAACCAGGGCCAGCAGCGGCGCGCAAGCTCGCGAATACGGGTCAAGAAGGCCAACGTGGGGAAATCCGGTTGTCGAGTGGTTCGATCATAGGGCCTGCTACCCGGCGGGCATATGAACGCAGCGGGCGGTTTCGTGACCGAACGCGGGCAATGTGGCGCGCGATCAGTGCGGCGGTTGCCACATCGCGGGGTCGGGGTGGAACGGGCGCGGGCGAATGCCGAGCAGGTGCTGCAGTTCGCCGTTGTCGGCAACCAGGTCGCTGTCCAGCCGGCTCAGCGGGCCGCGCAACGGCGGCAGCGTGCGCTGAGCCAGCCGCAGCAGCCAGGCCGGCAGCGGCAACGGCACGGTGCTGCACGAGAGACTGCGGCGCACCCGCGCGAACATCTCGCCGGAACGCAGCCGCTCGCCACCGCCGATCGGCAGGATCCGCCCGGCCGCGGCCGGGCATTCCAGCGCGGCCAGCACCGCCTGCGCGATGTCGTCCGCGTGCACCGGCTGGCGCAGGCCGCGACCGGATGGCAGCGGGAACAGCCGCAGCCGCATCGCACGCCGGGCGATCGGGGTGAGGCTCTTGTCCAGACCGGCACCATAGACCAGGGTCGGCCGCAGCACGGTCCAGGCGCAACCGTGGCGCTCGCAGGCGGCGGCCAGCGCCGCTTCGCCGTCGCGCAGTTGGCGCGCCAGGGTGCGCTCGGCCGGCACGCCGGAATCGCGTTTGGTTTCGGCGCTCATCGAGCTGGTGGCGATCACCCGCGGCGCGTCGGCCAAGCTGGCCTGCGCCAGCCAGTCGGCCAGCCCCTGCAGCGGACCAAAGCTGATGATTGCCGACAGCGGCGGCAGCGCCGGCACGCGGTCGGGCAAGGTTCCCTGCAGCCATGCCACGCCAGCTTGCGCGGGCCGCGGTTGCCGGCTCAGGGCGAGCACCGCCTCACCGCTGGTGAGCAGGCGCGGCAACAGGAAGTGGCCGATCTGGCTGCTGCCGCCGAACACCAGCACCGTCATGCCGCGCTCACCCACCGCCCTGCAGGCGGGCGCCCAGGTCGAGCACGCGCGGGTTGGCAGGGGCCAGCTTGCGCGCACGCTCCAGCGACTGGCTGGCGCCGATGCGGTCGCCACGGCCCAGTTGCTGCTCGGCCTGGTCCAGCCACGCGCCGGCCAGCCGGTTGCCCAGTGCGCCTTGCGCAGCATCGCCCGGCGCCAGCTCGGCCAGGTTCGCCAGCATGTCGCCGGCCTTGCCCAGGTTGCCGGCGGCAAGCGCCTGGTTGAATTGCTGCTCGACCTGGCCGGGCAAGGCCTGCAGGCCGTGCAGCGCCGCCTCGCTGTTGCCGTCGATCGCCAGCGCGCTGCGGTACAGGTCGTACGCACTGTCGCCGGGCGGCATCATGATGTCGCCGTTGTTGGTGGCCACCTGTGCACGCTGCACCAGCCGCGCCACCGCCGCGCTCTGCTGCGGCGACACCGCGGTCGGGGCGACCGGCATCGGTGCGTTGCCCACGGCTGCTGGTGCGGCCGGCGACGACGACGTCCGCTCCAGCCGTGCGCGCGCCGCGGCCAGGTCGGCCGATTTCGGCGCCAGTTCCGCCGCCTGGTCGAGCAGCTTCCGCGCCTGCGTCGTGTCGCCATCGTCGAGCGCGGCGTTCGCCTGCACGGTCAACGCCTGCGCTACCTGGCCGAGGCCGACGTGCGCCTGGGCGTTGTCCGGATCGAGCTTCAGCGCGGCCTGGAAGTGGGCCAGCGCGGTGTCGTCGCCACTGCCGACGATGCGGCCGGCGCGCAGTGCTTCCTGACCGGCCTTGAGCGCCGCGTCCAGCGTGCCGTTGTCCTGCTTGCGCGTCTGCGCCTGCAGCGCGCGCAGCGCCGGCAGCGCGCCGTTGTTCGGCTGCAGTGCGGCCAGTTGCTCGATGCGCGCGTCGGCGGTCGCGCTGTCCTTCGCGTCCAGCGCCGCGCGGGCCTGCACCGCCAGCGCGTAGCCGACCTGGTCGAGCCCATGCGCGGCCACCGCATTGTCGGGGGTGGCGCGCAGCACGCGCTGGTACAGCGCACCGGCGCCCTCGGGGCCGTCCAGCTTGCCGGCGGCCAGCGCCTGCTGCGCCTGGTCGACCAGGTCCACCGTGTGCACCTGCGCGGCACGGGCAGCGGCGATCGCGCGGTCGAGGCGATCGATGTCGCTGCCGCCACCGAGCAGCTCGCGAGCCACCGTCGCCTGTTGCGCGGCCTGGGCCAGCTGGCCCGCCTGCAGCGCGGCATCGGCCTGCACCAGCATGGCCTGGCCGACCCGGCGCAGGCCGTCGCGGGCGCGGTCGTTGTCCGGCTCCAGCGCCGCCGCGGCCTGGAACAGCTCGCGCGCACTGGTGCCGTCCTGGCCGTCCAGACGGCCATCCTGCAAGGCCTGCTGTGCCTGGGTCAGTACCGTGTTGAAGTCGGTGCGCGGCAGCATCCCGCGCAGGCGGTTCTGGTTGAGCCAGAGCGCGCCGACAGCCACCAGCGCCACCAGCAGCAACAGCAACGCGCCCCGGCCACGACGCTGCCTGTGCCGCCGCGGCGCGGTCGCCCTGCCGTAGGGTCGGCGCGGTTCGACCGGAACCTGCGGCAGGCCGTCCGCGGCCGGCGCGGGCGGGGCATCCAGCCGATCGAGATCACCCAGGGTGGGCTCGGTGCGTATCGGTGGATGTTCGTCGTGCTGGTCGCGGCGTCCGCTCATGGTTCATGGCTGTGAAGGCTGTCGATGCAGCTTAGCATCGGGCCGCCAGCCGCCGTTCCGCCCGCGCGCCGGCATTGCGTGGTCATTCAGCCGGTGCCGACCCGGCGCACGTCGAGCACGTTCGGCAGCGCCTGCAGCTTGCCCAGCAGGGTCGACAGCTGCTCGAAGTCGCGCACGCGCAGGGTGAAGCGCATCTCCACCTCGCCGGTATGCACGAACAGCCGGCTGGACGAGGCGATGATGTGGGTACCGGCGTTGCTGACCACGCCGGTGACGTCCTTCTGCAGGCCCTTGCGGTCGTAGCCGCGCAGCTCGATGTCGACCTCATAGGCCTGCGCCGCGGCGCTGCCCCAGCTCACTTCGATCACCCGGTCCGGATCGCGCGCGGTGAGCCGCGCCAGGCTGCCGCAATCGGCGCGATGCACCGAGACGCCGCGGCCCTTGGTGATGAAACCGCGCACCGGGTCGCCGGGCAGCGGCTGGCAGCAGCGCGCCAGTGTGGTCAGCAGGTTGCCGATGCCTTCGATGCGCAAGGCGCTGTGGTCGAGCGTGGCGTGGCGCGAAGACACCGGCGCGCTCGACTGGGTGACCTCGGGCTCCGGTGGTTGCGCCGCCTCCTGCAGCACGCGGGCGATCTGCCCGG
Source organism: Rhodanobacter sp. B2A1Ga4 (assembly GCF_018101315.1). Taxonomy (NCBI): domain Bacteria; kingdom Pseudomonadati; phylum Pseudomonadota; class Gammaproteobacteria; order Lysobacterales; family Rhodanobacteraceae; genus Rhodanobacter; species Rhodanobacter sp. B2A1Ga4. The sequence goes on along the minus strand of NZ_JADBJR010000008.1, from coordinate 6,226 downwards.
GAGTGATCTCGCCCAGCGCCAGCGCGATCAGCAGCTCGTCCTGGCTTTTCAGGTGGAAGTGCGCCGGCAGCTTGCCCACGTCCGCATTCGACAGCGCCAGCCGCTTCAGTTCGCGCTCGAACATGCCGCGACCGGCCGCGAGGTTGGCGTCGTGGGCGATCCGGCGGAACCACGCGCGCAGCTTGTCCTTCGCCCGCGAGGTATTGAGGTAGCCATGATGCGGCGACAGCCAGTCGCGGCTGGGATCGGCCACCTTGCCGGTGAGGATCTCCACCCGGTCGCCGCTTTGCGGCTGGAAGGTCAGCGGCACGATGCGGCCGTTGACCTTGGCGCCGCGGCAGCGATGGCCCACCTCGGTATGCACCAGGTAGGCGAAGTCCAGCACGGTGGCGCCGCGCGCCAGGTCGAACACCTCGCCCTTCGGGGTCAGCAGGTAGACGCGGTCCTCCAGCAGCTCGGTCTGCAGCTCGGCGGCCAGCGTGCTGTCGTCCTCGCCGCGCGGCTCCAGCAGCTTGCGCATCCAGGCGATCTTCGCCTCGAACTCGGCGTCGGCGCTGCCGCCTTCCTTGTAGCGCCAGTGCGCGGCCACGCCCAGTTCGTTGGCGCGGTGCATGTCGTGGGTGCGGATCTGCACTTCCAGCGTCTTGCCCTGCGGCCCGATCACCGCGGTATGCAGCGACTGGTAGCCGTTCGCCTTGGGCCGCGCGATGTAGTCGTCGAACTCGCCCGGCAGGTGCGGCCACAACGAGTGCACCACGCCCAGCGCGGCGTAGCAGTCGGTGATGTTGCCGACCAGCACGCGCACCGCGCGAATGTCGTACAGGTCGGAGAAGTCCAGCGCCTTGCGCTGCATCTTCTTCCAGATCGAGTAGATGTGCTTCGGCCGCCCGGCCAGCTCGGCCTGGATGCCGGCCGCGGCCAGCGCGCGCTGCAGCTCGGCCAGCGAGTCGCGGATGAACGCCTCGCGATCGGCGCGGCGCTCGTCGAGCAGGTTGGCGATGCGGCGGTAGGTGTCCGGCTGCAGGTAGCGGAACGCCAGGTCCTCCAGCTCCCACTTCAGCTGCCAGATGCCGAGCCGGTTCGCCAGCGGCGCGTGGATGTCACGGGTCAGCCGTGCCAGCGCCTGCCGCTCGCCCTCCGGCAGCGCCGGTGCCGCGCGCATCCGCGCCAGCTGCCGCGCCAGCAGCACGAACACCACGCGCAGGTCGCGCACGATCGCCAGCAGCAGCCGGCGCAGGCCCTCGGCTGCGCCCTGCGGCGGTCGCTGCGCATGCAGCGCCCATACCTGCTCGGCCGCCTGCTGGCCGTCGACCAGCCGCTGCAGCTCGCCCGGCAACGCCGCACGACGCTGCACCCATAACGCGGGATCGACCCGTGCCAGCTCGAACCACAGCGCCGCCGCCTGGGTCTGCGCATCGCAGCCGAGCATGCCGAGCAGGTCCAGCACGTCGGTGCACTCGGTCTGGTCCACCGCTCGCGTGGCGCAAGCCTCCAGCGCGTCGGCCAGCAGCGGCGGCAGCGTGCCGGCGCGTTCGCGCCAGCGGGACAGGGCAGATGGTTCGGTGATCGGGGCCATGGACAGTCAGCTCGGGTCTTGCCCGGCCATGGTAGCCGCTGCCGGGTCGTACCGGCCGCGCTGCGCACGAATCGCCGCGTGCCCCTTGGCGACAGGCCCGCCGGCCGCGCAGAATCGGCGCTTACGTTCCGTTGCCCCGAGGATGCACCCATGCCGAACCGCCCCCGCCACCTGACCTTGCCGCTGCTGCTGGCACTGTCGCTGGGCTGCCTGTCCGTGCAGGCGCAGCAGGCCAACGGCCTGCAACAACGCATGGGCGATGCCGAATTCAAGGCTGCTGGACTGGACAAGCTGTCGGCGCAGGAGTTGCAGAATCTCGACGACTGGCTGAGCAAGCACGGCAAGACCACCACCAAGATGGTCGACACCAGCGGCCAGCCGGTGTTCTACGAACCGAAGCAGAAGCGCAGCAAGTTCAACGCCCGCCTGGTCGGGCACTTCAGCGGCTGGCACGGCCACGACGAATTCACCCTGGACAATGGCCAGTCGTGGAAGCAGATCGGCTCGGACGCGCCCGACTGCATGAGCGCCGACAACCCGGCGGTCAAGGTCAAGCCGTCGCTGTTCGACAGCTGGCTGATGTACGTGGACGGCTGCAACGGCAGCGTGCACGTGCGGCGGACGCGCTGAGCGACCGGCTCAATCCAGCAGCGCCAGCGCCTTCGCCAGCCGCTTGGCCGAGACCGGTTCGGCGGTCTTCAGCTCCTGCGCGAACAGCGACACGCGCCACTCCTCGATCAGCCAGCGCAGCTCGGCCAGCGCGACGGGATCGGCGCCGGCGGCGCGCTGCTGCAGGTACGCGCGCCAGTACGGCAGCACCTGCAGCAGGCGCTGCTGGTCCTTCGCCGGGTCCTGGCGCAGCCGTTCGCCGCGCAGACGCATCGCCTTGAGGTAGCGCGGATAGTGCGCCAGCCGTGATGGCGGCAGCTCGCGCAGGAAACCGGGCACCAGCAGCGCGTCGAACTGCTCGCGCAGGTCGTCGTAGCTGGCGCGGGCGAAACCCAGTAGCAGCGGCTCCAGCCACGGCTTCAGCTCGGCCTGCGCGTCGATCACCGGTTCCGCCAGCTTCAGCCGCTCGACGCCAGCGCCGAACAGTTCGCGCGCGCACTGCGTGCGCAGCGCCTCGAACGTGCCGGCGCTGCGCACGTCCAGCTCGTGGCGCGCCAGCAGGTCGGCGAAGCCGCCTTCGAGCAGGTCCTCGCGCAGACTGTCCACGCTGCCGAGCGGTGCGTACTTCAGCGCCAGCGCGTTGCCGATCGGCAATCGCCGGCGCGCCTGCTTCGCCTCGCTGGCCAGCGCGTTGCGCAGCAGGCGCACCACGCCGCCGGCATGCGCCGCGCGCGCCTCGTCGCTGCGCTCGAACACGCGCAGCGCCACCGTCTCGCCGAGGTCGACCAGCGCCGGGAACGCGGCGAGGCCGCCGTCCGAACGCACCTGTGCAGGGATCGCCTCGAAATCCCAGTGAGCCACGTCTTCGCGGGTCAGTTCGATGTCGGTCTTGCGCGAGAACGCCTCGCGCGCCTGGCCTTCCCACTGGCCGCGCAAGGTGGCCAGGTCGCGGCCGCCGGCCAGCGTCTTGCCACGCTCGTCGTGCAGGCGATAACGCATCAGGAAGTGTGGCGACAGTTCGACGCCGGCGAATTCGCCGGCAGTGATATCGACGCCGGTGGTGCGCTTCAGGAACGCTGCCAGCGCCTTCGCCAGTGGCTCGTCACGCGGCGACTCGGCTTCGACGAAGGCGCGCGCGAAATCCGGTGCGGGCACGAAGTTGCGGCGCAAGGCTTTCGGCAGGCCGCGGATCAACTCGGCCACCTTGTCGGCCAGCAGGCCGGGCACCAGCCATTCGCAGCGGGCGGGCGGCAGTGCGTTCAACATCGCCAGCGGCAGCTGCAGGGTGACACCGTCGGCCTCGTCGCCGGGGACGAAGCGGTATTCGAGCTTGTACCTCTGCGGTGGGATCTCCAGCACCGCGGGGAACGCTTTCGCATCCAGCCCCGCACCACCGGCCATCACCTCGTCCAGCGACCAGCGCAGCGCCGCCTGCTCGGCCGGACGGGCCTTGCGATACCACGCGTCCAGCGCACGACTGCTGGCGATGTCTTGCGGCAGCTTGCCCTCGAAGAACGCGACCAGCTCGTCCTCGTGGCGGATCAGCCCTTCGCGACGCTGCTTCGCCTCGATGCCCAGCGCCTCCTCCAGCACGCGCTGGTTGGCGCGCACGAAATCCGCGGCTGCTCCTGCGCGTCCTGCGCCCGCAGCACCTGGCCTTCCATGGCCGGCGCTGTCGATGTCGCCGCGCACCAGCGCCTCACGCAGGAAGATCGCGTGGGCCAGCGCCGGATCCTGCTGCTGGAAGGTGACTGGCCGCTTCTCCACCAGCACCAGGCCGAACAGGCTGACCTGTTCGTAAGCCACCACGCAGCCACGCTTCTTCGACCAGTGCGCATCGCGGCAATGCATGCGCAACAGGTGCGCCGCCTGCTGCTCGATCCACAGCGGCTCGACCCGCGCGTTGGCCATGCCCCACACGCGCCCACCGACGTCGAGGATCTGTGCGGAGAAGATCCAGTTGGGTGGCGCCTTGGCCAGTGCGGAGCCGGGGAAGACCTGGAACTTGCGCTCGCGCGTGCTCTGGTAGATGCCCTTCTCATCCTTGCTACCGACCTGAGTGGGCAGGCCAGCGAGCAGGGAGCGATGGACGGATTCGTACAACCGCTCGGCGACGTCGACGCTCTCGCTCCCTCCCCTGCTCGCAGGGGAGGGCTGGGGTGGGGTTCGCTTTTGACTTTGTGCAACAAGATCAAGAGCGCCACCCCCTCCCAACCTCCCCCTGCGCGCAGGGGGAGGAGCAGAGCGTGCAGCTTGCGGCTGTCCATCCATCACCCACCCCAACTCCCCCACCACCAGCAACAGCTGCCGATGCAGCTCGCGCCATTCGCGCATGCGCATGAAGCTGAGGAAGTGCCGCGAACACCAGTCGCGCAGTTTCGACTGGGTCAGTTCCTCGTGCGCGTCGTGGTAGGCGCGCCACAGGTTCAGCACACCGGCGAAGTCGGATTTCGGATCGGCGAACACGGCGTGCGCCGTATCGGCCTGTTGCCTTGCATCGCCCGGGCGCTCGCGCGGGTCCTGGATGCTGAGGAAGCTGACAATGACGAGCAGCTCGCGCAGCGCGTGCAGCTGCTCGCCCTCGACCAGCATGCGCGCCAGCTGCACGTCGATCGGCAGGCGCGCCAGGGTGCGGCCGATCGCGGTGAGCCTGCGCGCCTCGTCGATCGCGGAAATCTCGGTGAGCCGGCGGAAGCCGTCGGCGACCACGCGCGGGTCGGGTGCTTCCAGGAACGGGAAGTCGTCCACCTCGCCCAGCTTCAGCGCCAGCATGCGCAGGATCACGTTGGCCAGCGACGAACGCAGCAGTTCCGGATCGGTGAACGCGGCGCGGCCGGCGAAATCCGCCTCGTCGTACAGGCGATAGCAGATGCCCGGCCCGACGCGGCCGCAGCGACCCTTGCGCTGGTCCGCAGCCGCCTGCGAGATCGGCTCGACATGCAGCCGTTCGAGCTGGCTGCGCTGGCTGTAGCGCTTCACCCGCGCGGTGCCGGTGTCGATCACGTAGCGGATGCGCGGCACGGTGAGCGAGGTCTCGGCCACGTTGGTGGCCAGCACCACGCGGCGCTTCACGCCGGGCTTGAACACGCGGTCCTGGTCGCCGGCGGACAGCCGTGCGTACAGCGGCATGATCTCGGTCTCGCGGTACTGCCGGCGCGACAGCAGCTGGTGCGCGTCGCGGATCTCGCGCTCGCCGGGCAGGAACACCAGCACGTCGCCGCGTGGGTCGTCGTGGCTGATCTCGTCGAGCACCGCGGCGATGTGTTCGGCGCTGCCCTGCTGCATGTCCTTGTTGCGCCCCTGTCGCGCGACTATTTCATCGAGCGAGCGCCAGCGCGTTTCGACCGGATAAGCGCGCCCCTCCACCTCGACCACCGGCGCGCCGCCGAAATGCTCGGCAAACCTGGCGGTGTCGATCGTGGCCGAGGTGACGATGATCTTCAGCTCCGGCCGCTTCGATGCCAGCCGTTTCAGGTAGCCGAGCAGGAAGTCGATGTTCAGGCTGCGCTCGTGCGCCTCGTCGATGATGATGGTGTCGTAGGCGCTGAGCCACGGATCACCCTGGGTCTCGGCCAGCAGGATGCCGTCAGTCATGAACTTGATCAGGCTGCGCTCGGACACCTGGTCGTTGAAGCGCACCTGGAAACCCACGATCTCGCCCAGCGGCGTGCCCAGTTCCTCCGCCACGCGGCGCGCCACCGAGCGCGCGGCCAGCCGGCGCGGCTGGGTGCAGCCGATCATGCCGGCCTCGCCACGGCCGGCGGCCAGGCACAGCTTGGGCAGCTGGGTGGTCTTGCCCGAGCCGGTCTCGCCGGCGATCACCACCACCTGGTGCTCACGGATCAGCTTGACGATGTCCTCGCCGCGCGCACTGATCGGCAGCGATTCATCGAGCTGGATGGCAGGCTTGGCGGCGGCACGGGCACGGCGCCTGGCCGCGGAGCGCTCGATATCCGCGCGCAGTGCCGCCAGCTTGTTCTCGTCGGGTCGGCGTGACAGGCCGCACCAGCGCCCCAGCAGGCGGCCGAAGTCACGGCTGGA
>NZ_JADBJR010000007.1:0-124880 GCF_018101315.1 Rhodanobacter sp. B2A1Ga4 | reverse complement strand
GGCACCGCCAGCTCCGCCGGCACCGCCATCGGATATCACGGCCAGTTCGGATCTCAGCTACAACAGCCAGATCAAGCCGAAGTATCCGCCGCAGGCGGTTCGCCAGCGGCATGAAGGCACGGTGGTGCTGATGATCCTGGTGGGCGTGGATGGTTCGCCGAAGGACATCAAGATCGACCGGTCCAGCGGTTACCACGAACTCGATCGTGCTGCCATGGATGCCGCACGTCGTTGGCGCTTCAATCCAACGATTCGAAATGGACAGAAAGTTGAAGGCTACGCACGCGTTCCGGTCAACTTCAATCTCAACCAGCTGTAACCGGGTCCGCCCGGTTTACAGTTACAGTTCACGCTTGACTTCCCTAGGGTAGCGTTATGTTCCTACAGACTCCTGCAACGACCGATGCCGCACAGGCCATGGGTGGCAATACCAACGCCGAAGCCATGAAACAGATGGGCTTCGACAACCTGATCCAGAACTTCGACTGGCTCGGCTGGGTGGTCTTCGTGACCCTGGTCGTGATGTCGTTCCTGTCGTGGTACTTCATCATCGCCAACGGCATCCGCAATGCGACGGTGAAGGCTCGCGCCGACAAGGTCATCAACGGCTTCTGGGGCAACGGCTCCACCCAGGACGCGATCCGCGAACTGGAAGCCCAGCCGCGCAGCGAGCCGTTCTCCAAGATCGCGCTCGATGCCGCCTCGGCGGTCGCCCATCACCAGCAGGCCACGGCAGCGGCAGGCACCACCGGCCGCCTGGCCGAGTCGCTGAGCCGTTCGGAGTTCATCGACCGCGCCCTGCGCCAGGCCGTGGCTCGCGAGAGCATGCGCCTGGAAGGCGGCATGACCCTGCTCGCCACGGTCGGCTCCGCCGCACCGTTCGTCGGTCTGCTCGGTACGGTGTGGGGCATCTACCACGCCCTGATCCGCATCGCCGCTTCCGGCAATGCGTCGATGAACGCGGTGGCCGGCCCGGTCGGCGAGGCGCTGATCATGACGGCGTTCGGTCTGTTCGCCGCCATCCCGGCCCTGTTCGCCTACAACTTCTTCAGCCGCTCGAACCGCGTGGTGTACGCCCGCTTCGATGAATTCGCCCACGACCTGCACGATTTCTTCGCCACTGGTTCGCGCGTCGACAGCTCGAAGTGAGGAATTGACCCATGTCGATGAGCGTAGGAGGCAATTCCGGCGGCCCGATGTCGGAAATCAACGTCACGCCGCTGGTCGACGTGATGTTGGTACTGCTGATCATCTTCATGATCACGGCGCCCCTGATGTCGCATTCCATCACGATCGACCTGCCGATCGCGAATCCGAAGACCAAGGAACCGGAGTTGGTGGTTCCGCCGCTGGATCTGGCGGTCAAGCAGGATGGCAGCATGTACTTCAATGACCATCTGGTCAGCGAAGCCGAGCTGCGGGCGCAGTTTGCGGTGAATGCGCAGAAGTCGCCCCAGCCGGAGCTGCAGATCCGTGCGGACAAGAACACCGAGTTCAAGGTCGTGAAGAAGATCATCGGCGACGCCAAGGATTCGGGCATGGTGCATGTTGGCTTCATGACCACTGACGCGCCGAAGGGGTGATCGAAGATGTCATTCTCTACTAACACGACCGGTCCGATGTCGGAGATCAACGTCACGCCGCTGGTCGACGTGATGTTGGTGTTGCTGATCATCTTCATGATCACGGCACCGGTGCTGGCCCACAAGATCCAGGTGGACCTGCCGCAGCCGAACCCTAACCCCACGCCGCAGACCAACCCGCCGGATCCGATCCATCTGAAGATCGACCAGGCCGGTGCGCTGTACTGGAACGACACGCCGGTCGACGAGCTGGGCCTGAAGGCGCAGCTCGCGGTGATCGCCCAGCAGAGCAACCAGCCGGAAATCCAGATCGCCGCGGATGACGCGGTGGCCTATCAGTACGTGGCACGGGTGCTGGCGGACGCGAAGAGCTACAACCTGGTCAAGATCGGTTTCACCGAGAACTTCTGACCCGGCGCTGCCGCGGCAGCACGCAACAAAAGAAAACCCCCCGCCTTGCGCGGGGGTTTTCGTTGGTGCGCTCGGTGGTCGGCGCCGTCGCGGCGCCCTGTTCAGCGCAGGATCTGCAGGTAGTTGCGCACGGTGCAGGCCAGCCCCTCGTACAGCGCCTCGCCGATCAGCGCGTGGCCGATCGACACCTCGGCCAAACCGGGGATCGCGGCCTTGAACGTGCCCAGGTTGGCCTGGCTGAGGTCGTGCCCCGCGTTCACCGCCAGCCCGGCCTGCTGCGCGCGGCGCGCGGTGTCGGCGCATGCCGACAGGGCGGCGGCGGGCTGGCCGTCGGCGAAGGCCTCGGCGTAGGGGCCGGTATAGATCTCGATGCGCTGCACGCCGATTGCCGCGGCCAGCTCGAAATCCTGGCTACCGGCATCGACGAACAGGCTGACCCGGCAACCAAGGTCGCACAGCTCGCCGACCAGCGGGTGCAGCTGCGCGATGTCGCGGCGCAGGTCGAAGCCGTGGTCGGAGGTGATCTGGCCGTCGCCGTCCGGCACCAGGGTCACCTGGGTCGGGCGCACTTCGCGGGCCAGCGCGAGCAGGCCCGGGTACTCGCCGCGGGCGCCGGCAAACGGGTTACCTTCGATGTTGTACTCGACCCGTCCGCGCAGCATCGCGGCCAGCGCGCGCACGTCGTGCGGCCGTACATGGCGCTGGTCAGGGCGCGGGTGCACGGTGATGCCGCCGCAGCCGGCCTCGATGCAGGTCTGCGCGGCGCGGCAGATGTCCGGTTCGTCACCGCCACGCGAATTGCGCAGCACGGCGATCTTGTTGAGGTTGACGCTGAGCAGGGTCATGGTGGGCGGACGATCCTGGGCGGTGGGGCGAGCGGCACGATGGTCCGCAGGCACATGGTGGGTTGAGACGGACCGAAAACAGTGCGCCGATCAGGCGTCACTGGCAAGCGTGGCGAGCCGGATCCGGCGCTCGCCGCCGCGCCAGGCCAGCGCCGCCACCAGGCCGTGGTCGAGGTCCAGCCGTTGCAGTTGCCAGGCGCTGGCGTCGTCGCCGGCCAGCCGCCGCAACTGCAGCTGGCCGGCGACGCTGGCGATGCTGAGCCGATCCAGGCCGAACGCGAGGCCGCGGCCCAGCGCCTTCACCACCGCTTCCTTGGCGGTCCACAACTCGAGGAAGGTGGCGCTGCGTTCGGCCTCGGGCAGCGCCGCGAGCAGCGCTGCCTCCTCGCTGCTGAAATAGCGCTCGGCGATATCCAGCGCCCGCGGGCGCGGGCGCTGGCATTCAAGATCGATCCCCGGCACGACGTGCCGGCCGAGCGCGATCAGGGCATGTCCGCCGCTGTGCGACCAGTTGAAACCAAGCGAGGGATCCAGCCCGGTGGCAAGTGCCGGGCGGCCGTACTCGCCATCCGCCAGCACCACCTGCTCCGCGGCGATGCCGAGGTAGGCGGCCAGCACCGCGCGCAGCGGCGCTCGCCCGGCCGAGGGTCGATAGTCCAGCCGCCACACATGAATCTCGTCATCGCGCAGGTGCTCTGCTACGTTGGCAAGCGTCGAGGCGGGCGCGGCGATCATCCGTGCATGGTGCCGCCGGCACCGTCATGGCACAAGCACAGGCATCCTGCCTGTCGATCGTCTGGCCGGGAGAACGGGACTTGATTCAAGGCTGGCTGCTGCTGCTGGTGTCGCTGCTGTACGTCGGGCTGCTGTTCGTGGTGGCCTACGCGGGCGATCGCCGGCCGCTGTACCCGCGCCAGCCGCGCCTGCGCCCGATCGTCTACAGCCTGGCGTTGGCGGTGTACTGCTCGTCGTGGACGTTTTACGGCGCGGTCGGCACGGCGGCGCGCGACGGCCTGGCCTACCTGCCGATCTACCTCGGCCCGATCCTGCTGTTCGTGTTCGGCTTCGGCCTGCTGCGCCGGCTGGTGCAGACGGTGAGGCAGCGCAACATCACCTCGATCGCCGACTTCATCGGCGCGCGCTTCGGCAAGTCGCACGGTTTGGCGGCGCTGGTGGCGGTGATCGCGGTGATCGCGGTGGTGCCGTACATCGCGCTGCAGTTCAAGGCGGTGGCGATGTCGTTCGGCGTGCTCGGCGGCGTCCGGCACGGCGTGGTGACGGCCGGCGGCATCGACAGCGCGATGTGGTGCGCGGTGCTGCTGGCGGTGTTCGCGATCCTGTTCGGCACGCGCAGCATCGACGCCACCGAGCACCACCACGGCATGATGCTGGCGATCGCGCTGGAGTCGCTGATCAAGCTGCTGGCGTTCGTCGCGCTGGCCGGCTACGCGTTGTGGCAGGGGCCGGGGCTGGTCAGCACGGTGCAGTTGCCGGTCACCCAGCTGAGCCATGGCTTGTCGCCCGGCTTCCTGGCGCAGACCATGCTGGCGTTCTGCGCCATGTTCTGCCTGCCGCGGCAGTTCCAGATCGGCATGGTCGAGTGCGAGGACGCCGGCGACCTCACCCGTGCGCGCTGGATGGTGCCGCTGTACTTGGTCGTCGTCAGCGTGGCGGTGCTGCCGATCGTGGCGGCCGGCGCGCACATGCCGCTGGTGCGCGACGGCACCGCCGACGCCTGGGTGCTGACCCTGCCGCTGGCGTACGGCGACCGTGGCATGGCGCTGCTGGCCTTCATCGGTGGTTTCTCGGCGGCAACCGGCATGGTGATCGTGGCCTCGGTGGCGCTGTCGACGATGATCAGCAACGATCTGGTGATGCCGGCGCTGCTGCGCATCCGCCGACTGCGGCTGGAGCAACGCAGCGACCTGTCGCAGCTGGTGCTGGGCGTGCGCCGGGTGGCGATCATCCTGCTCGCGGCGATGGCCTACGCCTACTACCGGGTCGCCGCGAACGCGGAAAACCTGGCCGCCACCGGGCTGCTCGCGTTCGCCGCGGTGGCGCAGTTCGCGCCGGCGCTGATCGCCGCGCTGTACTGGCGCGGCGCCAGTCGCCGCGGCGTGATGGTGGGCTTGGCCGGTGGCTTCCTGGTGTGGCTTTACACCTTGCTGCTGCCGGCGCTGATCCGTTCCGACCAGTGGCTGCAGCATGGTCCGTTCGGCTGGGACTGGCTGCGCCCGCAGGCGCTGTTCCACCTCAGCGGCTGGGAGCCGGTGATGCACGGCACGTTCTGGTCGCTGCTGGTCAACGTGGGCTGCCTGGTGTTCGTTTCGCTGCGCCTGCGGCCCAGCCTGGAGGAACGCCTGCACGCAGCACTGTTCATGGACGCCGACCCGGCCCGCCGCAGCGGCAGCGGCGACTGGCGCGGCCGCGTGGTGGTGGCCGACCTGCGCACCATCGCCGAACGCATCGTGGGCGAGCGCAGCAGCGCGCGCGCGTTCGAGGAATACGGCCAGCGCCGCGGCAAGCCGCTGCTGCCCGGCGAGGCAGCCGACCGCGCCCTGATCCAGTACACCGAGCGCTTGCTGGCCTCGGCGGTGGGCGCGGCGAACGCGCGGCGCATCCTGATCAGCGCACTGTCCGGCAGCGGCCTGGACGTGGCCGAGTCGATGGCGCTGCTGGACGAGGCCTCGCAGGAACTGCGCTTCAATCGCGAGCTGCTTTCCACCACGCTGGAAAACGTCTCGCAGGGAATCAGCGTGGTCGACGCGCAGATGCGCCTGGTGGCGTGGAACCGGCGCTACCTGGAACTGTTCGACTACCCCGACGGCATGGTCCATGTGGGTGTGCCGGTGGCCGAGCTGATCCGCTGGAATGCCGAGCTGGGCGAGTGCGGCCCCGGCGAGGTCGACGGCCACGTGGCCAAGCGCATCGACTATATGCGCGCCGGCTCCTCGCACCTGTTCCAGCGCGTACGCCCGGACGGCACGGTGATCGAGATGCGCGGCCGCGCGCTGCCCGGCGGTGGCTACGTCACCACCTACACCGACGTCACCGCGTACAAGCACGCCGAGCAGGCGCTGATCGAGGTGAACGAGACGCTGGAGCAGCGCGTCGAGCAGCGTACCGCCGAACTGTCCGAGGCGCTGGCCGCCACCGCGCAGGCGCGCCGCGCGGCGGAGACCGCGAACATCTCCAAGACGCGCTTCCTCGCCGCGGCCAGCCACGACCTGCTGCAGCCGCTGAATGCGGCGCGCCTGTTCACCTCGGCACTGCGCCAGCATCCCGGGCTGGACACCGAAGCGAGCGGCCTGGCCGAACGCATCGACGCCTCGTTCCGCGCTGCCGAGGACCTGCTCGACGCGCTGCTCGACGTCTCGCGGCTGGATGCCGGCAGCTACCACCCCGAAGTCGGCGCCTTCGCGCTGGCCGAGTTGTTCGATTCGCTGAAGGCGCAATTCGCGGTGGTCGCCGAACGTCGCGGGCTGCGCCTGCGCGTGGTGCCAACCTCGCTGGCGGTGCGCAGCGACCCGCAGCTGTTGCGCCGGATCCTGCAGAATTTCCTCTCCAACGCGCTGCGCTACACCAGCAAGGGCAGCGTGCTGCTGGGTGCGCGACGGCACGGCGAGGAGGTGCGCATCGAAGTGTGGGACTCCGGCCCAGGCATCGCGGCGGAACAGCGCGCGCGCATCTTCGACGAATTCCAGCGGCTGGAACAACCTTCGCCGTGGGGCGAGAAGGGCCTGGGCCTGGGCCTGTCGATCTGCGACCGCCTGGCCGGCATCCTCGGCCACCGGCTCGACCTGCACTCGCGGGTCGAGCATGGCAGCTGCTTCGCGGTGACGGTGCCGCGCAACGAGGCGGTGCCGGTGCGGCGTCAGCGGGTGGAGCGCGCCGGTCCGGACAAGCAGCTGCCGCTGACCGTGTTGTGCCTGGACAACGACGCCAGCATCCTCGACGGCATGCGCGCCCTGCTCAGCCGCTGGGGCGTCGATTGCCGCACCGCACTGGATGTGGCGCAGGCCCGCGTCGAACTGAGGCGCGGGCCGATCGACCTGGTGCTGGCCGACTACCACCTGGCCGATGGCGTCGACGGCCTGCAGGCGCTGCAGCAGCTGCGCGATGCGCTGGGCGAGCTGCCGCCGGTGGCAATGATCACGGCCGATGGCAGCAGCGAATTGAAGCAGCGTGCGCGGGCGCGCGGTTATCCGGTGCTGCACAAGCCGGTACGCCCGGCGGCCTTGCGCGCCCTGCTGACCGCGCTGGTGCGCCGGCAGGGCGAGGACCGGCCAGCCTGAGCCGCGATCAGCGCGGCAGGCTGGAATGGCCCATCAGGAACTCGTCCACCGCGCGCGCGCACTGGCGTCCTTCGCGGATCGCCCACACCACCAGCGACTGGCCGCGGCGCATGTCGCCGGCGGCGAACACCTTGTCCACGCTGGTGCGGTAACCGCCGTCGGCGTCGGCGGTGGCACGGGCGTTGCCGCGGGCATCCTTGTCCACGCCGAACGCGTCCAGCACGCCTTGTACCGGCGAGACGAAGCCCATCGCCAGCAGCACCAGGTCCGCCTGGATCTCGAACTCGCTGCCCGGGACCTCGCTCATCTTGCCGTCCTGCCACGCCAGCCGTACGCCGGTGAGGCTTTTCACGTGGCCCTTGCCGTCGTCGTTGAAGCACTTGGTGGCGACCGACCAGTCGCGCCGGCAGCCTTCCTCGTGCGAGCTGGAGGTGCGCAGGCGGAGCGGCCAGTACGGCCACACCAGCGGCTTGTTTTCCTGCAGTGGTGGCTGCGGCAGCAGCTCGAACTGGGTGATCGCCACGGCGCCGTGGCGGTTCGAGGTGCCCACGCAGTCGGAGCCGGTGTCGCCGCCGCCGATCACGACCACCTGCCTGCCGGTGGCGACGAGCTGGTTCTTCAGCTTGTCGCCGGCCACCACGCGGTTCTGTTGCGGCAGGAACTCCATCGCGAAATGCACGCCGCGCAACTCGCGGCCGGGCACCGGCAGGTCGCGCGGGGTTTCCGCGCCGCCGGTGAGCACCACCGCGTCGTATTCCTGCCGCAGCTGTTCGGGGGTGATCACGTGGGGGTTGCCGTGCTGCCCGGCATCCGCCGCGACGCCGACGAACACGCCGGTGCGGAACTGCACGCCTTCGCCGCGCATCTGCTGCAGGCGGCGGTCGATGTGGCCCTTGTCCAGCTTGAAGTCGGGGATGCCGTAGCGCAGCAGGCCGCCGAGGCGGTCGTTCTTCTCGAACACGGTCACCGCATGGCCGGCCCGGGCCAGCTGCTGCGCGGCGGCCAGCCCGGCCGGGCCGGAACCGACCACGGCTACCTTCCAGCCGGTCTGGCGCGTGGCGGGCTGCGGCACCACCCAGCCTTCCTCCCACGCCTTGTCGATGATCTTGTGCTCGATCGACTTGATACCCACCGCGTCGTCGTTGATGTTCAGCGTGCACGCGGCCTCGCACGGGGCGGGGCAGATGCGGCCGGTGAACTCGGGAAAGTTGTTGGTCGAGTGCAGCACGTCGATCGCGCGCTTCCAGTCCTGCCGGTACACCAGGTCGTTGAAGTCGGGGATGATGTTGTTGACCGGGCAGCCCTGGTGACAGAACGGGATGCCGCAATCCATGCAGCGCGCGGCCTGCTGCGCAGCCTGGTCGTCGGACAGGTGCGCGGTGAATTCGCGCCAGTGCTTCTTGCGCTGTGCGGGCGCCTCGCTGGTTTCCTGCAGGCGCGGGTATTCGAGAAAGCCGGTGATCTTGCCCATCTGTGCGGTTCCTCGTGGACTCAGGCCGTGGCCTTCTCGGTGGATGCGGCGGTGGTCGCCGGCGGCGGTTCGGCCAGCGCGCGCTTGTACTCGTGCGGCATCACCTTGACGAAATGCGTGCGGGCGTTGCTCCAGTCATGCAGGATCGCCTTCGCGCGGAAACTGCCGGTGTAGCGGAAGTGCGACTCGACCAGCCGGCGCAGGATCGCCTCGTCGGTTTCGCCGGGCGCGCCGCGGGTGAGCGGATGCCACAGCGTGCGCGGCACCCGCAGTTCCTGCTCGACGCCGGCCAGCAGCGGTTCCAGGGCGACCATGGAAAGATTGCAACGTGCCTGGAAGCGCAATTCGGGGTCGAACACATAAGCCACTCCGCCGGACATGCCGGCGGCAAAATTGCGGCCGGTTTCGCCGAGCAGGACCACGGTGCCGCCGGTCATGTACTCGCAACCGTGGTCGCCGACGCCTTCCACCACGGCGGTGGCGCCGGAGTTGCGCACGGCGAAGCGTTCGCCGGCGACGCCGTTGAAATAGGCCTCGCCTTCGGTGGCGCCGTACAGCACCGTGTTGCCGGCGATGATGTGCTCCGGGCCGAAGCCGTGGAAGTCGTTCGGCGAGCGCACGATGATGCGCCCGCCGGACAGGCCCTTGCCCACGTAGTCGTTCGCCTCGCCGACCAAGTCGAGCGTGATGCCGCGAGCCAGGAACGCGCCGAAGCTCTGTCCGGCGGTGCCATCCATCTGGATGTGGATGGTGTCGTCGGGCAGGCCGGCGTGGCCGTAGCGACGCGCCACCTCGCCGGACAGCATGGTGCCCACGGTGCGGTTGACGTTGCGCACGCCGACCATGAAGCTGGTCCGTTCGCGCTGCTCCAGCGCGGGCCGGGCCTTCTCGATCAGGCTGTGGTCGAGCGCCTTGCCGGTCTTGCCGAGGCCGTGGTCCTGTTCGGTGACGTGTCGTTGCGCCACCCCGGTCGGTACCTCGGGGCGGTGGAACACGCGGCTGAAATCCAGCCCGCGCGCCTTCCAGTGCGCGATGCCCTGGCGGGTGTCGAGCAGGTCGGTGCGGCCGACCAGCTCGTCGAAGCGGTGGATGCCCAGCTGCGCCATGATCCGGCGCGCTTCCTCGGCCACGAAGAAGAAGTAGTTCACCACGTGCTCGGGCTTGCCACTGAACTTCCGGCGCAGCACCGGATCCTGCGTGGCCACGCCGGTGGGGCAGGTGTTGAGGTGGCACTTGCGCATCATGATGCAGCCTTCCACCACCAGCGGCGCGGTGGCGAAGCCGAACTCGTCAGCGCCGAGCAGGGCGCCGATCACCACGTCGCGGCCGGTCTTCATCTGGCCGTCCGCCTGCACCCGGATGCGCCCGCGCAGCTGGTTCAGCACCAGCGTCTGCTGCGTTTCGGCCAGGCCCAGTTCCCACGGCGTGCCGGCGTGCTTGATCGACGACCACGACGAGGCGCCGGTGCCGCCGTCGTGGCCGGCGATCACCACATGGTCGGCCTTGGCCTTGGCCACGCCGGCCGCCACCGTGCCCACGCCCACTTCGGACACCAGCTTCACCGAGATCGACGCCTGCGGGTTGCAGTTCTTCAGGTCGTGGATGAGCTGGGCCAGGTCCTCGATCGAGTAGATGTCGTGGTGTGGCGGCGGCGAGATCAGGCCCACCCCGGGCACCGAGAAACGCAGCTGCGCGATGTACTCGGAGACCTTGTGGCCGGGCAGCTGGCCGCCCTCGCCGGGCTTGGCACCCTGCGAGATCTTGATCTGGATCTGGTCGGCCGAGACCAGGTAGGCCGCGGTGACGCCGAAGCGGCCGGAGGCCACCTGCTTGATGCGCGAACGCAGCGAGTCGCCGGCCTGCAGTTCGAGGTCGCGCTCGATGTGCGCCTTGCCGAGGATGCCGGCGACGGTGTCGCCCTGCTTGATCGCCACGCCACGCAACTCGCCCTGGTAGCGCGCCTCGTCCTCGCCGCCCTCGCCGGTGTTGGACTTGCCGCCGATGCGGTTCATCGCGATGGCCAGGGTGGTGTGCGCCTCGGTCGAGATCGAGCCCAGCGACATCGCGCCGGTGACGAAGCGCTTGACGATCTCGCCGGCCGGTTCCACCTCGTCCAGCGCGATCGCGGCGGCCGGATCGGCGCGGAACTCGAACAGCCCGCGCAGCGTCATCAGGCGCCGGGTCTGGTCGTTGACCAGCTGCGAATACTCCTGGTAGGTCTGCGTGTTGTTGGCGCGGGTGGCGTGCTGCAGCTTGGCCACCATGTCCGGCGTCCACATGTGCTCCTCGCCGCGCACGCGCCAGGCGTACTCGCCGCCTGCGTCCAGCGCGTCGGCCAGCACCGGGTCGTCGCCGTAGGCGGCGGCGTGCAGGCGCAGCGCTTCCTCGGCCACCTCGAACAGGCCGATGCCCTCGATGTTGGAAGTGGTGCCGGTGAAGTACTTGTCGACCAGCTCGCGGTTCAGACCCACCGCCTCGAAGATCTGCGCGCCGGTGTAGGACATGTAGGTGGAGATGCCCATCTTGGACATCACCTTCTGCAAACCCTTGTCGATCGCCTTGACGTAGTTGTGCAGCGCCTTGTCCGCGCTTATCCCGCCGCTGCCCGCGGCGAAGTGCTGGGCCAGCACTTCCATCGCCAGGTAGGGGTGGATCGCCTCGGCGCCGTAGCCGGCGAGCAGGGCGAAGTGGTGCACCTCGCGCGCCGAGCCGGTCTCCACCACCAGGCCGGTGCTGGTGCGCAGACCGCGGTTGACCAGGTGCAGATGGACGGCCGAGGTGGCCAGCAGGGCCGGGATCGCCACGCGCTCGTGATTGCTGCGCCGGTCGGACACGATCAGGATGTTGTGGCCCTGGTGGATCGCGTCCACCGCCTGCGCGCACAGCGAGGCGAGGCGCGCCTCGATGCCCGCCTTGCCCCAGGTCGCCGGATAGGTGATGTCCAATTCGAAGCTGCGGAACTTGCCCTTGGAGTAGCGCCCGATCTTGCGGATCTTGGCCATCTCGGCGAAGTCCAGCACCGGCTGGGCCACCTCCAGTCGCAGCGGCGGGTTGATGTTGTTGATGTCCAGCAGGTTGGGCTTGGGCCCGATGAAGGACACCAGCGACATCACCAGCTGTTCGCGGATCGGATCGATCGAGGGGTTGGTGACCTGCGCGAACAGCTGGCGGAAATACTGGTACAGCGACTTGCTGCGCTCCGACAGCACGGCCAGCGGCGAATCGTTGCCCATCGCGCCGATCGCTTCCTCGCCGGCCTGCGCCATCGGCAGCAGCTGGAACTTCAGGTCTTCCTGGGTGTAGCCGAAGGCCTGCTGGCGGTCGAGCAGGCTGTCGACGACGTGCGACTCGGCACGCGGCTCCGGCAGGGCGTCCAGCTTGATCCGGATGTGTTCGATCCACTGCTTGTACGGCCTGGCGTTGGCCAGCTGGTCCTTCAGTTCCTTGTCGTCGATGATGCGGCCCGCCTCCATGTCGATCAGCAGCATCCGGCCCGGCTGCAGCCGCCACTTCTTCACAATGCGCGATTCGGCGATCGGCAGCACGCCGGCCTCGGAGGCCAGGATCACCAGGTCGTCGTCGGTGATCAGGTAGCGCGCCGGGCGCAGGCCGTTGCGGTCGAGCGTGGCGCCGACCTGGCGACCGTCGGTGAAGGCGATCGCGGCGGGGCCGTCCCACGGCTCCATCATCGCGGCGTGGTACTCGTAGAACGCGCGGCGGTTGTCGTCCATCAGCGTGTGGCGTTCCCATGCCTCGGGAATCATCATCATCATCGCGTGCGACAGCGGGTAGCCCGCCATGGTCAGCAGTTCGAGGCAGTTGTCGAACGAGGCGGTGTCGGACTGGCCGGGATAGATCAGCGGCCACAGCTTGGCCAGGTCGTCGCCGAGCACCGGCGAGGAGATCGCGCCGGTGCGCGCGTTGATCCAGTTGACGTTGCCCTTGACCGTGTTGATTTCGCCGTTGTGCGCGATCATGCGGTACGGGTGGGCCAGCTCCCACGCGGGGAAGGTGTTGGTGGAGAAGCGCTGGTGCACCAGCGCCAGCGCCGACACGGTGCGCGGGTCGGCCAGGTCGAGGTAGTACCGGCCAACCTGGCCGGCCAGCAGCAGGCCCTTGTAGACCACCGTGCGGCTGGACATCGAGGGGACGAAGTATTCCTTGCCGTGCTTCAGGCCCAGCGCGCGGATCGCGTGGCTGGAGGTCTTGCGGATGACATACAGCTTGCGCTCCAGCGCGTCGGGCACCATCACGTCCGGCCCGCGCCCGATGAAGATCTGCCGCACCACCGGCTCGGTCGCCTTGACCGCCGGCGACATCGGCATGTCGGCGTCGACGCGCACGTCGCGCCAGCCCAGCACCAGCTGGCCCTCGGCCAGCACCTTGCGCTCCAGCTCCTGTTCGCAGGCCAGCCGCGAGGCGTGCTCCTTGGGCAGGAAGACCATGCCCACGCCGTATTCGCCCGGCGGCGGCAGCTGCACGCCCTGCTGCGCCATGTCCTCGCGGTAGAGCTGGTCGGGGATCTGGATCAGGATGCCGGCGCCGTCGCCCATCAGCGGATCGGCGCCGACCGCGCCGCGATGATCCAGGTTGCGCAGGATCAACAGGCCCTGCTGGACGATCTCATGGCTTTTCCGGCCCTTGATATGGGCGACGAAACCCACGCCGCAGGCGTCGTGTTCGTTGGACGGGTTGTACAAACCCTGCGCGTGCGGCTGAGCCATGTTCTCCACTCCCGGCATGGGGAGAATCGACTATAGTGCGCCGCAACAAAAGAAAGCAAGAAAATCAAATAGCCGTATATAAGGCTGATTGCACGAAGCTGATGGGCGTGGTTCGCGGGCGTGACGGAAGCGGTGGCAGGACCGCGTCTGGATGGCGCGGGACGTGGCCTGGCGGTGGCCGGGCGACGGGTGAGTCGGGGTGGCCGGTTGCCTGAACGGGGTCAGTCGGAGTCGTCCGGCATGGCCGGCAGGCCTTCCTGGTCGACCGCCAGCTGGCTGGCGAGCAGCGCGACCTGGGTGCGGTTATTGACCCCGAGCTTGCGCATGATCGCGGTCATGTGTGCCTTCACGGTGGCCTCGGAGACGCCCAGCTCCCAGGCGATCTGCTTGTTCAGCAGGCCCTCGGCGATCATCGTCATCACGCGGAACTGCTGCGGCGTCAGCGCGGCGACCTGCGCGGCGGCGGCGGCTTCGTCGGGCCTCAGTTCGCCGGGGTCGCCGAGCAGGGCCGGCGGCAGCCACACGTCGCCGTCGAGCACCGCGCGGATCGCCGCCACGATGTCGGTACCGGCGGTGGACTTGGGGATGTAGGCCGAGGCGCCGTGTGCCAGCGCGCGGCGCGCCACCTGCGCCTCCTCGTGGCCGGACACCACGATGGTCGGCAGCCCGGGATACTGGCCACGGATATGCGCCAGCGCCGAATAGCCGCGCGCGCCGGGCATGTGCAGGTCGAGCAGCAGCAGCTCGGCGTCGGGGAACTGCTCGATCAGGCCGAGCAACGCGTGCACGCTGTCGGCGCTGTGCACGCGCGCCTGCGGCACCGCCGTCAGCACGGCGCGCTGCAGCGCGTCGCGGAACAGCGGATGGTCGTCGGCGATCAGGATGTCGGGCATGGGGCGAAGCCGGGATTCGGGATTCGGGATGGGAGATTCGGAGAGCGACTCTTGCAAATCCCGAATCCCGTCGCTTATTTGATCAGCCGCTCGTCCACCAGGTTCTTCACCACGCCGGGATCGGCCAGGGTGGTGATGTCGCCGAGCTGCTCGGGCTGATTCTCGCCGATCTTGCGCAGGATCCGGCGCATGATCTTGCCCGAGCGCGTCTTCGGCAGGCCGGGCGCCCACTGCAGGTAGTCCGGCGTGGCGATCGGGCCGATCTCCTTGCGTACCCAGGCGATCAGTTCCTTGCGCAGCTCGTCGCTGCCGTTCTCGCCGGCGACCAGGGTGACGTAGGCATAGATGCCCTGGCCCTTGATCTCGTGCGGGCAGCCGACCACGGCGGCCTCGGCCACCTTCGGATGCGCCACCAGCGCGCTCTCCACCTCGGCGGTGCCCAGGCGGTGGCCGGACACGTTGATCACG
The DNA here is from genome assembly GCF_018101315.1 of Rhodanobacter sp. B2A1Ga4. Taxonomy (NCBI): domain Bacteria; kingdom Pseudomonadati; phylum Pseudomonadota; class Gammaproteobacteria; order Lysobacterales; family Rhodanobacteraceae; genus Rhodanobacter; species Rhodanobacter sp. B2A1Ga4. The sequence continues at coordinate 110,190 of NZ_JADBJR010000007.1, read as the reverse complement.
TCGTCGACGCGGCCGGTGATCCAGTAGTAGCCGTCCTCGTCGCGGCGCGCGCCGTCGCCCGAGAAATAGTTGCCGGGATAGGCGCTGAAGTAGGTCTCGATGAAGCGCTGGTGATCGCCGTAGATGGTGCGTACCTGGCCGGGCCAGGAGTCGGTGATCAGCAGGTTGCCCTCGGCCACGCCTTCCTGCAAGGTGCCTTCGGCGTCGACGATCGCCGGCTTGACGCCGAAGAACGGCAAGGTGGCCGAGCCGGGCTTGGTGGCGATCGCGCCGGGCAACGGCGAGATCATGATGCCGCCGGTCTCGGTCTGCCACCAGGTGTCGACGATCGGGCAGCGCTGCTCGCCGACCACGTTGTAGTACCACTCCCACGCTTCCGGATTGATCGGCTCACCCACCGAGCCGAGGATGCGCAGCGACTTGCGCGAGCACTTTTTCACCGGCGCCTCGCCCTCGCGCATCAGCGCGCGGATCGCGGTGGGCGCGGTGTAGAAGAGGGTCACCTGGTGCTTGTCGATCACCTGCCAGAAGCGGCTGTGGTCGGGGTAGTTCGGCACGCCCTCGAACATCACCGTGGTGGCGCCGTTGCACAGCGGGCCGTACACCACGTAGCTATGGCCGGTGACCCAGCCGACGTCGGCGGTGCACCAGTAGACGTCGTCCTCGCGCAGGTCGAACACCTGCTCGTGGGTGTAGCTGATGAATACAAGGTAGCCGCCGGTGGAGTGCTGCACGCCCTTGGGCTTGCCGGTGGAGCCGGAGGTGTACAGCACGAACAGCGGGTGCTCGGCCTCGACCGGGGTCGGCGCGCAATCGGCGCTCTGGCCGTCCATCAGCGTGTGCCAGTAGCGGTCGCGCGGCGACTGCATGTGCACCGCGCCGCCGGTGTGGCGCACCACGATCACGGTTTCCACGCTGTTGGTGCCGGGGCGCTCCAGTGCCGCGTCCACGTTGACCTTGAGCGGGATGTGCTTGCCCGCGCGCAGGCCCTCGTCAGCGGTGACCACCACCTTGGCCTGCGAGTCGGCGATGCGCCCAGCCAGCGAGTCGGGCGAGAAGCCGCCGAACACCACCGAGTGGATCGCGCCCAGTCGGGCGCAGGCGAGCATCGCCACCGCCGCCTCGGGGATCATCGGCAGGTAGATCGCCACGCGGTCGCCCTTGGCCACGCCGAGGTGCTTCAGCGTGTTGGCGAACTTGCACACCTCGGCGTGCAGCTCGCGGTAGGTGATCTTGCGCGAGGTGGCCGGGTCGTCGCCCTCGAAGATGATCGCCACCTTGTCGCCGCGCTTTTCCAGCTGGCGGTCGAGGCAGTTCGCCGAGACGTTGAGCTCGCCGCCTTCGTACCAGCGGATGTGCAGGTCCTTCGGATCGAACGAGACATCCTTGATCTTCGTCGGCGGCTTGATCCAGTCCAGGCGCTGGCCGATGCGGCCCCAGAAGCCTTCCGGGTCGCTGACCGACTCGGCGTAAAGGCGCGTGTAGTCGTCGTGACGCAGGCGCGCCGCGGCGGCAAACGAGGGGTTGACCGGATAGAGCTTGGACATGGCTGGGCTCCTGCTGGCTCGGCATGAAAGGTGGCGACAGGGGTACCGCGGCAGGCGTCGGCGCCCGGCGGTGTGCACGTTTTCGAGTGTAGCCCGATCGCCGCGGAGTTGGCGGCGCGCAGCCGGCTCGACTTTGGTCGAAGTTCGACCAATGGCGAATAGTCGCCCGCGCTGCAGCATGGCCATGCTCGGTCCGTCATCGACCTCGGGGAGACGCACGCATGACCACGCGACACACCAACCGTTATTCCGCGCTTGCCCTGAGCATGGCTTGCGCCCTGATGCTCCCGCTGGCTGGCCACGCGCAGAGCGACACGCGCGAGCAGCAACTCGAACAGCGCGTGGCGCAGCTCGAGCAGCAGTTGAACGAACTGAAGGCGATGATCCAGGCGCAGAAAGCCGCGCCCGCCCAGCCCGCGGCACCTGCGCAGAGTGTGGCGGCCGCGCCGGCCGCCGCGACGCCGGTGTTCAGCAGCGCTCCCGGCGTGTCGGTGGCACTGCACGGTTTCGTCAGCGCCAGCGCGTTCAGCCAGAACAAGAGCTTCACCTATGGCAACGGCCAGAACGCGCTGTTCCCGATTCCCGGCTCGAAGGGCTCGCTCTCCGGCGTCGACGTGCGCAACACGCGCTTCTGGCTCGACTTCAAGGGCGCCAAGTTCGCCGGCAACTGGAGCGGCGGCGGCCGCATCGAGATGGACTTCTTCGGTGGCTTCAACGGCACCGGCGCGTACAGCCAACAGCAGCCGACGCCGCGCCTGCGCCAGGCCTACATGGACCTGACCAACCCCGAGAGCGGCACCACCGTGCGCATCGGCCAGCAGTGGGACCTGATGTTTCCGATCGACAATTCGCCCACCTCGCTGGCGCACATCGCGTTCCCGCTGGGCTTCGGTTCCGGCTACGGCGGCTGGCGTTTCCCCGGCGTAGTGGTGATGCAGGACCTCAACCACGGCAGCACCGGCGCGCAATGGCGGCTCGACGTGGGCGCGTTCGAGGGCACCTGGAGCGGGCCGGGCAACAATATCAACTACCTCACCGCCGGCAGCGCCGGCTTCCGCCCGCAAGTGGAGGCGCGCCTGCACGTGCAGGACAAGAACTGGCTGGCGTACTTCGCCGCGCACTACAGCAAGGTCGACCTGCGCGGCGTCGGCGGCACCGCACCGACGCCGATCCAGTCCAGCGTGAAGAGCACCGGCTACGAAATCGGCGGTCAGTGGAAGCCCGGCCCGTGGACATTCAAGGGACTGGCCTACGCCGGCAACGGCCTTGGCGAGATCTTCGGCGCGATGTCGCAGTTCGGTGACATCAGCGAACGTGGCGGCTTCGTGCAGGCGGGCTACAGCTTCACGCCGAACTGGAGCCTGTACGCGCTCTACGCCTACAGCAAACCCGACAGCAAGGACGTGATCACCTGGATGGGCAACGGTTCGACCGGACTGCTGCGCAACCGCCAGGCCGCGCTGAGCCTGCAGTACACCGCCGGTTCCTACGACCTCAGTGCCGAATGGATGCACGACAAGCTCGACTCCACCAGCAACGGCGTGGACCGCAAGACCACCACCGGCAACCAGGTCAGTCTCAACGCGCTTTATCGCTTCTGAGGTTCATGGCGGCGTGCCCCGGCGCGCCGCCGACCAACCTCCCGCAACAGCGGGAGGTTGATGAGGTGCGGCCCGGGGCAAGGGGCGGTCCGCGCCTTCCGGCTTCTCGCCAGTGTTCCGGGCAGAGGCATCTCACACCATTCGGGAGGGGTAACATCATGGCCAGCAATGCCATCGACGCCATCGGCAGCAACGCCGGCGACGCGCTCGACGTCAGCCACAAGCGGGTAATCCTGGCGTCCAGCCTGGGCACCGTGTTCGAGTGGTACGACTTCTACCTGTACGGCTCGCTCGCCGTGATCATCGGCAAGCAGTTCTTCTCCGGCCTCAACGAGGCCAGCCAGCTGGTGTTCGCCCTGCTGGCGTTCGCCGCCGGCTTCGCGGTGCGCCCGTTCGGTGCGCTGGTGTTCGGCCGGGTCGGCGACCTGGTCGGGCGCAAGTACACGTTCCTGATCACCATCGTGATCATGGGCCTGTCCACGTTCTTCGTCGGCCTGCTGCCCAGTTACGGCTCGATCGGGGTGGCCGCGCCGGTGATCCTGATCGCGCTGCGCATGCTGCAGGGCCTGGCGCTGGGCGGTGAGTACGGCGGCGCGGCCACCTACGTGGCCGAACATGCACCGAAGGGCAAGCGCGGGTTGTACACCAGCTTCATCCAGATCACCGCCACCTTCGGCCTGTTCCTGTCGCTGCTGGTGATCCTGGGCTGCAAGTGGATGATGGGCGACAAGTTCAACGACTGGGGCTGGCGCATTCCGTTCCTGCTGTCGTCGCTGCTGCTGGCCGTGTCGGTCTACATCCGCCTGCAACTGTCCGAGTCGCCGGTGTTCAAGCAGATGAAGGAGGAGGGCAAGACCTCCAAGGCGCCGCTGACCGAGTCGTTCGCACGCTGGGGCAACCTGAAGCTGGTGATCCTGGCCCTGCTCGGCGCCACCGCCGGCCAGGCCGTGGTGTGGTACTGCGGCCAGTTCTACGCGATGTACTTCCTCGGCAGCACGCTGAAGATCGATGCCACCACCACCCAGCTGATGATCGCCGCGGCCCTGCTGATCGGCACGCCGTTCTTCGTGGTGTTCGGCTGGCTGTCGGACAAGATCGGGCGCAAGCCGGTGGTGCTGGCTGGCTGCCTGCTCGCCGCGCTGACCTACTTCCCGATCTTCAAGGCGATCACCCACTACGGCAACCCGGCGATCGAGGCGGCCAGCGTGACGGCACCGATACGGGTGCAGGCCGATCCCGCCGGCTGCAGCGTGCAGATCGACCTGATCGGCAAGAAGGTCTTCACCAGCTCCTGCGACGTGGCCAAGAGCTACCTGGCCAAGCGCGGCGTACCGTACGAGAACGTCGCGGCAGCGGCGGGCACGCCGGCGGTGGTCTCGATCGGCGGCAAGGAGTTCCCCTCGTTCGAGGGCGGGGCCTTGTCCAAGGCTGATTTCGCGGCGCAGAGCAAGGCGTTCGGCGAAGGCGTCGGCAAGGCGCTTGCCGATGCCGGCTACCCGGTCAAGGCCGATCCGGCAAAGACCAACACGCCGATGCTGATCCTGCTGCTGACCATCCTGGTGCTCTACGTGACGATGGTTTACGGGCCGATCGCCGCCTGGCTGGTGGAGATGTTCCCCACCCGGATCCGCTACACCTCGATGAGCCTGCCGTACCACATCGGCAACGGCTGGTTCGGCGGCTTCCTGCCCTCGGTGTCGTTCGGCATCGTGGCGGCCACCGGCAACTTCTACGCCGGCCTGTGGTATCCGGTGGCGATCGCGGCGATGACCTTCGTGATCGGCATGCTGTTCGTGCGTGAAACCAAGGACGTCGACCTCAGCGACTGAGGGCGAGCGCCGGAGTACGGGAAACGCAGCGGCGCGAGCCGCTGCGTTTTTTCTTTGGCCGCGACCGCCGGTCGCGGCGCTATGCTGGCGGTCGCGCGGCACGCCAGGAAGAGCTGAGGAGATCGCGTATGAGCGAAGCACCGAGCTATGTCCACGGCGCCAGCCCGCAGCCGCTGCTGGGTGATACCGTCGGCGCGCTGATCGACCGCATCGCAGCCGCGCATCCGGATCGACCGGCGCTGGTGGTGCGCGCGCAGGGCGTGCGTCTGAGCTACCGCGAGTTCCATGCCGCGGTGGAGCGCGTGGCCGCCGGCCTGCTGGCGCTGGGCCTGGTGCGTGGCGACCGCGTCGCCATCTGGGCGCCGAACCGGGCCGAGTGGGTGCTGCTGCAGTTCGCCGCGCCGAAGGCGGGACTGATCCTGGTCAACATCAACCCGGCCTACCGCACGCACGAGCTGGAGTATTCGCTGAACAAGGTGGGCTGTCGCGCGCTGGTGCTGCCGCGCCGCTTCAAGACCTCACACTATCTGGATATGCTGGCCGAACTGGTGCCGGAGCTGGCCGCCAGCGTGCCCGGCCAGTTGCAGGCGGCGCGGTTGCCGGCACTGCGCGAGGTGGTTCTGCTCGACGACGAACCGGCACCCGGCACGCGCAGCTGGCAACAGCTGGCGGCGCTGGGCGACGCCACCGCGCTGGCGCGACTGCACGAGGCGGAACGCGAGCTGGGCTTCGACGACCCGGTCAACATCCAGTTCACCTCCGGCACCACCGGCGCACCAAAGGGCGCCACGCTGACCCACCACAACATCGTCAACAACGGCTGGTTCATCGGCGAGGCGATGCGCCTCACCGAACACGACCGGCTGTGCATCCCGGTGCCGTTCTACCACTGCTTCGGCATGGTGCTGGGCAACCTCGCCTGCGTCACCCACGGCGCCTGCATGGTGATCCCGGGCGAAGGCTTCGACGCGCTGGCCACGCTGGAAACCGTGGCCGAGGAAAGATGCACCGGCCTGCACGGCGTGCCCACCATGTTCATCGCCGAGCTCGAGCACCCGCGCTTCGCCGAGTTCGACCTGTCCAGCCTGCGCACCGGCATCATGGCCGGCTCGCCGTGCCCGATCGAGGTGATGCGGCGGGTGGTCGGCGAGATGCACCTGAGCGAGATCACCATTGCCTACGGCATGACCGAGACCAGCCCGGTGAGTTTCCAGACCGTGCCGGAGGATCCGCTGGAGCGCCGCGTGGACAGCGTGGGGCGCATCCATCCGCAGCTGGAAGTGAAGCTGGTGGACGAGCGCGGGCACATCGTGCCGCGCGGCACGCCGGGCGAGCTGTGCACGCGTGGCTACTCGGTGATGCTGGGTTACTGGGACGATCCGGCGCGTACTGGCGAGGTGATCGATGAGGCGCGCTGGATGCACACCGGCGACCTCGCCACGCTGGACGCGGACGGCTATTGCCGCATCGTCGGCCGGCTCAAGGACATGATCATCCGTGGCGGCGAGAACGTGTACCCGCGCGAGATCGAGGAGTTCCTGTACACCCACCCGAAAGTGCTCGACGTGCAGGTGTTCGGCGTGCCCGACGCGAAGTTCGGCGAGCAGGTCTGCGCATGGATCCGCCTGCGCGAGGGCAGCGAGGCCAGCGTGGCGGAGATCCAGGACTACTGCCGCCACCATCTGGCCTACTACAAGGTGCCGCACTACGTACGCTTCGTCGACGCGTTCCCGATGACGGTGACCGGCAAGGTGCAGAAGTACCTGATGCGCAAGGCGATGATCACCGAGCTGGGGCTGTAGCGCGGCGCAGCTAGCGCACGGCGCGGTCGCGCTTCTGCGGATCCTTGCCCTCGCGCAGCCGTATCAGGTCGTACTCGGACAGGCTGTCCGCGCGTGCGTGGCTGGCGATGCGCGCCTGCACGAAGGCCAGCGTGGTGGCGAACACGCCGATCAGCCCGACCAGCAGCCAGAAGCCCCAGGCGCCAGCGCCGTGGCGGGTGAAGCACAGCATGAACGCGAACACGGTGAGGGCGAGCAGCAGCCAGCGCATGGGGAAGCCCCGACAGGTGGAAATGCGCCGCCGGTGGCGGCGGACGGCCGCATCATAGCGCCGCCGTCGAGCGTCCGGCGCGCGCCGGATCACGTCGCGCAAAGATGTCGCGATGACTGAGACGTCGCCGCGCGAAACTGCCCTGATGGATGATCCTTCGCCGCCGCCGATCTCGCTGGAACAGCTCCCGGCCACGCGTCCGTTCAAGGGCCGCGGTGCCGCCTCCAACCCGGAAGGGCGCTTCGAAAGCATCCGCCACCACGCCGAGGACGACGGCTGGCAGAGCGCGCTGCTGGACGAGGACACGCCGCGCCCACCGACCTGCGTCACCGAGGAACGCGCAAGGAGCGTGATCAGCCGCAACGACTCGCCGGACATCGCCTTCAGCCAGGCGATCAACCCGTACCGCGGTTGCGAGCACGGCTGCATCTATTGCTTCGCGCGGCCCTCGCACAGCTACCTCAACCTGTCGCCCGGGCTGGACTTCGAGACCAGGCTGCGCGCCAAGGGCAACTTCGCCGAGGTGCTGCGCGCGGAACTGGCGAAACCCGGCTACGCGGTCAGCCCGATCAACATCGGCAGCAACACCGACCCCTACCAGCCGGTCGAGAAGCGCTGGCGGCTGACCCGCGCCGCGCTGGAGCTGCTGGCCGAATGTCGCCACCCGTGCACCATCGTCACCAAGAACGCGCTGGTCGAACGCGACCTCGACATCCTGGTGCCGATGGCACGCGAACGGCTGCTGCAGGTGTTCGTCTCGGTCAACTCGCTGGACAACCACCTTGCCGCCAAACTCGAACCGCGCGCCAGCGCACCGCACCGGCGGATCAAGGCGATCCGCACGCTGGCCGCGGCCGGCGTGCCGGTCGGCGTGCTGGTGGCGCCGGTCATCCCGGCACTCAATGACAAGGATATGGAAGCGGTGATGGCGCAGGCCGCCGACGCTGGCGCGCGCTGCGCCGGCTACACCACGCTGCGCCTGCCGTATGAGCTGAAAGCGTTGTTCCGCGAATGGCTCGCGCTGCATGCGCCACAACGCGCCGAACACGTAATGAGCCTGGTCCGGCAGATGAACGGCGGGCGCGACTACGACAGCAACTTCGCCACCCGCATGCGCGGCTCAGGCGTGTTCGCCGACCTGCTGCGCCGTCGCTTCGAGGTGGCCTGCCGCCGGCACGGCTTCGGTCGCGCCCGCGAGCTCGTCCTCGACACCTCGCGCTTCGTGCCGCCGCGCAAGGTCTCGCCGCAGGGCGAATTGTTCTGAAGAAGCTCGGTTGAAATTCCAATCAGTCATTCCGGCCCAAGCCGGAATGACTGATTGCTCAGAGGTTCCCCGAACGTGCGGTTGCTGCCGGCGCGGCTCAGTCCGACGCCGGCAGGTATTTCTGGAACCAGCCCAGTGCCCGCTGCAGCACATCGCGCTGGTGCACCGGATCGACGAAGTGGTGGCCCTCGTTCGGGTACACCACCAGCGAGGTCGGCACGCCCTGCGCGCGCAGCGCGTGCCACATCTCGAACGATTGCGGCGCGGGACATTCGGCGTCGCGGTCGCCGACCACGATCAGCATCGGCGTCTTCACCTGCTTGATGAAGTTGATCGCCGAGCTCTTCGCATACACCGCCGGGTCGTCATACACGCTGGCGCCGAAGAACGGCGGCATCCACTGGTCGATCAGGTTCTGGCCGTAGTAGCTCTGCCAGTTGGCGATGCCGGCGCCGGCCACCACGGCGCGGAAACGCTGGGTCTGGGTCGGTGCGAACATGCTCATGAAGCCGCCGTAGCTCCAGCCGGTGAGGCCGAGCCGCTTGTCGTCCACCGGCACCTTCTTCTCCACCGCGTCGACGCCGGCGAGGATGTCGCGCAGGTCGCCGTAGCCGAAGTCCTTGCGGTTCGCCTGCACGTACTTCTCGCCCTGGCCGAAGCTGCCGCGTGGGTTCGGCATGAACACGAAATAGCCCAGCGCGGAGAGCGGCGCGCCGCCGTAACCGACGCCCGGCCAGCGTGGGATCACCGCGCTCGACGGGCCGCCGTGCACCACCACGATCATCGGGTAACGTTTCTTCGCGTCGTAGTGCGCCGGATACAACAGCCAGCCCTGCACGCGGAAGCCCTCGTTGTTCCATTCCACCGACTCGGCCTTGCCCCAGGCCGGCTTCAGCGCGGCGTTGAACGAGGTCACCGCCGGCGGCGGCGTGTTGCCCAACGCACCGGCATGCACTTCGCTGGCGGCGGCGTACGAACTTTGCAGGAAGGCGACGTGCCTGAGGTCGTCGGACAGCGACATCGCCATCGACGCGCTGCCGTCGCCGATGCTGGCCGGCACGGTGAAGTACACGCGCTGCTGCTGTGCGCGCGTGGCGGAAACCGTGTAATCCGCGAGCTGGCTCTGCCCGTTGCTGACCTGGCTGACCAGCATCGACTGCGGCGACGTCCAGCGCAGCCAGCTCGGCGTGACCTTGATGCCAGGGGTGAGGTTGACCAGCGCGCCGCCGTTGGCGGGCACCGCATAGATGTCGCCGCCGGTGGCGCCCTGGTCGCTCATCAGGCCGCCGATGAAGGCGATCCGCGACGCATCCGGCGACCAGCGCGGCAGCGCGATTTGCAGGCCATGCAGCGATCCGCTTTCCGCATTGGCCGGATCGACCAGAACGGCGGCATGGGCATCGGCCTGCGCCGGCTGCACATAGAGTTTCGCGATCCACCAGTTGTTGTCGCCCGGCGGCGGTGCGGCGGTATAGGCGATGCGCGAGCCGTCCGGCGACCAGTCGAACTCATACGCGTACATGCCGGCCGGGGTCAGTTCGCGCACCGTGCCGCCGCTCACGTCGAGACTGGCCACGCGCTGCACTTCCAGTCCGCTCACGCCGATCTCACCGGCGGCCGGCTTGGCCGCGGTCACCGCGCTGGCATGGCGGGTGGCACCGGCCACGTAGAGGAAGCCGAGTGACTTGCCGTCGCCGCTCCACTGCAGCGCGCGCACGTAGCCCTTCAGTTCGGCCAGCCGCGCCGGGGCATCGCTGCCGCGGGTATCCGCCAGATAGATGGCGTTCTGCATCGCCTTGGTGCTGGTCAGGTCGACGCTGCAATTGGACACGAACGCGAGGCGACGCGAATCGGGCGCCCAGGCGATGCCGGACTCGGCGCAGGCGCCGGGCCTGGCGGCGGCACTGACGCGACGCACATGGTGGCCGTCGACATCGGCCACCTCGATCGCCGGCTTGTCGTCACGCTCGATCACCCAAGCCAGCTGCTGGCCGTCCGGCGAGATGGCCACCGCCTGGATCGACTGCGCCTTGCCCAGCTGGGTCAGCACCTGCTCGATGCGCGGGTCGACCGCCGGCGTGGCGGCAAAGGCCTGCGATGCCAGCGCGAAGGCCAGCAGCGACAGGGAGAGGGTCAGGCGCGAATGTTTCGGCATGAGGGGATTCCGGCTGGGGAAACCCGACGCTACAACCCCGAGGCAATGCAAGCCAAGTGCAGGACGGCATGGGCCGCCGCGTCGACGCTCAGTGCGTGGCAGTGGCCGCCTGGCGCGTCGCCGCCAACGCGGCGAGTCGGGCGCGGATCACCGGGATCGCCGCCAGCGCGGCCTTCTCGCCGGCCAGGATGGCCTGGCTCTTCTGCTCGAAATCGGTCGGGCCGATGCCGCTCAGGTCGGGGCGGATCACCACGTCGGCGCGCGCGCTTTCCTGCGCGGCCAGTTGCCGGCCCATGATGGTGATGGATTGGCCGACGATGCCCATCATGCCCTGTGGGTTGCTGCCGTCGGGCGCGGCGGAGATGTCCACCGCGATCACGAAATCGGCGCCGAGCTGGCGCGCCGCGTCGACCGGGATCGGGCTGACCACGCCGCCGTCGACGTAGTGCTTGCCGTGGATCTCCACCGGCTCGAACACGCCGGGAATGCTCGACGACGCGCGCACCGCGCGGCCGGTGTTGCCGCGCACGAACACGGTGCGCGTGCCGGTCTCCAGCTCGGTGGCCACCGCGGCGAACGGCAGCTTCAGCTGCTCGATCGGCTGCTTGTGCACCAGCTGGTTGACGTAATCCTGCAGCGCCTGGCCCTGCACCAGGCCGCCGGAAAACAGCCGCACGTCGCGGATCTTCGCCTCATCGAGGCCGAACGCGGTCTGCTGCAGCGCGAACGCGTCCATGCCGCTGGCATACAGCGCGCCGACCACGCTGCCGGCGCTGGTGCCGGCGACCACGTCCGGGTGGATGCCGCTGGCTTCCAGCATCTTGATCCCGCCGATATGCGCGAAGCCCTTCGCCGCACCGCCGCCGAGGGCGAGGCCGATCTTCAGCTTCACCGGCGGCGGCGCCATGGGTGGCGGCACCGGCTTGACGGCGTGCGTGCAGGCACCCAGCAGGAGCGTGGCGAGCAGTGGCAGCAAACGGCGGAAGGGCATGGGCATCGGTGTCGGAAGATTCTGATCTGCTCCCTCCCCCTGCTGGCAGGGGGAGGGAGCAAGGGCGTCAGCCTTGCGCGGCGTCGGCTTCCAGGTGATAGCGCGTGGCCAGTTCGACTTCTTCCTTCGAACCCAGGAACACCGGCACGCGCTGGTGCAGGCCGGTGGGCTGCAGTTCCATGATGCGCTGGCGCCCGGTGGTCGCCGCGCCGCCGGCCTGCTCGACGATGAAGGCCATCGGGTTGGCCTCGTACATGATGCGCAGCTTGCCGCCCTGCTTCTCGATCTTCGCGTCCAGCGGGTAATAGAACACGCCGCCGCGGGTCACGATGCGGTGCACGTCCGCCACCATCGAGGCGACCCAGCGCATGTTGAAGTCCCTGCCGCGCGGGCCGGTCTTGCCGGCCAGCAGTTCGCCGACGTAGCGCTGCATCGGCGCCTGCCAGTGGCGCTGGTTGGACATGTTGATGGCGAACTCGGCGGTGGCCTCCGGAATGCGGATGCCGCGCCGGCTGAGGATGAAGCTGCCCACCTCGCGGTCCAGCGTGAACTCGTGGGTGCCGTGGCCGAAGGTCAGCACCAGCACGGTGGACGGGCCGTACACCACGTAGCCGGCGGCGAGCTGGGTGGTGCCCGGCTGCAGGAAGTGCTCGGCCTTCGGCTCGGTCACGCCATCGGGGCAGCGCAGCACCGAGAAGATGGTGCCGACCGAGATGTTGACGTCGATGTTGGAGGAACCGTCCAGCGGATCGAACAGCAGCAGGTGCTGGCCCTTTGGGTAGCCGTCCGGGATCTGCTGCGGGTCTTCCATCTCTTCCGAGGCGCAGGCGGCGAGGTGGCCGCCCCAGGCGTTCGCCTCCAGCAGGATCTCGTTGGAGATCACGTCCAGCTTCTTCTGCGCCTCGCCCTGGATGTTGCCTGTGCCGGCCTCGCCCAGCACGCCGCCCAGCGCGCCCTTGCCGGTGGCCACGCCGATGCGCTTGCAGGCGCGCGCGACCACTTCGATCAGCAGCGAAAGTTCGGCGTTGATGTGGCCGGCGCGGCGTTCCTCGATCAGGAACTGGATCAGCGAGACGGGTTTCATGTCGGGTCCATGGCAAGAAGAAGCGCCATTGTCCGGGCTCCGGCTGAACAGTGCCAGCCCGGCGCCCCGCGTGCCCGCATCCGGCCCGGCTGCTGACATCACGTTGGCAGCAAGGGGTGGGCAAGCTGTACCTCCATAGTGGAGGGACACGACATGCGCGACCTGGTTTATTTCCTGGTGTTCGACGGCTTTGCCGACTGGCAGGCGGCACTGGCACTGTGCGAGATCCGCCGCCCCGGCGACTGGCAGGTCCAGGCGGTGGGCTTCTCGATGGCGCCGGTGGTCTCGATGGGCGGCCTCACCGTGCAGCCCGAGCTGGCGCTGGACCAGCTCGATCTCAAGCGTGCGGCCCTGCTGATCGTGCCCGGCGGCCACCTGTGGCAGCGCGGCGAGGGCGCCGCGGCAGTGGCGGCGATCCGCCGGCTGTACACGGCCGGTGCACCGGTGGCCGCGATCGACAGCGGCGTGCTGGCGCTGGCCCGCGGCGGCCTGCTCGACCACTGCCGGCACACCGGCAACTGGGCCGGCCATATCGACGGCCACGTACCGGCCTACGCCGGTGCGGAGCAGTACGACGCCGGCGTGCTGGCGGTCAGCGACGGCGGCGTGATCAGCGCCAGCCACTTGGGCAGCGTGGAGTTCGCCCGTGAGGTGATCCGCACGCTGGACCTGTACAGCCCCAGCGACCGCGAACACTGGTACCGCCTGTTCAAGCACGCGCAGCCGCCGCCGTGGTGCGTCGGCGAAGCCGTGGCGATGGCATGAGGAGCCCGTCATGAAACCGATGCTGAAAACCCTGCTGGTGGCCTACCGCCCGCTCTATCTGAACGGCCTGCTGCTGGATGGGCCGTACAGGCTGCCGAAGGTGGGCCCGACGGTCGCGGCGGCGGCTCCGCGTGCGCGCCGGCGTACCCTGCTGGCCGCGCTGGCTTCTGTCATCTTCCACCCCCGCAGCAAGTGACAACCAGGACCGGCCACGACAACGGGATGTCGCCACCGACCGAAACGCGGCATCTCTGCCGCCGCCCGTCCGGGAGCCGCGTCCACGGTGCAGCTGCGCGGTTGCCATGACCATGACTTGCGTCGCAGGCGCGGCGACGCGCCTGGAGGCATCATGCGCGGATGCGTCGAGCCGATCGCCTGTTCCTCATCATCCACGCCCTGCGCGGCCGTCGCACCGCGCTGCAGGCGCGCTCGTTGGCGCAGACGCTGGGGGTGTCGCTGCGCACCGTGTACCGCGACGTCGCCGATCTGCAGTTGTCCGGCGTGCCGATCGAGGGTGAGGCCGGCGTCGGTTATGTGCTGCGCAAGGGCTCGGACATCCCGCCGCTGATGTTTACTGCGAACGAGCTTGAAGCCCTGGTGGTCGGCTCGCGCTTCGTGCGCGCGTTCGCCGGCACCCGGCTGGCGGAGAGTGCGCAGTCCGCCCTGCTGAAGATCGAGGCGGTGCTGCCGCCCGAACTGCGCGAGCGCGCCGCGCGCACGCGCATCTTCGCGCCGGTGTGGCGCGACCAGTACCGCGAGGATTTCGCCGCACTGATCGACCGGCTGCATGCGGCCATCGTGGGCAACCAGGTGCTGCGGCTGGAGTATCGCGACGAAGCTGGCAACGCCAGCACGCGCGAGGTCGAGCCGCTGTGCCTGTCGTTCTGGGGCGGCAAGTGGACGCTGGGCGCGTGGTGCCGGCTACGCCGTGACTTCCGCAATTTCCGCCCGGACCGCATCGGTACCTGCGAGCCCAGCGGCGAAGCCTTCGCCGAGGCCGACGAACGCAACCTGGCCGCCTATCTGCGTGCGGTCGGCGTGGGCAAGCTCGATCTCGGCTGAGTGGTTGTGAATTTTCAACCTCCCAGGCTGGCCACGGCGAGGGCATGGGTGGCCGAGTTGAGGCAACGCAGGAGCCGCGCGCAGGCCCCGTTGCGATAGCATGGAATGAAGGCGAGGATAGGGGTTTGCATCACGTCGCGTGATGGATGATGACGTCGCCCCGCTGCAAGGAATTCCCGTGAACAAGCCCCTGATGATCGCGCGGCTCGCCGCGCTCGCGCTGGTCAGCTGCATCGTGCCGCTGCGTGCGGCGGCGCCACCGCACGCCGCTGCCAGTGCCGATGCGCGCTTCAAGGACATCTATCGCGCCGAGTGGGCCTGGCGTACCGGCCAGGCCGGGATCAGCACCGCCGGCGAGCCGCAGCTGAACAACGGCCGGCTCGACCAGGTCGACGCAGCCAGCCAGCAACGACGGCTGGACTACTGGCAGGGCGTGCTGAAACAGCTGGCCGGCGTCAACGCGGCGCAGCTGTCGCCGGCGAACCGGGTGAATTACGCGATCTACCGCGAGCAGATCGGCAACTTGGTCGCCGGGCAGAAGTTCAAAGCCTGGCAGATGCCGTTCAACAGCGACTCCGCGTTCTGGTCCGACCTTGACTACGTGCTGGGCGGTGACCGCCTGCGCACGGCCGATGACTACCAGCGCTACCTCGAACGACTTGGCCAGGTGCCGGCGTATTTCGACCAGCAGATCGCGAACATGCGCGCCGGACTCAAGCGCGGCTTCAGCGTGCCGCGGGCGGTGCTCGACGGGCGTGACGCGTCGATCGCCGCGGTGGCCGAACTGAAGGACCCGACCCACAGCAGCTTCTACGAACCTTTCCAGCGACTGCCGGCGTCGATGCCGGCCGACCGCGCGCAGGCGCTGCAGGGCCAGGCACTGCGGCAGATCCGCGACGAGGTGATCCCCGCCTACGCGAAGCTGCTGGCGTTCTTCCGCAACGAGTACGTGCCGCAGGCGCGCACCACGCTGGCGGCCGAGGCGCTGCCGGACGGCAAGGCGTTCTATCGCCAGCAGATCCGCGAGTACACCACGCTCGACCTGGGGCCCGACGAAATCCACCGCATCGGCCTCGACCAGGTGGCGAAGATCCACGCGCAGATGCTGGAGGTGATGCAGGCCACCGGCTTCAAGGGCAGCTTCGCCGAGTTCCTGCAGTTCCTGCGCACCGACCCGCAGTTCTACGCGAAGACGCCGGACGAACTGCTGATGCGCAGCGCCTGGGTGGCCAAGCAGGTGGACGGCCAGATGCCACGCTACTTCGGCCACCTGCCGCGCGCGCACTTCACCATCAAGCCGGTGCCGGCCGAGATCGCGCCGTATTACACCTCCGGCCGCGGTGGCGCGGACACCTACCTAGTCAATACCTACGACCTGAAGTCGCGGCCGCTGTTCAACGTGCCGGCGCTGACCCTGCACGAGAGCTACCCCGGCCATGCACTGCAACTGGAGCTGGCCGACGAGCAGCACGACCAGCCTGCGTTCCGCCGCAACAGCTACATCTCCGCCTACGGCGAAGGCTGGGGGCTGTACTCGGAATACCTCGGCAACGAGATGGGCATCTACCACACGCCCTATGAGCGCTTCGGCTACCTCAGCTACCAGATGTGGCGCGCCTGCCGGCTGGTGGTCGACACCGGCATCCACCACCTGGGCTGGACGCGGCAGCAGGCGATCGACTACCTCACCGTCAACACCGCGCTGTCTGCGCGCGAGATCGCCAACGAGGTGGACCGCTACATCAGCTGGCCGGGCCAGGCGCTGTCGTACGAGCTGGGCTACCTGAAGATCCTCGAATTGCGTGCCAAGGCGGAGCAGGCGCTGGGCGCGAAGTTCGACCTGCGCCACTTCCACGACACCGTGCTCGCGCTTGGCTCGGTACCGCTGCCGGTGCTGCAGCAGCGCATCGACCGCTTCATCGCCGACGGCGGCCCGGAGCCGGATTACGGCTGCGACTGCGCGAAGGCAAAGGGCGCCGCGGGGCATTGAGTCCGGGACGGCTCGTTGGCTTTTACTTTACGTGTGTAGTATTGTGTAAATAAACTTCATGGAGAGAGTTACGCCATGACTGCCCACCCGACCCGCATCGCCGAAGCCGTGCCTCGCTACGCGCCGCCGGACACGCTCGCCGACCCGGCGCTGCGCGCGTTCTTCCGGCTCGCCGAACACTGGAAGCTGCGCATCGCCGATCAGCGCAAACTGCTCGGCGACCCGCCGGAGTCGACCTTCTACAAGTGGAAGCGCCAGCAGGGCGGCGCCCTGGGGCGCGACACGCTGGAGCGCATCAGTTACCTGCTCGGCATCTGGAAATCGCTGCAGATCCTGTTCCCCGACCCGGCCCAGGCCGACGCCTGGCTGCACAAGCCGAACACGGCGTCGTTGTTCGGCGGCCATTCCGCGCTGGAGCGCATGCTGTCCGGCAACGTCGCCGACCTGTACGTGGTGCGGCAGTATCTGGATGCGCAGCGCGGTTGATCGCAGTCCGCGATACATTCCCCGCGATGCCGCGCTACCCCCTGGTAGGAGCGCACCCTGTGCGCGACGTTCTCCGTCACGTGACGAAAAGCATCGCGCACAGGGTGCGCTCCTACAGGCAGTCCATGGAGATCCGATGCCTCCGCCGCCCGTCAAACGCATCCGCTGGAATCAGGCGTACCGCATCGTGCCCAGCCGCTTCCCGCCGATCGGCGTGTACGACCGCATCGCCGACCCGGCCGACCTCGACGCGGTGTTCGCGATCGAGGCGCTGACCAATCCGCGCCTGCGCGAGGAGGCCGGCGCACTGGCGCTGGTTCCGAAAGAGCACCGTCTCAGCGGGCCGGGTTCGACACCAGTGATGGCCGCGTTCACCCATCTCAACCCCGAAGGCAGCCGCTTCTCCGACGGCAGCTGGGGCGTGTTCTATGCCGCGCACAGCGTCGCCACCGCGGTGGAGGAAACCGTCTACCACCGCCAGCGCTTCCTCGCCGCCACCGCCGAGCCGGGTTGCGACATCCAGATGCGCTGCTACCGCACCCGCGTCGACAGCAAGCTGCACGACATCCGCGGCGGCTGGAAGGCCGAACATGATGCGGACGTCTATGCGGCCAGCGTGAAGCTGGCGCGCTCACTGCGCGAGGCCGGTTCCAACGGCATCGTCTACGACAGCGCGCGCGATCCGGGCGGCGAATGTTTGGCCGCCTTCCGCCCCGACGTGGTGGCGCCGTGCGTACAGGCGCAGCACCTGGTCTATCGCTGGGACGGCATGCGCATTACGCAGGTGCTGGCAGTGTCGGAGCTGGCGCGGTCGCGCTAGTTAGGGCTCAGACCCGGTCGACGAGGCGAGCCGATGAAGACCCCGCGCATGCTGCTGCTGATCCTGCTGCTGTGGCCGCTGCTGACGGCGGCGCGCGACAACTGCGAGAACGACCACGCGCCCGCCGTGGAACGCCGAGATCGCCGCGTTCCAGGCCGCGGAGCGGGCGCATCCGCCGGCGCCGGGCGCGGTGCTGTTCATCGGCAGCTCATCGATCCGCCTGTGGACCTCGCTGGTGGCGGACTTTCCCGGGACAGACCCGAGAGTGTGTATCACCCGATGGCCGGATGCCGGCAAGCTGGGCGCTTGCGGGTTGCGCAGGTTCTCTTAGTCAGAACGCGTTGATTCCTGTCACCTCGCGCCCGACCACGAGTTGGTGCACGGTCTCGGTGCCTTCGTAGGTGATCACGGATTCGAGGTTGAGCGCGTGGCGGATCGGGCAATGCTCGGTGGTGATGCCGGCGCCGCCGAGGATGTCGCGGCATTCGCGCGCGATGTCGATCGCCATGCGGCAGTTGTTCCATTTTGCGAGCGACACCTGGGTCGGCTGCATGTTGCCTGCGTCCTTGAGGCGACCGAGTTGCAGCGAGAGCAATTGCGCCAGCGTGATCCGCCGCGCCATGTCGGCGAGCTTGATCTGCACCGCCTGCGTCGCCGCAATCGGGCGCTCGAACAGCACGCGCTGCTTGGCGTATTCGGTCGTCTCGCCGAAGCAGGCGATCGCCGCTCCAATCGGACCCCAGGTGATGCCATAGCGCGCTTGGGTGAGACAGCCGAGCGGGCCCTTCAGGCCCTTCACGTTCGGCAGGCGGTTCGCATCCGGCACGCGCACGTTGTCGAAGAACAGGCCACTGGTTACCGAGGCGCGCAGGCTCATCTTCTTGTGCACTTCCTGCGCGGCGAAACCCTTGCTGTTGGTCGGCACGATAAAGCCCTGGATGCCATCCTCGGTCTGCGCCCAGACAATCGCGATCTGGGCGAGGTTGCCGTTGGTGATCCACATCTTGGCGCCGTTGATGACCCAGTCGCCGCCGTCCTTTTTCGCGTGCGTCTTCATGTTCGCCGGGTCCGAGCCGCCGTGCGGCTCGGTCAGAGCGAAGCAGCCGATCACCTTGCCGGCCGCCATCTGCGGCAACCATTCACGGCGATGTTCCTCGCCGCCGTAGGCGTAGATCGGATACATGCACAACGAGGACTGCACGGAGGCAAAGCTGCGAATGCCGGAATCGCCGCGCTCGAGTTCCTGACAGACGAGGCCGTAGCTGACCGCGTTCATGCCGGCGCAATCGTACTCGGTCGGCAGTGAGGAACCAAGCAGGCCGAGTTCGGCCATCTCAGGGATGAGCTCCGTTGGAAAGCGCGCCTGGTCGAAGCAGTCGCCGATGATGGGCAGCACGCGCTCGTCGGTGAAGCGCGCCACGGCGTTCTGCACCATGCGCTCCTCTTCGCTGAGCAGCGAGCGGACGTCATAAAGATCGGCAGGATCGAGTGCGACGGCGGGCATACGGGCTCCAGATTCGGCAAAAAATGAAAGGATCGGTACTCCGCCGGCTGCGCACGTAGCGGCGAAGTTCGGGGTCAGGTATCGACGCCGCCGAAGCACAGGTACTTGATCTCGAGATAGTCGTCGATGCCGTACTTCGAGCCTTCGCGGCCGAGCCCGGACGTCTTCACGCCGCCAAACGGCGCCACTTCGGTCGAGATGATCGCCTCGTTGATGCCGACCATGCCGTACTCGAGTGCTTCGGCGACGCGCATGACGCGATTAATGTCGCGGCTGTAGAAATACGCGGCGAGGCCGAACTCGGTGTCGTTGGCGAGACGGATCGCCTCGGCCTCGTCGCGGAAGCGGAACAGCGGGGCAACGGGGCCGAAGGTTTCTTCGCGAAAAATTTTCGCCTGCGTCGGCACATCGGCAAGTACGGTCGGTGAGAAGAAATTGCCGCCAAGCGCGTGCCGCTTTCCGCCGCTGACAAGTCGCGCGCCGTGGGCGAGGGCGTCGGCGATGTGGTCTTCGGTTTTCGCGACCGCCGCGGCGTCGATCAGTGGGCCGAGCGTGACGCCGGTGTCGAAGCCGTTGCCGACCTTGAGCGTGGCGACGGCATGTGCAAACTTTTCCGCGAACGCGTCATAGATGCCGTCCTGGAGGAGAATGCGATTCGCGCAAACGCAGGTCTGTCCCGCATTGCGGTATTTGCAGGTCAGAGCGCCGGCGACTGCGGCATCGAGGTCGGCATCGTCGAAGACGATGAACGGTGCATTGCCGCCGAGCTCCATGCTCGCCTTCTTTATGCCCGGCGCGCAGCGCGCGAGCAGCTCTGCGCCGACCTCGGTGCTGCCGGTGAACGAGAGTTTGCGCACGAGAGGGTGGGCTGTGAGTTCGCCGCCGATTGCACGGCCCGATCCGGTGATCACGTTGCACACGCCCGCCGGCAGGCCGGCGCGTTCGGCGAGTACGGCGATCGCGAGTGCGGAAAAGGGTGTCTGGCTTGCGGGGCGCAGCACGCCGGTGCAGCCGGCCGCCCAGCCGGGGCCTGCCTTGCGCGTGATCATCGCCACCGGGAAGTTCCACGGCGTGATCGTACCGAATACGCCGATCGGCTCCTTCCGCACGAGGATGCGGCGGCCGGCGCGGTCCGGCGGAATCACGTCGCCGTAGACACGCTTGCCTTCCTCGGCGAACCACTCGATGAAGCTTGCCGCATAGGCGATTTCGCTACGGCTCTCGGCCAGCGGCTTGCCCTGCTCGGCGGTAAGTATGCGCGCGAGATCCTCCTGGTGCGCGAGCATGAGTTCAAACAGCCGCCGCAGCGGCTGTGCGCGAGCCTTGGCGGTCAGCGCGCGCCATGCGGGCAAGGCGCGCGCCGCAGCTTCGATGGCGTGGGCGGTTTCGGCCGCGCCGAAGTCGGGTACACAACCGAGCAACGCGCCTGTCGCCGGATCGGCGACCTCGATTGCCGGGCCTGAGCCCACGGGAATCCACTCGCCACCGATGAAGTTCGCTTCGCGCAGCAAGCCTGGGTCGTCGAGCATGGAAAGGAATTCGGTGTTGGCCATGAAAGAGCTCCGAAGAAAAATTCGAATCAGGACCGGCTTGCCAGCTCGGCGAGAATTTCCGCCCCGTGTTCGTCGAGGCGCGGTGAGCGACGGTTCGTGGTGAGCGCGCTGTCCGACATGCGAATCGGCGTGCGCAGTCCGGGAATGCCGTCGTTCTCCACGAGCATTTCGCGCGCGCGGAATTGCGGATCGGCGAATACGTCGGCGACGCTGTTGATCGGACCTGCCGGCACGCCGGCCGCGTCGAGCGCAGCGAGTAAGTCGGCACGGCTGCGCTGGCGGGTCGAAACCGCGAGCAGGCCGGCGAGTTCCTCGCGATGCTGAACGCGCAAAGCATTGGTCGTGAACCGCGCATCCTCCGCCAGCGCCGCAAGATCGAGGATGCGGCACAGCCGCACGAACTGCGCATCGTTGCCGGCGGCGACGATGATGTGGCCGTCGGCGACGGGGAGAGTCTGGTAGGGCGCGATGTTCGGATGCACGTTGCCTAGGCGATGCGGCGTTGTGCCGGAGGCCAGGTAGTTCATCGCCTGATTGGCGAGCACGCCGGTCATGCAGTCGAGCAGGGCCATGTCGATGTGCTGTCCGCGGCCGGTCTTTTCGCGCGCCAGCAGCGCGGCCTGCACGGCGACGACGCCATAGAGGCCAGTGAAGATATCGGCAAAGGCGACACCGATCTTCTGCGGCTCGCCAGCTGGGTCGCCGGTCAAATCCATGATTCCGGAAAGTCCTTGGATCATGAAGTCGTAGCCGGCGAGCGACGCATACGGTCCGGTCTGGCCGAAACCGGTGATCGAGCAGTAGATCAGACGTGGATTGAGCGTCGCGAGGCTGGCGTAATCGAGGCCGTACTTCGTCAGTCCCCCGACCTTGAAATTCTCGATCAGCACATCGGCTGTCGCGGCGAGCTGGCGCACGGTTTCGAGGCCTTTCTCGCTGGCAAAGTCGGCGACGATCGAGCGCTTGCCGCGATTGCAGGCATGGAAGTACGCAGCGGTCTTCTCGCCGCCGCATTCGATGAACGGCGGCCCCCAAGTGCGGGTGTCGTCGCCGGCGGGGCTTTCGACCTTGATCACCTCGGCGCCGAGGTCGGCGAGCGTCTGGCCGAGCCAGGGGCCGGCGAGAATGCGGGCCAGCTCGACGACGCGCAGACCGGCGAGCGGTGCGGTGGACATGATGGACTCCGGGCGAGTATCGCTGTGTGTCTCGAATTTACCGATCCGCGACGAGGAGCAGGACGAAGCTCGCTGCCAACGCCACCGCGCCAACGATGCCGAGCGCAGTGGTGCCGGATACCTGAAATGCGGCACCTCCGACGAGTGGGCCGAGCGCGGTACCGAGTCCCTGCATTGCCGCGATCAACGCGACGAAGCGACCACGCACGTCGCATTGGCTGACGATCGCCATTTGATGTGGCAGGCCCGTGCCGACGCCGAAGCCGAGGCCGGCGATGACGAAGGCGAACCACGCGATCGTGCCGGCATGGCCGAGCGCGGCCATGCACACTGCGAGCAGGACGTAACTTGCGACCAGGACCTGCCAGCGACCGAAGTGCTTGCCGAACAGGGCGATGCCAACCGAACCGAGGCCGGTGAAAAGGAGATTGGAGGAGAGCACCGAGGCAACGGTCGGACCGCCGAAGCCGGCTTGCGTGCCGATGCGCTCGGCGAAAGCCCAGACCGCGGCGAAGGCCAAGCTGAAAAGGGCGATGGCCGCCAGACCGCAGGCAAGCGGCAGGCGTTTTTCGTCACCCGTGCCGGTGTGGGTCGTGGCCGCAGTGTTGTCGAGCCTCGCGGGAAGCTTTACCGCAGCGGCGGCCAGCAGGCCGATCAGCAAGGCGATGGCCGTCGTCATGCCGAAGAGGCCGCCCTGCGGCAGCACGAGATGGCCAATGACGAAGGTTATGGCGGCAAGCATCGGATAGCCGATCGCGATGGCCAGGGCGAACACGCGTTCCGCATTCGGCGTGGCACCGAAGACGCGATAGGCGACCACCCAGAATGCGCCAAGTGCAAGGCCGATGCCTGAGCATGCCGCCAGCGCAAGGGGGTAGCCAATGCCGCGGGCGAGGCTCGCCAGCCCCAACCATACGAGCAGTACGCCAGCCGCGATTACCCCTCGCGGTGACATGCGCGCGCTCCACCAAGGCGCGGCGAGCCCGGCTATGGTGAAGCCGGCGAGGTAGGCCGAACCGAGTGCACCGGCCTGTGTGGCGGAGAGCCCGCCACGATCTTCTTGCAGGCCGATGAAAAATGGCAGGAACGCCCAGAACAGGCCGCCGGCGGTGAACAGGGCGATCGCCGCGCCGATCGCGGCACGATCGGGCGCCGTTGCCGGAGTGGAATGCGTCTGGCTCACAGGTCCATGCCGAAGCTGACGCCGAAGGTGCGCGGCATGCTCCAGTCGAGACCGGCAATGCCCGCACTGACCACCTGATAGGCCTCGGTGACGTAACGACGGTCGGTGAGGTTATGCACCCACAACTGCACGTGCCACTTGCCGGGGCCGTTGTCGAGCGTGACGCTGGCGTTGGCAGTCATGTGAGGAGGCGAGATCAACGCGCGCGTGCCGAGAAGGTCGCGGTAGATCGTATCTTCCCATTTCACGTCCATTTGGGGCACCAGCTGGTAGTCGCCCGAGATATCCCAACGATAGCGTGTGCTCGCGTTGAATTGCCGGGTCGGCGAGTTGGCGAGCGGGCGTCCCTTGATATTGACAATGTTGCCGAAGAGGTCCTGCACGAACAGGTCGCGCAGTTCGGTGTGCAGGTAGGCGCCGCCGAGGGTGACGTCCCAGAACGGCGTCGGGCGGGCGATCAGTTCGAGTTCGCCGCCGTAGATGTCGGCGCCTTTGCCGTTGGTCAGATACGGCGCATTGACGCCGGTGCGGTTCTCCACAGCAGTGAGCTGGATACCTTTCCAGTCGTTGTAGTAGATCGCGCCGTTGAGCTGCACGCGCTTTTGCAGCGCGGTGAGTTTGAAGCCACCTTCATAGGTGACCGCGGTTTCGGATTTCGTCGGTTCGAGCGACTGCGGATTGGAGATGAAGTAGGCGCTGTAGGTGCCGGCGTTGAAGCCGCGCGACACGTTGGCATACAGGAGCAGATTCTTGTTCGGCTTGTAGTCGAGCCCGAGCTTGCCCGACAACTGGCTCTGGTCCATGCGGCTGGTGCCGGCGAACGACGTGAGCGCCGCGCCGCCGTTGGGCGTGAAGATCTCGCGGTAATCGTACTGGCGGCGCACGCCGCTATCGCGCAGCCCCGCGGTGAGCTTGAGTTCGTCGGTGAGGGCGTAGTCGATCTGGCCGAATGCGCCCCACGTCGAGGTGCGCAGGGTCGAGTAGTCCGCGATCGATGCGCCGAACCAGCGCGTGAAATCGGAGACGAAGATCGGATTGCCGGAGAGACGGTCGTGCGAATAGTAGAGGCCCGTCATCCAGTTGAGCCGCTCTTTTGTGTTCGAGGCGAGGCGCAGTTCTTCGGAGAACTGGTTGATGTCGCTACCGCGCACCGTGTCGATGATGTTGTTGGGGCCGGCGTCTTCGTCGTAGCCGGCACGCCGCGTCATCCAGTCGTAGCCGGTGACCGAGGTCAGCTTGACTGCGTCGAGATCCCAATTGATCTCAGTGGAGAAGCCTGCGCTCTTGTCGTGATTGCGGCCGTGCAGGCTCAGCGGATTCCGGTATGGGTCGTTGCTGGTGTTGTGGTAGCCGCTGACGTCAACACATTGTGCATTTGCCAGGCCGATATTGCCGGCGAGAAAGGCGGGACAGATCTGGCCCGCATTTGCCTGGCCCGGCGGCACGAGCGCGGCGACCTGCGAAAATGGCCACGTATCGGAGCGGTCCGTACCACCGTGAAAGTTGACCAGCACCGACAAGGCATCGGTGGGGTTCCAGAGTACCTGCGCGCGCCAATACGCCTGGCGTAACTGGCCCGTCTTAGTGCCGTCCGCGCTGTTGCTGAACGGCCCGCTCCATTGGCGCACGAGGCGCGTGGACAAGCGGTAGGCGACCTTGTCGGACAACGGCCCACCGATCGCGCCTTCCGCAGCGGCATATTGGTAACTGCCGTAGTCGACGGTGAAATAGCCATCGGGATAGAACGTCGGCCGTACCGAGATGAGGTTCATCGCACCGCCGATCGTGTTTCGTCCGTACAGCGTGCCTTGAGGGCCCTTGAGCACCTCGACGCGGTCGAGGTCGAACATGCGTAGGCCGAGCAGTGGCGGCGAGGACAAGTAGACGCCGTCGGCGTAGACGCCGACCGACTGCGGCGACAGTTCGGTGAAGTTGTCCGCGTTCATGCCGCGGATCGTGATCTCGGGATAGCCGTTCTCGCCGAACGGGCCGTGCATGTTGATGCCAGGCGAGTAGCGGGCAATGTCGGTGAGCTTGGTCGCGCCCATTTCGCGCAGGTCCGAGCCGACGAAGGCGTCGATCGTGATGCCCGTGTCGTTGATCGAGACCGCCCGGTGTTCGGCGGTGACGGTGACTGCCTGCAGCTCCGCAATGTTCTTGGCGGGTTTATTAGGTGTCTCGGCCTTCTTCTTTGCCGGCGGCACCGTGGTTTTGGTGGGCTGCGCTGCATCGGACTCGTTGGCTGCGTAGGCGGGCGACGCACCGACGAGGGCAGTGGTGGCGAGGAGGGCAAGAAAACTGCTGACGGAATGGTTCACGAGCACTCTCCCGAGCAATGCTGACTTGGAATTCCCCTCGCGAGCGCGAGAGGGTAAGTTATTTCTACATGATGACAATGTATATATGACTGGTTGACTAGTCAAGTAGCATCGTATTCGCTGGCCAGATGCCGGTTTCGAACCTGTCAGACGCGCCGCACCCGCATGCGGATCGCCTTGGTTTGCAGGTAGGCGTCGAGTCCTTCGCGACCGAGTTCGCGCCCCATGCCCGATAGTTTCCAACCGCCGAACGGCGCCTGCAGCTCGGAGGTGTCGTTGACGTTGACGCCGATCATGCCGAACTCGAGGCGCTCGGCGAGCGCCCAGCCGCGCTCGAGATCGTTGGTATAGAGGTACGCGGCAAGGCCGAATGGCAGGCCGTTGGCTAGTTCGAGCATGTCGTTCTGGGTCGAGAAGGCACGGATCGCGGTGAGCGGGCCGAACGTCTCGGCGTTCATCGGCAGGCTGTCGAGTGGCGCATCGTCGATCAGCGTGGGGCGGAAAAAATGGCCTCCGCGGAGTGCCGCATCTTTGGGCGCGTGGCCGCCGGCGACGAGCTTGCCGCCCTTGCTGAGGGCATCGTCGAGATGCTCCCGCGTGCGGCTGATCACGCCGGCGTTGAGCGTAGGTCCGTAGGCGACGCCGGGCTCGCTGCCAGGGCCGAGCTTGATCGACTCGGTCAGCGCCACCAGGGCGTCCACGAAGCGGCGGTGTACGCGCTGGTCGACGAGGATGCGATTGACCGCGATACAGATCTGGCCCATGTTCGAAAACGAACGGCGCACGGCGGCGGCGGCGGCGGCTTCGATGTCGGCGTCGGCGAGCACGATGAATGGTGCATGGCCGCCCAGTTCAAGGACCACGCGTTTCAGGTTGCCCGCCGCGCGGCGGGCGATATCCTGCCCGGCAGCGACCGAAGCCGTCGCGGAAATCGCGGCAATGTCCGGGTGCGCCGACAATGCCGCGCCGGCGCTGGGGCCCGTGCCCGGCAGGTTGGCGAGAACGCCGGCCGGCAGCCCCGCAGCGTGGAAGCAATCGACGAGGCGAGCGATCGCGAACGGCGTTTCGTGGGGTGGCTTGATGACGATCGGGCAGCCCGTGGCGAGCGCGGGCGCGATCTTCCAGCAATACAAATCGACCGGATAGTTCCACGGCACGATGCCGGCAGTGACGCCGATAGGCTGACGCGAGACCACGGTTTTGACGTCGAGGTCCGCGGTCGGACGCAGTTCGCCGCCGAGGCGACGGCCTTCCTCGGCGTAGTAGCGCAATACCTTGAGCCCGAAATCGACTTCCTTGCGCGCATCGGGAACGGGTTTGCCCTGTTCGAGGGTCAATAGGCGGGCAATTTCGTCGCCTTCGGCTTCGATTCGGTTGGCGGCATCGTGCAGGATCGCCGCTCTCGCATCGGCCGGCATGCCTGCCCATGCAGGCAGTGCCCGTTTGGCGGCGGTGACTGCGCGGTCGACGTCAGCGGCATCGGCCAGTGCGGTCCGGCCGATGAGGTCGCCGGTGGCCGGATCGCGTACTTCGAACCAGTTATTATTCAGCGGCGCATGCCACTTGCCGTCGTAAAACAGAGTGGTTTCCATGTGCGACTCACATTGTCCGCATCGAGAGCCGGCGCCACAGCTCGGCGTAGTTGAGATCGTTCTGGCGATCGGCCGCGGCTTTTTCGGTCGTGTTGGGATTGACCATGAGCATCGGCTTGGCCCCGCGTGCGGCGAGCTTCTCGACCGTCGCGGCATTGATCGCCTGGCCGATCGCGATCGCGAGGCTCGTCGAGGTGGCGCCGGTGCGGCCGGCGACGCCTTCGACCTCGAGCGCCGCGTCGCCCTTCGGCACACCGGTATCGATCACGACGTCGGCGATTTCGTAGAGGTGCTTGCCGCTGGAATGGCGCGAGGGGGTTGACGACGAATGCGGCACGCTGGTCACGCCGATGACGCGCAGCCCGCGGCGTTTGGCGCCTAGCGCGATATCGAGAGTCACCGCGTTGAGGCCCGAATGCGAGAAGATCAGCATGCTGTCATCGGACTCGATCTGGTGCGCGGAGAGAATCGCGTCGCCGTAGCCCTCCTGCGCGTGGATGAAGCGGTATTGGCGCGCCCCCATGTCGCCGAGTACGTGGTGGAACGAGATCATCGTGCTTTCGACGATGGGGCGGAAACCGACGACGGTACCGGTACGCGGAAACATCTCAAGCGCGGCGAACGCACCGTGCCCGGTGCCGAACGTGAACACGAGACGGTCGCGGGCGATCGTGTCGGCGCAGATTTCGGCTGCGGCATCGATCGCTGCCGCTTGCGTATCGAAGATATGTTCGAGGCGACGGG
This sequence comes from Rhodanobacter sp. B2A1Ga4, assembly GCF_018101315.1. NCBI lineage: Bacteria > Pseudomonadati > Pseudomonadota > Gammaproteobacteria > Lysobacterales > Rhodanobacteraceae > Rhodanobacter > Rhodanobacter sp. B2A1Ga4. Next base: position 82,475 of record NZ_JADBJR010000007.1, on the reverse strand, counting down.
AAAGAAGCTGGTGATAGTCGCGAACGATGCTCATGCGTGGGTTTCCTCGATGGTGGCCGGAGTGCGCACGAGCGCGTCCAGGCCGAAACGGAACAGTTCGCTTTCGCGGGCAAGCATCGTTTCCGCACCCAGCTTGTCCCGGGTCAGGCTGTCGACGCTTGCCACGCAGAGCGTGCCGACGCGGGCGCGTAGCGCCGCAGCAGCGGCGAACAGCGCAGAACTCTCCATGTCGATCGCGTGGACACCCTGGGCGATGAGCGTGGCGCGCGTCTCCTCAACGCGTGCGGTATCGGCGGGATCAAGCGCGAACATGTCCCGATAGAAGCCGTCGTAGCTGGCGAAACGTACCTGATGCCAAGTCCGGCCGCTCGATGCGAGCGTGCTTTCCAGGTTCGCGCGCAGGTCGATGTCCGCCATAGCGCGGTCACATGGCCCCGCATACACCTGTGAGGTGCCTTCGCGGCAGAGCGCGTCGGCGCCGACGACAAAATCGCCAAGCCGGATTGGCGGCAAGGTCATGGCGGTGCCCATGCGCAGGAAGCTGCGCACGCCGAGATCGAACAGTTCGTGCAGGACGATGGTTGCGATCGGTGCGCCCATGCCGAAGGTGGCGGCGGTGATGCGGGTGCCGTTCCACGTTCCGGTGATCGTGCGCAACATGCGGTTTTCGCCGAGCCATTGGACGTCGGTGAGCAGGTTGGCCAGGCGATCAATGCGACCGGGGTCGCCGAGTAGCACGGCTCGCGGAGCCACTTGGTCAGAATTGATACCGAGATACCAGGCGCGTTTCATCGAATATGACTCTCGTAAATTGCAGAACTTAGGTACGCCGGCGCAGCAGTTCGGACGAAGCGAGCGCGCCGGACCGCACGGCGGCGACGGGATCCGTCTCGCCGCCGAGCAGGGCGGCGAGCGTCGCGCCGGCCAGCGTATCGCCGGCTCCCGTTGCATCACCCACCTGCAACGGGGTGACGGGGATATGCATCGTGGTGCCGCGGCTGCGGATGTGGATTGGTTCGGCGCCGCGCGTCTCGACAACGATTTGTTCGGCATCGGCATCGACTGTGGCGTCGTCGATCCAGGTGCGTTCGTCACCGTTGCAGAATACGTAACGTGCGCGTTGCCCGAGCCGTGTGCGCAGTTCGGGCGGAAATGAGATTGGATCGTTCTTCGCGACCCATACGATGAGAGCGTCGTCACGCGCGATGTCGAGCGCGCGCAATCCACAGGCGGCGGGGCCGACGGTAACCACGACCATATCGGCCTTGCGGATCAGGTCTTCCTGTGTCGACGTCGTGGCGCTGCCCGCCGAGCCGAAATCGATCAGGCATGCGCAGCGGCCGTCGTCCTTATAGAGCAACATGGAAACCGGCGTCGTGGCTCCGGTTGAGGCATCGATACCTTGCGTGCCGATGCCATGGCGATGGCAATGGTCGGCATAGAGATTTCCCATGGCGTCGTCGCCGGTCCAGGTGACGATATCGACGCCGAAGCCGGCTTGTGCAAGCGGACGCGCGACATAGAACGAGCACCCGCCGGGCCGCGGCCACTCATCGCGCGGACGGCTGCTGATACGGCTGGTCCAACCCCAGCGGACATCGCCGTCAACGCTCGCGGCGTAGTCGAGGCAGGCGTAGCCGAGCACGGCGATGCGGGTCATAAGAGCACCTTGCAAGCGTCGTCGGTCGACGATAGCCAGCCCATGTAGCGACGAATATCCTCGCGGGCGGCGGCGGCGAGTTCGGCGCGGTTGGAGTTGGTGGCATCGCCGACAAGCAGGCAGCGATAGCCGAGGCCGAAACCGTCCTGGATCGTCGCGCGCACGCAGACGTTGGTCTTGACTCCGGCGACAATGAGGCGGCGCACCCCGTTTTCGCGAAGGAGCAAGTCGAGATCGGTGCTGAAGAACGCGCTGAAGCGACGCTTGATCAGGCCGATTTCGCGTGGAGCACCGTCCGAAGGCGGGCCGAACCCGGTGAAATACTGCGCATTGAAGGAATCGCTTTGTCCATGCGCTGGCAGCTTGTGCGATTCGAAGTCGGCGAGTCCCGGTCGGTGCACGTCGGCGACGTGGACGATCAGGCGGCCGCCGCTTCGTGCTGCATCAAGCAGGATGGCAAGTTGCGGCAGGATGTGTTGCGCTTCTGGATAGAAGTTCTCGCCGTCAGGATGGAAAAAGGCGTTCTGTACGTCGACCAGGACGAGGGCGACCTCGCCTGCGCTAGGATCGATTGCGTTCGATGTCCCCGACATGGTGATTTCCCCCTAGATCTCAGGAAATCTTCCAGCCGAGCCGTTGCAACTTGGCCCGGCTTGAGCGTCCGGCTTGCGGAACTGCGAGGCTGACCGTGTAGCTGTAGCTCTCGCCTGCATAATCGGATTCGACTATTTCAAGCAGGCCACTGTCGGCGTCGTAGCTCTTGCGATGCAGCGTCATCAATACGGCACGAGCCGGTAGCTTGAGCAGGCGCGCTTCCTGCGCCGTAGCCGCGCGCGCGTGCAGGATCTCCTCGGCATGATCGACCGGAATGCCGGCTTCGGTGTAGGCGCGATAGAGGGAAAAGTCCGGCGCGCGCAATTCCTCGGCGTTTTCCGGAGCGAGTGCCTTCAAGCGACTCGCGATGCGCATCGGCAGGATGCTGTTGTGGATCGACCATGGTGTGCCATCGACAAAGCGCAAGCGCAGGAGTTGCACCGCCGCGGTAGTGCAGCCGTATTGCAAGGCTTGCTCGCGCGTCAAATCGTTGCGCTTCAAAAGCTTGTGGGAGGGCTTGCGGCCATGCTGTCGCACGGTTTCGGAAAAGCTCGCGAGCAGACCGGGCTGGCGATGCAGGGCAGGGCGCGAAACGTACGTGCCAGCGCCTTGGCGGCGCTGAACGAGACCTTCCTGAATCAACATTTCGACAGCGCGTACCACCGTGCCGCGGCTAATGCCGTACAGACGACACAGTTCCGGTTCACTCGGCAATGTATCGCCGGGATTCCAGCGGCCCGACAGGATGCCCTCGCGCAAATCGTTGGCGAGCTGCAGGTAGAGGGGAGACGCTTGTTTGGTCAGCGATGGCATGTAGGTATTCTCGCATTGTTAAGTTGACTAGTCAACTAATAGAACCCATGACGTCCTTGCAGATGACTTGAAGGGAAGTTCAGCTGGCGCGGCGGGGGGAGTTTAGAGGATGGCCGAAGCTGGCCCGCCAAGCACGGCATTCGGGCCAAGGGCAGGAAGCGGTTCAAGGTCACCACCGACAGCAACCACGACCTGCAGATTTCAGGGCGGTGCTCGCGGACTATGCCATCGCTGCGTCGATGAGCCGGCGCGGCAGCTGCTGGGACAATGCCTGCAGCGAAACGCTGCTCGGTTCGCTGAAGGTGGAGCGACTGCACGGCCAGCGCTTCCTCACCCGTCGCCATGCCAAGGATGAAACGCTCGCTTGGCTGCTCCGGTACGGCCAGTCCCGATTGCACTCCACCTTGAACTACGTCAGCCCGATGCAGTTCGAGCAACACTGGCCGGCGGGCCAAGCTACGCAAGCCAGCTCATGACCCCGGTTGCGCAGATGTACGCCAGTCGCGACGACGATTTCGGAAACGGCCGCCTCAGTCGCACGGTCTTCGACCAGACGATCGAGCATCAAGCCGAACGACTGATGGACGACCCCGCCGCATCGACGCGGATCATCACCAGGGTCGACATTCTCAGGCTGCGAACTGAGACAGCGTGAACGGTGGCCTGGCAGGAGCCTAGTTTGGATTAAGCCATGAATCGGGTACGGGTTGACCCATGTGTCGAGGGTGACCGGTATCAGCAAGCCTTTACGTACTTGAAAGTCACCGACAAACAGCAATAACGACCCCATGGGTTCACTTCCGACCCGAAGCGGACATCGCGGATGTCATCAAGCGAAACGCCTACGTCCGCATCTGATGCCGAGAGATTCCGGCTTTCGTCAGGATGATGCGTGGCGTGCGGTGACTTGCCTCGCAATCACGTATCCGCGCCGGTCGCAAATCCCTCTCGCGTGCCGCGGGTGAACACGCGGTCGCCGTCCAGCACGTCGCCGGCGGCATGCGCAGGCGCTTGCTTCAGCTTCGCGTAGATCGGCGTGAAGTCGGGATGCGTCGCCTCGAACAGCTGCTCGAAGCTGTCGATCACGAAATAGGTCTGCTGGTAGGTGTCGATGCGGTAGCGCGTGCTCATCACGCGTTCCAGGCCGAAGCCGATGCGGTTCGGCGAGGGCGAATCGAGGCAGTAGATCGACTCGCCCTTGGAGCTGACGATGCCGGCGCCGTAGATGCGCATGCCATCGCTGGTGTTGATCAGGCCGAACTCCACCGTGTACCAGTACAGCCGCGTGAGATTCATCAACGCGTCGGGGCCGAGCGCGAACGCCTTCATGCCGCCGCGGCCGTAGGCCTGCATGTAGTCGGCGAACACCGGGTTCAGCAGCAGCGGCACGTGGCCGAACATGTCGTGGAACAGGTCCGGTTCGCTCAGGTAGTCGAGCTGGTCGGGTTTCCTGATCCACCAGCTGACCGGGAAGCGGCGGTGGGCCAGGTGGTCGAAGAACACCTCGTCCGGCAGCAGGCCTTCCACCGCGACCAGCTCCCAGCCGGTGGCGGCGCCGAGCACCTTGTTCATCTCGGCAAACTTCGGGATGCCGCCGTCGCCCAGGCCAAAGCGTTCCACGCCGTCGAGGAATTCCTGGCAGGCACGGCCGGGCAGCAGTTCGCGCTGGCGCTTGAACAAGGTGTCCCATACCTCGTGGTCGGTCTGGCTGTAGCTGGCCCACGGCTGCTCGACCACGCCGGTGGCGTACACCGGCACGTAGCCGCGATCGGTCTGCTGGTGTTCGACTTTGCGGGGCGTGTCCATGGACTCGATTCCGGTGCGGCACAGGGCAAGCCATAGCATACGGCGGTTTTCTCGCAGCAAGGTTGCTTTATTGCATTGATCGGTGCATTAAATGCACTATTCTTGCTAGGTAATAAGCATTATCTGAAATTTATTGCGTATGACGACACTCGATCGCACCGACCTGCGCATCCTCGCCGTGTTGCAGAGCGAGGGCCGCATCACCAACGCCGAGCTGGCCGAACGGGTCAGCCTGTCGCCGTCGGCCTGCCTGCGCCGGCTGCAACGGCTGGAGGGCGAGCAGGTCATCACCGGCTACGCCGCGCAGGTCGATCCACAGGCTGTCGGGCTGGGCCTGCAAGCCTTCGTGCGGGTGCAATTGACGAAGCACGAGAGCGCAGCGATCGAGGGCTTCGTCGAACACGTCAACGGCTGGGACGAGGTGGTCGCCTGCCATGCGCTGACCGGCGACATGGATTACCTGCTGCACGTCTATGTGGCCGACCTCAAGGACTTCTCGCGCTTCCTGCTCGACCATCTGCTGAACGCGGCAGGGGTGGCCGACGTCAACTCCAGTTTCGTGCTGCGCACGGTGAAACGTTCGCCGTCGCTGCCGCTGTCGCAGCTGGAGCGTTGAGCGCCTCGTCTGCGCCAACTGACGCTAAACTAAGTGACTGATGAGCATCGACACCGCCACTGCGCCCGACCGCGACCTGCTGCGCCCGCTGCGCTACCTGTGGCGGGTGCCGCTGCTGCTGCTGCACATCGTGCTGGGCATCGCGCTGTGCTCGCTGATCCTCAGCTGGAACCAGCATGTGGCGATGAAAGACGGCCGCGAGCCGTTCGCGCACCGCATGATCCGCTGGTGGTCGCACGGCCTGCTGCGCATCTTCGGCCTGCGCTCGCTGCGCATCGGCCAGCCGCTACGCGATCCGGTGCTGTTCGTCGCCAACCACACCTCGTGGATCGACATCGTGATGCTGCACAGCCAGCGCGCGGCCTGCTTCGTGGCGAAGGCGGAGATCGCCGGCTGGCCGCTGGTCGGCTGGCTGGCCAGGAGTGGCGGCACCATCTTCCATCGCCGCGGCAACAACCATTCGCTGTCCGCGGTGATGCAGGTGATGGTGGAGCGGCTGCGCGAGGGCCGTTCGGTGGCGGTGTTCCCGGAAGGCGGCACCGGCTACAACGGCGTACTGAAGGTCTTCCACGCGCGCATTTTCCAGGCCGCGCTGGATGCCACGGTGCCGGTGCAGCCGGTGGCGCTGCGCTTCGCCCGCGATGGTCGCCGGGTGATCGAGGCCGGCTTCCGCGAGGACGAGAGTTTCGTGCACAACATCGTGCGCATGCTGGGCGAGGCGCCGCTGGATGCCGAGGTGCATTTCCTGGCACCGGTACCGGCCACCCCGGAGGCGCGCCGGCGCATGGCCGAGCTGTCGCGCGAGCGCATCGCCGCCGCGCTGGAAGACCGCGCCGGATGAACCTGCTGCACGGAAGGGATTTCCGACCGCCCTGGCCGCTCACCAGCGGCCACATCCAGACCATGCTGTCCTCCAGCGGGGTGCGCCGCCTCCTGCTGCCGCACGCGGCGAAGACCGTGTTGCGTGGCGCCGAGGCGGTGGTGGTCGACGGCGGCGGCGGCGTGCGCCTCACCGGCGCCTATACCGCACAGAAAACGCAGCCGCAGTCGCGTGGCCTGGCCGTGCTGTTCCATGGCTGGGAAGGCAGCGTCGATTCCACCTATGTGCTGCAGACCGGCAGCCGCCTGCTCGCCGACGGCTGGGACATCTTCCGCCTGAACTTCCGCGACCACGGCGACAGCCACGGACTCAACGAGGCATTGTTCCACTCCTGCCGCCTCGACGAGGTGGTGCACGCGCTGGGCGACATCGCCGAACGCTGGCCGGCGCGGCCGATGGCGCTGGCCGGTTTCTCGCTGGGCGGCAACTTCGCGCTGCGCGCGGCGATGCAGACCTCGCGCGTGGGCATCCCGCTCAGCTACGTGCTGGCGGTATGCCCGATCATCGACCCCGGCGAGGGCCTGTTCTCGCTGGAGGAATCCGCACCGTGGTTCTACCAGGCGTACTTCATGCGCAAGTGGCGGCACTCGCTGCTGGCCAAGCAGAAGGCGTTTCCGCAGCACCAGTACTTCGAGATGTCCGAATTGAAGCAGCACCTGCGCGGGTTGACCGAATCGCTGGTGCTGCGGCATACCGACTTCAATACCTTGCAGCAGTATCTGGACGGCTATTCGGTGGCCGGCGACAGCATGCAGGCGCTGCAGATTCCCGCCACCATCCTCACCGCCAGGGACGACCCGGTGATCCCGGTCAGCGGCTTCGAGAAACTCGAGCTGCCGGCCAACGTCGAGCTGGACATCGCGCCGTACGGCGGCCACTGCGGCTTCATCCGCGGCTGGGGCATGACCAGCTACACCGACGACTACATCGCCACGCGTTTCAATGCGGTGGCGGACGCGGCCGTGCCGGCGAGCTGAACGCCGGCGCGATCGCCTGGAGAGCGGGTGCCCACGGACGAACGCGCACCATCACCGTGGGCAAGCCAGGGGCGGGGCATGATCGGATCGGGGTGGATGGGGAACTTGCACGCAGCCGGCTGGCTGCGCCGGGCTCTGTGGCTGGCCTGCCTGCTGCCGTGCCTCACCGCCGGCGCCTCGGAAACGAGCTTCCTGCGCTCGTTTGAGAATACCGAGCCGGCACCGACGGCGCCGTTGGCGGGTGCCTCGTTCACCGTCGAAGTGGCCAGCGGTCCCGGCCAGGCGGCGGCGCTGACCGCCAGGCCGGGCGTCGGTTTCAGCGGGCAACGTTCGCTGCACTACCGCGGCAGCGCCGGCGGGAAGCAGCAGGCGGAGCTGTATGCCGTGGACCTGCCGGTGCAGTCCGACACGCAGCTGTCGTACCTGATCTTCCCGCTGTCGAACGCAGGCGACCTGCGCAATCCTTCCACCTACGTCGCGGTGGACCTGCTGTTCGACGACGGCAGCCGGCTGTCCACCCGCGGCGCGCGCGACCAGCATCGGGTCGGCGCCTCCGCGCACGCGCAGGGCGAAGGCCGCACGCTGTATCCGGACCAGTGGAACTACCTGTCGATCGATGTGGGCGCAGTCGCCGCCGGGCGCACGATCAGGCGCATCGTGCTGATGCACGACGGCCCGGCCGCCAGCTTCGAGGGTTATCTGGACGACCTGCGCGTCGGCGCCGCGCCCGCCGATGTGCGCCGGCGCCCCAGCGACTTCGTCGACACCCGCCGCGGCACGAACTCCAACGCCCGCTTCTCGCGCGGCAACAACTTCCCCGCGGTGGCCGTGCCGCACGGTTTCAACTTCTGGACGCCGGTGACCGACGCCGGCTCGAACTGGATCTACCAGTACCAGCAGCGCAACGATGTCGACAACCACCCGCGGCTGGAGGCGTTCGCGCTGTCGCACGAGCCGAGCCCGTGGATGGGCGACCGGCAGACCTTCCAGCTGATGCCGGCCGCGGTCGCCCGCGGTGCGCCGAGCGCGAACCGGGCGGCGCGCGCGCTGAGCTTCAGCCACGCGAACGAGACCGCGCACGCCCACACCTATCACGCCGCCTTCGACGACGGCATCGTCGCCGAGATCGCGCCGACCGACCACGCCGCGATGTTCCGCTTCACCTTCGCCGGCGACCGCTCGCAGCTGGTGTTCGACAACCGCGACGACCACGGCAGCATCGTGCTGGATCCGTCCGGGCGCAGCTTCAGCGGCTGGTCCGAGGTGAAAAGCCGGCTGTCCGCCGGCGCCACCCGGCTGTTCTTCTACGGCACGGTGGACCGGCCGGTGCGCGAGAGCGGCCGGCTTCGCGGCGAAGGCCGCGACCACGTGGCCGCCTGGTTCGGCTTCGACACCACGAAGACGAACGTGGTGAACCTGCGCATCGCCACCTCACTGATCAGCCTGGAACAGGCGCGGCACAACCTGGCGCTGGAGATCGCGCCCGACGTGACCTTCGACGATGTGCGTGAACGCGCGCAGCGGCAGTGGGACGCACAGCTCGGTATCGTCAAGGTGCGTGGCGCCAGCCGCGACGAGCTGACCACGCTGTACTCCAATCTGTACCGGCTGTTCCTGTATCCGAACTCCGCGTACGAGAACACCGGAACGGCGGCGCAGCCGTATCACCGCTACGCCAGTCCATTTTCCGCGCCGGTCGGGCAGGACACGCCCACGCGGACCGGCGCGCGCGTCGTCGACGGCAAGCCCTACGTCAACAACGGCTTCTGGGACACCTACCGCACCGCGTGGCCCGCTTACGTGCTGCTCGCGCCGACGCAAGCGGGCAAGATGATCGACGGCTTCGTGCAGCAGTACCGCGACGGCGGCTGGATCGCACGCTGGTCGTCGCCTGGCTACGCCGACCTGATGGTCGGCACCAGCGCCGACGTGGCCTTCGCCGACGCGTGGCTGAAGGGCGTGCGCCACTTCGACGTGCGCGCGTTCTACCAGTCCGCGCTGAAGGACGCTACCGTGGTCAGCCCGCTCGCCGGCACCGGCCGCAAGGGGCTGCAGCGTTCGATCTTCAACGGCTACACCGACACTGGCGTGGACGAGGGGCTGTCGTGGTCGATGGACGGCTACATCAACGACTTCGCGATCGGCAACCTCGCCGCCGCGCTGGCGCAGCAACCCGCGGCGGACGATCCGTATGCCGCGCACTACGCCGACGACGCGACGTACTTCCGCCAGCGCGCGTTGGGCTATGCGAACCTGTTCGACCCTGCCGTCGGCTTCTTTGTTGGCCGCGACGCGGCGGGTCAGTGGCACCACGACGCGCAGGATTTCGACCCGCTGCGCTGGGGCGGCGACTACACCGAGACCGACGCGTGGAACATGGCCTTCCATGCACCGCAGGATGGCGCGGGCCTGGCCGCGCTGTACGGTAGCCGCGCCGCGCTGGCGGCGAAGCTCGACGCGTTCTTCGCCACGCCGGGCGAGTTCCACGTAGGCAGCTACGGCGAACCGATCCACGAGATGCTGGAGGCGCGCGACGTGCGCATGGGCCAGTACGGCCACAGCAACCAGCCCTCGCACCACATCATCTACATGTACGACTATGCCGGCCAGCCGTGGAAGACGCAGGACAAGGTACGCGACGTGTTGAGCCGCCTCTACGTCGGCAGCGAGATCGGCCAGGGCTATCCGGGCGACGAGGACAACGGGGAGATGTCCGCCTGGTACCTGTTCAGCGCCGCCGGCTTCTACCCGCTGCGCATGGGCACGCCGGAGTACGTGATCGGCGCGCCGTACTTCCCGCACATGGACGTCGCGCTGGAGAACGGCAAGCACCTGGTGATCGACGCGCCCGCGGTGAGCGACCGCAACCGCTATGTGCAGGGCCTGCGCGTCAACGGCCAGCCGTGGAACAAACTGACCCTGCCGCACGCACTGCTGGCGCAGGGCGCCACGCTGGAGTTCGCCATGGGGCCGCGGCCTTCGCGCTGGGCCAGCGGCGAAGATGCCGTGCCGCCATCGCTCACCGCCGCGGGCCTGCCGCAGCCGTGGCGCAATCTGCTCGACCAGCGGTTGGGCCGCGCCCACGCCGCGCCCACCATCGCGGGGCTGCCGCTGCTGTTCAACCACGACTCCGGTGCCGAGGTGATGCTGCCCGGCGTATCGACCACGATCGACTGGCGCTTCGCGCGGCCGCGCCGGGTGACCGTGCTCACGTTGACCTCGGGTGCCACCGCCGCGGCGCCGTCGGGCTGGCAGTTGCAGGGGTCTGCCGACGGACAACACTGGCTCGTGCTGGATACGCGCCGCGATGAACGCTTCGCCTGGCCGCAGCAGACCCGGGCCTTCGTCGTGCGGGAACCGGGCGAGTACGCGTACTACCGCGTGCAGCTCGACGCAGCGGCAACGGACGCCAGGCGTGCCCTGGCCGAGATCGAGTTGCTCGGCGCCGATCCCCGCTAGACGGGGACTTCGGACAGTCGCTCAGCTGGTCGCGCCGAACGGGCGCTGCCGCATCCAGCAGGCGATGCTCAGGCGGTCGCGCGTGGCCGGCAATACCTCGTGCTCGAATTGCGCGGAGAGGAACAGCAGCAGCGTGCCGGCGTGCGGAAGGAAGTCGTGATGCGTGCCGTCGTCCAGGTACAGCCGCAGCGCGCCGCCGTCGATGTCCCGCCAGCCCTCGTTGAGGTAGAACACCGCCGAGAGCACCCGTGCGTCGTCGTCGCGCAGGCGGTCGAGGTGCCGCGCGTAGCGCGCGCCGGGTGGGTACACCGCGTAGTGCGCCTCGCACTCGACCAGGCCCAGCATGAGTTCGCGGTTGAGTGCAGTCCGCAGCGCATCGAGGCGTTCGACGAAGACCCGTTGCGGCGGGCTCGGCGCGCCGGCTTCGAACCAGTGCGTGCGGTCGCCGCGCTGCGGCGTGGCGATGCGCGCGGCACCCACCCGTGCCGGCGTCAACTGCTGCGCGGCATGCAGCGCGTGGCATTCATCGGCCAGCGCCAGTGTCTGTGCCGGCGTCAGCAGGTCGTCGACCATGCACCAGCCGGCGCCGGCCAGGGCGTCGGCAGCAGTACGGAAAAGGCGCTCGTCATCCATGCGCGCAGTGTAACCAGCGTGGTTCAGGAAGTACCTTGGCGCAGCGGCTCCAGCAGCCGGGACAACCCGTTGTGGTCGATCTCCAGCATCAGCGCCAGCAAGTGGCCCAGTTCGCCGGCGGGAAAACCCTTGCGTGCGAACCAGGCCAGATAGGCCCCGGGCAGGTCGGCGAGCAGCCGGCCCTGGTACTTGCCGTACGGCATGCGCACACGTACCAGCTTGGGCAGGTCTTCCACTTCCATCGCCACGTTACTTCGCAAACAGCTGCGAGCGATCGGCGAACGCCTTGAACTCCAGCGCATTGCCGCAGGGATCGCGCAGGAACATCGTGGCCTGCTCGCCCACCTGGCCCTGGAAGCGGATGTGCGGCTCGATCACGAAGCGCGTGCCGGCCGCGCGCAAGCGTTCGGCCAGCGCACGCCATGCATCCATGTCGAGCACCAGGCCGAAATGGCGCACCGGCACGTCGTCGCCATCCACGTCGTGCGCCTCCGTCATGCGCGACTCTTCCGGCGCCAGGTGCGCCACGATCTGGTGGCCGTGGAAATCGAAATCGACCCAGCTGTCGCTGGAGCGGCCCTCCGGGCAGCCGAGCAGTTCGCCGTAGAACGCGCGGGCGTTCGCCAGCGAGGTGACTGGAAAGGCGAGGTGGAACGGCGGCAGGTTCGGCATGGCGGACGAAAAATGCGAGTAGGACATGCATGATGCCGCATGTCGGTACAGTGCGTGCGCGCCGTCGTCCCCGCATTGCGCCAGCCACGCATGGCTGCCATGCACCACGATGCTCGCGATGTGCGGTGCAGGAACTTTGCAAGTCGCCGGGCGGTCCACCCCATGCCGGTACCAAGGGAAGGCTCGACCGTGAGAGAAGAGCCGGGGAAGTCCTGCAGTTTGCGCGAATCGAGTTACCGCGTCATGGTCCTGGTCGTGGTGATCAGCTGCCACCTTGGCTTGTTGATGCTGTTGCTGCGGCCAGTGGTCTTCTATCGGAACACGGCTCCCGTCGCGAGAAGCGACCCACGGGCGCTCAAGCTGCGTTTTTTCCGGCCAGCGCAGCCATCGTTGCCGTATCGGGCATTACCGGCGCATCGCCTGATCGCGGCGGTGGCACACAGCCCTGCGACGTCATCGGCGAGGTCGTCGAGGCCGCCGGCAGTTCAGCTGGTTGCACACGTCGAGGCGCATCAGGCACGTGCAGGCAGTGCGCGAAACCGGGATGCGAGCGAGGACAATTCCATCAGCGACGGAGGTTTTCAGGAGCGGCTACGCCATGCTCGACGCGCCTACTCCGTCCACGGAGTGCCCGGCTCCGATACGCCCTCCGCACCTGGCATTCATCTCGTCGATCCGATGAGCCAGGGCATAGGCGCGGTGATGCGCACGGCCCAGCGTGCGTTTGGCGTCAAGAATAGTCATTGCGTCGATGTCGATGTGTGGCGCCATCTCACTCCGCGGGAGTTGAGCGCACGACATGTCTCGCCGGGCGACGTGGATGAGGTCGACGAAAAATACGACTGCAATGAGCCGCCGGGGCTGCATTTCTAATCCGCCGGGACTATGGATCACTCGATGTCATCTTGCAGTCGATGTGCGCCGCGCGACGATGCCCGGCGCTACAGCAGCCCCGCCGGCCTCGATGTGCCCATCACCATCAAGGCTTCACGAACTTCAACGTCATCCGGTCCGACTCGCCGATCGCCTTCATCTGCGCGTGCTCGCTGTCAGGTCCGGACAGGTCCGGCGGCAGGCGGTGCACGTTGATGTCTTCCGGGTCGTTCGGGTTGGCATTGATCTGCGCTACGCCGGCCACGCGGAAACCGGTCTTGAGGGCCAGCGCGATCAAGTAATCCTCGGGGAGACGGTGCAACGCCCCGGCGCTTTCCACGCCATCGGCGAACGGTCTGGCGCGGTGTTCGGTGACGCCGAACACGCCGCCGTGCCTGAGCACCTTGAACGCAGCCTTGAACACCGCATCGAGCGTGGCTGGGCTGTGGTTGAGCCAGTCATGCGTGTTGCGGAAGGTGAGCACCATGTCGGCGGAGTTGTCGGTACCCAGCTTCACCTGATCCGGTGGGGCGAACGGGACGATCTTTGCGATGTGTCCGTAGACCGCCGGGTCGGCCTTGAGCTTGGCGGTGAACTTCGCGGCCGATGGCGGCGCCGCTTCGATCAGGTGGCCGTGCGCGTGGAGGAAGGGCGCGAGGATCTCGGTGTACCAGCCACCGCCGGGCGCCAGCTCGATCACCGTCATGCCCGGCTTGATGCCGAAGAACTGCAGGGTCTCGAGCGGGTGCCGGTATTTGTCGCGGGCCCGGTTCGCGTCGGAACGCCAGTGGCCATTCACCGCCTGCTGCAACGCCGCGGTGGTGTTGTCGGCTGCGCTGGCGGGAGCGGCGCTGGCGACGGCCGGCAGCAGCAAGGTCATGATCAGCGGGATGAGCAGCTTGCAGGTGCGACGAAACATGGTTCGACCCTCCTGACGATGAGCGTTCCAGATTACGCCGAAACAGGTGCGGGGGTTAGCGCCGCATTGGTGTTGCGCAGCGCGGTTCGGGGTCGCCTAATCCGCCGCCACGCAGCGCCCCTGCGCCCACGCCCGCAGCGTGTCGACCTGCTCGCGCATCAGCACCGATAGCGGCCGGGTCTGTTTCAGGGCGTTGAGCAGGGTCACCTGGTCCGGCGGCGTGCCGTTGCCAGCAGCGTCGTACAGCGCGCTGACGATGGTCTGCTCGATCTCGGCGCCGGAGAAGCCATTGCTGGCGACGGCCAGCGCGGGCAGGTCGAAGCCGGTGGGGTCGAGTTGGCGGCGCTTGAGGTGCATGGCGAAGATCTCGGCGCGCACGGATTCCTTCGGCAGGTCGACGAAGAAGATCTCGTCGAAGCGGCCTTTACGCAGCAGCTCGGCAGGCAGTTCGTTGACCGCATTGGCGGTGGCGACGACGAACACCTTGGCCTTGCGTTCGGCCATCCAGGTGAGCAGGTAGCCGAGTACGCGGCGCGACACGCCACCATCGTCACCGCCGCCGGCCAGGCCCTTCTCGATCTCGTCGATCCACAGCACGCACGGCGCCAGCAGCTCGGTGCTGGCCAGCGCCTCGCGCAGGTTCTTCTCGGTCTCGCCCTGGTACTTGTTGTACAGCGTGCCGAAGTCCAGCCGCACCAGCGGCACGCCGAAGCCGCCGGCGATCGCCTTCGCGGCCAGGCTCTTGCCGCAACCCTGCACGCCGAGCAGCAGCATGCCCTTGGGCGGGTCGAGCGCGGGATCGGGCGTGGCGGCGAGGAACACCGCGCGCCGTCGCTGCACCCATTCCCGCACGCGGCCGATCCCGGCGACGTCGGCAAAGCTGGCGGTGGCGTATTCGTAATGCAGCAGGCCGGAACGGTTGAGAAGGTCGAACTTCGACTGCATCAGCTCGGGCAGATCCTGCGGGCCCAGCGCGCCGTCGTTGTAGATCAGCTTGCGCACGATGCGCCGTGCATCCGGTGCGGACAGGCCGAGCAGGTTGCGCATGATGGTGCGTGCGGCGTCGTTGTCGACCGTGACGTGGCGACCTTGCTCGCGCTGCCATGCCACTGCCTCACCGCGCAGGATGCCGGCCAGTTCCTTCAGGTCGGGCAACGACAGCGGCACGCGCAGCGACAGCGCCTCCAGCTCCTCGGGCAGCTCCACCTTGGCGCCGACCAGCACGATGGTGTGCGCGGCCGAGCGCTGGCGCTGCACGATCTCGCGCAGCTGGCGCAGGCTCATCGCGTAGCCGAGCAGGCCGTGGAAGTCGAACATCAGGTAGATGCCGCGCTCGCCCTGGGCGCGGATCGCCTCCAGCGTGGCGGTGGCGTCGGGTGCCACCTCGGCGCCGGGCTGGGCGAAGTCGAGTCGGCTGAGGCCGTCGGTCAACGTCCAGCGCCACAGGGGGCGCAGCGCCTGCGCGATCACGTGGCGGAAACACTCGATCACCCGTTGCTCGTCCACCGTCTCGATCACCAGCAGCGGCGTGGCCGCGCGGACCAGCGTGGTGAGGTCGTCCAGTTCGCTCATGCGCTCCCCCCGAAAGGGCGCAGTTTAGCGGGCGGCCGGGTTTCTGGCGCCATGCACTCCGGTATACGCTGCGCCTTCCCCTCGATCGCGGAGCCACCGCCATGCGCCTGCTGCTGCCATTGCTGCTGATCCTGTCGTCGCTGCCGGCGCTGGCCGCGCCGCCGCCGCTCGACCGGCTGACCCTGCCGAAGGGTTTCCACATCGCGGTGTATGCCGACCAGGTGCCGGACGCGCGCGAGATCGCGCTGGGCGCGAAGGGCACGGTGTTCGTCGGTTCCAACGATGCCGGCAAGGTCTATGCACTCACCGACACGAACGGCGACGGCGTCGCGGACAAGGTGCGGGTGATCGCCAGCGGCCTGCAGCTACCGGTGGGCGTGGCGTTCAAGGGGGGCGACCTGTACGTCTCCGCGGTGAGCCGCATCTACGTGCTGCGCGACATCGAGAACCACCTGGACGACCCGCCGAAGCCGGCGGTGATCACCGACAAGCTGCCCACCGAAACCCACCACGGCTGGAAGTTCATCGCATTCGGCCCGGACGGCAAGCTGTATGTGCCGATCGGTGCGCCGTGCAACATCTGCGACCCGGGCCCGGATCACGGCAAGCTGATCCGCATGAACGCCGACGGCAGCGGCTGGCAGGACGTGGCCCGCGGCATCCGCAACACGGTCGGCTTCGACTGGCAGCCGGGCACGAAGCGCCTGTGGTTCACCGACAACGGCCGCGACGAGATGGGCGACGACATGCCCAGCGACGAGTTGAACGAGATCACCCGCCCCGGCGAGCACTTCGGTTATCCGTACTGCCACCAGGGCGACACGCTCGACCCGGAATTTGGCAAGGGTCACAGCTGCAAGGACTACGTGCCGCCGGTGCTGAAGCTGGGCGCACATGTGGCCTCGCTCGGCATGCGTTTCTACCAAGGCAGGCAGTTTCCGGCCAGCTACAAGGGCGCGATCCTCATCGCCGAACACGGCTCGTGGAACCGCACCAGGAAATCCGGCTACCGGGTGATGACGGTGCGTTTGAACGGCAGCAAGGTGGTCTCGTACGAACCGCTGGTCAGCGGCTTCGAGCAGGACGAAAGCGCCTGGGGCCGTCCGGCCGACGTGCAACCACTGCCCGACGGCAGCGTGCTGGTCAGCGATGACCTGGCCGGGGCGGTGTATCGGGTGACGTACAAGCCGTGAGTGCGGCGCCATCTGGTTGCAAAGTGCGATTCCTGCCTGCGCAGGAATGACGGGATAAAAGAAGCGGTCCGCTCGCCCATAACCATCAAGTCGTCATTCCTGCGCAGGCAGGAATCGCGTCTCAACACCAGAGAAAACGCCATGGACAGGCGACAACCTTGCGTCTACACGCTGGCCAGCAAGAAGAATGGCGTCCTCTACATCGGTGTCACCGGCGATCTGGTCAAACGCATCTGGCAACACAGGAACGATGTGGTCGAAGGTTTTACCAACCGCTATCGCATTCATACGTTGGTCTGGTACGAACTTCACCCCACCATGGAGTCGGCGATCCTGCGCGAGAAGACGCTCAAGGCCTGGAAGCGCGACTGGAAGATGCGGTTGATCAAGCTGGGCAATACCGAGTGGCAGGACTTGTATCCGACTATCCTGTAGTTGCCGAAGTGCGATGCCTGCCTGCGCAGGCATGACGAGATAAGGACCCCACCGCCGTCATTCCGGCGAAGGCCGGAATCGCACTCCACGTTCCATGCAACCCGAGCGGAGAAACCCCATGCACCTGCGCAGCGACAACTTCGCCAACGGCCAGCCGATTCCCGCCGAGTTCGCGTTCGGCAAGCGCGGCGATCCGGTCGCGCTGTCCGACAACCGCAGCCCGCAGCTGGCGTGGAAGGACGCGCCACCGGCCACCCGCTCGTTCGTGCTCACCTGCATCGACCCCGACGTGCCCAGCCGCGGCGACGACGTGAACCAGGCCGGCCGCACCGTGCCTGCCGATCTGCCGCGGGTGGAGTTCGTGCACTGGCTGCTGGCGAACATTCCCGCCGAGTGCGGCGAGCTTGCCGCTGGCGCCTGCAGCGACGAAGTCACCGCGCGCGGCAAGCGCACGCCGTTCGGGCCACCGGGCAGCGTGCAGGGCGTCAACGACTACACCGGCTGGTTCAGCGGCGACGCCGACATGGGCGGCGAGTACCTCGGCTACGACGGCCCGTGCCCGCCGTGGAACGATACGTTGCTGCACCACTATCACTTCAAGGTGCACGCGCTCGATGTGGCCGTGCTGCCGTTGAGCGGCGGTTTCTCGCTGGCCGAACTGCGTGCGGCGATGGCCGGTCACGTGCTGGCCGAGGCGGAACTGGTCGGCACCTACAGCCTCAATCCGGCGCTCGCCGGCTGAACGGAAACCGGCGTAAACGTCGGCATCACGTGCACGACGGTGCCGACTCCCTTCACGCCCGCATGGCATGGGCTGTGGATGAATGGCCACCTGCGGTTTCCCCGCCGCCATTCCCTGCAGATTAGGACGCCCTCCATGCTTCACTATGCCCTTGTTTTTCTGATCATCGCGATCATCGCCGCCGTGCTCGGCTTCGGCGGCATTGCGGGCGCGGCGACCGGGATCGCAAAAATCCTGTTCATCATTTTCCTGATCCTCGCGGTCATCGCGTTCTTCCGCCGCAGCAGTTGATGGCGCGGCCATCGCGTCGTGTCTGTGTCACCATGAGTCTTCTCCGGAGCATGCAATGAACAAGCAAGTCCAGTCCCCCGAACCAGCCACTGGCGACCGTATCGACGAGCGTGCCGAGCGGATCAAGCAGGCCACTTCCGAAGCGGTAGCCAACACCAGGGAAAAAATGGAACGCGTCGCCGACCACGTCGAGGAAGGCCTGCACCGCGCCACCGACAAGGCGGCCGGCGCCGCCCACCAGGCCAGCGACAAGGCCACGCGGGTCAGCGAGCGCAGTCGCGAGGTCTACGACGAGACGATGGATCGCGCCGACGCATGGCTGGAACAGGCGCGCGACTACGTACGCGAGAAGCCGGTGCAGTCGGTCGCCATCGCGCTCGGCGCCGGCTGGCTGCTCGGCCGCATCCTGCGACGTTGAGCGTCGCGGGACCGGGCATGCACGACGAGGATGCATCATCCCGCGAAGCGACGGCGCCGGATCCGGCGCCGTCATCGTCTGGCCTGCTGGCCGAGATCGGCCAGCTCGGCCGCGCGGTCAAGCGGCTGTTCGGCGCGCAACGGCATTTGCTGGCGGCGGAACTGGGGCTGGCGCGCAGCGCGGTTTCGTGGATGTTGCTGGCGGCGCTGGCCGCCACCGTGGCCGGGGTCGCGCTCGGCCTGACCCTGCTTGGCCTGGTCGGTGTGCTGCTGGCGGCGTGGTTCGGTTCGTGGATCTGGGCCTTGCTGGTGCTGGCGTTGCTGCAGCTGTTGTTCCTGCTCGCCGCGATCGGACTGTTCCGCCGCTGCATGCACTGGATGAGTCTGCCCGCCACGCGCGGTGAGTGGAGTGCGATGATGCGCGAGACCCTGCACAAGGCCGAAGCGGGCGCGGCGGCCGGGCCGGGCG
This sequence comes from Rhodanobacter sp. B2A1Ga4, assembly GCF_018101315.1. Classification (NCBI taxonomy): domain Bacteria; kingdom Pseudomonadati; phylum Pseudomonadota; class Gammaproteobacteria; order Lysobacterales; family Rhodanobacteraceae; genus Rhodanobacter; species Rhodanobacter sp. B2A1Ga4. The sequence continues at coordinate 63,454 of NZ_JADBJR010000007.1, read as the reverse complement.
ACGGGGAGGATCGGCAATGAGCGTATTGAAGCAGCAGCATGCCAGGGTGCAGGCCGCGCGCCTGCGCGTGCGCGCGGCGCGGCATGAGCTGAGTACGCCGGCGGCCGCCCTGCTGGCGCGCGGTCGCGACTATCCGTTGCTTACGGTGGGTGCGGCCGCTGGCGCCGGTTTCGTGCTGGGCAGCCTCAACGTGCACCCGCTGCGCGTGCCGGGGCTGGCGCCGTTGCTTGGCGGCGGGCTGGCCGAGGCGGTGGCCCATGGCACGCGCCTGCTCGCGGAGCTGGGCGCGATGGGGCTGGGTCCCGCCACGGCGGGCGAGGCGGATGCGGATGGCGGCGAACCCACGTGAGCGACCCCGGAACGCTCCCGCCGGCGCCGGATGCCGCCGACACAGCCGCGCCGGCGCGACCGGTCGCGCCGGGCACGCCGGGCACGCCGGGCACGCCGGATGAGCCGGTCCTGCAGGTCACGCATCGCCTGAGTGTGGCGCGCGGCGCACGCCGCCATCTGCGCGCGTTGCGCATGGTGCTGAACGTGCTGCTGCTGCTGGCGTTGCTGTACACCATCACGCTGGCCAAGGCGCTGCTGATTCCGCTGGTGCTGGCCGCGTTCATCGGCCTGGCGCTGAACCCGATCGTCGCCTTCGGCGCGCGCCTGCACCTGCCGCGCTGGCTCACCGCCAGCGTGCTCATGCTCGGCCTGGTGGTCGGCATCGGCGGCGGCACGGGCCTGCTGGCGCAACCGGCGGTCGGCTGGTTCCAGGGTGCGCCGGCGGCGATCAGGAGCTTCGTGCCGAAACTGCGCAGCTTCACCCGGCCGCTGGAGGCGGCCAACCGCGCCACCCAGACCCTGGTCAGCGGCACCACCCGCGCGCCGGCGCCGCCTGCCACGCCGATCTCGCTCAGCACCTGGGACGTGGTCTCCACTGCGCCGAAGGTGCTGGCGGCGGTGCTCGGCGTACTGCTGCTGGTGTTCTTCTTCCTGATCTACGGTGACTCGATGTTGCGCCGGCTGGTGGAGATCACCCCCAGCTTCGCCTACAAGCGGCACGCGGTAACCATCGTGCGCGGCATCCAGGCCGAGGTGTCGCGCTACCTGCTCACCGCGCTGCTGATCAACGCCAGCCTCGGCGCGGTCACCACCGGCATGCTATGGCTGTACAAGGTGCCCGACCCGCTGCTGTGGGGCGCGGTGGCGATGTTCGCCAACTTCATTCCCTACGTCGGCGCGATCGTCACCACCGCGCTGCTGGCGGTGGTGTGCATGCTCTACGCCAGCGACGCCAGCCTGCAGGTGTTCCTGCCGGTGCTGACCTTCGCCGGCATCACCGCGGTGGAAGGCAACCTGATCACGCCGTTCATCCAGGGCGCCAGCATGCGCTTGTCGCCGATCGCGATCCTGCTGTGGCTGCTGGTGTGGGGCTGGCTGTGGGGCATTCCCGGCGCGCTGTTGGCGGTGCCGATGCTGACCTGCACCAAGTTGATCTGCGAACGCGTACGCGGCTGGGAGTGGTTCGCGCACATCGTGCAGCGCTAGGGAGCCGCGCTACACCCACACGTCGTCCTGCGTGGGGCAGGTCCCACCCGCGTCGCCCGTGTTGACCACGCCGTACGGCTCGACCAGCATCACGCAGCCAGCCGACCAGCGGCACCAGTGCCATCCACAGCCAGAAGCTGCCGGGTTCCACAGCTCAGCGCGCGCAAACAGTTCGGCGGGTAGCCTTCGCTGATCGATGACAGCCCGCCGCCGAGCGAATAGGAGCGCGTCAGCAGCGTCCAGAAGCCGAAGGCCAGCGCGTGCCCCGTCGTCAGCGCGCTCAGGCACGCGTTTCCAGCTTCACGCCCGGGGCCAGGAAATGCATGAAGTCGGCCTTGCCCAGCGGCACGCCGATCTTGCGCAGGATGGCGTATGCGGTGGTGACGTGAAAGTACAAATTGGGCAGCAGGTATTCGCTTGCGTATTGCCGGCCGGGCAGTTCGCAGTACTTGCCGGGACCAAGGCCGATGCGCTTGATCTCATCCAGCTTGTGGTCGCCGGCGCGGATGCCGGAAACGAGTTCCCGGGTCTGCCGGATGTGGGCGCGCGCCACTGCCACGGAAGCGACCTCCGTCGACAGGTTCTCCACCGGCTCGCCGGCGCACCACTGCGAGAAGCCGCGCGGCTGGTTGCAGGCGAAGGCGATCTGGGTGCCGAGCGGGAACATGTCCGGCGCCAGGCGCTCGGTCAGTGCCGCGTCGAGATCGCCGAGGTGCTTCTCGCCGACGTCGAGGATGTGATCGAGGGTGTCCAGTCGCGACAGGAAGATGCGCTGCAGTTCGACGATTTCCCGGGTAGTCATGTGGAGCCTCGCTGGGTGGTAATGCCTGATGCCGCAGTGTGCAACCACCGCGTCGGGTGCAACAGTGCTGGAGGCCATGCCTCGGCGCTCGCGCGCCCGGCCCGCGCCTTCGCGGTTGAAAAGCACCGCCTCTCAGTCTGTCGGCCGCTGGCACGCGCTGTACTCGCAGCACGGCGCGGTCGGCGCCCATTCCTCGATGCAGGTGCGCGGATCACCAGGCGATCACTTCGCCATCGCGGAAGAAGCGCCCGGTCGGCGCCGGGGTCGGCAGGCTGGTGGCCCACACCACGCCGGCGGCGCCGACGCTCACCGGGCGGCCGCCCGGGCCGCCGAGATCGGTGGCGGTCCAGCCCGGGCACACGGCGTTGACCGCGATGCCGCTGCCTTCCAGCTCGGCCGCCAGCGTGCGGGTGTAGGTGTTGAGCGCGGACTTGGAGGTGCGATAGGCCACGCAGGCGCCGCCGTTCGAGCTGCTGGCGCCGCAACTGCTGGAGACATTGACGATGCGGCCGTAGCCGTGCCGGCGCATCAGCGGCAGCAGCGCGCTGCTCAGCCGCCAGGTGCCGAACAGGTGGGTTTGCATCGCATCCAGCGCCGGCGCGAGGTCGGCGTGGCTGGCGTGGGCGTCGTGGTCGTAGTGGCCGCCGGCATTGTTGACCAGCACGTCGAGCCGGCCGTAAGTCACCTCGATCCAGCGCGCCAGCGTGTCGACCTGGTCCTGTTGCGTGACATCGAGCTGCACCGCGATCACCTCGCCCAGCGCGCCGGCGAGCTGGCGTGCTGCATGCAGACCCTTGTCCAGGTCGCGCGCGCCCAGCAGCACGGTGATGCCGTGTTCGCTGAGCTGGCGTACCACCTCGAAACCCAGGCCGCGGTTGGCGCCGCTGACCAGCGCCACGCGGTAGACCGGCGTGCTTGCCGGCACGCGGAGGCCCAGCCGGCTCATGGTGCGGCGCCGGTCTGCGCCACCGCGCTGCAGCGCTCGTCGCCGCAGGCCTGCCAGCCGCCGCCCAGCGACTTGTACAAGGCGACGGCGCGGGTGTTGATCGCCGCCTCGGCCTGCGCCAGGTCGTCTTCGGCGGAGAGCTGGGTGCGCTCGGCGTCGAGCAGTTCGAGGAAGCCGGTGGCGCCTTCCTGGTAGCGCACGCGGGCCAGGTCGGCGGCGTGCTTGCTCTGCGTGGCCTGTTCGATCAGCTGATCGACGCGGATGCGTTGCTGGTTGAAGCCGGTGACGGCGTTGTCGATGTCCTCGATCGCCTCCAGCACGCTGCGCTGGTAGTTCGCCTGCGCCGCGTCGGCACGTGCCTCGCTGGCGTGCAGGTTCGCGCGCACGCGCTGCACGTTGAGGCCGGCCCAGCTGATGCTGGGCGCTAGCGACCAGGCGCGTGTCGACGGGCTGCCGAAGTCGTTGCTGCGTCCGGACAGGAAACCGAGGAAACCGCCGAGCCTGAGGTGCGGGAAGAAATCCGCCTTGGCCACGCCGATGCGCGCGGTGGCGGCGGCGTATTCGCGTTCGGCCATCTGGACGTCTGGACGGCGCGACAATACGTCGCCGGCATTGCCGATCGGCAAGGTCGCAGCGATCGGCGTGAAGCTCTTCGGCGACACGTCGATGTCGAGCTCGCCCGGACGCTCGCCCAGCAGCACGGCGAGGCGGTATTCGCTGGCGCTGGCCTGCGTCTGCAGCAGCGGCAGCTGCGCCTGCACCGCGCTGAGGCGGGCTTTCGCGCTGGCCACGTCCTGCTCCGAACCGGTGCCGACCTGCTGGCGCACTTCGGTGAGGTGCACGGTCTGGCGCTGGTTGTCGATGTCGCGGCGGGCGATGTCCAGCCGCAGCTGGCTGCCGCGCAGTTCGAAATAGTTGCGCGCGACCTCGGCCAGCAGGCTGACCTGCGCGTCGTGCAGCGCCGCCTCGCTGGCGCCGAGGTCGGCGCCGGCCGCTTCCACCGAACGGCGCACGCCGCCGAACAGGTCCAGCTCCCAGCTGGCATCGAAGCCGGCCTGGTAGGTGGTGGTGGTGCGCCGCTGCTCGCCGAAGCCCGGCTGCTGGCCGCGGCTGCGCGTGTAGCTCGCGCCGGTGTCGATGGTCGGCAGCTGGTCGGACTTCGCGCCGCCGAGCAGCGCCCGCGCTTCATGCAATCGCGCCACCGCGATGCGCAGGTCGAGGTTGTTGGCCGCGGCGCGCTGGATCAGCGCATCCAGCACGGGATCGTTGAACTGCTTCCACCACGCGGCCTGGAACGACGCGTTGTTTTCCTGCGTGGCGTCGAGGCCCTGCAGCTGCGGGGTGGCGATTTTTGCAGCGTGGTAGTCAGGACCCACGCTGGCACAGGCGGCCAGCGAGAGGGTCAGGGCCAGCAACGATGCTCGAAAAATCCCCATCGCCATCCCGGCGAAGGCCGGGATCGCAATTCCTCGTATGCCGGGGTGCGCAACCGTGCGATGACTCGCTGCGCTCGCCGCTTCGGGGCCAGCCTTCGGCTGTTCAACGCTTGCATGGCTCGCGTTTGTCCTGCCTTCGCAGGAATGACGAGCAGAAAGCGACTGCGTGGAACGACCCGATGGCTTGTTGGGCATGAAGGTTTTCATCAGTGGTTCTCCAGCGCTGGCAGCGCATGCGCGGCGGCACGTTCGGCCGCGCGCGCCTCGCGGCGCTCGACCAGGGCGCGAATGACGACGTAGAACAGCGGCGTGTAGATCAGCCCGAAGATGGTGACGCCCAGCATGCCGGCGAACACCGCCACGCCCATCGCGTGACGCATCTCGGCACCGGCGCCATGCGAGGTCACCAGCGGCACCACGCCCATGATGAAGGCGAACGAGGTCATCAGGATCGGGCGCAGTCGCAGCTTCGCTGCTTCCAGCACCGCCTCGTGACGGCTCATGCCTTCGTGCTGGCGTTCGCGGGCGAACTCCACGATCAGGATCGCGTTCTTGCATGCCAGCCCCACCAGCACGATCAAGCCGATCTGGGTGAAGATGTTGTTGTCGCCACCGGAGAGCCACACGCCGGCGATCGCGGACAGCAGCACCATCGGCACGATCAGGATCACCGCCAGCGGCAGCGACCAGCTTTCGTACAGCGACGACAGCACCAGGAACACCAGCAGCACGCATAACGGGAACACCAGGATCGCGGTGTTGCCGGCCAGGATCTGCTGGTAGGTCAGCTCGGTCCATTCGAAGCTGATGCCGTTAGGCAGGTTGTCCTTCGCCAGCTTCTCCATCGCCGCCTGCGCCTGGCCGGAGCTGAAGCCCGGCGCCGGGCCACCGTTGATCTCGGCGGTGGCGTAACCGTTGTAGTGCTGCACGCGATCCGGGCCGGCGCCCTGCTGCACGGTGACGAACGAACCCAGCGGCACCATCTGGCCCTGCGCGTTGCGCGTCTTCAGCTGCAGGATGTCCTGCGGCGTGTGGCGGAACGCCGGGTCGGCCGAAACATTGACCTGGTAGGTGCGGCCGAAGCGGTTGAAGTCGTTGACGTAGAGCGAGCCCATGTAGGCCTGCATGGTCTGGTACACGTCGCCCAGGTTCACGCCCTCGGCCTTGGCCTTCTCGCGGTTCACGTCGGCGTCCACCTGCGGCACGCTGACCTGGAAGCTGGAGAACAGCCCGGCCAGTGCCGGGTCCTTGCGGCTGGCGGCGATCAGGTTCTGCGTCTGCTGGTACAGCTCATCGAAGCCGCGGTCGCTGCGATCCTCGATCTGCAGGCGGAAGCCGCCGATCGTGCCCAGCCCCATCACCGGCGGTGGCGGGAACACCGCGATGTACGCGTCCTGGATCGCGGCGAATTTCTGGTTCAGCGCGCCGGCGATCGCACCGGCGGAAAGATCGGCGCTGCGACGCTCCTCGAACGGCTTCAGCGTGACGAACACGATGCCGGAGTTGGTGGAGTTGGTGAAGCCGTTGATCGACAGGCCGGGGAAGGCCACCGCGTGTTCGACGCCCGGCTGCTTCAGTGCGATCGCGCCCATGCGCTGGATCACGTCTTCGGAACGATCGAGCGAGGCCGCGTCGGGCAGCTGGGCGAACGCCACCAGGTACTGCTTGTCCTGCCCCGGCACGAAACCGGTCGGCACGTGCGAGAAGCCGAACCAGGTCAGCGCGATCAGACCGGCATACACCACCAGCGCCAGCTTGCCCTTGCCAACGATGCGCTTGACGCCGCCGACGTAGCGCTCGGAGCCGCGATGGAAGATGCGGTTGAATGGACGGAACAGCCAGCCGAACGCGCGGTCGATCCAGACCGTGAGGCGGTCCTTCGGCGCGTCGTGGCCCTTCAGCAGCACGGCGGCCAGCGCCGGGCTCAGGGTCAGCGAGTTGAACGCGGAGATCACCGTGGAGATCGCGATGGTCAGCGCGAACTGCCGGTAGAACTGCCCGGTGAGGCCGCTGACGAAGGCGGTCGGGATGAACACCGCGCACAGCACCAGCGCGGTCGCCACGATCGGCCCGGTGACTTCGCGCATGGCTTGCCGAGTGGCTTCGCGCGGCGTCTGCCCGAGTTCGATATGCCGCTCGACGTTCTCCACCACCACGATCGCGTCATCGACCACGATGCCGATTGCCAGCACCAGTCCGAACAGACTCAGCGCGTTGAGCGAGAAGCCGGCCAAATACATCACCGCGAACGTGCCGATCAGCGACACCGGCACCGCCACCAGCGGAATGATCGAGGCGCGCCAGGTCTGCAGGAACAGGATCACCACCAGCACCACCAGCAGGATCGCCTCCAGCAGGGTGTGTGCCACTGCCTCGATCGAGCCGCGCACGAACACGGTCGGATCGTAGACGATGGAGTAATTCACCCCTTGCGGGAAATCCTGCTTCAGCTGCGCCATGGTGGCGCGTACTTCGTCGGAGATCTGGATCGCGTTGGAGCCCGGCCGCGCGAAAATCGGCAGCGCCACTGCAGGCTTGTTGTCGAGCAGGCTGCGCAGCGCGTAGTTGTTCGAGCCCAGGTCGATCTTGGCCACGTCACTGAGATGAGTGACGCCACCATTCGAGTCGGTGCGCACGATGATGTTGCGGAAGTCGTCCTCGCTGACCAGCCGGCCGCGGGTGTTGATGTTGAGCTGGAACGCGGAGTTGGACGGCCCAGGCGGCGCGTTCAGCGCACCGGCGGCGACCTGCACGTTCTGCTCGCGGATCGCGTTGATCACGTCGCCGGTGGTGAGCGAGCGCTGCGCCAGCTTCTGCGGGTCCAGCCACACGCGCATCGAGTATTCGCCCGCGCCGAAGATCTGCACGTCGCCCACGCCGTCGAGTCGGCCCAGCACGTCTTTCACGTGCAACCGCGCGTAGTTCGACAGGTACAGCATGTCGTAGCGCTGGTCGGGCGAGGTGAGATGCACCACCATGGTGAGGTCGGGCGAACTCTTCTGCGTGGTCACGCCGAGCCGCTGCACTTCCTCGGGCAGTTTCGGCAGCGCTTGCGCCACACGGTTCTGCACGTCGACCTGGGCGGTGTTGAGGTCGGTGCCCAGCGCGAACGTCACGGTCAGGGTGAGTGCGCCGTCGCTGGTCGCCTGCGAGGAGGTGTAGAGCATGCCCTCGACGCCGTTGATCTGTTCCTCCAGTGGCGTGGCGACGGTTTCGCCGATCACCTTGGGGTTGGCGCCGGGGTAGGCGGCGCGAACCACCACGGTGGGCGGCACCACTTCGGGATACTCGCTGATCGGCAGCTTGAACACCGCGATGGAACCGGTGATCACGAACAGCAACGACAGCACGGCGGCCATGATCGGTCGGTCGACAAAGAATTGGGCGATGTTTTTCATGCAAAGAGTCCTCGACGAAGCCGGTTCGCGGCTTCGGTCTTTCTTTTGCTCCTCTCCCTGCAGCGCAGGGGGAGGTGGGGAGGGGGTAACGCTCTTGCTCTTGGCTTGGCGGCTAACTGGAGGGCTTCACCCCTCCCCAACCCTCCCCTGCTGCACGTCCCGCAAGGGGACTCCTTTCAGTCGCAGGGGAGGGAGTGCATCGTCAACCTTGCGGAGGCTTAGGCGTGGTCGCGTTTGCCAGCTCTCCGGCCGATTCCGGTTTGGCGATGCCCCGCTCGACCAGCGCCTTGTCGGCCGCCTCAAGCCGGTAGCTCATCGCCACCTTCTGCGGGTTCACCTGGACGCCGGGCCGCACGCGCTGCAGGCCGTTCACCACCACCAGGTCGCTCGGCTGCACGCCGCTGTCGATCACGCGCAGGCCGTGGAACAGCGCGCCGGTGTCGACCTTGCGGTATTGCACCTTGTGTTCCTTGTCGACCACGTAGACGAACTGGTTGCCGAGGTCGGTGCCGATGGCGCGGTCGTCCACCAGCACGCGCGACTTCGCCTGGCCGCTCTGCAGCTGCACGCGGGCGTACAGGCCGGGCGTGTACAGGCCGTCGGCGTTGTCGAACACCGCGCGCAGGAGCATCGTGCCGGAGCCGGTGTGCAACTGGTTGTCGACGAAGTCGAGGCGGCCCTCATGCGGGTAACCGGATTCGTCGGCCAGGCCCATCGCCGCCTCGATCCGCGCGTCGTGGCCGGCCTGCTTCGCGCTGGCGCGCAGGTGGTCGAGCTTGAGCCAGGTCTGCTCGTCCACGTCGAAGTAGACATAGACGGGGTTCACCGAGACCACGCTGGTCAGCACGTCGTTGCTGGTGACCAGGTTGCCGGGGGTGACGCGGGCATTGCTGACGCGGCCGTCGATCGGCGAACGCACCCGGGTGAAGTCCAGGTTCAGCCGCGCCGCGGCGAGCGCGGCAGTGGCGGCGCCTAGTTGCGCCCGCGCGCTCTGCGCGGTGGTGGCCTGGCGATCGGCTTCCTGCTGTGCGATCGCGTGCTGGGCCAGCAGCATCTCGGCGCGGCGCTGGTTGGTCTCGGCCAGGCTCAACTCGGCGCGGGCCTGCGCCTGGTTCGCGCCGAGCCGGTCGACCTCGGCCTGGTACAGGCGGGCGTCGAGCTGGAACAGCACGTCGCCCTTGTGCACCAGCGCGCCTTCCTGGAACTGCACCGACTCCACGAAGCCGCCAACCCGCGGCTGCACCTGCACCGTGTTCACCGCTTCCAGCCGGCCGGTGAACTCGGCGCTGTCGCTGACCTTGCGGGTCAACGCCTGCGCCACTGTCACTTCCGGCGGCGGCCCGCCGGCGGGGCTTTGCGCACGGCTGTCGTTGCCGTGCAGCAGCAGCCAGCTGCCGAAGGCTCCGGCCGCGACCAGGGGGACCAGCATCCATTGTTTTTTCATCTTGCGCTCCCAACACCTTGTTGGCCGGGGAGGGGAAACCCGGCGAAGGGTCGAGAGAATAGGTGTACTTACCGGTATAGAAAATCCGTTTCTTGCGCACTACACTCGTGCGCCACAGTCACGAATCGACGAGGAATTGAAACCATGGAAGACTTTTCCGCCATTTCGACCTTCGTCCGCGTGGTCGAGGCCAAGAGTTTCGCCGCCGCCGCCAGCCAGCTGGGCATGACCCCGTCCGGGGTCAGCCGCGCCGTCTCGCGGCTGGAAGCCCAGCTCGGCGCGCGGCTGCTGTTCCGTTCCACCCGCTCGCTGCGGCTGACCGACGACGGCGCCTCGTTCCATGCGCGTTGCAAGGAGATCCTCGCCGACCTGGCCGAGGCCACCGAGGCGCTGAACTTCGCCAACAGCAAGCCGACCGGCAAGCTGCGCGTGGGCATCTCGTTGTCGGTGGGCCGCGCCGCGGTGATTCCGCGCCTGACCGAGTTCGAGCAGCGCTACCCGGACATCCGGCTGGAACTGTCGATGAGCGACTCGCCGGCGGATCTCAACGGCGAGGGCCAGGACTGCGCGATTCGCGTCGGCGAGCTGGAGGATTCCAGCCTGATCGCGCGCAAGATCGGCTACCTCAGCAACGTGGTGTGCGCCTCGCCCGAGTACCTGCGCAAGTACGGTGCGCCACGCAGCATCGAGGACCTCAAGGATCACCGCTGCATCAACTACGTCTACCCGAATGGCCGTCCGCGCCAGTGGCAGTTCGACACACCGGGCGGGCAGATGAGCGTGGACATCGACGCGCACATGCTGATCAACGACGGCGAATCGGTTTTGCAGGCGGTGGCGGCGGGCCTGGGCATCACCCAGGTGCCGCGCATGCTGGCGGCGTGCCTGCTGGAGAAGGGCATGCTCGAACGGGTGATGACCGACACCCACTCCACCGGCAAGCCGGTGTGGATCGTCTACCCGCAGAAGAAGCACCTGTCGGCCCGCGTGCAGGCCTTCATCGAATGGGTGCGCGAGCTGTTCGATCGCACCAACCAGCCAGGCCAGGATGCGATCGGTGCGCTGAAGATGGTGCCGAAGCCGGCGCGCGGGAAGGCGCCGGCCGAAGCGGCGTAGAGCTTCCTTCGCGGCCGTGCGCCCGGCCGCGGCAGATTCAAGCGCCGGCCGGCACCAGCAACAGCAGCGCCACGCCGAAGGCGATGCGGTAGATGGCAAACGGGGTGAAGGTGTGGCTGCGGATGTAGCCGAGCAGCCACTTCACCGCGATGAACGCCACGATCGCCGAAACCACGAAGCCGACCACCAGCGCGCTCCAGTCCTCGTGCGCGGCGCCGCCGTCCTTCACCACCTTCAGCAGCTCGTAGCCGGTGGCCGCGTACATGGTGGGAATGCCGACCAGGAAGGCGAACTCGGTGGCCGCCGCGCGGTTGCTGGTGCCGAACAGCATGGCCGCGAAGATCGTCGCGGCCGAGCGCGAGGTGCCGGGAAAGATGCCGGCGATCATCTGGGCAATGCCGACCAGGATCGCTACCTTCCATGTCACCGTGCTGCGCTCGGGCTGGCGCGCGGCCAGCCGCTCGGCGGCGATCATCCACAGGCCGCCGATCACCAGCGCCCAGGCGACCGGGGTCACCGTCTCGGGCAGCTTGAAGCCCAGCTTCACCGCGATGAGGCCGAGCACGGCGGTGATCAGGAAGGCCACGACCAGCTTCAGCAGGTAGTCGCGGTTGGCCGGGTCGCGCCACTGCGTCAGCAGCTGCCAGATGCGCTTCCAGTAGATCAGCGTGACCGCCAGGATCGCGCCGGCCTGGATGCCGATGTTGAACAGATCCGAGCGCGCACCCAGCCCGAACTTCTCCGCGATCAGCAGGTGGCCGGTCGAGGAGATCGGCAGAAATTCGGTGATGCCTTCGATGATGCCGAGCAGGATGACGTGGAGCAGGTCGGTCACGGGCGGGTCCGTTGGCGGGGTGGGAACGCGCCGTCGAACGGATCGCCGGCATGAAGCGCCATAGCTTACGGGTTTTGCCCTTATGCCGGGTGGCCGCGGGCTGGGCGGCCCGCCGCACCGCGCGCACCGGAACAGTGCAAACCGGCCGCCGCGACGGGTGCAGATGGTGCTAACGCGGGACGCGGCTGGTCCGTCACGGCGGCGCCGATGCAGCCACGGCAACGGCTTCCGCCCATGGCACGTGGCTTGCTGAGGTGGTGATGAGCCATGCGGTCGCATGGACATGTCGCGGTAGCCCATGGACGTCTGGACGTCTGGACGGCCATCACCGCAACGCCATCACCGAGGGGCGTGGCCGACGATGAAACGAAATTGGATATCCGCGTCGGCCATCGTGCTGTGCTGCGCCGCCTCCGGCCCGGTGCCGGCGCAGGCGGACGAAGTGCCAGCCAGCCAGTGGCTCGGCAGCGCCGGCGCGGTCAGCGACTACCTTTTTCGCGGGCTCTCGCAGACCAACCACCAGCCTGCTGTGCAGGCCGGCGTCGAATTCGATCATGCCAGCGGCTGGTACGTGGGCGGCTGGGGCAGCAATGTCAGCTGGCTGTCCGATGCCTCGACCTCCGCGGCGCCGGTTTCCAGCAGCGTGGAGCTCGACCTCTACGGCGGCTGGCGCGGCAGCCTTGGCGGCGGCTGGAGCTATGACGTTGGCGTGTACCGCTACCAGTACCCCGGCAGCTACCCGGCGCGCTTCACTTTGCCCGACACCACCGAGGGCTATGTCGCGCTGGCCTGGAAAAGCGTGTCGCTGAAGTACTCGTACGCCTTCACCGACCTGTTCGGCTACGCCGGCAGTGGGCATAGCGGCTACCTGGACCTGTCGTGGAACCAGCCATTCGCACCGGGCTGGCTGCTCAACGCGCACGTCGGCCACCAGCACGTGGCGAACGTGCCCGGCGCCTCGTACCGCGACTGGAAGCTGGGCGTGACCCGGACCTTCGGCAGCAGCTGGTCGGTGGCGCTGGGTTACTGCGACACCAACGCGAACGCGTCGATCTACACCAATGCGCGCGGTCACTACCTGGGCCGCGCCACCGCGCTGCTGAGCGTGGCCAGGTCGTTCTGAAAGAGATTCCACCGGGAGCCATCCATGAAAATGATCACCAGCATCATCCGCCCGTACAAGCTCGACGAGGTCCGCGACGCGCTCGCGCTCGCCGGCGTGTCGGGCATCACGGTGACGGAAGTGCGCGGCTTCGGCCGCCAGAAGGGCCACACCGAGCTGTACCGCGGCGCCGAGTACGTGGTCGATTTCCTGCCCAAGCTCAAGGTCGAGGTGGTGGTGCCCGACGAGCTGCTCGACGCGGCGCTGGAGGAAATCCAGCGGGCCGCGCGCACCGGCAACGTTGGCGACGGCAAGCTCTTCGTCACCGGCGTGGAGCAGGTGATCCGCATCCGCACCGGCGAACTTGACGCCGATGCCCTCTGACCCGAAGCACGCGAGGTTTTCCATGAAAGAGTTCAGGTTCCATCGCGGCATCGGTGCGGGTCTGGCCCTGGCCCTGGCCGCGCCGATGCTGCACGCCACCGCGGTCGTGCCGCTGGTCGACAAGGGCGACGTGGCGTGGATGCTCACCTCCACCCTGCTGGTGCTGCTGATGACGGTGCCGGGACTGGCGCTGTTCTACGGCGGCCTGGTGCGTGCGAAGAACGTGCTGTCGGTGCTGATGCAGGTGCTGACGGTGTTCTCGCTGCTGCTGCTGCTGTGGGTGGCGTACGGCTACAGCCTCGCCTTCAGCGGCGGCGGCGCGGTGATCGGCAACTTCCACAAGCTGTTCCTGCACGGCGTGACGAAAGACACGCTGGCGGCCACCTTCAGCGCCGGCGTGGCGCTGCCGGAGTACGTGTTCGTGGCGTTCCAGGCCACCTTCGCCGGCATCACCGGCGCGCTGATCGTGGGCGCGTTCGCCGAGCGCATGCGTTTCCGCGCGGTGCTGCTGTTCGTGGCGATCTGGTTCACCTTCGCCTACCTGCCGATCGCGCACATGGTGTGGGCGGGGCCGAACGGTTTCCTGTTTGCCCGGGGTGCGCTGGATTTCGCCGGCGGTACCGTGGTGCACATCAACGCCGGCGTGGCCGGCCTGGTCGGCGCCTGGTTCGTCGGGCCGCGGCTGGGCTTCGGCCGCGAGCCGATGAAGCCGCACAACGTGACGTTCACCATGGTCGGCGCGGCGTTGCTGTGGGTGGGCTGGTTCGGCTTCAACGCCGGCTCCAACCTGGAGGCGAACGCGGGCGCGGGGCTGGCCTTCATCAACACCCTGCTGGCCGCGGCGGCGGCGGTGCTGGCGTGGCTGGCGGTGGAGGCGGTGGTGCGCGGCCACGCGTCGATGGTGGGCGGTGCCTCCGGTGCGGTGGCCGGCCTGGTCGGGATCACCCCGGCCTGCGGCACGGTGGGGCCGATGGGCGCGATCGTGATCGGCGCCGTGGCCAGTTTCTGCTGCGTGTGGGGCGTGACCGGGCTGAAGAAGCTGCTGCGCGCGGACGATGCGCTGGACGTGTTCGGCGTGCACGGCGTCGGCGGCATCGTGGGCGCGCTGCTGACCGGCGTGTTCACCGCGCCGGCGCTGGGCGGCACCGGCGCGGCGGACTATTCGGTGCTCCACCAGCTCGGCGTGCAGATGCTGGGCGTGGGCATCACCGTCTTCTGGAGTGGTGTGGTTTCGGTGCTGGCCTACCTGGCGGTGAAGGCGGTGTTCGGCCTGCGCGTGTCGTACGAGGCGGAGCGCGAGGGACTGGATATTACCTCGCACGGCGAAAGCGCCTACGATGGGTGAGGCCGCCGGTCGGCGGGTGTGATGACAGAGCCAGGATGGTGCAATGTGCCAGCCATATTGCACCATCATGCTGCTTGCAGCTGCCTTGCCGTCACCGTGACATCCGCCAAGCCGTTGTCAGACAAGGGTTCTGCCCGGTGGCATGGACCTTGCCAAAGAACAGTCACCATCCACCTTCGAGGTTGCCCCATGTCCGCCAACAAAGTGCTCGACCTGATCCAGGAGCATGAGGTCGAGTTCGTCGACTTCCGCTTCGCCGACATGCTCGGCGTGCACCACCACGTCACCTTCCCGGCCCATGCGATCGACGAGTCGACGTTCGAGGACGGCAAGATGTTCGACGGCTCCTCGATCACCGGCTGGAAGGGCATCAACGAGTCGGACATGATCCTGCTGCCCGACCCGGACACCGCCCACCTCGACCCGTTCAGCTCGCACACCCAGCTGATCCTGCACTGCGACGTGCTGGAGCCGTCGACCATGCAGGCCTACGGCCGCGACCCGCGCTCGATCGCCAAGCGCGGCGAGGCGTTCCTGAAATCCACCGGCATCGCCGACACCGCGTTCTTCGGCCCGGAGCCGGAGTTCTTCATCTTCGACTCGGCGCGCTGGCAGAACGACCCCGGCCGCGTGTTCTACGAGATCGGCTCGGAAGAGGCGGCGTGGTCGTCGCGCTACAAGTACGACGGCAACAACAGCGGCCACCGTCCCGGCGTGAAGGGCGGCTACTTCCCGGTCAGCCCGGTCGATTCGCTGGGCGACCTGCGCGCCGACATGTGCAAGGTGCTGGAGTCGCTGGGCCAGAAGGTCGAGGTGCACCACCACGAAGTGGCGAATGCCGGCCAGTGCGAGATCGGCGTGAGGTTCAACACGCTGGTGAAGAAGGCCGACGAGCTGCTGACGATGAAGTACGTCATCAAGAACGTGGCGCACCAGAACGGCAAGACCGTCACCTTCATGCCCAAGCCGCTGGTCGGCGACAACGGCTCGGGCATGCACGTGCACCAGTCGTTGTCGAAGAACGGCGAGAACCTGTTCGCCGGCGACCTCTACGGCGGCCTCAGCCAGACCGCGCTGTGGTACATCGGCGGCATCTTCAAGCATGCCCGCGCGATCAACGCGTTCGCCAACTCCACCACCAACAGCTACAAGCGGCTGGTGCCGGGCTTCGAGGCGCCGGTGATGCTGGCCTACTCGGCGCGCAACCGCTCGGCGAGCTGCCGCATCCCGTACGTGGCCAGCCCCAAGGGCCGCCGCATCGAGGTGCGCTTCCCCGACCCGATGAACTCCGGCTACCTGGTGTTCACCGCGCTGATGATGGCCGGCCTGGATGGCATCATCAACAAGATCGACCCGGGCGCGCCGGCTGACAAGGACCTGTACGACCTGCCGCCGGAAGAGGAGAAGAACATCCCGCAGGTGTGCTCCAGCCTCGACGCCGCGCTGGAAGCGCTGGACAAGGACCGCGACTTCCTCAAGGCCGGCGGCGTGTTCACCGACGACTTCATCGACGCCTACATCGAGGTGAAGATGAAGGAAGTGACCAAGTACCGTGCCAGCACGCACCCGCTGGAATTCCAGATGTACTACTCGCTCTGAGCGGGTTGGTCATGCGGTAAAAGCAACGGGCGCCTCGGCGCCCGTTGTCGTTTCGACAGCAAGCCAGCATCGCTTCGCCGGGAAGTTTTCGCGGTGCTTCCCGTGCAGGCTGCTACTTTAGGATGCGTTCCCACCTGCGGAGTTCCATCCATGCCCGTGCGGCTCTCTTCAACAGGTCTGGTGCTCGATGGCCATGCGCCGGTGCAGAACCTGCTGCGTTTGCTCGACACCGTCATGCGCGGCATCGGCCAGGTCATGTTGCAGAACAACAGCTACGCGGGGGTGCTGTTCCTGCTCGGCATCTTCTGGAACTCGACGCTGTTCGGATGCGCGGTGCTGGTCGGCACCATGACAAGTACGACCACGGCCATGCTGCTCGGTGCGAAGCCGGCCCTCGTGCGGGATGGCTTGTTCGGTTTCAACGGCGCTCTCGTGGCGATTGCCGTCATCTATTTCTTGCAGCCGGACGCGCTGACCTGGGCCTATGTGATTCTGGCCGCAGCCTGCACCACGGTGCTGATGGCGGCGATGCTGCGGTTGTTCGATGTCTGGAAGATGCCCGTGCTCACCGCGCCGTTTGTCTTTACCGCGCTTTGTTTTCTGCTGGCGTGCGCCCGCTTTGGCCGGCTGCATTCGACGCATGTGCTGCCCACCGCGGGCTTGCCTAGGGCGGCGGCCATCGTGGAAGGCATCGTAACCACCTCGACGGTGCTGGAAGGCCTGTTCAACGGCATCGCGCAGGTGTTCTTTCAGGGCAGTGTGATCACCGGCGTGCTGTTCGCCATCGGCCTGCTGATCAGTTCGCGCCGGGCCTTTGTCACCGCGTTGCTGGGCTCCCTGATCGGCCTGCTGGTGGCCTGGGGCATGGGCGCGGCCGAGCCCGCCATCCGCTCCGGTGCGTTCGGCTTCAACAGCGTGCTGACGGCGATCGCCCTGGGCAGTGTGTTCCTTGTGCTGGACAAGGCTTCTGCCGCTTACACGCTGCTTGCCACGATCGTCACGGCGGTGGTGTTTGCCGCCATCTCCGCGGCGCTGGAGCCGCTGGGCATGCCAGCGCTGACGCTGCCGTTCGTGCTCGTCGTCTGGCTGTTCGTCCTGGCTGGCCCGGTTTTCCCGGGGCTGCGACCAGCACCTGCCGCATGAAGTGGAGGCCTCGCGGGTAACGGATGCTGGCCGAGTCGACGCCGGGCATCAGGTTTCGGCTCAGAACGTCACCTGCGTATACAAACCGATGACAAAGGCGTCGGGAATGTTGCCGGTGCCGCCCGGGCGGAATACGTATTGCAGGTTCGGGCGCAGGGTCAGCCAGGGGGTGATCCTCGCGCCGTAGTCGATTTCGGCGATGCTTTCATAAGTCTGGATGCCGACGCTGCCGGGCGCCACGCTGTCGCGGTCGCGCTGGTAGCGGGTCAGGCGCGGATTGGTGCGGCCGCTGGCGAGCATGAACGAGATCACGTCGTTGGCGCGGCCGGGAAAGGTGCCCTGGTAGTGGCCGCCGAGCACCCAGAAGTCGCGGAAGCGGGCGGTGGCCTTGTCGCCGACGCCGGCCATCAGGCCGAGGGTCAGGCCGCGGCTGGAGTCGGCGCCTTCGCGGTAGACCATGCGGTCGGCGATCACGTAGCCGCCGGAGCGGCCGTTGTGCTGCAGGAAGCGGGCGCCGGTGAGGCCGGCGGGCTGGCCGTTGATGTCGGTATAGACGTCGGGCGTGCCGGCAGTGTTGTAGTACACGCCGAACTTGAGATCGCCGGGCAGCTGCCCGGCGCCGCGACCGCTGCTCCAGCCCAGTTCGACCGGCACGAACACGCCGTGGTGCTTGAGGCTGAGATTGAAGCCCTGGTCCTTGTTGCCGGCGTTGGGGTTGTTGAGATACGCGCCGACGCTGACGTAGAAGTCTGGCGTGGCGTGCCACTTCACGTGACCGCCCCATTGCGCGGTGGGGAAGTTGTGCGCGCCGCTGTTGGTGGTCATCGCGTTGGCGTGGCCGCAGATGATGCCGTTCTGGAAATTGCAGAACGCCGGCAGCCGCGCGAAGTCGTCACCCACCGGCGACCAGCCCAGTTCCATGAAGATGCGGTGGTCGTGGAAATCCTGCTGCCAGTTCAGCTCGGCGAGGCGGAAGTTCTGCCCCGCGCCATACAGCTCCTGCACCGAGAACTGGTTGCCGATCGCATCGTTGCTGAGGCTGCGGCCATCGCGCTCGGTGACGGTGAACTGGATCTTCGCGTTCGGCACGCCCCATAGTTTGTCGAGGTCGAAATCCGCGCCGGCGTCGAGTTGCTGGGTGTAGCGCGCGGTCTGCTCGTGGCCGCCAGAGAGGTTGCCCGCGCTTTCGGTGGCCCAGTGCGCGCGCAGGGTGATGCCATCGTCCTGCAGGCTGCTGCGCGTGCCGCCCCAGTCGCCGGTCAGCGTGGGCCGGGTCAGCCAGCCATCGTCGCCGGTCGACTGCGCCATCGCCGGCAGCGTGCCCAGCCACAGCAGCATGCCGCCGAATACCAGGCCGCGGGTCGTGCAGGATGGATGGCGCATGAGGGTCAGGCCTGGCCGGAGGAAGGCCGGCGCCGTTTGCGCCGGAGCCATAGAACGATGATGGCGAGGAGCAGCAGCACCGCCAGCATCGCCAGCCGCACCAGGGCGACCAGGTGCGATGGCGCGCCGCCGCTGCGCAGGTTGGCGACCTGTGTCGCGGTGATCCGTGCGGCAGGGTTGCCGTAACGCAGCGTCAGGTAATTGCCGAGGGTGGCGATCTGCTGATCGGACAGCGCGTGCGCGAAGCCCGGCATGCGCACGCCGGAGTCGCCGGTCTGCCAGCGGATGCCGTCGAGGATCACCAGCACCAGGTTGGCGGTGTCGGCGCGGCCGGTGGCGGTGTTGTGGAACAGCGGCGGCAGGCCGCCGTCGAAGCTGCCTTCGCCGCTGGCCTGGTGGCAGCTGGCGCAGTGCGCGTCGTAGAGCTGCGCGCCACTCCACTGCTGCGCGTCGTCGGGCAGGGCGGTGCCGCGCTGGTCGGCGATCCCGTCGAACGCCGCGCCCCAGCCGTCGACGGGCCGGGTGTCGGCCGGGTCGTGTTGCGCGGGGACCGTCTTCAGGTAGGTGGCGATCGCCTGCAGGTCCGTCGGTTCGAGATGCTGCAGGCTGTGCTCGACCGCCTCGGCCATCGGCCCGGCCGCCTGTGCCTTGCCGCGGGCGTGGCCAAGCCGCAGGTAGTCGACCAGGTCCTGTTCGCTCCAGTTGCCGATGCCGCTGTTCGCGTCGGCGGTGATGTTCGGCGCGTGCCAGCTGCCCACCATGCCACCGGCCAGTTCGCGCGACGATTGTTCGGCCATCAGCAGGTTGCGCGGCGTGTGGCAGGTGCTGCAGTGGGCCAGCCCGCGTACCAGGTAGGCGCCGCGATTCCACACAGCGCTCTCGGCCGGGTTGGGTGTGAACGGCTGGCGGTCGAGGAACAGCAGGTTCCACGCCGCCATCGACAGGCGGATGTTGAACGGGAACGGCAGCCGGGTCGGCGCCGGCTTGCTGTCCACCGGCGCCACGCCGTGCATGAAGTACGCATACAGTGCATGCACGTCGTCGTCGGTGAGCTGCGCGTAGGCGGTGTACGGCATCGCCGGGTACAGGTGGGCGCCGTCGGCGCGGATGCCCTTGCGCACCGCGTCGCGGAACTGCGCCTCGGTGTAGTGGCCGATGCCGGCGCTGGTCGACGGCGTGATGTTGGTGCTGATGATGTTGCCGACCGGGGTGGGTACCGTCAGCCCGCCGGCGTACGGCTGGCCGCCGGGCGCGGTATGGCAGGCCACGCAGTCGCCCGCGGTGGCCAGGTACTGGCCGCGTTGCAGCAGGGTGGCGTCGGCGTTGTCGGTGGCGCCGGCAGGCGTGGCGACGAGCAGGCCGAGCAGGGCGAGCAGTGGAAGGTGGCGGATCAGCGCGTTCATGCCAGGTCCGCCTCGTGGCCGGTGTGCACCGCGGCCGCGCGCGCCTGTTTCGCCGGCAGGATGTGCTCGGCGGTGCGCAGCGCCAGCGCCACCGCGGTGAGCGTGGAGTTCATGGTGGCCGCGGTGGGCATCACGCCGGTGCTGCAGACGAACAGGTTCTCGTGGTCGTGCGTGCGGCCGAACGCATCGACCACCGAGCTGGCCGGATCGTTGCCCATGCTCATCGTGCCGGTGATGTGCTGGTTGTTGGCGAACTGGCCTTCCGCGCTGTAGCGCAGGCCGGTGCCGCCCATCAGCTCGGCGATGCGGGCGAAGTCGGCCTTGGACACTTCGGCGGCGCGGCGCGTGTAGTCGTCGATCGCGTAGTGTGCCTCCGGTTTCGGGATGCCCATGGCGTCCTTCTCCGAACTGAGCGCGATGCGGTTGTCGGGGTTGGGCAGCACCTCCAGCACGTTCTTCACGTTGACCTGCCGCGCGGCGCGCCAGCGCAGCTGCCTGGCGAACTCCGCGCCGTACACACCTTCCTTGATCAGGTCGTTGGTGACGCCATACACCTGCGAGATGTTGGTGAAATCCAGCCGGTACGGCGCGTGCTGGCTGCGGAATGCGCCGTCGCGCAGCGTGTTGATCGAACTGGGACTCTGCGGGCCGCGGCCCAGCCACAGTTCCTCGTCGGCGTAGAAGGTGAGCGAGGTGCTGGGGTGGTCCATCAGGTGGCGGCCGACCATGCCGGAGCTGTTGGCCAGCCCGTTCGGGTACTTGCTGCTGGCCGACAGCAACAACAGTTTCGGGCTCTCGATGCCGTTCGCGGCGAGGATGAAGGTCTTGCCGGTGACGCGGTGCTCGCTCTTGTCCGGCGCGTAGTAGTGCACCGCCACGATGCGGCCGCCGACATCGTGCTCGATGCGGTAGACCACCGCGTTGGGCACCAGCTTCGCGCCTGCCGCCTCGGCCGCTTCCACCGCGTTGATGCCCAGGTACTGCGCGTTGACCGGGCAGATCGGCTGGCAGCTGTTGTTACCCACGCAGGCCGGTCGTCCGTCGTAGCCGCGGCTGTTGCGCGCCACCGTGTTGGCGACCACCGGGTACGTCGGAGCCAGCCGTTCGCGGAAGCGGCGCATCGACCACGGCTCGGCCACCGGCTCCATCGGAAACGGGTGCTGGCGCGGCGAGCCGGTGTTGTCCGCGCCAGCCACGCCGAGGATTTCCTCCGCCTCCTGGTACCACGGGTCGAGTTCCTCGTAGCTCAGCGGCCAGTCCACGCCCACGCCGTACAGGCTCTTGATGCGCACGTCGTTCGGCACCAGCCGCCACGCCTGCGCGGCCCAGTGCCAGGTGGTGCCGCCTACCGCGCGGATGTACTCGGCCGGATAGGGATACGGCCCGGCCTGTTTCAGGTAACCGTTGTCCTGCGGCACGTAGATCGGATGCGGCGCCCATGGCGACGGCGGGTACGGCGCCATCCAGTTGCCTTTCAACGGCGAGTTGCGGAACGCGGCGACGATGCGGGCGCGTTCCAGCCGCGGTCCCGCTTCCAGGATCAGCACCGAGGCGCCCTGCTGCGCCAGCCGGCGCGCGGCCAGCGCGCCGACGATGCCCGAGCCGATCACCACGATGTCAGCCGACAGCTGTGCGGGCATCCGACTTCACTCCTCAGGTGTTGGGTTTGGCGGCCCAGCTGCCATAGCTGCCGTAGGCATAGGTCGGCGGCTTCAGCACATCGGCCACGATCACCGCGTTGAGCGCGGTCTCGTAGGCGACGCAGCGCGCGCCTTCGCCGCTGCCGATCACGCCCAGCATCCAGGCACTCATGATCTGGCGCGGCAGCGGCGCCAGCGGCGAATGCTCGCCGTCCAGCACGCCCTGCAATTGCAGCGGGTCGATGTGGCGTTCGTTGATCAGGGCCAGCAGCGCCTGCACGTCGGCCGAAAAGTTCGGATGAGTGGCGGCGAGGGCGTCGTACAGGCGCGTCGCCTGCGCAGCATCCAGCGCTTGCCGACCCACCAGGATTGCCGACAGCGCGGTGAACGCGCCGAGGTCGGCGCGCGGGGCCGGTTGCGCCAGCGCCCAGGGGATCAGCGAGGCGGTGTAGGCGGTGAGCAGGCCAGCCAGCAGGCGCCGCCGCGCAGGATCGGCAGGGGTATCGCACCGGGTGTCGATGCTCTCGAGCGAGTTCGTCGTCATGATGTTCCCCCAGGTTGATGCCCCTGCCCGGCGACTTGCCGGACTCGGCAACGCTACTCTGCTGCGGGCTCAAGACAACGTGAAAAATCCGGGCCGGTGAAAGCCTCGGCGCGTGGTTGGCGCCTCACGAAAAGTAAAAGCATTGCCGGACTTTCTGCAGCATCCCCGCAGCCATGCCGACCGGAAAATCTTGCGGCATCTCCACCTTGCAGCGTTCACGCATGTGTGACGGGCGACGGATCAACTTCGCGCAGCGCGATGGCCCACGACGGTGTCGATCCTTCCATCGATCGCGTCGAGGTGGCCGAGCATCGCCGACCGCGCGGCATGCAACGCGGTGCCGCGGGCGCAGGCCGTTGGTCCAAGACGCGTTTCATCAGGGCGCCGGCGGGCGGCTTCTCCAGCGCGTAACCGGCGGGTCGGCAAGCTCAATTCCGTGAAAGTGGAGAACATCGTGGACAAGTTGATCAGCGTAGCGGCACGCCTGTTGATGGCGCAGCTCTTCATCATCTCGGGCTGGCAGAAACTGACCGGCTACAGCGGCACCGAAGGTTATTTCGCCCACATGGGCATTCCCCTGGTCGGCGTGGTGACCCCGCTGGTCATCCTCATCGAACTGGGTGGCGGGCTCGCCCTGCTGTTCGGGTTCAAGACGCGTTGGGTGGCTGCCGTCATCGCGCTGTTCACCGTAGGCTCGGCGCTGATCGCGCACACGCATTTCGCCGACCCGAACCAGATGGTCAACTTCATGAAGAACCTGTCGATCGCCGGTGGCCTGCTGTGGTTCGTGCGCAATGGCGCGGGCTCGGCCAGCGTCGACGCGTCATTCGGCAAATCGTCGTCATGAGGCGTGGCCGGCGTTCGCCGGCCACGCGAGTGGCGAGCACTGACCGGCTGGCTCCGCGCCGGTATTCAGGGCGAGGCGGCGGTGACGCGCCAGACCGCGTCGCCCACATCGTCTGCGATCAGCAGTGCGCCGTCCTTGTCCTGCGCCAACCCGACCGGTGCACCGTACAGCTGCGATTCGTCGTCCGAGTAAAAGCCGGTGACGAGCGGTTCGGGCACGCCGGTCGGCTTGCCGTCCACGAACGCGACATGGACGACGGCGTAGCCGCTCAGTGGCGAGCGGTCCCAGCTGCCATGCTCGCTGACGAAGGCCCCGTTGTGATACTTCTCCGGCAGCGCGTTGCTGTCCGAGAACAGCAGCCCGAGCGCGGCGACGTGCGAGCCCAGCGCGTAGTCGGGCTTGATCGCCTTCGCCACCAGGTCCGGCCGCTGCGGCATGACGCGGCTGTCCACGTGCTGGCCGAAGTAACTGTATGGCCAGCCGTAGAAACCGCCCGGCTGGACCGAGGTCAGGTAGTCGGGCACCAGGTCCGCGCCGATCTCGTCGCGCTCGTTGACGATCGCCCAGAGCTTGCCCGTATGCGGCTCGATCTGCAGCCCGGTCGGATTGCGCAGGCCCGAGGCATAGATCCGGCTGCCGGCGCTGGCCACGTCCACCTCCAGCACGTTCGCGCGCCGGTATTCCTGGTCGATGCCGTTCTCGGTGATGTTGCTGTTGGAGCCGACGCCGACGTACAGCTTGCGGCCGTCCGGGCTGGCCACCAGTGCCTTGGTCCAGTGATGGTTGATGGTGGCCGGCAGGTCGGTGAACTCCACCCCGGGCGCGGTGATCTGCGTTTCGCCCGTGACGTAGGGGAACTTCACGATTGCGTCGGTGTTGGCCACGTACAGCGTGTCGCCGATCAGCGCCACGCCGAACGGCGAGTGCAAGTGCTCGATGAAGACGTGCTTCTCCCACTCGCCACCGGCGTTGCCGGTGTGGCGCAGCAGGGTGATCCGGTTGCCGCCTTTCGCACCCTTGCCCGAGAGATTCTTGACCTTGTTGGCGATCAGCTGCTTCGGCGTGGTCACCGGCTCGGAGCCGGGGCCGTTGGATTCCACCACGAGGATGTCGCCGTTGGGGAGGGTGTAAAGCTGGCGCGGGTGCATGAGTCCGCTGGCGATCTTTTCGATCCTGAGCCCGGCCGCCACCTTCGGCGCCTGGCCCTGCTGCCAGCCGGCATAGCGGGGAACCTGCATCGGCGGGACCAGGAAGTTGCGGGCGCCTGGCAGCGGCGGGGCGTCGCCCGACTGCTGCGCGGGTTGATACGACGCCTTCCCGCTGCATGCCGCCAGAATCATCCCGAAGACCAATGCCAGCACACTGCGAAGGATGATCTTATTCATGGATGTACTCCTTCGCTGCAGAGTGCTGCACGGCCATCACGAGGTGGGCGATGGCCAGCAGGATGACCGTGCACACCGAGAGCCATACGCCGGTGGGAACCACCGCGTAGGCGTCGCGGCTGTGCACGAACGCATTGAAGATCGCCGCGACGATGGCGAACAGGTTGAGCCAGAAGTCCAGCTTGTCGGCGCTTCGGGCGATCTGTCGGGAGGTGATCCAGACCTGGGCGAGGTTGACGAAGCGCGGGATCACCGCGAGCAACAAGCCGAACACGATCAGCCAGGCGGCGCCCTTGTTCCACAACACGCCGGCGGTCCGCACATAGAGGATGTCGAAAATCAGCGCGGCGACAAAGAAGCCGAACGGAAGGGGATTGAGCAGGCCATAGATGGCGTTGGCCAGGGTGGAGCGATGCGGTGCGACGCGCGAGTTCACGGGCAGCTACCTCTGCGGGAAGGATGCTATGGGTGGCGAGAACGATCTGCGCAGGAGCCGGTGGAGGAGCGGCCATCGGGCGTTGTGCCGGTTCCCCCACCCACACTTCCGGCCGCCGGCAACACTGGAAATCGTGGCCCGCCGCTCGGGATATTGGGAGTAACAGCGTGACGCGTTCGTGACACGCCTTGCCGTCGGAGCTTCGTGACACACTGGTGGCATGTGTCCGCGTGTCCTCGATTATTCCGCCCCGGCTTTCGTCGCGTCGGCTTTGCCCGGAGGCGGTTCCGGGCCGGGTGGCGGCTCGTCCGGTCGTGCCCCCGCTGGCAGAGTTGCGGTCCGCTGGCCGGTCGTCGCGATCCTGTTTTGCCTGGGGTTCGCCCAGCAACGGGTTGCCGCCCAAGAGCCCGTGCCGGCGAGGGTTGACCCGGCCCGTACGGCGCCGCCGACCTTGCCCGCGGTGCAGGTCACTGCGATCCGCATGGACATTCCCCCGTTCGACCTGCCCGCCGCGCTCAGCATGGTGCAGATCGATCCTGCCGCATCCGGCCAGCCGGGCGTGAACCTTTCCGAGTCGCTGGTCGGCGTGCCGGGCATCCTCGCGCGTGACCGGCAGAACTATGCGCAGGACGTGCAGATCTCGATCCGCGGCTTCGGTTCGCGCGCAACTTTCGGCGTGCGCAGCATCCGCCTGTATGTGGACGGCATCCCGGCGACCTTGCCGGATGGGCAGGGCCAGGTCTCGCACTTCAACTTCGATTCGGCCGACCGCGTCGAGATACTGCGTGGCCCGTTCTCGGTGCTCTACGGCAATGCCGCCGGCGGCGTGGTGCAGCTGTGGAGCGCGGAAGGCACGCCGGTGCCGGTGACCACGCTGGGCGTGAACGCCGGCAGCCACGACACCTTCCGCACCAGCGTCGACACGCGCGGCACGCTGGGGCCGGTCGACTACAACGTCGCCGGCTCGCTGTTCCTTTCCGGCGGCTACCGACGGCACAGCCGGGTGCGCCGCGAATCGGACAACGCCCGGTTCGGGGTGGACCTGGGCGACGGGAAGAAGCTCACCATCGTGGCGAACCGCCTGAACCAGCCGGTGTCGCAGGATCCGCTCGGCCTCACCCGCGCGCAGGTCGACGTCGATCCGCGACAGGTCGCCGCGGTCGCCGTCCAGTACGACACGCGCAAGCGCATCGAGCAGAACCAGCTGGGCGCCATCTACGAGCAGCCGCTGGACGGCAGCGACCAGGTGCGGGTGATGGGCTACTTCGGCCAGCGCAACATCGCGCAGTACCAGTCGATCCCGGTGAGCGCCCAGCGAAGCCCGTTGTCGGCGGGCGGCGTGGTGGCGCTGGATACCGACTACGGCGGCCTCGACGCGCGCTGGACCCGCACTGGCCAGCTGGCCGGTCGCGACGTCGAGTTCGTGCTGGGCGTGAGTGCCGACGGGCAATGGCAGCATCGCCGCGGCTACGAGAACTTCGTCGGCGACACGCTGGGGGTGACCGGCGCGTTGCGCCGGAACGAGGACGACAATGTCGACAGCGTCGACGAGTACGCGCAGTGGTACTGGCACTTCGCCGAACGATGGTCGCTGCTGCTCGGCATGCGACATGACGACGTGCGCTTCCGCGCACGCGACCACTACGTCACGGCGACCAATCCGGACGACAGCGGCGGGGTGAACTACACGGCCACCACGCCGGTGCTCGGGCTGGGCTTCCGGCCCAGCGACGACCTGCGGCTCTACGCCAGCTACGGCAAGGGTTTCGAAACGCCGAGCTTCAACGAACTCGGCTACCGCAGCGATGACCGGCCTGGCCTGGCCTTCGACCTGCGTCCGGCACGCAGCCGCAACCTGGAGCTGGGTGCCAAGTGGCAGGTCACGCGTGCACTGGCCTTCGACACGGCGGTGTTCCGCACCGATACGCGCGACGAGCTGGCGGTCAGGACCAGCCAGGGCGGCCGTTCCACCTACCAGAATGTCGGCGACACGCGGCGCCAGGGCGTCGAGTTGTCCCTGACCGGGCAGCTTGCCGACGACTGGCAGATCAGCGCCGGCTTCACCCGCCTGCAGGCGCGTTTCCGCAGTGCGTTCCTCGCCTGCCGGGCCACGCCCTGCACCGCGGTCAGCACGCCGGTGTCCGCGGGTACCCGCATGCCGGGCGTGCCCGAAAACTATGGTTCCTTGCGCATCCGGCACGGCGGCGAGCTGGGCTGGAATGAAAGCCTGGACCTGACCGGCGTGGGTGTGGTCAGCGTCGACGACACCGGCACCGATCGTGCGGCCGGCTATGGCTTGCTGGGCATCGACGCCGGCTACACCTTTGCCTTGGGCAAGGGCACGCGACTGCAGCTCAGCGCCCGCGTGGACAACCTCGGCAACCGCCGCTACATCGGCTCGGTGATCGTCAACGACAGCAACGGGCGCTATTTCGAACCTGGCCCTGGCCGCACCTGGATGCTGGGGGCGCGCCTGGTTTTCCACTGATCCGGCGCCGCTTTGCACGCGATGCGGGCTACTCGTCCATGCCGCCGCCGAAGCGTCGATGCACGGACGCCGCGTAGGCCTCGGCGGTTTGCGGCTTCACGAACAGGGCGACCACTTCCGGATGGCGGCGGCGGATATCGAGTTCGAGCCGGTGCACCAGCTCCTCGATCACGGACGCGCGCACGTCGTCGAGGAACGTCAGGCTGAGCGCGACGACGACCTGATTCGGCGCAAGCTGCACCGTGATCAGCCCGTTGGCGCGGGCGATCGCGTCGTGCTCGCCCGCCATGCGCATGATCGACGCGCCGAGCCGGCGATCGGCCCGCTCACCGATCAGCAGGCTCTTGCTTTCGCGCGCCAGCAGGGCGGCGACGACGGCGAGCACCAAGCCGATGAGGATCGAGGCGACGCCATCGAAAACCGGCGCATCGAGCGTGGTGGCGGCAAACGTGCCGAGGGTGGCGATCGCGATGCCCAGCAGGGCCGCGCTGTCCTCGAACAGCACCATGAAGGATGGTGGGTCCTTGCTGCACAGAAAGGCCTCGTAGTAACCAAGCGGTCCCTTGGCCGCCTTGAAGTGGCGCAGCGAGATCAGCCACGACGCGCCCTCGAACACGAAGCACAGGCCGAACACCACGTAGCTCACCAGCGGGCGGCTGATCGGCTGCGGCTGGCGGACGTGGACGACGCCTTGGTAGATCGACACGCCCGCGCCCAGCGCGAACACCATCAGGGCGACGATGAAACTCCAGAAGTACAGCTCGCGACCGTAGCCCAGTGGGTGCTCCAGGTCGGCTTGCTGCGTCGAGCGGCGCATGCCGTGCAGCAGTAACAGTTCGTTGCCGCTGTCGACGAACGAATGGACGGCCTCGCTGAGCATCGCCGAGCTGCCGGTGCCGATCGCGGCGGCGGTCTTGGTGAGGGCGACCAGCAGATTGCCCGCCAGCGCGGCATACACGCTCAGGCGCGTGGAGGATATGGAGGCCATGGACTTCCCCGCCGTCGTCGCTGCACTGGTCCAGCGTCGTTGCCGCCGGTTCCGGCGGCAACGACGGCGACGGCCTAGTCTTCCCTGGGCAGTACGGTGAGCACGCGCTCGATGAAGACGTGCAGCTCCTTCATGTAGTTGCTCAGGAACTCGGCGGTGGAGTCGTTGCTGACCGTACCGTCCTCGGCGATCAGGCCGGGGCTGAACTGGATGTACGCCTCGATCGTGTTCATCAGCGGCGAATTGCAGAAGCACAGCACGCCGCGCAGCTGCTGCTGGGCGACCGCGGTGCCGATCGAGCCGGGCGAGGTGCCGATCACGCCGGACGGCTTGCGCGCGAACGAGTTCTTGCCCCATGGCCGGCTGGCCCAGTCGATCGCGTTCTTCAGCGCGCCGGGAATCGAGCGGTTGTATTCCGGGGTGACGAACAGGATCGCGTCGACCCCGGCGATCGCCTGCTTGAACGCGCGCGCCACCGGCGGGTAGTCGGCATCGTAGTCGTAGCTGTACAACGGCAGGTCGCGGATCGGGATCTCCACCAGCTGCAACGTGGGCGGTGCGAGCCGGACCAGTGCCTTGGCCAGCAGGCGGTTGATGGAGCCCTTGGCGAGGCTGCCGACGATGTAACCGACCTTGAACGTAGTCATGGGAACTTCCTCGTGGGTGACGTGCTGCGGTGCCGCTGGAATCGCCGCGGCGGGTGATCTCTCAATGGCAGGCCGGGTTTGCTGCGCCCGCCATGGTGAAGAAGGGGATGGTGGCCGGCGCTGCGCGTGGCGACATGCGCGGCAGTCAGTGCCCGCTGGAATCGCCGCGGCGGCTGGTCTCGAACAGGAACCAGGTGCGCCGCTCGGTCTCGTCGATCCATTCCTCGATCAGGCTGGCGGTGGCGATGTCGTGGCGCTCGTCGCACACGCCGTGCGCCTCGCGCAGGCGCGCGGCCAGCGCCTTGTTGTCCTCGCGCAGCTCGGCCAGCATGTCGGCCGGTTCGACGTACTCGGCGTCGTTGTCGTCGACGCGCTGCAGCCGCGCGATGTGGCCGATCGAACGCAGCGTGCTGCCGCCGATCTTGCGGATGCGTTCGGCGATCGGGTCGGTCATTGCGAACAGCTGGTCGCCCTGCTCGTCGAGCAGCAGGTGGTAGTCGCGGAAATTCGGCCCGCTCATGTGCCAGTGGAAGTTCTTGGTCTTCAGGTACAGCGCGAACACGTCGGCGAGGATCGCATTCATGGCGCCGCTCACGTCGCGGGTGGCGCGGGCGTCGAGGTCGGTGGGGGTGGCCAGCGGGGCATGCTGCAGGCGCTGCACGGAGGCCTTGTTGGAGCCGGATTTCTTCATGGGGCGAGTCCTCTGGTCGGAATGTTGGTGAATATCAGTAGCCCACCGTGAAACGCTGCCGCGAGTGCTTCGGCGCTTCCAGTTCGTCGACGAGGGCGATCGCGTAGTCCTCCATCGAGATCCAGCTCTTGCCGTTCGCGTCGGTGAGCAACTGGTCGCTGCCCAGCCGGAACTTGCCGGTGCGCTCGCCGGGTACGAGCTCGGCCGACGGCGACAGGAAGGTCCAGTCGAGCGTGTGCTCGCCGCGCAAGGCGTCGAGGAAGCGGCGGCCGCCCTCGGCCTCGGGCCGATAGGCCGCGGGAAAGCCCGGGTCGTCCAGCAGGATCTGGCCCGGCGCCACTTCCAGCGTGGCCGCGCCGCCGACCACCAGCAGGCGGCCGACTCCCGCCTGCTTTACCGCGGCGATCAGCGATGCGGCGTCGGTCGTGGCGAATTTCAGCGCGCTGAGCACCGCGTCGTGGCCGGCCAGCAGCGGTACCAGTTGCGCCGGCTGGTTGGCGTCGCCGTGCTTGAGCAGCAGCTGCGGCTGGCGGGCCACCATACTGGTGTCGCGGGCGATGCCGGTGACCTGGTGGCCGCGCCGCAGCAGTTCCGCCAGCAGGCGCGAGCCGACGCGGCCGCTGACGCCGATCAAGGCGATATTCATGGTTGTCTCCCAGTGGCTGCATCGGGTTGATTGCCGGTTTCGTCTGTACCGGCGGGATGGTCAGAAGTGGCGCGACGCGTGCGATGCGAATGGCCGTCCATTCACGACCCATGGTGCCGCGCCGCCGATCACGCCAGACTAACGCCGCGAATGTCAGCAATACGTGGATGTGAACCGTCACGAGTGGAGGGCTCCCGATGCCTGAGCGAGATACCCCGGCGACCCGGATGCCGACGATCTTCTTCGGCCATGGCAATCCGATGAACGCGCTGCACGACAACGCCTGGACACGGGGCTGGGCGGCGCTCGGCCAGCGCCTGCCGCGGCCGCGCGCAGTGCTGTCGGTGTCGGCGCACTGGTACCTGCCCGATACCGCGGTCACCGCGATGGCGGCGCCGCGCACCATCCACGATTTCGGCGGCTTCCCGCGCGAGCTGTTCGAGGTGCACTACCCCGCGCCCGGCGACCACGAGCTGGTGCGTCGCGTGCGCGAACTGCTGCGCCCGCTCGACGTGCGCGCGGACCTGTCGTGGGGGCTGGACCACGGCACCTGGTCGGTGCTGTGCCACGTCTATCCCGATGCCGACGTGCCGGTGGTGCAGCTGTCCATCGACGAGTCGCAGCCGCCGGCGTTCCACTACGGCCTGGGCCGGCTGCTGCGGCCGCTGCGCGACGAGGGCATCCTGCTGATCGGCAGCGGCGACGTGGTGCACAACCTGCACAGCTATGCCTGGGGCCGGCACCCGGTCGAACCGTTCGACTGGGCACTGCGCTTCGAGGCGAAGGCGCGCGAGCTGATGCTGCAGGGCGACCACCACGCACTGACCGATTACGAAGCGCTGGGCCGCGACGCGGAGTTGTCGGTGCCGACGCCGGATCATTACCTGCCGCTGCTGTACGTGCTCGGTGCCAGCCACGAGGGTGACGCCGTGACGTTCCCGGTCGAAGGCATGGACGGCGGCTCGATCTCGATGCTGAGCGTGCAGTTCGGCTGAGCGCCGACGGTGCCCGCGCCGTGGCCGGCCCGTTGCGTTCCAGTCTTCAGCGGCTCGTCGCCGCTGCCGGCTCCGGGCGGCGATAGACGCGGCCGCTCTTCATCACGAAATCCACCCGGGCGGTGGCGCCGATGTCGGCCAGCGGATCGCCCGGCATGGCCACGATGTCGGCATGCTTGCCGACCGCGAGCACGCCGATGTCGTCCTGGCCGAGCAGTTCCGCCGCGACGCTGGTGGCGGCCCTGAGCGCGCGCACGGGCGTGAGGCCCGCCGCCACCATCGCCTGGAATTCGAGGATGCCGTGGCTGAAGGGGAACATGCCGCAATCGGTGCCGTAGGCGATTTTCACCTCGCTCTGCGCGATCAACCGCTGCGAGTCGACGATCGAGCCGCTGTCGCGGCTGAACTTCCAGATCGCCTGGCATGGCAGGGTGTGCTCGTGCAGGGCGTGCAGGTCTTCCTGGGTCATCTGCATCGTCGGCACCAGGTAGGTGCCGGCTTCCTTCGCCAGCGCCAGCGCCTCGGCATCGATCAGGTAGGCGTGTTCGAGGCTGCGGGCGCCGGCGCGGATGGCCTGCCGGCAACCGTCGGCGGCGCCGGTGTGCACCGCCACCGGCATGCCCAGTTGCCGCGCGGTGGCGGCCAGCAGGTTCATCTCGTCGTCGAACCACGTCACCCGGGCCGGGTCGTCGCCGGGGCTGAAGTAGCCGCCGGTATTGGTGGTCTTGATCCAGTCGCTGCCGAAGGTGTGCTCGCGGCGAACCAGCGCCTTGATTGCGCCCGCATCGTCGGCGATGGCGGAAACCGGGATGTCCCAGCGCGGCCCGTAGAACCCGCGCAGGTCGCCATGCCCGCCGGACGAGCTGATGATGTGCGCGGCGACGATCAGCCGCGGCCCCTCGACGAGGCCGGCGGCGAGCGCATTGCGCAGGTCCACGGTGGGAAAGTCGGGATCGACGCAGCCCATGTCGCGCAACGTGGTGAAGCCGTAGCGCATGTAGTCGCGGGCGATGTTCAGTCCCTTCAGCGCCTTGGCCGCGGACGACGTCAGCGTCTGCTGCGCCAGGTCGGCGGCATTCATGGTCAGGTGGACGTGGCTGTCGATGAAGCCGGGACTCACCGTGCGCCCGGACAGGTCGATGGTCTGCGCATCGGGCGGCCGGCGCACGGTGGGGCCGATCTCGGCAATGCGGTCGTCTTCCACGAGGATCTCGACCGGGCCGGTCAGGCGATCGGCCAGGCCATCGAACATCCGGCCGCATAGCAATACGCAGGTTCCCATGTCAGTGCCCTTCGTCGTGGTGCCGGTGGTGCGGTGTGTCCGCTGTCAGCGTCGGCGCCGGCCGCGCCGTGGGCAGGCGCCAGCCGTGCCGGATCGCCATGAAGCGCAGCGCGAAGCACACACCACCGCCGGCCGCCGCGGCGACCATCGGGTGCAGGTGCAGCAGGTGGGCGCTCACCACCACACTGGCGCCGGCAAGCGCCGCCAGCGCATACAGGTCGGCGCGCAGCACGGTGGGGATGCCGGATACCAGCACATCGCGCAGCATGCCGCCGCCGATGCCGGTCAGCATGCCGAGCAGGGCCGCCATCGTCGGGTCGATGCCGTGGGCCAGCGCCTTCTGCGCGCCGGCGACCGCGAAGAACGCCAGCCCCACGGCATCGAACCACAGCACGTCGTTGGCCACCTTCTTCGTCACCGCCGGGTACCAGAAGAAGGTGGCCAGCCCGGCCAGGGCGGACACGCCGGAATACTTCCAGTCGGCGATCGCCGCCGGCGGCACCGCGCCGATCAGCAGGTCGCGCGTGATGCCGCCCGCGTTGCCCGCCGCGAACGCCAGCACCAGCACGCCGAAGACATCGAGCCGATGCCGGACGGCAACCATCGCGCCGCTGATGGCGAACACGAAGGTGCCGCCGAGGTCCAGCACGACCAGCAGGACAGGCAGCACGACCTGGGTGGCTACGGTCGGGTGTTCCATGTTCAGGGCGCTGCCGCCAGCCATGCCCGCGCGGCCACCATCAGTGTCTCCACGCCGGTCTCCAGGGTCGGATGGAGTACCGGCAGGAAGCGCGGGTTGTGGTTGGTCGGGATCTCATTGAGGCGGTTTTCGGCCTTGGCCTTCGCGTAGGTGTCGGGGTCGGTGCCGCCGACGAACCAGAACACCGACGGCACGCCCCATTCGGCGCCGAACGAGCCGAAGTCCTCGCTGGCCGAGGTCGGCCCGGTCTGCCGGATGCGATCGGCCGGGAAGTGCTGGCGGAACGCCTCGACCACGGTGGCGGTTGCCGCGTCGTCGTTGGTGACCAGCGAATAGTTGTCCAGCGGCGTGATCTCCGGCGGCTTCGGCGCGCCCGAGGCCGCCGCCTCGGCGTTGACGATGCGGGTGATCGCGGCGAGTACGCGCTTGCGTACGCCCTCGTCGAAGGTGCGCACGTTGAGCTTGATCACCGCCTCGTCGGGGATCACGTTTTCCTTGGTGCCGGCCTGCAGCGAGCCGATGGTGAGCACCGCCGCCTCGGTCGGCGCCAGCTCGCGCGCGACGATGGTCTGCAGCCGCATCACCGTCGCCGCCGCCATCACCACCGGGTCGATGCTGGCCTGCGGCATCGAGCCGTGCGCACCGCGCCCGAACAGGCGAATCTGCAGGCTGTCGGCGGCCGAGGTGATCACCCCCTTGCGTCCGCCGATCGCACCGGCCGGGCCGACCATCACGTGCTGGCCGAGCACCGCGTCGGGTTTGGGGAAACGCTTGAACAGGCCGTCGTCGATCATCGCCTGGGCGCCTTCGGCCGTTTCCTCCGCCGGCTGGAACACCGCCATCAGCGTGCCGCGCCAGCTGTCCCGCGTCTGCGCCATCAACGTCGTCGCGCCTACCAGCCAGGTGACGTGCATGTCGTGGCCGCAGGCGTGCATCACCGGCACGGTCTTGCCCTCGTGGTCGACCGCCGTGACCTTGCTCGCGTAAGCCACGCCGGTGGCTTCCTCAACCGGCAGCGCATCCATGTCGGCGCGCAGCATCACGGTGGGTCCGTCGCCGTTGCGCAACAGGCCGACGACGCCGGTCTTGCCGACGCCGGTGGTCACTTCGTAGCCGGCGGCGCGCAGGTGGTCGGCGGCCAGGCCCGCGGTGCGGGTTTCCTGCATCGACAGTTCCGGGTGGGCGTGGATGTCGGTGTACAACTTCTCCAGCTGCGGCAGCAGGTCACGGAGATTGCCCGGCAATGGCTTGGCGGAAGGTGTCGGTTTCGCGTTCATGGTTGTGGGTGTCCCGGTTTCGAGCGTGTGATGGAAGCTGCCTCATGGCAGCGGACATTCCGTGCATGACCTGATCGATGCTGGCGTGGTGGCCGGAGTCGGCGCAAGGTCACGCCTGCCGGGCGATCACCCGGCCGATGTTGTGTACCAGCGCGTCGAAGTCGCCCTGGTACAGGTAGCCGTTGACGTAGAAGCTGGGCGTACCGTTGACGCCGCTGCGCACGCCGCCCATGAAGTCGCGGCGGATGTGCGCGTCGATGTCGGGATTGCGCAGGGTGGCGGCGAGCGCCTGCTCGTCCAGGCCCAGGGCGCGCACGCCGGCTTCCAGGCCGGCGCCACCGCGGGGCGCCCAGTCGTCCTGGTTCTCGTACAGCCAGTCGTGCATCGCCCAGAACTGGCCCTCGACCGCCGCGGCCTCGGCCAGTTCGGCGGCCATCTGGGCGTAGGGATGCGCCTGGCTCAGCGGGAAGTGGCGGAACACGAAGCGCAGGTTGCCGGCGTAGCGGTGCTGCAGCTGCTTCACCAGCGGATAGGCCATGCCGCAGGCGGGGCACTGGAAATCGCCGTACTCCACCAGGGTCACCACGGCGTGCGTATTGCCCTGGATATGGTCGTGCGCGGCGACCGGCACGGCCAGGATCGAATCCTCGTGCAGCATCATGCAGCCTCCTGCGCGGCGTCGGCGGGCAGCGTCTTCTGGATGTTGTTCGACGGCAGCGCTTCCAGCGCCTTGATGATGCCGGCGGCGCCGGGGTTCACGCCCATCGGCGACAGGTAGCTCCAGCGGATCACGCCGTCGCCGTCGATCACGAACAGCGCGCGCCCGGCCACCCCGGCCTTTGCGTCGTAGACACCATAGGCGCGCGCCACCTCGCCCTTCGGCTCGAAGTCGGACAGCAGCGGAAAGTGGAACTTGCGTTCGCGCGCCAGCGCGGCATGGCTCCATGTGCCGTCGACCGAGATCGCCAGCAGCTGCGCGTTGAGGCGGGCGAACTCGTCCAGCAATTCGTTGTACAGCGCCAGCTGGTCGCTGCACACCGGGCTCCAGTCGGCGGGGTAGAACGCCAGGATCACGTTGTGGCCGCGGAATTCCTTCAGCGCCACGCTCTGGTCGGGGGTGGAGTGCAGGGTGAACTCCGGCGCGGTGGTGCCGGCGGCGAGGATGGTCATGGCGGGCTCGTTTCAGGCGTTGACGATAGGCGGGTTATCCGCGGGCTTCGCGGGCACGTTCTTCCTGCATGGTGAGCACGGCTTCGGGCGTGGTCTCCAGCCGGGCCTTGGGGATCGGCTCGCCGCTGAGATCGGACAGGCCGTAACTGCCCTCGCCGATTTTCTGCAGTGCGCGTTCGATGTTCGCCACGCGGCGATCGTCCACGTCGTGCAGCGCCTGGTCGACTTCCTGCTGCGACAGATCCTGCGCGTCGTCCTCTTCTTCCTCGGCCTCGTCGCCGTGCTGCAACTGGAACGCGCGCCTGCCAGCCAGGTCGTCTTCCTCGCCGCCCAGCAACTGCCTGCGCAATGCCAGCAGTCGCAGCCGTTGCTGCTCGACGAACTCCCGGCTCAGACCGGCATGCTGTTCCGACGACATGGGATGCTCCCGACGTGACACCCGCACAGGGGGTGTCTGTCTACAGTGGAATCAGTCGGGTGAATGCGCTGTAAAAAATGCCCGACCAGCAGCCACCCGTCGTGCCTCGCCGGCAGCTCGGCGGAGACGCCGTGAGACGCTGGATCGATGGGCGACCTCTCTGGCGTCGCGCCCATCCGCTCGCGCCGAGGCGGCCTTCATTCAAGGCACATGTGGGAGCCCCGCCATTCGCTGGCGGCAGATCGCGGATGGCCGGCGCAGCTGGCTCCGGCATCCGGCACAAAACCTCCCGGGGCTGCGTGGGCAGCCGGGAAGAGAAAAGCTGACGCTGCCCCGTGTCGCCGCCCAATTTGCACCAAGACGAAACATTGTCCATGATGGTGCAATGGGCGAGCAGGCGTGGCGGATGTGGGCGGAGCAGATGGCGACCGGGCTGGCCCTGGTCGACGCGGAGCTGCGCCTGCGCTGGCTCAACCCCGCCCTGATCGAATGCCTGGAACTGGGTTTCCGCAACGTGGTGGGGCAGCCGCTCGGGCTGTTGCTGGATGACGCCGACGCGGGTGCGGCGCAGGCCGCGAAGGTGCTGGCGGAACAGCGACTGACGCAGTGGCGCGCCGTGGCCCTGGCCACGGCCGACGACCGCAAGCTCAGCGCGGACATCGCGCTGCAGCCGTTCGGCGATGGCCTGCTGCTGGAAGTGCACGTGCTGGCCGAGCCGCCGTCGACCGGCTCGCCGCTGTCGGCCACGCTGCGCGGCTTCGCGCATGAGGTGAAGAACCCGCTGGCCGGCCTGCGCGGCGCGGCGCAGCTGCTGCAGCGGCGGGTCGACAGCGAGGACCTGCAGGCGCTGGCCGGCATGATCATCGACGAGGCCGACCGCCTCGGTGCGCTGGCCAACCGCCTGCTGCACCACGACGGCGCGGCGCAACTCGGTCCGGTCAACATCCATCGCCTGCTGGAACGGCTCACCGACCTGCTGCTGGCCGAACCCGTGCCGCCGCAGCTGCATCACGACTACGATCCCAGCGTGCCCGACCTGCATGGCGACGCCGACCGCCTGCAGCAGATCCTGCTCAATCTCGCCCGCAACGCGCTGGAAGCCGGCGCGCGCGCGCTCACCCTGCGCACGCGGGTCGAGCATGGCGTGCGCGTGGGCGAGCGGATGCTGCGCATGGCGTTGCGGGTGGATGTGATCGACGACGGCCCCGGCGTGCCCACCGCGCTGCGCGACACCTTGTTCCAGCCGCTGGTCTCCGGCCGCGCCGACGGCACCGGCCTGGGCCTGGCACTGTCGCGCGAGATCGCCCACGAACATGGCGGCGAGCTGCGCCATGCCAGCCGCCCTGGTCACACCGTGTTCTCGCTGTACCTGCCCTTGGAGCGCACGCATGACTGACACCTGCCTGCACGCTCTGCTCCCTCCCCTGGGCAACAGGGGAGGGCTGGGGTGGGGTGCGCTCTTGATCTTCCCCGCCACCCGGCGCCACCACCTTCCAGCCTCCCCCTGCGCTGCAGGGGGAGGAGCCCGCAGAGACACGCCATGACCGAAGAAATCTGGATACTCGACGACGACCGTGGCGTGCGCTTCGTGCTGGCCGAGGCGCTGCGTGACGCCGGCCTCGCGCTGCGCGAGTTCGATGCGGTGGCCGCCGTGCGCGCGGCGCTGCGGGACACGCACCCCGCGCTGCTGCTCACTGACGTGCGCATGCCGGGCGAGGACGGGTTGGGCCTGCTCGGCGAGCTGCAGGCGCATGGCATCGGCCCGGTGATCGTGATGAGCGCATACACCGACGTGGCCACCACGGCGGCGGCGTATCGCGCCGGTGCGGTCGATTACCTGGCCAAGCCGTTCGACCTCGACCAGGCGGTGGCTGCGGTGCAGCGTGCGCTGGCCAGCGTGGCCGCGCCGGCAGTGTCCGCCGGCCCGGCGCTCGCGCCGAACCATGCGCTGCTGGGCGAGAGCGCGCCGATGCGCGAGGTGTTCCGCCTGATCGGGCGGGTCGCCGCCAGCGACCTCAACGTGCTGGTCACCGGCGAGACCGGCACCGGCAAGGAGCTGGTGGCGCGCGCGCTGCATGAGGAAAGCGCGCGCCGTGACAAGCCCTTCGTGGCGCTGAACACCGCGGCGATTCCGTCGGAGTTGCTGGAGAGCGAGCTGTTCGGCCACGAGGCTGGCGCGTTCACCGGCGCCACCCGCCGCGTCGCCGGCCGCTTCGAGCAGGCCGAGGGCGGCACGTTGTTCCTCGATGAGATCGGCGACATGCCGCTGATCCTGCAGACGCGCCTGCTGCGTGTGCTGGCCGGCGGCGAGTTCTACCGCGTGGGCGGGCGCGAGCTGATCCGCTGCAATGTGCGCATCGTCGCCGCCACCCACCAGGATCTCGCCGCGCGCGTCGCCGCCGGAGCGTTCCGCGCCGACCTGATGCATCGCCTCGACGTGGTGCGCATCCATCTCCCCGCGCTGCGCGAGCGCCGCAGCGACATCCCGCTGCTGGCCCGCCACTTCCTCGCCGCCACCGCACAGGAGCTGAAGCTGCCGCCGAAGCGCTACTCGAAGGCCGCGCTGAAACTGGTTGCCCAGCGCGACTACCCCGGCAACGTGCGCGAGCTGGAAAACCTTTGCCGCCGGCTGGCGGTGATCGCGCCCGGCAGCGAAATCCTGCCGGCCGACCTCGGCAGCAGCGCCGAAGCAGCACGCGGCGGCGAGTGGACCGATGCGCTGCGCGAGTGGGCCTCGCAGGCGCTGGCCGATGGCGAGGCGGACATCCACGCGCGCGCCCGCGCGGCGCTCGACCAGACCTTGCTGCAGGCTGCGCTGCAGGCGCACGAAGGGCACCGCCAGAACGCGGCGCAGGCGTTGGGTGTGGGCCGCAACACGCTGACCCGCAAGCTTGGTGCCTCGCGTACTCGGCGCGGGGGGTGAATCCCTCGCACCTCGTGCGCCTCGCTGTTCTCGCGACATTTCTCGCAGGAGGACGTCAGCCGAGCACGATGCGCAGCCGGTGTGTCCCGCCGTCATCGGCCAGCGGCACATCCTCGCCGGCGGCCAGCGTTTGGCCGTCCAATTCAACCTGCGCCACGCCACGGCAAACCCGCTGCGGGTTCTCCACCTCGATCGCGTAGCCGGTGACGTGCCGTCCGCCGCGGTGGCGGTAGTCGAGCCGGAAGCCCGGCCAGACCTTCGGAATGCACGGCTCGATGCGCAGCCGGTCGCCATGCAGCTGAAAGCCGAGCAACGCCTCCAGCCCGGCGCGATACAGCCAGCCGGCGGAGCCGGTGTACCAGGTCCAGCCGCCGCGGCCGACGTGCGGCGCCACCGAATAGACGTCCGCGCAGGCGACGTAGGGTTCCACCTTGTAGCGCTCGATCGCGGCAGGACTGTCGCCGTGGCGGATCGGGTTGAGCAGGTCGAACAGGGCGCCGGCGCGGTCGCCGTCGCCGAGACCGGCCCAGGCGAAGATCGACCAGACCGCACCGTGCGTGTACTGTCCGCCGTTCTCGCGCACGCCGGGCGGGTAGCCCTTGATGTAGCCGGGGTTCTCGCGGCTGCGGTCGAACGGCGGGGTGAACAGGCGGGCGATGCGGTTGTCGTGATCGATCAGCAGGCGATCGACCGCGCCCATCGCCTGCACCGCGTGCGCGCGCCCGGCGATGCCGGCCAGCACGCTCCACGATTGCGCGATGGTGTCGATGCGGCACTCGTCGCTTTCGTGCGAGCCCAGCGGCGCGCCGTCGTCGTAGTAGCCGCGGCGGTACCACTGGCCGTCCCACGCCCGCTCCAGCGCGGCACGCAGCGCGTCGGCATGGCCGCGCCAGCGCTGCGCGCGCTCCTTCTCGCCGCGTCGTTCGGCGTACGGCGCCAGCGCGGCGATCGTGGCGAGCAGGAACCAGCCGAGCCAACTGCTCTCGCCGCGCCCCTCGGCGCCGACCGCGTTCATGCCGTCGTTCCAGTCGCCGGTGCCGATCAGCGGCAGGCCGTGCGCGCCGTGGGTGAGGCTGGTGTCGATCGCGAGCGCGCAGTGCTCGTACACGCTGGCTTGCCGGTCGGAGCGCTCGGGCTGGAAGAACGCGTCGGTGGCGCCGTCGGGTATCGGCTGGCCGGCGAGGAACGGCAGCGCTTCGTCCAGCACGGCGGCGTCGCCGCTCACCTCGACGTAATGCATGGCCACGTACGCCAGCCAGAGACGGTCATCGCTGACTTTCGTGCGGATGCCCTGGCCGCGCGGCGGCAGCCACCAGTGCTGCACGTCGCCTTCGGCGAACTGGCGGCCGGCGGCGCGCAGCAGGTGTTCGCGGGCGAGATCGGGGCGGCTCACGCACAGCGCCATCACGTCCTGCAGCTGGTCGCGGAAACCGTAGGCGCCGCTGGCCTGGTAGTAGGCAGTGCGCGCCCACAGCCGGCAACCGGCGACCTGGTACAGCAGCCAGTCGTTGAGCAGGATGTCCAGCGCGCGGTCGGGCGTGCGTACCTGCACGGCATCGAGCAGGCCATTCCACTGCGCGGCGATGTCGGCGAGCACGCCATCGATATCGTCCGCGCGGTATTTCTCGACCAGCGCCTGCGCGGCGGCCTCGTCGTCGGCCTCGCCGAGCAGGAGCCGCAGGTCGAGCTGCGTGTCTGGCGGCAGTTCGATGCGCACCTGCACTGCGCCGCAGGGCTCCAGTCCGGCACCGAGGCGGCCCGACAGCGGCGTCCCGTCGCGCAGCGCGAGCGGCAGCGCGACCGTGCCGAGCGGCCCCAGGAAGTCATGGCGGTCGCCGCTCATCGAATGCGCGGGCCCGGCCAGGTCGATGAACGCCACGCGGTCGCCGAAGTCGGGCCGCCAGCGGTTGCGCGCGAACAAGGCGCCGGTGCGTTCGTCGCGCGACGTGACCACGAACGGCGCCGGCGTGCTGCCGTTCGTGCCCAGCGCCCATGCGACGTAGCCGGTCACCGACAGCCGCCGCGTGCGCGGCGAGCGATTGCACAGGCGCAAGCGCGACAGCTTGAGCGGGTCGCCCGTCGGCACGCACTGCAACAGCTCCAGTTCGATGCCGTGCGCGTCGCTCTCGAAGCGTGTCCAGCCCTTGCCGTGGGTGGCCGCGTAGTGTGCGCCGGCCACGCGGATCGGCAGCGCGGTGGCGCTCCACAGCACGCCGGTGTCCTCGTCGCGCAGGTACAGCACGTCGTGCGGGCTGTCGCTGACCGGGTCGTTCGGCCACGGCGTCAGCGGATTCTGCTGGCTGTTGAGCGACCACGCATAACCGCCGCCCTCGGCCGACAGCATGCAGCCGAACGCGGGGTTCGCGATCACGTTCACCCACGGCGCGGGCGTGGGGCGCTGTTCGTCGAGTTCGATCCGGTAGGCGCGGCCGCCATCGACGAAGCCGCCGTGGCCGTTGGCGAATTCCGGTGTCTCGGCGCGGGCGGTGACGGCGGCTGCGGTGGCGGTCGCGCGGATCGCCGCTGGCGCGGCGGGCGCAGGCGTCGATGCGGCCGTAATCAGCGCGGATTGTGTTCCACCCAGCACCACGCGCGCCACCGTCAGCAGGCCGTTGCGCAGATCCTCGCCGATCGCGTCGTCGCGCAACGCGAACAGTTCGGCCTTGGGCAGCCGGTCACCGGTTTTCAGGCGCGCCTGCTGTGCACTCACCAGCGGATCGAGCGCGGCCTGCTGCGCGTCGCTGGCGGCGTGCAGCAACACCACGTCGACGGCCAGTTGCTGGCTGCGCCAGTACTGCTGTGCCTGCAGCACCTCGTTCACGCGCGCCAGGTCGTCGGCTTCGCCGAGGCGCAACAGGAGGATCGGCCGGTCGCCGGAGATGCCGGCGGACCACAGTATCGGCGCACCGCCGTGGCCGCGCGCCAGCGTAT
Source organism: Rhodanobacter sp. B2A1Ga4 (assembly GCF_018101315.1). NCBI lineage: Bacteria > Pseudomonadati > Pseudomonadota > Gammaproteobacteria > Lysobacterales > Rhodanobacteraceae > Rhodanobacter > Rhodanobacter sp. B2A1Ga4. Next base: position 21,574 of record NZ_JADBJR010000007.1, on the reverse strand, counting down.
CGGCTGCCGCGCGCTGGCGCGGATCGTTGTACAGCAGCGCGCTCATCCAGTGGGCGAATCGCGCCGCCTGCGCGGCGCCGATGCCGAGCCGTCGGCGCTCCGCGTCGGCCTGTTGCGCGGCGCCGTCGAACAGCCGCTCAGCGGCGGCTGTATCGCCGAGCTGCGTGGCCAGCGCCATGGCGCCGTCGCGCGAATCGGCCAGCTGCGTCCACAGCAGCAGGGTCACGCTGCTGTCGGGCGCCAGCGTGAAGTGCCGACGCAGGCCAAACACCGGATCGAGCACGCAGCCGACAGTGTTCGACAACGCGGCTCCCGGCTGCATCGCCTGCGCGTCACGCAGCGTGCACAGGCGACCGAGGAAGCGCGCGCGATCAGTTTCACATTTGCCGGCGTCGCCGCCACCGTCCCCGGCGATCTGCAGCGCCTGCGCGGCCCACACTTCGGCCTCGCTGCTGTCGCGCCGGCGCCGCGTGGCCAGCAGCATGCCGCGCGTGGCGTCCCACTCGGTCTGCACGAACATTTTGGAAAACGCCGGGTGCGCGTCGTCGGCGCCGATCGGACCGAGCACCAGCTCGGCGTACGAAGTCAGCGACAGCGTGCGCGTGCGGTCGCCGTGGTTGCTCAAGGTGAGCCGGCGCAGTTCGATGTCGGCCTCGGCGGCCACCGCCACTTCCAGCATGCTGTGCACGCTGTGGTGGCGCCGGCTGAAACAGGCGCAACCCGCGTCGAACGCGACCACGTCGTCCGGTCTGTGCGTGCCATACGGCTGCCGGCTGGCGGACCAGGTTTCACCGTCATCCTCGTCGCGCAACAGCAGGTAGCTGCCCCAGCCGTCACCGACCGGATCCTCGCGCCAGCGCGTCACCGCCAGGCCGCGCCAGCGGCTGAAGCCGGCGCCATTCGCGCCCAGCATCACGCTGTAGCGGCCGTTGGAGAGCAGACAGCGTGGCGGCGTGTCGAGCGTGCGGGGTACGGGCGAGGGCATGATGACTCCAGTCGGCGACAGCAAAAATCCAGCATGCGCCGGTCGCGGCATGCATGACGTCAACCTGCGTTTCACCATGTCGCGGAGTAGGATGCCTGCGGTATCGACAGCGACCTCCAGGCGCAGCATCTCCGGTGCCCTGCTGCCATCACCGCGACAGATCACGAGATCCATGCGTTCCCACCCACTCAGCCAACCACGCGAAGCGGGCCCGCTGCTGCAGCACCTGCAGAACAAGGCGTTCGCCTACTTCCAGTACGAGACGAACCTGCAGAACGGCCTGGTCTCCGACAAGACCGCGCCGGACTGGCCGGCCAGCATCGCCGCCACCGGGCTGGCGCTGAGCTGCTACCCGGTGGCGGTGGAGCGCGGGCTGCTGGGCCGCGATGCCGCGATCAAGCGCACGCTGGCCACGCTGCGCTTCTTCCGCGACAGCACGCAGGGCGAGCAGCCCGAGGCCAGCGGTTATCGCGGCTTCTACTACCACTTCCTCGACATGCAGACCGGCCGGCGCGCGTGGCAGTGCGAACTGTCCACCGTGGACAGCGCCCTGCTGTTCGCCGGCATGCTCGCCGCCGCCGCGTACTTCGACGAGGACACCGCCGAGCAGAAGGAAATCCGCGACACCGCGAACTTCCTCTACCAGCGCGCGGAGTGGCCGTGGGCGCAGGCCGCCGACGGCACCCTCGGCCACGGCTGGCACCCGGAAAGCGGTTTCATCCCGCACCGTTGGCAGGGTTACGACGAGGGCCTGCTGCTGTACGTGCTGGCGCTCGGCTCGCCCACGCATCCGTTGCCGCCGAGCGCGTATGCCGCCTGGTCGTCCACCTACGAGTGGAAGCGCTGCTACGACATCGACTACCTGTACTGCGCCCCGCTGTTCACCCACCAGCTGTCGCAGGCATGGATCGACTTCCGCGGCATCCGCGATGCGTTCATGCGCGACAAGGGCATCGACTACTTCGAGAACAGCCGCCGCGCCACCCAGGTCCAGCAACGCTACGCGATCGACAATCCGCTCGGCTTCAAGGGCTACGGCGAGCATTGCTGGGGCATCACCGCCTGCGACGGACCGGGCCCGGCCACGCTGAAGATCGACGGCATCGAGCGCCAGTTTCACGATTACGTCGGTCGCGGCGCGCCGTACGGCATCGACGACGGCACACTGGCGCCGTGGGCGGTGGTGGCCTCGCTGCCGTTCGCGCCGGAGATCGTGCTGCCGACCCTGCACCACTTCATCGACATGCTGCAGCTGCACGACGCGCATCCCTACGGCTTCCGGGCCAGCTTCAACCAGACCTGGGCCGACCAGCCCGGCCAGTCGCCGGGTTGCTGGGTCTCGCCGTACTTCTTCGGCCTCAACCTCGGCCCGATCGTGCTGATGGTGGAGAACCATCGCAGCGGCATGCCCTGGCAACTGATGCGCGGCTGCCGCGCCATCGTCGACGGCCTGCGCCGCGCCGGTTTCGATGGCGGCTGGCTGGATGCCGCGAACAAGCAGGTGTCCTGATCCTTTCTTCTACTGCTACGGAGCAAACATGATGGAACTTGGCATGGTGGGTCTCGGGCGCATGGGCGCCAACATGGCCGAACGGCTGGTGCGCGGCGGCCACAAGGTCAGCGGCTTCGACCCGAATGCAGATGCGCGCAAGGCCGCCGAAGCGGTCGGCATCGCGCCGGTGGCCTCGCTGGCGGCGCTGGTCCAGGCTTTGCCGGCGCCGCGCGTGGTGTGGCTGATGGTGCCCGCCGGCAAGATCACCGACGACACCGTCGACGCCTTGCTGCCGCTGCTGGCGAAAGGCGACACCGTGATCGACGGCGGCAACTCCAACTACAAGGACAGCCTGCGCCGCGCGCAGCTGTACGCCGAACACGGCCTGGGCTACGTCGACTGCGGCACCAGCGGCGGCGTGTGGGGCCTCAAGGAGGGCTACAGCATGATGATCGGTGGCGACGAAAAAACCGTCGAATCGCTGCGGCCGATCTTCGAGACGCTGGCGCCGGGCAAGGACCAGGGTTGGGGCAGGGTCGGTCCGGTCGGCTCCGGCCACTACACCAAGATGGTCCACAACGGCATCGAGTACGGCATGATGCAGGCCTACGCCGAAGGCTTTGCGATCCTCAAGCACAAGGAGGAGTTCGGCCTCGACCTGCACCAGGTCGGCGAGATCTGGCGCACCGGCAGCGTGGTGCGCTCTTGGCTGCTCGACCTCGCCACCGACGCGCTCGGCAAGAACCCGAACCTGGACGGCATCGCGCCCTACGTGGTCGATTCCGGCGAGGGCCGCTGGACCGTGAACGCCGCGCTGGAACTCAACGTCTCCGCCCCGGTGATCACGCTGTCGCTGATGGAGCGCTTCCGCTCGCGCGACAGCGATTCGTTCGCCGACAAATTGCTGGCGTCGTTGCGCAACGAGTTCGGCGGGCATGCCATCAAGAAGGAGTAGGCGTCGGCACGCCGCGCGGGCGCTGAGCGCTCTTGGCCGGCGTGCAACCGCTACGCGCGATGGCGGCAGCCAACGCGCGGAGGAGCAACGCGCCGCTGCCAAGCTCGCCGACCACTCATGCAAGGATGGACATGTCGCAACGATCGGATGACTTGGCGCCCGGCGATTCCGGGCTCGACTTGGCACGGCTGCAAGGTGTGTGGAGACAGGTCCGCATGGAAGCCGATGGCGTGGTGGATCCGCCGGATGAGCACGGCGGGGCGGGTGCGCTGACCACGATCGCCGGAACGCATTTCAGCGTGCGCACCATCCAAGGCCACTTGTTGCTGGAAGGCGAGTTCGTCATGGACGCATCAACCCGGCCGAAGTCGATCACCTGGATCGATGCCATTGGCGCGGACCAGGGCAAGCCCTTGCCCGGCAGCTATACGCTGGATGACGAGCACTTCGAGTTCATCGCCGGCGATGCGGGCGCCCCGCGCCCCGTGGTGTTTCGCACGATGTCGGGACAGACCATGCGGACCTTCGTCCGTCATGGTTGACGCCATGCCAACCGGGCCGGGCCGGTCCGGACGATGTGTGACGCGGGCCGGCAAGGCGTCCGGAAACTCCCTGCTAGACTCGCCCGGCCGATCCGCGGCGCGGCGCCGCGAAGCTGGATCACCCGGGGTTTTCGACGGTCTTGCAGGAGGTGGACACGATGGCCGTGCCATTGTCATGGAAGGTGGGAGGCGTCGTGGCCGGTCTGGTCGCCGTGGTGCTTGCCGGGCATGGACTCTCCCTGTACCTGGCCGCGCGTCACGCTGACGAGCTCACCCGCGATCTCGCGCAGCATGCCGAGTTGCAGGCGCAACAGGCCAGGGCCCAGGCCGAGCTGCGCAGCGCCCGCCTGACGGCGACGCTCGAACGCCGGCGCGAGGAGCTGGCCACGACCTATCGACAGGTCGGCGAGGAAGCCGCGCAGTATCAGGCAGCGCAGGCCAGGCGTGCGGAACGGCAGCGGCAGGAAGCGCTGCGGGTGCAGGCCAGCTACCGCTTGGGCCCCGATCAGCAGTGCGCCGGTGGCCTGGTCATCGACCGCAGCGGTTCGAGTTTCAGCCAGGCGCTCGGCAAGAGCGGCCAGCCCATCCATTGCAGCGGCGACACCGCGACCGAGCCGCTGCGCTGATCCGCCTGCCTACAGCAGCGCGTCCTGCGCTGGTGCATAACTCAGGTGCCCATCCACGACGCGTGCCGGGGACGTGTACGGATGCACGGTCGCGTGCGCGGCGTCGATGATGTGGACCACCTCGATCCCGCGCAGCTTCAGCACGTCGGCAATGATCGAGCGGTGGCAACGCCACCACACCGCCTCGGCGCACATCATCGCCGTGCGCTTGCCGGTGGCCAGCGTCAGCAGTTCGGCCAGGCCCGCGGCGAACTCCGCGGTGGCGGTGTAGTCGGCGTAACCCTGGAACGAGGCGTTGCGCCACGCCGTGTTCGGCGAACCCGGCTGCACCTTGCGGCGACCGCCGAGTCTGGGGATCCACTGGTAGGCGATGCCGTGCGCGGGCAGCGTGGCGGCCAGCGCGTCGCTGGCGAAGTACGGGTAGCGGCGCGAACCGGGAAAGCGGCGCACGTCGGCGATCGCCTCGATGCAGTATTCGCCCAGCAGCCCAAGGAATTCCTGCAGCGTGCGGGTGGAGTGGCCGATCGTCCAGATCGTGGCGGGGTTGTCGGGCATCTCAGTCGATCTTGTGCAGCGCCGCGCCCTTGTGCATGGCGATGTGATCGGTCTTGTCGCTCTTGATCTCGTACTGCGGATCGGCCTCGCTGCAGTGGCGCAGATGGCCCTTGTACTCGGTGTCGCGCGTATGCACCTTGGTGATCCGGCCGGTCACGTAACCCGCTTCCGAATTCCAGCGCACGTGGTCGCCGACTTTGAAGGGGTGGTTCATGGTGGCTCCTCGTTCGTTTCCACCGACCATTGACGCATATGTCGCGTCCACGCCGGGTGCAGGGAAGTTCCGTGCGGCTGCGGAACTTCCGGGCCCGGCTAGCTGGTGCGCACACCCTGTCGAAGATGCCCAGATAGGGGAGCCTGACACCGATCTTTTTGCGGATCGGCCTCGCGGCAGTGGCACGGGTGAGCCTTCGTACTCGATATCACGCTTATGCGCACCAGTGATCTGTCCACTCACGCGCCACACTTCGGAATTCCAGCGTATGCGATCTCTGATCTCGAAAAAAGGACGGAGGTAACCATCCAAAATTAATTACCTCCGTCCCCTTTGATCACCCTTTGATCAGTGCCTTTGATCAGAAGTCTCGTCTCGTGTCGTCCGCGTACAAGATGCTATCAACGCGGAACTTGGCTCTCATATTCTTTAGATCGGTTGCCAGTACCCATTGATGCGAGTCAACAAACTTGTTGTAATCAAATCCAGAGCCGTTCTCTGTATATGTTTCGCCCGGCTTCATTGGCTTGTCAATCGTCCAATTAAGCGCGAATTTTTGTTCGCCAAACAAATCAGTTAAGATAAGAGTGCCCTTTATGGCACGAGTTGGTTTGTCTAAACCTATAGGATCAAACTGGATATTGAACCAGATATAATCCTGATAGTCCTGCGTTGCGAACCTCTTGCTCAAGAGAACTGGCTTGATAATTTCAAATTGAATCTTGTCGTTATCCGATGTTGCTGCTTCCGGATTTGTTGTAGGCGCGGCTTGACCGCTGGCTTCGGCCCGTGCATCGTCACGAGGTGTAACTGTGAGCGGGGCCAAGCCATACTTGGCGATCAGATACTGCTGCCTAAGTAGAGCAAGCGTATTCTGTTCGGTAGCCGTTTCCATTTGTGCCATTGCGCCAATGAGTCCACCACCCGCGCTGTCGGCCTTAACCTGCGCTGCAGCCGCCTTTGTTTCCTGTGCTGCAATCTCGCTTGCAAGTAAGTTGGCGCGTTCAGTATCTGGCTTGCTGGTGTTGACCTTGACGGTCATCGGCGCTCCGGACTCGATGGCCGAAATTCGTTGCTGTAATAGTGCTTTGTTGATTTGAAGTAATTGGACGCGTAGCGTAGTCAAAGCTTTAACCGCGCCACCGCTATATTGTGCATCTGTTGCGACCGCACTTGAGAGTGCAGTATCCGTTTCGCTTAGCTCATGAGTAAGCGATTTTACTTGGGCCTGTTGTTCGGGACTCAGAGACTTCGAACACGAGCCGAGTACAAGTATCAGCGATAGGCCAACCAAACATTTGTAGAACACGATTAATCCCCCTGATAATGAAATACGATCTTGCGGCTCCGGCGCACCTAACGTAGATAAATCAGTGGGTTTCTGCTTGCGCGGCCACTGATTCGCTGGATATGAAGACAGATTGAATAAGTCATAAGCTTCCCCTACAAGCGTTGTGAATTGGCACGCGCTTGCTTGGCCTCGGGGTGGAGCGCATGAACTGGATACTCGGCTTTTGATCGTTAGTCGTCAAGCGGAGTGGGGCTTGTATAAATTCAATCTGCTGCATTGGTGCACGGGGTTGCTTCGCTGCGCGGCGAACTGATCGAGATGTCCGTTCTCGGTACCCATAAGTCGCGGTAATAGAAATTGTCGCTCTGGCTTGCCTGCAGGGTTTGACGATGGCTGCACTCATCCCAGCCGCAGCAACTTCCTTACCGCCGGCAAATTACGCCGGCTGATTTCGGGATTGAGCTCGCTGCCGTCGAGGCGGGCCAGCACGCGGCCGTCGGCGAGGGTTTTCAGGCCGAGCAGGCGCGGTGGGGGGACGAGGCAGTTGCGGTGCAGGCGGACCAGCTGGTCGGGGTAGGTTTCTTCCAGCTGGCGCAACGAATCCTCGATCAGCAGTTCGCCGCGGCGGTGTTGCACCACCACGTATTTCTCGTCGGCGAGCAGGCAGATCACTTCGTCCAGTGCGATACGCACCTGTTCGCCGCGCAGCCGGCCGCTCAGGTACGCGGCCGGTTCGCGCGGGGTGTCGGCGAGACGGCGTTGCGCGCGCTGCAGCGCGTCGCGCAGGCGTTCCAGCCGCACCGGCTTGAGCAGGTAGTCGACCGCGCCCAGCTCGAACGCCTTCAACGCGTGCGCTTCGTAGGCGGTGCAGAAGATCACCTGCGGCCGAGTGCGGCCGGCCAGGCGCTGCGCCAACGCCACGCCGTCGGTGCCGGGCATGTTGATGTCCAGCAGCAGCGCGTCCGGCTGTAGTTCGTCGAGTGCAGCCAGCGCAGCCTCGCCGTCGCCGACGTTGCCGACGACTTCCATGCCGGCGCATTCGCCCAGCAGCGCGGCCAGGCGAGCGCGCGCCAGCGGTTCGTCGTCGACCACCAGCACGCGCATCAGGCCGACCCTCGCGGCAGTTGCAGCTGCACCACGAAGTGTTCGCCCTGCGCGCCGGCTTGCACTTTCGCCAGCGGCCCGTAGCGGTAGGCGACGCGCCGGCGCACGCTGTCCAGGCCATGGCCGTTGCCGGCGGCAGGTGGGTTGGCCGGCAGCGGGTTGATGATCTCGATGCGCACGCCGTTGCCGTCGCGCCAGCCGCGCAGGCTCATCTCGCCGCCTTCGCGCAGCGGCTGGATGCCGTGGCGCACCGCGTTCTCCACCAGCGGCTGCAGCAGCAGGCGCGGCAGCGGGAAATCCCGCGGCAGCTCGTCCAGTTCGCGACGCACGCGCAGGCGCGCGCCCAGGCGCAGCTGCTCGATCGCCAGGTAGCGTTCGACCAGCGCCAACTCCTCGCCTAGCGTGCCGTCGGCACTGTCGTGCTGGCCCAGCGCGGCGCGGAACAGTTCGGAGAGGTCTTCCACCGTGCGCTCGGCGGCGTCGGGGTCGACCCGGATCAGCGCGGCCACGGTGTTCATGCTGTTGAACAGGAAGTGCGGGCGGATGCGCGCCTGCAGCGCCTCGACCTGGGCGCGGGCGACCGCGGCCAGCCGCGCCTGCCACTGCGCCAGCACGTAGAAGTAACGCAGCATCGCGGCGCCGAGCAGGGCGGCGATCAGCACGTTGTCGCGCGCGAACACGGGCAGGCTGCCGCGCACCAGGTACATCTGCAGTACGCCATCGAACCAGTGTGCCGCGATGCTGCCGGCCAGCACCAGCAGCAGGATCAGCAGCCAGGCGCCGACATACGGCAGGTGCCCGGGCAGGCGCTGCAGCCAGGGGCGCAGTGCGCACAAGGTCACCGCCACCACCATGCCCAGCAGGGTCGTGAACAGCATGCCGACGCTGTAGGCGGACCAGTCACGCGGCTCGTCGTGCGCCAGCCACATCACGGTCACCGTCAGCGCGCCCACCACGAGCAGCGCGAACAGCGCCGGCAGCTGGCAGAAATCCGGTAGTGGGCTTTGCTCGGTACGGCCGCGCAGGCCGCGCTTGGGCGTGGGTTCGCGCATGCGGCAAGTATGCCGCAGCACAGGTGCAGTTACGCCAGGCGCAGGCCCAGCCAGTGACGCAGGTCGTCGATCTCTTCGGCGCAGACGGCGTGGGCCATCGGGTAGGTATGCCATTCCACCGCATGGCCCAGCGCCTGCAGCGTGTCGCGCGAGTCGGTGCCACGCTGCAGCACCACCACCGGATCGGCTGTGCCGTGGCCCCAGAAGATCGGCGTGGCCACGTTCGCCGCGCTGCGCTCGGCAGCGAGCGTGGCCGAGATCGGCAGGTAGGTCGACAGCGCGATGATGCCGGCCAGCTTTTGCGCATGGCGCAGGCCGGCGGCCAGGGCGATCGCACCGCCCTGCGAGAAGCCGGCGAGGATGATCCGCTCGCTCGGCACGCCGCGCTCGTGCTCGCGCGCGATCAGCGTCTCCACCGCGGCGATCGAGGTGCGGATGCCGGCCTCGTCCTGCCGTGCGCGCGCATCGAAGCCGATGATGTCGTACCACGCGCGCATCGACATGCCGTTGTTGATCGTCACCGGCCGCACCGGCGCATGCGGAAACACGAAGCGCAGCGCCGGCCACGCCGGATCGACCAGCTCCGGCACGATCGGCGCGAAGTCGTTGCCGTCCGCACCGAGGCCGTGCAGCCAGAGGATGCTGTGGCGGGGCGAGGAGCCGGTTTCGCGTTCGACGGTGGGCAGGGGCATGCGGTGCTCGGTGGGGTCAGGGGGCGCTGATGATAGTGGCGACGGCATGTGGCTGCAGCGGACTGTCCAGTGCAACCTCCTGCTCCGATGGCAGCGGGATGTCGGGCTGGGCGGTCTTCGCGCCCGCTGTCGCGGCGTCCATGTGCGCGGCTTCGCGCAGGATCCGGATTTGTTGCGCGGTGTACGTCTGGCCATTGATGGTAAAGGTGAACGGCATGCGCAGTCGCGTTGCCACGGGGTGGCCATCGACCTGCTCCGGGATGGCATGCCACTGTTTGGCGGCCGTCAGTACGGCAACCTTGAACGACGGCAGCACAGGCCAGTCCGCAAACTTGTTGCTCACTTTCATGCCGGTCAAATGGCCGTCGGGTTGCACGGTGGCTTCGAGGATGAGGAGCGCCGCCTGACGTCTGCGCAACGCGTCTTCAGGGTATCGCGGCGGTGTCCGGTTGACGATGCGGGGGCCGTTGCCCATGAAGCTGATGCGCAGATCGTATCGACCGCTCGCGTTTGGCGATGCCTGCAGTCTGGTGTAGACGAAGGTATGCGCCTGTACCGGCCGGCCGCCGAGTGTCGCCGGCACGAACTGCCACTGTTTCACCGCGGAAGACAGCACGGCGGCGATCGATGCGGGCACATCGGTGGTGACCTGGGTGGCAGTAATGTGCCCGGTTGCATCCACGTCGACGCCAACGGCAAAAATCTGTTCGCGCTTCTCGGCAGCGTGCGCCGGCAAGACGCACACCAGCGCGAGCAGGGCGGCGCTGAGCATGGCAGTTTTCATCGGATCTCCTTCCAAGGCATCGCCAGCGTCCCCGCGCCGCGCGAGCCACCATGATGCCTCAACGACGACACGCGAGGTAACCGATGTGCCGATGCCGCGGTCGGCGTTCATGCCGCCGTATCGACTTGATCGGGACGAACCGGTGGGTCAGAGATGCATGGTTATCGGATTGATCATGCTCGGCTGCAGCACGCTCGAAATTCCCGGGCGCCAGGTCCGGTTGGCTTCGATGCCCACGACAAAACCCGTTTGTTCCAGGAAATCGCGATCCGCGGCTGTCGGGGGTGAATTGTCAGCCTGGCTTTCGTTGCACCAGATCGGGATGGTGCCGGGATGCCCCTTGCAGTAGGTCGTCGTGCCCGTATGGCGCGTGTCCGGAGTGAACACGACGCGGGTGCGCAGATGCGCGGAGACCGGCGTTCCGTCCAGCGTTTCCGGGGTAAACCGATCGTGCAGAAGTGCATCGTCGACACCGTGGACCAGCAACCTGCCGCCACGACCTGTGGCGGAAGTGCGCGAATCCTTGATAATCAACTTGCCGTCCGCCTGAAGCTCGGCTGTAGCCTCGACGCTGCCTTGCGCGTGGATCTGCATGGCCTCCGGAGAATAAAGCGGAAAGCCGGAGTGCTCCCACTTGGGCCCCTGGCTGATATACCTGACCGTCAGCGTGTACTTGCCATCGGCATCGAAAACCGACTCCAGCGCGGCCGTGATGAAGGTATGTACGGGAACGGCTCTCCCATCCTTTTGCGCGGGCACAAATCGCCAATGCTTGAGCGCCATGTCCAGCACAGCGGCGATCGGTTTGGTAACCCCGAGTTCCGGTTGCGTCTTTGTCAGTTCACCCAGTGCGCTTACTTCGGCGCCGATGACGTAGGTCTGGGTCTGGCTGTCGGCTGCCTGTACCGGCAACGCACAAGCCAGCAGCATGACACCGGTACAGCACACGACGCTTTTCATCGCCATCTTCTCCCCCGTGGATACCGGCACCCTCGCGCCGCACGCGCAGCCAGCATGCCGCACGTACGAGGCGGGTAACAGTGTCGTCAGCGCGCGACGTCCAGCCCCAACTCGTGCGCGAAGAAAGTTAGCCCGATCGCGGTGTCGCCGACGCGCTGGCTGAAGGGGGCGCCGATGCCGTGGCCGGCGTTCATGCGGGTGAGCAGCAGGATCGGACGCGTCGAGGAGCTGGCGTTCTGCAGCGCAGCGGCGAACTTGCGCGATTGCCACGGCGCCACGCGCGGGTCGTTCTCGCCGGTGGTGAGCAGCACCGCCGGGTAGGCGGTGTTCGCCTGCACGTGCTGCAGCGGCGAATAGGCCAGGGTGGCCTTGAACTGGGCCGGGTCCGCGATGCTGCCGTATTCGGGGATGTTGTACGGGCCGTTGGCGAAATCGGTCTCGTGTCGCAGCATGTCGTAGATGCCGACGCGTGCCACCACCGCGCGGTAGTCACCGGGGTGCTGCACGATCTGCGTGCCCATCAGCAGGCCGCCGTTGCTGCCGCCCAGGATGCCGAGATGGGCGCGGTCGGTCCAGCGCGCGTGGATCAGCGCCAGCGCCGCGGCGTGGAAGTCGTCGAACACATTCTGCTTGTCGAGCTTCTGGCCCTGCGCGTGCCAGGCCTGGCCGTTCTCGTTGCCGCCGCGGATGTTGGCGTAGGCGAGCACGCCGCCGCGTTCCAGCCAGGCCAGGTTCGGACCGATGAAGCCGGGTTTCACCGGCAGGTCAAAACCGCCGTAGCTGTACAGGATGGTGGGCCGCTTGCCGTTCGCCGTGGTGCCGGGCAGCGACAGCACGGTTACCGGGATCCTGGTGCCGTCCTTCGAGGTGCCTTCGATGCGCTGCGCGACCACCTTGGAATAGTCGGCGGCAGGCTTGACCTCGAATACGGTCTTCAGCGTGCCGCTGGTGCCGTCGTATTCGGCCCAGCGCGCGGGCGTGGTCCAGCCGCTGTAGCTGATCAGCGCCTTCGGCTGGCCGGATTCGGAGGCGATGTCACCGATGCCGATGCCGTGTTCCGGCAGCGGCAGGCGGCGCACGAATTTCGCGCCGGCGCCGTACTGCTCGACCCACCAGTCCGGACCCCAGCTGCGCACCACCAGGAAGCCGTCGCCGAGCGGGGCGATCTGCTGGATCGCACCCTCGCGCTCGGCCAGCACCGGCACCGCCTTGCCGTCTTCGCCGATGGCCACGACCTTGCCGCGCGGCGCATCGCGGAACGCGGCGGCGTATAGACGTCCATTCACCCAGGCGACGGTGCGCACGTTGGCGCCGCGGTCGAGCACGCGAGTGAAGCGATCGCCATGCTGCAGGAACACCTCGGCCGGGCCGCCGTCACCGTCGTAGGCGAGCACCGCAGCCTGTGCGGTGGCCGGCGAGTTCACCAGCACGTATTCTGCGGTTTTCGCGTAGCCCTGGCCGAACACCACGCGATCCACCGCGGCGGCCTCGCCGAGCGCGTGGTGCACCAGCGTGGCGTGGAACTGTTCCACTTCCTGGCCGGCTGCCGGCGGCGCGAAGCGCACGTAGCTGAAGCCACGCTCGTCGGCGTCCCAGGCCAGGCCCTGCGGGGTGGTGCCGCCGCCAGCCCAGGGCAGGGTGTCGGGCAGGGTCTTGCCGCTGGCCACGTCGAGCACGCGGATGGTGGTCAGTTCGCTGCCGCCCTCGGCGGTGCCGTAGGCGAGGTAGCGCCCGTGCGGCGACGGCCAGTAGGCGGTGATCGCGGTGCCGCCGTGGTCGGCGTTCGGGTCCACCAGCACCTTCACCGCGCCATCCGGCCACGCCTGCGCGATCAGCACCGGCTGGGGTTGCGGCGGGGTCTGCTGCAGGTAGAACAGCGTGCCGCCGGCCAGCATCGGGCCGGAGCGTGTGGTCGAGGTGATCGCCAGCTGCTGCACCCGCGCGGTGAGCGCCTTGCCCTGCGGCATCGCGGCCATGGCCGCCTCGGTGTACGCATTCTGCGCGGTTATCCATTGCCACACCGCCGGGTCGGCGGGGTTCTCCAGCCAGCGGTACGGATCGGCGACGCTGACGCCGTGGAACTCGCTGGACGCGGCCTGCCGCGGCGTGGGCGGGGGCAACGGCTGCGATTCGCCGATCAGCGCCAGCTCGCGCGGCGGCTTCGTCGACGGATTCACGGGCGGCAGCTGGGCTGCGATGGTGGCGCCGGCGGCGAGCAGCAGGGTGGCGGCGAGAGGCGCGAGGCGCATGGCGAAGGTTCCATGGGAAGACGTGGCAGCGAGCAGAGTAGCAATGCGTCGCCGCCGCTGCAGCCGCCGGCCGCTGACTTTCGGCAGGGGTGGCGGCGGATCGCCGGCGCGCTCGGCTATGCTGGCTTTTTTGCCCGGGAAGAATCCATGCGTCGATTGCTGCTGGCTACCCTTGTCGCCTTCACCGCCGCGCCGCTGGCAGCGCTCGCCACGCCGGCATCGACGCCGCTCAACCTGGACACCGTGATGGCCAACCCCGACTGGATCGGCCAGGCGGTGGAGTCGCCGTACTGGAGCGTGGACGGCCGCAGCCTGTACTACTCGCTGAAGCGCGACGGCAGCCCGCTGCGCGACCTGTATCGGGTCGACCCGACGACGGGGCATGGCGCGAAGCTCGATCCGGCCGCGCTGGCGCAGGCCGACGGCCCGGCGGTGTTCGACCGCGCGCACCGGCATGCCGCCTTCATCCTGCACGGCGACGTGTTCGTGGTGGATCTGCAAAGCGGCCGGCGCAGCCAGCTCACTCGCACGCCGCAGGGCGAATCCGCGCCGCGCTTTTCCGCCGATGGTCGCGCGCTGCAGTTCCGCGACGGCAACGACTGGTACAGCCACGACCTGGCCAGCGGCGTCACCGCGCTCGCGGCGGTGCTGAAATTCGCCGACGACCCGCAGGCGAAGCAGCCCGACGCGCTGGGCGAGCGGCAGCTGGCATTGTTCAAGACGCTGCGCCAGCTCAAGGCCGACAAGCAGGCGAAGCGCGACGAGGACCAGGCGCTGGCCGCCGCCGACCCGGGCCGCGCACCGCTGCCGTTCTTCCTCGGCGACAAGATCACCCTGGTCGACAGCGAACTGTCGCCGGATGGCCGCTGGCTGCTGCTGGTCACCGCGCCGAAAGGCTACGCCGCCGGCACGGCGCCGACGCTCGCCCATTACGTCACCGACTCCGGCTACCTCGAACCGCAGGAAGCACGCGTGTACGTGGGCCGCAACGATCCGGCGCCGCAGTCGCTGCTGCTGCTCGACCTGGCCGGCCACCAGTCCTACCCGCTGGCCACCGACACGCTGCCCGGGATCAAGGACGACCCGCTGAAGGACCTGCGCGCGCGCGCTGTCGCCGCGCTGCAGAAGGCCGGCAAGGCCGACCAGGCCAAGGCGCTGAAGGCGCCGGAACGGCGTGCTGTGCGCATCATCGGCAGTGCCGACGACGGCGGTGGCGGCGGCATCGTGTGGAGCGACGACGGTCGCCAGCTCGCCATCCAGCTGCGCGCGATCGACAACAAGGACCGCTGGCTCACCAGCGTGGATTTTACCAAGCACGCGCTGGTGCCGCAGCAGCGGTTGACCGACCCGGCGTGGATCAACTGGAACTTCAACGATTTCGGCTGGCTGAAGGACGGCCGCACGCTGTGGTACCTGAGCGAGCAGACCGGCTGGTCGCAGCTCTACGTCAAGCCGCTCGACGGCAAGGCGAAGGCGCTGACCGCGGGCCAGTTCGAGGTGAGCCACCCGCAGCTCAGCGCGGACGGCCAGTGGTTCTACCTGCGCACGAACCAGGTGGCACCGTACAGCTATGACGTCTACCGCCTGCCGGTTACCGGCGGCGAGCTGGCGCGCGTGACGAACTACCAGGGCATGGACGACTTCGCGCTGTCGCCCGACGGCACGCAGCTCGCCGTGCTGCATTCCGCGCCGTACGTATTGTCGCAATTGGCCGTCCAGCCGTCCGCCGGCGGCACGCCCCGTGAACTGACCGACACCATGAAGCCCGCGTTCACCGCGCACGACTGGATCGCGCCGAAGATCGTCGAGGTGAAGTCCTCGCACGGCGCGGGCACCATCTACGCGAAGTACTACGGCCCGGCCAGCGAGGATGCATCGCCGAAACCGGCGGTGATCTTCGTGCATGGTGCCGGCTACCTGCAGAACGTCACGCTGTCGTGGTCGAACTACTTCCGCGAGCAGATGTTCCACAACCTGCTGGTGCAGCAGGGCTACGTGGTGCTGGACATGGACTACCGCGCCTCCGAAGGCTACGGCCGCGCCTGGCGCACCGCGATCTACCGCCAGATGGGCCACCCGGAACTGGAGGACCTGCTCGACGGCAAGGCCTGGCTGGTGCAGAACCACCACGTCGATCCGAAGCGCGTGGGCATCTACGGCGGCAGCTACGGCGGCTTCATGACCGAGATGGCGCTGCTGCGTGCGCCCGGCGAATTCGCCGCCGGCGCCGCACTGCGCCCGGTCAGCGACTGGACGCTGTACAACCACGAATACACCTCGGACATCCTCAACGACCCGCAGCTCGATCCGGAAGCGTTCAAGACCAGCTCGCCGATCGAGTACGCCGACAAGCTGCAGGACCCGCTGCTGATCCAGCACGGCCTGATCGACGACAACGTGCTGGCCGAGGATTCGATCCGCCTGTACCAGCGCTTCATCGAGCTGCACAAGAAGAACTTCTGGATGTCGCTGTATCCGCTGGAGCGCCACGGCTTCGTGCACGCCGATTCCTGGTACGACGAATACCGGCGCATCGATGAGCTATTCGAGACGTACGTGAAGCCGGTGAAGGACGAGTCGGCGCACTGATCGGGCGTCATGGCCCGCCGTGCTTATGTCGTGAGGCATGCGGGCCGGTGCACGCGGCCCGCAAAGAGCGTCATGGCTGGCGTGGGCAGGAAGGAACTACCGATGACGAAAGGACGCATCGACGCATGAATCTTGCGCTGTTCGATTTCGACGGCACCATCACCACCCGCGAGATGTTTGCCGACTTCATGCATTTCGCGGTGACGCCGCGGCGGCTGGCCGCCGGCAAGTGGCTGCTGGCGCCGGTGGTGATCGGCTACAAGCTCGGCCTGGTTTCCAGCAACGCGATCCGCTCGCACGTGGTGCGCTTCGGTTTTCGCGACGAGCCCATGGCGCGACTGGATGACGCGGGGGAGCGGTTTGCGCGCGAGGTGCTGCCCGGCGTGTTGCGCGAACAGGCAATGGAACGCATCGCCTGGCACAAGGCGCAGGGTGACGTGGTGGTAGTCGTCTCCGGCGGGCTTGACGCCTATCTGCAGCACTGGTGCCGCCGGCACGGGCTGGCGCTGATCTGCTCGGAGCTGGAAGTGGTCGATGGCCGCTGCAGCGGTCGCTATCGTGGAAGCCAGTGCGTGGGCGCCGAGAAGCCACGGCGGGTGCTGCAACAGTACGACCCCGGCGACTTCGACTGCGTATACGCCTACGGCGACACCAGCGAGGATCTTGACCTGCTGGACATCGCCGACCGACGGTACTTCAACTGGCAGGAAGTGGCCTGAGCCATCGGGCACCCCGCGTCAGGTACAGCGCAGGGTGCCCGGGACAGTGTTGTCGGACGAACCGGCTCAGTGCAGCGAAGCCAGCTTCACGCCCTTCGCCTTCAGTGCCTGCGCCACGTCGTACATCGCCTGGTTGAGGATCTTGTGGGTGTTTTCGTCGGCGCCATGGCCGAACTTCGCGTCGATGTCCTGCATCACCTGCACGTGGATGCCATGCGACAGGGCCTTGTCGAACAGATAGCCCGACCACCAGGTGCCATCGGCGGTGGTGCCGGCGGTCACCAGCGTGCTGGCCAGCTTGGCGCCCTTCAGGTCCGCCGGCGCCGCCGGCAGTTTCACGCCCGCTTCGGTGGCGCGCTTCAGGCCGTCATTGACGGCGAAGGTCATGCCGGCGATGAAGTTGTCGGTGGCGGTCTTGCCGTACTGCTTGGTGAGCTTGGCCACTTCGGCGTTGACGGTGTCCTGGCCCAGCATCGAAACCAGCGCCGTGGCGAAGTCGAAGTGGCTGGCGCCACCACCAGCCTCGACCAGGGCGGCGGTGACGTTCAGCGCGGGCGCACCGCTGTAGGTGACGCCGCCGAACCAGTTCATCTGCGAGGCGTACATGCTGTGCGCGGGGGTGGCCGGAGCTTGCTGCGCCTGCACGGCGGTGATGCCGCCGAAGGCGAGCGCAAGGGCGAGGGCGAAGACAGTCTTGTTCATGGTGATCACTCCTTCAGATGGGTAGCGCCAGCGAGCGGATGCGCGTTGTAGACGTACCGGTGCGCATGGGATGCGATCAGCCCGCGAGAGGTTCCGGGTAAATCGGCGGCGCCGGCGGGAACCTCGGACACCGCCAGCTCATCCGATGCTTGACCACCACCAGAGAAGCTCTCCGATGCTCGATCTCGACCAGGCTTTTGCCCAGCCCGCCGTGCTGCCCGCCGCGGCCGAAACCCCGCAGCCGACCCGCGCCGAGGCCGAGGCGGCGGTGCGCACGCTGATCCGCTGGGCCGGCGACGACCCCGCGCGCGAAGGCCTGCTGGCCACCCCGGCGCGCGTGGTGCGTGCGTACGAGGAATGGTTTGCCGGCTACCGGCAGGACCCGGCCAGCCTGCTCAGCCGCACCTTCGGCGAAGTCGGCGGCTACGACGAGCTGGTCATCCTGCGCGACATCCCGCTGCAGTCGACTTGCGAACACCACCTGGCGGCGATCCGCGGCGTAGTGCACATCGCCTACCTGCCGAACCAGCGCGTGGTCGGCATCTCCAAACTGGCGCGGCTGGTCGAGGCGTTCGGCCGGCGCCTGCAGATCCAGGAGCGGCTCACCGTGGAGATCGCCGACACGCTGGCCAAGGTGCTGCAGCCGCGCGGCGTGGCGGTAATCGTAGAGGCCAGCCACGAGTGCCTGTCCTCGCGCGGCGTGCGCCTGCACGGGGTGTCGATGCAGACCCGGCGCCTGCTCGGCGAATTCGCGCATCAGCCGCGGCGGCAGGAGATCCTGGCGACGCTGGCCGGCTAAGAGGTTGTGGCCATTCAACCTCTCAGGCCGACCAGGGATGGCCGGTCGCGGATCGGGCACGCAAGTGCCTGATTCGCGTGAGCGAGTCCGGGCGTGTACCGGACTCGCGATAGAAGAAAACCACAGGAAGTGGTTTTCTTCACAGGCGCTGACCCGGGAACCTCAAGTCGCCCCAATGCATCGGATCAGGTGTAAAAGGAGAAAACCATGTCAGCCCATGCCCATGTTTCACCCGTCGATGTCGCCGCGCTGGACGATCACGCGCTGGTGGCGCTGGTCCGCGACGGTCATCGCGAGGCGTTCCGCCACATCATGCAGCGCTGCAACCAGCGGCTGTTCCGCGTGGCGCGTGCCGTGCTCGGCGAGGATTCGGAAGCGGAAGACGTGCTGCAGGAATCGTATATGCGTGCCTATCACAAGCTGGATTCGTTTCGAGGCGACTCGACCCTGTTGACCTGGCTGACCAGCATCGTGCTGAACGAGGCGCGCGGGCGCCTGCGCAAACGGCACGCCATGGTCGGCCTGGAGCAGGTCGACGCGGCGGTGGACGATAGCCACCAGGTCATCCAGTTCCCCTCGAAGTTCGGCAGCGAGGATCCGGCCGTCGCGGCCGCCCGCAGCCAGATCCGCCACCTGCTCGAACACGCCATCGATGAACTGCCGCCGGCATTCCGCACCGTCTACATGATGCGCGAGGTGGAGGAATGCTCGGTCGAGGAAACCGCCCACCTGCTGGCGATCAAGCCGGAGACGGTGAAAACGCGCCTGTATCGCGCGCGCCGGTTGTTGCGCACGTCGCTGCACGGCAGCCTGGCCGAAACGATGAGCGGGGCGTTCCCGTTCATGGGCCAGCGCTGCGCCCGCGTCACCGACGCGGTGATGGCGCGGCTGGATGCCGAAACGGTGTAAGGCGTTTTTTCAGGCGGCGCGGTGGCGCCGCAGCCAGTTCGCCGCCAGCAGCAGCCACGCCAGGATCAGCGCGATCACCAGCCGCTGCTCCAGTCCGCGCGGCATGCCGTGCCACAGCGCGTCTGTCCAGATTCCCGCGAAGCCGGCCAGCGCCAGCGTGAACGCCGGCGCGAAGCGCGGACGCCAGTGCGGATCGGTACGCAACCACCACGACTGCAGCAGCATCGCCACACTGACGCACAGGAACGCCGTCTGCGCTGCGACGCCGTGCACGAAGCCTTCCAGCGTGGGCGCGTGGCCGGGCAGGTTGCTGTGCGCCAGCGCGGTCACGCACAGGCCGGCACCGGCGCAGACGAACAGCAGCCATGGCGCCGCGCTGCGGCGCCCATGCCGCAACGCGACGTAGTAACCCGCACCCAGCGAGGCCAGCGCCAACGCCAGCACGACGTATGCCGCCTGCAACCAGTGGCCGTAGGCGTCCAGCAGGTAGAAGCTGAGCGGCGCGTCGATCCAGTTCAGGTCGTTGCGCAGTACCTGCACGGTCACGGCGACGATGCCGAAGAGCAGCAGGCCGACCAGCGCAAGGTGGCCGAGCGTGCGGCTGGTCGCGGCGTTCGGTCGGGTGGATTCTGGGTTGTGCATGGACCATGTCACCAGAAGGCGGTGGAGCCGCTCGCGGGGTGCGGTCAGCGCGGCGCCGGCGCGGTGGGTGGCTGGATCCGCTGCAACCGTTCGGCCAGCGTGGCGCGCGACAGCTCGCCGATGTGCATGTCGCGCAGGCGGCCGTCGGCATCGAGGAACAAGGTGGTCGGATAGCCGCGGGCGTTGTAGTGGTTCGACAGCTGCAGGTTGCCGTCGATCAGCACGTGCTGCAGCGCCAGCCGCTGCACCTGCATGAAGTGCTTCACCGCCGCCGCCGATTCGCCCTGGTCGGCGAACACGAAGCGGATCTGTGGCGTCGCTTGCTGCGCCTCGGCCAGCACCGGCATCTCGCGCCGGCACGGCCCGCACCAGGTGGCCCACAGGTTGATCACGGTGGGCTGGCCGCGCAGCGTTTGCAGCGGTACCTCGTGCCCGTCCAGGTCGCTCAGCACGAGGGCCGGCAAGCCGGGATGGGTGGTCGTGGTCAGCTTGTACGCGACCAGTCCGGCGAAGGCCCAGGCCATGACGCCGACCGCCACGCCGGCAGCCAGCGGCCGGCGCAACGGTGGCCGGCGCCAGCCGATCGCCGCCGCTGCCCCCAGCAGCCCGAGCGCGCCGACGATCGGGTCGAAGCCGTGGTCGCGGATGTTCAGGATGCTCAGTGGCTGCTGCATGTACTGCGGCCACCAGCCGGCCACGTAGGCGGCGCGCGCGGCGAGCAGGCCGATGCCGAGTGCCAGGTACAGCGCGTTGCCGGCGTCGGCATGACCGCGCCGATGCAGGAAGCCGGCGCTGGCGAGCGCGGCGATGATGCCGAACAGCAAGGCCAGCAGGCCGGACGAGAGCGCGAGCGGTCCGATGTTCAAGTAGTCAGTCCTGGCCTGGCCCGCCGCGGGATCGGCGGGCATGTGCAGCAGGGCACCTTACCCGTTATCGCGCGGGCGGTGGGTTTCCGCGCAAGCCAGCCGCCTCGCGCGCCAGCCGTTCGATGCAGGCCCAGTCGCCGCTGGCGAGCTTGTCGGCGGGCGTGAGCCAGGAGCCGCCCACGCACAGCACATTCGGCAGGGCGAGGAAATCAGGCGCGCTGCTCAGGCTGATGCCGCCGGTGGGGCAGAAGCGGATCTGCGGCAGCGGACTGGCCCAGGCGCCTAGCAGTTTGGTGCCGCCGGCCGGTACCGCCGGGAAGAACTTCAGGTGGCGGTAGCCGCGTTCGAGCAGCGCCATCGCCTCGCTGGCGGTGGCCACGCCCGGCAACAGCGGCAGTGCGCTGTCGTCGGCGGCGTCGAGCAGGCGCGGCGAGGTGCCAGGGGACACGGCGAAACGGGCGCCAGCCTGCTGCGCGGCTTCGAGGTCGCGTGCAGTCAGCGCGGTGCCGCAGCCGACCACGGCGCCTTCCACCTCGGCAGCGATCGCGCGGATCGCGTCCAGTGCCGCAGGCGTGCGCAGGGTGACTTCGATCGTCGGGATGCCGCCGGCGACCAGCGCGCGTGCCATCGGCACGGCGTTGCGGGCGTCCTCGATGATCACCACCGGGATCACCGGCGCCAGCCGCATCAGGGTTTCGACTTGCTGCTGCTTTGCTTCGATGGGGCTGGTCACGTGAGGCTCCGTTTTCTTGGCTCCTCCCCCTGCGCGCAGGGGGAGGTTGGGAGGGGGTTGCCCAGGCTGACGGGTACGAACAAGAGCGCCCCCACCCCGGCGCTCCCCTGCCCG
>NZ_JADBJR010000006.1:0-165019 GCF_018101315.1 Rhodanobacter sp. B2A1Ga4 | reverse complement strand
CGGCCTGACCGGCAAGGTCACGGTGAACGGCCACGAGTACGACTCGGTGATGCCGCCGATGAGCCAACTCAATGACGACGAGGTGGCGAACATCCTGACCTACGTGCTGAACAGCTGGGGCAACCCGGGCGGGCAGATCAGCAAGGAAGAGGTAGCCAAGGCACGCGCCGAGGCACCCGCAGTCGCGGCGCCAGTACACTGACCGGGATGATCGCGCCAATATTTTGGCGGTAAAAACGTCCAAAATGATAAACAGGAATACGCAACGCCGGCCCTCATGGCCGGCGTTGTCGTCTGGTCGCACCGCGCGGCCGCGGCGCGTTGTCACAGCCGCAGCCGACACCAGTGGCGATTGACCGAAATCAACTTGGTCGCGCGTGCACATCCCGAGACTGCCGCGGACCTCAAGGGAGCCACACCATGAAACATGCACGCAATCATCTTTCGGCCGCCTGCCTGCTCGCGATCCTGGCCGCCCCGGCCTGGGCGGCCGGCACAACCGCCGACGCCGGCGGCCCGGCGGCATCCGCACCGTCGTGGCAACTGGAGTGGGATGCCCGCCTGCGCCACGAACAGGTCGACGACGACGCGTTCGCGCGCGACGCCCGGGCTGACACCTTGCGCCTGCGCCTCGCTCTGCATGGCGAGTTCGGGCATGGCTGGAGCGGCCTGGTCGAAGGCGCCGGCGTGGCCAGTGCCGGCGACCGTTACAACAGCGGCGCCAATGGCCGCACCTTGTACCCGGCGGTGACCGACCCGCGCGGCGGCGAGTTCAACCAGTATTGGCTGCGCTGGCAGGGCGACCGGTTCGGTGCCACCGCCGGTCGCCAGCGGCTGCTGCTGGATAACCAGCGCTGGGTCGGCAACGTGGGCTGGCGCCAGCACGAACAGACCTTCGATGCGGTCGAATTGCGCTGGCAACCGCTGGCGGCGTTGACGGTACGCTACGACTGGCTCGATCGCGTGCACCGGGTGGCCGGCCGCGATGCGCTGAACCCGCTCGCGCGCGAGCGCAAGTTGAACACCCATCTGCTCAATCTGGGGTGGACTCAGGACGCGCAGCAGTGGACGGGTTATGCCTACCTGCACGAGGACCGCGATGTGGCCAGCGCTTCCAGCGCCACCTACGGCGTGCGCTGGAGCGGCAAGGCGTTGCGCCAGGGCAATGGCCTCGGCTGGACGCTGGAAGGAGCGCGGCAATATGACTACGCCAACAACCCACAGCGCTTCGCGCACAGCTACTGGCTGCTGGAGCCGGGCTGGACGCAGTCCGGGATCACCGCGAAGCTGGGCTGGGAACACCTGGGCGGCAACGGCCGGCATGCGCTGCAGACACCGCTGGCCACGCTGCACGCGTTCAACGGCTGGGACGACCAGTTCACCGTGACCCCGGCTGGCGGGCTGGACGATCGCTACGCCGGCGTCAACGGCAACTTCGGTCGCCATGGTGTGGCCAGCAAGCTGGGCTGGGCGGTGGCCTACCACGACTACCGCGCTGATCGCGGCGGCCGCTACGGCAGCGAGTGGGATGCCTCGCTGGCGTTTCCGCTGGCGCAGGGCCTCAGCGGTCTGCTCAAGGTGGCGAACTATCGTGCCGATGGCTTCGGCCACGACAGCGCGAAGCTGTGGCTGCAACTGGAGTGGCGTGGCCAGCAGGCACTGGCCGGCGCGCGTTGAACGAAGCGGTAACGCCGGCGGGCGCGTTGATCCAGGTCAGCGCGCTCGTGCCGCCGCTGCGTTGAGATGGCGCCATGCAAGCGAAGCCCTCACCCCGACACCGCGTCGACGACGCGGTATTCCCCGAACTCGACCTGCGCTGGTTGCCGTCGCCGGAGCCGATGCTGCGTGCGCTGGCGGCGGCCGACGCCTTGCTGCCGGGACAGGCGGTGCAGGTGCTCACCCCGCTGATGCCCACGCCGCTGCTCGACGCGCTGGCATCTCGCGGCCTGCAGGCGACAGCGTTTGCCTTACCGACCGGCGGTGCGCGCGTGCTGATCCGCTGCCCGGACGGCGATGACGCAGCTGCGGCTTGAGCAGGCACCGGCACCCTCGCTGCCGCGGCGCTTCCTGCTCGGCGCGCCGTGCTGGGGCGTGCTGGCCGGCGCGCTGCTGATCGTCGACGGCGATGCGGCGCTGCGCATGCGCTGGAACCCAGCCACGCTGGCCCTGGTACACGTGTTCACGCTGGGCGTGCTGGGCAACGCGATGCTCGGCAGCGTGTTGCAGTTCCTGCCTGCCGCCGCCGGCGTGCGGGTGCGCGGCAGCGCGGCGCTGGGGCCGTGGCTGCATGGCCTGTTCAACCTCGGTGTGTTGCTGCTGATGGCGGGTTTGCACCAGCGCTGGCGCATCGCCCTGATCGCCGCGGCGCTGCTGCTGCCGCTGGCCTTCGTGCTGCTGGCGGCGATGACCGTGCCCGGCTTGCTGACCGCGGCCGGGCAGCGCCTGCTGCGCGCGGGCTTCGGCGTGGCGATCGGATTCGCCGTGCTTACCGCGCTGCTCGGCGGCCTGCTGGCGCTGGGTCTTGCCGGCTATCTGGCCCTGCCGCTGGCAGCACTCGCCGACGTGCATGCGAGCTGGGGCGTGCTGGGCTGGGTGGTGGTGCTGATGGCCAGCGTGGCGCGGGTGGTGATGCCGATGTTCCAGGGTACCGGCACGCTGCGCGAACCGGTGCAGGCGGCGTGGCTGGGCAGCGCGCTGCTGATGCTGCTCGGCGCGGCTGTCTGGCGGCTGGCCGATGGCAGTGGCGCCTGGCTGGTCGGCACGGTGGCCGTGCTCACACTGGCGTTCGCCGTCGCCGGGCTGTGGTTGCAATGGTGTGCGCCACGACTGCGCCGCGGGCCGTTGCTGTGGAGCTGGCGCGCCGGCCTGATGGCGCTGGCGCTGGCCGCGCTGGCGCTGCTCGCGGACGTGCGCGGCGGCATGCTGGCCGGCGCGCTGGGGCTAGGTGTCGCGCTGCCGTTGCTGGTCACTGGCATGATGCTGGAGATCGTGCCCTTCATCGGCTGGATCGAGCTGCACCGGCGCATCGGCCGTGGCGTGCAGCTGCCCGGCGTGCAGCGGCTGCTGCCGACACCTGAGAAGACCCGCGCGCTGCTGGCGCAACTGCCGCTGCTGCTGTTGCCGGCTGCCGCGCTGTGGCCATCGGCGTGGCTGGCGCGTGTCGCCGGGCTGGCGCTGGTGCTGGCGTGGGGCGTCGCGTGGTGGACGCTGCGCGGCGTGCGCCGGCGCGCGAATCAATTCCTGTCGACCGTGGAGCCTCGCCCGTGAGTGTCAAGTTGCCGCTCGTCTATTCCTGTTCCGGTTGCTCCAGTGCGGCGCAGATGGCCAATCACCTGGCGCTGCAACTCGATCGCGCCGGCGTCGCCGAGATGTCCTGCATCGCCGGCGTCGGCGGCGGCGTCACCGGGCTGGTGCGCACCGCACGAAGCGGGCGGCGCATCCTGGCGCTGGACGGTTGCGTGCTGAAGTGCGTTGCGGCCTGTCTTGCCAACGCGGGCGTAGCGGCCGATATCCATGTGGTGCTCTCCGAGCATGGCGTGAAGAAACGCCAGCACGCCGACTTCGATCCGGCCGAGGCGCAGCGGTTGTACGCCGCCGACGTGCTGCCGGCGGCACAGGCACTCGCCGCCACCGGGCAGGATGGTTGACGTGGGTCAAGGCGCGCGAGCGGTCGGGCCGGCCATGATGCCGCCCACCATGCCCGGCCCAATTTTCAGCGCGATCCTTCCACGGCCATTGCCGCGCCGTTTGCCGCGGGCGGCGGAGCCTCCGGGCCGGCACGCCGCATCCGTCTGCCGCGCCGCCACCGCCTGAGCCCGTCCGTTTCCCTCCATCGAAAAGCGATCAGCATGACCGCCTCCGCAAACCTGCCCGTGCCGGTCTGGCGCGACGAACTGGAACACGAATACGCCGCGCTGGCCGAGCGGCTCGAACCGCTGGTGCCGTGCCTGGAGATCCCGCTGCACCTGCCGTGGATCGACGCGATCAACAAGCTGAAGAAGCAGCGCGGCGCGGTGATCATGGCGCACAGCTACCAGTCGCCGGAGATCTTCCACGGCGTGGCCGACATCACCGGCGATTCGCTCGGCCTGGCACAAGCTGCGGCCGAATGCGACGCCGAGCTGATCGTGCTGTGCGGCGTGCACTTCATGGCCGAGACCGCGAAGATCCTGGCGCCGGAAAAGACCGTGCTGCTGCCCGACCTGGAAGCCGGTTGCTCGCTGGCTTCCTCGATCACCGCGGCCGACGTGCGTGCGTTGCGCGCGCAGCACCCCGGCGCGCCGGTGGTCAGCTACGCCAACACCTCGGCCGCGGTGAAGGCGGAGTCCGATGCGATCTGCACCTCGGCGAACGCGGTGCAGGTGGTGGAGGCGATGGGCGCGCCGAAGGTGATCTTCCTGCCCGACGAGTTCCTCGGTCGCTACATCGCCAAGCAGACGCAGGTGGAAATCGTCCTGTGGCACGGCCGCTGCGAAGTGCATGAGCGCTTCACCGCGCAGGAAGTGCGGCACGTGCGCGAGCAGTTCGGCACCAGGGTGGTGGCGCATCCGGAATGTTCGCCCGAGGTGCTGGCCGAGGCCGACTTCGTCGGCTCCACCACCGCCATGGGCAAGTGGCTGGCGCGCGAGAAGCCGGCGCGGGTGGCGATGATCACCGAGTGCTCGATGGCCGACAACCTCAAGTCGCAGTTTCCGCAGACCGAGTTCATCAAGCCGTGCAACCTGTGTCCGCACATGCAGCGGATCACCTTGCAGAACATCTACGCCTGCCTGTGCGACATGCGCCACGCGATCGAGATTCCCGCCGACGTCAGTGTGCGTGCGCGCGCTGCGCTGGAGCGCATGCTGGCCATCGGGCGGCGCGAAAGCGTGTGAGGCACGCTCACCTGCCGATCGTGGTGGTGGGTGGCGGCGTGGCCGGGCTGGCCACGGCGCTGGCGATGGCGCCGGCACCGGTGCGGCTGCTGTGCCGCGCCCACGATGGTTGCGGCAGCGCCAGTGCGCTGGCCCAGGGCGGCATCGCCGCGGCGCTTGATCCGCGCGACAGCGCCGCCGCGCATGCTGCCGACACGCTGGCCGCCGGTGCGCAGCACAACGACGCGGCGATGGTGCAGTGGCTGGCAGCCGAGGCGCCCGCGGCGATCGCCTGGCTGCAGGCGCAGGGGGTTGTGTTCGACAGCGATGCGCAGGGCCATCTGCAGCTTGGCCGCGAAGGTGGCCACGGTGCGGCACGCATCGTGCACGCCGGCGGCGATGCCAGCGGCGCCGCGCTGGTGCGGGCGTTGCGCGCCAAGGCGCAGGCAGCCATGCACGTGCAGTGGCGCGGCGGTGTCGATGTTGATGGCCTGCTGCTGCGCGAAGGGCGCGTGGTGGGTGTGCGCACCCGCGACGAGCGCGGCCGTCATGAGCAGGTCGAGGCGGCGGCCGTGGTGCTGGCCACCGGCGGTATCGGTGCCTTGTACGCGCGCACCAGCAATCCGCCGGGTGCCGATGGCGCCGGTCTCGCGCTGGGGCTGGCGGCGGGGGCTGCACCGCGCGACCTGGAGTTCGTGCAATTCCATCCCACCGCGTTCGACGTGCCGGGCCACTGCCTGCCGCTGATCACCGAGGCGCTGCGTGGCGCCGGTGCCCGCCTGCACGATGCCGACGGCAACGCGCTGATGGCGGGGCTGCATCCGCTGGGCGACCTGGCGCCGCGCGACGTGGTGTCGCGGCGCGTGGCTGCAGAGCAGGCAGCGGGTGGGCGGGTCTGGCTAGACGCGACCGCGGTGGACGGCGCTTGGGAAAAGCGTTTCCCCACCGTGCTGGCTGCATGCCTGGCGCACGGTTTCGATCCGCGCCGGCAGGCGCTGCCGGTGACGCCGGCGGCGCATTTCCACATGGGCGGGCTGGCCACCGATGCGGACGGGCGCACCAGCGTGCCGGGCCTGTACGCGGTAGGCGAGGTGGCCTGCAATGGCGTGCACGGCGCCAATCGGCTGGCCAGCAATTCGCTGCTGGAAGGCGTGCTGTGCGGCCGCCGGCTGGGCCGGTTGCTGGCGGACGCGACGGTACCGGCGTCCGGCAACGGCCCGCTTCGCGTGATCGAGCGTGGCGAAAGCCTGCCGTCGGCCCAGCTCGCCGCGCTGCGCGAACTGCTGTGGCGCTCGGCCGGCCCGATGCGCGAGGCCGGTACCTTGCGCGATGCATGGCGGGCCTGCGCGGCGCTGGCCGAACTCGGCTGGCAGGCGCGGCTGGGCAAGGCGCTGCTGCGCGCGATGTGCCTGCGCCGGCATGCGCTGGGCGCGCATTGGCGGGAGGATCGCGGCTGTCCGCGCTGAAGCGATCGGCATGCGCGATGGCGGCCGGTTTCAATGCGCGCGCGTACGGGCTGGCACGGTTGATCGGCGTCAAGACAGGACGGCGCGCAGCTGGCACACTGGGCGTTCCTCACCCCGCGAGTATTTCATGACACGTCCTTCCTCCTTCGACTACGAACAGCTGCGTGCCTGCGGTCGCGGCGAGCTGTTCGGCGACGACAATGCCCGTCTGCCTTCGCCGCCGATGCTGATGTTCGATCGCATCACGCAGATTTCCGAGGAAGGTGGTGCCTACGGCAAGGGTCTGATCCACGCCGAAATGGACATCCATCCGAAGCTGTGGTTTTTCGACTGCCACTTCATCGGCGATCCGGTGATGCCCGGCTGCCTCGGGCTGGATGCGATGTGGCAGCTCAGCGGCTTCTTCCTGCCGTGGCTGGGCGAACCCGGCCGTGGCCGCGCGCTCGGCGTGGGCAACGTGAAGTTCTCCGGCCAGGTGATGCCGACAGCGAAGCTGGTGCGCTACGAGATCGACATCCGCCGCGTAATGCGCGGCAAGCTGCGGCTGGTGATCGCCGACGGCAAGACCTTCGTCGACGATCGTCTGATCTACGAGGCCAGCGACATGCGCGTCGGCCTGTTCCAGACCACCGAGGGTTTTTGAGATGCGGCGTGTCGTAGTGACGGGCATGGGCATCGTGTCGTGCCTGGGCAATCTTCCGGCCACGGTGGCGCGCGCGCTGCGCGATGGCCAGAGCGGCATCCGGGCGATCCCGGAATACATCGAGCGCGGCCTGCGCAGCCACGTGGCGGGCGTGCCGCAGATCGACCTGGACGCCGCGATCGACCGCAAGCTGAAGCGTTTCATGGGCGATGCCGCCGCCTACGCCTACGTGGCGATGCGTTCGGCGATCGCCGATGCAGGGCTGGCCATCGAGCACATCCGCCATCCGCGCAGCGGCGTGATCGCCGGTTCCGGTGGTGGCTCCGCACAGTGGCAGATCGAGACCGGCGACATCCTGCGCGAGAAGGGCGTGCGCAAGATCGGCCCGTACATGGTGCCGCGCACGATGTGCTCGACTGTGTCCGCTTCGCTGGCCACGGCCTTCGGCATCCTGGGGCTGAGCTATTCGATCTCCGCGGCCTGCGCCACCTCGGCGCACTGCATCGGTGCCGCCGCCGACCTGATCCGCCACGGCGCGCAGGACGTGATGTTCGCCGGCGGCGGCGAGGAAGAACACTGGGGCATGACCGCGCAGTTCGACGCGATGGGTGCGCTGTCCAGCCACCATAACGACACGCCGGCCACCGCCTCGCGTCCCTATGACACTAGTCGCGACGGCTTCGTCATCGCCGGTGGCGGCGGCATGCTGGTGCTGGAAGAGTACGAGCACGCGAAGGCGCGCGGCGCGCACATCCACGCCGAGCTGGTCGGCTACGGCGTCACTTCCGACGGCGCCGAGATGGTGGCGCCATCGGGCGAAGGCGCAGTGCGCTGCATGCAGATGGCGCTGGCCGGCGTGGACGCGCCGGTCGACTACCTCAATACCCATGGCACCGCCACGCCGCTGGGCGACATCGTCGAACTCAATGCGGTGCGCGAGGTGTTCGGCAGTGCGGTGCCGCCGCTGTCCTCGACCAAGGCATTGACCGGCCATTCGCTCGGCGCGGCCAGCGTGCACGAGGCGATCTACAGCCTGCTGATGCTCAACGAGGGCTTCATGGCCGGCTCGGCGCACATCGACGAACTCGACCCGCGCGCCGAGGGCTTCCCGATCCTGCGCGAAAGCCGCCCGGCGAAACTGACCACGGTGATGTCGAACAGCTTCGGCTTCGGCGGCACCAATGGCAGCCTGGTATTCGCCAGGGTGTGACGGCGCGCTCCAGCCGACACAGAGAAGCCACCGGCATGTCACCGACCCGCACCGCCACGATCGGCCGGCCGCAGAGCTGGCGCGAGGAACTGGCCAACAGCCTCAGCCACGGGCTGGGCCTGCTGCTGGCCATTGCCGGCTTGCCGGTGCTGGTGGTGCGGGCCGACCACCTCGACAGCGGCTACGCGATGGCCGGCGCGCTCAGTTTCGGCGGCAGCGCGGTGCTGCTGTACCTGGCCTCCACGCTGTACCACGCGATGGCACATCCGAAGGCCAAGGCGATCCTGCGCGCGCTCGACCACGCGGCGATCTACCTGCTGATCGCCGGAACCTATACGCCGATCACGCTGGGCGTGTTGCGCGGTGGCTGGGGCTGGGGGCTGTTTGGCCTGGTCTGGGGCCTGGCCCTGGCCGGCATGCTGTTCAAGGCGCTGGGCGGGATGCGCTTCCCGCACGTTTCCACCGCGCTGTACCTGGCCATGGGCTGGGTGGGCGTGATCGCGATCCACCCGCTGTGGGTGCGCATGGAAGCCGGCGGGCTGGTCTGGCTGGCCGCCGGCGGGCTGGCTTACAGCTTGGGCGTGGTGTTCTTTGTGCTGGACGAGAAGCTGCGCTACAGCCATTTCATCTGGCACCTGTTCGTGCTGGCCGGCACCACCTGCCACTTCTTCGCCGTGCTGCTCTACGCGTTCTGATCGACTTGCCGCAGGTCAAGGAAGCTCCCGTCTGCGTGGCCTAGGCTGCATCGCCGACGATCCGTGGAGTAACCCGTGCCCGACGACATCCGCAGTCCACGCGCCCTGGCGACGCGTCTGCTGTCCCTGCTTGACCTGACCAGCCTGGGCGAGAACGACACGCCGGCGCAGATCGACGCGCTGTGCGCAGCCGCGCTGGCCGCGCCGGTGCCGCCCGCGGCGCTGTGCGTCTACCCGGAGCACGTGGCCGGCGCACGGCGCCAACTGCAGGGCAGCGCGATCAGGCTGGCGACGGTGGTGAATTTCCCCGATGGCGGCGGCGACCCGGCGCGGGTCGAGCGCGAAACGCAGCGGGCGCTGGCGGCCGGTGCCGACGAGATCGACCTGGTGCTGCCGTACCGCGCGCTGCTGGCTGGCGATGCGGCCACCGCCGGCGCGGTAGTGCGTGCCGCTCGCGCGGTCTGCAGCGACGGCATCGTGCTCAAGCTGATCATCGAGAGCGGCGAGCTGGGCAGCACCGAACGCATTCGCCAGGCGTGCGCGCTCGGGCTCGAGGCCGGCGTGGATTTCCTCAAGACCTCCACCGGCAAGGTGTCGGTCAACGCGACCCTTGCGGCCGCGGCGGTGATGCTCGACGCGATCGCCGAAGCAGGCGGGCGCTGCGGCTTCAAGGCGGCCGGCGGCATCCGCACGCTGGCCGATGCGGCCGCCTATCTGGAACTGGCCGAGGCGCGGCTCGGCGCGGGCTGGGCCGACCCGGCGTATTTCCGCATCGGTGCCAGCGCGCTGTTCGGCGAGCTGGTCGCGGCAGCGTGGTGAACGCGCAGCATGCCGCCGGCCTGATCCGCTGCAAGCGCGACGGCGGCGAACTCGATGCCAGCGCGCTGCGTGCGGTGGCGCAGGGCATCGGCGACGGTTCCTGGAGCGAAGGCCAGATCGCGGCATTCGCGATGGCCGTGGCGTGGCGCGGCATGAGTACGCCGGAGTGTCGCCAGTTCACCCTGGCGCTGCGCGATTCCGGCCATTGCCTGCGCTGGGATGATCTGCCCGGACCGACGCTGGACAAGCACTCCACCGGCGGCGTCGGCGATGGCGTGAGCCTGCTGCTGGCGCCGCTGCTGGCGGCGTGCGGCGGTTATGTGCCGATGATTTCCGGCCGTGGCCTGGGGCATACCGGCGGCACCCTGGACAAGCTGGAAAGCGTGGCCGGCTACGACGTTCATCCGGGCATGGCGCGCTTGCGCCAGGTCGTCGAAGGCGTGGGCTGCGCCATCGTCGGTCAGGGCGACGAGCTGGTGCCGGCCGACCGCCGGTTATATGCGGTGCGCGACGTCACCGCGACGGTGGACGTGGCCGAGTTGATGGTGGCCTCGATCCTGTCCAAGAAACTGGCCGGCGGCGCGCAGGCGCTGGTGCTCGACATCAAGATCGGCAATGGCGCGCAGTTGCCGGGTGTGGCGGCAGCGCGCGATCTGGCCGAACGCATGCTGGCGACGGCGCGGGGTACCAGCCTGGACGTGCGCGTGGTGTTCAGCGACATGGACCAGCTGCTTGGCCGCGAGGCAGGCAATGCGCTGGAGCTGCGCGCCGTGCTGGACCTGCTGCGCGATCGTGGCGACAACCCGCGGTTGCGTGCACTGACCCTCGAACTGGCTGCCGAGCTGTTGTGCATGGGCGGCCTGAGCCGTGACCGTGCCGATGCCGGGCGGCGCGTGCGCGCCGCACTGTCCTCGGGCGCTGCCGCGGAGCGCTTTGCGCGGATGGTGTCCGCGCTGGGCGGTCCGACCGATCTGCTGGAGCGGCCGGATGCGTATCTGGAGAGCGCACTGGTCCAGCGCGTGGTACCGGCATCTGCATCGGGCCATGTCGCCGCGGTCGACGTGCGGGCGCTGGGGCAGGTGGTGGTGGATCTGGGCGGTGGACGCACGCATCTGGGCCAGGCCATCGATCATGCCGTGGGCCTGGCCGAGGTGGTTGGGCGGGGCGACCTCGTCGATGCTGGCCAGCCGCTGGCGATCATCCACGCGCGCACGGTGCCTGCGGCGGACAAGGCCGAGGCGAGCGTGCGTCAGGCCTTCCGTATCGCGCCGGAAGCCCCGCCTTGCGCACCGCTGTGGCAATGGCACGCGCCGATGGAGCAGATGGCATGAACCGCGCGATCTGGCTTGTACTCGATTCACTGGGCGTGGGCGCGGCCCCTGATGCCGCGGATTACGGCGACGCGGGTGCCGATACCTTCGGCCATATCGCCGCCGCCTGCGCCGCCGCACCACGCGGCCCGTTGCGCCTGCCAAATTTCACCACGCTGGGCCTGCCGCAGACACATGCCGCGGCGCATGGGCAGCCGGCGCCGGGCTTCGGGAAATTACCCGCGCCTGCGGGCCTGTGGGGTTACGCGGTGGAGCGCGCCTGCGGCAAGGACACGCCGTCCGGCCACTGGGAAACCGCCGGCGTGGTGCTGAGCGAACCGTTCGGCGTGTTCGCGCGGGCGGAGCATACGTTTCCGCCCGTCTTGCTGCAGGCGCTGGTGACACAGGGAGGACTGCCCGGCGTGCTCGGCGACTGCCATGCCTCCGGCACCGAGATCATCCAGCGGCTCGGCGCGGAGCATCTGCGCAGCGGTCGTCCGATCGTCTACACCTCGGCCGATTCGGTGTTCCAGATCGCCGCACACGAGCAGGCGTTCGGCCGCGATCGCCTGTACCGCCTGTGTGAGCTGGCGCGCCGGCTGCTCGCCGACTACAACATCGGCCGGGTGATCGCGCGGCCATTCACCGGCACGGCCGAATTCGGTTTCAGTCGCAGCCCGCATCGGCGCGACTATGCCCTGCCGCCACCGGCGCCGACGTTGTTCGACGCGCTGCTGGCCGCCGGAGGCGAGGTGGTCGCGATCGGCAAGATCGGCGACATCTTTGCCCACCGTGGCGTGTCGCGCTGTATTGAGGCGCACGGTCACGACGAGCTGTTCGACGCCACGTTGGCTGCCATGGCGCAGGCTGGCGAAAGCAGCCTGATCGCGACCAACTTCGTCGATTTCGACATGGTGTATGGCCACCGGCGCGACGTGTTCGGTTACGCTGCCGCGCTCGAGGCGCTGGATGCGCGGTTGCCGGAACTGCTGCATGCGCTGCGCCCGGGCGATCTGCTGGCGATCAGCGCGGACCACGGCTGCGACCCGACCTGGCCGGGCAGTGACCACACCCGTGAATGCGTGCCGGTGCTGATATCCGGCCCGGGGCTGGCGCCGCAGGCGCTGGGCCGGCGCGACAGCTTCGCCGACATCGGCCAGAGCGTGGCCGTCCATCTGGGACTGCCGCCGCTGGCGGCCGGTCACAGCTTTCTCCCCTCTGCATGACTGCCATCGCATGAGCACACCCCATCTCGACGCCGCCCCGGACATGATCGCCGACACCGTGTTGCTGCCTGGCGATCCGCTGCGCGCGCGACACATGGCCCACGAATTTCTCGATGACGGGCGCGAAGTGAACACGCGCCGCAACATGCTCGGCTACACCGGCTTCTATCGCGGCATGCGCGTGTCGGTGATGGGCAGCGGCATGGGCATTCCCTCCTGCGCGATCTATGCGATCGAGCTGGCTCGCGTGTTCGGTGTGCGCCGGATCGTGCGGGTCGGTACCTGCGGCGGCGTGGGCGATATCGAACTGGGCGACTTGCTGCTGGCGCAGGTGGCGTCGACCGATTCGAACTTCAACCGCCTGCACTTCGGTGGCCATGACCTGGCTGCCTGCGCCGATTTCGACCTGATGCGCGCGGTGGTCGACACCGCTGCGGCACAGGCGATCGGCCTGCGCGTCGGCGGCGTGTTCAGCACCGACTGCTTCCATGGCGGCGACCCGGAGCTGGCCGCGCGGCTGCAGCAGCACCGCATCCACGGCATCGAGATGGAATCGGCCGGCCTCTACGGCGTGGCCATGCGCGAGGGCTTCCAGGCACTGTCGGTACTGACCGTCAGCGACCACGTGCAACGCGGCACACACATGCCGGCCATGCAGCGCGAGCAGGGCCTGTCGCGGATGACCGCGCTGGTACTCGACAGCCTGCTGCCGGCCCCGGCCGGGTGATCAGGGCAGGACGAACAGAACAGGTTGATCAGAACAGGTTGATCAAGGCTGGTTAGTCAGAGCGGGTCGATCAGGTCACGCCGACCGGAGCCGCACGCTCCGGCCGCATGCCCGGCCCGTCGTGCTGGTAGCTATTGCGTGCACCGACCACAGCCTGCAGCGGCGTCGGTACCTGCCGCTGGCCGGGTATGCCGCGGAGTGCTGACGCGATAAGATTTCGGTGGACGCGTGCTGCCGGGCGCCGACGTCGGCGGCATGGCACTGCGACAGCAGCGGAGGCGATCGTGAGCGACGAATACATGGAAGCGTGGTTCTCGCGCGTGGAGCCGGTGCTGGACGCTGCGCTGGAGCGGCGTGACATTCACACGTCGACCCATTGCGGGCGGGTCGGTTGGCTGGCCCTGGCGCTCGCGAGGGATATTGGCCTGGCCGACGAAGAACGGCTGATTCTGGATGTGGCGGCCCGGTTTCATGATGTGGGGAAGATCGGCGTCCCCGATGCGATCCTGCACAAGCGCGGGGCGCTGAACGACGCCGAGTGGGAAATCATGAAGGGCCATAGCCTTCACGGTGAGCACATCATACGGATGGATCCGGAGTTGCCCTTTGGCGACGAGATCGCGCTGGCTGTGCGCCACCATCACGAGCACTACGATGGCGTCGGCTATCCGGATGGCCTGCGCGGAGGGGCCATTCCGCTGCCGTCGCGGGTGCTGTCCGTGGTGGACAGCTACGATGCGATACGCAATCGTCGCGCCTACCATGCCGCCCAGTCGCACGAATCCACGGTAGCCATCCTGGCCAGCGAACGGGGCACCAAGCACGATCCGCAGATCCTCGATGCGTTCCTGGCACACGACAGGAACTGGTTCGATCCGCCGGGCGTGCACGACTAGCACAGGCGAATCACGCGATTTTCGGTACCTGCATGCCCGGCTCGCCGTGCCGGTATTGGTTACGTCCAGGGTGCGGGGTGAAGCAACGCGCGGACCAGGCCAGCAGCAACCGACCGAACATGATCGCCTCAAGCTCGGGCATCTCGTGCCGCTCGGCGTGCGTCGCCTCGCGCAGTTCGTCGTTGCTGGAGTTCAACCCGGGAAAGGTGTGGACGTCGGCCTGGTCGCGGAAGCCCGCGTGGACTGCATCGGCCCCCGTGGTTGTCAGCCGGTGCGGCGCGTGCGAGCGGACGCCGGCTGCGTGCGCCGGCGCTTGGCGCCGCGCAAGTCGGCGTCGACTGCGCAGTAGATCCCGTACAGCGTGGCGATGATGGCCTGCACCGGGCCCGGCGGCAGGGTGTACCACACCGTCTGCGCCTCGCGCCGGGTGCTGACCAGATGCTCGTCGCGCAGCCGGCCCAGGTGCTGGGACAGCGCCGACTGGCTGAGCTCGGGCAACTGCTCGTTGATCTGGCCCACCGACATCTCGCCGTCCAGCAGCAGGCACAGCACGCGCAGCCGTTGCGCGTTGCCCAGGGTCTTGAGCAGCTGCGACGCTTCTTCGGCGCGCGACTGCATGAGGTCGAGATCCGCATCGGCAAGGATGTTCAACTTCGGATGCTTCCGGGAGGGTGCGGCTGTCTGTTTCATGGGGTTGACTTTACCACAAAGATCTAATTAAGATAAATCTAATTTAGATTAGATGAATTCTCAGTCTACCGCCCGGTCCATGCCGGCCGGTTGCACACAAGGTTCCACTCACTTCAGGAGTTCGCCATGAACGTCGATCGCATGGTTCTGGGTTTTGCCGGCACGGTCGTGCTGGTCGGTATCGCGCTGGCGCATTTCGTGGCGCCCGGCTGGATCTGGCTGTCGGTGTTCGTAGGCGCCAACCTGCTGCAGTCCTCGTTCACCGGCTTCTGCCCGCTGGCGATGCTGCTGCGCAAGCTGGGGCTGAGGCCCGGTTGCGCATTTCCGTCCTGAACGCCGTCCCGTCCGATCGAGGTGAACCGTGTATTACATCGTTGAAACAGCGAAGACACCGGAACAGGCCGCGGCCGACCTGGCCGAGTCCGTCGTGCGCCATGGCTTCGGCGTGCTGCACGTGCACGACCTGGGCGCCACCCTGCGCAGCAAGGGCGTCGCCTTCGAGCGCGAGTGCAAGGTGTTCGAAGTGTGCAATCCGCGCCAGGCGGCCAGCGTACTGGCGACGGACATGCGGCTGAACATGGCGCTGCCGTGCCGCGTCTCGGTCTACACGGATGCCGGCAAGACCTGGATCGGCATGATCCGGCCGGTGCCGATGCTGGGGATGCTCTCGACCGACCCTGCCCTGGTGGCGACGGCCAACGAGGTGGAGCAGGTGGTCACGCGGATCATCGACGAGGCCAGGTAATCGATGTTGGCGCAGCTTACCGATGATGTCGGTGCGACCCTGGCTTGCCGGCAACCAGCCATTTACTGCTGACTTGATCGAACTCAAGTCCGTTTCGTTCCTGGCAGCGCACGCTGTCAGCAACCCTTGAGCAGGAGTCTGCCATGTGCGACGTCGTCATCATCGGTGCGGGTCTGGGTGGCATGAGCGCCGCCTACGAAATCAAGGCTGCGCTGGGCACCGCTCACCGGGTCACGGTGGTCGGCGAGGGGCGTCAGTTCTCGTTCACGCCATCCAACCCCTGGGTCGGCATCGGCTGGCGCGAGCCGGCCGACGTGCAGATCGACGCCGCGTCGGCGTTGGGCCGGCACGATATCGCGTTCGTCGATTCGCCGGCCAGCGCGGTCCATCCGGCGGAAAACCGCGTGCTGCTGCAGGATGGCCGCGAGCTGAAGTACGACTACCTGGTCATCGCCACCGGTCCCCGGCTGGCCTTCGACGAGATCCCCGGGCTGGGGCCGCTCGACGGCTACACGCAATCGGTCTGCACCACGCCGCATGCGACGACAGCCTGGCACGCGTACCAGGATTTCCTGAAAGCGCCCGGCCCGGTGGTGATTGGCGCCGCCCAGGGTGCGAGCTGTTTCGGCCCTGCCTATGAGTTCGCGATGATCCTGGACACCGACCTGCGCCGGCGCAAGCTGCGCGACCGCGTGCCGATGACCTTCGTGACGCCGGAGCCGTACATCGGCCACATGGGCCTGGGCGGCGTCGGCGATTCCAGGGGGCTGCTGGAGAAGGAACTGCGCCAGCGCCATATCAAGTGGGTCACCAACGCACGCATCGACCAGGTCGAGCCCGGCCTGATGCATGTCAGCGAGCATGACGCGCGCGGCCAGGTGCTGCAGACCCATGCGCTGCCATTTGTCTACTCGATGGTGATCCCCGCGTTCACCGGCGTGGCCGCGGTACGGAGCGTCGAGGGCCTGGTCAATCCGCGCGGGTTCGTGCTGATCGACAAGCACCAGCGCAATCCGGCATTTCCGAACATCTTTTCCGCCGGCGTGTGCGTGGCGATCCCGCCGGTGGAAGCGACAGCAGTGCCGACCGGGGCGCCGAAGACCGGCTTCATGATCGAGTCGATGGTCAGCGCGCTGACCGCCAACATCAAGGCCGCCATCGACGGCACCCCTGCCATCGCCGAGGCGACCTGGAACGCGGTGTGCCTGGCGGACATGGGCGACAGCGGCGCGGCGTTCGTGGCCATTCCGCAAATCCCGCCGCGCAACGTCACCTGGGCGAAGGAGGGCAAGTGGGTGCACCTGGCCAAGGTCGCGTTCGAGAAGTACTACATGCGCAAGATCCGCTCGGGCAACACCGAGCCGGTGTACGAGAAGTACGTGATGAAGGCCATCGGCATCGAGCGGCTCAAGCCCGGGACGCAGCCCGGCCGTCAATGATGCATGCCGCAGGGTCATTGCCCGGGCGGTTGCCCGGGCCTGCCGGGTCTGCCCGCCGGCAACCCGTTCGTGTCGTTTCCCGATCCACTGTCGAGAGTCCGTTGCCATGAAGTCTGTCCTGCGCCATGTCGCCATGTCGCTTGTTGTCGTTGCGCTGGCCGGTTGCGGCAACCGGAATCCGCCGGCCGCTACGAAGGTTGCGTCGCCGGCATTGGCTGGCCTGGTCGTGCACGCGCAGGCGGCGCGCGACGAACAGGTCTGGGATGGCGTGGTGGAGGCGGTGAACCAGGCCACCATCACCGCGCAGACCAATGCGCGGGTGATCGAGCTGCCGCATGACGTCAACGATGTCGTGGCCAGGGGCGACGTGCTGGTGCGCTTCACCGATGTCGAGCAGAAGTCGGCGCGCAGCGCGGCGCAGGCGCAGGTCGCCGCGGCCGAGGCGACCTACCGGGAAGCTGCCGCGACGTACGAGCGGATCAAGGCGGTCTACGCGAAGGGTT
This sequence comes from Rhodanobacter sp. B2A1Ga4, assembly GCF_018101315.1. Classification (NCBI taxonomy): domain Bacteria; kingdom Pseudomonadati; phylum Pseudomonadota; class Gammaproteobacteria; order Lysobacterales; family Rhodanobacteraceae; genus Rhodanobacter; species Rhodanobacter sp. B2A1Ga4. Next base: position 147,797 of record NZ_JADBJR010000006.1, on the reverse strand, counting down.
TCGTCTCCGCCACGCAGATGGATCAACAACGCGCCCAGCGCGACGCGGCGCAGGCGGCACTGGCGTCGGCCCGGGCCCAGTCCGAGCAGGTGGGCCAGGCGCTGGACTACACGGTGCTGCGCGCGCCCTATGCGGGCATCATCACCCGGCGCTACGTGCAGGTGGGCGAGGCGGTGCAGGCCGGTCCGCCGTCGCCGCAGCCGTTGATCGCGCTGCAGTCGCTGGACGAGCTGCGGGTCAGCGTGCAGGTGCCGCAGAGCGCGGTCGATGCCATCCGCCGTTTCCATGCGGCCGATGTGCTGCCCGGCGACGACGGTGCGCGCCGGGTGGCCGCCAGCAGCGTCAAGGTGTTTCCGTATGCCGATCCGGACACGCACACCTTCACCGTGCGGCTGCAGTTGCCCGCGGGCGATAGCGGCCTGTACCCGGGCATGACGGTGAAGGTCGCCTTCGCCACCGGCGAGGTGAAGCGCCTGCTGCTGCCGGCCAGTGCGCTGGTGCAACGTGGCGAGCTGGTCGGCGTGTACGTGCTGGACGAGCACGGCGTGGCCCTGCGCCAGCTGCGCATCGGCCATCGTATCGCGGACAAGGTCGAGGTACTGGCCGGGCTCGATGACGGCGAGCGGATCGCCACCGACCCGGCCGCCGCCGCGCGCTGGCTGACGGCCGATCACCGTGCAGGAGCGGCGCCATGAGCGAATCACGGCTGGGCTTCTCCGGCCGCATCGCGCACGCCTTCCAGACTTCGCCGCTGACCCCGATCCTGGCGATCGCGGCGCTGCTGCTGGGCCTGGTCGCGGTGATGATCACGCCGCGCGAGGAAGAGCCGCAGATCGACGTGACCATGGCCAACGTGATGGTGCCGTTCCCCGGCGCCGACGTGCGCGACGTGGAGAACCTGGTGGCGTTTCCGCTGGAGCAGAAGCTGGCCGAGCTGGAGGGCGTCAAGCACGTCTACTCGGTGAGCCGGCCCGGCATGGCGGTGATGACGGTGGAGTTCCAGGTCGGCGTGCCGCGGCAGGCCGCGATCGTGCGGCTGTACAACCAGGTGTTCCAGAACCAGGGCTTCGTGCCGCCCAACCTGGGCGTGGGCCAGCCACTGGTGCGGCCGATGGGCATCGACGACGTGCCGGTGATGGCGCTCACGCTGTGGAGCGATGACCCGGCGCAGGGGCCGGTGCAACTGGCCGAGGTGGCGCACACGCTGGAGACCGAATTGAAGCGCGTGCCCGGCACGCGCGACGTCTATACCATCGGCGCGCCCGAGCGTGCGGTGGTGGTGGACCTGGATGCGGCGAAACTGGCTGCCTATGGCATGGCGGTCGGCGACCTGGCGAATGCCTTGCGCGCGGCCAACGTGGTCACCCAGGCCGGCGACCGCGTGACGGACAACCGCGAGGTGCCGGTGACCGCCGGACGCTTCCTCGCCGACGCGGCGGACGTGGCGCAGCTGGTGATCGGCCTGAAGAACGGCCAGCCGGTATTCCTCTCCGACGTGGCCACGGTCCGTCAGGGTGCCGACCTGCCCAGCCGCTATGTCTGGTTCGGCGCGCCCGCCGGCAAGGCCGGTCCCGCCAGCGGCAACGCCCCGGCGGTGACCCTTGCCGTGGCGAAGAAGCCTGGCACCAACGCGGCCGACATCACCGATGCGATCGCCACGCGCCTGCACGCGCTCGAAGGCGTGGCGATCCCTGCCGGGATGCACGTCGCGGTGACCCGCGACTATGGCCGGACCGCCACCGACAAGGCGGACAAGCTGATCCACAAGCTGATCTTCGCCACCTTCTCAGTGGTGCTGCTGGTGTTGCTGACGATGGGCTGGCGCGAGGCGATCGTGGTCGGCAGCGCGGTGATCATCACCCTGGCGCTGACCCTGTTCGCCTCGTGGGCGATGGGCTTCACCATCAACCGCGTCTCGCTGTTCGCGCTGATCTTCTCGATCGGCATCCTGGTCGACGACGCGATCGTGGTGGTGGAAAACATCCACCGGCACATGGCCGGATCGGAGACGGCTCGGGGCGGACGCTCGCTGCGCGAGGCGATTCCCGCGGCGGTCAGCGAGGTCGGCGGGCCGACCATCCTGGCTACCTTCACGGTGATCGCCGCGCTGCTGCCGATGGCGTTCGTGTCCGGCCTGATGGGGCCGTACATGCGGCCGATCCCGATCAACGCCTCGGCCGGCATGCTGCTGTCGCTGGCGGTCGCGCTGGTGGTGACGCCGTGGCTGGCGCTGAAACTGCTTGGCCGCCACCGGCACGCCGATACCGCGCCGGCGGACCGCGGTACCGCAGAAGGCGACGCCGCGAACGGCAGCCGCCTGCACCGCGTCTTTCGTCGCCTGATGCTGCCGTTCCTCGACGGCGACCGCGCGCCGCGCCGGCGCCACCTGCTGTTTGCCGCGATGGGCGTGCTGGTGCTGGCCGCGGTGGGGCTGGTGGTGGTCAAGGCGGTGGTGCTGAAGATGCTGCCGTTCGACAACAAGTCCGAGTTCCAGATCGTGGTGGACATGCCCGAGGGCAGCACGCTGGAGCGCACCAACCGCCTGCTCGGCGAGCTGGCGCAGGCGGTAGCGAAGGTGCCCGAGGTGATGAACTGGCAGGGCTACGCCGGCACCGCCGCGCCGATCACCTTCAACGGCCTGGTGCGCCAGTATTACCTGCGCAGTGGCCCGATCGTGGGCGACCTGCAGGTGAACCTGGTCGACAAGCACGAGCGTTCGCGCCAGAGCCATGCCATTGCGCTGGCCGTGCGGCCGGCGCTGGCGAAGATCGGTGCGCGCTACGGCGCGTCGGTGAAAGTGGTTGAGGTGCCGCCCGGGCCGCCGGTGCTGGCGCCGATCGTGGCCGAGGTCTACGGTCCCGACTACGCCGGCGTGCGCCGCATGGCGCTGGAACTGGCACGGAAATTCAGGGCCAACCCTGACATCGTGGATGTCGACACCAGCGTGGAGGCGGACGCGCCACGCGAGGTGCTGGTGGTCGATCGCGCACGCGCCGCGCGGCTGGGGCTGGACCAGGCGGCCATCGCGCAGGTATTGCGCACGGCACTGTCCGGCGACGACGCCACCTACCTGATGGACGGCCACGCGAAATACGCGGTGCCGATCCGCCTGCGCCTGAATGCCGGCGACCAGGCAGCGATGGGGCAACTGCTGGCGCTGCGCGTGCGTGCACGCAGCGGTGTGCTGGTGCCGCTGTCCGAGGTGGTCGGCGTGCAGCCGGCAGATCGTGACAAGGCGATTTACCACAAGGATCTGCTGCCCTATGCCACGGTCACCGGCGACGATGCCGGCGCCACCGACAGCCCGCTGTACGGCATGTTCTCGCTGGTCGGCGAACTCGGCCACGAACGGCTGGACGGCCAGCTGCTGCAGCAGCATTTCACCGCGCAGCCCACCGACACCACCCGCGCCGCGGTGAAGTGGGACGGTGAGTGGCAGATCACCTTCGAGACGTTCCGCGACATGGGGCTGGCCTATTCGGTCGGCCTGCTGCTGATCTACCTGCTGGTGGTCGGCCAGTTCAGGAGCTACGTGGTGCCGCTAATCATCATGGCGCCGATTCCGCTGACCGTGATCGGCGTGATGCCAGGGCACGCCCTGCTCGGCGTGCAGTACACCGCCACCTCGATGATCGGCATGATCGCGCTGGCCGGCATCATCGTGCGCAACTCGATCCTGCTGATCGACTTCATCAACCACGCGCTGGCCGCCGGGCGGCCGCTGCGCGAGGCGGTGATCGACGCGGCGGCGGTGCGCGCCAAACCGATCGTGCTGACCGGGCTGGCGGCGATGATCGGCGGCTTCTTCATCATCGACGACCCGATCTTCCAGGGCCTGGCGGTGTCGTTGATCTTCGGCATCCTGGTCTCGACCGCGCTGACCCTGCTGGTGATCCCGCTGCTGTACTACGTGTGGCTGCAACGCCATCCGGCCGCTGGAACACCCGCCATCGAAGGAGCTTGAACATGAGCGACACCCAGGAATTCACGCTGACCCTGACCCAGGAGTCGGATTACGTCTTCCGCATCGAATTCGACGACACGGCGATACCAGCGCTGCACACCGACGAGTCGGCGCCGCTGGGTGGCGACACCGGCCCCAACCCGTCGCGCATGCTGGTCGCGGCGGTGGCCAACTGCCTCAGCGCCAGCCTGCTGTTCTCACTGCGCAAGTACAAGAACACACCGGGCCGCATCGTCAGCCGGGCGAAGGCGACACTGGAGCGCAACGAACAGAAGCGGCTTCGTGTCGCGCACATCGCGGTGGCGATCGAGCTGCCGGAGGTTGCCGCCGACTATGCGCAGATCGAGCGCCTGCTGCAGCAGTTCGAGAACTTCTGCGTGGTGACCGAAAGCGTGCGGCAAGGTGTCGCGGTGGACGTCAGCGTCCGTGACGCAACGGGTGCCGTGCTGCATGTGTCCGGGCCTGGCTGAATGCCGCTCGGGACGTCTGCCGCGATGTTGACGTGGGTCAGTCGCGTCCACGCGCCTGCGCGCTAACCTCCTTCCATCCGCGGCACCCGTGCCGCCTGCTGGAGTATCCCGCATGAAATCCGTGAATACCGTTCTTGCGCTGGCATGTGGCCTTGGCCTGGCGGTGGCGGCGCAGGCATCGCCGCAGCACTCGCACGAAAGCCATGCTGCACCCGCCGCCACATCCGCCGCAGTGGCACCGGCACAGCGTTGGACACCCGACGCACCGTTGAGCGATGGCATGCGCCGCGCGCATGCCGCGGTGGACGCGTTGCGTCACTACGAGATGGGCCACATGAGCGCGCCGATGGCGGTCGATCGCGCCACCGAGGTGGAAGACGCCGTGACCTACATGTTCGCCAACTGCAAGCTGTCGGCCGAGCCCGATGCTGCCCTGCACGGCATCCTGGTACCGCTGATGAGCGCGGCGCAGACGCTGAAGGCCGACCCGAAGAAGGTTTCGGTGGTGGCCGACATGCGCGCGGCGATCGCGCACTATCCGCAGTACTTCAACGACCCCGGCTGGGACCAGCCGGCCCCGGCCACGCACGAGATGCACGACGAACCCTGAACGGGCTCCGGTACGTGACTGACTGGATCCAGGCCTGGCAATGCATCGGCTGCGGCAAGATCGAGGCGCCGCAGCCGTGCATCGGCGTGTGCCGCGACCGCAGGATCCTGATGGTCGGCAAGGAGGTGCACGAACGCGCACTGGCGGAAATCGCCGCGCTGCACGCACAGCTTGCGCAGGCCCGCGCGATGCTGCAGCGCTTTGCCCTGGCCACGCCGCATGAAGGTCAATGGGAGCGCTCGTGGCTGGCCTTGCAGGCCGAGCTGCGCGACGCGCTGGCGGTGCTGGCGAGCGTGCCGGAATCATCCCTGCACGAGTGAGGCGGCGCCCGGAAACCGCGCAGCTCGCGGAAGCTCATGCGGGTGGAGCGGGGATCGCCAGGCTGTCGCCATCCGCGTCGGCCAGCAGCTGCCGGTGCACTCGCTCAAGTTCGGCCAGCAGCTGTGCGCGCGCCTCGGCGGCGAACGGGTTCTCGCGCTGAATCGCGGCGAACAGGTGGCCGGCGTCGCCGCGTACCGCCGCCAGCATGTGCTGCATGCCCTGGAACGAGGGCGGCGCCAGCGCCAGGCCGTCGTCCACGCCGATGTCGAGCAATCCCTTGGCGACGAAGAACGCCAGCGCATGGGTCATCGCCATGGCGCGGTCGTGGGCCTCCGGATCCTGCTCGATGACTTCGCAGTCGAGTGCGCGGAACAGCGCGCCGACGTGCGCGGCGGCCTGCGGGTGACCCGCGGCGGGGCAGATCACCACGCGCCGCGGGCGTTCGCCGCGGGCCAGGCTGAGTGGGCCGAATAGCGGATGCGTGCCGACGTGCGGGATGGCCGCGCCAAGCAGTTCGTCCATCGTCGCGCAGGGATGCATCTTGACGCTGCCCACGTCGATCACGGTCTGCCCGGCGTGCAGCAGCGGGCGCAGTGCGAGCAGGGCCGCGCGCATGTGCGGCACCGGCATCGCCAACACGATCCACGCTGCGCCGTCGACCGCGGCCGGCATCGACGCGGCGGCCAGCGCAGCGGGGACATCCGCGTGCGGATCCCACACGCGCACGGGATGGCCTGCCTGCACCAGCAAGTCGGCGAAGGCCTGGCCGAAGCGGCCGTAGCCGAGCACGGCGAACGTCGTGGCGGGTGGCGCGGGTTCGCGTGGCTTGGCGGCATTCATGCCGTGAGCGGTGAGCGGCCGCTGGCCAGGCTGGTGCGCAGCGCGGCCGTCCACGGCGCGAGGTCGATGTCGTGGGCGGCCAGCCAGTCGGGATCGAACAGCGTCTGCGCGTAGCGTTCGCCGCGATCGCACAGCAGGCTGACGATGCTGCCGCGCTCGCCGCGGGCGCGCATCGAGGCAGCCAGTTGCAGGCAGGCGACCAGGTTGGTGCCGGACGAGCCGCCGTAGCGATGGCCGATGAGTTCCTCCAGCAGCCAGGCGGCGGCGATCGAGGCGGCGTCGGGTACCTCGATCACCCGGTCGACCACGTCGAAGATGAAGCCCGGTTCGACCCGCGGCCGGCCGATGCCTTCGATCAGGGTGGGCTGGCTGGCGACCGCCTGCGTGTCGCGGCTGCGCCAGCCGTGCACGAAGCCGCTGCCGCTCGGCTCGGCCACGCACAGTTGCGTGTGCAGCCGGCGATAGCGCAGGTAGCGGCCGATGGTGGCCGAGGTGCCGCCGGTGCCGGCGCCGCAGACGATCCAGGCCGGTTCGGGCTCGGCTTCCAGTGCGAGCTGGCCGATGATCGACTCGGCGATGTTGTTGTTGCCGCGCCAGTCGGTGGCGCGCTCGGCCAGGCCGAACTGGTCGAGGTGGCAGGCACCCCGGGCGGCGTGTTCGGCGGCACGCGCGTGCACCTGCGCGGGATCGTCGACCAGGTCGCACTCACCGCCCAGCGCCTGCACGTCGCGGATCTTGCCCGGCGCAGTGCAGGCCGGCATCACCGCGATGAACGGCAGGCCGAGCAGGCGCGCGAACCACGCCTCGGAGATCGCCGTGCTGCCGGAGGAAGCGTCCACCACGGTCTGCCCGCCGCGCAGCCGGCCGTTGCACAGCGCGTACAGGAACAGCGAACGGGCCAGGCGATGCTCCAGGCTGCCGCTGGGATGCGCGGCTTCGTCCTTGAAGTAGAAGTCGATGCCGTGGAAGCCGGGGAAGTTCAGCTTGAGCAGGTGGGTGTCGGCCGAACGCGCCGCTTCCTGCGCCAGCTTCGCCAGCGCGGTGTGCACCCAGCGGCGATCGCTTTCGCGTTGCGGGTTGGCCAGTCGCAGGACGCTGTCCATCGGAGGCTCCGTGATCATGGGTGGGAATCGGCGGCGGCGTGCAGGGCGCGCACGCGCCGGCCGAGGAAGTCGAAGTAGCGGTCGATGTAGCTGATGCCGTTCTCGTGGTCGATCAGGTAGGGGTTCATCAGCGTGTGGCGCAGGATCAGCAGGCGGTCGTCGCCGGCGTCGAGGCTGGCCGGGTCCAGGCCCAGCGCGCCGAAGATGCGTGCGGTCTGCGCCGGGCCCAGCATCTCCGGGCGCAGGCTGGTCACCGAGCCGAAGAACTCCTTCAGCTGCAGCGGATGCTGCGGATCGCAGCGCAGTTCGTCGTGCAGCGCGCGCACGAACGCGTTCGCCGTCGCCACCGAGGCGTTGCCGTGCGGGTTGAGCGCGAGGCAGACCAGGTTGCTGTCCGGCGCGAACGGCACCAGTGCGTGGACGCAGCCGGCCAGTTCCAGCGCGAAACGCTGCGCGCGCGCGTGGAAGATCTCGGTCGCGCGCACGGTGGCGCGCGGCAGCCGGCCAAAGTGGGCGTGGTCCAGCGGCAGCACCTTGTGGGTGACGTAGACCGCCGCTGCCGCGGCCCCGGACTTGGAGCCTTCCGGAATGAACTGGCCCAGACTGCGGTAGCGCGCCAGATAATCCTTCGGCGTGCCGCCATGGAAGACATAGTCGGCACGTTCGGCCAGCAAGGCCATCGCGCGATGGTCACGGCAGATGAAGGCGCCGCTGCCGTAGGGCAGGTAACCAAGCTTGTGCGGGTCGACGGTGACCGAGTCGGTCGCGCCCACTGCGGCGAACGCGGCATGCACGGCTGGCGTGGGGAATTGCACGTAGTCGCCGGCGACCTCGTTGCGCGGGCGCAGCGAGCCATCCTCGTTGCGGAACAGGGTGGCCAGATAGCCGCCCCAGGCGGCGTCGACGTGTACCGCGAAATCCAGTCCGCGCCCGCGCGACGCCTCGCGGGCGGCGAGCACCTGATCGATCGGGTCGATGGTGCCGTACTCGGTGCCGCCGAGTACGGCCACGCACATCAGCACTGGCTGGTGCTCGCGTGCGCAGCGTTCCAGCGTGATGCACAAGGCGGCGGGGTCCAGCCGCATGCCTTCGGTAGGCAACAGCTCCAGCTGGTCGCGGCCTAGGCCGAGCAGCTTCACACCCTTGCTCCACGAGTAGTGCGCCGTGATTGGTGCCAGCACCAGGGGCACCTTCAGGCTCGGGTGCGCAGCGAAGAAGCCGGCCAGGCCGCGCTGTTCGACGCGCTCGCGTTCGACGCGCTGCAGCCAGCGCGAACGCTCGGCCGGCGTCTGCGCCGCCAGCCAGGACTGCCACGCCGTCAGCAGGGCGATGCCGTCAGCCTGGGTCAGGTTGAATGCGCTCCAGTCGTCCGCCGGCAGGGCCAGTTCCGGCACCTGCGCCGCACGCAGCGCGACCGGGAACGCCTTCAGCGCCAGGGCCAGGCGCAGCGCCTGGTAGTTGGCCAGGGTGCCGCCGGAGGTGAGGTGGCCGAACGCGCAGGCGTCCTGCGCCGGGTCGTGCGGATAGCCGAGCATGCGCGCCAGCTGCAGGCCGGCCTGCACTTCCATGTCGACCGTGACCGGTGCGGCATCCTCGCTGACGTTGTTGGGGTTGTACGGCAGCGTGAGCATCTGCGCGGCCAGTCCCGGCAGCAGCAGGTCCGAGGCCATGTGGCCGATGTAGCGCGGGCTGTGGAACGGCACCGACTTCTTCAGTGCGGCGGAGAGCTGGTGCAGCTCGCGGCGCATGCGCGATTCGAAGGCGAGGTAGTCCGGATGATACGCGGCGGCGGTGGCGATCGCCGGTGGGTCCTCCGGGTGGAAGTTGCGCCGCCAGTACACGTGGTCGCGCAGGAACTCGACCATCATCTTTTCCAGCAGCGTGTCGTTCTCGCCGTAGGGGCCAAGGAAGCAGGCGTCCAGCGTGTGGTCGCGTGGCTCGCCGTTGTCGAAGGGTTGTGCGGCGCTCATGCCAGCCACCCGTGCAGCCAGCCCAGTGGGTGATGCATGCGCGCCACTCCAAGCATGTAGAGATAGGTGACCAGCGCCGCGATGAAAAAGCCGGTTCGCGCACGCGGCGTGCGAGCCCGTTTCAGCGCCAGCGTGGCAAGCACCACGTAGAGCACCAGCAGCACCAGCTTGATGGTGAGCCAGCCGTTGGCGAACAGCGCGCCGGGCAGGATGCTCAGCAGCATCAGCGCGGCAGTGAGCAGGGTGGTGTCGATCGCGTAGCTGAGCCAGCGCACCGGCATCCACTGCGCGGCTCCGGCATGGCCGGCCTGCACCAGCAGGCCGCGCAGTGCGAACAGCGAACCGCTGGCCAGCACGCAGGCGATGTGTACCCACTTGATTTGGGGATAGAACTCGAACACCGGATTTCCGTAACGTTTCCGCGATGCTGCAAGCATCAGGGCGCGCCTTGCGGCGCGCCCTGACGTGGGTCATGTCAGCGGTTTGTCATGCGCCCTCGGTTTGCCCCTGCGGCAGCGGCAGGCTGGCCGTACGGCGTTTCGGCGCCAGCCACAGGGCCGCGACGAACACGGAGATCAGCAGCGCGCCGATGGCGAACAGGGTGTCGCCCGGAACGCGCATCCACACCAGCATGTGGATCAGCGGGCGGTCCATGAACTCGGCCGAACGGGCGAACCAGTAACCGTGGTCGAGTACCGCCTTCAGCTGCAGGATGCCCAGCGGCAGAAGGGTCAGCGCGGCCATCAGCGACAAGCCGATGTTGAGCAGCCAGAACGAGCTCTTCAGCCAGCCTTCGCGCCACTCGGCGTCCGGCCTGATGCCGCGCAGGCAGAACAGCATCAGGCCCAGACCGAGCATGCCGTACACGCCGAACAGCGCGGTGTGGCCGTGCGTGGCGGTGAGGTTCAGGCCCTGCATGTAGTACAGCGCGATCGGCGTGTTGACGAGGAAGCCGAGCAGGCCCGCGCCGACCAGGTTCCAGAAGCTCACCGCCACGAAGAACATGATCGGCCAGCGGTAACGCACCATCCACGGTGCCTCGTGCTGCTTCTTCCAGGTGTCGTAGGCCTCCAGGCCGATCAAGGCCAGCGGTACCACTTCCAGTGCCGAGAAGCTGGCGCCGAGGGCGATCACCGCCGTGGTGGTGCCGCTGAAGTACAGGTGGTGCAGGGTGCCCAGCACGCCGCCGGCCATGAACACGATGGTGGCGAACAGCACGTTGGTGGTGGCCGTGGTCACCCGCAGCAGACCCAGGCGCACGAACAGGTAGCTGATCACCGCGGTGGCGAACACTTCGAAGAAGCCTTCCACCCACAGGTGCACCACCCACCAGCGCCAGTACTCGACCATCGCGATGTGGGTGTGTTCGCCCCACATCAGGCCGGCGCCGTAGAGCAGGCCGATCGCCACGGTGGACAGGAACAGCAGGCCCACGATCGAGGCGCCTTCCTTGTTGCGGTCCATCGCCGGCCACAGCGCGCGGCCGACCAGGAACAGCCACAGCATCAGGCCGATGAACAGGAAGATCTGCCAGAAGCGGCCGAGGTCGGTGTATTCCCAACCCTGGTGGCCGAACCAGAAGTTGTACTTCAGGCCCATCTTGTCCATCACCGCGAACCACTGGCCGGCGAAGGAGCCGACCACGATCACCAGCAGGCAGACCCACAGGAAGTTCACCCCGAGCCGCTGGAATTTCGGTTCATGGCCGGAGATCAGCGGTGCGATGTACAGGCCGGTGGCCAGCCATGCGGTGGCGATCCACAGCACCGCCAGTTCGGTATGCCAGGTGCGGGTGAGGCTGTATGGCAGGTAGTTGGCCAGTGCGAAACCGTAGGCCTGCTGGCCTTCCACCTGGTAGTGCGCGGTGGTGGCGCCCAGCAGGATCTGCGCCAGGAACAGCCCCAGCACGGTCCAGAAATACTTGCCGGTGGCCTTCATCGACGGCGTGGCCTTGAACTCGGTCAGCGGATCGCGCGCCGGAACGACCGGCAGCGGTTCGTGACTGACCTGGCGGGCGTGATGCCAGCCGAGCAGGCCGATGCCGAAGATCATGAACAGGATGCTGAAGACCGACCACAGGAAGCTGGTCGAGGTCGGCGTGTTGCCGGCCAGCGGTTCGTATGGCCAGTTCTGCGTGTAGCTCATCGCCTCGTTCGGGCGCTGCGTGGCGGCGGCCCAGCTGGTCCACCAGAAGAAGGCGGTGACCTCGCGCCGATGTTCCATCTCGGCCACGGTGTTCTCGCGCATGGCATAGCCTTCGCGCAGCTTGTGCGTGGCCGGGTCGTTGCCGAACAGGCTCATGTAATGCGCCGCGACGGCTTCCATCGCGTGCGCGCGCAGCGCCGAGACGGTGATGGTGTTGCTGGCCGCGTCCCAGGTGTTGGTACGCAGTTCTTCCTGCACGCGTGCCTTCAGCGGTGCCTGCTGCTGCGCCGTCAGCGAGTCGTAGGGACCCAGGCCGGCGTCGCGGGAAAGCAGCTCAAGCATCGCCATGCTTTCGCGGTGCAGCCAGTCGGCGCTCCAATCCGGCGCCAGTAGCGCGCCGTGGCCCCAGATGGAGCCCAGTTGCTGGCCGCCGATGCTCTGCCACACCTGGCGGCCTTCTTCCATGTCGGCCTTGGTGTACAGCGTCTGGCCGTCTGCGGTGACGACGGCGGTGGGCAGCGGCGGTGCCTGCTGGTGGACCTCCTTGCCGACCCACAGCAGGACGGCGAAGGACGCGACGAGCAACGCCGCCAGTCCGAGCCAGAGTTTTCGGGTGGTACTCATCAGTGCTTCTCCCTAAAAAGTGCGCGCATGCTCGGCGAGGCAGGGCGTGGCGATCTTGATGCAGGTCAAACGGTCACCACCTCGCGTCGCGCAAATTGTCGCGGCCGCCGCCGGATGCGCATGGTCGCCATGGCATGATCGGCATGGCGCGTTGCGCATGAGGGGAGTGCGGGCAGGCATGAACGATCGACCCGGACCGGAAGGGGTGCGATTTCCGTTGCTGCTGCTGGCGGTGTTCCTGGTCGCCGCAATGGCTCCCGGCATCGCGCCGCACTAGCGCCAGGGCTGGCTGATGGAGAACGTGCTGGTGCTGCTGGCGTGGCCCGATCCCGCCGCCGGCATGGCGCCCCAGCAGTGGAATCCGTCAGACGCTGACAGTGCGGGCGTACGGGTCTAGTGCTGCATCAGCACCGGCACGGTGGCTTCTTCCAGCACGTGCCGGGTGGCGCCGCCGAACACGCGTTCGCGCATGCGCGAACGGCCATAGGCACCCATCACCAGCAGGTCCGCGTCGATGCTTTCGACTTCCTTCAGCAGGATTTCGCCGGCCATCGCGGAGGAGGAGCGGATGTAGCTGGGCCTGGCCGTGATGCCATGGCGCAGCAGGTAGACGAACGGGTCGAAACGCGGACGTTGTTCGTCACCGTCGCGCACATCGCCATCGACCAGGGTGACCTGCTGGGCGACCTTGAGGAATGGCAGGGCTGAATGGATCGCGCGGATCGCCTCGAGGCTGCCATTGCAGCCGATCACGATGCGTTCGAAGCGGATTTCCCGGTTCCAGCGCGGAGGCAGGATCAGGCAGGGCAGGCGGCAGGACAGGATCGCCTCGCCGAGGATGTCGAGCAGGCCGGATGCCTGCACCATGTCGCGCTCGATCACCGCCAGGTCGTGCCGCGCGCCGAGCCAGCGCAAGCTATGGGCGATGCCGGTCCGGGCGACGATCCAGTCGGCGTTGCGTACGCCGGACTGGCGCGCGAGGGACTCGAAGGCAGCGTGATTGTCGGCGAATCCGCTTTGTGGTTCGAGCAGCAGGCCGAGCACGGTGGGCTCGGCCCCGGCTTCGGTGTCGATGAGCTTCCGCAACGCGGGGTCGATGTAGCAGCCGGTCAGGTTGCTGCCCCAGCGCGAGGCGATGGCGACGCCGGCGATGACAGCGGGGCTCCATGGGTCGGTCGAGGTTGCCAGCGCGAGGATGTCGCCCGGGCGCGTCACGCGCGGTGTCTGTTCGGTGCTGGTCATGGCGGGGTTGCCGATTCGGTGGCGATCAAAGATCGAGTGCATGGATGACCTGGGTGGCGTCATCCGGGTCGAGCCGGCGGCGGAAGCCCAGGTAGCCGGCCAGTTCGCGCATCGGCTCGTTTTCGGCGGCGTCGATCGAGAACATCGTGCGGAATCCGTTCTTGCGTGCGATGTCGATCAGGCGCCTCATCAGCAGCACGGCAAGGCCGCGATGGCGCCAGTCGTCGGCCACCGTCACCGCGCATTCGCATTGCTTTTCGTCGCCGCTCGCGCTGTAGCGGCTGACCCCGACTTCGCGCAATTCGCCGTTGTCGTGGGCGAGCGCCACGAAAGCCATCCGGTCCTGGTAGTCGACGTTCATCAGCTGGTCGAGCAGGGCCGGGCTTGCTTCCTTCAGGTTGCCCAGGAAGCGGAAGCGGCAGGCCTGCTCCGACATCCGGTTGATGAAGTCCGTTTCGCGCTGGCGATCCTCCGGGCGCAGCGGGCGGATCAGCACCGGGCTGCCGTCATTCAGGGTCTCGATCCAGTGTGTGCCCTCGATGGCGCCGAACGGCGTGACGGGGGTGGTGACGGGGGTGTGGTGGACATTGGACATGAGCTGTTCCCGCGGCGGGTGAATCGTGATCGATTCCCACGCCGGGACGGGTGACCATCGCGGCATGGCTCCTTGCAGGATCAAGTTTTACGCCGGCTGGCCGTGGCTCGAATTGACCCTGGTCAATCCGGGATGAACGCGGCGGCGGGTTCAGCCGGCGTCGCGCTGCTTCGACGACGCCGTGGCATTGCTGCGGCAGAGTTCGGCGAGCAGGTCGGGGCGACGGATGTGCACGGATTTGCGGTTGACCTCGAGCACGCCCATTTCCTCCAGGCGCGAGAACAGCCGGCTGACCGTTTCGACCACCAGGCCGAGGTAGTTGGCGATGTCGTAGCGCGACATCGACAGGGTGAGGGCGGTGCCATCGCGCTGCAGGCGCTGGTAGCGGTCGGCCAGGCCCTTCAGGAAGATCGCCAGCTGCTCCTGCGCCTGTTGCTTGCCCATCATCACCAGGTGGCGATGTTCCTCGATCACTTCGCGGCTGATCACCCGCATCAGTTGCCGGTGCAGCGCGGGTACCTCGCTGGTGACCTGTTGCAACCGGTCATAGGGCAGCTCGCAGATGCTGCTGCGTTCCAGTGCCTCGGCCTGGCTGACGTGCCGGTTCGAAGCCAGCGCGTCGAAACCGATGATTTCGCCGGGCAGGTGGAAGCCGAGGATCTGCACGTCGCCGGTATCGTCCAGCACGAAGGTCTTCAGCGAACCGGAACGCACCACGTAGAGCGCATCGAACGGATCGCCATCGCGGTACAGCACGCCGCCGCGGTCCAGCGTACGCTTGTCGCGGACCGCCGTGTCCAGCTGCTCCAGGTCGTTGTTGCCGATGCCGGCGGGCAGGCACAATTCGCTCAGGGCGCAGGTTGAGCAGCTGCGTCGCAGCAGGTTCAGGTCAAGCACGGTGGCTGCGGGGGCCATCGACGTCCTCACAGGGCTTGAAACGGGCTTTCGCGGGCCCCTTAGGCAGCCGGGGCAGATGGCCGCACCTTAGCATGGCAAGGCGTCAATTCTGTGCGTATTTGACCGTGGTCAAGTGGCGCATGGGCCTTTCGCCGCAGGCTGTCGGCACGGCCGGGTCCACGTGCGGTGGCGGTTGGACCGGGGCCGTCCCACATTCCACTTGCAGAGATCGCCATGAACTGGAAAAACACCAAGGACCGTTACAGCTCGCTGTCGATCGGCATGCACTGGCTGATGCTGCTGTTGCTGGTCGCCGTCTATGCCTGCATCGAATTGCGCGGCTTCTACCCGCGTGGCAGCGATCTGCGCGAGGGCCTGAAGACCTGGCACTTCATGCTTGGCCTGGGCGTGTTCGCACTGGTCTTCGTGCGGCTGGCGATCCGCTTCGCAGCGGGGGCGACGCCACCGATCCGGCCGGCGCCGCCGGTGTGGCAGGAGCGCCTGGCCGCGCTGATGCACCTGGCGCTGTACGCCTTCCTGATCGTGATGCCGCTGCTCGGCTGGCTGGTGCTCAGCGCCAAGGGCAAGCCGGTGCCGTTCTTCGGCCTGTCATTGCCGGCGCTGATGGGGGCAGACAAGGCGCTCGCCGACTCGCTGGAAGAGATCCACGAGACCATCGGCACGATCGGCTACTACCTGGTCGGCCTGCACGCGGCGGCTGCGCTGGTGCACCACTACGTGAACCGGGACAACACCTTGCTGCGCATGTTGCCGCGGCGTGGTGGGCGCATGTCGTGACACCGTTCGTCGATGCCGCTGGCGCCAGCGGCCGCTGCAGGAGCGGCGACAGACGGCGGACGCATTAGCCCATGCAAAAGGCCGCCGGGTTTCCCCGGCGGCCTTTTCTTGTCACTTCACCACCCCGTGCTCAGGCCTGCGCGGGCAGCACCCGCAGCAGTGACGGCATGCTCGCCGCGTTCGTGCGAGCTTCCATCGAAGCCAGGAAGCGCCACACAAACAGCAGGGTCACCAGCATCAACCCCGGGTAGCCAATGCCCGCCAGCAGATAGGGCAGGGTCGGGTCGCCAGCCACGCGCACGCGCGGCAGGTTGAAGCTGAGCAGGCCGAGCGTGATGATCGTGCCGAACACCCACATCATCAACAACCAGATGCCGGCTTCGAAGCCGCTCAGCGGGCGACTCCAGCGGGTGACCGGGTGGACGTCCGCCGAACCGCCGTGCACATCCGTGCCTGCCGGAACGCTGATGCGACGCCCCAGCGTGAACAGGTCGTAGGCCACCACCACCGCACCCACCGCGAAGACGACGCCGAACAGCGGCAGCAGCAGTTTGAACACGCCCATGGAGCGGGCGACGTCACCGCCGAACCAGTCCAGGCCGAGGATGCGGTAGACGTAGATCTGCACGGTGCCGCCCAGGTTGAAGGCGAATGCCATGCCGAGCATGCCCACCAGCACCAGCCAGAAGCCGAGCTTGCCCAGGCGCTGGTCGTAATTGGTCACCTTGCGCATGATCGGCACCGCGAAGTAGGCGGCGGCGATACCCAGCATGCCGAAGGTGCCGAACAGGGCCAGATGCCCATGCCCCGGGGTGACCCAGGTGCCGTGCGACCACACGTTGGTCAGCGCGAAGGTCATGCTGAAACCCAGGATGCCCGCACCGATCTGCTCCAGCACCACCGAGCCGAGGATGAAGTAGAACGCGGGCGCGTTCTCCAGCGGGCGCTTGTTGGTGTGTGCGTCGAGGTAGATGTGCCAGAAGCAGAACACCAGCGGCAGCGGCTCCAGCGCGCTGAACACCGAACCCCAGAACTGCCAGAACGCCGGCGTGCCGATCCAGAAATAGTGGTGCGCGTTGCCGATCAGCCCGGACAGCCATACCAGTGCCACGCCCCAGAACACGGCGAAGCCCACCGATTTGACGTCGACCTTGAACATCAGCACCAGCAGGAAGCCGACCAGGGTGATGTGGATCACCTCCCACACGCCCTCGACCCAGTAGTGCACCACGAACCAGCGGAAATATTCCTGCAGGTCCAGCCGTGCCACGTAGAACAGGCCGAACACCCACACCGCCATCAGTGCGCTGACGCCGAGGCCCAGGCCCCAGTGGATCTCGTTCCACTGGCGTACCGGCGGGAAGGTGCGCAGCACCACGAAGGCGAGGATCGCGAAGCCGACCAGCACCAGCACGCCGGCGATGCGCCCGGCCTCCAGGTATTCCAGCCCCTGCTGCAGCCACGGCTGCCCTTCCCACCAGCCGGCGATGCCGACCTGGGCCAGGCGCAGGGTGAAGAAGTTCCACACCGCGATCACGATCAACGCGTAGAACAGCAGCTTGATCAGCCATGGCGCGACCATGTCGCGTTTGGACAGGATCGGGCCGACGAACAGGATCGCGCCGATGAAGCCGCACAGGATCCACAGGATGCCGAGGTTGAGGTGTTCGGCGCGGGCAACATTGAAGTTCATCACGCCGGCAAGCACGGTCGGGTCAACCTGCTGGGTGGCCAGCAGCAGGCCGTAACCGACCTGGATCACGAACAGCACCAGCATCAGCATGAAGAAGCGCAGGCTCAACCTTTGGGTCTGGTATTCGATCTGCATCACTGCTTCTCCAAGGTGTGGAGGTAGGCCACGATGGCGTTGACTTCATCGTCCTTCAGCAAGGTCCCGTAGGCGGGCATCACGCCCGTCGGATAACCCGCCACGATCTTTGCGTTGGGCTGACGGATCGATTCCTGCAGATAGGCGTCATCGGCGGTGACCGTGCTGCCGTCAGCCAGGGCGACCTTCGCGTTGTACAGGCCTCCCCAGCCCGGGCCGACCAGGCGTTTGTCGTCGGTCGCATGGCATGCCAGGCAGCCGTTGTCCTTCACCAGCTGCGCGCCGTGCGCGGCGGGATCGAGTGCGGCGCTGGCCGGGCCCGGCGCTGCGGACGGCGCCGGTGCCGGCGCTGCCGCCACGGTGCCATGTGCAAGCTGCAGGCGATGATCGAGTCCTTCCACCTCGACCTTCGGTGGCCAGCCCTCGGTGTTCATCGCCGAGGTGTACTTGAGGTAGGCGATCAGCTGGCCGATTTCGTCCCTGGTCAGCGGCAGGTTCGGCATCATCGTGGTGCCGCCGCCGCGACGTTCGATGCGCTCGGCGGCGCCCGGAAACTTCTTCAGGTAGGCATCGATCGAATCGCTGCCGGCATCGGCCTGCTGGTTCGGATCGAGCAGCTGCGCGCGCACCGCCGCGTTGGTCGGCCAGCCGCCCGCGGAAGGCAGGAACGCCGCCAGCCACGCAGGTCCGGCGCGCCTGTACTCCTTGGTCAGATCCGGGCCCAGATAGGCGCCATTGCCGACCATGGTGTGGCAGCCCATGCAGTTGTAGGCCTGGAAGACCCGCTTGCCGTCGGTGGCCTTGTACGGTCCGAAGGACACCGTGTCGGGGGTGACCTGGCCGCGTGACTTCAGGAAGGAGAATATCGACAGTGCGATGAAGATCAGCGCGAGGATGCCCAGGACCACGAAGGCCCCGCGACGCCGCGGTGTTTCGCAACTGCTGCCGCCGACTCCACAGCTCATGAGAGTTTCGCCTTGTCCGTGGTGGTTGCGGCCTGCTCTTGCGTGTCGTGCAGGAACAGGATGCGCAGGCTGCCGATGAATACGTAGAACACGTACACCGCCAGGACGAAACCGATTACGAAGTAGGCCCACCACGCGAGGTGTGATTCGGGCCAATACTCGTAGTTGCGCCAGAATGGCCAGGACAACAGGACGGCTGCCACACAGGCCAGCACCGAAAGCGTCAGATCAGTGATCCGCTGCGTCATGCGATTGCTCCCCAAGATTGGTTCGAGCGCGACCCGAAAACGTCGATGACCACTGGATCCCTCCCCGAGGGATCCGCGTACCGGGCGGGCAGAATATAGAAGCGGGGGGAGCCACCGCGTTTGATCCACGTCAAGCGGGGGCGTCTTTCCCGGGCGCATCCGCCCGCACGCGTCGGCCGTCAGTCGATCTTGATCGGCTCGTGCAGGCCGGGCAGCTGGCAGGCGACGTCGCGCGCGGCCAGCACCTCCTGCATCGCCCGCATGCCGCGGCCGTACTCGCCGTGCACCAGGAACACCTTGCGCCGCGGCACATCGCCCAGCCAGGCCAGCAGCGAGGGCTGGTCGGCGTGGGCGGAGAAGCCGTTGATGGTCCACACCTGCGCGCGCACCGGGATCTCCTCATTGAATACGCGCACGCTGGCCGCACCGTCGATGATCCGCCGCGCCAACGTGCCTTCCGCGGCATAGCCGACGAACACCACGCTGCTGCGTTCGCGCCACAGGTTGTGCTTGAGGTGGTGGCGCACACGGCCGCCGTTGCACATGCCCGAGCCGGCCAGGATAATCGCGCCGCCGTCGACGTTGTTGATCGCCATCGACTCGGCCGTCTCGCGGGTGAAGTGCAGGCCGGGCATGGCGAACGGATCGCCGTGCTGCAGTTCATCCAGGAAACCCTTGTCGAAGCATTCCGGATGGCGGCGGAAGATCTCGGTGGCGGAAATCGCCATCGGCGAGTCGAGGAACACCCGCACGTGCGACGGGATCGCGCCGCCCGCGATGCCGCGGTGCAGGTAGTAGAGGATTTCCTGGGTGCGCTCCAGCGCGAAGGTGGGAATCACCACGTTGCCGCGGCGGTTCACCGTTTCGCGGATGGCCTGGTACATCTCGTCCACGGAGTCGGGCACCGAACGGTGCGGGCGGTCACCGTAGGTGCTTTCCATCACCACATAGTCGGCGGCCGGCGCGGGCGTCGGGTCGCGCAGCAGCGGCCGGCCAGGGTTTCCGAGGTCGCCGGAGAACAGCATGCGGCGCTGCTGCTTGCCGTCGTCGAGCTGCAGCAGGATCGAGGCCGAGCCGAGGATGTGGCCGGCGTCGAGGAAGCGCGCGCTGATGCCCTCGACGACTTGCACAGTCTCGTCATAGCCGACATCGGCACCGAAGAAGTCCAGTGCATGCAGTGCGTCGTCCAGCGTGTACAGCGGTGGCGTCACCGCCTCGCCGCTGTGGTTGCGGCGCTGCGCCCGGCGCGCCTCTTCCTCCTGCAGGCCGGCGGCATCGAGCATCACCACCCGCGCCAGTTCGCGGGTGGCGGCGGTGGTGATGATGCGTCCGCGGAACCCCTGGCGCACCAGCAACGGGATCCTGCCGCAATGATCGAGATGGGCATGGGTGAGCAGCAGCACGTCGATGCCGGCCGGGTCGAAGCCGAACGGTTCGGCGTTGGCCCGCTCGACGTCTTCGCTGCCCTGGAACATGCCGCAGTCGATCAGCACGCGGCGGTCGTTGCAGGTGACGAGGTGGCACGAGCCGGTAACCTGTTTGGCGGCGCCGTGGCAACTGTAGATGATCATGCGTTCCCCGACTGTGCGGATGACGGCCGTCCGGACGGCTCGCGGCAGACTGTGGCAGAGTACCTCGATAGCCGGATTGATCGTCGTCAATTCGGGGCGCCCGCCGACTGTGCCATGGTGTGTGCCGTGCCGTTGTACTGCCGTGCACGAGTGGCGGCAGGCTTCCCGGCATGGATGGGGGTCGCCATGATCACAGTGCCTTTCCACCACGATCTGGTCGTCGTGCAGGGCTTCCTGCGCTTCTCGCGCGCCGTCGCCCTGCTGGTCTGCGCGGTGGCGCTGGTCGTGCTGGCCGGCTGGTGGTGGGACCGGCCGCTGCTGGTCACGATATGGCCGGGGCAGGCCGCGATGACGGCGAATGCGGCGATCGGCTTCGTACTGTCCGGCAGTTCGCTGCTGCTCAGTCAGAACCCCGCGCCATGGTGGTCGGGTTTCGGCCGTTGGCTGTCGCTGGCCGTGCTGGCGATCGGTGCGGTCACGCTCCTGGAATACCTCTGGATGATGGATCCCGGCATCGACCACCTGTTTGCCGGTCCGCCCGCATGGTGGTCCGGCCGCTGGCCCGGACGCATGACCGAACCGGTGGCGGTGGGGTTCGTGTTGCTCGGTGGCCTGGGCGCGCTGCCGCTCGTGCGGCGCTGGCTGTATCTGCGCGAGGGACTGGCCATCGGCCTGCTGGTGATCTCGATGAGCGGCCTGGCCTCCTATGGCATCGCGCTGGTCGGCAAGAGTGGCATGCCATTTGGACGTATGCCGATCCACACCTCGTTGCTGATGCTGCTGGCGACCCTAGGCTGGCTGTGCGTCACGCCCACCCTCGGGCTGACCCGGGTGGCCACGGCAGATACGCTGGGTGGTGCGCTGGCGCGCCGCCTGCTGCTGCCGGCCTTGCTGCTGCCAGCGGTCTTTGCGTTCGTGTTCGAGCTGCTGCAGTCCTGGCTGGGCCTGTCCGAAACACTGGCGTTCGTGTTGCTGGCCCTGTTCAGCGGCGGCGCGGTGGCCGGGCTGGTGTGGTGGGTGGCCAACCTGTTCGACGAGCTGGAGCGCCAGCACCGCAAGAGCATCCTGCTGCGCAACGATGCCGACACCGACATCCTGACCGGGCTGGCCAATCGGCGCGCGCTCGACGAGGCGCTGGCCAGCCTGCTGCGCGGCCAGCGCGAGCACGACGCGATGTTCTCGCTGCTGATGCTCGACCTGGACCGGTTCAAGTCCTTCAATGACGATTTCGGCCACCTGGTCGGCGACCAGGTGCTGCGCATCACCGGCCAGCTGCTGCGCGCGGCGCTGCGTCCATCGGACATGGCCGCACGCTACGGCGGCGAAGAGTTCGTGCTGCTGTTGCCGGATACCGACCTGCACGGCGCCAGCGAGGTGGCAGCGCGCCTGCTCGATGCGTTCCGCGGCTTCGCCTGGCCACAGCGTACGGTCACGGTCAGCATCGGCGTGGCACAGGCCGCCGCTGGCGAGACCACCGAGGACCTGATCCGGCGCGCCGACACCGCGCTGTACGACGCCAAGCATGCGGGGCGGGACCAGGCGGTGGCGGCGATCGCGCTGCCGCAGGCGGTCCGGGCGGAAACCTTTCCGCACGCCATCACGGGTCCTTAAGACCCACATAAGCCGTCCCGGTTGCAATGCCGTCCAAGGCAATCCTGCCGATACCGGAGACGCACCATGAAACGCATCGTCATCGCACCGTTGTTCCTCGCTGCCGCCGTCCTGTCGGCGTCCGCCTTCGCCGCACCGCAATGCACCAGCGCACCGCGTGCGCAGTGGCTGACCGAAGCGGCGATGAGGCAGAAGGTGCTCGACCAGGGCTACACCATCAAGGTGTTCCAGGTCTCGGGCAACTGCTACGAGATCTACGGCAAGGACAAGGCCGGCAAGAACGTGGAGATCTACTTCGACCCCACCGACGGCCGCATCGTCAAGCAGAAGGGCGGCTGATCAACCACTGACGCGAGGACAAGCCCATGCATGCCACAGTCAAGGTCTGGGACCCCCTGGTCCGCCTGTTTCACTGGTCGCTGGCGGGCTTGTTCCTCGCCAACTTTTTCACCGAGGACGGCGAGCTGGTCCACCGTGGGATCGGCTACGCCGTGCTGGCCCTGCTTGCGGTGCGCTTCGTGTGGGGCTGGGTCGGCACGCGGCACGCGCGCTTCGCCGACTGGGTGCCCGGCCCGCGCCGCGTGCGTGACTACCTAAGCGAGCGTGTGGCCGGGCGCTCGCGGCGGCAGCTTGGGCACAACCCGGCGGCCGCCGTGATGATCCTGGCACTGCTGGTCGGCGTGCTGCTGGTGGGCGTCACCGGCTGGTTGCAGACCACCGACCGATTCTTCGGGGAGGGGTGGCTGGAGGAATTGCACGAAGCGCTAGCCTACGGCGTGCTGGGACTCGTCGTGCTGCACATCCTGGCCGCGGTGGGCGAGAGCGTGCACTACGGCGAGAACCTGGTCGCCGCGATGATCCACGGCCGCAAGCGCGCGCTGGGGCAGGATGCCGCAGCTGCTGAAAAAGCACCGCGACTTGCGGCAAGTCAAGTAAGCCGTCCAGCTGCACGACAAGAATGAGGCCATGCGCATCCTGCTAGCCGAAGACGACCGGGCACTGGGGCAGGCGCTGGCCGACGGCCTGCGCCAGCTCGGCTATGCGGTGGACTGGATCACCGACGGCAACCAGGCCGCCGCCGCGCTGGCCGACACGACGTATGCCGCCGCGGTGCTGGACTGGAACCTGCCGCGCAGCAGCGGCCCGGCGATCATCGCCGGCATGCGCCGACGCCAGGATGCCACCCCGGTGCTGCTGCTGACCGCCCGCGACGAACTGGCCGACCGCGTCGCCGGACTGGATGCCGGTGCCGACGACTACGTGGTCAAGCCGGTGCACCTGGACGAACTCGCCGCCCGCCTGCGCGCCTTGCTGCGCCGGGCCGATGGCCAGGTCGAGCCGGCGATCCGCCTGGGCGCGCTGGAAGTCACCCCGGCCGCGCGCAGCGTCACGCTGGCCGGCGCGGCACTGGAGCTGACCGCGCGCGAGTACGCGCTGCTGGAGATGCTGGTGCGCCATCCCGGGCGCGCGTATTCGCGCGAGCAACTGGAGGAAGCGCTGTATGGCTGGGACCGGGAGGTAGCCAGCAATGCGGTGGAAGTGCACATCCACTACCTGCGCCACAAGCTCGGGCCGGGCTGGATCCGCACCTTGCGCGGCATCGGCTACGCGATCAACCCGCCCGGCGGGCCGGCGACATGATCCGCCCCTCGCTCAACCGGCGGCTGGTGCTGCGGCTGCTGGCCGGCATCGTGCTGGTGTGGTGTGCCGCCGCCGGCTGGCTGGCCTGGCGCAGCCTGCACGAGGTCGATGAGATCTTCGACCAGATGCTGGTGCGCACCGCCGCCAGCGTGTTCGCGGTGATGCCAGCTACGCCGGTGCAGGGTGGGACGGCGCGCCTGCCGGACCGGCATGCGCTGGACTCCGATGCCACCGCGCAGCGCCCGGCCATCACCGTGCGTAATGCCAGCGGACAGCTGCTGATTCGCAGCACGGAGCTGCCCGCGCTGAGTTTCGATCCGGGCGATGCGCACTTCCATTCGGTCACCTACGGGCAACGGCGCTGGCGGGTGTTCCAGCGCTGGGATGCGCAGCGGCAGTACTGGATCCAGGTCGGCGCGCCACTGGATGAGCGCGACGAGCTGATGCGCAAGCTGCTGGCGCCGGCCCTGCTGTCCCTGCTGGCGCTGCTGGTGCTGGTGCCGCCGATGGTGTTCGCCGGCTTGCGCAGCGGGCTGAAGCCGCTGCGCCGGCTGACCCGGCAGCTGTCCGCCGACACCCACGCGGCAGGCGCCTCGCTCACCGATGCGCGGGTGCCGGTGGAGCTGGCACCGTTCACCGAAGCGATCGACCGGCTGGTGGCGCGACTCCAACGCAGCCTCGAGCACGAGCGCCGCTTCACCGCCGATGCGGCGCACGAACTGCGCCATCCGCTGGCGGCGCTGCGGCTGGAGCTGGACCTGGCCGGGCGCGGCGACGATGCAGTCGCCCGCGCGCGGCACCTGCAGCGCGCGCAGGAGGCACTGGATCGCATGCAGCGACTGGTGGCCCAGCTCTTGATGCTGGCGCGGGTCGAGAAATTGGCCGAACTGGACGACGCCGGACCGTTGCGCCTGGTGAGCGTGGTCGAGGCTGCCCTGCGCGACGCCAGCGAGCGCGCGGCGGCGCGCTCCATCGAGCTGTCGCTGGACCACGACGGCAACGACTTCGTGCTGGGCAGTCGCAGCCTGCTTGGCATCCTGGTGCAGAACTTGCTCGACAACGCGCTGCGCCACGCGCCCGACCACGGCCAGGTGAACGTGCGCGTCGGCGGGCGCAACGAACAGGTGACGCTGGAAGTGAACGATAACGGCAGCGGCTTCGCGGCGGCCGATGTGGCGCGACTGGGCGAGCGTTTCCACCGCCCCGAAGGCAGCGTCGGTGAAGGCAGCGGGCTGGGCCTGTCGATCGCCCAGGCGATCGCCAAACTGCATCACGGCGAGCTGGCCTTCGGCCGCTCCGCGCAGGGTGGCGCGCAGGTCAGTTTCAGCCTGCCGCGCGTGGCGACCGACGCGGCGCATGCGCCCGGCTACGTTTGATCCATCGGCCGTCTCATTCTGGAGAACTCGCATGACCGATCCCGCTCGCAAGCTGAGTTTCCATGTCTTGGCACATCGCACCGATGCCCACGGCAGCGTCGCCCGCTGCAAGGATGCCGAACTGTTGCTGGACACCGATCTGGCCGGCCGCCTCGATGCGTTCAACCCCGCTGAACTGCTGCTGGCCGCGGTGTCGGCCTGCATGCTCAAGGGCATCGAGCGTGTCACGC
The DNA here is from genome assembly GCF_018101315.1 of Rhodanobacter sp. B2A1Ga4. Taxonomy (NCBI): domain Bacteria; kingdom Pseudomonadati; phylum Pseudomonadota; class Gammaproteobacteria; order Lysobacterales; family Rhodanobacteraceae; genus Rhodanobacter; species Rhodanobacter sp. B2A1Ga4. The sequence goes on along the minus strand of NZ_JADBJR010000006.1, from coordinate 122,748 downwards.
CGATCCTGCAGTTCCAGCTGCGCGGGGTCGAGGTGCGCGTACACGGCGTGCGCCAGGACGTGCCGCCGCGGCTGGAATCGATCGACTACGAGATCCTGGTGGACAGCGACGAGAGCGAGCAGCGCTTGGCCCTGCTGCACGACAACGTGCGCAAGTTCGGCACGGTGTTCAACACCGTGGCGCCGGGCGCGCAGTTGTCCGGCGTACTGCGCCGCGCACCCTGACCGAACTCATTTCAGCCGGCTTGCCAGGTCCCAGTGTTGCCCCGTGCGACGCAGCAGTTCCAGCCAGGCGATGCAGGCGGCCAGCATCACCGCGCCGGCGAGCAGCATGGGCGTGTTCGGTATCGCCAGGCCCATCACGTCGCGGAAGATCGGCACGCCGATCACGATGACGAGCATCGCCGCCACGGCGCCGAACATGCGCAACAGCCAGGGGTTATGCACTGGATGACGGGCCAGTGCGGGATGGGACAGGTCGCGGTTGGCCAGGGTCAGCAGGAACAGCCCAACGATCAGCGCGATGAACACCGTGCTGCGGCTCTGCACGGCATCCAGCCCCTGGCCGGGCAGCAGGCCGTAGCCGAGCAGCAGGATGGCGGCGAAGCCCAGTCCCTGCAGCACTGCATGGCGCAGGTTGGCGGGGGCGAACGGGGAATCCGACGGTGCGCGCGGCGGTCGTCGCATGATGTCATCGCTGGCGGGCTCGGCCTCGAACACCACCGAGCAGGCCGGGTCGATCAGCAGCTCCAGCAGCACGATGTGCACCGGCATCAGCAGCACCGGCCAGTGCAGCAGGGTGGGCACCAGCGCCAGCGCGATGATCGGCATGTGCACGGCGAACACGAAGCGGGTGGCCTTGGTGATGTTGTCGTAGATGCGCCGGCCCTGGCGGATCGCGCTGACGATGCTGGCGAAGCTGTCGTCCAGCAGCACCAGTGCGGCCGCCTCGCGCGCCACGTCGGTGCCGCGCTCGCCCATCGCGATGCCGACGTCGGCGGCCTTCAGCGCGGGCGCGTCGTTGACGCCGTCGCCGGTCATCGCCACCACTTCGCCGTCTTCGCGCAGCAGCTGCACCAGGCGCAGCTTCTGCTCGGGCTTGAGCCGCGCGCACAGGTCGACGTGACGCAGGCGTTCGCGTAGCGCGGCGTCGTCCAGTGCAGCCATTTCCGCACCGGTGATCACCTCGGCGCGTTCGCTCAGACCCACCTCGCGCGCGATCGCCCGCGCGGTGGCCGGGTGGTCGCCGGTCATCATGATGATGCGGATGCCAGCGCTGCGGCATTCGGCAATCGCCGCCGGTACTTCCGGGCGCGGCGGGTCGACGAAACCGAGCAGGCCGAGGAAACGGAAATCGAAGTCGTGCTGGCTGCGCGGCCATGCTTCGCCCTGCCACTCGCCGCGCGCCACGCCGAGCACGCGCAGGCCGCGCTCGGCCATCGACTCGACCTGGCGCAGGATCGCGGCCGCCGCGTCCGCATCCAGGTGGCACAGGTCGATCACTGCTTCCGGCGCGCCCTTGGTGGCCAGCAGGTGCGTGTCGCGCGCATCGCCGCGGAACACATGGGTCATCGCCAGGATCTCGGGCGACAATGCGTACTCGAATTCCGGCGCCCACTCGGCGTGCACATGCTCGGTATCGGTGAGCCAGCGCAGCCCGAACTGCTGGATCGCCTTCTCCATCGGGTCGAACGGATCGGCCGGCGTCGCCAGCATGGCGAACTCGACCAGCGCGTGGAACGGCTCGGGCAGCTCGGCCGCGTCCCGGTCGTGCGAACTGCCGTCGACCAGGCGCAATTCGGCGACCTGCATGCGGTTCTGCGTCAGTGTGCCGGTCTTGTCCACCGCCAGCACCGAGATCGCGCCGAGCGCCTCCACCGCGGGCACGCGGCGGGTCAGCACCTTGTGCTTGGAGATCCGCCATGCACCCAGCGCCAGGAACACGGTGAGGATCACCGGGATCTCCTCCGGCAGGATCGCCATGGTCAGCGCGATGCCGGCCAGCACGCTTTGCAGCAGGCCGTGACCGTCCCACAGCCAGCCGAGCAGCGCGTAGGCTGTGGCCAGCAGCAGGCCACCGACGGTGAGGTTGCGGATCAGCCGGCGCGAGGCCTGCTGCAGGCCGGATACCGGTTCCACGGTGGCGCTGAGCGCCTGGCCGATACGGCCGACCGCGGTGGCCCCGGCAATGGCGCGGACCTCGGCGACCCCCACACCCTTGGTCGCCACCGTGCTGGCGAACAGCTGGCCGCTGTCCTCGCCGGGGAGTTTGGTCACCGGCACCGCTTCGCCGGTGAGCAGCGATTCGTTGACGTCGAGATGGCCGTCCAGCAACACGGCATCGGCGGCGATGCGATCGCCCTCGTGCAGCACCAGCAGGTCGCCGACCACCACCTCGCGGCCTGGCACGCGGACTTCCTCGCCGCCGCGGATCACCAGTGCGCGCGGCGCGGACAGCTCGCGCAGCGATTCCAGCGCCCGCTGGGTCTTGCGCTCCTGCGCCAGCGTGATGCCGATGACGACGAACACGAACGACAGCAGGAACACCGCCTCGGCGCGGTCGCCCAGCGCCAGGTACAGGCCGCCGGCGACCAGCAGCATCAGGAACATCGGTTCGGTCAGCACGCTGCCGACGATCGCAAGCAGGCCCTTGGGCGTGCTCCCCGGCAGCAGGTTCGGGCCGTGTTCGGCCAGTCGGCGCGCGGCCTCGGCGGGGTCAAGCCCGGGGCGGCTGGCCGGTTGCGACGGCGTTGCTTCGCTCATGAATCGGTCCGGATGCCGCTCGGCCTGAGAGTGTTGCTCAACGGCAAACCAGTACCGGCACTTCGCCGTTGAGTATCACCTTGTGCGTCTCGCTGCCCAGCAGCAGTCGGTCGAAGCCGCGCCAGCCGTGCGAGGCCATCGCGATCAGGTCGCACTGCTGCTTGCGCGCGGCGCCGACGATCGCCGAATAGGGCCGCGCGTCGATCTCGTGGCTGCCTTCGCAGGGAACGCCGGCGGCCTGCGCACGCTGGCGCACGTCGGCCAGGTAGCGTTCGGCATTGGCGATGGCGTCGCGGGTGTAGCTCGGCTCATTGGCCACGACGAACTCGGCAAAGTAGACAGAAGCAGGGAACGGCGCGATCACATGGAACGCGTACACGCTGGCTCCCAGCCTGGCGGCCAGCTCGATGCCGGTGTCGACCGCGCGCAGGGACAGTTCGGAACCGTCGGTGGGCAGCAGGATGTGCTTGAACATGGTGAGCTCCTCTTGCTCGGGGTGATCAGCGGCAGGTGTAGCCGCCATCGATGACCAGCTCGCTGCCGGTCACGAATTTCGATTCGTCGGACGCCAGGTAGACTACGCCCCAGGCGATGTCGTCAGGCTCGCCCATGTGGCCCAGCGGATGCAGCGCGCCGGTTTCGCGCCGGTGCTGGGCGGGGTCGCCGCCCATCGAGGCGATGTGCTGCTCCACCATCGGCGTCCAGATGAAGCCGGGGTGGATCGAGTTGACCCGGATGCGGTCGGCGGCATACAGCATCGCGTCGGTCTTGCTCATCAGTCGCACCGCACCCTTGGACGCGTGGTAGGGCGGCGAATCCGCCGCGCCAACCAGGCCGTAGATCGACGACAGGTTGATGATGCTGCCGCCGCCGGCGGCACGCAGCGGCGCGATCGCGTGCTTGGTGCAGAAGAACACGCCTTTCACGTTGATCGCCTGCACCCGGTCCCACTCGGCTTCGGTGAGTTCGTGGGTCGGCTTGTTCGCGCCGGCGATGCCGGCATTGTTGACCAGGACGTCCAGACGTCCAAACGCTGCCACCGCGCCGGCGATCGCCGCGGCCACCTCGGCCTCCACCGCCACGTCGGCATGGAAGTAGCGCGCGTTGTCGCCGAATTCCGCCGCCAGTTGCTGTCCCGGCCTGTCGTGCAGGTCAACCAGGGCCACCCGCGCGCCGGCTTCCAGCATGCGGCGCGCGCAGGCGGCACCGATGCCCACCGCAGCGCCGGTCACCAGCGCTACCTTGCCGCTCAATCTGCCCATGGCCGTGCCTCCTGCGGGGATCGTGGCACAGCATGTGCGCGCCGGCATATCCGGGTGTTGACCGGGATCAAGTGGATGCCATGCCGGCGTGCGGATGGTGCCGAGGCGGGTCAGTTCAGCTGGGCGCAGGTGGCGACCTGGTCGGCATTGGCGGGAGCGCCGCGGATGCGGCCGGCATTGGAGACCACCACGGCGAGCGTGCGGCTCGCGCTGGAGGGTTGGCAGAACAGCAGGGTGATGTTGCTGCCGCGGGCGCTGCCGTCGGGCTGGAAACGCACGGCATGCCGGCCATTGCTGCTGTGGATGATGACCTTTCCGTCGTAGCTTTGGCCAACGTGCAGCGGGCCGTCGTCAGGCTGGTCGTCGAGGTTGCCGTCACGGCCGAGCAGCCAGCCGTTCTCCCAGCGGGTGGCGCCGTTGCAGCTGTTGCCGTCCCGGGTGGGACAGAACAGCGTGCGCTTGCCGCTGATGATGGCCGTCTCGCGCGCATACCGCAGGGCGGTGATGAAATCGGCCTGGGCAACCCGCAGCGCGTTGCGGCTCAACAGTTGCCGCAGGGGCGGCGTGGCAATGCCCAGGAGTACGGCGATGATGGCAAGCACCATGATCTGTTCGATCAGGCTCATGCCCCGTTGCCGGCACCGTGGCCGGGCGTTCCTCGAGTCCGACACGGCATCGCTTCCTGCGTGGTCCGGGAGGTTCATGCTAGGGCGTTGCCCTCGCCTGGCCAGCCGTCCGGCCGCCCTCCGGATGTCGGTGCCTGCTGACGCGTGCTGTCAGCAGGGGCGATTTAAAATGACCCATCTCGCCCACATCTGTAGCCGATGACTGACCGCTTCCAACTCGCCGCCCCCTACCAGCCCGCCGGCGACCAGCCGCAGGCGATCGCGCGCCTCGCCGAGGGTTTCGAAGCCGGCCTGGCCGCGCAGACCCTGCTCGGCGTGACCGGCTCGGGCAAGACCTACACCATCGCCAACGTGATCGAGCGGGTGCAGCGCCCGACCATCGTGATGGCGCCGAACAAGACGCTGGCGGCGCAGCTCTACGGCGAGTTCAGGGAATTCTTTCCGCACAACGCGGTGGAGTACTTCGTCAGCTACTACGACTATTACCAGCCGGAAGCCTACGTGGTGGCGTCGGACACCTTCATCGAGAAGGATTCGTCGATCAACGAGCATATCGAGCAGATGCGGTTGTCGGCGACCAAAGCGCTGTTGTCGCGGCGCGATTCGATCATCGTCGCCACTGTGTCGGCGATCTACGGCCTGGGCAATCCGGAGGACTACCTGTCGCTGCGGCTGATTCTGGCCACCGGCGAGCGGATCGACCAGCGCAAGCTGATCCATCAGCTGACCGAGCTGCAGTACACCCGCAACGAGATGGAGCTGCGGCGAGGCACCTATCGCGTGCGCGGCGAGATCATCGACGTGTTCCCGGCCGAGTCGGAGACCGAGGCCTTGCGCATCGAGTTGTTCGACGGCGAAGTGGAAAAGATGGCGTTGTTCGATCCACTCACCGGCGAGACGATCCGCAAGGTGCAGCGCTATACCGTCTATCCACGCACCCATTACGCCTCGACGCGCGAGAGCGTGCTCAACGCGATCGAGACGATCAAGGTCGAGCTGAAGGAACGGCTGGAATATCTGTACAAGGAGAACAAGCTGGTCGAGGCGCAGCGGCTGGAGCAGCGCACCCGCTTCGACCTGGAGATGATGGCCGAGGTCGGTTACTGCCAGGGCATCGAGAACTACTCGCGCCATCTGACCCGGCGCGCACCGGGCGAGCCGCCGCCCACGCTGTTCGACTACCTGCCGGCCGATGGCCTGCTGGTGGTGGACGAATCGCACGTCACCGTGCCGCAGCTGGGCGCGATGTACAAGGGCGACCGCTCGCGCAAGGAGACCCTGGTCGAGTTCGGCTTCCGCCTGCCGTCGGCGGTGGACAACCGCCCGCTGCGTTTCGAGGAGTGGGAGGAACGCGTGCCGCGGGCGATCTACGTCTCTGCCACCCCGCGCGACTATGAGCTGCACAAATCCGGCGACGCGGTGACCGAGTTGGTGGTGCGGCCGACCGGCCTGGTCGATCCCGAAGTGGAAGTGCGCCCGGTGCGCACCCAGGTCGACGACCTGCTCAGCGAAGTGCACAAGCGCGTGGCGATGGGCGACCGCGTGCTGGTCACCACGCTGACCAAGCGGATGGCCGAGAACCTCACCGAATACCTGGCCGAGCACGACGTGAAGGTGCGCTACCTGCACTCGGACATCGAGACGGTCGAGCGCAGCGAGATCATCCGCGACCTGCGCCTGGGCGAGTTCGACGTGCTGGTCGGCATCAACCTGCTGCGCGAGGGCCTGGACATGCCCGAGGTGTCGCTGGTGGCGGTGCTCGACGCCGACAAGGAGGGCTTCCTGCGTTCCACCGGTTCGTTGATCCAGACCATCGGCCGCGCCGCTCGCAACGTGCGCGGCAAGGCGATCCTGTATGCCGACAACGTCACCCGCTCGATGCGGGCGGCGATGGACGAGACCGCACGCCGCCGCGAGAAGCAGATGGCGTGGAATCTGCAGCAGGGCATCACCCCGACCACCATCGTGCGGCGCATCGCCGACATCATGGAAGGTGCGCGCAGCGAGGTGGGCAACCGCCGCGGCAGCAAGTCGTCCTCGCGTGGCCGTACTGCGGTGGCCGAGCAGGCCGCCGACTACGCCGGGCTCAGTGCGCCGCAGGCGGCAGGCATGCTGAAGAAGCTGGAAACCCAGATGTACAAGCACGCACAGAACCTGGAATTCGAGGACGCCGCCCGCCTGCGCGACCAGATCCACCAGCTGCGCGAGCAGGCCCTGCGTTGAGCCGTCAGCGGCGTGGTTCGCGGGATATTGTCGAGCGCCGGCGGCTGCCGTATACTGCGCGGCTCGCGTAGCCGGTACATCGGCGCGAAGCGGGCGGTTAGCTCAGCGGTAGAGCACTACCTTGACATGGTAGGGGTCACAAGTTCGATCCTTGTACCGCCCACCAATCTCAGAGCCACGTCTGAAGCCATTCTTAGGGGTGGCTTCTTTCGTTTGTGCCTGAGGAACGTTCACAAATTACCCCCTCCGTTCACACTACGCAATGTGCACGGAGACAGGTTCACATGGGAAAGTGTGCACGTCTTGGCCTAAGTGATTGATAGACTTAGGGAGAGTCCTACGTTGTGAAGGTAGTGGACATGGCCTAGCGTCCATGTAGCTCTACCGCTGAGCTAACCGTCCCCGCTGTCCTGTATCTGACAGGGAAAAGGTAAGGGTTGGTTTCTGTGGGCAACGGCTGAGAACCATGCTCAGGGGTAGGCAGGGGGTGTAGGGCTGCCCTGTATATACTTAATTGCAGCTAGATATTTTCTGGGGAAAATTCCTAGGGCTTGACAAATTCTTAACATTCCTGTACGGTGTATAGCCAAATGGCAAACGGGCCAGCTCTCAGGAGCCAACTGTAGATGACATTAGGTCATTGGGTACTGGCGGAACTAGCCACTGCAAGAGACCTTAGGTCGGGCTTGTGGCGTCTAGGGAAACTAGCTCCTGACTAGAGAGTCTGTAAATCTCCCACCTAGCCCTATGGGTGAGTACATGGGGAGGGTTGTGTCTCAAGCTTCGGAGGGTGAGACCGGTTGCTAGTGCCGAACGCTAGACATAGATGACATGCAACGTGTCCCTATGAGTTAGGCTGGCCCTACAGGGGAGGGTAGAGCTTTGACAGAATTGTCTAAATTGCCAGTGAAGCAACGGCTGCTAGTCCTCATCTCCAAAAGAACTTTCTGGCTTATATGCACAGTGCTAGTTGCTGTCTCTATTGCTGCCTATTCGTTCTATGGGGTGAGGGTAGAGGCTAGGGTCGCACATGCTGGCTATGAACCAAGTAACTGTCCAATATCTAAACGTATCGGTGTCACTGTCCATAATTACACCTTTCACAGATTAGCTAGAGCAAGGATTGAGCTAGAGGCATGGAGAGGAAACAGAAGTAAGAACATTCTTACTAATAGATGGTATTACTTCGATACTGTAACAGCCCCTTTTAGCACGTCCTTTCAATGCTTCTCAGACGAAGCCTTTACAGTTCATCTAGAGAAGGCTCCTACTCCTGTTCATGAGGAAACAGAAGAGGAGAGGCATATACGCATACAGAAAAAGATAGATGATGAAAAGGAACAGGAAAGGCTTGTAAAGATTGCTCTAGACCCAAAGTCCACAGAGTATGAAAAACAGGATGCAATCGACAAATATGCAAATTTTCGTACAACATCACCCCAACCTGTAGAGGCTAGCTCTAGCTCACAGCCTGTCTCTATTAGGATTAGTCTCTACTCGACTATTGAAACCACTAAACAATTACAGGAGCTAACCGCTGGGGTTACAGTAGTAGTGAAACACATTGACCCTGAGTTCTATTAGCCTCTGAGAGCTTCTGTAAGCTCCTGTAAGAGCCTCCTAGCAGTGGGCCTAGGAGAGGCTATTACCTACAGTGTAGTAATTGATTGTAGAGCCTTAGAGATTGGAACATGGGCCTCTAGGTCAATGCACCAATACTAACTAAATAAATAACTATAATTACTAACGTAATTACTTAACAGCCTTCAATCTAGCCACATCTTCAGCAAATTCATTAGCTATATGGGCTTCTATGGCTAAATGCTTCTGCACCTCTGATTTAGAAGGACGTCCCACAGGTCTAGTGATGCCTACAGCCCTCAGTAGTTCCTTAGTGGCTACAAGGTTATGCTCCTCAGTGCCCTTCTTAAGAACTTCTAGGGCTACGTCTTGCCAATATAGCTTATGTTCCTTGTCCCATCCCTGTTCTGTAGCGTAGCTATCTAGGGCAGCTAGGCTAATATCCCAATCCTTAGCCAGGAGATTATGTGAATATGCCTCCTTGTATTTCTGTTTACCATCTTTAGGTATGCTCATAAGTCCTCTTATATATAATTGAGACTACGTCTCTTATAGTTATGAATGAATAAGAAAACAAAGAAGTGTGTCCTATATCAGCAAGCTGATACAGGTAGTAGATCAAGAGCAAGAGCACGAATAAAAGACAAGATCAAGAGCATATAATTACTTAGACTAATGCTCTTGCTCTTGATTTACTTCATGCTCTTTAACGCCGTAGGCATGCTTTTGCTCTTTCACCTATGTTGTTGCTCTTTACAACATAGGGCATACTTCCTTCTTTCACTAAATTTAGTATTGGCTACGGAGTAGCAATATACTTAGGATATATCCGGCTTAGAATTTTCTTAGAAAAATGCCTAATAGTTTCCCATCCGGTTACGCTTGGGGGCATCCTTGCTCCTTAGGTCTGTTCTACTTTCCACTATATTATATATAGTAGGTCTTAGAACAAGCTCCAATAATCCGTTCTTAGACATTCTCATTTTCCCTTAGAAGCTCCTAAGGCTTTTTGAGAATCCTATGACGCTGCTGAGAATCGAAGCTAGGCAACCTTAATCAGTCCCTTAGTCCATCTATAGATCGTTCCTAGCGGCTGGTTAAGTATCTTAGCTATCTCTGCTTTAGACATACCATGCTCAATAACTAAGTATTGAGCCTCATCCCTAAGAGCCTTCTTGGCCATTACCTCATTACTCTTGACCCTAGGGTAAGGGCTATGAGCTAGGCTTGTGTCTATGAACGCTGTACGTCCTAGACAGTCCTTTAGATGCTTAGCCATGTCTTCATTCTGAGCAAATAGGGAAACGTTAGACTGGTTGTCTCTGTCCCTAATGGCAGTTCTGAGAAAGCACTGAAGGCTAGACTCATAGAAACGCTCATAGGTTAGAGCCTCTCTAATCCTCTCATTAGATACGTCCATCATCTGACTGAGAGTGTCTAAGCTCCTGGCATCGTCTGGACTCATATTCCCATGCTGGAAGCAAGCCGCAGCATGATAGCCCTGTAGGTTATTCAAGCCTCTACTGTCTATGCTGCACTCTTGCCCATTAGCTGGGTGTTGGTAGTTCATCCATGAGTGGGCGAACACTAGGACAGGCTCACCCTCTACATACTCATAGAGGTTATCTAAGAGCTTCTTACCTTGTACATCGTCTGACCACTTGTCTTGTACTCTTCCATCTGGGGTAGTTAGACAGAGAGACTTAGACCACCTGTCACCTGTAACCATCGGGTAGATAGTCACTAGGCAGTTATAGCCGTCGAACTCAGGAGTAAAAGGGGAAGGCTTGAACTCCCATCCGTGGGCTTTAGCGTGTACACCTAGCAATGTATTACGAACATTGTTAGCTAGAATATGGACCTCTTTAGCCTGAGAGAATCTAGACAGGTAGTCTTTATAAGCAACTATCCTAACTAGACGTTTCATATTCTTATCTAGGCCATCTACCTCTACTACTGAGTGCCAATCTAGGAGAGCCTCAAATACTTCTAGCGTAGTCTGCTGGTAAGCACTCTGACTAGCTCCCTCCCTGACTATAGCCTCTAGCTCTCCTCGATACTCAGGGCTTACTGTAACCCTTCCTGTTTCATCCACAATGACAAAGGGAGCTAACCCTTTCTGGTAACTATTGTGGTTGAAGTTATGACTCTGACAGGAGGAGATGCTAGGCACCTCATCAACCATCAATGTCCATCCTTGAAGTAGTACAGGGCTAAGCCTCTGTAGGGCTTCATGGGTGATCACTAGAACGTCTGAGGCACGTTCTGCTAGTGCCTCCTCAACCTTGGTTATAACTGAAGTAGTGCTCTCCGAATTGATACAGCGAGCCTCTACACCTGCTGTCCTAAGCCTAACCTGTAGTTCCTTGGTTAGCTTATTGGTAGGGAGTGAGTAGACAACCCTTTTGCCTTCATCAAGGATAGAAGGAAGTTTAGCTATCAATCTCTCTGTCTTACCTGAGCCGGGTAATGCTTCAGCAATGTACAGCGTACTCAATGCTTACCCTGAGGGACGTTGCTGGTTAGCTTCTCTCTTGCCTGAACTTCTAGCGCATCAATAGCAGCGTGCAGGTCTACGGTAGAAGTAAACATACCATTCAATACATTATTGGGAGGAAGGTTCACACACTCATACAGGGCTAGATTGTTCATCTTATAGCTAATACCCTTATAGTTATGTACCTGTCCTTTTAGATGGTAGATATTCACTGAATACCGTGACGCTTATAAGTCTCAGCCTGTAGAGCCTTAGCTAGCTCTACCTGATTCTTAACTGTGGCGTGTACACCTGTCACCACTGAATGGTTAATCCCTGAGACATTACCTAGAGCATCACGCTTAACATTGCTCTCCTTAGCTTGCTGTAAAGCCTTAGCAGCTTCCTTAGCCGCTTGAGCATCCATGTCCTGTCTAACTAGTGGATCATTCTTGTATAGATCACTCATAGCCTTGATCTGAAGCAAGGTCATTAGCTCTCTTGCATCCTTGTCATTCTTAGGGTTGAGCTTACGTTTAGTGGTAGCAGTAGCTTGAGGCTGACTCTCTGCCTCTTGCTCATCAAATAGGTTAACGTTTCCTTCAAATAGATCATTCATATTATTAGTTCCTTATAGTTCAATGGCTCGATATTTATTCTTAGAAGTAGTAGTAGCTCTATCGTTATAGATTTCTACCAGTCCACAATCTTTCATGTTATGGAGAGTCTTATACAAGCCTCTCCTAGTGAGTCCTGTATCCCTAGCTAGCTCAGATAGACTAAAACTAGCCCATCCATTCTCTTGCCCACCATTACGGATAGTTAGATAGATGATCTTTTGTCCAACGGTTCTTAGTTGCTCATGCTGTAGCTTGACTACGTCTTCAATGGTGATGCTCATAATTACTCCTTGTTGTTCCCTACTTAGGGAAGTTATGTATTAATGATGAATAATATCCCCTAGGAAATCTTTTCCTATATGTGTATAGACCTCAAATTTAGACAATCGAGTAAATAAACTTCAACTATTTTTGATAATGTAGATAGATCAATAGGTTAGAGATATAGTCCTCTAAGAGTATTAGTTCTATATATACTATTACCGGAAATTTGGACAATCCAGGAAATATTTCTGTACAGGTATATATACTAGTATCGGGAATTTAGGGAATAGTACTTACTTCCTCTAGAGAATTACTTCTATATATGTATATAGACCCCAAAAGTGGAAAAAAAACCAAGGATTGGTTAAAGTATTTTGGGTAGGTGTTATCCGCCAAGATATTTTCTACAATTTTTGTACCATTGTCCCACACCGCATAACTCTAAGGCTTGGCTCTTATCTAGCACCAATAACAAATAAGCCTCTCTAAGGCTGTCCTAGGGGCTAACTAATACATCCGTACTAGTCATGTCCTAGGAGGCTCTTAGAGAGGCTCTATGGAAGGCTCAGAGGCTCACTAGCCCCTGATCTATAGTCAATCTATCAGGTGTAAGACATCCTTAGCATTTAGATGGGAATATCTAGCCACTGATCTAGTGTCCCTATGACCTGACACAATCATTATCTGACTATTGTTAAACCCCCTCTTAGCTACGTTAGTTATCCGTGTATGCCTAAGCTGATGGAGCTTCACGCTCTCATCTAGCCCCGCCAGCCTCCTAGCCCTTCTAACCGCTGTAGAGACAGCATGAGGGGTGACAGGGAACACCTGAGACTTAGGAGAGGCATGCTCTCCCATGAGCGCTAGAGCCTCCTGTAGAAGCTCTACAGCCCTCCTAGTGAGAGGGACAGACCTTGTCCCGTTCTTACCGTCTATGACGTCTGCTATCCGTTCCTCTAGATGTAGGCAGGAAGGAGTTAGCTTAGTCATCTCTGACCTTCTCATGGCTGATTCATAGGCTAGCTCGACTATGAGGGACATAGTCTTAGGAAGCTCCTTGATGACAAGGGCTAGCTCCTCAGGACTGACCACCTTGTCACTAGGCTTAGACGGAGCTGGTAGGGCTATGTCTGCAACAGGGTTGACTACGTCTATCAGTAGTTCCCTCTTTGCCCACCTGTAGAACCTAGACAGGAAAGACAGCTGAGTTCTGACAGTGGAAGGCTTCACAATCTTGAGCCTGTCTAGCTTGAACTTGTTCACTTGCTCCTTGGTGATCTCATGTATTGGCTGAGGGAAGGCTGTAGACAGTTGCTGAAGGATGATGAGAGCTTGCCCATAGCTTCCTCTCCCTTTCAGCCTGGCTTCCCTGTAGGACATGCCTAGGGTGTAGATGGTATGAGCCTTGTGTTCCTTGCTGAGAGCTTCCTGTTGCTTAGCCCATACCTGAGCCTCCCCCTCTGTGGGGAAGGTCTTAGACTTCTGAGGGTGTCCCTTGATACGTACCTGAGCGTTGTAGCTGCCGCTAGGCAGTTGGCGGATGTTGGCCATGTTGTGAACTCCTTAGGTGTGAACGGGAGTTCTCTAGGAGGCGTTTAGCCGTCTACAATCAGGAGGTTAGACCTTGGTCCTTGACATGGTAGGGGTCACAAGTTCGATCCTTGTACCGCCCACCACCTTGTATACGGTGGCGCTGGCATTCATCTTCCATCGCGGTCGTACGCAGCAATCCAGGAAAAGCCGCCCATTCATGGGCGGCTTTTTCGTTCATGCCAAACCGGTCGCTGGCCGGGTCGGATTGGGGCCGCCGTCATCGTGGTGCCATCGGCCAACGCGAGGCGGCGGGATTTTGATGGCGGTATCGTGGTAACCGGCCGCGCGGCCCTGCCAGAGGGCAGCGATGTGCCGGTCGGGGGCGGATTTCAGCCCTTGCCCTGCCGCGTACGGCGGCGGGATCGTTTCCATCGAACCCAGCGCCGTTCCGCCCATAACAGGGCCCGCCGCGTCGGGCGGCGCAGGAAGGGCAGGTCCTGCGCCAGCAGCAACAGGCCGAGCGGCAGCATCCACAGGCCCAGGAGCGGCAGGATGCTGAAGATGCCCCCGGCGACGAGCAGCAACCCCACCGGAATGCGTAGCCAGCGCGCCGACGGTTCGCGCAGCCAGCGCAGGCTGCGGCCGACGCCTTGTGGCAACTGCCGTTCGAAGCGGTCGAGTTGCCGGTTCAGCCTGTCCTCGTCCTTGTCGATCATGCCACGCAGGCTACCTTGCACCGGAAAGGCGCCATCGTATCGGCAAACCGGCCGCTGCCGCCTGCGCCGGGCGGGGCGCTTCTATTCGTCCTCCGACGAAGGGGACAAGTAGTTCGGGTCTTCCGAGTCGCGCGCATGGCGGATGGCGTTGCGCAGGCGCAGGTCCAACTGGTCGAAATCGAGGACGACCTTGCCGGAATGCACGGCCTTGACGGCCGACATCGGCACCACGAAATCGCCGGCGTTCTCGATGTAGACCAACAGCTCCGGCAGCCCATGCCGGATCTCGCGGACGGAGCCGATGCCCTCGCTGCCGTCGGCGACGAAAACCATGGAACCCTCGTTGATCTGATCGTGCATGTCGTGATCCCCCGGGGCGGGTTGGCGGAGGGCCCCGCGAGGCGGTAGCGGGCCGTGGCGCATGATGGGCACAGCCATCGTCTCGGCGCGGTGAAAATGGAATCTCCCGCGCCGCTTGACCATGGTCCGACTCGCGGCTGGCCGGCCGGCTGTGGAAGAATGGAGAACCTGCCATCGTGGATGGCTGAATCCCGCCGCGGCCGTCGTCGTCGCGGCACGTACTCCTGGTCGCCGCCGCATTCGGCGCCGGCCCCAAGCGAACGAGCCTCATGCAAGCCATCGAAACCCTGATCGACGACGCCTTCGAGCGCCGCAACGCACTCACCCAGGCCGAGATCGAGACCCACCTGCGGCCCGCCATCGACCAGGTGCTCGACCTGCTCGAATCCGGCGAGCGCCGCGTCGCCGAGCCGGACGGCCATGGCGGCTGGACGGTGAACCAGTGGCTCAAGAAGGCGGTGCTGCTGTACTTCCGCATCAATGACAACCGCGTGGTCGACGGTGGCCCGGCGCAGGCGTTCGACAAGGTGCCGCTGCGCTTCGCCCACGGCAACGACGCCGAACTGCAGCAACTCGGCGCACGCGTGGCGCCCGGTGCGCTGGTGCGCCGCGGCGCGCACATCGCGAAGGATGCGGTGCTGATGCCCAGCTACGTCAACATCGGTGCCTTCGTCGGCGTCGGCAGCATGGTCGATACCTGGGCCACGGTCGGCTCCTGCGCGCAGATCGGCGCGGGCGTGCACCTGTCCGGCGGCGTCGGCATCGGCGGCGTGCTGGAGCCGCTGCAGGCCAACCCCACCATCATCGAGGACGGCTGCTTCATCGGTGCGCGCTCGGAAGTGGTCGAGGGCGTGGTGGTGGAGAAGGGCAGCGTGATCGGCATGGGCGTGTTCCTCGGCCAGTCCACCCGTATCTACAACCGTGCCACCGGCGAGGTCAGCTACGGCCGCGTGCCGGCCGGCAGCGTGGTGGTGGCCGGCAGCCTGCCGGCGGCCGACGGCAGCCACAGCCTGTACGCGGCGATCATCGTCAAGCAGGTGGACGCGAAGACACGGGGCAAGACCAGCATCAACGAACTGCTCAGGAGCGGCGAATGAATCCCGTCCTCTATGGACTGCCCACCTGCGACACCTGCCGCAAGGCGCGCAACTGGCTGGCCCGCTTCGAGGTGGCGCACGACTTCGTCGACTACCGCGCCAACCCGGTGCCAGCGGCCACGCTGAAAGCCTGGGCGGCGCAGCTCGGCGGCTGGGAGAAGCTGGTCAACAAGTCCTCCACCACCTGGCGCAACCTGCTGCCGCAACGCAAGAACCCGGGCAGCGATCCGGAATGGACCTTGCTGCTGAAGGAATATCCCGCGCTGATCCGCCGCCCGGTGGTGGTGCTTCCCGATGGTTCGGTGAGCGTGGGCTTCACCGACAACGGCTTCAAGAAGCTGTTCGCGCACTGACATGCCGCTGCGCCTCTCGAAGATCGTGCTGGTGGCGACGATCGCGCTGTGGCTGGCGCTGGTCGCGTTCGGCAACCTCACCGACTACCGCAGCAACCTGGTCTTCGTGCAGCACGTGCTGGCGATGGATTCGATCTTCCCCGATGCCAGCATCCACTACCGCGCGATCCATGCGCCGCTGCTGCAGCATGCGGCCTATGTGCTGATCATCGCCATCGAAACGCTGGCCGCCGTGCTGTGCGGGCTGGGTGCGTGGCGCCTGTGGCGTGCGCGCCGCGCGCCGGCTGCGCTGTTCCGCCGGAGTGCACGTGTCGCCGTGGCCGGGCTCACGCTGGGCCTGCTGCTGTGGCTGGGCGGCTTCATGGCGATCGGCGGCGAATGGTTCGGCATGTGGATGTCCACGCAGTGGAACGGGCTGGCCAGTGCGTTCCGTTTCGTCGTGGTGCTTTTGCTGGCGCTGGTCTGCCTGGGCCAGCGCGACGACGAGCTCGACGATTGAAGATGGCCGATCACCGCACCCGCCACTTCCGCAACAACCTTCGCATCGAGCGCGACAACGCCGCGCTTTACGGCCGGTTGGCCGAGCTGGCCGACGATGCGCGGCTGAGCCAGGTCTACCGGCGCATTGCCGCGGGCGAGCACAGCAATGCGCAGTTCTGGGAAGCGCGCCTGCGCGAAGTGGGCGAGGCCGTGCCGCCACCGCGGATCGGCCCGCGCGTGCGCGCACTGAGCTGGTTCGCGCAGCGTTTCGGCACCGAATTCGTGATGCCGACCGTGGTGCGGCTGGCGCATGCCGACCATCAGGTCACGCCGGTCGATCGCAGCGGCCATCGCGATCATTTCCCGTTGTCGCAGGCGGCCGGTCCGCACGGGCTGCGCCATCGCGCACAGAGCGGCAACACCTTGCGTGCCGCCGTGCTCGGCGCCAACGACGGGCTGGTTTCCAACGTCAGCCTGGTGATGGGCATGGCCGGCGCCGCCACCGGCGATCGCGCCGTGCTGCTGGCGGGGCTGGCAGGCCTGGTCGCGGGCGCGTGCTCGATGGCGCTGGGCGAATGGCTTTCGGTCAACAGCTCGCGCGAGTTCTACCAGGCGCAGATCACCGAACGCGCCGAACGCCTGGCCGTGGCGCCGGAAGACGGCCTCGAACACATCGCCGGTTTCTATCGCGAGAAAGGCCTGGAGCCAGCCGCCGCCGAGCACCTGGCCGAACACATCGCCGAAACGCCACGTGCCGCGCTGGACATGCTGGTGCGCGAAGACCTGGGCGTCGATCCGGCCGAACTGGGCGGGTCGGCGTGGGGTGCGGCGATCTCCTCGTTCTGCCTGTTCGCCTGCGGTGCGCTGTTCCCGGTGGCGCCGTATTTCTTCCTCGGCGGCTATTCCGCCCTGTTGGCCAGCGCGTGTTCCACTGCCGCCGGGCTGGCCCTGATCGGCATCGGCACCTCGCTGTTCACCGGACGCAGCATGCTGTTCTCGATCGCCCGCCAGTTCGGCATCACGGCCGCCGCCGCCGCGATCACCTATGGCGTGGGGCACCTGCTCGGCGTGGTGCTGAGCTAGCTTGGTATGCTGCGTCATCAGCCACGACGCAGCGCGCAAAGAACCATGTCCGACGTCCTCGAACTTGCCCGTGACCTCATCCGCCGCCGTTCGGTGACGCCGGAAGACGCCGGTTGCCTGCCCTTGATCGGCAAACGCCTGGAACGCGCGGGCTTCCACGTCGAACACCTGCGCTACGGCGAAGTCGACAATCTGTGGGCGACCCATGGGGCAACCGGCCCCACGTTGATCTTCCTCGGCCACACCGACGTGGTGCCCAGTGGCCCGGAAATCGCGTGGCAAAGCCCGCCGTTCGAGCCGACCCTCAAGGATGGCCGTCTATACGGCCGCGGCGCTGCCGACATGAAAGGCTCGGTGGCGGCGATGGTGGTGGCGCTGGAGCAGTTCGTGGCGGCGCATCCGGATCACCGCGGCCGGCTCGGCCTGCTGCTGACCAGTGACGAGGAAGGCCCGACCAACCTCGACGGCGTGCGCCGGGTGGTCGAACATTTTCGTGAACGTGGCGAGCGCATCGACTGGTGCGTGGTGGGCGAGCCATCGGCGAAGGAGACACTGGGCGACCTGATCCGCGTGGGACGCCGTGGCTCGCTCTCCGGCACGCTCGTCGTGCGCGGCGTGCAGGGTCACGTGGCTTACCCCGAAAAAGCGCTGAACCCGATCCACGCCTTCGCTCCCGCCCTGGCCGAACTCGCCGCCACGCGCTGGGACGAAGGCAACGGCGATTTCCCGCCCACCTCGTTCCAGGTCTCCAACCTCAACGCCGGCACGGGTGCGAACAACGTGATTCCCGGCGAACTCACCGCACTGGTCAACTTCCGCTACTGCACCGCCAGTCGTGCCGACGACCTGCGCGCGCGCACCGAGGAAATCCTGCAACGGCACGGCCTGGACTTCATGCTGGACTGGAACCTCTCCGGTGAACCGTTCCTCACCTCGCCCGGTGGCATCCTGCGTGAAACGGTGGTGGCCGTGTGCCGCGAGCTGTGCGGCATCGACCCCGAACAAAGCACCGGCGGCGGCACCTCCGACGGCCGCTTCATCGCGCCGCTGGGCGCCGAGGTGGTCGAGCTCGGCCCGGTCAACGCGACCATCCACAAGGTCGACGAGTGTGTGGATGTGGCGGAGCTTGAGAAGCTGCCGGCGGTGTATCGGGCGGTGTGCGAGCGGCTGCTTGCCGGGACCTGACCGGGCGATGACGCTTCGGCCGGCGATTGCCGACCGTCGTTGCGGTGCCCGCACCAGGTAATCAGCGCATCAGTGTCGTTGCTCGCCATCGGCATCCAGCCGCACCGCCTGCGGCACGCTCTCGTCCGGTGGGTTGTCCTTGAGTCCCTTGCGGAAATCGGCGATGGCACTGCCGAGGTCGCGGCCGGCGTTGCGCAGCTTGCCGGTGCCGAACACCAGGAGTGCCAGCACCAGCAACACGATCCAGTGCGAAAAGCTGTCCAATCCGAACATGTGTGGATTCCCGTTATGGAAGTGGATGAAGCGGCCGCTCCTGCGAGGCAGGCGAAGCCGGTGGTGGTGTGGCCAGCAGGCCGGCGGATGCCGCGGGTGCGGCCTGGCATTGCAGCGGGCCGCCGGCGTCGGCGGTTGCCCGGGCAGGGCAGCGGTAGTCCAGTGCGGCCACCAACGCGGGCGTGATCTCGTCGAAGCCGAGCACGGCACCGCCGTGTTCGCGTACGAAGGCTTCCGCCGCCTCACGGGTGGCGAACGGCGCCAGGGTCGGCCCCATCGAACCGGGCAGCGGCTGCCAGGCCACGTAGAAGGCGCGGCGCGCGTCGATGAAGCTGACCGCGGCGTGGCTGGGCTGCTTCCAGTCGATGTGGGCACTGTCCTGCACGAACAGCTCCTGCAGCGCGGCCTGGTTCTCCGGCTGCAGCACGTAGGCGAAGAAGTCGCGGGTGGAGTCGAACACCAGCGGCTTGGCGCGACCCGCGGTCCACGCCTCCGCGCGTGGGCCGGGCGAGCCGTCCAGGTACATGCCGCACACGGCGCAGGCGTCGTCCGCGTGGGTGTCGACGGCGTGCTTCGCCGGTGACGGGTTGCCGCCGCAGCCGGCGAACAGGGCCAGTGCAAGCACCAGGGCGGCGCGGTGGATGGTGGTCATCGGCAAGGGCTGCATACGTGGGTTTCCTTCAGACTTCCTTGCGCCGGAACGCAAGCAGTGCCCATGCGAACGGCACCGCCGCCCAACCCAGCAACAGCAGGTCCAGCAGCATCGGCGAATAGGCGTGGTGGGCGGTCATGCCGGTCAGCAGGTCGTTGCCGGCGCCGTCGCCCAGTGCGGTGAGGTTGACCAGCCGGAACACGTCGACCGGGTTGAGCAGCAGCAGGTACGGATATACCGCGCGCTCGAGCGGGTTGCCGCCGCTGACCACCAGCAGCGCCAGCAGCGCGAGGTCGAACAGCACCACGCTGGCCAGCCAGCCGATCAGCGCCAGGCCGGCGGCGCGCGACTTGTCGGCGGTCTGCACGCTGATCAGGCAGGCCAGCCCGACGAAGCAGGCGCCCAGCAGCGAGGCGCTCACGATGAAGCGGCCGATCTGCAGCCACGCCTGCGCCATCTGCGCCGGTGGCTGCAGCCACTGCATGATCGCCACCGCCAGGCCGAAGCCGGCCAGCGTGGCCACGGCCAGCGCGCCGCAGTGGCCGAGGAACTTGCCGGCCACCAGCTGGCCGCGCGCCAGCGGGTAGCTGAGCATCAGCAGCAGGGTGCCGTCGTCGCGCTCGCCGACGATGGTGTCGTAGGCGATCAGCAGGCCGATCAGCGGGATCACGAACGCGCCCAGCGTGGTCAGGCTGGCCAGCGTGGCGTCGAACGAGGTGAAGCCCACGCGCCCGGCCGCCGCGCTGCCGAACCAGGCGATGCCCAGCGCCAGCAGCGCGAACAGGATGGTCAGCGCCACTGTCCAGCGGTTGCGGAAGTCGTCGCGGAACTCCTTGGCGGCGACGGTCAGAATCGGGTTCATGCGCGGGCCTCCGCGGTAGCCTGGGGTCCGGCGCCGAGCCAGTCATAGAGCTGCGCCAGGGTGGGTTCGCGCACGTCGAGATCGACGATCGCGGGGTCGGCCAGCAGTTCGCGCAGCGTGTGCAGCTTGCTGGCGCGCGGCACCTGCAGCTCCAGCCGGCCATCGGGGCGCGATTGCGCGGAAAGGCCGCCGGTTTCAAGGCGTGCGAGCAATTCCGGCATGGCCTGCTCGCGCGGGCGCAACAGTACCTGCGCCGGCAGTGCGGCCGCCTCGCCCAGTGCATGCAGGCTGCCGGCGGCGAGCAGGCGGCCCTGGCGCAGGATCAGCGCGCCGTCGATGTGCGGCTCCAGCTCGGCCAGCAGGTGCGAGGAGACCAGCACGCAACGGCCGTCCGCGCGCAGCTCGCCGACGATGCGGTACAGCTCGCGGGTGGCCTGCGGGTCGAGGCCGGTGGTCGGTTCGTCCAGCAGCACCAGTTCGGGCGAGCCGAGCAGCGCCTGCGCCAGGCCCAGGCGCTGGCGCATGCCCTTGGAGTAGGTGCCGACGCGGCGGTCGGCGGCGTGCGCCAGGCCGACGCGCTCCAGCAGCGCCGCTACCTGGCTGCGCGGCGCCTGCTTCAGCCGGGCCAGGTAGTCGAGCAGTTCGCGCCCGCTCAGGCTGGCGTAGAAGGTGGCGCTCTCGGGCAGGTAGCCGATGCGCCGGCGCAACGCGTGCGCGCGCCACGGCGACTGGCCGAGCACCTCGAGGCGGCCGCCGCTGGGCGCGATCAGGCCAAGAATGAGTTTGATCAGCGTGGACTTGCCCGCGCCGTTGTGGCCGAGCAGGCCGATCACCTGGCCGCGCGGCACGCAGGCGGTGACGCCGTCGAGCGCGGCGAGCGCGCCGTAGCGCTTGGCCAGGGCGTCCAGTTCGATGGCGTGGTTCATGGGTTGGGGCCGGAGGCTTTCATCAGCGGGTGGCTGTCCTGCACCGAGGGTGGCGTGAACACCGGGAATGCGCGCTGCACGTAGCGCATCAGCAGCACCGCGGGGCTGGACATCAGGTTGCGCGCGGAAGGGTATTTCCACAGCAGCACATCGACGCCGTCGTTGGGGCGGAACGGCACGTCGCCGATGTCGTCGGCGTCCAGGTCCCAGCCCAGGTAGTCGCTCCAGAAATTGCCGCGGCCGTGCGCCGACCATTCCTGGGCGAGGTTCTGCACGTATTTCACCTGGATGCGGTTGTCCACGAAGCGGTTGCTCCACAGGCGGTTGTTCTCCGAGCCGGCGGTCACGTGGATGCCGATTTGCGAGTCGGCGACGAGGTTGTCGTGGAAGTCGTTGAATTGCGACAGGTAGACGAACAGGCCCTTGCCATCGGTGCCCTCGACGGTGCCGCCGGCGTCGTCGCGCTGGCCGTCGATGCGGTGCACGCGGTTGCCGGCGATCTCGCTGTGCGCGATGTAGTTGAGCAGGAAGCCGTAGGACTGCTCGTCTTCGGAGCTGTTGCCGATCACCTTCAGGTGGTGCGAGGACATCAGCGCGTAGCCGGCCAGGTTGCCGCGGCTGACGTTGTCCAGCAGCAGGTTGTCCTGCGAATACATGTAGTGGATGCCGTAGCGCACGCCATGCACCACGTTGCGCGCGATGGTGTTGTGCGGGCTGACGTAGACATAGATGCCGTCGCGCGAGTCGGCCACGTCGTTGTCCTCGATGGTGCAGCCGGTGTCGTTCCACAGGTGAATGCCGTCGCCGCGGTCGGCCACGCGCAGCGAGCGCATGCCGCGCACCACGTTGTGCGCCACGCGTACGTTGGCGGCGCCGTCGAGGTAGACGCCGAACAGGCTTTCCTCGATGCGGTTGCCCTCGAGCGTGACCTCGCGCGCCGTGCGCTCGACGAAGATGCCGGCGTTCATCGCGGTGAGGTCGGTGCCGCTGCGGCGCACGGTGAGACCGCGCACGGTGACGTTCGACGCGCGGATGCGCACGACGTCGCCTGAGCCGCCGCCATCTAGGATCGCGCCGGTCTCACCGAGCAGGGTGATGGGTTTGTCCAGCTTGAGGTGCACCGCGTGCATGCCAGCTGGCACGTGGACGGTGGCGCCCGGCGCCGCGTCGGCCACGGCCTGTTCCAGCGGCTCGCGCGCGTGCGCCGGCGTCGCCAGCGGCAGCGCCAGCGCGAGGATGGCAAGGAGACGGAGCATGTCCATGGCAGCAGTGGACGACCCGGCCGTGCCGCCGCGCTTGCGGCGCGGCGGCACGGCGCGGCTCAGGCCTCGACCAGCATCCGCCCGCTCATCTCCATGTGCATCGCATGGCAGAAGAACGTGCAGTAGTACCAGAACACCCCCGCCTTGTCGGCGGTGAAGGTGGCCGAGGCGGTGGCGCCGGGGCTGATCTCCATGTTGATGCCGTAGTTGACGATGCAGAAGCCGTGGCTCACGTCCTCCACCGCGTCGATGTTGGTCACCACCACGGTCACCTCATCGCCCTTCTTCACCGTGAAACTGCCCATGCCGAAGATCGGCGCGGCCGAGGTCATGTACACGAACACCTTGCGGCCTTCGCGGATGACCTTGCTGTCGGACAGCACGTTGACGCCGTGTTTCTTGGCCATCGCCACCGTCTCGGCGAAGAACGGGTCGTCGCGCTCCCAGCTCTTCTTGACCTTGTCGATCAGCAGCCGGCGATGCAGCAGGATCACGTCGTGCGGCTCGGCGTAGACCGGGCCGTCGGCGACCAGCTTCATGGTTTCGCCGGAGATGTCGATCAGCTGGTCGTTGTCCGGGTGCAGCGGGCCGGTGGGCAGGAAGCGGTCCTTGGAGAACTTGTTCAGCGACACCAGCCACTTGCCGTCGGCATCGCGGGTCTCGCCCATCGAGGTATGGCAGTGCCCGGGCTGGTAGGCCACGTCGATCTTCTGGCGCAGGTAGTTGACCTTCTTGCCGTCGTGGGCGGCGATCGCGTCGGCGATGTTCCACTTGGCGATCTGGCTGTCGATGAACAGCGTGGTGTAGGCGTTGCCGCGGCCGTCGTAGGCGGTATGCAACGGCCCCAGGCCCAGCTCGGGTTCGGCCACCACCACGTCGCGCGGGTCCTTGAGCTTGCCGGCGAACCAGTCGTCGATGCGGCTCCATTCCATCACGGTGACGGTGGGCGAGAGCTTGCCGTTGGCCACCACGTACTTGCCGTCGGGGCTGGCGTTGATGCCGTGCGGGTTCTTCGGGATCGGGATGTACAGCGTGAACGAGGAACCGTGGCGGCCGTCCAGCACCGGCACCTTGGAGCTGCCGATGGTCTTGAACTCGCCTTTCTTCACCGCCTCCTCGATGCGCGCGAGATTGAACACCACCGCCCAGTCGCGCTCGGCCTGCATCGTGCTGGGCAGGTCCATGCCCTTCTCGCTGTTGTAGCAGGTGGAGATGGCGTACTTGCCGGCGTAGTCGGCCTCGGTGTTGTCCAGGTTGCCGTCCACCAGCACCTGCCAGGCGACTTCCATGGTGTCGCCGTCGAGGGCGCTGAACATGGTCTGGTACTTGGCCGGATCGTCCAGGTCGCGGCCGTCGTTCGGCGCCGGAATCAGGAACTCGCCGTTGGCGAACACGTAGCCGGTGCGCGGCGCGCGCTGCACGCGCAGGCCGTGGATCGCCTGCACGTTGGGCACGTCGGTGATGCGGTCGGTGCGCATCACGTCGCAGCGGATGCGCGCGACGCGGGTGTGCGCCTTGTCGTTGATGAAGATGTAGCGGCCGTCGTAGTGGCCGTCGGTCTGGCTCATGTGCGGGTGGTGGCAGTCGCCGCCGGGCGGGAAGTTCGGCCCGAGCACGCGCTTGCTCTCGTTGGTGACGCCCCAGCCGATGGTGAAGTCGGGGTTGAACACCGGGATGCGCATCAGCTCGCGCATCGAGGGCACGCCGACCAGGCGCACCTCGCCGGACTGGCCGCCGCTCCAGAAGCCGTAGTACTCGTCGAGCTGGCCGGGCGGCACGTGGTCGGACAGTTCGCCCGCGGCCGAGGCAGCCTTGGCCGGGCCGGCAGCGGCGCCGGCTGCGCCCGCGGGCTCACCCTTCTTGCCGCAGCCCGCCAACGCCAGTCCCGCCGCGCCAGCGAGGCCAGCCAGCGCGCTGTTCTTCATGAAGTTGCGGCGCGCGGGGTTGCCCGGTTCCGCGGTCTGGCCGGACTGGCCGGGTTGGTTGCTCGATTCGTCGTGCATGGCATTCATCCGTTCGGATCGTGGTGGGTCAGTCGGCGACCTTCGCCGGCTCGTGGGTTTCCGGCGTCGCCGCCGGGATGATCGTCAGCACCGGGGTGGGCAGCGGCCGCGCGGCGCGTTCGCGCTTCTTGCGGCGCTCCACCAGCGGTGGGCATTTCTGGTCGTTGGCGTAGGTGACCTGGCAGTCCAGGCAGTAGTGGCATTCGTTGAAGTTGATCTGGCCGATCGCGTTGATCGCCTTCACTTCGCACTCGTTCGCACAGATCTGGCACGGACGGCCGCATTCCTTGCGCCGGCGCAGCCACTCGAACAGGTGCCAGCGGCCGGACACCGCCAGCCCGGCGCCCAGCGGGCACACGTAGCGGCAGTAGAACTTGTTGTTGAACGCCGACACCGCCACCAGCGCCACCGCGTAGAGCACGTAGCTCCAGGAGCGGGCGAAGTGCAGCGTGATCGCGGTCTTGAACGGCTCGATCTCGGCGTAGTGCTCGGCCATGTTGAGCGACTGCAGCGACATCCCGAACAGCACCAGCAGGATGATGTACTTGATTGCCCACAGCCGTTCGTGCAGGTACTGCGGCACCTCGAACTGCGGCACGTGCAGCCGGCGCGCCAGCTTGTTCACCAGCACCTGCAGCGCGCCGAACGGGCACAGCCAGCCGCAGTAGATGCCGCGTCCGAGCAGCAGCAGGGTGGCGGCCACGAACACCCACAGGATGAACACCAGCGGGTCCATCAGGAAGGTGGACCAGTGGAAGCCGTGCAGCACCGCCTGGATGAAGGTGAGGATGTTCACCACCG
Organism: Rhodanobacter sp. B2A1Ga4; assembly: GCF_018101315.1. Lineage (NCBI taxonomy): Bacteria > Pseudomonadati > Pseudomonadota > Gammaproteobacteria > Lysobacterales > Rhodanobacteraceae > Rhodanobacter > Rhodanobacter sp. B2A1Ga4. The sequence goes on along the minus strand of NZ_JADBJR010000006.1, from coordinate 97,348 downwards.
ACAGCTGCGCCAGCCCGTACCAGCCAATGAACACCAGCGTGTAGATGAGGAAGCCCACGCGCAGGCGTTCGAGCAGGTGCGGCCGCGTCACGATCCAGTCCTGGAACATCAGGATCAGGGTGAGTACCGACAGCCCCGCCAGCAGCAGCGCGATGTCCAGCCGGCGCCCGTGCCATATCTTCTGCCACAGCGGCGCATCGGCCGGCAGCGCGTCGGTATCGGCTTCGGTCGCCGCTTCCGGGCGCGTGGTGTAGGCCGCCGGCATGCGGTAGTCGCGGGTGAAGGTGTGGTAGATGCTTTGCAGCGGACCGACCTGGCGGTTCACCATCAGCTGCAGCGTCCACGGCCGGGTGGCGTCGAAGCCGCTGACGCCGTGGCGCACGATGAAGATTGCCTGCTCGGCGAAGGCTGGCTTGCCGCGCAGCGGAGTGTCGTTCAACTGCACCAGGTCGGTGTCCTTGAACAGCACCAGCTTGCCGTCCTGCAGCAGGTGCACGCGGTCGAAGATGCCGCCGCGCACGTAGCCCACGCCCTTGAACGAGTAGATGCCGTTGGCCATCACCGCGATCGCCGAGTCGCCGGGCTTGAGCTGCTTCATCAGGTCGGCGTGGGCCACCTCGCCGAGCAGGTTGCGGCCCACCGTGGGCGGGGTGACGTCGGCGAAGTACAGGTCGATGAAGGTGTCCGCGCCGTGGCCGGGCGCTGGTGCGGTGGGGTCGTCGACCAGGCCGCTTTCCGGCTGGCCCTTGAAGGCGTCGGTGATCGCCTGCCGCGCCAGCCGCAGGTGGCCGATCGCGCCGTTGCCGGTCAGCGTCTGCCAGTCGGCCGGCACGAAGTAGTCGGCGCGGACCTGCGCGGCGGCCGCGCCGGTGTCGACCGCGCCGGCGATCAGCTTGCGCGAGGCGGCCACCTTCAGCGCCGAGTTCATGATGGTCTCGTTGGCCACCATCGAGGTCACCGTGGCGCTGCTGATCGCGTCGATGCGCACGCTGCCGCTACTGCCGCCGCCGACCACGATCTGGTCGTCCACGCGATGGCCGATGTAGCGCGCCACGAAGTCGTACAGCTTCTGCACCGGGATGCCGACCAGCAGAATCGGCTCGTGCTGCTCCAGCACGCGGACGTCGCGGATGGTGCCGTCGGTGCCGATCGACACCAGCATGTTGATCGGTGCCCCGGAGTAGGCCGGCACCGGCGCCACCATCACCGTCTCGAACACGTAGCCGATCACCTTGTCGCCGTGGTACACGGCCGCGGCGGGCGGGGTGCCCTCGATGTCGCCGAAGCGCTCGGCCTCGGGGAATACCTGGTGCAGCTGCGGATACTTCGCGTCGATGCCGGCCAGCGCCGCGGAGGCGGGCAGCAGCAACAGCAGCGCGAGCAGCAGCCGGGCGATGAGGGAGCGGGAGCGGGCGTCGCGCATCAGGCCAGCTCCGCCGTGCCGGCGATCAGCGGCAGTTCGCGCGAGCGCCAGCGCCGTTCGCCGGTGCGCGAGAACGCCAGCCACTGGTGGCCCTGCGCGTCCATCAACGACGACAGCCGCGGCAGCTCCAGCGAAAACGCCGCCGTGCTCATGCCGTCGGCCAGCACCGAACGCTGCGCCATCACGGTGACGCTCGAATAGCTTTGCGGCGACCAGCCGGTGCGCGGGTTGACGATGTGGAACAGGCGCCGGTCGGCGGAGAAGAACACGCGGTAGTTGCCGGAAGTGGACAGCGCCGCGTTGCGCAGCTGCAGCACCGCCGCCACCTGGCTCACGTCGCGCGGGTCGACGATGCCGACGTTCCAGTGCCGCCCGGGGTCGTTGCCGCAGATCGCGTGGATGTCGCCGCCGGCGTCGACCAGGGCGTACTCGATGCCGGCGCCGCGCAGCGCCACGATGCCCTGGTCGACCACGTGGCCCTTGGCGATGCCGTCCAGCGTGATCGCCATGCCCGGACGCGACAGTCGTGCGCCGTGCGCGTCCAGCGCAAGGTCGCGGTAGCCGACCAGCGCATCGCGATCCTCGGCCACGCGCTGCTCGTGCGCGTCGGTGCGGCTTGCGCCGCGCAGCGTCTCGAAGTAGCGTAGCACCGGCAGCACGGTCGGGTCGAACGCGCCGTCGGTCAGCCGCGAGAGCGCCAGCGCCTGGCGCAGCACGGCGTCCAGCTGCGCGGGCACCTGCGCCAGCTGGCCGTCGTGGTTCAGTCGCGCCAGCGGGCTGGCCGGGTCGAAGCGGGTCAGCTGCGCGGCGGTCGCCGCCATGCGCGCGAACGCCGCCTCGATCGCCACGCCGGCGGCCTGCACATCGTCGGCCAGGCAGGTCACCGAAACGGAGGTCTGCATCAGCGTGCGCTCGCGGCGCACCTGCCACAGGTTCTGCTTGCGCTTGAGCACCGCCCAGCCGCCGCCGGCCAGCAGGCCGCCGGCGATGGCGAGCTGGCCGGCCTGCCGCAGCAGTCGCCGGCGCTCGGGCGAGCGCGGCTCGGTGGGTTCGATGGAGCGGTGCATGGGAGGACCTCCCGGTGTGCGTCTTGGTGCGAAGGCGAAAGGTGTGGGGCGTCAGGCCGCGCTGGCTTCGACCCGTGGCGGCGGTTGCGCCACGACACCGGTGCCTTTGGCATCGCGCACGCCCAGCCGCCGCTGCAGCGCCGGGCTGGTGGTCGTGTACTGCAGGTTCACCTTGTCGCCGGGGTGCAGGTGCGCATGCGCAGCGAAGGCGCACAGCGCCGTCTCGTGGAAGCCGGAAAGGATCAGCTTCTTCTTGCCGGGATAGGTGTTGATGTCGCCCACCGCGAACACGCCGGGCACCGAGGTCTGCAGCGTCGATGGATCGACCACCAGCTGCTGGCGTTCCAGGGCCAGTCCCCAGTCGGCGATCGGCCCCAGCGCCGGATGCAGGCCCCAGAACACCAGCAGCTGCGACGCCTCGATGCGCTGGACCATGCCGCTGCGGGTGCGCACGCGCACCTGCGACAGCGCGCCAGCGGCCGTCTCCAGCCCGACGATGTCGCCTTCGCAGAACTGCATGCGGCCCGCGTCGCACAGCGCCTGCATGCGCGCCACGCTGGCCGGTGCCGCGCGGAAGCTGGATGAGCGATGCACCAGCACCAGGCTGCGTACCCGCTCGACCAGGGCCAGCGCCCAATCCAGCGCCGCGTCGCCGCCGCCGGCGATCACGATGTCCTGGTCGTCGGACAGCGCCGGCTGCGTCACCTTGTAGTGCAGCGTGCGGCCCACCAGCGGTGCGGCTTCCGGCAGGTCCAGCGTGCGCGGTGCGAACGCGCCCAGGCCGCCGGCAATGATCACCACGCCGGCGTCGAAGGCCAGGCCGCCACTGGTCTGCAGGTGAAAGCGGCCGTTGTCCATGCGCTGCAGCGCGGTGACGGTATGGCCCAGGTGGAACTTCGGCGCAAACGGGCGGATCTGCTGCTGCAGCCGCTCGATCAGCTCGCGCCCGCTGCACACCGGCAGCGCCGGGATGTCGTAGATCGGCTTGTCCGGATACAGCTCGACGCACTGGCCGCCGGCATGCGGTACGGCATCGATCACGTGCGTATCCAGCCCCAGCAGGCCCAGCTCGAAAACCTGGAACAGGCCGACCGGGCCTGCACCGATGATGACAGTGTCGCAGCTGATCATGAACGAATCCGCCTTGTGGACGAGGCGGATCATGCGCGTGCCCGAAGGCGATGCTTTTGACCTTAGTCAGGTTTGGCCGGTCGGTTCGTGTGGTCGAATGACGCATGAGCACGTTCAGGCACTGGGCCGCAGAACTCCGCGACCCGAACCGGTGCATCGGTATTTCCCGGCCAGGGGACCGTTCGGCGAAACGTCAGTCGGCGGTTGCCGGCCACCGTTGCGGTACCTTGCGGATGTCTGCGGCCGGATAGCCCATCTGCACCACGCGAGCGACCAGCGCGTCGTAGTCAGCCTGCGACACGGTGGGCGTGCGCGCCATGACCCAGGCGTAGTCGCGCGCGTCGCGGGCGACGATGACCTGGCTGTAGTCGTCCTTCAGGTACGCCACGATGTATTGCGCCTTGATCGGCCAGAACACCTGCACGCCCCAGACGGCATTGCCGCTGTCCGCCTTCACGAAGCCGGTGGAGTGGATCGTCTTGACCGGTTTGTCGAAGCCGCCGTTGTTGAAGTGGAACTGGGTGTAGATGTTTCCATCCGGCTGCAACGTGTAGGTTTCGACCGGGTTGTAGGCGTTCTTTTCGAAACGCGTGGGGATGGTGGCGATCACGTACCACTTGCCCATGAAGCGCGGCAGGTCGACATGGGCGACCGGCTTGATCGGCGGCAGATCACCGGCGTGAACGCCGGTGCTGGCGGCCGCCAGGGCGCAGGCCATCAACAAGGTTCTTGGAAGGGACATGCCATGACTCCGAGGCGAAAGAGGAAGGTGATGGAGTGGGGCGCTCAAGGCCGCACGAAACGGTAATGCGCCACCAGCCATTCCTGGCCGTTGGCGTAGCCGAACAATTCCGCGCAGGACATCCAGAACATCCGCCAGCGCTGGAACCACAGTGATGCGGCCTTGCTGCCGTAGGCGTCAGTCAGCGTGGCCATCACCTGGTCCCTGCGTGCGTCCTGGTTGGCCAGCCAGTGATTGGCGCTGCGCTGGTAGTGCGTGCCGTCGACATGCCAGCGCTGCTCGATCTGCAGTTCGCGCTGAAACCACAGCAAGGTGTCGGAGGCCGGCATCAGGCCGCCGGTGAAGAAGTGCCGGCCCATCCAGTTGTCCTCGCCTGTCGTCTCGAACGGATACATCAGCGTCCGGTGCGCGAAAATGTGCACGAACAGCTTGCCGCCGGGTCGCAGCCAGCTGGCGATGCGGCCCAGCAGGATGTCGTAATTGCGCATGTGTTCGAACATTTCGACCGACACGCAGCGGTCGAATTGCGCCGCGTCGAGTTCCAGCAGGTTCACGTCGCAGGTGGCCACGCGCACGTTGAACAGACCGCGCTTGCGGCACTGCGCCTCGATGTGTTCGCGCTGCTGGTGCGAATTGGATACTGCCTTGATCCGAGCATTCGGATAGCGCTCGGCCATCCACAGCGTGAGCGAGCCCCAGCCGCAGCCAAGTTCGAGGATCGTCTGGCCGTCCGCCAGTTCGGCGCGTTCGCCATACAGCGTGAGCATGGCCTCCTCTGCCTGATCCAGCGACTCGTCGCCGCGCGGGTAATAGCAGCCCGAATACTTCAGGCGCTTGCCGAGGCACAGTTCGAAGAACGCCGGCGGCAGTTCGTAATGCTGCGCATTGGCGGCGTCGGTGTGGATCGCCACCGGGCTGTGCCGAAGCATGTTGATACGTTCGGCGAAGCGGGCGGCTTGCTGATCCAGCCCGCCGCTCATCTCCTCGCGCAGGCGCTGCGCGCACATGCGCCGGATGCCTTGCCGCAGCAGCGCATCGGGCAGATGCCCTCGTTCGGCCAGACCCAGCAGGCCGGTGGCGGGCCGCTCATGCGGCAACTCGTGGGAAGCCGTGGCGACGGTATTCATGGATCGCTCCTTTTCGGAAACCAGGGAATCAGCATGGAGGTGCTGCGTTGATAGGCGCGGTAATCGTCGCCGCGGCTGCGCAGTGCCTGTGTCTCGGTATAGGGAATGCCGCTGATCCAGCGCAGGAACACATACATCACCAGCGGCCCGGCCCAGGCCAGCCACGCGATTGGCGATCCGATCGCCAGGCCGACGTAGGCGAACCAGTGGATCCATTCGAAGAAATAATTGGGGTGGCGCGAATAACGCCACAGGCCGTCACGGCAGGTTTGCCCGCGATGGGCTGGGTCGGCGCGGAAGCGGGCGAGCTGGCGGTCGGCGATCGATTCGCCGATCACGCTGAGCAGCCAGATCGCGATGCCGACCAGCAGCCACGGGCTGAATCCGCGCGGGTTGCGCGCCACGGCCAGGAACGGCAGCGAAAACAGCACGATCAGCAAGGCCTGGAACTGGAAGAACAGGAAAAACCTGGACTGACTGCCATGCCAGTGCGTGCGCAGATGCTGATAGCGGCCATCCTCCGGCTCGCCACGCACACGCTTCCACAGATGCGCTGCCAGTCGTGCGCCCCACAGTCCGCCAAGTATCGCCAGCGCCAGCCGGGATGACGCAGCGCCCGCGCCGAGCAGGGCCAGCAGCACGGTGCCACTGCCCACGCCGGCTGCCCACAGCACGTCGACGATGCCGGCATTGGCGTGCTTGCGCTGCCACAACCAGCCCAGGCTCATGATCAACGCCGCCAGCAGCCACAGGCAGGCCAGTTGAAGCCACGCAGTCATGACGCACGACCTTGCACGGGCGCAGACGCGGGAATCGCCACGTTCGACCAGCGCCGGGCCAGCCACGCCAGCAGCGGTGTCGCGATGGCCCAGCCGACCGCCAGGCACAGCAGTCCGCGCCACGCGGGCGCCGCGAACGTCACCACGTGCCAGCCTCGTGATGCACCCAGATAAGCCAGCGGGCCACCGATCCCTCCCAGCAACGCGGCCCACCACAGACGTGTCTGCAGCCACGCCAGCGATTGGGTGAAGGTCAGCGCGAAGGTGACCCACAGCGCGAGAATCCATGCCGGCGCCATCGCGGCGGATGGCCATGGCGTTGCATAGCTGGCCAGTCCTGCGCGGATCAACCCGCCATCCAGCAGAAGTCCCAGCACGATCGCCGTCAGCATCAGCGACAGATCCGCCTGGTACTGCCGCCCGACCGCCAGCTGGCATGTTGCGTAAACCAGCATGCCGGCGATCCCCGGCCACGCCAGTCCGTGCCCGGCGCCGATCACGGCAGCGAACCAGACCAGTTGATAGCCGACGAGGCTGCTCCAGAATTTCATGCCGGCAGGCCCTGGGCTGATTCGATCTGCGGCAGCCATGTCGCCTGTCGGTTGCCGGGCTTGGCCAGCAGCAGGTGCGCGACGCCGATCGAGCGCTCGCGGAAACCGCCTTCGCAATACGCCAGGTAGAACTCCCACAGGCGGATGAAGCGTTCGTCGAAACCTTGTGCGCGCACCTGCGGCAGATGCGCCATGAAGCGCTCGCGCCAGGCCCTCAGGGTCAGCGCGTACGAGTGGCCGAAGTCCTCCAGCTGGACCAGCGCCAGATCGCTGGCGCGAGTCTTCGAGGCGAGCAGTGCGCTGATCGACGGGATGAAGCTGCCGGGAAAGACGTGGCGCTTGATGAAATCGACCGAGCTCAGCGCCTGCGCATAACGGTGATCCTCGATCGTGATCGCCTGCAGCAGGGCCAGCCCGTCTGGTTTCAGCAAGGCACCCAGCTGCCTGAAATAGGTATCGAGGTAGGGCGCGCCGATCGCCTCGACCATCTCGATCGAGACCAGCTTGTCGTATTGCCCGCGCAGGTCGCGGTAATCCTCCAGCAACAGCTCGACCTGCGCGCCCATGCCGGCGGCGGCGACCCGTTCGCTGGCCAGTGCGTGCTGCTCGCGCGAGATCGTGGTGGTGGTGACGTGGCAGCCGTAATGCTGGGCGGCGTACAGCGCGAAGCCGCCCCAGCCGGTGCCGATCTCGATCACCCGGTCGCCCGGTTTCAGATCGAGCTTGCGGCAGATGCGTTCGAGCTTGCGGGTGGAGGCGTCTTCCAGCGTGTCGGCCGGGTCCGTCCAGATCGCGGACGAATACATCAGGTCTGGGGACAGGAACAGGCTGAAAAAATCGTTGCCGAGGTCGTAGTGCGCGGCAATGTTGCGGCGGCTGCCGTCGCGCGTATTGCGGCGCAGCGCATGCCAGCCGCGCATCGCCATGCCACCGAGCCGGGCCAGGCCGCTTTCCATGCCATCGAGCAGGTCGCGGTTGCGCACCAGCAACTGCACCAGCCCGACCAGGTTGTCGCAGTGCCACAGGCCGTCCATGTAGGCTTCGCCGGCGCCCACGCTGCCGTTGGTTGCGATCGCGCGATAGAAGGCCGGGTCGCGGATTTCCATATGGATCTGTAGTTCGGCAGTGGCCTCGCCGAATTCGAGCTGCACGCCGTCATCGGTCAGCAGCAGTCGGCCGTGCCGTAGCTGGCGCAGTCGATCGAGCAGCTGCTGACGCAGGAAGCGATCGAAGGCGCCGATGCCGGGGCTGTCGTAGTCGGCGGTCTTGGCAATGTCGTTCATGGCGAACCTCGGTGCAGCGTCAGGAAAGGGAGGGATGGTCGTGGACGGGATTCCGCTTCAGCCACAGTCGCAATGCCTGCCAGTGGATCGCACCGACGACCTGTGCCGTCATCAGCGGATAGCGCCACAGCACGCGGGCCAGTGAAGTGCCGTTCAACGGTTTGCGTTGCAGGAAGAGGGTGGCATCGAACTCGCGCTGGCCATCGCGCAGCACATCCATGTGCACGTGCAGGTCGTCGGCGGGCACGGTGAAACTCCAGTCGTATTCGCGCGCCATCGGCATGAAGGGGGATACGTGGAACGTCTTGGGAAAGGCCCAGTGCAGCGCGCGTCCACGCGGCTTCGCAGTTTCGATCGGCAGCACGTAGGCGTGGCGTTCCTTCCACGGTGTGTTGGTGATCTCCGCCACGATGCAGGCCAGACTCACGCCGTCCTCGGCGTAGCAGTAGTAGAAGCTGACCGGGTTGAACACGAAACCGAAGTAGCGCAGATGGGTCAGCAGCCGAACCGGCCCGACCGGGCGATGCCCGGTGGCCTGCTCGACGCGCTGGCGCACGGCTTCGGCCAGCGGCAGTCCGGTCGGGCCGAGATAATCGCTGCGGCGGAACTGCGCGACGTTGCCATGCTTGCTGGACCACAGCCAGCGCTGCCGGAACACCCGATCGACTTCATCGAGATCCAGATAGAGCTGGGCCATCCGGTAATCGAAGGCGTGTGGATGCGGGACGAGGCGACGATGACGCACCACGCCTTCGTACACGGCGCTTGCCAGCGGCCTGCCCGCTTCGGCATTCACGCCGCGATCTCCCCGGCACGTGATGCGACCGCGTGGATGGCACCGACACCTACCGGCCAGCGCACGCCAAGGGCGGCCGCCACGTCGACGGCGCTGCGCATGCCGTCTTCGTGGAATCCCCAGCCCCAGTAGGCACCGGCGAACCAGGTGTGGCGCTGGCCCTGGATCTCGGCCTTGCGCATCTGCGCCGCCACCGACGCGTGGCTGTAGACCGGATGGTGGTACTGCATGCGTGCCAGCACCTTGTCCGGGTCGATCGCAGCCGTGCGATTGAGCGTGACCACGAACGGTTCCGGCGATTCGATGCCCTGCAGCAGATTCATGCAGTAGCTGACCGTGCATGCCTCGTCCGGATTGCGCGGCAACCACGCGTTCCATGCCGCCCATGCCTTGCGCCGCACCGGCAACACGCTGGCGTCGGTATGCAGCACGGTGTCGTTGAGCTGGTACGGCATCGCGCCGAGGATGGATCGCTCGCGTTCGTCCGCGTCGCTCAGCAAGGCCAGTGCCTGATCGCTGTGGCAGGCCAGCACGACATGATCGAAATGTTCGACGCCTGCGGCACTGGTGATCTCGGCACCAGCGGCATGGCGGCGAATCGAGCGCACCGCGCAATGCAGCCGCTCGCGTACCGACCAGCGCTCGCGCAGCGCTTGCACATACGTGGACGAACCGCCGCGCACCACGCGCCATTCAGGCCGATCATTGATCTGCAGCATCTGGTGATTGGCCATGAACTGCACCAGATAACGCGCGGGGAAGCGGAGGATCTGCGCGGCCGGCGACGACCATAGCGCCGACGCCATCGGTACCAGGTGCTCGTCGCGAAAGGCGGCGCCGTAGCGGTGCTCGGCGAGGTAGTCGCCCAGCGTCGGGCCCTGGTCGGGCGAGTCCAGCAACGCCGGTGCCTCGCGGTAGAAACGCGCCAGGTCACGCACCATGCTGATGAAGCGTGGCGAGAGCAGGTTGCGCCGCTGGCAGAACAGCGTGTCCAGCGTGGCCGCGTTGTATTCCAGCCCGCTGGCTTCGTTGTGCAGCGAGAAACTCATCGTGGTCGGCTGCGAGGCGACGCCGACCTGCTCGAACATCCGCGTCAGCAGCGGATAGTGGTTCGGGTTGTGCACGATGAAACCGCTGTCGATGCGATAGCGGCGACCGTGTTGCTCCACCTCATGCGTATGCGTGTGGCCGCCGAAATAGCTGTCGGCCTCGAACAGCGTCACCCCGTGCCGGCGCGACAGCAGCCACGCCGATGCCAGCCCCGTGATGCCCGATCCAACGATGGCGATGCGCATGCTCAGCTCCTCGCCCTGGCCAGCACCCAGGCCGGCACCGGTTTCAGCCCGCGCACCAGGCCCAGCGCCGACATCAGCTTCAGCCCGTACCAGGTCAGGTCCACTTCCCACCAGCGGAAGCCCTGCCGGCTGGAGCCGGGGAAGAAGTGATGGTTGTTGTGCCAGCCTTCGCCGAAGGTGAGCAGGGCCAGCCAGACGTTGTTGCGGCTGTCGTCCTTGGTATCGAAGCGGCGCTTGCCGAAGCGGTGCGCCAGCGAGTTGATCGTCACCGTGGCGTGGAACAGCACGACGGTCGAAACGAAGAAACCCCAGGTCAGCATCTGGCCGCCGGTGGTGCCCAGCTGCGGCGCCACGTGCTGCAGCAGCGCGCCCAGGCCGTACAGCGCCATGGCAAGCGCGACCGGAATGGCGATGTCGAAACGGTCGAGCCAGCGCAGCTCGGGAAACTTCGCCAGGTCCGGCACGCGCGCCAGATCGGTGCGGAAATTGCGCGGCGTGAGGAACCAGCCGACATGGCTCCACAGGAAGCCGTGCACGCGCGGCGAATGCGGATCGTCCGGCGTATCGGTCACGCGGTGATGATGGCGATGATGTGCGGCCCACCACAGCGGGCCGCGCTGCACGCACGATGCGCCGATCAGTGCGAACCCGAACTGCACCACGCGCGAGGTCTGGAACGTGCGGTGCGAGAAGTAGCGGTGGTAGAACGCGGTGAGCGCGAACATGCGCACCACGTAGAGCGTGGCAGCCACGAGCAGCGCGATCGGCGACACGCCGACCCAGATCACGCCGATGCAGGCCAGGTGCATGGCGATGAACGGTGCCGCGCGCAGCCAGTCGATGCGATCCTCGCGGCTTTCGTCGAGCGTTACCGCCGCACTCGTATCGAACCAGCGGCGCAGCGTACGTGCCAGCCAGAAGCGCGAATCAGCCGTACCCGCAGGGGCTGGCGGAACGCCCTCATACTGCGTGTTCGGGTGGGGTCTGAAGCCTGCCATGGGAACGCACCTGTCTTCGTGTCACCCCCAGATACGGACGAGGCGGCTACTTGGATGCACGAGCGCGTAGAAAGCCCGGCGGACCTTGACGGAACGAAGGCAGGACGCGCTACATGGCGGTATTCAACGGGATCACCATCCCGGCGCAAGCCAGCAGATCCCTGCGACAGGCATACTGGTCATCCCGTGGTTCCAAGCCGTTGAAAAGTCGAGACGCTGGAATGACGGGGCACACAAGGAAGCAGGGCATGACTCGCACAAGACAGATCATTGGACTGGCCGGCTGGCTGCTGCTGAGCTTTGCCGCGGCGGCGATGGGAGCCATCGCTTCGGTGCAGGCGGCCATCTTCTACCAGCATTTGGCCCAACCTTCCTGGGCACCGCCGTCGTACGTGTTTGGCCCGGTGTGGTCCGTGCTGTATGCGCTGATGGGCATCGCCGCCTGGCTGGCTTGGCGCGAAGGCGGCTGGCATCGGCAGCGCGGCGCGCTCGCCCTGTTCGTGCTCCAGCTGGCGGTCAATGTGCTGTGGAGCTGGCTGTTCTTCGGATGGCACCGCGGTGGACTGGCCTTCGCCGACATCGTGCTGCTGTGGTTGCTGATCGTGGTCACGCTGGTCGGGTTCTGGCGCGTGCGCGTGATGGCCGGCGCGCTGCTGGTTCCGTACCTGTGCTGGGTCAGCTTTGCCGCGGCGCTGAATTTCGCGGTATGGCAGATGAATTTGCAGGCCCTGGGCTGAGTCGCGCCGGCTGACCGAGGATAATGTCGAGCGTGTCGGCTTCAGTCGGTTTTTTCGCGGCATGCATCCTGATGAACTGCACGGCATCGTCAAGCACCGGCGCCTTGCGCCGGAACGGCCGTGATATGGCCAGCAGGATCGCGGCGTGGCCGATGTCCGGATACATCTTCGTTTCGACGGGTTCGCCCTTGCGTTGCAGTGCGGCGGCGAGTGAGGTGGCATTGCGCGGCCATACCACCTTGTCGGTGGTGCCCTGCATCAGCAGCATCGGCGGCTCGTCGTCGTCGACAAAATGCACGGGCTGCGAACGCAGCTGCGCCGCAGGTGTACTGCCGAACATGTCGACGAAATCCGGATCTTTCAGCGGCAGAAAATCGTACGGGCCGGCCAGGCCGATGAAACCCGCCAGCTGGCGGGGCTGCATGCCGACACCGGCCAGCCAGTGGGCATCGGTGGCCAGCAAGGCGCCGATATGGGCACCGGCAGAATGGCCCATCAGGAACAACGATGCCGGGTCGCCACCGTACTCGGCGGCATGCGCATGGGCCCACGCGACGGCATGTGCCGCGTCCTGCATGAAACCGTCCAGCCGCACCTGCGGCCACTGGCGGTAGTCCGGGATCACCACGACTAGCCCGCGCTGCGCCAAGGCCTCGCCGGCCCAGTGATACCACTGGCGTTTGCCGGATTTCCAGCTGCCGCCGTAGAAAAACACCACGACAGGCGCATCGTGAGCGTCCCGTGGCCGGTAGACATCGAGCGCCAGTCGATGCGTGGGGTCATATGTCACGTCGCGCCGTACCACCACATCGGCCTTGCTGCTGGTGGCGTTGAGGCTGCGGAACAGCGTCGCCTGGCATCCCGTGAGCAAAGCATTGCCTAGCAGCAACAGCAGCGTGACGAGCAGGCCGCGCCTGCCTGCATGATGAGGCGCGAAAGTGGGGTTCGATGGCATGCGGTTTTCCTGCAAAAGCCGGTGAACGCGATACGCGGGCATTGACCGCGCTCCGCGAGATCCGAGGTTGAATCTTCGGGGTACGCCAGCAGATACGTGCAGGAGCCGCCGCGGGATGCAGGCAGTCCCGTGTGTCCGGGTTGTTTCGCGCGGGAAGCGGCGGCAATCCGGTGGGGATGATTGCCCCGTGCTCTCGTGGATCAGTCGCGCCGCTTGTACGCGTCCAGCGCGTCCTGCCGTGAGACGGCCAGATCCACCATCGGCGCGGGATAGCCGCTGCGCATGAGCAGGGCGGGATCCTTCCACGGTTCGTGCAGCAGGGCGGTCGTTGCGTCGGCCAGTTCGGGCAGCCAGCGTCGCAGGTAGACGCCATCCGGGTCGAACTTCTTCGCCTGCGTGACCGGGTTGAACACGCGGAAATACGGCGCGGCATCGGCGCCGCAGCCGGCCACCCATTGCCAGCCCAGGGTGTTGTTGGCCAGATCCGCGTCCACCAGCGTGTCCCAGAACCAGCGTGCGCCGTGCTGCCAGTGCTGGCGCAGGTTCTTGGTCAGGAAGCTGGCGGCGACCATGCGCACGCGGTTGTGCATCCAGCCGGTGTGCCACAGCTCGCGCATGCCGGCGTCGACCAGCGGGATGCCGGTGCGGCCGCGCTGCCAGCGTTCCAGTGCGGCCGCATCGCGCGGTTCCCAATGGAAATCGGCGAAGCGCGGGTTGAAGTTGTCGGTCGGCGTCTGCGGGAAATGGAACAGCAGGTGGTGGGCGAACTCGCGCCAGCCCAGTTCACGCAGGTACGGCTCGATGTCCGGCCGGCATCTGGCGTCCGTCGCGCGTGCGCGGCGATCGAGTTCGGCGTGGATCTGCCGTGGCGAAATTTCGCCGAAGTGGAGGTGCGGCGACAGCCGCGACGTGCCGTGCCGTGCGGGCAGGTCGCGCGCGTGCGCATAGTCGCCGATGGCATCGTCGGCGAAGATTTCCAGCTGTTCGTGCGCACCGTGTTCGCCCGGTTGCCACGCCCCGGCCAGCCCGGCATCCCAGGGGATGCGCGGCAGCAGGCCGAGGGCTTCCAGCGGCAGACCGCCGGGCAGTTCGTGCCAGCCATGCAGGATCGGCGCGGACAGCGGTTCGATTACCTGCAACTGCGGCCGCAGGTTGCGCCAGTACGGCGTGAACACCTTGTACGGGTCAGCTTGCTGCGTGGCGATCGTCCATGGTTCGCACCACAGTGCCGCATTGTGGCTGTGCACCTCGATGCTTTCCTGGCGCAGCGCGCTCTTGATGCGCGTGTCGCGGGCGATTGAGGCCGGTTCGTACAATCGGTTCCAGTACACCGCACCGGCGCCGCTGTGGCGGATCAGCTCGCGCAATTGCTCCAGCGTATCGCCCCGGCGCAGGTGCAGCGCGGCATGGTGTGTGCGCAACCGCGCATCGAGCGCGGCCAGCGCATGGTGCAGCCACCAGCGGCTGGCTGCGCCAGCCGGCCATGCGCCGTCTTCGCCGGGGGCGTGGACATACACAGGCAGTACCTGCGCGTGCGCCGCGCAGGCCGCGGCCAGGGCGGGGTTGTCGGCCAGGCGCAGGTCGCGCCGGAACAGCACGATGGCCGTGCTCATGGGCGGACGGGCGTCCTGTTCAGATCAAGCGTGCTCAGATCCAGGGTCGATCCGCCCGCACGTTGCCGAGCATGGCCACCTTGCCGGCGCCGGCATCCGGTGCCGCACCGATCGCGCCCTTGGCGATCACTGCACCGGTCGGCTGGCCGGTCGGCGAGCCGCCGACCGGTTCCACCGACACGGCGAGCGCGGCGGTCGGTCCGAGTCGTGCCAGCATCGCAGGATCAAGTGCGATCGTGGTGGGCTTGTCGCGCGCGATCATGCCCACCGAGATGGGTTTCCCACCGGCCGGAATCAGCCACAGTTCCGGCGCATGCCCCTGCGCGAAGGCGACCGGCGTCGCCGGCACCACGACCATGCGCGCGTGCTGCAGGTCCATGGTGGCGGTCCAGCCGGTGGTGCCGTTGTCCTGCTGAATGGTCGAGGCCATGTAGGCGATGCCGGCCACCTTGGGCGTGGGCGCCGGGCGCGGCAGCGAGACCACCACCAGCAGCGCCACGGCCACTGCGCTGGCGCCGATGCCGAGCCAGTGCCACAGCGCCAGGTTGTTCCACAGTCCGCGGCGCGGCTGCGCCAGCGGCGTCCGGGCCGGTGCATCCAGCTGCAGGGCGTCGTGGATGCGCGCCCACACATACGGGGCGGGTGCGACGTCGCCGACCGTCTCGGCCAGCGGAATCAGGCGGCGCTGCCACAAGGCCACGGCGGTGGCGGCCTCGTCCGAGGCCAGCACCTCGCGCGCCACTTCCGCGCGGGTGTCGGCGTCCAGCACGCCAAGCACGTACTCGGCGTAGCGCAGGTTGTGGTTGCCGTCATCGATGGGCGTGTTCATGAGTCCAGGCACGTGCGGAGTTGCATCAGGCTGCGGCGGATCCAGCTTTTCATGGTGCCGAGCGGCACCTTGCAGCGTGTCGCCAGTTCGTTATACGTGGCGCCGGTGAAAAAGGCTTCACGCACCGAACGCTGCTGTTGCGGCTCCAGTTCATCCAGGCACTGCTGCAGCCGTTGGTACTCCTGGCTGGTTTCCGCGCCGGCCGCCGGCGTGGGCTGCTCGTCCACGGTTTCGTCGAGTCGTGCCGGATCGTCCAGCAGCTCCTCGCGATGCTGGCGCAGCCGGTCGATCGCCTTGTTGCGCGACAGTGTGACCAGCCAGGTGATGGCGCTGGCCTTGGTCACATCGAACGTGGCGGCGCGGCGCCACACCGTGGTGTAGGTTTCCTGCAGCACTTCCTCCGCCTCGCCGCGGTCGCGCAGCATGCGCAGGCACACGCCGAACAGTTTGGACGAGGTGCGCCGGTACAGCTCGGCAAACGCTTTCTGGTCATTGCGGCCGGTCTGCAGCAACAGCTGATTCAGCTCGTCACGCTCGGCAGGACTGCTGACACTCATGGGCAAACCATCCTGTAGTGATCGGTCCCGGCCGGCGTGCAGCGACGGGAGGTTACGTCTCATAGCATGAAAGGGGCCTTGCGCGCTGGCAAGTGGTCCGTCCGGCGGCGCCACCGCCTTGCGTGCGTCCATGCGGCCGGCTGCTGCGTACAAGCTGGAGCAGGCAACCGGCCTGCGTGCCGGAGGCCTCGCCATGAACGTTTCCCGATGGGCTGTCGCGTTGTTGATGCTGAGCGGCGCGACCGCGGCGGCATCCCTTCCGCAGCATGATGCGCAGGGCCTGCTGGTCGATGGCAGCGGCCACACCTTGTACCGCTACGACGTCGATGCTGCGTCCGGCCACAGCCAGTGCAGCGGTCCGTGCGCGGCCGCGTGGCCGCCGTATCTGGCCGATGCCGACAGCAAGGCCGCCGGCGATTACCAGCTGGCCACGCGCGCCGACGGCAGCCGCCAATGGGTTTACCGGGGTTCTCCGTTGTACCTCTTCGCCGGCGATGACAAGCCGGGCGATCGCGCCGGCGATGGCGTGAACGGCAACTGGCACGTGGTGCATTGATGCAACCCACCTCCGCGTGCATCCGTCCGGCGATGTCCTGCGTACCTGCATGCACATGCGCATTCCGCGCGTCTTGAAGGGGCTACCCATGCAGAACAATCGAAGGAACCGGATCGCCTGGCTGACCGGGTGCGTGCTCGGCGTTTGCCTGGCGTCATCGACCGCCATGGCAGCCGATGGCACCGGCGCAACCGCGTTCAGCGACAAGCTGCTGCTCACTGGCGGCGTGACGCAGGTCGAAGGTTCGGCCGGTGGCGGGCTGACGCCGTGGGCGGTGATCGGTGGTTACGGCACCGGTGACGAGATCGGCGCCAACGCGTTCGTCACCCACATCAACCTGCCGGATTACCACGTCAACGAAGTCGGCGCGATGGTCGGCCTGTACAACCGCGTGGAGGTGTCGTTCGCGCAGCAGCGTTTCGACACCGAACAGGTGGGCGCGGCGCTGGGGCTGGGCCGCGGATTCACGTTCCAGCAGAACATCATCGGCGTGAAGGTCCGCCTGTTCGGCGACGTGGTGCTCGACCAGGACAGCTGGATGCCGCAGGTGTCGATCGGTGCGCAGCACAAGAAGAACAACCAGGCGGCCGTACTGGCCTTCGTGGGCGCCAGGTCCGATGAAGGCACCGATTACTACGTCAACGCGACCAAGCTGTTCCTCAACCAGAGCCTGCTGGTCAACGCCACGCTGCGCATGACCAACGCTAACCAGATCGGCATCCTCGGTTTCGGCGGCGACCGGAACAACGCGTACAAGCCGGAATTCGAAGGCTCGGTGGCGTACCTGCTCAGCCGCCACTGGGCGGTCGGTGCGGAGTATCGGCAGAAGCCGAACAACCTCGGCATCGCGAAGGAGGACGACTGGTACGACGCGTTCGTCGCCTGGGCGCCGACCAAGCACGTCTCGCTGACGCTGGCGTATGCGGACCTCGGCAATATCGTCATCAAGGACAAGCAACGCGGCCTGTATGCCTCGGTGCAGGTCGGTTTCTGATCATTCCCCCTTGCTTCGGAGTACGTCAATGAATACATGCCTTCCGCGCACCGCGCTGCTCGCCATCGCTTTGCTGTTTGCCCAGGGCGCCATCGCGCAGGATGCCGCCTCGATGTCGCCGGAGTCGGCGGCGATGGCCGCCAGCGCGCCGCGTGATCCCGCGCTCAAACCAGTGTTCGACCAGTTCGGCGGCAAGCCGGGGCTGGTGGCGCTGATGAACGAC
This sequence comes from Rhodanobacter sp. B2A1Ga4, assembly GCF_018101315.1. Taxonomy (NCBI): domain Bacteria; kingdom Pseudomonadati; phylum Pseudomonadota; class Gammaproteobacteria; order Lysobacterales; family Rhodanobacteraceae; genus Rhodanobacter; species Rhodanobacter sp. B2A1Ga4. Next base: position 79,692 of record NZ_JADBJR010000006.1, on the reverse strand, counting down.
TTCATGGCCAACCTGATGGCCGATGCGCGCACGCGCCCGTACTTCGCCAACTCCGATCGCGAGCACATCAAGGTCGAACTGGTCGACCAGTTCTGCGTGATCCTCGACGGCCCCTGCACCTACACCGGCAGGGACATGGAGAAGGTGCATCGCAACCTCGGCATCAACCGCGCGGCCTTCAATGCGCTGGTCGAGGACCTGCAGGTGGCCATGAACAAGCACGACATTCCGTTCCGCGCGCAGAACAAACTGCTGGCGAAGCTGGCGCCGATGCACCCGGTGGTCATCACCAGGTAACACGCTGGCCGGACAGGCCCGCGCTGACGGGCCTGTCCTTGCGCAAACGGCGTCGCGGCCACGGGTGCGCAGCGGCTTGCGACAGCTACATCTTGCCGTGCTCCAGCGGCCGCTGGCGATGCATCAGCGCCCACTCGGCGTGCTCGGCCAGCGCCGCCTCGCCCAGCGCGCGCAGGATCTCGCGTTGTTCCGTCGCGTCGCTGGTCCTGGCCAGCGCCTCGCGCGCCTCGTCGAAGATGCGCTGCATGAAGCGGTATTGCTTGATCAGCTCCTTGTCGGCCTTCTTGAACGCATAAGCCTCGCGCACCGCGGCGAGGATCGACAGGATGCCCATGACCACCACCAGGATATTCTTGGTGTCGGCCGACAACCGATGCGCCAGCGCGGCCAGCACGATGCTGATGCCGATGCCGGCAAACAGGCTGGCAAAACCCAGCATCTCGGTGAGGTGGTGCTGCCGGGCGCGCTGCACGGCCTTGCTGCGGAAGTAGTCCACCTGGCCGCCGTGCGCGGCGTCGCCGATCCATTCACTGATGACTTCGCGCAACTCCTCGTCCGGGTCGCCCAGGCGTGCGGCTGCGCGGTCGAGTCCCGCGCTGCGCATCACGTTGCGCGTCCAGCCCAGTTCGATGTCCTGCTTCTGCATGAAACTGTCCTGCGCGAACTCGGGGTCGCCGGTGAGCGAGATCCCGGCACGGCGCCAGTAGCCCTGTACCCGCAGCCCCTCCGCCAGCGCGCGATAGTCCAGGTACTTGCGATGCCAGCCGCGCCGCCTGGCGAGCGTGCTCAGCCACACGCCGCTGGCGAACAACAGCAGGAACACGTAGATGAAGTCGTCCTGGTCGGGCAGGTTGTCGTAGATCGTGAAGGCGATGCCCATCACTGCCGCCAGCGTGTAGATCACCCGCATCGCCAGCAGGACGCGCTGGCGAAAATGCACCGCCAGCCAGTCCGCCGCGCGGAACAGCGCCGCCTCGGGGCGCGCCAGCGTGGCGGCGCTGCTTGCGGGCGTGCCGCCGGCTGTCGCGTGGTCTTCAATCTGCTGGTGGTACTTCGCGCCATCCGCATCGAACTCGGCCATGTGCGCGAAGGTATGCTGAAACGCCATTGGCATGGGCGTATCGGGTGGTGAGATCTCCGTTTGCGTACGCCACAGCAGCTGCCCTGGCTGCAGCGGCGGCAGCGGTACGCCGTCTGCCGTATCGCGCGAGCAGACGATCTGGCAGACCAGGCGCTCGTCGCCGCTGCCCAGCAAATGCCGGCGGCCGCCACGGCGGCGTTCGATCAGGCCGGGCATCACGCCACTGAGGAAATACTCCGTCACCTGGGCGGTGCCGCCGAGCCGGGCCGAGTGCTTGCCGTCCCAGATCGCCAGCAGCAGATGGCAGTGACGGGCGATGAACACGCCAGCCTGCCCATACTGGCGATCGCGCTGGGGGCCATCGCTGCCGATGCCGTGGTGCGTGCTGTCCGGCAGCAGGGGCAGGTCGATCACCTGCGCGCGGGCGCACAGCGCATCGAAGATGGCGCGGGTGGCCTGGTGGTGGAAGTCCTCGACATAGAGATCGCGTGGCAGCGGCAGGGGCGCGATCAGTCGCGCGCCGACGGCCAGCGCTTCCTCCGCCACCAGTTGATCGCCGCCCTCCGCCAGCGCCGACAGCACCACCAGCGGCAGCGTGGGGAAATCGTGTTGCAACTGCGTGAAGAATCCCCGCACGCGTCGCCGGACCATCGCGACTTCGTGGGCGGGAATGTTGCGGTGGCTGGTCACGCCGACCACCAGGGGCACGGTGATCGGCAGGATGGAATTTTCAGGCGTCATCATGGTGTGGACCAGTACGTGATGGCTGCACGCATGGGCTTGCATGACGTTCGCATGGTGGCAGGACAGATCAGCATCGGTGCCCCTGAAGCGGTGTTGATGGCGGCGGTGGTGACCTGGCCGACCAGCCGTTTCGGCACTGCATACGTTTCAGTCGGCCCAGGCCCGGTCCTGGTGGCTGTAGCCGATGAAGGTGTAATAGCAGAACGCAGGTAAGTCTCGAGCCTTGCATCATGAAATCTCGCAGCTGTACCTGCGTTCCGTTGTGACGACTCCCTGACGGGGCCCTGCTGGCTTTCAGGGATCTGCCAGCGGGATTCGGGTTCACCACCCTGGATGACCACGGCGTGGAAAAGTGGACCTGACCCCCTTTGGTCCGACCCCTTTGGTCCAGTCTCGGCGGGTTCTTCCGAGCGATCTTGGGCCGCTACAAGTTCTTGATCGTCGGGTCTGTTGTGGTTGCCCGAGGAGAAGTAGCTATCGTGGAATACGGTTTGCCATTGATGGTGGCGCACAGCTGGTAAATCCATTCGCCTATCGAACTGATGCCGCCAGGGTCGTTGTTGTTGTCCGTTATCTGGATTTCTCCGTTGTTCGTTAACTGCAGTCCCGTAAACACATTATTGGTTGGCGTCTGGATCCAGGCAAAGCCTGGGCTGGTAGCGTTGATGGAATTGAATGACCCGCCGGCCGCGTTGCCGGTCAGCTGCCAGGAGATCGTGGTCACCTGACCGTGGCCCATCTGGTTTCCATTTCCTGCCTGATCGACGTCCAGGCTGTTGTCCTTGAGTGACACCTTGAGAATTACATTCGGCATGGTCTGCTCCGGGAAATTCACGCGAGGCACGAGAGGCGGCCCGCAACGCCTTGTGGCACTACCGCTTGCCCATCGTTTGCGCGACTGGGGTCGGATGGGCGACTTGGGTGGCATCGACCTGCATGATTTGTGCGATGCGGTTCGCGAACGGGGCGTTGACCGGATAGTCGACATCTGTTCGCTGCAATACTGCGAGCAGTGCGGGGTCGCGATAGCCGGCTTTCCACAATCGTTGAATCAGCGGTGTGGCTTCGGAACGTTTCTGCAAGTTCAGCAGCGCCTCGACTTTCAGCGCGAGCAAGCGGGGGTCGGAGTCTTCACCATTCACCCCTTGTGTCACCTTCAAAGCGTCGGACCGCAGCCGCTGTGCCGATTGCCTGTCGCTGCTTGCATCGGCGAGCAGCAAGTTCGCTGTCACTGTATCCAGCAGCAGGCTGCGATCTTCAGGTTGCTTGGCGAATAGAGGTTTGAGTGTGTCCAGCGCAGTTTGCACCTGCGCACGCGCTCTGCTGGCTTGCCCACTAGCCAGGGATTCGGCAGCCTGCTCGATCTGCACTTCGGCGCCGTACTGTTTCCAGCTGGCGTTGGCTGGATCCAGCTCGATCAGCTTTGAAAGAATGTTCAGCGACTTGTCGGTCATGACTTGTGCCGCTGGCAGATCGCCATTCAGGCGTTTCAGTCGGCTCAGCTGCGAAAGATAGATCGCCAATTTCAGCTGAAAGCTGGTTTGCTTTGGATCTATCTGAACCAGCTGGGTGGCAATGTCGATCGCCTGTTGCAGGTCCTGCATGCCGTTGTCGATGTCGCCGGTCATTGCCAGGGTACGGCCGAGAATGGCGCGTACCCGCAGCACGTTCTCACGCTGGGAGTTGTTGCGGGGATCGCGCACCGACAAGCGAGTCTCGATGATGTCGTCGGCGTGGTATTCGGCAGCGGCCTCGGCCAGATCGCCGCGCTGCAACGCCAGCTTGCCGAGATTGTTGTGTGCGTCACCCAGCGCGGACATCCATTTGGTGTTGGCTGGATTGGCAGCGACCAGCTCGCCTGACAGCTTCAGCTTTTCTTGATACGCGATGGCGGCGGCGTCCGATTGTCCGCGTGCTTCCAAGACGTGGCCAATATTGTTTTCGGTCGTTTGAAGTTCGAATTTCAGCGACAAGTCATGGATGGAGTGCGATTGCGCCAACAGCAGTGCCTTGTGCGCAGATTCAAAGTATTGCTGGGCGGCGTCCAGGCTCCCTTGGGTCCATTCGGTCATGCCGATGTAGGACAACGTGCGTGCATAAGCCGCTTGACGAGCGATGTCCGTTGGAGCGGCGGCAGCCAGCTGCAATGAGAGTTGGGCGGAGGCCCGAAACGATTTCAGCGCCGCCGGCAGAGCGCCCTGGTCCAGGCGCACAGTCCCGATTTTTTCCAACGCCTTGGCTCGCTGTTCAAGTGCCTCGTCGGTTACGTCTGAGGTAGGTAATGCAGCGAAATACTCCATCGCCTTGTCGTCTACGCTTTGAATGATGTCCAGGCGCGCCACCTGCGCCAGCTTGTCGTTGAGATCGCCGAGCATGAAGCCGACCAGGTCTTCCGCCTGCTTCTGCCGACGCTCGGCATCGAGGCGGGCGACGACGGCGGCATGGCGTGCAAACAAGGCAGCGATCGCGAGCGTGGTGGTCAGCGCCATGACCACCAGCGCCAGCGTGGTGATCGCGGCCATGCGCCGGTTGTGCCGCCGTAGCTCGCGCTGCTTGAGCTTGTCGTAATCCAGACCCAGCAGGCCGGCGATCAGCTTCAGTTTGGCGTTGTTCCTGCCGTCCTTGCCGGGGCGCGCATCGGCGGCGATCGGTTCGGCAGGTTCGGCCGTCGGTTCGCCATTCGCATCCAGGAGCTGGCGCAGCGCCGGCGCAAGACATTCCTCGGCTTCGCGACCGGGCAACGCAGCAGCATTCGGTTCGCCCGCGACGATCAGGCAGAACACGTTCTCGCTGCGGCCCAGCCGCTTGAATGCCAGCACTTCCTCGTTGACCCAGCGCGACGTCGCCGCTTGCGGCGAGCAGATCACGATCAGGTTGGCCGATTGCGCCAGTGCCTCGTTGACCTTGCGGCCGAGGTCATGCGCGCTGGCCAGCTCGTCGCGGTCGCGGAAGATCGGCGTGAGGCGCCCGGGAACGATGCCGACGGCGGTGGCCTGGCCGACCAGCCGTTTCGGCACCGCATACGTTTCCAGCGCCTTGTGCAGCCAGTCGGCCCAGGCCCGGTCCTGGTGGCTGTAGCTGATGAAGGCGTAATAGCGGAAGGCTGGTGAAGCTGAGTCCTGCGTCATGACATCCGGCACTCCCGTGCCTGGTCAAGCAGTCCTTGCCGGATGGTCCCCTGCATCGAGATGGCCGGCGGCAACCCCCGTGCCTGCCGTGCTGGCTGTCCCCGCCTAGCGCAAGATAGTACCAATGAACATGATTTGCATCACACTTTTCGCATTTTCCCGACTGACCATGCGGCCAGCGCTGCCTTGCCTCTCGCCGGGGCGGGCAAGCGCGGTAAACGGGTGCCCGGTCGTCGTGGATGCAGGGCGCTCAGCGTGTCGCCGGTTGCAGCGTCAGCGTGTGCTCGCTCTTGCCGGGCAGCAGCGGGGTGGGGCGGCCGTTGACCCAATCCGCATGCCCCGCGCCGAAGTACGGCGACAGCGGGTGGTCACTCTGGCCGCCGGGCATGTTGAGGATGCCGTCGGCTTCGTGGCCGGGCGCCACGTCCAGGTGTTCGGAGGCGCCGAAGCCGGGCGCGGCGACGTGCGGCATGTTGTGGTCGCCGGGGATCGGCTGGTCGGGCATGTCGATGAAGTGCGCGAGCCAGCGCGGCAGGGCGCGGGAAAGCGGATGGCGGATGTCGGCGCGGTTGTGCGCGCCCCAGCGGCGTGCGGCGAGGCCGCCGGGTTGCCGGCCGAGTTCGGCTGCCACCTGGCGGGCGGCGTCGACGAGCAGGGCGTGCCAGTCGGGGTATGTTGGATCGAGCAGGTGCGCGGGCTGCGCGCGCAGCAATGCCCACACGGCGGCTTCCGCGCTGTTCTCGCCGGGCCAGCTGAAGTCCGGGTAGCGCTGCTGCACCCGTGCCGCGAACGGGGCCAGCACCGCTTCGCTGACCCGGTCGTGGAACGCGCGTACCAGCCGGTAGTCGACGCTGTCGACGGCGGCGTGGCCGCGCCATGAAGCGGTGAGCTGGCGCAGCTGCTGCAGCGCTGGTTCGGTGTTGTCGGCCAGGGTGTCCTGCAGCAGGCGTTGCCAGCGGGTGAGGAACACGGCGCGGTCGTCCAACTGGATGTCGAGCAGGTTGCCGGGGGTGAAGCTGGCGTGGGCGCGCAGGTCGTCGCGGATCTGCTGGGCGCGGGCGCCGAGGTCGTGGCCGCCGTTGCCGAGCAGGGCCAGCGCCTCGCCGTCGACGGTGCGGTTGTTCGCCGTCCACAACCGGCCGTCGGCGGGGTTCTCGATGCGCGGGTACTGCGCCGGCATGGCCCAGCCCTGCCAGCCGCTGCCGGCTTTCGACCAGTCCGACGGCAGCAGCGGGTCGATGCCGGCGCGCAGCGGGATGCTGTTGCCGGCGAGGGTCCAGCCGATGTGGCCAGCACGGTCGGCGACCAGCAGGTTCTGCGGTGGCATGCCGAGCCGTGGCGCCAGCGCCAGCGCGGCGGCCACGTCGGTGGCGCGCTCCAGCTGCATCAGCTCGACGTTGTAGCCGTGTGGCCGACCGCCGATCCAGGCCAGCGCCAGCGGCGTGCCGTCGGCGTCCTGGCCCATGATCGGGCCCCAGCGGGTGTCCTCGACCTTGAGGATGGTGTCGGGCTGGCCCTTGACCCGGATGTGCTCGTCGTGGCTTTCCACGCGGGCCCAGCCCTCAGGCACCTTGTAGCGGGAAGCATCGGCCGGATCGCGCAACACGCGTACCCAGTCCTGCCAGTCGCCGTAGCTGTTGGTGAAGCCCCAGGCGATCTGGCCGTTGGAGCCGACGACGATCGCCGGCGTGCCGGGCAGGCTGACGCCGTTGACGTCGCGCTGGCCGCCCGGTGCCGTGGGATCGGGATAACGCAGGCGGGTGCGGAACCAGATGTTCGGTACGCGCAGGCCCAAGTGCATGTCGTTCGCCAGCATCGCCGCGCCGCTGCCGGTGAGCGCACCGGCGACCGCGAAGTTGTTGCTGCCGGGGCGTGCGGCGTCGAGTGCCGGCGCCAGTGCGGCGACCAGGCTGGTCGAGGCCGCAGCGGCCGGCAGCCGATGCAGGTCGAACACGTCGGCGCCGGGAACCACCGGCGGGCGCGACAAGCGGCCGCTCAGCGGCGCTTCCCAGTCGGGGTCGGGTGCCAGCAGGAAATCCACCAGTGCGCCGGGCAGCACCGCGCGCATCTGCGCCATGCGCAACTCGCGTTCATTGCGGCCGTCGCTGTTCAAGTCCAGGTACATCGCGGCGATCACCAGCATGCTGTCTTCCGGACGCCACGGTTGCGGCTGGCTGCCCAGCAGCAGGTATTCCCACGGCCGCACGCGCAGGTCGGCAAGGCCGGCGTTGACGCCGTCGCGGTAGCAGTCGAGTTCGTGCCGCTGCTGCGGCGGCAGTTGCGCGTAGGCGGCCTCGGCCACGGCGCGCAGGCGGTGGCGGCGATGGTCGAGATCGACCTTCAGCGCAGCCGGCCCGACCAGCGCGGACAACTCGCCGGCGCTCATGCGGCGCATCAGGTCCATCGCGAAGAAGCGCTCCTGCGCATGCACGTAGCCCAGCGCGTAACTGAGGTCGGTGCGGCTTTTCCCCACGAGGGTGACCGTGCCCAGCGCGTCGCGGTCGAGGCTGACCGGCGCCGTCAGGCCGGCGGCCTGGCGCGTGCCGTCAAGCTGCGCCCGGCTGCCGGCGAGCAGCCACCACAGCACGAGGAAGGCCAGCAGCAACAGCGCCAGCAGGGCCAGCAGGGCCAGCAGCAAGCCGCGCAGGACGTGCCGGCCGGACGTCGTCCCAGACGTGGACGTCATGGCTTGGCGAACACCGCGAAGATGCCTGCGTACGGCTTGACCATGAAGGCCGGCGCGCCGGCGTAGCCTTCGCCGTCGACGTACAGCTGCGAGATGCTGCCGTCCAGGTAGAGCGCGTCGCGGCAGCCCAGCTTGTCGCGGAACAGCCGTCCGAATGCGTGGAAGTTCACCGGCGTCTCGCTCACGGCGAATACCACCTCGGTGGGAGTTTTCGCGCACACGCCGCTGCGCCATTTCATGCTGGCGGAGTCGTCGACGAACTGCTCGTTGAGCTTGCCGTCGATCAGCAGCATCGGCCCGGACTGGGTAGCCCATTGCGCACTCTTGCCGTCAGCCTTGAACGCGGCGCTGGTACGCACCGCGGCATGGCCGTCCGGGTATATGGCGAACACGCCGTTCGGCAGTAGCGAGAAATTGCCCGAAGCGGGGTTGCCGTGCGCCAGGTTCAGCGGCACCACGGTCCTGCCGTTCTCCACGTGCAGGCCGAGCGGCGCGAACTTGTGGTCGTAGATGCCCGCATTCGCCGCGAACAGCAGTCGCTGGCCATGCGCCTCGCCCCACTGGCGTAGCGCCTCGATGCTGCCGAACGGCTGGCCGCTGGCCGGTTCGCGCCAGTGCAGGCTCAGCGCCTCGCGTTTCAGGTTCACGTGCACGATGCGGTAGTTCTGGCCCTCGAACGCCAGCTCGCGGCTGTCCAGCGCCCGTGCGCCCGGAGTGCAGCCGGGCACGCCGGCGAACAGCAGCAAGAGTAACAACACCGGCGGCAACACGCGCTGCAGTGGCGGGAGTGGAAAGCGGCGGGACAGCAAAGTGGATGGACGCATCCGTCGATGGTCGCCGCCCAGCCGTGCGGGTGCAAGCCCGCCCCTGCGTCGGGGGACGGCTGCCGTTAAACTCGGTTCTTTTCGCGGTGCCCGGCCATGCCCTATACCCCGATAGTGGCGACTCTCGGTTATGTACTGTCGCCCGATCGCAGCGAAGTGCTGATGATCCACCGCAACGCCCGCCCGGACGACCTGCACCTGGGCAAGTACAACGGCCTCGGCGGCAAGATGGAACCGGGCGAGGACATCGCCGCCTGCATGCGCCGCGAGATCCGCGAGGAGGCCGGCATCGAATGCGCGTCGATGCAGTTGCGCGGCACGCTGAACTGGCCCGGCTTTGGCAAGCATGGTGAGGACTGGCTGGGTTTCATCTTCCTGATTGACAGCTTCAGTGGCGAGGCGCACCAGGGCAACCACGAGGGCACGCTGGAATGGGTGCCGCGGGCGCGCCTGATGGAGCTGCCGATGTGGGAAGGCGACCGCCACTTCCTGCCGCTGGTGTTCGACGCCGACCCACGCCCGTTCCACGGCGTGATGCCGTACCGGGATGGCCGCATGCAGTCGTGGTCGTACAGCCGGCTGTGAGCGCTGGCGGCGTGGAACCGACGCAGGTCAGGCCACGTCGGTCGTCCATTCGTGGCTGCCGAACTTGCTTTGCGCAAGCGCTTCGGCCTGGGCCAGTTCGTCGGCACGCAGGTGGTCGTCGCTGAGTCCGTGCAGGCGGCGGAAGGTGGCGACCATGCGTTCGATCACCGCCTCGCGCGGCAGGCCGGTCTGGCTGCGCAGCGGGTCGACCCGCTTGGCCGCGCTGGCGGTGCCCTTGTCGGACAGTTTCTCGCGGCCGATACGCAGCACGTCCAGCATCTTCGCCGCGTCGATGTCGTAGGCCATGGTGACGTGATGCAGCACCGCGCCGCCGCGGTGCACCTGCGCGGCGCCGGCAATCTTGCCGCCTTCGGAAGTGATGTCGTTGAGCGGCTGGTACCACGCCTTGATGCCCAGTTCGGCCAGCGCCTGCAGCACCCACGCGTCGAAGAAGGCATAGGCTTCCTGGAACGACAGCCCCTTGACCAGCGACTGCGGCGCGTAGATCGAATAGGTGATGGTATTGCCCGGCTCGATGAACATCGCACCGCCACCGGAGACCCGGCGCACCACCTCGATGCCGTGGCGCTTCGCTGCCGCGCCGTCCACTTCGTTGCGCAGCGACTGGAAGCGGCCGATCACCACCGCCGGCGAGGCCCATTCCCAGATGCGCAGGGTGGGCACGCGGCGGCCGGCGCCGACTTCGTGGGTCAGCACGTCGTCCAGCGCCATGTGCAGGGTGGGTGATTGCGGTGCGGTGTGGATCAGCTGCCAGTCGTGGTCGCGCCAGTCAGTGCGCATCATGCGGCGGGTTCCTTGTGCAGGGCGCGGCGCACGGCCACCGCGATGGCTTCCGGGGAAATACCGTACATCATGACGTCGGCAGCGAGCGCCTCGCGCACGGCGGCGGCCAGCGCAGCTTCGTCGGCATGCTCGGGCTGACCTGTCAGCGCACCGTTGATCGCGCCCAGCGCGGCGTCCGGTTCGAGGAAGAAATCGCCGCTGAGCTGCACGTCGGCAAGGCAGCCGTCGCGCAGCTCAAGGTCGATCACCACCAGCTTGCCGCCGGGCATCTTGTATTCGCCGTGCATCGAGAGCGTCCCTTGCGTGATCCGGCGATTATAGCTTTGCCCGCTCAGTGGCCGCGGTCGTGGAAATGGCCGGTGCCGGCGCCGATCGAGATGCTGACGCCGCCGCGGGGATGGTCGCAGCTGCCGAACGCTTGGCTGAGATTCACCGTGCCGGTTTGGTAATTGCCGCTGACGTGGTTGCCGCCGACCACGCCCATGCCGACGCTGCCGTGCATCTGCGGCTGGTTGTAGGTGGCGTCGTCGCAGTCGGTGCCCGTCGTGGCGTCGACGGTGTTGTTGTTGTCCATGCGCCCGCTGGTGTCGCCGTAGTAGACGCCCGGCGGGTCGCGCGGCGGTGTGGTGGCGGCGCTGTGGTGTGACCCCGCGCTGCCATCAGCGATCCACGAGCAGCTCGTCTATCTGCCGGCGCAACGGCTCCAATCGTGACTGCACCACATCCCAGACCAGGGCATCGTCGACCTCCGCGTAGCCATGGATCAGGATGTTGCGGAACGCGATGATCTGGCGGTGGTGTTCGATCTGCGCCAGCAGCGCCATATCGTGGCGGGCGAGCTGGGCCAGCGCCTCGCCGATGATTTCGAACTGGCGTTCCACGGCGGCGCGCAGCATGGCATTGCGCTGGTATCCCGCCCAGTCGTATCCGTCCACGAACCCGGCAAGCGCAGTGGCTGCGCTCTGCACGTCGTACAGATATTTGGCGGTTTCAAGCCGCATACAACTCCTGGCGCTGAGCTTGTACCGACTGGCGGAAGTACGGGTTGCGGATGGCGCGTTCCACGATCAGCTCGACCGGCGCGCCCAGCAAGGCCTGCAAATCCTCATGCAGACCGAAGAAAGCCGTGGCGTAACCACCCGGCGGCAAGGTATCGAACTCCACCAGGAAGTCGTAATCGCTGCCGGCCTTGGCCTCGCCCCGTGCCGCCGAGCCGAACACTGCCAGTCGGCGCACGCGGTGGCGGCGGCACAGCGTGGCCAGGCCCTCCCGGTGGGCCTGCAGATGTTGCAGCGATGGCGCATCGATGTTCATGGCGGCAGCATAACGCGCGGCGGTGCGGGCGTGGCGATCAATCCACCCACACTGATCCGCGATGAGCCCATTTACACAGGGTGCAGCATGAAGCCTTGCGGCTGGCTCGGGGGAAAACCCGCCGCCCCGAACCGATCACGCTGAACGTAGTTCGCGCCAGCGAACGAAGTCGACGCGCCGCCTGGACACCCCCACTATCGTCGTATTCAGTGGCCGCGGTCGTGGAAGTGGCCGGTGCCGGCGCCGATCGAGATGCTGACGCCGCCGCGGGGATGGTCGCAGCTGCCGAAGGCCTGGCTGAGATTCACCGTGCCGGTCTGGTAATTGCCGCTGACGTGGTTGCCGCCGACCACGCCCATGCCGACGCTGCCGTGCATCTGCGGCTGGTTGTAGCTGTAATCATCGCAGTCGGTGCCCGTCGCGGTGTCGACGGTGTTGTTGTTGCCCATGCGCCCGCTGGTATCGCCGTAGTACGTGCCGGGTGCGTCGTGGCGCGGTGGTGCCGCGGCGGTGCTGCTGGCGGCCGGCAGGCTGTCGGGCGGCAGTTTCAGGTTCAGCGGCTTGCTGGCGCTCTGCGCCCATGCCGGCGCGGCGAGCAGCGTGACCAGCAGGGCGGGAAGAAAACGTGGGATGTTCATGCGTGCTCCGAGGCTGTCACGGATCCAACGCGCAAGGCTGCGCTGGCGTGTACATCCCTGTTGGAAAGGTCGCGCGCCGACAAGTTCCTGCCTCTCGCCGCAGGGCGGGCAATGCCCGCCGCTGCTGGCCGCGATGCCTGTTGAAGAGCCGGCGGGCAATACCCGCCCTGCGAAGCCGTCCTGCGGATGGAATGCGGGTTGGTTCAACCGGTGGTTTCGATCCGTTCGACGTGGCGCAGGCCGCGCGGCAGCAGGCCGCCGCGGGTGGCGCGGTTGCCGCCGTACTCGACCAGGTCGGCCCACTTCAGGGTGAGCTTGCGCGCGCCGGCGTACATTGTCACTTCGCCCTTGCCCTCGCTGACCACGGCCACGCCGGCCACGCGCTCGCCCTCGGCCAACTGCTTCTTCGGGATCTCGATCAGCTTGTTGCCCTTGCCCTTGTCCAGTTCCGGCAGCTCGGCCACCGAGAACATCAGCAGGTGGCCTTCGCTGCTGACCACCACGATGCGGTCGCGCGCCGGGTCGGCGCTGAGCTGCGGCGCCAGCACCTTCGCGCCGTCGCTGAGCGAGATGATCTGCTTGCCGGCCTTGTTGCGGCCGGTGAGTGCCTCGAAGCGGGTGACGAAGCCATAGCCGAAGTCGGTGGCGAGGATCAGCCGGGTGTCGTTGTCGCCGGCGATCACCGCGTCGAAGCTGGCGCCCGCGGCCGGGCTGAAGCGGCCGGTCAGCGGCTCGCCGTTGCCGCGCGCCGAGGGCAGGGTGTGCGCGGGTGTGGAATAGGCGCGGCCGGTGGAGTCGATGAACGCCACCTGCTGCGTGGTGCGCGCCTTCACCGCGGCGAGCAGGCCGTCGCCCTCGCGGTAGTTGAGCGCATCGGCGTCGACGTCGTGGCCCTTCGCCGCGCGCGCCCAGCCCTTCTGCGAGAGCACCACGGTGACCGGCTCGCTCGCCACCAGCGCGCTCTCGTCCAGCGCATGCGCCACCTCGCGCTCGACCAGCGGCGAGCGGCGGTCGTCGCCGAATTTCGCCGCATCCGCGCGCAGCTCGTCCTTGATCAGGCCCTTCAGCTTGGCCGGCGATTTCAGCAACACGTTGATGCGCGCGCGCTCCTCTTCGAGCTGGTCGCGCTCGGCGTTGATCTTCATTTCCTCGAGGCGTGCCAGCTGGCGCAGCCGGGTTTCGAGGATGTAGTCGGTCTGCTCCTCGCTGAGCCGGAAGCGCGCCATCAGCACCGGCTTGGGCTCGTCCTCGCTGCGCACGATGCGGATGACTTCGTCGAGGTTGAGGTAGGCGATGCGCAGACCTTCCAGCAGATGCAGGCGACGCTCAACCTTGGCCAGGCGGTGGTTGAGTCGGCGGGTGACCGTGCTGGTGCGGAACGTCAGCCACTCGGCGAGGATCTTCTTCAGGTCCTTCACCTGCGGCCGGCCATCCAGGCCGATCATGTTGAGGTTGACGCGGAAGCTCTTCTCCAGATCGGTGGTGGCGAACAGGTGCTGCATGGTTTCGTCCGCGTCGACGCGGTTCGAGCGCGGCACGATCACCAGCCGGGTCGGGTTCTCATGGTCGGACTCGTCGCGCAGGTCCTCGATCATCGGCAGCTTCTTCGCGCGCATCTGCGCGGCGATCTGCTCCAGGATCTTCGACGGGCTGACCTGGTGCGGCAGCGCGGTGATCACGATGTTGCCCTCCTCGCGCTGGTACACCGCGCGGGCGCGCACCGAGCCGCCGCCGCTCTGGTACATCGCCAGCAGGTCGGCGCGCGGGGTGATGATCTCCGCCTCGGTCGGGTAATCCGGCCCGCGCACGTGCTCGCACAGGTCGGCGATGGTGGCGTCCGGCTCGTCCAGCAGTCGGATGCAGGCGGTAACCAGCTCGCGCAGGTTGTGCGGCGGGATGTCGGTGGCCATGCCCACCGCGATGCCCATCGAGCCGTTCAGCAGCACGTGCGGCATGCGCGAAGGCAGCCAGCTCGGTTCCTCCAGCGTGCCGTCGAAGTTCGGCACCCAGTCCACCGTGCCCTGGCCCAGTTCGCCCAGCAGCGCCTCGGCGATCGGGCTGAGCTTGCTCTCGGTGTAACGCATCGCCGCGAAGCTTTTCGGGTCGTCCGGCGAGCCGAAGTTGCCCTGGCCGTCCACCAGCGGGTAGCGGTACGAGAACGGCTGCGCCATCAGCACCATCGCCTCGTAGCACGAGGAATCGCCGTGCGGATGGAACTTGCCGATCACGTCGCCGATGGTGCGCGCCGATTTCTTTGGCTTCGCGGTCGCGGCCAGGCCCAGCTCGCTCATCGCGTAGATGATGCGCCGCTGCACCGGCTTCAGGCCGTCGCCCACGAACGGCAGCGCGCGGTCCAGCACCACATACATCGAGTAGTCGAGATAGGCCCGCTCGGCGTATTCCTTGAGCGGGATCTGTTCGTAATTGGCTTGCAGGTTCATGCGGTTGGATCAGGGAAGTGGCGCGCGACGCGCGGGATAACCGGTCGATGGTGCCAGAAAGCTCCCTGTTCTTGTAGGAGCGCAGGGTCGGCGCCGCGTACGGTGGGCACCGCCCGCCGCTCTTTGCCGCCACCGGTCAAAAGCCGGCGGGCGGTGCCCGCCCTACGGCGTGGGGCCGGCGGCGTCTACTCGCGCACCGCCTCGATGCCCAGCTGCCGTAGCTGCACCAGCACGCTGTCCGGCCCGGCCAGGTGGGCGGCGCCGACCGCGATGAAGACGGTGCCGGGCTGTTGCAGCATGGTGGCGATCCTGGTTGCCCAGGCCTCGTTGCGCTGTACCAGCAGCAGCTGGTACAGCTTCGGTTCGCGCCGGCGCATGTCGTCGTTGCCGATGCGGGCGATCGCATCCACGTCGCCAGACTTCCAGGCATCGATCAGCTCGGTGAGCTTGGCCGAGTCGTCGGCCGCCTCGCGCATGGTCGAGCGCAGGAAGTCCAGTTCCACCGAGCGCGGCATGTCGGCGAGCAGGCGGATCTGCTGCTCCGCGGTTTCCAGTCCCAGCACCGGCTTGCCGGCGGCGGAGGCCTGCGCCTTCAGCTGCTTGTCCACACCATGCTCCGGATCGAGCCCGGCTTTCAGCAGCGGCGACACGGTGAGTGTCAGCGCGGCCAGCCACGGACGCATCATGTCCAGCGTCTGCATGCCACCGGGTACGCCGGCCTTGTTCGCGAGGATGCGCAGCCGCTGCGCATCCGCCTCGCCAAGCTGGGTCGACAGCGGGTGCGTCGGGTCCATGCCGTGGCGCAGCACCAGCGCGGCCATGTTCGCCGCATCGTCGTCAACCAGCTCGATATACAGCGTCTGGCTGTCCGAAAGCGCGCGGTCCAGCGCCGGGTAATGCCAGCTGGCGTCGTTCGGCAGCAGGTGCACGGTGCCGAACAGATAGATCGTGGCGTCGGCTTTCTTCACCACCCACAAGGCAGGATTCGCCAGCGCCGAGGTACAGGCGAACAGCAGGGCGAGGCAGGCGAGCAGGCGCAGGGTAAGCGAGGGTTTCATGCGGGGAGTGTCGCGGCAAGCTCGTAGTTGTTCAATCGGCCGCGAGGAAAAAAGTCCCGGCATCGAGCCCGCGGGGTTTGCAATGGCCGTCCATGGCTACAGGCCAAGCAGCTTCCAGACCCAATAGACGCCTATGCCTATTTGCACGGCGAAGGCGGTGAAGCGGGCATTGACGGCGATGACGCTGGTCGAGGCCAGGTGAATGCCGGACTGGACGATCCGGGCGCCCAGCAGCCAGGGCGCAAGCGTATCGGTGACTTCCGCCCGGCCCATCACGATGGCGACCAGCAGCAGGCCGCCGAGGACCGGCAGGCTCTCGACGCAGTTGGCGTGTGCGCGGGCGAGCCGCTGCATGAACGGCGAGATATTCGCGTTGTCGGGCTTGAACTCATTCGAACGGACGCGGCCCGTGACCACGAGGTAGCCGCGCAGCGCCTCCATGACGACCAGCAGGAGCAGCGTCCAGGCGAGGAACAGGATAAGTACCAGGGCTGAGGTGGTCATGTTCGGTCGGCGGATCGCGTGTGGTGATGGTTTCGGGGCGAAGGTGATTACATCAAATTGATCACCTGCGCCTACTTTGCTCGAAGGGCTGACTCAATTTCATCCGTCCTGTTATTTCGATGCTCTGCCGCTTATGCATGGCCCATTCCAGGACTGACATTCAATGTAGTCCTCAAGCCTTCGTGCACGTTCGAGCGTGTAAGAGGCAAGACACCGATATTTCTCCTCGGCTTCGTCGCTTCCACCCTGTACGTCAGGCGGGCTTTGAGGGGCTTCATAAGCACAAGATTTATCCCGGTACTCAAGCCAGGCTTTCTGAGCATCACGGAGGTCTTTGGCATCGACCTCATACTTGACCTGTTGCTTATAAAGCTGATTGAGGTAGTCGTCCGCCTGCTTATAAAGGCGAGCAGCGCACATGCCCCGTTCCATCTGATTGCTCTGCATCTCGATGTCGCAAACCGGGACAGGTGTCGTAGCAAGCGCCGGTGCTACAAGAAACGTTGCAAGGAGAGAAAGAAGCTTGCCTTTCATCACTATTGTCCCTTGAGATAGATTAACGTTGTAGTTGAGTGGCGCCGCAGCCGTCCGCCTCGAACGAACTGTTATTCCACATTGCACAAGACCAGATACGCCGGCTCACCGGATCTGGAAGGGTATGTGAGAAAATTGCTCCTGACACCTTTCTGTTATGTCGGTTGCGACTTTGCTGTGGCGCATGGCGATGCACTAACCCATCGTATGAAAGTGGTGTCGGCTGGGGCTAATTGTCAGCAGCCAGCCAGATGGCGTGCCGCATATGTAAGTCCGAAGAGCTCCTCTGGGTAAAAGCGGAATGCTGCGTGGTCCGTTTGGGCTCCTGCAGCGATCCAGTCTTGCCCTAACCGGGAATACTGCTCCTCGGAGAGTCCGGCGTACCGCTCCCAAGGATATCGAAGACCCTTGAAATTCTCCCCGAGCTCTTCCAGCACTGCGTTTGCATCCCGTCCGAGCCTAGATGGGCCGATGCGCTCCCCAGCCACCTCCAGCAAGCGCCGCTGAATATCGTCCGGGAGTAACTTGAAGATCTCGGCATACCGATGATGTTTCGGCGCTTGAGAGGTGGTGTATTGCTCTACAAGAGCTTTCAAGGCCAACTCAAAAGCGAGCAGTCGAAGAAGTGTGGCAGCGTCGAAATGCTCGCCCGATTCGGTCAAGGTGTTAGCGGCCTCGGTCCAAGACAGGCTTTCTCGAAGCATGAGCATGCGACGCAATGCGTCCATGGCGACTCACTCGAATTGGATTTCAAATTGCAGCGTAAGCCCGCGGCTTATCCCACACCAGTGGTGACATCTTTCCGGCTTTTACTACCTGATTCAGTACTTGGCTTGTCCTGCGCAGCTTGGTGGCGCAATCTGATTTCGCAGCGTTTCGACGCGTCATGTCAGGTCATCTCGCGAAGACACGGCACCGTCTCGAAATACCCCTGCCGGTCATCCTACATCGCCATACGACCACCGTTCGGGCGTGGCAGGAACTGGCCTGTGCGGTGCTTCTTCGCAATGCTCGCCACGCGAACAGCCGCGCAAAGCTCACCGCGGCACCCGATACCCACCCGGCACGCCGCGCGGGCTCAGGGTGAGTTGCCACAGCTGGTCGCGGCGGCTACGGAACACCGCGGCCGATACGGCCAGGTAATAGCGCCACATGCGCCGGAAGCGTTCGTCGTAGCTGGCCGGCAGGCTGGGCCAGGCGGCTTCGACGTTGGCGCGCCACGCGGTGAGCGTACGGTCGTAGTCGGCGCCGAAGTTGTGCCAGTCCTCGACCACGAACAGATCCTCCAGCGCGGCGGCGACCTGGCTGGCGGCGGGGATCATCGAGTTGGGGAAGATGTACTTCTCGATCCACGGGTCGGGCTGCGCCGGCGCGCCGTTGCTGCCGATGCAGTGCAGCAGCGACAGGCCGTCGTCCTTGAGGCAGCGGCGCACGGTTTCGAAATAGGTGCGGTAGTTCTTGCCGCCGACGTGTTCGAACATGCCGATCGAATACACCGCGTCGAACTGCTCGTTGACCTCGCGGTAGTCCTGCAGGCGGATCTCGATCGGCAGCCCGCTGCACAGCTCGCGCGCGTAATCGGCCTGCTGCTGCGACACGGTGATGCCGACGCCCTCGACGCCGTAGTGTTCGGCTGCGTATTTCAGCGCCTCGCCCCAGCCGCAGCCGATGTCCAGCACGCGCTGGCCGGTCTTCAGCTGCAGCTTGCGGCAGACCAGGTCGAGCTTGGCGGCCTGCGCGTCGTCGAGGTTGCCGGCCTTGGCCCAGTAGCCGCAGGAATACACCAGGCGCTTGCCCAGCATGGCGTGGAACAGGTCGTTGCCGAGGTCGTAGTGGACCTTGCCGATCTCGAACGCGCGCTCGCCGCGTTGCAGGTTGACGAAGCGCGCCTTGAGGTGGGCGAGCAGGGTGTCGAGTGTTCGCAGTTCCTGGTCCAGCCCGGCGGTGAGCAGGCGGGTGCACAGCGCGGGCAGGTCGTCGGCATCCCACCAGCCGTCCATGTACGCCTCGCCCAGGCCCAGCGAGCCGTGCGCGAACACACGCGCGTACAGGCGCTTGTCGTGCACGCGCAGGTCGGTCGGGGCGTCGCCGTCGATGTGGATGCCGGCCTGTTCGAGCAGTTCGCTGGCGCGATTCTTCAAGTCGTCCTGGCTCATGCGTCGTCTCGCGGTGGATGGAATCGCGGCGGTCAGCGGCCGCCGAGCACGGCAAAGCTTGCCGGCGAACGTGCATACGTCGCGTCGACACCGGCTGCGCGCACCAGCTGCAGCAGTAGTTCGACCTGCTCCTCGCGCAGCAGGAATTCGATCTTCACCGGCAGGTCGTCGGCGAGCTCGAAGAACTGTTCCTCGTGCAGCACGCCATGCCGGCCGAAGCCGGCGATCGCCCGGAACACCGAGCCGCCGCCCAGGCCATGCGCCCTGGCCTGTTCCAGCAGCCACTCGGACAGCAGCATGCCGTCGTGCTTCGCGCGTGAGTGGCAATAGAAGGTCAGGTGCACGCCTTGCTGCAGGTTTTCGTGGTTCATGCGGTACCCCCGGTCAGTGGCGCAAGAGGCTGCGGGTGAGCGCGATGCCGAGCACGGTCATCGCCAGCGAGCCGGCCACGTGCACGGCCACGTGGCCGCTGAACCACAGGTACTGCTGGCGCAGCAGCAGCGTGGCCGACTCGGCCGAGAAGGTGGAGAACGTGGTCAGTCCGCCGAGGAAGCCGGTGAACACGAACAGCCGCAGCGCCGGCGACAGCGTCTGGAAGTGGTCGAACAGGCCCATCACGCAGCCCATCAGCAGGCCGCCGGCGAGGTTCGCCGCCAGTGTGCCCAGCGGCAGGGTGGGGAAGACGGGGTTGAGCAGCACGCCCAGTCCCCAGCGCAGCCAGCAGCCCAGCGCGCCGCCGATGCCGATTGCCACAAATCCGTTCAAGCCCACGTGCGTGCCTCCCGACAGTGAAAGTGTCCGGTTGCCGCGGCAGGCGCGCCTGCGCCGCCGGGAACCGGAGGTGCAGGCATCATCAGCTTCAACGCAGGATCGCGAGTAGCGGTTTGGCCCGGCGCGCATGAAGGTGCCGGAACAGGAGGCATGCCATCTCCGAGCGGCCATCCTAATGGATCGGGCCGGTCGATCGTCAAGCGCAGCGGTTCTATACTGCGCGGCCCCTCGTAGCCACCGTGCCGCCATGAGCCCAGCCCATCGCCCCGTGCGCCGCAGCCTGCCGTGGCTGCTGGCCGCGCTGTCGATGATCGGGCCGTTCTCGATCGACGCGGTGTTCCCGGCGTTTCCGCTGGTCGGCGCACGCTTCGGCGTGGACGCCACGGCGCTGCAGCAGCTGGTCAGCGTGTACCTGGCCACTTATGCCGTGATGAGTCTGTTCCATGGCGCGATCTCCGACGCGGTGGGGCGCAAGCCGGTGGTGGTCGCCGGCCTGCTGGTGTACGCGGTGGCGTCGGTGGGCGCGGCAGTATCCAGCTCGTTCGCCATGCTGCTGACGTGCCGCGCGCTGCAGGGCATGTCCGCCGGCGCCGGGCTGGTAGTGGGCCGGGCGGTGATCCGCGACAGCCTGGAAGGGCCGGCTGCGCAGCGGCTGATGTCGCAGGTGATGATGATCTTCGGGGTGGCGCCGGTGATCGCGCCGATGGTCGGCGCGCTGCTGCTGCCGCTGGGCGGCTGGCACGGCATCTTCTGGCTGCTCGCCGTGTTCGCGCTGTTGCTGGCGCTGGCCTTGCAGCAGTTCCTGGACGAAACCCATCCGCCGGCACGGCGCACGCAGTTTGCGCCGCGGCCGCTGCTGGCAGGCTACCTGTCGTTCGGCCGCGACGGCGTGTTCTGGCCGCTGCTGGTTTCCAGCTCGGTCAATTTCGCCGGGCTGTTCCTGTACATCGCCTCGGCGCCGCATATCGTGCGCGGGCTGCTGCAATTGTCGGCGCAGGGTTTTCCGTGGCTGTTCGTGCCGGTGGTGAGTGGACTGATCGGCGGCGCCTGGCTGTCCGGGTGGATGGCCGGGCGGCACAGCGCGAAATCCACGGTGAGCCTGGGCTATGCGGTGATGCTGCTGGCGTGCGCGGCGCACCTGTTGCTGGCGCTGGCACTGCCTGCGCCGCGGCTGCCGTGGTCGATGCTGCCGCTGATCCTGCACGGCATCGGCGTGCAGCTGGCGTTCCCGACGCTGACCTTGCTGCTGCTGGACCGCTTCCCGCATCACCGCGGCGGGATCTCCTCGGTGCAGGCGTTCGCCAGCCTGCTGCTGTGCAGCTTCGTGGCCGGGGTGATGTCGCCGCTGCTGTCGGCGAGCATGCTGCAGCTGGCGCTGGGCGCGTCGGCGCTGACCCTGCTCGGCGTGCTGGCGTGGTGGTGGTATCACCGCATCACGCGCTATCCGTTGGAGCCGCCGCTGGCCGACGTCGATACGGCGGCCGGGATTCAGGCAGGGATCGCCGAGCCGCGTTGAGGCGCCGCCGCACTGGCTACGCCGGTGAGCCCGGCATGGCAGCGGGGATGCGCGTCACGGCATCTGCCAATGCCAGAGCGCTGTTGTCGGCCAGTGCGCTGACCAGCGAAGGCGAGCGGTAGCTGGAGTCGGCGAGCCAGCGTTGCCATACCGAACCGTCGATCTTCTCGTTGACGCCGGTGCCGAGCCTGCGGTCGAACGGCGGCTTGAACTCCTTGTAGAGGCCGTCCATGAACTCAGCGTACGAATTGCGCGGCACGCCGCAGTCGGCGTCGTCCTCCGGCAGGAACAGCGCGTCGCTGGCCAGTCCGGCGGCGATGGCCTTGCGCTGCAGCCACGCCAGCGGCAGGTCGGGCAGCGGGTCGGGCCGGCGCCCGGCGCCATCGCACTGGTTGCCGCCGCCGACGTCGGAGTGCGCGCCGATGAACCAGCGCTGCTCGATCTCGATCTGTTCGAGCTTCTTCGAGGTCAGCGTCTCGCCGGGCTTCACCGTGTACGGATTGCGCGTCCATACCGTGGGCGCGAAGTCGGCGCGGTGCTCGTCCAGCGCCAGCGCCTGGTAGGCATACTTCACGATCTTGCTGAGTTCGGTGTCGTGGAACTGGTAGCGCTTGCGCGCAAAGGGAAACCACGAGGCGGTGCCCGGGATGCCGAGCGAGCCGACGGTGTCCCACACGCCGATGAAGTGGATGTCGATCACGATCGAATGGCTGGCGCGGAATGCCACCGCGGCCGGGTCGTCGGGCTTGCTGCGGGTGTCGCGATAGAAGTCATAGGCGGCGGAGACGTCCGGCCTGGCCACGCGGCCGTGGGTATCGCAGCGGAGCAGGCCGCACTTGCGGATCAGCCCGCCGAGGCTGCGCGCGGTATAGGCGCCGCGGCTGAAGCCGAACAGGTAGAGCAGGTCGCCGGGTTGCCAGGTTTCGCACAGCCAGCGGTAGCCATCGAGCACGTTGCCGGACAGGCCGTAGCCGAACGCGCCGCCGAGCAGGTGGGCCAGGCCGGGCTTCACGCCCACACCGGGGATGTAGTTGATGAGCTGCGCGTTGCCGGCGTCGTCGCGCGGCGCCAGCAGTCGGCGCAGGCGCTCCACGTTGGTGTTCGATTCGGGCTTGTTCCAGGTGCCGTCGAACAGCAGCACGAGCCTGCGCGTGGCCATGGCGCCCTCCGTCGTCCGGTTCGTCTGCGCCGACTCTAGGCCGTGATGCCGTGCCCGGCCAGTGCCGCGCGAATGGTATCGGCGGCACCCGCGACCGGCCGGTGTCGTTCCTACAAGGTGGGCGAGTCGTCGTGCAGCATCGCCCGGCGCACGATGCGGATCGGCGCGAAACCCTGCTGCATGAAGCCGTCGTGGAACGCCATCAGGTTGAAGTCCTTGCCCTGCCGCGCTTCGAGATCGGCGCGCAGCTTCATGATCTGCAGCTTGCCCAGCGTGTAGTACAGGTAGGTGGGATCGGCTGTGCCGCGCTTGGTCTCGACCTCGCCGACCGCGCGCGACTGGTAGCCCTCGTTGACGAAGAAGTCGACCGCCTGGTCCATCGTCATCTGCCCGGTGTGCAGCTTGATGCCGACCACGAAGCGCGCGTTGCGCAGCAGGGCATCCTGCAGCTGGCCGAGCCGCAGCAGCAATTGCTGGCGCCGGTCGTGCGGGAATTCGAACTGCGCCAAGCCTGCGTCCAGCATCATCTGCTCGCAGTAGTGCGCCCAGCCCTCGACGTTGGTGTTGGCGCCGAGCAGCTTGCGCACGCGGTCATCGAGGCGCTGCATCCACAGGAACTGGATGTAGTGGCCGGGATAGGCCTCGTGGGTGGCGACGGAGCTGATCACCGGGTAGTTGAACTGCGCCATGAACTCCTGCGTGCGCTGGCTGTTCCAGCCGGGCTCGGGCAGCGTGACGTTGAAGTAGGCCTCCCTGGCGACGGTCTCGTACGGCCCGGGCGTGTCCATCGAGGCGAACGTGGTGGCACGCATGAATGGCGGGGTTTCCTCCAGGATCGGCCGCACGTCCGAGGGAATCGTGATGATCCGTTTCTGCCGGATGAAGGCGGTCAGGTGGTCGAAGGTGGCGCGGAAGCTCTCAAGCAGCTTGTCCGGGGGAGGGTAGTCGGAGCCAAGTTCCGCCAGCACCTGGCGCGGAGTCTTGGTCGGGTCGAGCTGGTGCGCCACTTCGGCGAAGTGGCGCTGGTTCTGGCGCAGGTCGGCCATGTCGATGGCGAGCAGCCGGTCCAGCGGCAGGGTGACCATCTCGTCGTACTTCAGCTTGTCGCGGAACGCGGCGGCGCCGATGCGGAAGTCGCCGTGCGCGCCCGGCAGCACGGCGCTCTTCAGCCACCCTTGGTAATCCTCCAGCGCCTGGATCACGGCGGCGTTGCTGCTGGCGAACTGGCGCTTCAGCTCCGCGTCGGTGACTGCGGTGAAGGCCGCCGGCACGTCGTTGCGGAAGAACTGCACCAGCCCCGGCAGCTGTTCCAGCGCAATCTGCACGTAGATCTTCGGCGGGTTGTCGAGATTGCGGCGTGCCGCGGCGAGCACCGCCGGCATCAGCCGTTCGCGTGCGATCAGCGCGCGCAGGCGGGTTTCCGGCGGGGCGAACTTGCGTTCCATCAGGGTGAACGCGCTGCTGGTGATGCCGCTGGAATAGATGTCCGGGTTCTTCTGCCACGGCCGGATCGTCTCCAGCGTCAGCAGGGTGCTGCGGATGTTGTTCAGCACCAGCTCGCGATCGCCACGCACGCGCTCGCCCAGCGGCGCGGGATCGACCGCCGCCACGCGCCGCTCCCATTGCCTGAGCGCCTTGACGTTGGCCTCGATGTCGCTGCGTGAATAGCCTTCGAGTTTGTTGTCGTAGGCGTGGATGCCGTCGAGGGTGGCGGTGGAGGGGTTGGTTGGGAAGTAGTAGCTGTCGAAGTAGCCGTCGGCCAGGTGCATGAAGGCCTGGTCCGCGGCGGCGCTGTCGACGGCGGCCGCCGTGGCGTTGCCCAGCGTCAGCGCGGCGACCAGGCCGAGCAGGAGGCGTGCGGTTCGGAGCATGCTGGTTCTCTTTCGAAGGACGTGCCATCGGCGTGGGCTGCCGGCACCGGAGGCGGCCATTTTTCAGTAGTTTCCGCGCGGGGCGCAAGCGGCGTACGCTGCGCGTTTCACCGCCATCGGCGGACAAGGGTTGCAAGCCATGGACAAGCAGGTGCAGATCGACCGGGCGCAGGCGTTCCGCAGGATGCACGACCGCACCGCGATCCTGCTGTTGCCGAACGCGTGGGACGCGGGCAGCGCACGGCTGTTCGCGCAGCGCGGCTTCGCGGCGATCGCCACCACCAGCGCCGGCATGGCCTGGTCGCTCGGCTACGCCGACGGCGAGCAGGTGCCGCTGGCCGAAGTGCTGGCGGCGATCGCGCGGATCACGCGGGTGGTCGAGCTGCCGGTGACGGCGGACATCGAGACCGGCTACGGCGAGATGCCGGAGGCGGTGGCCGCCACGGTGCGCGCGGTGATCGCGGCGGGTGCGGTGGGCATCAACCTGGAGGACGGGCGCCCCGGCCACGGCCCGCTGCGACCCGTCGAGGAAGCCGCGGCCCGCATCCACGCCGCACGCGGGGCAGCCGAGACGGCTGGCGTGCCGATCATGATCAACGCGCGGGTGGACAACTGGATGCAGCACGCTGCCGACCCGGCCGCACCGCTCGCCGATGCCGTGCAGCGTGCGCAGGCCTATCTGGCGGCGGGCGCCGACGGCATCTATCCGATCGGGTTAGGCGACCGCGCCACGCTGGCCGCGCTGGTGCAGGCGGTCGCTGCCCCGGTCAACGTGGCTGCTGGCCCCGGCATGCCCGAGCTGGCTGAACTGGCCCGGCTCGGCGTGGCCCGCGTGAGCACGGCCACGCGTTTCGCCACGCTGGCGATGGCGGCAGTGGATCGCGCCGCCGCGGCCCTGCGCGAGAGCGGCCGCTTCGACGGCCTGGCGGCAACTTTCACTTATGCGGACGCACAGCGGCTGTTCGAGCCGGCCTGAGCGACGCAGGCAGTTTTTTCATCGAGGAGTCTGCAATGAGCAAGCGTATTGAGTACGGCAAGGCGGCACCGGCGGGCCTGAAGGCCATGCTGGGCCTGGAAATGTATGTGCACGGCTCGGGCCTGGAGCACTCGCTGATCGAGCTGGTGAAGATGCGCGTGTCGCAGATCAACGGTTGCGCGTATTGCCTGGACATGCACAGCAAGGACGCGCGCGCCGCCGGAGAGACGGAACAGCGCCTGCATGTGCTGGCGGCGTGGCGCGAGGCGCCGTTCTACTCGGCACGCGAACGTGCCGCGCTGGCCTGGGCCGAGGCGGTCACCCTGGTGTCGACGAACGAACTGCCCGATGACCTGTACGACGAGGTGCATGCGCAGTTCGACGACAAGTCGATGGTCGACCTCACCCTGGCCATCATCACCATCAACGGCTGGAACCGCCTGGCGATCGGTTTTCGCGCGGACGTGGGCAGCTACCAGCCGAAGTCGGCGGGCTGAGCGTGGCGCCGCTGCTGTCCCGCCGCAAGCCGGCAGCGGCGTTCGTGTCGCGGATGCGCGAGCATGCCTGACCGGCCCGTGGCGCTGGATCGCGCGTTCTACCGGCGCGATACGCGCGCGGTCGCGCCCGACCTGCTGAACAAGGTGTTGCTGCATGCAGACGGTCGCAGCGGCCGCATCGTGGAAACCGAGGCCTACTGCGGGCCGCTGGATCCGGCCGCGCACTCGTGGCGCGGTCGCACGGCGCGCAATGCAACGATGTTCGGCGCGCCCGGGTTGCTCTATGTGTACTTCACCTATGGCATGCACTGGTGTTGCAACCCGGTCTGCGGCGAGGAGGGCGAAGGCGTCGCGGTGTTGCTGCGCGCGCTGGCGCCGCTGGACGGACTGGCCTCGATGCGTGCGGCGCGAGCGGGTTGCCGCAGCGACCGCGACCTGTGCCGCGGGCCGGCACGATTGTGCCAGGCCATGGGCATCGGCCGCGCGCAGGACGGCATCGACCTGGTCGGGGGCGCCGGCGGATTCAGCATCGTCGACGACGGCATGCCGCCGCCCGCTGCGCCAGTGGCCACGGCGCGCGTCGGCATCAGCCGGGCAATGGACGAACCCTGGCGCTGGTACGTGCCTGGCGACCCGCACGTCTCGCGTCGCTGAACGGAGCGTCGTGGTTGCCGCGGAGGCAACATGAAGTTGACGGCGGTTTGATCGCGCGTGGTCCACGGTTGCCGGCAGCGTTTCGTCAGCTGCGGAGTCCGAGCCATGCCGTACTCATCCATCAGCGAATTGCCCGATGCCGTGCGCAGCCATGTGCCGAAGCACGCGCAGGAGATCTACAAGGAGGCGTTCAACAGCGCCTGGGACGAATATGCCGACAAGGATGAGCGCCGCGGCAGCGAGTCGCGCGAGGAAGCCGCGCACAAGGTGGCCTGGGCGGCGGTGAAGAAGAAGTACCGCAAGGGCGACGACGGCGACTGGCACCCGAAGTAGCCGCTGCAGCAGGTCAGCAGGGCAGGCCGCGCGCCTGGAGGAAATCGCGGGCGTTGTCCGCATCCTGCTCGAACCAGGCGCGGGTCGAGCCGAGTCGGTAGGTGTAGCCCCAGGCGTCCATGTCGGCCATCAGGCGTGCGCGCCCTACGCCGGGCAATTCGTCGGCCAGCACGATCTGCAGGTAGCAGGTGGCGTCCTCTTCCTCGATCGAGTCGGTGGCATCGGTATGGACGTCTGGACGTCTTTCCGGCGGCAGCACGATCAGGTGGCCGGCTTCATGCAGCAGCGAATGCACGGGGGTGTCGTCGCGGGCATAGACGGTGCTGCCGATGATGCCGGCCTCCTCGCCGCCCCAGAAGCTGCCGGGAATCGGCTCGCCCGGCGCCACCCACCGCAATTGCAGGCCGAAGCGGTCGAGCAGGGCCGTGGGCGCGTCAAAGCCGATCTGGCCCACGCGCAGCACGGTGCTGGCCGGGTCGGCGGGGACAGGAGGGAGGTCGGGATACATGGGCGTGCGCAGTGGGCGCGGATGACTTCAGTGGCGGGGAGTGCCGGGCGAGGCGGGGTCGCCCGGCAGAAGAGCGCAACGGCGGTGGCTCGCCCGGTCTCAGCCAGTCTTGGCCTCGCTCCCGGCCGCCTGCTTGCCTTCCGGGAGGGTGACCGAGAGTTCGAGGATCTCGTGGCCGCTGTCGCGTTCGAAATTGATGTTGATCGCATCGAGGTCGACGTGGACGTATTTCTTGATCACTTCGAGCAGCTCGTTGCGCATCATCGGCAGGTAGTCGGGTGCGCCGCGGGTGGAGCGCTCCTGGGCCACGATGATGCGCAGGCGTTCGCGTGCCACCGTGGCGGTGGCTTCGGGCTTGCGCTTGAGGAAATCGAGAATACCCATCGTGATCAACCTCCGAACACGCGCTGGAGAAAGCCCTTTTTGGGCACGTCGATGAAGCGCAACGGGCGCTCTTCGCCGAGGATGCGGGCCACCGTGTCGCTGTACGCCTGGCCGGCCAGTGATGCGGCATCGACGATCACCGGGATGCCGTTGTTGGAGGCGGTCAGCACGTTCTCCGATTCGGGGATCACGCCGACCACTTCGATGCCGAGGATCTCCTCGACGTCCTTCACGCTGAGCATCTCGCCGATGGCGACGCGGGCCGGGTTGTAGCGGGTCAGCAGCAGGTGCTGGGTGATCGGCGACTCGCCTTTCTCGGCGCGCCGGGTCTTGCTGGCGAGCAGGCCGAGGATGCGGTCCGAATCACGCACCGAGGAGACTTCCGGGTTGACCACCACCACCGCGTGGTCGGCGAAGTACATCGCCAGGTGTGCACCTTTCTCGATGCCGGCCGGGGAGTCGCACACGACGTAGTCAAAATCCATTTCGGACAGGCCGTCGAGCACCTTCTCGACGCCTTCCTGGGTCAGCGCGTCCTTGTCGCGGGTCTGGCTGGCGGCCAGCACGTACAGGTTCTCGTAGCGCTTGTCCTTGATCAGCGACTGCTTCAGCGTCGCTTCGCCGTGCACGACGTTGACGAAGTCGTACACCACGCGCCGTTCGCAGCCCATGATCAGGTCGAGGTTGCGCAGGCCGACGTCGAAGTCGATCACGGCGACTTTCTTGCCGGCCATGGCCAGGCCGGTGGCGAGCGAGGCGCTGGTCGTCGTCTTGCCGACGCCGCCTTTGCCGGAGGTGACAACGATAATCTCAGCAGTCAAGGGCCCATCTCCGCATGATTGTTCTTGTTGTAGGTGATTACAGCCTGGCGATCATCAGCTTGTCGCCTTCGAGCCAGCATTGCACGGACTGGCCCTCGAGGTCGTCAGGAATCTGTTCGAACACCCGGTACTGGCCGGCGATCGCCACCAGTTCGGCGCGGAAGTCCGAGACGAAGATACGTGCCTTTTCGTCGCCTTGCGCGCCGGCCATGGCGCGACCGCGCAGGCCACCGTAGATGTGGATGTTGCCGTCGGCAATCACCTCGGCGCCGTTGGCGACGGCGCCGGTGACGATCAGGTCGCGGTCGCGTGCATAGATCTGCTGGCCCGAGCGTACCGAACCGTTGTGGTGCTGGGCGCCCTGCATGCTGCCGGGCGGCGGTGCCGACAGGATTGGCTCGCGCTGCACCGCCGGGGCGGGCTCGCTGCGCGTGGCCGGTTCGGCAGCAGGTGCGCTGCCCTGGGCGGGCTCGTAGGCGGCGCGGAACTTGGCGATCAGCGGCAGGCCCATGCGCCGGGCCAATGCCTCGGTCTCGCTGGTGCCGTAGGCCAAGCCGACCGGCAGCATGCCGGCGCTGCGCACCGCCTCGAGCAGGGCATCGACGGCGCCGTCGTCGGGCAGGTTGAGCAGGTGGCTCAGGTCCAGCACCACGGCGGTGCGGGCAAACATCTGCGGCGCGGCGCGCACGCGGCGCTCGAGTTCGTCGCACAGTGCGGCGGCGTCGACCCGGCGCACGCGCACGCAGGCAATGCCGACCTGGCCGAAGCGCAGGTCGCAGGCATCGTTGGTCTCGGTTTTTACACTCACGGGCGCCGCTCCCCGGCGTGGCGGCGCGGGGTGGCGCCGTGCAGGGCGGGGCGTTCGCGTTCGGCCAGCCATGGCACGTCGGGCAGGCCGCCGTGTTCGAGCCAGGTGTCGCGCACGTAGGCGTAGCTGGGCAGGTCGCGGGCCAGCAGGCTGACCTGCGGGCCGTGTTCGCCCATGCGCTGCTGGCCGACTTCCTGGAAGCCGTAGGTGCCGTGGAACAGCACCACCACGTCGTCGCGCGGCTCCAGGAACACCTCGCAGGTGAGCAGCGGCACGCGCACCTCGGCGTAGCTGTGCACGTCGCAGTAGAAGATGCGGCCCAGGCCGTGGCGGCGGTAGGCGTTCGCGATAACGATGCGGTCGATGTAGACGAACTGCGGGTAGTGCTCGGCAAACCAGCGGTAATTCGGGCTGTCGTAGTCGCTGCCTTCGCGCAGCGCGATCAGGAACCCGGCCAGATGACCGTCGATCTCGGCCACGCGGAAATACTCGGCGTGCTCGTGGAAGTAGCGCAACTGGGCTGTATCGAGGGCGAGGATGGAGCGACCGGCGGCGTTGTTGAGCGCCAGTACGGCATCCAGGTCGTGCTCGCGCACGTCGCGGATGGCAAGGGCCATTCGTTGCTCCGCAATGATGGAATCGGGGACGAGGTCGGGCAGCAGCCTCGCGCAATGGCCCATTATGCCATGCGGCCGCAGCCCTTACATCTCGCAAGGGCACATGTAAAAGCTTCGTAAAACGAGCGGGACGCCCCGGCCGGCCATGACTTCTCGCGCATTGCGCGAAACGCAGCCACGGCCAATGATGCGGGGATGCGCTGGCCATTCATCAATCACATCCGTCTGCTTCGCTATGCGGGCTTCTTCACCTACCTGTCGGCGGGCACGCCGCTGGTCACCAACTGGGCCACCGAAAGACTCGACCAGCTGCATCGCCCGAATTTCTCGCTGCTGTTGTGGACGCTGTGCTACCTGGTCTTCGGCCTGATGTACTGGCTGTTGACCAGCAACCTCGGCTCGCGCCGCTACCCGGGCCTGAAGCTGCTGGGCCTGGCCCTGATGACGGCAGCCGCGGTGGCGGTGGGCTGGTACAGCCACAGCGGCCTGTCGGCGATGTTGATGGTGGTCGCCTCGCTGGTGCTGCCGTGGCTGCTGCCGTTCTGGCTGGCGGTGTTCTGGCTGGTGCTGCAGCACCTGAGCCTGGTGGCGATCTTCGCCACCTTCCCCGAATACGACCACAGCATTGCTGTGGGCTTCATCCAGGCCAGCATCTACCTGGGCATCTCGGTGCTGGTGTTCGTGACCTCGACGGTGGCCAGCCAGCAGGCTGAACAGCGCGAAGTGCAGCGTCGCCTGAACTCCGAGCTGCGCGCTACCCGCGCCTTGCTGGCCGAGTCCAGCCGGATCGCCGAGCGCATGCGCATCGCGCGCGACCTGCACGACCTGATCGGCCACCACCTGACCGCGCTGAGCCTGAACCTCGAAGTGGCCAGCCATCTCAGCAACGAAGCGGCCGGCGCGCACGTGCGCAAGGCGCAGAGCACGGCCAAGCTGCTGCTGGCCGACGTGCGCGAGGTGGTCAGCGAGCTGCGCCAGGACGACGCGATCGACCTGACCCAGGCGTTGCGCAGCCTCACCGAGGGCGTGCCCGGCCTGAGCGTGCACGTGGTCATGCCGCCGCGTTTCAGCGTGGAGGACCCGCGCCGCGCGCAGGTGCTGCTGCGCTGCGCCCAGGAGATCATCACCAATACCGCCAAGCACGCCGGCGCACGCAATCTGTGGCTGAATTTCGCCTATGCAGGGGACAACCTGCTCGGCCTGCACGCGCGCGACGACGGGCGCGGCGCCGAGAACGTCGAGCCGGGCAATGGCCTGTCCGGCATGCGCGAGCGGCTGGCCGAATTCGGTGGCAGCGTAGTGCTGGACACCGGCCTGAGCCGGGGTTTTGCGCTGACCGTGCGGCTGCCGCTGGGCGAGCACACCGCGCTGGCGCACGCACCGACGCGGTTTGAACCGCCCGCGCTGAATGTGTCGTAATCTTTGGCGGCCCGCGCCGGGGGCGCAAAGTGCGCCGGCGTTGGCAGCGGCCCGAACTGCCAGCCGCCAGTATCACTTTCTCAAGTCAGTTTGTCCGAGGATCCGCGATGATTTCCGTTTGTCTCGTCGACGACCAGAATCTGGTGCGCCAGGGCGTTCGATCGCTGCTGGACCTGGCTGAAGATATCCGCGTGGTAGCCGAGTGCGCCGACGGCGCCCAGGCGGTGCAGGACATCCCGCGGGTCAAGCCGGATGTGGTGCTGCTGGACCTGCGCATGCCGAACATGAGCGGGCTGGAGGTGCTGCAGGCGCTGTCCGCCCGCAACGAATTGCCGCCGACCATCATCCTCACCACCTTCGACGACGACCAGCTGGTGCTGCAGGGCCTCAAGGCCGGCGCGCGCGGCTACCTGCTGAAGGACGTCTCGCTGGAGCAACTGGTCGAGGCGGTGCGCACCGTGGCCAGCGGTGGCTCGCTGGTGGCGCCGATGGTCACCCAGCGCCTGATGGCCGGGGTGGCGCGGATGCAGAACAGTTTCACCAGTCTGGAGCAGCCGGACCCGCTGACCGAGCGCGAGACCGAGATCCTGCGGCTGCTGTCCGGGGGCTACAGCAACAAGGAAATCGCCAATTCGCTGAAGGTGGCCGAGGGCACGGTGAAGAACCACGTTTCCAACATCCTGTCCAAACTTGGCGTGCGCGACCGCACCCGGGCCGTGCTGAAGGCGCTGGAAATGGGCATCGTCTGACGCGGGCCGGGCGCTGCCCGGCGCCGGTGCCGGCGGTCCGCCTCAGCCCGTTTTTGGCCTTCCGGATGGGGTGATGCCGGCGATAGCGTTCCGGCCCGTGAGCAAGTAACATCCGTAGCTTCGGCGTTTGCCGACCCCCTGCCATGGCCCTCGGGATGAACCCTCGGGCGGGCCCGCGCGGACGGCTGGGACAACACTATCTAGGTACGGCGTAAAGACGCTTCGGAGAACTCTGGAATGATGCGTGTCTTTGAATTTCTTGTTGCCTTGGTCATCGTGGCGGTCATCGGTGTCCTGGCAGCTGTGGTCATGCCCGGCAGTGGCCACGTGGAGCGCCAACTGGTCATCGGCAAGGACATGCGGCAGGTCTACGACGTGCTCGACAACTACCGCCGCCTGCCCGACTACTCGGTATTGCGCTCGTTCGACCCGAACATCCAGTTCAAATTCTCCGGCAAGTCGTACGGCCCGGGTGCCGAGGTCAGCTGGGCCAGCACCGACCCGAAGGTCGGCAACGGCGGCCTGACCATCGCCAGCGCCACGCCCGAGTTCGACAAGATCGACAGCAACACCAAGACCGCCAGCATCGTCTGGAACCTGGACAACAGCTGGCGCGGCCTGGACAAGCATTTCACGCTGGACCTGGAACGCCAGGGCAGCCGCGGGCAGCTGACCCAGGTCACCTGGTCGTATGACGTCTCCTATGGCTGGAACCTGGTCAACCGCTTCGCCAACCTGTACATCCACGGCGATCCCGACTCGTTCATCCAGTTCAGCCTGAACAACCTGCAGAACGTACTGGCTGGTGTGCCGAACATCGACTACAGCCAGCTGATCCCCTCCATTCAGCAGACCCAGCCGACCCCGGTGCTGCTGGTGTCCACCTCGATCCAGCGCAAGGACGGCATGGAGGCGGTGGAAGACGCCATCACCAAGGCCAAAGCCGAAGTCCAGGCAGCCGCCAAGAAGCTTGGCGTGAATGTCACCGGCTCGCGCATCCTGATCACCACCAACTACGGCGACCAGACCTACAGCTTCGACGTGGCGTTCCCGATCGACTCCAGCACGCTGACCATCAACGGCCAGAGCGAGCAGCTGACCGCGGCGACCCCGCCGGCGCTGGACGCTTCCGGCGCACCGGCCGAGGCCAGCAGCGCGGCCGCCGCCGCGGACGCCAGCGTCGCCGTCGGCAGCCGCGACCGCTACGGCCGCGTGGTGGTGGACGGCAACGTGCGCGCCACGCTGGCCTTCGGCGGTGCGGCGCTGAAGGGCGTGTGGAACGGCACCTTCGCCGGCGTGCCGCAGACCCGCGACATGCTCAAGGCTTATGCGCAGACCCACGGCTACAAGTACGACGACGTGGTCAACCGCGCCTACGACGTGATCGCCACGCCGGAAGTGAAGGACGCCGGCGGCAACATCACCACCTACGCGAAATACAACGTGTTCCTGCCGATCAGCAACGCACCGGAGCAGACCCCCGAACAGGAAGCGGGCCTGCAGCCGCCGACGCTCGAAGGGGCGCCGGCCGCGTCGGGCACGGCACCGGCCCCGGCCGGCAGCGCTGCCGCACCGGCCGCAGCGGCCAGCGCCGGCAAGTAAGCCGGATCGCCGCAGTGCCTCCAGAGGCCCCTCCGTTCGGAGGGGCCTTTTCTTTTCGGGCCACAGGCCGGTGTCTTGCGGTACATTGCGGGGCGATCCGCGACGATGGTCGGCGGGTTCGCCCGCGCCCGGCGCGGTATGCCGCCACAGCCTTCCACCGGACATGATCGAGACCGACCAGCTCACCCGACGCTATGGCAACCTGACCGCAGTGGACGCGCTGAGCATTCGTGTCGAGCCGGGCCAGGTGCTCGGCCTGCTTGGACCCAACGGCGCCGGCAAGTCCACCGCGATGCGCATGATCGCCGGGTTCCTGGTGCCCAGCTCGGGTACCGCGCGGGTGTGCGGCCATGACGTCGTCCGCGAGCCGCTGCAGGCCAAGCGCGCGCTTGGCTATTTGCCGGAAGGCGCGCCGAGCTACGGCGAGATGACCGCGCGCGAATTCCTGCAGTTCATCGCGCGCATGCGCGGGCTCAAGGCCGAGGCCGCCTACCGCCGGTTCGACGCAGTGGTGCAGCAGCTGCAACTGGAGGAAGTGCTCGGGCTGTGCATCGACACGCTGTCGAAGGGCCTGCGCCGGCGCGTCGGGCTGGCCCAGGCGATCCTGCACGATCCGCCGGTGCTGATGCTGGACGAACCCACCGACGGCCTCGATCCGAACCAGAAGCATGCGGTGCGCCAGCTGATCGACGTGATGGCGCGCGACCGCACCATCCTGGTCTCCACCCACCTGCTGGAGGAGGTGCATGCGCTGTGCAACCGGGTGGTGATTATCGCGCGCGGCAAGCTGCTGGCCGATGCCACGCCGGCCGAGCTGGAGGCGCGCTCGCGCTACCACGGTGCGGTGTCGTTCAGCGCGCCGGGCAGCGGCATGTCGCAGGAAATGCTGGGCCGCCTGCCGCAGGTGGCGGCGATCGAGGTAGACCCGCTGGACGGCCGCATCACGGTGTTCCCGAAGCCGGGCGCGCGGATCCTGGAACCGGTCGAGACGCTGCTGCGCGAGCAGGGGCTGGAAGTGTCGGAGATCCAGCTCGAACGCGGCCGGCTGGACGAGGTGTTCCGCCAGATCACCACGGGTGACGGCGATGGCGCCGGAGGCCGCGCGTGAACCCGGTCAACGCGGTGCTGCGGCGCGAACTGCGCAGCTATTTCGTGACGCCGGTGGCGTACGTGTTCCTGGTGATCTTCCTGGTGCTGGCCGGCATCCTCACCTTCTACGTGGGCGACTTCTACGAGCGCGGCCAGGCCGACCTGCAGCCGTTCTTCACGATGCAGCCGTGGCTGTACCTGATCCTGGTGCCGGCGATCACCATGCGCATGTGGGCGGAGGAGGTCAAGGGCGGCACGCTGGAACTGCTGCTGACCCTGCCGTTGACGCTGTGGCAGGCGATGCTGGGGAAGTTCCTCGCCGCGTGGCTGTTCATCGGGCTGGCCTTGCTGCTGACCTTTCCGATCTGGATCACCGTCAACTACCTCGGCTCGCCGGACAACGGCGTGATCCTGGCCGGTTACCTGGGCAGCTGGCTGATGGCCGGCAGCTTCATCGCGATCGGTGCCTGCCTGTCCGCGCTGACCCGCAGCCAGGTGGTGGCGTTCATCCTTACTGCGCTGGTGTGCGTGCTGCTGATCTTGGCCGGCCAGCCGCAGGTGCAGGATTTCTTCTCCGGCGCGCTGCCGCGCAAGCTGATCAATGCGGTGGCGCACCTGTCCATGCTGCGGCACTTCGAGGCGATCGCGCGCGGCGTGCTGGATGTCCGCGACCTGGTGTACTTCCTGCTCAGCACGGTCGGCTGGCTGATCGCCGGCGTGCTGTTGCTCGACCTGAAGCGGACGCGCTGACGCCATGCCACGCTCGCGCCTGTATCGCCTGTTCACCACCCCGCTGCAGCTGACCCGGCGCGGCGTGCTGTATGGCGCGCTGGTGCTGCTGGTGCTGTTGTTCGTGCCATTGATCGTGGCCAGCAGCCGCTGGCTGCACGCCTCGCGGGTCGACCTCACCACCGACAAGCTGTACACGTTGACGCCGGGTACGCTGCATATCGTCGATACGCTGCAGCGGCCACTGCGACTGACCCTGTACTTTTCCGAACACGCCACCCGCGACCTGCCGCAGCTGCGCAGTTACGAACAGCGCGTGCGCGAGATGCTGCAGGAGATGGTGGCGCGCTCGCATGGCCATATCCGCCTGCAGATCATCGACCCGGTACCGTATTCCGACGACGAAGCCAGCGCCGAGGGCAACGGCCTGACCGCGGCGAACGGCGGCAGCAACGGCGAGCGGGTGTTCTTCGGCCTGGCTGGCAGCGCCATGTCCGGCGGTGTCGAGAACGAAGGCAGCGACGACCGCGTGCCGGAGAAGACGCTGGCGATCGCCTTCTTCGACCCGGCCCGCGAGGCCTTCCTGGAATACGACATCGCCAAGCTGCTGTACGAGTTGAACCAGACCAGCAAGCCGCCGATCGGGGTGATCAGCTCGCTGCCGGTCGAAGGCAACCCAATGCTCAGCGAGCAGCCGTGGACGGTGCTGCAGCAGCTCGGCCAGCTGTTCGACGTGAGGACGCTGGAGGCATCGACGCTGCAGAAGGTCGACGACAGCATCAAGGTGCTGCTGCTGATCCATCCCAAGCGACTGCCGGCCGATGCGCAGTACGCGATCGACCAGTACGTGCTGCGTGGCGGCCATCTGGTGGTGTTCGTCGATCCCGATGCGGAGCTCGACACCTCGCCATACGCGCCGGACAGCACCACTTTCCCCGACCACGGCTCCGACCTGCCGCGGCTGTTCAAGGCCTGGGGCGTGAGCTACGACCCGCACAAGGTGGTGCTGGACCGCGCCCGTGCGCTGCAGATCGAACTGGCCGGCAGCAGCCTCAACCATCCGGCGATGCTCGACCTGGGCGCGCAGGAACTGAACCGCAACGACGTGGTCACCGCCAGTTTGCAGCGCATCAACGTGTCCACCGCGGGTTACTTCGACCTGGCCGCGGATGCGCGGACACGGCTGGTACCACTACTGCAAAGCAGTGCGGAGGCCGAGGTGGTGCCGACCCAGCGGGTGCTGGACGCGAGCAGCGACCCGACCACGCTGCTGCAGGATTACAAGCCCGACAACGCGCACTACGTGCTGGCGGCACGCCTGCGCGGCACCTTCGACAGCGCGTTCCCCGAACGGACCGGCGTGGCGGGCCACCGCGCCCGCTCGGCGCCGGATGCCGAGGTGATCCTGGTCGCCGACACCGACCTGCTCAGCGACCGGCTGTGGGTGGAGCCGCAGACCATCCTGGGCCAGACCATGATGCGGATCTTCGCCAACAACGGGGACTTCGTCACCAACCTGGTGGACAACCTCAGCGGCTCCTCGGCGCTGCTGTCGATCCGCGGCCGCTCCACTTCGCAGCGGCCGTTCACGCGGGTGCAGGCCCTGCGCAACGTGGCCGACCAGAAATTCCTGCAGAAGGAGCGGGAGCTGGAGCAGGAACTGGCCGATACCCGGCGCCGGCTGGACGAGCTGCAGCCGGCCAAGGGCAGCCGCGGCGGCACCGCCAGCGCCGAGCAGCGCCGCGAGATCGAGCAGTTCCGCCAGCGCCAGCTGGCGATCAACAAGGAATTGCGCGACGTGCAGCATCAGCTCAACGCGGAGATCGACGCGCTGGGCCTGCGCCTGAAGTTCATCAACATCGTGCTGGTGCCGGCGCTGGTGGTGCTGCTCGGCCTGTTGTACGGCTGGCGGCGTACCCGCTACAGCCGCCGGCGCCGGTGAAGGCGGCGATCTGCCGCAAGCCCGCGGCTGACTCCGCCGGCGCGCGGCATTATGCTGGGCGGTCGCCGGCCGTCGCCGGTGCAGACTGAAGTGCCGTTGCAGTGACCGCTACCTTGCTGAAATGGATCGTGCCGTGGGAGTTCTCGTGGGTGCTGCTCGCGTGCTTCGTGACGGCCGCCGTGCTGTACCTGCGCGGCAGTCGCCGGCGGCCGGTCGGTTTCGGCCGCAAGCTGGCGTTCTGGTGCGGCATGGCGATCATCTACCTGTCGCTGCACACCTACCTGGACTACTACGCCGAGCATGAGTTCTTCATGCACCGCATCCAGCAGTTGCTGCTGCACCACATCGCGCCGCTGCTGATCGTCACCGCCTACCCGGCCACGGTGTTGCGCGCCGGCCTGCCGCTGGCCTGGCGGCTGCGCCTGCTGCGGCCGCTGCAGCGTTCATGGCCGTGGCGGCTGGTCAGCGGCGTGCTGTTGAATCCCACCGTGGCGACGCTGCTGTTCATCGCCTTCATCCTGGTCTGGCTGATCCCGTCCATGCAGACGCTGGCGATGCTGGACTGGCGCATCTACCGCTTCATGAACTGGAGCATGCTGGTCAGCGGCTTCGCCTACTGGTCGCTGGTGCTGGACCACCGGCCGCATCCGCCGGGGCGGATGACCGCCGGACTGCGCGTGCTGTCGCCAGCGATCACCATGACGCCGCAGATCGTGGCCGGCGCGATCATCACGTTCTCCAAGACCGACCTCTACCCGATCTTCGAGATCTGCGGTCGCGCGTTCACCTTCAACGTGCTGACCGGGCAGCTGATCGGCGGCGTGATCATCTGGGTACCGTCGGCGCTGGTGGAGTCGATCGGCGGCCTGATGGCGCTGCGCCTGTGGCTGCGGCTGTCGCGCAACGGGCGGTTGCCGCGCAAGCCGCCGCATCGGCCGGCCGGCCGTCGTGCAGCGGTGGTCGACACGGTCGTGTCGGACTGAGCGTTACGCCGCGGCTCAGTGGCCGTGTGGCATCGCGCCGTGATCCATCGCCGGCATCGCGTGATCGTCGCCCGCATCCATGGCATTGGCCGGCCGCGCGACGAAGTCGGTGGCCAGCGTGCTGCCGTCAGCGAACTTCAGTGTCAGTCGCACCGTGTCGCCGGGTTTCACCGGCGTGTGTGCCCGCATCAGCATCAGGTGGTAACCGGCCGGGGCCAGCACGGCCTTGCCATGCGCCGGCACGTTCAACGCGTCGACCATGGTCATCCGGCTCATGCCACCTTCGGTCGAACTGTGATGCAGCATCACCTCGGCATACACGCTGCTGCTGGCGCCGCTCAGCGCGACCGGCTGGTCGCCGTCGTTCTCCAGCGTGACATAGGCGCCGGCCGGCAGCGTGCCGGGCAGCACGCGGATCCAGGCGTGGCTGGCGCGGATGTGCCCGGCGTCGGTGGCGTGGACACCGCCGGCCAGCAGCAGGCCGGACAGCAGCAACGACAGCGTGGATGTCTTCATGGCGTGGCTCCGGTGTCGAGCAGCAGGTGCAGGTCGTGCACCAGGTCGTCCTGCGAGGCGGACGGGGTGGCCAGCACGCGCGCGTGGCCGTCGCGATCGAACACGTAGATCGCCGAGCTGTGACTGACTTCGTAGGTGCCGTCGGCCGAACTCGGCTCGCGGGTGAACGCCGAGCGATAGCGCTTGCTCAAGGCCTCCACCGCGCGTGCATCGCCGACCAGGCCGACCGCGCGCGGGTCGAACGCGTTGACGTAGGCATGCATGATCGCCGGCGTATCGCGCGCCGGGTCGACGCTGACGAACAGGATCCGCGCGCCGTCGGCCAGGGGCCCCAGCCGCTGCATCACCACGTGCAGCTGCGCCAGGGTCAGCGGGCAGACGTCGGGGCAGTGGGTGTAGCCGAAGTACAGCAGCGCCACCTTGCCGCGATAGTCGGCGCCGGTGACGGCCTTGCCGTTGTCGTCGGTGAGCTTGAAGTCGAGGTCGGGCATGTGCCCGCTGATGTTGGTCAGCCGGAACGGCAGTGGCTCGCCGCGGTGACAGCCGCCCAGCAGCAGGCCGGCGGCAAGCAGCAGCAACAACAGGGTGGGGCGCAGCCAGTGGCGGGGCTTCATGCGAGAATCCTGGGTCTTCATCCGTTCAAGCATACGACACCGGCCGGGTTGCCGGGTTCGCCGACCGAGGGGTACGAACACGATGCGACAAACTATCGGTACCCGTATCGCCCTGCTGGTCGGTGTGGCCGGTGCCAGTGCGGTGCTGCTGGGCGCGTTCGGCGCGCATGCATTGCGCGGTGTGCTCGATGCCCGCGGCAGCGAGCTGTGGCACACGGCGGTGGACTACCACGTGTGGCATGCGCTGGCGCTGGCCATGGCGGCCGGGCTGGGGCGCGGCCGCAGCGGGCGGATCGCGATGGGAGCATTCGCCGCTGGCATCGTGCTGTTCAGCGGCAGCCTGTATGCATTGGCACTGGGTGCGCCGCGCTGGGTCGGCATCATCACGCCATTCGGCGGGCTCGCCTTCGTCATCGGCTGGCTCGCGCTCGGCTGGACATTGCGCACCCGCAACGAATAATTCCTGAAGGTGTCATCCGGCAGTCATGACCGGCTGCGATGGTGTCCGCATGGAAACGCAGGCTGCCCTTTGGCATCGCTCCCATGCGACATGGTCGCGCAGCCATCTCTTGCGCGGGCTCGGCCTGGTTCTGCTCGCCGCGTTGTTGGCATGTCTGGTGTGGTCGTGGTCTGCGGCTCCTGCCGGAACGACAGAGACCCGTTCAATCAGTCAACTGGTGCACTGGCAGGACGCCGGTCATGACTGGTTGCTGGTGGTCGATCCGGCAACCCGCGAACTTGTCGTTTACGACGCCAACAATGGTCGCCCGCTGGAGCGTCTGGGCGCGGACGATGGCCTGCCTGACGTGCAGTCGATCGCGCAACGGGGGTCGCTGCTGTTCGTGACGGGCAGGCAGCCGGAGCAAGTGCACCTGCTGAAGCTGCCCCAATTGCAGGAAGTGGCCTTCAACGCCCGTTGAGCGAATCAGGCCATGCCGGCCAGCGGCATGGCCACGTGCAGTACCAGGTCGGCGCAGAAGTGCGCCAGCATCGCGTGCTCCAGGCCGTACTTCCAGAACAGTGTGCCGCTGACAACGCCTACCACGGCATTCAACAACACGATTCTGCCGATCAACAGCGGCGTGTGCGCCATGCCGGTGGCGAATGCCGCCGGCAGATGGCCGGCGCCGAACAGCAGGGCGGCCAGCACGATGGCGACCACGAACATCCACGACCTTGCCTGCCGCCGGGACGTCCATGCCAGCAGCCAGACGAACAGGCTGACCAGGAACAGGCGGCACTCGGTCTCCTCGACGATGCTGCCGTAGAACGAAGCCAAGCCACCCCGCCAGGCCGAGTCGAGCGCCGCGTGGGCATCAGTGGCATGCCAGGGTGATCCGATCAGGTCGATGCCAATCACCACCAGCGCACTCACTGCGCCGAGCACCACAGCCAGCCACCAGTGCGACTGCCGGCCTGGCTCGCGCGGTTGGCGATAGACCCATGCGCGCAGCCATGGTGCGTCCAGTCGATGGCGGGCACCGAGGAACAGGCCCAGCCAGCCGAGCAGCCAGCACAGCACGCCGGCTTGCAGCGCCTGCGCGCCCAGTACCACCCACAGTGGAACGGGCAGCAGCGCAAACTTCAGCGGCATCAGCGCCATCAGATACGGGCTCAGCGCGAGCGTGGCGAGAACTCCCGCCACGCCAAGCAGCAGCGCCAGTTTCAGGTGTGGCTCGCGCACTGGCAGTTCAGGCGGCGTCATGTTCATGGCTCAATCCAGCGACGCCGATGGAAACGGCAAGCTTCAGCATGACTTTTCCCCTTCGATCAAATCAGTCGTGGTCGTCATCCGTCACGGGGTCCGGCTTGCCGGGTTTCAGGCGGCCGGCCTTGCGCAGCGCCTCGCGCAACACGTATTCGATCTGTGCGTTGACGCTGCGCAACTCGTCGTCCGACCAGCGCTGCATCGCATCCAGCACGGCGGCGCTGATGCGCAGCGGGTAGGCTTTTTTCTCGGCGGCCATCGTGACGCGTCAGTACAACGTGCCGGTGTTCAATACCGGCTGGGTGCCGCGCTCGCCGCACAGCACCACCAGCAGATTGCTGACCATCGTGGCCTTGCGCTCCTGGTCGAGTTCGACGACGCCCTGCGCGCGCAGTTGCTCCAGCGCCATGCCGACCATGCTGACCGCACCTTCGACGATGCGTGTGCGGGCGGCGATGATCGCGCCAGCCTGCTGCCGCTGCAGCATTGCCTGGGCGATTTCCTGGGCGTAGGCGAGGTGGCTGATGCGCGCCTCGACCACCTGCACGCCGGCCTTGCCGAGGCGGGCCTGGATCTCGTCGCGCAAGTGCGAGTTGATCACCTCGCCGTGGCTGCGCAGCGACGGCTTGCCGTCGTCGTGGGCGTCGTACGGGTAGCTCTGTGCCATCTGGCGCAGCGCCGACTCGCTCTGGATATGCACGAAGTTTTCGTAGTCGTCCACGCAGAACACGGCCTCGGCGGTGTCGATCACCTGCCACACCACCACCGCGGCGATCTCGATCGGATTGCCGTCGCTGTCATTGACCTTCAGCTTGCCGCTCTCGAAGTTGCGCACGCGCAGCGAGATGCGACGGCGGCTGCAGAACGGGTTGGTCCAGCGCAGGCCTTCCGTGCGCACGCTGCCGGCGTACTTGCCGAACAGCTGCAGCACCTGGCCTTCGTTCGGCGCGACCTGGAAGAAGCCCTTGAGCAGGAAGGCGTCGATGGCGATCAGCAGCACGCCGCCGAACAACGGCACGACGGGCGGTGCGTCCGGCTGGCCGTGGATGGCGCCGACCACCAGCCACACGCCGATGGCGGCCAGGACCAGGCAGAAGCCGACGAAGGGAATGCCGGCGACGGAAAAACCTTGATGTTCGTTCATGAGTGGTCTCCCAAAGGCAGGATAATTAGATATCAAAATGATATCTAACACAAGGGGGTCGTTCTGCCGGCACGGGCTATGCGGGTAGCCGCTTACAATGCAGGTTTGCCACCCCGGAGAACCCGATGAAGCCCTTTGGCACCCCCCGTTCCGACCACGCGCTGCGCGTGCTGCTGCTTGGCGCCGGCGAGCTGGGCAAGGAGGTGGCGATCGAGCTGCAGCGTTACGCGGTGGAAGTGATCGCGGTGGACCGCTACGCGAACGCGCCGGCGATGCAGCTGGCCCATCGCAGCCACGTGATCGACATGCTGGACGGCAAGGCGCTGCGCGCGGTGATCGAACAGGAACAGCCCGACCTGGTGGTGCCGGAGATCGAGGCGATCCACACGCCGACCCTGATCGAACTGGAAAAGGAAGGGCAGCGGGTGATCCCGACCGCCCGCGCGGCGTGGCTGACCATGGACCGCGAAGGCATCCGCAAGCTGGCCGCCGAGGAACTGGCATTGCCGACGTCGCCGTACCGCTTCTGCGACGACGAGGCACAGTACCGCGAGGCGGCGGCCGCGATCGGCTACCCGTTCGTGATCAAGCCGGTGATGAGCTCCTCCGGCAAGGGCCAGAGCGTGGTGCGCGGCGCCGACGCGCTGCAGCAGGCGTGGGATTACGCGCAGTCCGGCGGGCGCGCCGGCAAGGGGCGGGTGATCGTCGAGGGCTTCGTCGACTTCGACTACGAGATCACCATGCTGACCGTGCGGCACGTCGATGGCGTCAGCTTCTGCGCGCCGATCGGCCACCGCCAGGAAGAGGGCGACTATCGCGAGTCGTGGCAGCCGCAGCCGATGAGCGACGCCGCGCTGGCCGAGGCGCAGCGGCAGGCGGCCGCGGTCACCGGCGCGCTGGGCGGCTGGGGCGTGTTCGGCGTGGAGTTCTTCGTGAAGGGTGATGCGGTGATCTTCTCCGAGGTCAGCCCGCGGCCGCACGACACCGGCCTGGTCACCCTGATCTCGCAGGAGTTCTCCGAGTTCGCGCTGCATGCGCGGGCGATCCTCGGCCTGCCGATTCCGGTGATCCACCAGTACGGGCCCTCGGCCTCGTGCGCGGTGCTGGTGGAAGGCGACGGCGCGGGGCCGCGCTACCACGGCGTGGCCGCAGCGCTGGCCGAGCCGGACACGCAGCTGCGCATCTTCGGCAAGCCCGAGGTGAAGGGCCGCCGGCGCATGGCGGTGACGCTGGCGCGCGCCGGCACGCTGGAGGCGGCGGTGGGCAAGGCGGTGCGCGCGGCGGGCCATCTGCGCATCGAGTTGTGAGCGCGGGCGTCCGGGCAGCCTGATGCGATAGGCTTGGCGGTGGCGGTCACGGTCGTCGTCACCGGCATTCGATTGACGAAAGGAGAGGACGGATGGAATCCACCGGCTTTGCGCACTGGCTGATCGTGCTGGTCGAACTGGTCACGACGTTTGCCATGCTGATGCTGGCGCTGGCGGTGGTGGTGCTGGCGGTGACCTGGGTGGTCGACCGCAACCAGACCGGCAACGCGGTGCTGCGCAATTTCCCGGTGATCGGCCACTTCCGCTACTGGTTCCTGCACCT
Organism: Rhodanobacter sp. B2A1Ga4; assembly: GCF_018101315.1. Lineage (NCBI taxonomy): Bacteria > Pseudomonadati > Pseudomonadota > Gammaproteobacteria > Lysobacterales > Rhodanobacteraceae > Rhodanobacter > Rhodanobacter sp. B2A1Ga4. Next base: position 35,898 of record NZ_JADBJR010000006.1, on the reverse strand, counting down.
GGGCGAGTTCTTCCGCCAGTACCTGTATTCCAGTGACCGTGAGGAAATGCCATTCAACCGCGCCCAGCGCACCTGGGTCTATCGCGCCGCGAAAAACGTCGACAACACCAACGCCTTCGGTTCCAGCCGCGACCTGCGTGGCGAGGGCGTGCCGTTCTTCGTCAACGCGCCGTTTCCCGACCTGGGCGTGGATCACGTCGAGCCGGTGCCGGTGACGATTGGTCCGTACGCGCGTGAACCGTACAGCCATGCGGCGTTCTTCAACATCTCGGCGATGAGCTTCGGCGCGCTGTCGGCGCCGGCGGTGCGTGCGCTGTCGCGCGGCGCGGCCAAGGCCGGCATCTGGATGGACACCGGCGAGGGCGGCCTGGCGCCGTATCACCTCGAAGGCGGCTGCGACATCATCTTCGAGATCGGCACCGCCAAGTACGGCGTGCGCACGAGCGACGGCAAACTCGACGACGACAAGCTGCTGGCGATCTGCGCGCACCCGCAGGTGAAGATGGTCAGCATCAAGCTCGGCCAGGGCGCCAAGCCGGGCATGGGCGGCCTGCTGCCCGGCGCCAAGGTCACCGCCGAGATCGCCGCGATCCGCGGCATTCCGGTCGGGGAGGATTCGCAGAGCCCGAACCGCCATCTCGATATCGGCAACGTCACGCAGCTGATGGATGCCATCGCGCACATCCGCGAGCTCACCGGCAAGCCGGTCGGTTTCAAGGCGGTGCTCGGCGGGGTGGAGTGGATCGGCGAGCTGTGTGACGAAGTGCGCAAGCGCGGCATCGAGAGTGCGCCGGACTTCATCATCGTCGACGGCTCCGAGGGTGGTACCGGCGCCGCGCCGCAGACCCTGATGGAAGGCGTCGGCCTGCCGCTGCACGAGGCACTGCCGGCGCTCCTCGACATGCTGATCGTCAAGGGCCTGCGCGAGCGCATCAAGGTAGTCTGCTCGGGCAAGTGCATCACCGCCTACGACGTGGCGTGGGCGCTGTCGATCGGCGCGGACTTCGTCAACTCCGCGCGTGGTTTCATGCTGGCGCTGGGCTGCATCCAGTCGCTGCAGTGCAACCGCAACACCTGTCCCACCGGCATCACCACGCAGAACCCGAAACTGCAGCGCGGCCTGGTGGTCAGCGACAAGAGCGAGCGGGTGTACCACTACGCGAAGAACCTGATGCACGAAGTCGGCATCATCGCGCACAGCTGCGGCGTCAGCGAGCCACGCCAGCTCAATCGCGGCCACTGCCGTGTGGTGGGTGACGACGGCCTGTCGATCCCGCTGGAGAAACTGTTTCCGTACCCGCAGCCGCAGGCGTCGGGGCTGGAGACCCGGTAGGGCACTGCCCGCCGCTGGTTTCGCATGGGGCGGCAGGCACGGCCTGCCCTACGGCATCGCGACCCAGCCCTCGGCCGTGCGGATCTGCAGTGGCCTGAATCGCCGCTTGTAATCCATCTTCGGATGGCCGTCGATCCAGAAGCCCAGGTACAGCCATGGCAGGTTGCGGCGGCGGGTCAGTGCCACCTGCTGCAGGATCGCGTAGGTGCCCAGGCTGCGTGTGGTTTCGTCGGGGTCGTAGAAGGTGTAGACCGCTGACACGCCGTTGGGGCAGATATCGGTGACCGCCACCGCGAGCAGGCGTTCGCCCAGGCGCAACTCCATGAACAGGGTGGGGCTCCACGGTGCGGTGAGGAAGCGGCGGAAGTCGCTGGCCTCGGCATCGTCCATGCCGCCGCCGGCATGGCGGCTCTGCAGGTAGCGTTCGTACAGCGTGTGGCGCTCGCGGTTGTAGCCGGGGAGCGACTCGCTGAGCACGAGGTCGGCGTTGCGCTTCAGGCAGCGGCGCTGGGTGCGGTCCGGCCGGAAGTTCGCCACGTCGATGCGGCACGGCGTGCAGGCGTGGCACTGCGCGCAGTGCGGGAAGTACAGGTGGCCACCGGCGCGACGGAAGCCGCGTTCGAGCGCCGGGCCGTACAGTTTGTCGAGGTTCGGCGCGGCTGGATCCAGCACCAGGTTCTGCGCCGTGCGATCGGCATAATAGCCGCACGCGTGGGGCAGGGTCTGGAACAGACGGACTTGGTCGGAACGGCGCATCTCCCGATTCTATGCCCACGCGGCGGGCGTCGCACCATCGGGTTCAGAGCACCCGCAAATAGCGCAGCATCGCCATGGCGAGTACGGCCAGCACCGCCAGCAGCACGATGCGGCGGGCGCGGGCCACCGTATGCGCGCGCCGGTCGGCCGGGGTGGGATTGCGTGCGGCGGCCAGCTCCTCGCCATGGCGGATCACCGGCTCGATGCCGATCTCGCGCAGCAGGGTGCGCGCCTTGGTGTAGTCGTCGGCGTGGGTGATCCACACCTGCGCCCAGCTGCTGCGGTCGTCCTGCCGCTGCGAATAGCTGAAACGCTGCCAGGTCGGCCGGTTGTAGTTGGACCGATTGGCCACGGTGGCCTCGATGCCGTGTTCGGCCATCAAGGCGACCACGGTATCGATGTTTTCCTGGCGGGGTGAGGTATAGATCTGGCGCATGGCTGCAGTTTACTCAGTCGCCGCGCACGCGGATCAGGCCTTCCTGGGCGGAAGAGGCGACCAGCCGGCCATCGCGACTGAAGATCTGCCCGCGCGCCAGGCCGCGACCGCCCTGTGCGGTGGGGCTGTCGAACGAATACAGCAGCCATTCGTCGACGCGGAACGAGCGGTGGAACCACAGCGCATGGTCGAGGCTGGCCATCTGCACGTTGTGGGTCATGTACGAGATGCCGTGTGGCAGTGTGGCGGTGCCGATCAGGTGGAAATCCGAAGCGTACGCGAGCAGCGCGCGATGCAGGATCGCCGCGTCGTCGATCGGCGCGGTGAGCCGGAACCAGATGTGCTGGATCGGCGGGCGCTTGACCGGATGCAGCTCGTCGCGCGGCCACACCTGGCGGAACTCGAACGGGCCATCGATGCCGAGCCAGCGCTGCAGCTTCACCGGCAGTCGCGCCAGTTCGTCCGGCGGCAGCGGATGCAGCGGTTCGATGTCTTCTGGCGCCGGCACTTTCGGCATGCTGGTCTGGTGTTCCACACCCGGCTCGGGCAGCTGGAACGAGATCGAGCCGTTCAGGATCGGCTGGCCATGCTGGATCGCCACCACCCGCCGCGAGGAAAACGTGCCGCCATCGCGGGTGCGCTCCACGCTGTACACGATCGGCGCCTCGATGTCGCCGGCGCGCAGGAAATAGGCGTGCAGCGAATGCGCTTCGCGCGACGGGTCGACGGTCTGCTGCGCCGCCGCCAGCGCCTGCCCCAGCACCTGGCCGCCGAACACGAAGCGGGTGCCGATGTCGCGGCTCTGGCCGCGGAACAGGTTGTCCTCCAGCCGTTCCAGCTGCAGCAGCTCGACAAGTTCGGCAACGTGGTCTTCGCTCATGGCGTGTCCTTGCAGGGGGCGCCAGTATAGCGGTGGCGGCGCCCGAACCCGTGGACAGGCGAGGAGGCGACGCCGGGTCATGCCCGGCGCCGCCACCGTGCGGCAGGTGCAGGCCTGGCCGCTTACGATTGCGCTTCCGCCTCGCGCAGCTTCTGCGCGCACTCCTCGCAGCAGACTTCGACGGTGCGGCCGCCGATGGTGACCTTGATGGCGTTGCCATCGAGCGGGTAGTCGCAGGCGGCGCAGGTGGTCTCGTTCATGCTTGGTCTCCGGTAGATGCCCGGGATCGGGCAGGCACAGAAGACCACCGGCCGCCGACGGCGGCTGTCAGGATCTTTAGTGATTCACGACGAGCGCGACAGCGCGGCCTGGCGGAATGCCGTGGGCGTGCGGCCGTAGGCCTGGCGGAAGGCGGCACTGAAATGGCTGTGGTTGGAGAAGCCCAGGTCCTGCGCCAGCGCGGCGACGTCCTCGCAGTCGGCCACACGGTCCAGCGCGCGGGCCAGGCGCAGGCGTAGGTGGTAGCGGTACAGCGGCATGCCTTCGACCTGCTGGAAGGCCTGGGTGAGGTAGACCGGCGAGCCGCCGACTTCCGCGGCGATATCCGCCAGCGCCCAGCGCCGGGTGAGGTCGCTGGCGAGCAGCAGTTTGGCCCGGTCCACCAGTCGTTGCCGCGCACGGGTCGCGCCGGGCGCATGGGTGGTGCGCGGGCCGAGGCTGCGGCACACCAGGGTCAGCGCCAGGCTCTCGGCCTCCAGCGGCTCGATGCCGCCGTTGCGCAGGCTGTGGCGCAGCAGCGCCACCAGCACCTGTGCGCGCTCGTCGATGCGCAGCGCCTGGTGGCGGAACACGGGCTGGTCGCGCCGCTGCAGCATCGCGACCGGCGCAAGCTCGCGCAGCAGCGGCTGCGACACCGACAGCGACAGGCAGGCATCGCCGCCGGCCGCCGGGTGGCTGACCTGATAACTCTCGCCGGCGTTGAAGAACAGCACGTGGTTGGCGTCAGCCACCGATTGCGTGCTACCGACGTGGCGCAGGAACAGCCCGCGATACGGGAACACCAACTGGGTGGCGGCGGCGCATTCCTCGGCGCCGCGATGGCGGCAGGCGCCGCGGCAGCACACGTCGTGCACCGCGACGGTGGACGATTGCAGCAGCGGCTGGGCGTCGAACTCCGGCATGGCGGTGGGTCGAGGGAAGCTCGACGCAGTCTAGCGCAGGCGCTGCAGGCCGCAGGCCGGGACGATGGCGTCCCATGGAAACATCGGGCCGGGATCGAGCTTGCGATGAACTTCGAGCGCGGAATCGTCGCTGGCCGGCATCAACGCGGTGTCCAGATCCTCGTGCCCGGCGATCTGGCGCAGGTTCGGAAATTCGACACGCAACTGCGCCAGCAGGGCGCGCAGTGCGGCGATCTGCGCATCGGCGTATGGCTCGTCCATCTGCTGGTGGCGCGAATCCCACCAGTGCGGATAGCGGCCCCGGTTGACCAGCTCGATGCCGATCGAGTTCGGGTTGTGGCCGCGCACGTGGTTCGCCACGCGGGTGCCGGGCACGTAGCGATACACCGCACCGTCGCGGTCGACGTAGTAGTGGCCGCTGTTGCCGGCGCCACTGGCGTGCAGCACCTTCTCGCCGTACTCGCGCGCCAGCGCCAGGTCCGGCAGCTCGGTGCAGTGGATCACCACCAGTTCGACCGCGTCGGCCGGGCGCTCGGGCAGGAGGTCGACGTAGGGCAGCGGCTGCTCGTGGATGCTCAGGCTCATGCGCGGCAGTTTCGCATGCGCCAAGGCCCCGCGGAAACGCCGCCTGTTACCATGCGCGCCTTGCTTCCAGCAGTTTCATGGAGACGCGCCATGCGCGGCCAGATCATTCTTTCGCACGGCTCGGACTCCAGTCCGGACGCCACCAAGGTCAGCGCGCTGGCCGCACTGGCCGAATCGCTGGGCTGGCGCACGCAGCGACCGGACTACCGCGCCGACGATGCACGCGGCTTTGCCGGATCGGTGGCGCCGCGGATCGCCCGCCTGCGCGCCACCATCGAGGCGCTGGGCGCGCCGCCGCTGCTGGTCGGTTCCAGCATGGGTGCATTCGTTTCCGGCCTGGTCTCGCTGGACGTGCCGGTGGCCGGCTTGCTGTTGCTGGCCACGCCCAGCGAAATCCCCGGCTACGCACGCTCGTTCGACCTGCGTGCCGGCGTGCCCACGATGCTGATCCATGGCTGGCGTGATGAGGTCTGTCCGCTCGCCGGCGTGCATGCGTTCGCCGCGAAGCGCCGGCTGCCGTTGCTGGTGCTGGACGACGACCATCGACTGGGTGCCAGCATGGCGATGATCGACGCGCAGTTCCGCCATCTGCTCGACCAGCTGGCGACCGCCGCATGAACCACTATTTCGCCACCTGCCCCAAGGGCATGGAATACCTGCTGCGCGACGAACTGGTCGCGCTCGGCGCCAGTGACGTGCGCGAGGCGCTGGCCGGCGCACATTTCTCCGGCACGCTGGGAACCGCGTACAAGGCCTGCCTGTGGTCGCGCCTGGCCAGCCGCATCCTGCTGCCGCTGGCCGAGTTCGAGGCGGCCGACGACGACGCGCTGTACCGCGGCGTGCAGGACATCGACTGGAGCCGGCATCTGGCCGCACACGCCACCTTCGCGGTGGACGCCGGCACTGCGCTGAGCAAGCTGACCCACAGCCAGTTCATCGGCCTGCGCACCAAGGACGCGGTGGTCGACCAGTTCCGCCAGCGCGACGGTTCGCGCCCCGGCATCGACACCGACGAGCCGGACATCCGCATCAACGTCCGTGTGCGCCGCGACCGCGCCACGCTGTCGCTGGACCTGGCTGGCTCGCCGCTGCACCGGCGCGGCTGGCGCGAGGAGCAGGGCGAGGCACCGCTGAAGGAAAACCTCGCCGCCGCGATGCTGTTGCGCGCGCACTGGCCCGAGGTCTACGCCGCCGGCGGCGCGCTGCTCGACCCGATGTGCGGCTCGGGCACCTTGCTGATCGAAGGCGCGCTGATGGCGGCCGACGTGGCGCCCGGCCTGCGCCGCGAATACTTCGGCTTCCTCGGCTGGCAGCAGCACGACATCGCGTTGTGGCGTGGCCTGCTGGATGAGGCGAAGCAGCGCGCCGAGACCGGGTTGCGCGGCCTGCGCAGCGTGTTCTTCGGCAGCGACGCCGATCCGCGCATGGTGCAGGTGGCCAAGCGCAATGCGCAGGCCGCCGGCGTGGCCGGTTTCTTCACCCTGGAAAAGCAGGACGTGGCGCATGCCGCACCACCGCCGGGCGTCGACTACGGCCTGGTCATCACCAACCCGCCGTACGGCGAGCGACTCGGTGATCGCGCCGAGATGCCGAAGTTGTACCGCGCGCTGGGCGACACCTTGCGCAACCGCTTCACCGGCTGGCGTGCCGCGGTGCTGGCCGGCGAGGCGGAACTGGGCCGGATGATGCAGCTGCACGCGGACAAGCGTTACACGCTGTACAACGGCGCGCTGGAAACCGTGCTGCTGACCTTCGACCTGAAGCCGCGCGACGAGAAACCGCGCGAGCCGAAGCCGCTGTCGGCCGGTGCGCAGATGCTGAAGAACCGGCTGGAAAAGAACGTCAGGCACCTGCGCAAGCGGCTGGCGCGCGAGGGCATCCATTGCTGGCGTGCCTATGACCAGGACCTGCCCGAGTACGCCGCGGCGATCGACGTCTACGGCGACACCAACGGCGATGACCACCTGCACATCCAGGAATACCGCGCGCCGGCCGACGTTCCCGCCGACGTGGCGCGATTGCGCTTGCGCGAGATCGCCCGCGTGGCCGGCGAGGTGCTCGGCGTGCCGCGCGAGCGCATCGCGATCAAGACCCGCGAACGCGGCAAGGGCGGCTCCAAGTACGGTCAGCTCGACCAGCGCAACGAGTTCATCGAGGTGGAAGAGGGCGGCCTGAAGTTCCTGGTCAACCTCACCGACTACCTCGACACCGGCCTGTTCCTCGATCACCGACTGGTGCGTGCGAAAGTGCGCGAGCTGGCCGATGGCAAGTGCTTCCTCAACCTGTTCGCCTACACTGCCACCGCCAGCGTGCACGCCGCGGCCGGCGGCGCGCTGGAAACCACCAGCGTGGACCTGTCGGCCACCTATCTGGAGTGGGCGTCGCGCAACCTGGCGCTGAACGGCTTTACCGGCACCGATCATCGGCTGATGCAGTTCGACGCGCTGGAATTCCTGCAGCGCGACCGCGGCCATTACGGGCTGATCTTCGTCGACCCGCCGACTTTCTCCAATTCCAAGCGCGCCGAGGATTTCGATGTGCAGCGAGACCACGTGAAGCTGCTGGAAGCCTGCAACGCACGGCTGACCCGTGACGGCGTGATCGTGTTCTCCAACAACTTCCGCCGCTTCAAGCTGGATCGCGAGGCGCTGGAACCGCACTTCGCGATCGAGGACTGGAGCGCGCCCAGCATCCCGTTCGACTTCGCCCGCCGCGCCGACATCCACGGCTGCTGGCTGCTGCGCCGGCGCCCGGCTGTGACGGGGATCAACCCCTGGGATACAGCACACATTAAAAAATGAACCCTTCAGTGCATATTAAGCGTGATCGGACGAGCATCCGTCCCGTACAACGGAGAACGATCATGACCCAACGTTTCAGTGGTGCAGGCAAGCTGGCAGCCATCGGTCTGGCGGTCGCGGCGGCGGTGGCGATGCCGTTGAGCGCTTCCGCGCACGATCATGATGGCTATCGTGGATGGCGTGGCGGCTACCACGGCGGTTACCACGGCTACGACGGTGGTCGTTACCATCACGGCGGCTACTGGAGCGGCGGACGCTGGATCGCCGGCGCCATCGTCACCGGTGCCGTGGCCGGCCTGGTCAGCGACGCGTTGCGTCCCGCACCGGTGTATTACGAGGCACCGGTGGTATACGGCCCGCCGCGGACGGTGATTTACGAGGACGCCCCGGTCGTGCGTCGCCGCGTGGTCGAGACCCGCACCGTGGTGTACGGCGACCCGTACCAGACGCGGTATGTCCGCGGATATGACGACGATGACGATTGATCCGGCGCGCCGGATCATCGCTGCACAGAACGAAGAGCCCGGCATGTCCGGGCTCTTCGCGTGTTGAGGGTCGACAGCATCTCAGTGTGCAGGCAGGGCCGTCGGCAGCTCGGCGCCGCTGCCGTGCCGTGCCGCGTGTTCGCCGAGCTGTTTGAAGCGGGCCTTGTCGATCTTGCTCACCGACTCGATCGCGCATGGCGGCTGGTAGCGCGAGCGCACCGTTTCACCGACCTCGCCGCAGATGCGGCCCCGGTTGACGATGGCGTTGGACGGGTTGGGCCGGAATATAAGCCCGGGCGGCGGCGTGCCCAGTCGCGGGCAGTCGTTCTGCAGCGTCACCAGGTAATGTTTCGGACCGGTGCGCACGATGGCGGTGCGTGCGTCGACGATGTACCACTCGTTGATCTGCGTGGTGTCGATGCAGTCCGCCGCCGGCAGCGGCGAGCGGACCGGCGCTGTCTCGGCGGCCTGCGCGGCACCGGTACCGGTACCGACGACGAGAGCGAGCAGCAGGGGGGGGAGGATCGTTTTCATGGGCGTTACCTCGTCCGTTCGGGTAATACGCATACCGTGATTCGGCCACGGGGCCGTATGTCGGCCCGCACGGGCAGCGGCATGGGGAAGGCCGCTGCAAAGTATCTGCCATCTTCGTATCACAAGAAGTGAACGGTTGACCCGGCATGCTGGTGAATATGCTTTTGAACGATTCGCGCTGCGTGAACCTGCTTGTCGCGATCCCGCGGGCGACCGTGTCAGGGAGCTGGTCGTGACGACCTTGCCGTCGCCCACGCCAGCAAGCGTTGCCTTGCGATTCACGCAGGTGCGGCAACGGACGATGGCGCTGTGCGCCAGCCTCAGCGCCGAGGATCTGCAACTGCAGTCGATGCCCGACGCCAGTCCCGGCAAGTGGCATCTGGCGCATACCAGCTGGTTCTTCGAGCAGTTCGTGCTGGGCCGCGACCCGGCGTACCGGCCGCGCGATCCGGCCTGGCATTACCTGTTCAATTCCTACTACCAGTCGGTCGGGCCGATGCACGCACGGCCGCAGCGCGGGCTGCTGTCGCGGCCGTCGCTGGACGAGGTGTGGGATTACCGTCGCCGCATCGACGACGCGGTGGGCGAACTGCTCGGCCGTGCCGATGACGCGGAACTGCCCGGGCTGGTCGAGCTGGGCCTGCAGCACGAACAGCAACACCAGGAATTGCTGCTGACCGACATCAAGCACGCGTTCTGGTGCAACCCGTTGCAGCCGGCGTATCGCGCACCGATCGTCGCAGCGGATGCGAAAGCGATGCCACTGCGTTTCGTCGCGGGCCGTGAGGGCATCGTCGAGATCGGCCACCGCGGCGAGGGCTTTGCGTTCGACAACGAGACTCCGCGCCACCGCACCCTGCTGCAGCCGCACGCGCTGGCCAACCGCCTGGTGACCAATGCCGAGTATCTGGCCTTCGTGCGCGAGGGTGGCTACCGCGAATCCGGGCTGTGGCTGTCCGACGGCTGGGCCACGGTGCAGCGCGAGGGTTGGCGGCATCCGCTCTACTGGCAGGATGACCTGGCCAGCGAATTCACCCTGGCCGGCGTGCGCGCGCTCGATCCGCACGAGCCGGTCTGTCATCTCAGCTATTACGAGGCCGAGGCGTTCGCGCGCTGGGCCGGCGCGCGGCTGCCCACCGAGGCCGAGTGGGAATCGGCGGCGCAGGGCGTCACGATCGACGGCAACCTGCAGGACGCGCAGCGCTTCCAGCCGCGCGCGGCTGCAGTTGGCGACACCGGCCTGCAGCAGCTTTACGGCGACGTGTGGGAGTGGACCGCTTCGCCCTACGTCAACTACCCGGGCTTCCGTCCGCTGCCTGGTTCGCTGGGCGAGTACAACGGCAAATTCATGTGCGGCCAGTGGGTGTTGCGTGGCGGTTCCTGCGCCACCCCGCGCGATCACCTTCGCGTCACCTACCGCAATTTCTTTCCACCCCATGCCCGCTGGCAATTCGCCGGGCTGAGACTGGGACAGGACCGATGAGCAGCGTGCAACCCTTTGGCATCAGCGACGACGACCGTCGCCCGCCATCGAGCGATCTCCTTGAAGTCGTCCAGCGCGGCCTCGGCGCCCGGCCCAAGCGGCTGCCGTCGTGGCTGTTTTACGACGAGCGCGGCTCGATGCTGTTCGAACGGATCTGCGAGCAGCCGGAGTATTACCTCACGCGCTGCGAGATCGCGCTGATGGATGAGCACGCGGCCGACATCGCCGATGCACTGGGCAGCGACGTGCGCCTGGTCGAGTACGGCAGCGGCAACGCACACAAGACCCACATGTTGCTCGAACACCTGCATGCGCCGGTGGCCTACGTGCCGGTGGAGATTTCGCCGGAGCCGCTCAGGCAAAGTGTCGAGCGGCTCGCGGCGGCGTTCCCGCAGCTGCCGCTGCAGCCGCTGTGCGCGGATTTCAGCAAGCCGCTGCGGCTGCCGATTCCGCCGCGTGCGCCGCGGCGTACCGTGCTGTATTTCCCCGGCTCCACCATCGGCAATTTCGAGAACCGCGAAGCCGCCGTGCTGCTGCGCAAGATGCGCAACGAGATGGGCGACGCCGGCGGAATCCTGATCGGAGTGGATCTGAAAAAGGATCCGGCAGTGATCGAGGCGGCCTACAATGACCGCGCCGGCGTCACCGCCGAGTTCACCCTGAACATGCTGGCCCGGCTCAATCGCGAGATCGGCAGCAACTTCGAGCTGCCGGCGTTCGCGCACCGGTCGCACTACAACCCGATGGCCGGGCGCATCGAGACACACCTGGTCAGCCGCCGCGAGCAGCAGGTCAAGGTCGGCCGCGCGAACGTGCCGTTCCGCGCCGAGGAGGCGATCCAGGTCGAATACAGCTGCAAGTATTCGCTGGAGGATTTCGCCGCGCTGGCCGCCCGCGCCGGGCTGGCCGTGAAGCACGTGTGGACCGATCCGCAACGGATGTTCAGCGTGCAGTATCTGGTGCGCGCCAGCGCCGCGGCGCGCTGATGCAGCGACCGCTTGTTGCCGGTTCTTCGCAGCGCGGGCACGGCCGCCGGCTTTTGATCCCGTGACGCACAGCGGCGGACAGCGTCCGCCCTACGGAGCCGGCGAGACGCGCGTCATCAGTGGATGCCGTACAACGCCTTCACGTCGCGGGTCAGCGCGGCCTGGCTGTCCGCCCGTGCGTAGAACATGTGGCCGCCGGGATAGTTCTTCACCTGCACGCGCGTGGGGTCGCCCATCGCCGGCATCTGGTCGACGATCAGCACCGAAGCCATGAACGGGCAGGACAGGTCGTCCCAGCCGTGCGCGATCAGCACGCGCAGGCCCGGGTCGTTTGCGACCGCTTCGCGCAGTTGCGATACCGAACCCTTGTTCGCGTCCTCGTCTTCATGCCACAGCTTGTTCACCTCGTAGCTGAGCGCGTTGTAGCGGCCGTCGTACTTCCAGCCGACCGTCTGGGTGACGAAGTTGACCATCGCCGTGGTGGTGGGCGCGATGATGCCATTGAGGATCGGGTCGCCGGTCTGCTGGTGCGGCGCGTAAGGGAACGGGTCCCAGGCGGTGACGTTGGAGTCGTAGCGGCTGCCCAGCTTGCCCTCGGCGCGGTACACCTCGCGCAGGTAGGCCTGAGTCTCGATGCGGCCGCCGGAGCGCTTCACGAACAGTGGGTCGAGTCCTGTCAGCTCGGTGACCTTCTTCACCACGCGCTCGGTGGCCTGCGGGTCGGAGCGGCCGCGCATCAGGTCGCTGGCGTATTCGCCGCGGGTGTATTCGACGATCGGCGCCATTGCCGCGGCGCTGAGCTTGTGTTCGCGTTCCAGGTGCGCGGCGGCGATCGAGGGCAGGGTGAGCATCCACGGCAGCGGCGACACGTTCTCGTCGTAGTACGCCGCCGGGTCGAGGTAGGGCGACAGCAGCACTACGCCCTTCATCGCCACGCCGAGCCGGGTCTGCAGGTATTCGGTGATGCGCGGGCCGCGAAAGCCGCCGTAGCTTTCACCGACCAGGTACTTGCGCGAGCCCATGCGGCCGTTCTTGACCAGCCAGTCGTAGACGATGCGCGACAGGTACTTGATGTCGCTGTCGGTACTGTAGAACTGCTTGGTCGCTTCCTTGTCGTCGACCAGCGCGCGGCTGTAGCCGGTGCCGACCGGATCGATGAACACAAGGTCGGTGAAGCCCAGCCAGGTGCCGGGGTTGTCGTGCAGCGTGGCCGGGTCGGACGGGTTGTCGCCCTCGACGCCGAAGTTCACCTTCTTCGGCCCGATCGCGCCGAGGTTCAGGTACACCGACGAGGCGCCCGGACCGCCGTTCAGCGCGAACGTCACCGGGCGATCCTTGCCGGCCATGGTGTAGGCGGTGAACACCACTTCGCCGGTGGTCTTGCCCTTCTCGTCGCGCACCGGCAGCGCGCCGACGGTGACCGTGTACTTGAGCGTCCTGCCGTCCACCGTGGCCGATTGCGTCACGTGTGCATCGGCCGGCAGCGGCGGCAGATGGAAGCCATCGCTGCCGGCCGACTCCGGTGCTGCCGGCTTGTGGGTGTCGGCGGCGAAGGCCGGGGCGGCGCTGGAGACGGCCAGCACTAAGGCCGCCAGCAGGACAGATCGCAGGGACTGGTGCACGGTTTTTCCTCGCGGGCGAAAGCGGCCAGCTTAACCGGCGGCGCCGTGGCGGGGGTGTGCGTAAAGGCATGGGTGATCGCGGTCAGCGCCGCGCCGTCGCCGCGGGCTCCAGCCTGCCGAACGATGGCGCCATGCGCTCCATCCACCGCTCGAACGCCAGCATGAAGTTCTGCAGCGACTGCATGGTGGCCAGGTCCGTCAGCGCGCCATCTGCATCGAAGCGGCTGGCTGCGTTCGCCACGAACAGGGTCGGCGTGGGCATCACCAGGGCGCCGCAGGTATGCAGCACCTGGCGCAGCGAGGCCTGCGCCAGGCGCGTACCCCACGGGCCGCTGCTGGCGCCGAGTACGCCGACGGGTTTCTCCGCCAGCACGTCGCCGGCGGGGCTCTCGCGCGACAGCCAGTCCAGCGCGTTCTTCAGCACGCCGGGGATGGCATGGTTGTACTCGGGCGTGGCGATGACCAGGCCGTCCGCGGCGGCGATCGCCGCGCGCAGCGCCTGCACGCCGGCGGGGCCGGCCGGGTCGCGCTGCTCCAGGTCCTCGTCGAACAGCGGTACGGCGGACAGTGCGCCGTACACGTCTAGTTGCAGCGTGGCCGGCGCCTGGGCCACGGCCGCCTGCAACAGGCGGCGGTTCCAGGAATCGCGGCGCAGGCTGCCGGCAAGGCACAGCACGCGGCGGACGGGAGTGGTGTGGAAGGTGGTCATCTCGGTATCTCCGGTGAGCAAAGGGTCAGGGTTCGATCAGCAGCAGGAAGGCGCAGGCGACCAGCAGGACGCCCATCACGATGTCGACGCCGCGGCGCACCGCAGGGCGCACCAGCCACCGGGCCAGCCATGCGCCCAGCGCGGCCCACAGCAGCAGGCACAGGGTGGGGATCAGCACGAACAGTGCGGCCAGCGGCAGGTAATCGCGCAGGCCGGCGGCCGGCATCGCCGCCAGCACGGTCAGCACGATCACCCAGCTTTTCGGGTTGAGGAACTGGAAGCCGATCAGACCCAGGGGGCCGGCCGGCAAGGCCGCCGACGTCGCGGCGGCGTGTCGTGGCGCGACGCCGGCGGCGCACAGCGATACGCCGAGCCAGACCAGGTACAGGGCGCCGATCGCGCCGGTCCACCGCCGCAGTGGCGGGTGCGTGGCGAAAGCCGCCCCCGCACCCAGCGCCACCACGGCGAGCAGCAGCAGGCCGCCGCACACGATGCCGACGATCGCCGGCATCGCGCCGCGCAGGCCGGCATGCCCTGCCGTGCGCAGCACCACCAGGTTGTTCGGGCCGGGCGTGATCGCGGCCACGTAGAGCAGGCCGCACGCGGCGAGCAACGGATCCATGGGGTTCCCTCATCGGCAATGGTCGAATGAAGTGCATTTTCGAGCGCATCGGTGGTCCGTGTCGCAAGGTTTATGGTCTAAAATTCCGACCATGAACGAATTGCCGTTGAATGCCCTGCGCGCGTTCGCCATGGTCTACGCGCATGGCGGCGTGCGTGCCGCCGCGCGCGAGCTGGGCATGGCGCACTCCTCGGTGAGCCGGCACCTGGGCGAGCTGGATCGCTGGCTGGGCGTGCCGTTGCTGCGCGCGGCGGCCGGGCGCGGTCCGCTGGTGTTCACCCCGCAAGGCGAGGCGCTGGGTCGCGCCATGCTGTCCGGCCTGCGCGAGATCGAACAGGCGGTGGCGGCGTTGCGCGAGACCCGCCCGGCGCACGCGGTGACCCTGTCCGCCTCGCCGTCGTTCGCGATCCGCTGGCTGCTGCCGCGGTTGCCAGCGCTGGAAAAGGCACACCCGAAGGTCGAGCTGTCGGTGCAGGTGGAACAGCGGCTGGACGCGTTGGACGATGGCCGCATCGACCTGGCGATCCGCATGGGCAACGGACCATGGCCGGGGCTGTATGCCGAGCCGCTGATGGACGACGCGCTGTACCCGGTGATGAGTCCGGCGTTGTGGCAGGCGTCCGGGCGTCCGTCGAAACCGGCGCAACTGGCCGACCTGCGCTTGCTGCACGACCGCGACCCGCAGGCGGCGTGGGAACTGTGGCGGCAGGCGCACGGGCCGGCCAAACTTTCGCTGCAGGGCGGCGCGCGCTACACCTCGTCCGACCTGGTGCTGCGCGCGGCGATGCAGGGCCAGGGCGTGGCGCTGGCGCGGCACCGGCTGGCCGCGGACGATGTGGCGAACGGCAGCCTGCTGCGCCCGTTCGGCGAGCTCGACGTACCGCTGGGGCCGTCGTACTGGATCGTGCGGCCGCCGGCAAAACCGCGCGCCGCGGTGGCTGCGGTGATCGACTGGCTGCGCTGGCAGGCGGCCGGCGCCGGCACGCGCTGATCAGCCGCGCGCCAGCGCACCCTCGACGAACTGCTGCAGCTGCGCCGCATTGAGCGCACCGGATTGCCGCGCGATCTCGCGGCCCTGCCTGAACATGATCAGGGTGGGGATGCTGCGGATGCCGAAGCGCCCGGCCAGTTGCGGCTGCGCCTCGGTATCCAGCTTGGCCAGCCGCAGGCGTGGTTCGAACTTGCCCGCGGCCTGCACGAACACCGGCGCGAAGCCGACGCACGGCCCGCACCACGGCGCCCAGAAATCCACCAGCACCGGCAGGTCGCCGCGGCCGGCGATCGCGTCGAAATTCGCCGCGGTCAGCTCCACTGGGTGTCCCTCGAACAACGCCTGCTTGCAGCGGCCGCAGTTCGGGTGTTCGCCGAGGCGTTCGGCCGGCACGCGGTTCAGCGCGCCGCAATGCGGGCAGGGGATGGCCAGCGGTGTACTCATGGCAGACTCCGGTAACGGGGCAGGCGCCAGGCGCCAACGCCGACAAGATGGCGGCGCCCGTTGCCGAAACCAAGCCGAGCCGACATGCCGCGACGTTCCGACTCATCCGCTTCACGCTGGCCGCAGCGAAGCCTGCTTGCGTTGGGCATGTTGTGGACCTTGCCAAACAGCCTGGCTGGCCTGCTGCTGGGTTTGGCCGGCGTGGCCTTCGGCGCGCGGTTGCGCTGGCAGCCGCGCGAACGGGCGATGGTGGCGCGGCGCTGGCCGTGGGGCGGCGGGGCGTTGACCCTGGGCAACGTGATCGTGCACACCGGCGAGCGGCTGGACGTGCCGTGCCTCACCTACGCGCATCGCGCCGGCCGCTGCATCGAGCCGCCGGTGTCGCTGGCCGACCACGAGCGCGCCCACGTCTACCAGTACATGCTGCTCGGTCCGCTGTTTCTGCCGCTGTACCTGCTGTGCGGCGGGATCAGCGTGCGCAATCCGTTCGAGCGCGCGGCCGACCGCTATGCCCGCACGGGGCGTGGCTGGTGGCCGTGACGGCGAACGGCGGATGACATCACCGGCGGTGCGCACGCCGGCAGCCATCAATGGCCGTCGTTGTCGTCGCGCTTGTCCCGATCGTCCCGATGTTGAGCCGGCTTGCCTTGCGATCGTCCGTGCGCCGGCGGCTGGCCGTGGACAGGGCCGCGCTGGTTGCCCGGATGGGCGCCAGGTTCGTTGACGCGCTGCGGCGGGCCGCCGGCCTGCTCGACGTGCACGGCATGCCCCCGGTTTGCCGGTCCCTGCCGGTCGCTATCCTGGTATCCCGGTGCGGGGTGGTCCTCGCGGGAGTCGTGCCGCTGGTTCCGGCGGTAGCTGTCGGTCATCTCGGGCCGTCCCCGATACGGGCGGCTGAGGGGCGGCGGCGGTGGCCGGCGTACGAAGGGCCGGCCGTACCAGCGGTCGCGCTCGCGGTAGAACGGCCGGTCGCGATAGTAGTGGTCCCAGTAGTTGCCGATCACGAAGGTGACGATGGGAATGCCGATCTGTGCGCCGTAGGCGGGCAGCAGCACGGGCCCGTCCTGGTATTCGTATTCGATGAAATTGCCGGCGACCCAGCCGCGATCGCCGTAGACGATCACGTCGCACCATTCCCAGCCCTCGGTGCAGCCCTGCACGTCGACTTCCGTGCCAGCCGGGATCTGGTCGATCAGCGGATAATCCGGGTCGGGCCCGGCTCGCAGGTTGACGTTGCCAGTGACGTAGGCATCCGCCGCGTGGGCGGGCGCCGGTACCAGCAGCGCCGCCGATGCCGCCGCCAGGGACGCGATCGCGAACAGGACAGGACGTTTCATGCTGGCGATCTCCAGATGAGGCCGTTGCCTGTCTGTATGCGCGCGCAAAAGTGAGGGTGCCGTCGTCGGGGCGTTATCCGGCCGGGCTGGATTCAGCTTGTCCGCGCCACGAAGCGCAGCGCCACCGAGTTCATGCAGTAGCGCAAGCCGGTCGGTTGCGGGCCGTCATCGAAGACGTGGCCGAGGTGGCTGTCGCAGCCGGCGCAGCTGATCGCGATACGATCCATGCCGAACATGGCGTCGTGGCGCTCGATCACGTTGCGCTTCGCAATGGGCTGCCAGAAGCTGGGCCAGCCAGTGCCGGAGTCGAATTCGGTAGCAGCGTCGTACAACGCCGTACCGCAGGCTATGCAGCGGAACAGGCCGGGCACGGCGGGCCGTTCGTGCTCGCCGCTGAACGCGCGTTCGGTGCCGTCGTGACGCATGATCTCGTACGACGCCGGCGCCAGCCGCTGCCGCCATTGCGCGTCGCTCAGCACCAGCTGCGCCACCTTGCGCGCGCCGAGATCGTGGCCGGCGTCGTCGAAGATCTCCAGCAGCACCTCGCCGGGTCGGCCGACCGGCGTGTTTGCCGCGGCGTGCAGGCGCGGCAGCAGCAGGCCGCCGCCGACGGCCAGCAGTGCGCCGCCGCCGATTGCGGCGCGCAGGAAGCGGCGGCGATCCATCGCGAGGGTTTCATCAATGCGGGACATGGCAACCTCCGTGGAACGGTGGGTGGTTCAGCCGAACGTGAACGCGTACGCCTGCACGCCCGGGTCCAGGAATTCGATCTCGAACAGCCGCTCGCCGCTGCCGTGGGCCTGGCGTATCAGCTGGTACAGCCGCTGGCCGGTGATCGTGCCGTTGCCGTCGGCATCGGCGTCCATGCCGTGGTCGGCGCCGGGCGGCTTGCCGTCGATGGTGACGCGGTAGCGGATCGGCTTGCCGTCGCTGGCGGGGCCGAGCACCAGGTGCAGGTCGCGGCCGCGGAAGCGGTAGACGATGGCGCCGCCGGCCCGGTCCAGCTGCGCGTTCTCGTCGTGCACGGTCCAGCGGCCATCGAGCGACCATTGGTCCGCGGCGAGCGAGGAGGGTGCGTGATAGTCGTGTGCGTCGTCGTGCGCCACCCGGCCGCCGACGAAGTTCATCGCGCGGGCATAGCCGACGTAGGTTTCCGGCGAACGGGTGGGATCGTTCGACGCGGCCGCCTCGACGCCGCGATGGTCGTCGCTGACGTAGCCGCCGGGCAGGTTCTTCTGGCCGGCATCGGCCAGCAGCTGGCGGATCACGTCCTCGCTTTCCCGGTACTCGCCTTCGCCGAAGTGGTGGTGGCGGATCTGCCCCTGCGCGTCGATGAAGTAGTGTGCCGGCCAGTACTCGTTGTTGAAGCCTTTCCAGATTGCGTAGTCGTTGTCGAGCGCGACGGGATAGTCGACGCCAAGATCCTTGATCGCCTTGGCGACGTTGGCCGGGTCCTTCTCGAATGCGAACTCCGGTGCGTGCACGCCGATCACCACCAGGCCATGGTCCTTGTACTTGTCGGCCCAGCCTCGCACGTACGGCAGCGTGCGGATGCAGTTGATGCAGGAGTAGGTCCAGAAGTCGACCAGCACCACCTTGCCGCGCAGCGACTCGGTGGTCAGCGGCGGGCTGTTCAGCCATTGCGTGGCGCCGGCCAGCGACGGGAACGTGCCTTCCACCGGCAGCGGCTCGCCGGCCTTCGGCGCCGGCTGCGGTGCCGGTGCCGGACGCACCGCGTTGATCAGCTTCTGCTCGATGCCGCCGGTGCTGGCCAGCGAGACGCGGGTGAGCGGGCCGGTATCCAGGCCCAGCGCGATAGCGGCTACGCCGCACAGCACCAGCACGCCGAGCGTGCGGCGCACCCATTCGCCGGCGCCGAGCGAGCGCTTCATCAGGGCGAACACCTTGCCGCCGATCAGCAGCGCCAGGCCTAGCGAGGTGGCCGCGCCGGCGGCGTAGGTGAGCAGCAGCAGGGTGGTCTGCACGCTGGCGCCGTTCAGCGCCGCGCCGGTCAGCAGCAGGCCCAGGATCGGCCCTGCGCACGGCGCCCACAGCAGGCCGGTGGCCACGCCGAGGCCGGCCGCGCCCCAGACCGAATCGCCGTCGCCGGCCGAACGCTGCGACAGGCGATTGCCCAGCGCCACGAACGGGCGGGTGATCCATTCGGCCAGGTGGGTCGACAGCAGGGTCAGGCCGAGGAAGGCCAGCACCGCCATTGCCACCCAGCGGCCGTACTGGTTCGCGTGCACCGCCCAGCCGCCACCCAGCGCGGCCAGCGTGGCGACCGCGGCGAAGGTGATCGCCATGCCCAGCAGCATCGGGAAGCCGTTGCGCATGAACGGCCGGTCGGAACGGGCGAACACGAACGGCAGCACTGGCAGGATGCACGGGCTGAGGATGGTCAGTACGCCGCCGAGGTAGGCGAGGATCAACACGAGCA
Source organism: Rhodanobacter sp. B2A1Ga4 (assembly GCF_018101315.1). Taxonomy (NCBI): domain Bacteria; kingdom Pseudomonadati; phylum Pseudomonadota; class Gammaproteobacteria; order Lysobacterales; family Rhodanobacteraceae; genus Rhodanobacter; species Rhodanobacter sp. B2A1Ga4. The sequence goes on along the minus strand of NZ_JADBJR010000006.1, from coordinate 16,273 downwards.
TGGTGGGTATCCGTGGAAGGTTGTCTGGTTATTCGCCGGCGTGCCGGCGGCGGTTACCTGCAGGTACGGGGTAACGCTGGGGCCGGATGCGGCGAATACCCCACAGGCGTTCCGCCGTGGAGCGAAGCATGTCGCAAGCCTTGACCGCCACCGTCTGCATGGGTCTAGATAGTGGACTTTCCCTGCGGAGGAGTCCCGCCCCGACCGTGTCAGCCGACGTCGCCACCGCGAACGACAGCGAAACGCCCGAGCGGCGCCGGGCGGCGTGGATGGCGGCTGCGCAGGCCGGCGACCGCCGCGCCTACGAGAGGCTGCTGGCCGATTCGGTGGCGCTGATCCGTGCCACCGCGCGGCGTCAGGGCGTGGCGCCGGACGGCCTGGACGACGTGGTGCAGGAGACCCTGATCACCGTGCACCGGGTGCGCCATACCTACGACCCGACCCGCTCGTACGATGCCTGGCTGACCGCGATCGCCAGCCGCCGCGCGATCGACGCGCTGCGCAGCCGCGGCCGTCGCGACAGCCGCGAGCTGCACGACGACTACGCACTCGACCGGCACCCGGATGCCGACGACGCCAGTGCCGCCACCGAGAGCGGGCAGCGCGCGCAACGGCTGCACGAGGCGATCGCCGAACTGCCACCGGGCCAGCGCGAAGCGGTGGAACAGCTGGGCCTGCGCGAGCGTTCGCTCAGCGAGGCAGCCGAGCTGACCGGGCGCAACACCGGCGCGCTGAAAGTGAACCTGCACCGCGCGTTGAAGGCGCTGCGCGAACGTTTCCATGGAGAACCCTGACGTGATGTCCGACCCGCAATCCCATGAGGCCTTGATCGACCGCCTGGGCACCGATCTGGTGCCGGTGCGGCGTCTGCTGCCGCCATGGCTGCGCACCGCCGGCTGGCTGCTGCTGGTGCTGGCGCTGGCGGTCGGGCTGCTGCTGCATTACGGCGCGGACCCGATGCTGCGGCGCTGGGCCGCCACGCCGGACCTGGCCTGGGCCGGCATCGGCGCAGTGATCACCACGATCAGCGCGGCGTGGGCCGCGTTCGCGCTGGGCGTACCGGGGCGGCGGGCGGCGTGGGCATGGCTGCCGTTGCCCGGCGCCTTGCTGTGGATCGGTGCCAGTGGCCTCGGCTGCCTGCGCACGTGGATCGCGCCGGGGACGCAGCTTGCCGGCATGCATCAGACCGCCGACTGCCTGCTCTTCATCATCGGCTTCTCGGTGCCGCTGTCCGCGCTGCTGATCCTGCTGCTGCGCCGCGCCTGCCCGCTGCGGCCGGTGCTTACCGCCGTGCTGATCGGGCTGGCCAGCGCGGCCGCCTCGGCCAGCCTGCTGGAGATCTGCCACGCCTACGATTCGGCCGCCACCGATCTACTGACGCATGCGCTGGCCGTCGTCGCGGTGGTGGGTGTCAATGCCGCGATGGGCGGGCGGCTGTTGTCGAAAGCCTGAGGTCGCGCCCTACGTCGTTCCGGTGAGAGGTCGCCACGCAGTTGCCGTGGCGGGGTGAAACGCGGCTCAGTCGCGGAAGTTGTCGAACTGCAGCGGCAGTTCGACGTCCGACTTGCGCAACACCGCCATTGCCGCCTGCAGGTCGTCGCGCTTCTTGCCGCTGACGCGTAGCTTGTCGCCGTTGATCTGCGCCTCGACCTTGAGCTTGGCCGCCTTCAGTTCGGCCACCAGTTTCTTGGCGATCGGCTGCTCGATGCCCTGCTTCACGGTGATCTTCTGGCGCGAGCCGCCCAGGTTACTTTCCGGATCGCCCGCATCGAGCGCGCGGATGTCGATCTTCCGCGCGGTCAGCCGGCCGCGCAGGATGTCCAGCATTTGCTGCAGCTGGAATTCGCTGGGTGCGCTCTGGGTGATCACGCCATCGTCCAGCACGTATTTCGCGTCCACGCCCTTGAAGTCGAAGCGCGTGGCCAGTTCGCGGTTGGCCTGGTCGATCGCATTGGTCAGTTCGTGCTTGTCGACTTCGGAGATCACGTCAAAGGAAGGCATGGCGGCGGCTCGCTGGGAACAGGGGCAAAGTGTAAGCGATGCGGCTAGGCGATAATGCGCGACCTGTGGCGGCGCGAGGATGCCGGTTCGTGAAAGTGGACGTGTTGATCATCGGCGCCGGCGCCGCGGGCCTGATGTGCGCGATCGCCGCCGGCCAGCGTGGCCGCCGCGTGCTGGTGGTCGACCACGCCAACAAGGTCGGCAAGAAGATCCTGATGTCCGGCGGCGGGCGTTGCAATTTCACCAACATGGGCGCGACGCCGGCGAACTACCTCTCGGCCAACCCGCATTTTGCCAAGTCCGCGCTGGCGCGCTACACGCCGTGGGATTTCATCGCGCTGGTCGAGAAGCACCGCATCGCCTACCACGAGAAGGAACTGGGCCAGCTGTTCTGTGACGACTCCTCGAAGCAGATCGTGCGCATGCTGCTGGACGAATGTGCCGCCGCCGGCGTCACGGTGGAGGCGAGCTGTGGCGTGCAGCGCGCGCGCAAGACGCCGGAAGGCTTCACCGTGCACACCGCGCGCGGCGAAGTGCACGCTGAATCGCTGGTGGTCGCCAGCGGCGGCCTGTCGATTCCCAGCATGGGCGCCAGCGGCTTCGGCTACGAACTGGCGCGGCAGTTCGGCCACGCCGTGCTGCCCACGCGCGCGGGCCTGGTGCCGCTGACCCTGAGCGGCAAGCACCAGGAGCACTACCAGGACCTCGCCGGCGTGGCGCTGCCCGTGGTGGAGACGCGGGTCGGCAAGCAGGGTTTTCGCGCCGGCCTGCTGTTCACCCATCGCGGGATCAGCGGCCCGGCGATCCTGCAGATTTCCTCATACTGGCAGCCGGGCGACGACCTGCGCATCGACCTGCTGCCGGACCTCGACATCGGTGCGTACCTGGTCGAACAACGCGCGGCGCGACCGCTGGCGGAACTGAAGACCGTGCTCGGCGAGGTGCTGCCGAAGCGCCTCGCGCAGCGGCTGTGCGAGCAGTGGCTCGGCAACCGCCCGATGCGCCAGTACCGCGATGCGGAGCTGGTGCAGATCGGCGTGCAACTCAACACCTGGCCGATCACCGCCAGCGGTACCGAAGGCTACCGTACCGCCGAAGTCACCCTGGGCGGTGTCGATACCGACGGACTCTCCTCCAGCACCATGCAATCGAAACTCGTGCCCGGCCTGTACTTCATCGGCGAGGTGGTCGACGTCACCGGCTGGCTCGGCGGCTACAACTTCCAGTGGGCGTGGGCTTCGGGGCAGGCGGCGGGGGAAGTGGCGTGACAGGCGGATTTCGCGCGGATTGAATATTGCGCGTGTTTCACTGGGTGCCGGTTTCGGCATGAGGACACCTGCATGAAAGTCGGATTCATCGGTCTCGGTGCGATGGGCAGCGCGATGGCCAGCAACCTGCTGGCGGCCGGCCAAACGCTGACGGTGTGGAACCGTTCCGTCGCGGCCACCGAGCCGCTGGCCTCGCTGGGCGCCCGGGTCGCGCGCAGCGCCGACCGCGCCGCGCAGGGTGAGGTGCTGTGCAGCATGCTGGCGAACGACCAGGCGGTGCGCGAGGTGTTCCTCGACGGCGGCCTGCTCGATGCGATGGATCGCGGCACCGTGCACGTCAACCATGCCACCATCTCGGTGGCGCTGGCGCGGGAGCTGGCCGCGGAACACGCGAAGCGCGGGCTGGAGTACGTCGCCGCGCCGGTGTTTGGCCGTCCGGACATGGCCGCCGCGGCGAAGCTCAACATCCTGGTGGCCGGCAAGCCCGCTGCCATCGAACGCGTGTGGCCGCTGCTGGAGGCGATGGGCAGCAGGCTGTGGCCGTTGGGCGAGGCGCCGGAGCGCGCGAACGTGGCGAAGATCGCCGGCAACTTCATGCTGGCGGCGGCGATCGAAAGCATGGCTGAAGCCACCGCGCTGACCCGCGCCCACGGCGTCAGCGCGGCGGACTTTCTCGACGTGATGACCAATACCCTGTTCGCCGCGCCCGCCTATCAGGGCTACGGCAAGTTGATCGCCGAGCAGCGCTTCAAGCCGGCCGGGTTCGCCTTGCCGCTAGGCTGCAAGGACGTGGGGCTGGCGCTGGCCGCGGGGGAGGCGCAGTGCGTGCCGCTGCCGTTCGCCGGCGTGCTGCGCGACGCCATGCTGGAGGCGCTGGCCGCCGGCGATGCGGAGCTGGACTGGTCGGCGCTGGCGCTGGTCGCCGCGCGCCGGGCGCATCTGGACGAGCGTGGCTAGCCGGTGCGGCGCGTTACGGCGTCCACGCCAGTGCGCCGTCGATCACCGTGTGGCTGCGTCCGCCGACCCAGATCGCGTTGCCGTCGATGTGCACGATCAGTTGCGCGTCGTGGCAGATCTCGCGACCCTGGCTGACCTTGTAGCCGCGGGCCAGCGCGCCGTGCGGTTCGGCGTGCACGATATACGCGGCGATCAGTCCGTTGGCGGCGCCGGAAGCGGGGTCCTCGACGATGCCGACACCGGACGGAAACGCGCGCACCACCAGCCGGTAGTCGGGGTGGCTGCTTCTCGCGAACGCGCACAGCCCCATGCTGTCGCTGGCCCTGGCCAATGCGGCGATCGCCGCGTGGTCGGGCTGCCACGCACGCAGGCTGGCTTCGTCCGCCACTTCGGCCAGCCACCAGCGGCGGCCGCCGTCGACCAGCGCCGGCGGCAGCACGCCCAACTCGATGCCGGCCAGCGTGGCCGCCAACAGCGGGTGGGCGTCGCGACCGGTGTCCAGTACGCGTTCACCGGGTGATTGCAGCAGCAGCTCGCGCCCGGCGCCGCTGCCCTCGACGCGGATCGGCAGCACGCCGGCGCCGCATTCCTGCCACAGCAGGCCGTCACGCGGTTTCGCCAGGCCGCATTCGAGCACCGCATGCGCGCTGCCGATGCTGGGGTGGCCGGCGAACGGGATTTCCTTGTGCGGGGTGAAGATGCGCACGCGGTAACTGGCTTTCGGGTCGGTTGGCGGCAGCAGGAAGGTGGTCTCGACCAGCGCCGTCCAGCGCGCGAAGCGCTGCATCGCCTCGGTGTCCCAGTCATCCGCGCCGAGCACCACGCCGAGGTGGTTGCCACCGCCCTGAGTGGCGGGGAAGACGTCCAGGTGCAGGTAGCGAAGCGAAGTCATGGCATGCGTCGGGCGACCGTCGTGGCCGCGTAAGGCGGCGAATGATAGCTGCCTGCCACGGCTGCCGGCAGTGATCTTTCGGAATATGGCGTGACGGAAGGTGCATGAGCCGGAAAGAAAGTCGACAAGTCGCGGCAGCGGCCCCAAGATGTGTGCTTTTGTTGCCGGACGTGGAACCGCCCATGCTGATCACCCTGGCCATCATCGCCATCACTTGTATTGTCTCGTTCATGGCGCTCAAGAATGGCCGCCTGCTGAACGACCTGATCCTGTGGCCGCCGGCGATCGCCCGCCAGCGCGAATACCATCGCCTGGTGACCTATGGCCTGGTGCATGCGGACTTCGGCCACCTGCTGTTCAACATGGTCACGCTATTCTTCTTCGGCCGGGTGATGGAAGGCTTCTTCGCCTCGCGGCTGGGTCCGTTCGGCTTCGCGCTGTTCTACATCGGCGGCCTGGTGGTCTCGATCCTGCCGACCTACCTGAAGAACCGCAACAACCCGAACTACCGCAGCCTTGGCGCGTCTGGCGCGGTGTCGGCGGTGCTGTTCGCCTTCATCCTGCTGGCGCCATGGTCGCGCATCATCGTGCTGGTAATCCCGATGCCGGCGATTGTCTACGCGGTGCTGTACACCGGTTATTCGATCTACATGGACCGGCGCGGGCAGGGCAACGTCAACCACAGCGCGCACCTGTGGGGTGCGGCATATGGCGTGGTCTTCACCCTGCTGGTGGAGCCGCGGGTGCTGCCGCATTTCCTCGATGCGCTGATGCGGCCCAGCTTCTGATGATGCACGTTTCCTGCGCTGTGTAATGCCTGCCACGGCCGGGGCGTGCATACTGGTCATGGTTTCACCGCTCACCGCAGGAGAAAGCACGCATGGCCATGCCCCGCAAGTCGGCCGCGAGGACATCCGCGGCAAAGAAAGCCACCGCCAGCAAGACGCCCGCCGCGAAAACGGCTGCGAAGAAGTCCACCCCGCGCAAGGCGGCGGTGAAGAAGGTTGCCGCGAAGAAGGTCGCGACAAGGAAAACGGCGATGCGGAAACCCGCGGCCGGCAAGCTGACGGTGAAGAAGGCAACGAAGAAGCCGGTGGCGAAGAAGGCTGCGACGGGTAAGGTTGCCGCGAAGAAGGTGATCGCGAAAAAACCGGTGGCGAAACAGGCCCCGGTCAGGCAGGTCGCAGCGGGAAAGCCGGTCACCAAGCAGCCGGCGGTCCGGTCCGTGGCCCCCTCCGTCGTTGCTGCGAAAAAACCGGCCTCACGCGAACGTCCACCGGAGCCGGTGCCGACCCGGTACCTCAGCCAGGAAGACGCCGTGGCGAAGATCCAGGCCCTGCTGGAAGCCAAGCGGGGCGGGTGAGGCGGAAATCAGGTCGGCCGGATGCCCAGCCTGACTCGGTCGGGATCGGGCAACGCCGGCGGCATGCGTACCGGCATCCAGCGAAGCGAGCAGGGCCGACGCAAGGGCTGATCGCCGCCGCTCCAGTGGCCGCTTCCACGATGCGAAGCCAGGCAGGACGGCAATACATGGCTGGCGGCTAAACGCCGGTAGGCGGCGCGGCGAAACTCAGTGCGTGTTCAAGCAACCCGGCCTAACGTGAAACTGCTACTCCCACTCGGGGACGGATCATGAAACGCCTGCTGGCCATTGTTGTCCTGATCGTCGCTGCCGCGATGCTGTCAGGCTGTTATTACGATCCGGGCTACAGCTATGTACGTGGCTCCGGCTACAGCGGCGATGCCTACTATGGCGACGGCGGCAACGCCTACTACGTGGCGCCGGGTTACTACGACGGCTATTACGGCGGTTACTACGGCTGCTGCTATGCACCTGGCGTGAGCGTGGGCGTCAGCAGCACGTGGTACGGCGGCTCGCGCTACCGGCACGACGACTATCGCTACCGCGACCATCGCGATTATCGCGGCCATGCCGGCCAGTGGCAGGGCCATCGCGACGGCCACGGTGATTATCGTGACGGCAACCGGCAGCGGCGTGGTGGCCACCGCGACCGTGATGATCGCGACGATCGCCGCTGAGGCTTGAGGCACCATCGGGGGATGCCCGGATTCGTGCCGCCACGCATACGCATTCCTAGGCTCATCGCCGTCGCGGCGGTGGGCCTTTTGCTGGGTGCCTGCGGCAGCCTGCGCTACTACGCGCAGGCAGTGCACGGGCAGGGCGAGCTGGTCGTGCACCGGCGTGCGATAAGCCAGCTGCTGCGCGATCCGGCCACCGACCCGCAACTCGCCGCGCGGCTGCAGCAGGCGCAGCGGGCACGCCGCTTCGCCTCGCAGCAGCTGGCCCTGCCGGACAACCGCAGCTACACCGGTTATGTCGCGCTGGATCGGCCCTACGTGGTGTGGAACGTATTCGCCACGCCGCGCTACTCGGTGCAGGCCGTGCCGCAGTGCTTCCCGGTCAGCGGCTGCGTCGCCTATCGCGGCTGGTTCAGGGAAGCCGATGCGGAGGCCGATGCGGCGCGGCTGCGCGCGCGTGGCGATGATGTCTGGATCGGCGGCGTGCCGGCGTATTCCACGCTGGGCTGGTTCGCCGATCCGATCCTGTCGAGCATGCTGCGCTGGGATGACGACGAACTGGACGGCACGATCTTCCACGAGCTGGCGCACCAGCGGATATACGTGAAGGGCGACACCGCGTTCAATGAATCCTTCGCGACCTTCGTGCAGACCGAGGGCCTGCGCGAATGGCGCCAGTCGCGTGGCCTGCCGCCGCCGGACGGGCGTGCGCGGGCAATGGACGAGGGCTTCACCCGCCTGGTGCTGGACCTGCGTACGCGCCTGGCGAGCCTGTATGCCAGCGGCGCCGACGCAGCGGCGATGGAGGCGGGCAAGCAGGGCGAGATCGCGGCGTTCCGCGTCCGCTATGCGCAGTGGCGCGAGCGCGACTGGCCGGGCGACCACCGCCACGACGCCTGGGTGGCACAGCCGATCAACAATGCGCGGCTGCTGCCGTTCGGCCTGTACGAGCGGTGGACGCCGGCATTCGCCGTGCTGTTCCAGCGAGCTGGGCGCCACTGGCCGGCGTTCTATGCCAGCGTGCGCGAACTGGCGCGCGAGCCGGAGGCGCAGCGCGAGCAGGCGCTGCAGGCGTTGGCCGGTGCACGGCAGGCCGAAGCGCCGGCTGGGCCGTGAGCGGGCTACCCTCAACCGCCGCTCTTGCGCCCCGCCATGTGCCGCAGGTAGGCCAGCACGGCGTCGAGGTCGGCGTCGGACAGCGCGTGCGTGTCGAACCCCTGCATCTTCGCCTGCGGCCATCGCCGCAACGACTGCGGGTTGCGGATGAACGCGCGCAGCAGGTCGGCGCGCAGGTATTCGGTGGGATTGTGCGGGAGGTTCAGGTCGGGGCCGAGCCGTGCGTCGCCCTGGCCGTTGAGCGTGTGGCAGGCGAAGCAGGTGCGCTGGAATACCGCGAAACCCCGCCGCACTTCGCTGTCCGGCGGCAGCGAGGAAGCGGGCAGGATCGCCGGGAAGCGTTCGGCCACGTCGGCCAGCTTGCGGATGCTGGCCAGCTGGTACGGCCACTGTTCCGGGCCGACGCCGGCGGCCTGCGGCCGCGTCCACACCACATAGAACGGCCCGGCGCGGCCATGCCCGGGCAAGGCAGGCCACGGCCGCGCTGCCTCCTCGATCGCCAGCCAGGCTTCGCTGCCTTGCGTGTTCAGCAGCAGCGCGGCGGGTATCTCGGCGGCAAAGCCATCGCCGGCGACGAACTGCAGGTGATCGCCGGGATGGATGCCTTCGAGCAGCGCGGCCAGCGGCACCGCGCGGAAGTGCATCGTGCGCCGGAACGCCACGTCGCCGGGCACGCTGATGGTTCGCGCGTCGCCACGCTTGAGCAGGGTTTCGCTGTGGTAGGTGACGACGCCGTGACCGAGATCCACCTTCAGCTCGGCGGCCGTCGCGGGCAGGGTCAGACACAGTGCAAGCAGGTACGCGGCGAGCAGCTTCATGGTCGATCCCTGCTGAGGTAAAGAAATTGTAGACGGCGGATGCGTGAATCGTCGCGTCCGTCCGTGGCGGCCAGCCTGTCGGAAAGCTGAACAAACATCGTCATACAGGTTGAACTCATCTGCTGCCGGCCACACTAAGCACGTGTATCGCCGTGATGGCGACAGGAAGTGGCGCAATGCATCGCGTCACTGAGGGGCCGGCATTTCCTCCCCTGGATGCTGCCTGACAAACCCCATCAGTCCTCCCCTGGCTGATGGGGTTTTTTTTGTGCGGAACAAGCGGCGCGGTTCGCGTGGATAATGGCCATACCGCTCCATTCCCCGGCTCCCGATGATCATCGATTCGCTGCTCGACACCGACCTGTACAAGTTCTCGATGATGCAGGTGGTGCTGCATCAGTACCCGGCCGCCCAGGTCGAGTACCGCTTCAAGTGCCGCACGCCCGGCATCGACCTGGTGCCGTACATCGACGAGATCCGCACCGAGCTGAAAGCCCTGTGCCAGCTGCGCTTCGCGCCGGACGAGCTCGACTACCTGCGCACGTGGCGCTTCATCAAGAGCGATTTCGTGGATTTCCTGGGGCTGTTCCAGCTCAACGAGAAGTACGTGGAGATCGCACCGGCCGCGGCAGGCAACGGCGAGATCGAGATCCGCATCTGCGGGCCGTGGCTGCACACCATCCTGTTCGAGGTGCCGCTGCTGGCGATCATCAACGAGGTGTACTTCCGCAACACCAGCGGTGGCCTCGACCTTGCCGAGGGGCGCCGGCGGCTGCTGGCGAAGATCGAACTGCTGCGTGACACGCCGGACTACGCCGGCTGCAAGATCGCCGACTACGGCACGCGCCGGCGCTACTCGCGGGTATGGCAGGAAAAGGTGGTGACCCTGCTGCGCGAGGGGCTGGGCGAGCAACTGGCCGGCACCAGCAACGTGTGGCTGGCGCGCAAGCTCGACCTGACCCCACTGGGTACGCTGGCGCACGAATACCTGCAGGCGCACCAGGCGCTGGGACCGCGCCTGCGCGACTCGCAGGTGGCCGCGCTGGAGGCGTGGGCGAAGGAATATCGCGGCGACCTCGGCATCGCGCTGTCGGACGTGTACGGGCTGGAGGCGTTCCTGCGCGATTTCGACATGTACTTCTGCAAGCTGTTCGACGGCACCCGCCACGATTCCGGCGACCCGTTCGCCTGGGGCGAGAAGGTGCTGGCACATTACGGCGCGAACCGCGTCGATCCGCGCAGCAAGGTACTGGTGTTCAGCGACGGTCTGGACATCCCGCGGGTGATGCAGCTGTATGCGCACTTCCGCGGCCGCTGCCAGCTCGCGTTCGGCGTGGGCACCAACCTCACCAACGATGTGGGGCCCGCGCCTCTCAACATCGTGATCAAGATGATCCGCTGCAACGACCAGCCGGTGGCCAAGCTCAGCGATTCGCCGGGCAAGAACATGTGCGAGGACGAGGCCTACGTGGCGTATCTGCGGAAGGTGTTCGACATCCCTGCCACGCAGGGGTAAGCGTGCATCCTCAGAACGCCGGCAGCACGGCGCCGTGGTACTTCTGCTCGATGAACGCCTTGATCTCGGGACTGTTCAGAACCCTGGCCAGTTTCTGCACGCGCGGGTCGTTCTGGTTGTCGGGGCGGCCGACCAGGTAGTTCACGTAGGGCGAGTCCTTGTCCTCGATCAGCAGCGCGTCTTTGGTGGGGTTCAGCCCGGCGGCCAGCGCGTAGTTGGTGTTGATCAGCGCCAGGTCCACCTCGTCCAGCGTGCGCGGCAGCATCGCTGCTTCCAGCTCGCGGAACTTCAGGTGTTTCGGGTTCGCGGTGATGTCCTTCAGCGTGGCCATCTGGTCGGTCGGGTCCTTCAGCGTGATCAGGCCGTGTTTCGCCAGCAGCAACAGCGCGCGGCTGTTGTTGCTGGGATCGTTCGGCAGCGTCACGCTGGCACCGTCGGGCAGCTGGTCGATGCTCTTGTATTTGTGCGAGTACGCACCGAACGGCTCGATGTGCACGCCGGTGATGATGGTGAGCCGGGTGCCGCGCTCGCGGTTGAACGTGTCCAGGTAAGGCTTGGTCTGGAAGTAGTTCAGGTCGATGGCCTTCTCGGCCACCTGGGTATTCGGCTGCACGTAGTCGGCGAACACCTTGACCTGCAGCTCCACGCCTTGCTTCGCCAGCAGCGGCTTGGCCTGCTTGAGGATTTCCGCGTGCGGCACGGCGGTGGCGGCCACGGTGAGGACGTTGTCGTCCTGCTTGCCGGGGCTGGAGCAGCCGGCCAGCAACAGCAGGGTCAGGGTGAGCGAAGCAAGCAGCAGTCTCATGGCAGATTCACTTGTGCAATGCACCATGATAAGCCGTCTATACTGCCAAATACAAACGCGTGGCACGCGAGGCTTCCGGCGCGTCACGACTTCGGTGCGGCATAGCCGGCCAGCAGGAGCAGGGCCAGTATCGCGGCGACGGCGGCGAGTAGCAGATTCATGGCGGCGACTCTCGTGGGTGGCCAATGAAAGTAGGCCGCCGATGCCGCCAGACGCAAATGACCAGATCAGCGTTGCTTATAACGCATCACGATGTGGTCGCCGATCATCTGCAACAGCTGCACCAGCACGATCAGCAGCACCACGGTGACCAGCATGTAATCGGACTTGTAGCTGAGGTAGCCGTAGCGGTAGGCCAGGTCGCCCAGGCCGCCGGAGCCGATCGCGCCGCCCATCGCGGTGTAGCCGACCAGCGCGATCGCGGTGACCGTGATGCCGGCGAACAGGCCGCCGCGGGCTTCGGGCAGCAATACGTGGCGAACGATCTGCCACAGGCTGGCGCCCATCGCCTGGCTGGCCTCGATCACGCCCTGCTGCACCTCGCGCAGCGCGGTCTCCACCAGCCGCGCGAAGAACGGCGCGGCGCCGATCACCAGTGGCGGGATCGCGCCGCGGATGCCCAGTTTGGTGCCGACCAGGGCGTAGGTGACCGGCATCAGCACGATCATCAGGATGATGAACGGCACCGAGCGCAGGATGTTCACCAGCAGCGAGGTCACCGCATAGAGCTTCGGCATCGGCCGCAGCTGGCCCTTGCCGGTGAGGTACAGCAGCACGCCCAGCGGCAGGCCGATCAGCACGGTGAGGGCGAGCGAGCCGCCCAGCATCAGCAGGGTGTCGATGCAGGCGCGGCCGATCTCGGCCCAGTCGTCGATGTTCGGAAAGAGTCTTGGCAGCGGGTTCATCGGTGCAGCTCCTCGATCTCGATGCCGGCCTTGCGCAACATGGCCAGCGCGGCGTCCACCCGTTCGCCCTGCATCGCCAGGGTGAGCTGGCCGTAGGGCAGGTCCTTGATGCGGTCGATGCGGCCGGCGAGGATGTTGAACTCCACGCCGGTCTCGCGCGCCACCTGGCTCAGCGACGGCGTCAGCGTCGCATCACCGCGGAAGCTCAGGCGCAGGATGCGCCCGGGCACCCGGGCGAATGGCGCCAGTTCACTGGCCGCTTCCTCGGGCAAGGCCTCGTTGACGAAACGCTTGGTGGTGGGGTGCTGCGGATGCAGGAACACGTCGGCTACCGCGCCGCGCTCCACGATTACGCCGGCATCAAGCACGGCCACGCGATCGCACACGCGGCGCACCACGTCCATCTCGTGGGTGATCAGCACGATGGTGAGTTTAAGCTCGCGGTTGATCTCCGCCAGCAGCTCCAGCACCGAGGCGGTGGTCTGCGGGTCGAGCGCGCTGGTGGCCTCGTCGCACAGCAGGAGGGACGGCCGGTTGGCCAGCGCGCGGGCGATGCCGACGCGCTGCTTCTGGCCGCCGGAAAGCTGCGACGGGTACTTGTCGGCGTGCGCGGTCAGGCCGACCCGCGCCAGCAGCTCGTCGACGCGCGCGCAGCACGCCGGCGTCGCGTTCGCCGGCCAGCCGCAGCGGAAACGCCACGTTGTCCGCCACCGTCTGCGAGGCGAGCAGGTTGAAGTGCTGGAAGATCATGCCGATCCGGCGCCGCTGTGCGCGCAGCGCCGGTTCGGCCAGCGCGGTCATCTCGGTGTCGCCCACGAAGATGCGTCCGCCGCTGGGTCGTTCGAGCAGGTTGATCAGCCGTATAAGCGTCGATTTGCCGGCGCCGGACAGGCCGATGATGCCGAACACCTCGCCGTCGGCGATGTCGAGGCTGAACGGCTGCAGCGCGGGAATGTCCCTGCCGTCGACGCGGTAGGACTTGTGCACATCGACGAAGCGGATCACGGTGGGGAAGTGGCCTGCGGACGGGTGGGCCATTCTATGCCACGGGCAGGGGCGGCGATGGCGTATGCTGCTGGATTGATCCATCAAGACGGAGCCCGTCCATGTCCAGCGTCTACGATTTCACCGTCCGCGATATCGACGGCAACCCGCGTTCGCTCGCCGAATGGCGCGGCAAGACCCTGCTGATCGTCAACGTCGCCTCCAAATGCGGCTTCACGCCGCAATACCAGGGGCTGGAAACACTGTGGCAGGACCAGCGCGACAAGGGCCTGGTGGTGCTGGGCTTTCCGTGCGACCAGTTCGGCCACCAGGAACCCGGCGACGAGGCCGAGATCCGGACCTTCTGCAGCACCCAGTACGACGTGACCTTTCCGATGTTCGCCAAGCTCGAGGTGAACGGCGAGCACGCCGATCCGCTGTACAAGTGGCTGAAGAGCGAAGGCAAGGGCATCCTCGGCAGCGAGTCGATCAAGTGGAACTTCACCAAGTTCCTGGTCGATGCGGACGGCCAGGTGGTGAAGCGCTATGCCTCCACCGACACGCCGGAGAAGATCGGCAAGGACACGCAGGCGCGGCTGGGCGGCTGAGCTGCCGTCCACGCCGGCAACTGGCAGCGCCTGGCGCGGCAATCCCGACGCAGCCTGCCGGCGGTTTGCGCGCTTCTGGTAACCTACGCGGTTCGTGTCGGCACCTGGCCGGCGGACTTGAACCTATTCGCGAGAACCTCATGCAGATTGCCCAGAACTCCGTTGCCGCCTTCCATTACACGCTGACCGACGACGCGGGCCAGGTCATCGACAGCTCCGAGGGCCGCGAGCCGTTGACCTACCTGCATGGCAGCGGCCATATCGTGCCGGGCCTGGAAAAGCAGATGGAAGGCCGCGTGGTCGGCGACAAGTTCACCGCCGACGTGGCACCGGAGGAGGGCTATGGCGTCCATCACGCCGAACTTATGCAGGAAGTGCCGCGCGCGGCGTTTCAGGGCGTCGACGACATCCAGCCCGGCATGCAGTTCCAGGGCCACGGCCCGGAAGGCCAGATCAACGTCACCGTGACCAAGATCGAGAACGACGTGGTCTTCATCGACGCCAACCACCCGCTGGCCGGCAAGACCCTGCACTTCGCCATCGAGGTGACCGACGTGCGCGGCGCCACCGAGGAAGAGCTGGAGCACGGCCACGTGCACGGTGCCGGCGGTCATCACCACTGAGCGCCGGCGCGGCCAGGCCGCGATCCGCTGATACGCGAAGGCCCGGTGCTTGCACCGGGCCTTCGTCGTTTTGCGGTCCCGCCTAGTACCAGTCGAGCAGCGACACGCCCAGCCCCAGATAGGTGGCGTTGTGGTTGTAGTCGATCAGGCTTTCGCCGTAGCCTTTGAATACCTCCATGTAGCCGCGCAGGTTGCCGGCCACCGGGAAGCTCCAGCTGAAGCGCGCCGAGCCGTGGCTGTCGCTGCCGCCACGCAGGGAATGGCGCAGCAGCATGCCGAATTCCTGGCCGCGCCATTCATGCACGATCTGCATCTCGCCGCGGCCCATGTAGTTGCTGATGTCGGGGTTGTTGTCGTCGCGGCGCGCCTCCGGGACGCGCCACCACGGGCGCAGCATCACGGTCCAGCCGTCGCGCTCGAAGCCGATGTTGGCGATCACCCGGTTCCAGCTGCGCGACAGCGGATTGCTGCGGCCGTTGGACTGGTGGTTGAAGCCGATGCCGAGCATCCGCCCGTCCCAGCCCAGCAACTGGTAGTGGGTGTCGAACACCAGCATCGCCTCGGGTTCGTAATTGGTTTCGCGGAACGGCCGTGACGCCTTGGCGTTGTACACCTGCCAGCGCGAGGACTGGGTATAGCCCACCCACAGGTCGCCGGCGTCGCCGAATACGCCCTGCCACAGCTTGGACTTCAGGCTGAGCTGGAACTTCATCTCGGCATTGTCCAGTTGCTCCCCCGGGCCCGGCACGGTGTTGTCCGGGTTCGGGCTGTGTGGCCGGTTGTTCTGGTTGCTGGTAGCGAATATCGGCAGCACGAACACCGGCTTGTAGCCGCGGATGTTGAAGGTGCCGAGCTTGCTTTCCGGCGACAGCTCCCAGCGGCTGTCGAGCAGGGACAGCGGGGCGGCCACCTCGCGGTTGGTTTCCGCGCCGGTGCCGGACGCCTTCTGGCGGTCGCGGCTGAAGATGCCCGGCGTCGCGGTGGCCTGGTCCACCCGTTTCTGCGCGATCGGCAGGTTGACCCGGCCGGTCGCATGGTCGTAGCAGGCCAGCCGCTGGGCGTCGCTTTCGATCGCGGTACAGGCGCGGATGTCGGTGGGGTCAGGGTTCTGTGCATGCGCGGCGGCGGTCAGGGTGCCGGCGAACAAGGCCAGAAGGACAGCCGCGGTCGAACGTTTCATGAAGGAAAGTTCCTGGCAGATCAGCGGAGCAGTCTAGCGGAGTGGCGATGGACCACGATGACCTGCACATGAAAACGCCGGCCGCGTGTGCGGCCGACGTCTGCGGCACACGGACTTATTTGCCGGCGACCCAGCGTTCGTACTCGCTCTTGCTGATGTGGCCGTCACGGTTGTGGTCGGCGTAGAGGAAGTCATTGGCGAGCAGTGGATAGGCCGAAGCCTGCTCTTCGCTGATGTACTTCCCGCCGCCGGACAACTGCTCGAAAGCGGGTGCCGGGCCGGCCGGCGGAGGTGGCGGCATGCTCGAATGCACGACCAGTTCGCCGGCCGGCGTGTTCATGGTGGCGGTGTCGGACTGGCCGGTGGGTGATGCTGTCGCCGGCATGCCCGGTGTAGTCGGCGTCGCTGGCGTCGGTGGCGTCGGTGGCCGTCACCCCTCGCACGCGCGCGTCCATCATTGCTACTGCCTTCCCGGCTGATCGGAGCGTTGGGGCGGCTGGGCCGGCCCCCCAGGGCGTGCGGGACTTTCTCTTCTGTACTTCTTCGACGCCACGACGGAG
>NZ_JADBJR010000005.1:0-253220 GCF_018101315.1 Rhodanobacter sp. B2A1Ga4 | reverse complement strand
CTCTCCCCTGCTCGCAGGGGAGAGAGCAAGGCTATGACAGCACGCCGGCGCCGAGGTCGGCGTTGGCGGCGGCCTGGCGGAACAGGCCGAACAGTTCGCGGCCCATGCCGCTGTGCTCGCCGGACAGGTCGGCGACGTGCGGCAGGCGGGCGTCCAGTTCGTGCGCTTCCATCAGGACGTCCAGACGTCCGTTTGCCGCGTCCAGCCGGATGATGTCACCGTCGCGGATCTTGGCGATGTTGCCGCCGGCCACCGCCTCGGGGGTCACGTGGATCGCCGCCGGCACGCGGCCGGAGGCACCGGACATGCGCCCGTCGGTGAGCAGGGCGATGCGGTGGCCGCGGTCCTGCAGCAGCGCCAGCGTGGGGGTGAGCTTGTGCAGCTCGGGCATACCGTTCGCGCGCGGACCCTGGAAGCGCACCACCGCCACGAAGTCGCGGTTGAGCTCGCCGCGCTTGAACGCGCCGGCCACCTCGTCCTGGTCGTTGAACACGATCGCCGGCGCCTCGATCAGCAGGCGGTCGTCCGGCACCGAGGAGACCTTGATCACCGCGCGGCCGAGGTTGCCGTCGAGCATGCGCAGGCCGCCGTCGGCGCGGAACGGTTCGTCCATGCCGCGCAGCACGCCGCGGTTGCCGCTCTGCTTCGCCACCGGCAGCCAGGCGATGTCGCCGGCCTCGTCCAGCTGTGGCACGCGCGTATAGCCTTCCAGGCCGGTGCCGAAGATGGTCTGCACGTCGCCATGCAGCAGGCCGGCGCCGAGCAGCTGGTCGATCAGGAACGCCATGCCGCCCGCCTCGTGGAACTGGTTCACGTCGGCGTAGCCGTTCGGGTACACGCGGGCCAGCAGCGGAATCGCCTTGGACAGCGCGTCGAAATCATCCCAGCGCAGCTGGATGCCGGCGGCGTGCGCGATCGCCACCAGGTGCAGCAGGTGGTTGGTGGAGCCGCCGGTGGCGTGCAGGCCGATCACGCCGTTGATGATCGCGCGCTCGTCGATGATGTGGCCGAGCGGCAGGTAATGCTCGCCCAGCGCGCTGAGGTTGGCCACGCGGCGCACCACCTCGGCGGTAAGTGCGTCGCGCAGCGGCGTGTCCGGCGCGGTGAAGCTGGCGCCGGGCAGGTGCAGGCCCATGATCTCCATCAGCATCTGGTTGGAGTTGGCGGTGCCATAGAAGGTACAGGTGCCGGGCGCGTGGTAGGACGCTGCTTCCGCCTCCAGCAGTTCGGCCTTGCTCGCCTTGCCGTCGGCAAATGCCTGACGCACCTTCGACTTCTGTTCGTTCGGGATGCCGCTGGGCATCGGTCCCGACGGCACGAACGCGCCGGCCAGGTGGCCGAAGGAGAGCGCGGCGATCAGCAGGCCCGGCACGATCTTGTCGCAGATGCCGAGGTAGAGCGCGCCGTCGAACATGTCGTGCGACAGCGCCACCGCGGTGGCCAGCGCGATCACGTCGCGCGAGAACAGCGACAGCTGCATGCCGGCGCGGCCCTGGGTGATGCCGTCGCACATGGCCGGCACGCCGCCGGCGACCTGCGCGGTGAAACCGGCGTCGCGGGCGATCTGGCGGATCAGCGCAGGGTAGCGTTCGTACGGCTGGTGCGCCGAGAGCATGTCGTTGTAGGCGGTGACGATGGCCAGGTTGGCGCGGCGGCCGCTGCGCAGCGCCGCCTTGTCCTCCGTGCCGCAGGCGGCGAAGCCGTGCGCCAGGTTGCCGCAGGACAGGTGCTCGCGCTGCGGCCCGCTGCGGTCCACCGCGTCAATGCGCCTGAGGTAGGCCGCGCGCGTCTCGCGGCTGCGCTCGCGCAGGCGTTCGGTGACTTCGGCGACGACGGGGTGCAGCGTGCTCATGATTTTTTGCCTTGTTTGTGGGAGCGCACTCGGTGCGCGAGGAACTTGCTGCGGCCGTGCGCGATGCCGTGGGTCACGGGCACCAGTACACCGCCACCGGCACGCGTTGCTGGGTCAGTACGGCGCGCACCGGGTAGTGCTGCGCCTCGCCGAGGCCGAGGCGCGCGTCGGCGAGCAGGTCGCGCTTCTTCTCGCCGGCCACCAGCAGGTACAGCGCGCGCGTTTGCAGCAGCGTCGGCAGGCTCAACGTGATGCGCGGTTCGCCGGCGCCGGGCGCATGCATCGGCAGCACGCGCGCCGTGCCGTCCAGGTCCAGTGCCTCGGCCAGGTGATCGCCGCCGGGGAAGAACGAGGCGGTATGGCCGTCGTCGCCCATGCCCAGCACCACCGCGTCGAACGGCAGCGGCAGCGCGTCGATGCGCGCGTTGGCAGCAGCCAGCCCGGTTTCGGGGCTGGCGTCGCCGGTGTACAGCGGAATGAACTGTGCGGCAGCGGCGGCGTGCTGCAGCAGCAGCGATTTCACCAGCCGTGCATTCGAACGCTCGTCGGTTTCCGCCATCCAGCGTTCGTCGACCAGGGTCACCTGCACCCTGGTCCAATCGAGTTTCTCCTGCGACAGGCGGGCGAAGAAATCCTTCGGCGTGCTGCCGCCGGAGACCGCAAGTAAAGCGTGGCCGCGTTCAGCCAAGCCGCGGCGCAGGCGTTCGGCGACGCGTTCGGCCAGTGCCGTGGCCTGCGCGCGGCAATCGGTGAAGCTGTGCGTGGTGACGTTCAGATGGTTGGTCATGGCAGGTGGCGCGACGGACACTCAGGCGTGGCCGCGCGCATCGTGGGGAAGGGAGCACCAGTCTGCCGCACGCAACGACGTGGCCGGGTGAAGCGTCGGTAAACGCGGCCTATTCACTGTCTTCGTTCCAGGTGCGGCCGTCGCGCTCGATCAGCGCCACCGCAGCGCTCGGCCCCCAGCTGCCGGCGGTGTACGGCCGCGGCGGCTCGCCGCTGTCGGCCCAGGCGGCCAGGATCGGGCCGGCCCAATGCCATGCCGCTTCCACTTCGTCGCGGCGCATGAACAGGGTCGGGTTGCCGCGCACCACGTCGAGCAGAAGGCGCTCGTACGCATCGGGTTGCTGCACGCCGAACGCCTCGGCGAAGCTCATGTCCAGCGGCACGTGGCGCAGCCGCAGGCCGCCGGGGCCGGGGTGCTTGATGGTCAGCCACAGCTTGACGCCCTCGTCCGGCTGCAGCCGCAGCACCAGCCGGTTCTGCGACAGCGTGCCGGCGTCGGGGTTGAAGATCGAATGCGGCACCGGCTTGAAGGTGACCACGATTTCCGACACCCGGCTCGCCAGTCGCTTGCCGGTGCGCAGGTAGAACGGCACGCCGGCCCAGCGCCAGTTGGCGATCTCCGCCTTCAGGGCGACGAAGGTCTCGGTGTTCGACTTGCTGTTGCCCAGTTCCTCCGGGTAGCCGGGCACGCTGGCGCCCTCGGCCACGCCGGCGCGGTACTGGCCGCGCACGCTGAGCTGGGCGGCGTTGCTGTCGTCGATGGGCTTGAGCGAATGCAGCACCTTCAGTTTCTCGTCGCGCACCGCATCGGGCGCCAGCGACGAGGGCGGCTCCATCGCCACCATGCACAGCAGCTGCAGCATGTGGTTCTGCACCATGTCGCGCAGCGCGCCGGCGCGGTCGTAGTAGGCGCCGCGATGGCCGACGCCGAGGGTTTCGGCCACGGTGATCTGCACGTGGTCGATGTGTCCGGCGTTCCACAGCGGCTCGAACAGCGCGTTGCCGAAGCGCAGCACCAGCAGGTTCTGCACGGTCTCCTTGCCGAGGTAGTGGTCGATGCGGAAGGTCTGCGATTCGCTGAACACCTTGCCGACCGCGTCGTTGATCTGGTTGGCGCTGGCCAGGTCGCGGCCGATCGGCTTTTCCAGCACCACGCGCGAGGCGCCCTGGTTGAGCTGGTACTGGCCCAGCCGGGTGCAGATGTCGACAAAAAGTTCTGGCGAGGTGGACAGGTAGAACACGCGGATATGGTCGGGCTGCTTGCCGATGAAGGCGGCGAAGTCGTCCCAGCCCTCGTCCTTGCGCGCGTCCAGCGGGCGGTAGAACACCTGCTGCAGGAACACGTCGAGTTGCGCTGCGGCGCATACCCCGACCAGCGCCTCGCGCAGGTGCGCGCGGTAGCCGGCGTCGTCCAGCGCTTCGCGGGCGATGCCGACGATGCGGCTGCTGGCCGGGATCTGGCCGTCGAGGAAGCGGTGGAACAGCGCTGGCAGCAACTTGCGCACGGCGAGGTCGCCGGTGCCGCCGAAGATCACCAGGTCGAACGGTTCGACCGATTGGGAGGAAGCAGTCACGCGGATCACCTCGACTGGATGCCGGATGGCGGGCAGAGGGCCGGATGGCGCGTCTTGCCCGGGTTTTCGTCGATGGTACCAGTGAAATACCAGCTCGACCACGGGTCTGCATACGAATTCATATGTGAGGACGGGCGTGACGCGGGCTTGCGGGTAGTGGTTCGCTATTGGTATTGTTCCACGCATGGAAGCCGCCCTTGCCCACGAATACCGCCGGATCTGCCACGACCCGGCCACGCACCAGCCGCTGGCCTACCTGCGGCTGCGCCAGGCGATCCGCAACATCATCGGGCACCGTGACATCGAGCCGGGCCAGGCGCTGCCCAGCGAGCGCGACCTGTCGCAGACGCTGAAGCTGTCGCGGGTGACCGTGCGCAAGGCGATCGCCGGCCTGGTCGAGGAAGGCCTGCTGACCCAGCGCCACGGCGCCGGCACCTTCATCGCCGAGCGCATCGTCAAGCCGATGTCGCGGCTGACCAGCTTCACCGAGGACCTGCGCGAGCGCGGGCTGTCGCCGCGCTCGGAATACTTCGAGCGCGGCATCGGCGAGGTGACGCCGGAGGAGTCGATGGCGCTGAACCTGTCGCCCGGCTCGCTGGTGGTGCGCCTGCACCGCGTGCGCTACGGCCAGGACGAACCGCTGGCGATCGAGCGCAGCGTGGTGCCGGCCAGCGTGCTGCCTGACCCGCTGCTGGTGCACGACTCGCTGTATGAGGCGCTGGAAAAACTCAACGCCCGCCCGCGCCGCGCGCTGCAGCGGCTGCGCGCGGTATCGCTGAACGCGCAGCAGGCGCGGCTGTTGCACGTCAGCGTGGGCAGCGCGGGCTTGAACATCGAGCGGCGCAGCTTCCTCGACGACGGTCGCGTGGTCGAGTTCACCAGTTCCTGGTATCGCGGCGACATCTATGACTTCGTCGCCGAACTGCAGACCGACTGAAGGATCGATATGGACCCCCGCGACACCCTGATGTACCAGGAGGCGCACGAGTCGGCCGCGGTGGTCGCGCGCCAGTTCGCCGCGAACGAGGCGGTGGTGGTCGCGCTGGCGCGCGAGCTGCGCGCGCAGCCGCCGCGCTTCATCGTCACCTGTGCGCGCGGCAGCTCCGATCACGCCGCGGCGTACGCGAAGTACGTGTTCGAGACGCAGCTCGGCATCGTCACCGCATCCGCCTCGCCGTCGGTGACCTCGGTGTATGCGGCCGAGCAGCAGTGGCAGGGCGCGCTGTTCATCGCCATCTCGCAGTCGGGCAAGAGCCCCGACCTGCTGCGCAATGCGGAAGCGGCGAAAGTCGCCGGCGCGCGCGTGGTGGCGCTGGTGAACGTGGAGGATTCGCCGCTGGCGGCGCTGGCCGACACGGTGATCCCGCTGCACGCCGGGCCGGAGCACAGCGTGGCGGCGACCAAGAGCTATATCGCCGCGCTGGCCGCGGTGCTGCACCTGTGCGCTCGCTGGCGCGGCGATGCCGTCCTCGACGCGGCGCTGCAGGCGCTGCCCGACGCGCTGCGCGCCGGCTGGGACGCGGACTGGTCGGCGCTGGTCGACGGACTGGCCGGGGCGCACAATCTGTTCGTGGTGGGTCGCGGCTACGGTCTCGGCATCGCGCTGGAGGCGGCGCTGAAGTTCAAGGAAACCTGCGGCCTGCACGCCGAGGCGTTCAGCGCGGCCGAGGTGAAACACGGGCCGATGGCGCTGGTCGGCCCCGACTTCCCGGTGCTGTGCTTCGCCCAGGATGACGACACGCTGGACAGCACGCTGGCGGTGGCGCGCGAATTCCGCAGCCGCGGCGCGCAGGTGTTCGTGGCCGCGCCCGGGCTGCAGGGTGCCGGCAGCTTGCCGGTGGCCGGCGGCCTGCCGGCGCTGTGCGCGCCGCTGCTGGCCATCCAGAGCTTCTACCGCGCCGCCAGCGCCCTGGCGCTGCGTCGCGGCTTCAACCCCGACGTACCGCCGCATCTCAACAAGGTCACCGAGACCGTCTGACCCGTTTTTCTCCTCCCCTGCCTGCACGGGGAGATTGGGAGGGGGTGCTTTTGCGGCAAGAGCGACCCCACCCCGGCCCTCCCCTGCAAGCAGGGGAGGGAGCAACCCCGCTCTCCCTGTGCATTCGAGAGGCCACATGACCACCGCCCTCACCCACGCTCGCGTCCTCACCGCCCACGGCTGGCGCGACGACCTCGCCGTGCTGCTGGAGGGCGAGCGTATCGCCGACCTGCTGCCGTCATCCGATCCGCGCGTGCGCTCGGTGCAACAGCACGACCTCGGCGGCGCGATGCTCGTGCCCGGCTTCATCGACGTGCAGGTCAACGGCGGTGGCGGCGTGCTGTTCAACGAGGCGCCCACGGTGGAAACGCTGCGCCGGATCGGCGCCGCGCACCGCCGCTTCGGCACCACCGGCTTCCTGCCGACGTTGATCAGCGACCGCGTCGAAGTGATGCGCGCGGCGCTGGCCGCGGTGGCGCAGGCGCTGAGCGAGGGCGTGCCCGGCGTGCTCGGCATCCACCTGGAAGGTCCTTACCTGGCGCCGGCGCGCAAGGGCGTGCACGACGCAAGGTATTTCCATGCACCGGGCCGCGACGAACTGGCGCTGCTGTGCGCGCCGCATCGTGGCGTGCGGCTGGTCACGCTGGCACCGGACCAAGTGCCGCTGGCCGACATCGGCGCGCTGGTCGCCGCGGGATTGATCGTCTGCGCCGGGCACACCGCGGCCGACTACGCCACCACCCGCGCCGCGCTGGACGCCGGCGTGCGCGGCTTCACCCACCTGTTCAACGCGATGACCCCGTTCGGCAGTCGCGAGCCGGGCGTGGTCGGCGCCGCGCTGGAGGATGCCGGCAGCTGGTGCGGCATCATCGTCGACGGCCACCACGTGCACCCGGCCAGCCTGCGCGTGGCGATTGCCGCCAAGCCGCGCGGCAAGCTGCTGCTGGTCACCGACGCGATGCCGCCGGTGGGCGCGGATGATCCGACCTATGTGCTCAACGGCGAGACCATCACCGCGAAGGACGGCATCTGCCAGACCGCGCGAGGCGTGCTGGCCGGCTCCGCGCTGGACATGGCCGGCGCGGTGCGCAATGCGGTGCAACTGCTCGGCCTGCCGCTGGACGAAGCGGTGCGCATGGCCAGCACTTATCCCGCCGAGTTCCTCGGCCTGGGGGAAAGCCATGGCCGCATCGCGCCTGGTTATCGCGCGGACCTTGTGGTGCTGGACGATGAGTACCGCGTGCAGCGAAGCTGGATTGGCGGGCGCTGAGGCGCGTGTGGCGAACCGGGTCCGCGCAAGCGCCGGATCGCCACATCGATAATCCGGCATGTCGGCGGCGGCACGCCGGGTACGGGGCGGTCAGTCCGCGTTGACCGCGGGCGCGCCGATGGCCTGGCGCAGTGGCTCCAGCTGTCTTGCATAGTGGCGCCATTGCTCCAGGCCACGGGTATGGATGGATTCGCGCACCTGGGCACTGCTCGGGGTGGCCACTGGCGAGGCGTTGCGTTCGGGGTGCAGGCAATTTTCCTCCAGCGAGAGCCCGCAGTATTCGAGTATTCCGCGCAGCGTGGACTCCGGATCGCGCACCAGCGAGGCATAGGAAACGTCGAGCATGGCGCCTGGCAGGCGGTCATGCCAATGCCGGACCAGGCGCGCGTATTGCCCGTAGTAATGAGCCAGCGCCTGCAGGTCGTAGCTGTAGGACGAAACATTGCCGAACATGGCCTTCAAGTTCGAGAAGCAGGTGTCGACCGGATCGCGCACCATGTGCAGGATCGGCGCGTGCGGCAACGCCCGGCGGATGAACGCGACCATCTGGATGTTGGCCGGTAGTTTGTCGATGTAGCAGGCGCGACCCTGTGCGCGCCATTGCGTCTGCCTGAGATAGCGCGCACCCAGTTCGGCATAGTCGATGTCAGCGCTGTGCTGGATGATCTGCAGCAAGCCCTGTGCCCTGGCCGGGGTCACGTCCGCGGCCCAGTGCAGCTGGCGCCAGAAGTCGATGATCTCGCCGGCGGACACGACCTGCGAGTGGCCCGACAGCATGCGGTCGAGCAGGGTGGTGCCGGAGCGCGGCATGCCGACGATGAAAATGGGCACGGGGCCGTCGAACACGGGGCCGGATCCCGCCCGGCCGACCTGGTTGTCTGGCGCCGGCAGGCGCATCAGTGCATCGGTAACGGCGGCTTCGCCAGCCGCGTCGTACGGATTGAGCTCGTGCATGAGGGCATTGCACCGGGCCAGGGCAGGCCAGGCTTCCTCGTGGCGCTTGAGGTCGTCCAGCACCTTGAATTGCGCGTACTCGAACTCCGCGCGCACGAACATGGCGCCCGGATCCTTGCTGTCCCGGGGAAGCTGGCGCAGCTGCTCCTGCACGAAATCCAGCCGGTTGGCTTCCGGTTTCTGCTTGCGCAGGTTGACCAGCACCATCGCCGCATCGCCGAAGTGCGGCCAGCGCTTCAGGCAGTTCTCCAGCACCGTGCAGGCGCGATCGATGTCGCCACTGAACTGGAGCAGCATCGCATACAGGTGCTGCTCGCCCGGTGAATCGATGCCGGCGGCCATGGCGCTTTCCATCAGCGCCCTGGCCGAGGCGATCTCGCCGAGCATGAAGCGCAGGTGTGCCTGGCTGACCAGCCATTCCGGCGGGAGCCCGGGCGCCTGGGCGAGCAGGTCCAGGCAGCTGCGTGCGGCGAGGGTCTCACCGACCGCAACGAGGCGTTGCGTCACCTTGATGATGAAATCCGCGTCCCGCGGAAGCCGTTGCGCGACACGAAGCATCAATGCGGTCGACTCGCGAAGCCGGCCCCGCTGGAACAGCACGTCGGCCAGTTCAAGGCGCGCCATGGCATCGTCCGGCACCTGTACTACAAGCGACTCCAGGGCCGCCTGTGCAGCCTCCCATTGCTGGTTGTCGATGCATTGCCGGGCCTGCTGGCGCAGGCGGCTTTCCGCGGTGGAAAGGTTCGGTGAATTCATCGGGACATAGTAACTTCACGCAAGCCGCGTCGTGAGCCTGCCGATCCCGTGGCGCAGGTGCGCAGTCATGCCGCCATCGCTTGCACAGGCTGACTCCACCGAGGGCATAAAAAAGCCACCGACCCGAAGGTCGGTGGCCTGGTTTGGCCAGTTTCAGCCGGTATCAGCTATCAGTAGTCGTACTGCACCGACAGGCGAACCGTACGCGGCGGCTGCCAGAAGATGCCGTCGCCGTAGCTGTTGTTGACGAACACGGTATTGACGCCGTCGAAACCGCTTTCGCCAGCCGCGTCGGTCTGCACCGGCCTCTGCTGGTCCAGCGCGTTGATCACATCCAGGTTGAAGCCCAGCTTGTGATCGGCAAACGCCGGTGCGTAGTGCACGCCGAGGTTGACCTGCTCGGTCCACGGGGTGTGGCCAGCCTTGCCCGGCGGGATGCGAACGCCATGGCACCAGTGGTAGTTGCCGCTGCCGCCGCCGTTGTAGCCGGTCGGGTCGCCGGTACCGGTTGGGCCGTAGTAGCCCAGGCACTCCTTGGGCGTGCCGGACTGCGCCAGCAGGGTGCCGGAGACCAGCCATTCCGGCGTGATCTGGTAGGCACCGCGGAAGCGGATCGCGTGCTTGCGGACGTTGGACAGTTCGCCGTCCTGGCCATCCATCAGCTGCCAGCTATCCCAGTCTTCGGTCTTGGACACGTCGCCCTGGCCGAAGTCGGAACGCACCTGGCCCTCGGTGTTGCCGAAGCCGCGGCTCCAGGTGTAATCGAGGCGGGCCATCCACTTGCCGTCGAACGGATGCTCCAGGTACAGGTTCAGCGAACCGATCTTGCGACGGACGCCATTGATGTAGCCCCAGTCCTTCTGGGTCATCGGCACGAGCACGCTGCTGGTGCCGTCATCCGACTTCACCAGCATGGTGTTGGTCTGGCCGGGATTGATCAGGCGGCAGTAGGAGGCGCCGTACAGCGAGTTGCCGTAGAGACCCGGATCCAGCCCCATGCTGGTCATCTTGGTCGCGATCTGGCTCGGCGAGCACTCGTCGTCGATCGCGGTCTTCAGGTCGCGCCACATCGCCTTGGCACCGTAGGTCCACTCGTCATTGAGCTTCTTGTCGAAGCCAACGATGAACTCGTCCACGTACTCCGGCTTCAGGTTGCGCGCGGTGACCTGCTGCGGATCCTTGGGCAGGCCGTATTCGCCGTCGGGCGAGCTGGGCGGGGCAAGCGCCACGGTGCCGGTCGGCACGCCGTTGGCGTCGATGCCGGTATAGGTGAAGTACTGGGTGAGGTAGGTCGAGCGGTTGGCCGCACGCTCGGCCGCGTTGTCCGGCAGCGCGAGGTAGTAGCGGCCCACGTTGCCATAGACCTTGAACGAGGAGTCGCCGTTCACGTCCCAGCTGGCGCCGATGCGTGGCTCCCACTGGTTCTTCTCGTCGACGAACGCCTTGCCGAGGTCGTTGTAGTTGGTGAAGTGGTCGTTGCGGACGCCGATGTTCAGCAGCACGTTGGAGCTGACCTGCCAGTCGTCCTGCAGGTAGTAGGCCTTCTGGGTCATCGTCATGCTGGTGGCCCAGCCGATGGTGCGCTTCTGCACGCGGCCGTTGGGGTACGCGGGGGAGGCAGCTGCGTAGCGCCAGTAGTAGTTCAGCGCCGGGTTGAACGGATTCTGGTTGTCCGGGCCCTGGTGTTTGGCGCCGTAGCTCATGTTGTCGATACCGACGGCGAGGTCGTGATCGCCCAGCTTGTAGTCGAAGTCGACGCGCAGGCCGTGGGTGCTGTTGCTCGCCTGCGGCGAGGTCCAGGTGGTATTGCCCTGGGCGTTGACGATACCGTTCGGCCCCGTGCCCGGCGGCAGGAAGGCCGGATTCTCGTTGTAGGGGCGCGAGATGAACGGCAGCGGGCTCTGGTTGCCGTAGACGACCGGGTCCTGGAAGTGGGCCTTGCCGTACAGGATGCTCAGGGTGGCCGCATCGGTGATGTAGCTGGTGAAGTGGCCCAGGTAGAACTGGGCGTTGTCCTTGCTGATGTCGTTCTTGTTGAGGTAGGCACCCGACTTCAAGGTGCTGTTGTCGAACATGTAGGTCGAGCCGGCACCGGTGGACTGGTTGTTCTTCAGCGCCGTCAGCTCAAGGATGTTGCTGTCGGTGATGTTCCAGTCCAGCTTGCCGTAGAACTTGGTGTGCTTGTCCCGGTTGTACTGGACTTTCTGGTTGGCGGCGGATTCCACGTTGTTGCTCTGCGTCGTGGCCTTCTCGGCCGCCAGGAACATGAACAGCTTGTCCTGGATCAGCGGGCCGCCGACGTAGGCGGAGTAGACCGTCTCCCACTCCTTGTTGTCATTGCGGTACTGGTTCAGCGTACCCGGCTTGGCTGGATCTTCCAGCTGGTAATGGGTGAGGCCGTCGGGGCTGTTGGGGTTGGCGACGTCTGCCGGGATGGCGGGGTTGCCATAACGGTTGTTGACCGGCGTGCCCTCGAGGAAACGTGGCTGCCAGACCGCCTGCGCACCGAAGTGCCATTCGTTGGTGCCGCGCTTGCCGATCTGGTTGATCACGCCGCCGTCGGAGCGACCGTATTTGGCGCTGTAGCCGCCAGTCAGGGTTTCCTGCTGGTCGATCGCACCATACGGCAGCGCAAAGCCACCCAGATTCTTGTACGGCTCGCCGGTGTTGTAGCCGTTCACGTAGTAGGCGTTCTCGGACACGCTGGAGCCGCCGAAGGCGACTGCGTTGCCGAAGAAGCTGCTGCCCTTGACCGTGCCCGGAGCGAGCAGGGCGATCGATTCCGCGTTGCGACCGATCGGCAGCTTCTGCAGGTCGGCGGCGGTGATGACCGTGCTCGAGCTGACGCTGGATACGTCGATGGCCGGCAGCGCATTGGCCGAGACGGTTACCGCGCTGAGCGAGGTCGTTTCGGCGCTGAACGTGACGGAAGTGCCGGCGCCGGGCGCCAGTGACACCTTGCGCGTCTCAACGACCGCGCCACTCTTCTTCAGCGACACCGTATAGGTACCGACCGGCACGTTGTTGATCTGGAAACGCCCGGAGCTGTCGACAGTGACCTCGCGGGTCAGGCCAGACGCGTTGGTGGCGGTGACGGTCTCGCCTGCGGCCGCCGGGGCCTGGCCGAAGATGGAGCCCGTGGTGGACTGCGCCATGGCGACGCCGCCCAGGCTCATGCTCAGTGCCACGGCAAGAGCGGTGTGGCGCCACCTCGGATTATGGATTTTGTTGTGACTGCTCATTGGTAATGAATCTCCCCAGAGTGAAAGGCCCAAAGGCCGAGTGACGTAAATCAATTAATTCATGGAACAAAGCAAGCTGGGTGCGTGTCGGCGGCAGCCGCCGATTGTTCCATCAGTCAGGCTACGCAACTCCATGCCGACGCCCGGTATCCATGCCTTCCGGCAACCTGCTCCCGGAACATAAGGCGACATAAATACTGGCGTCAACAAAATATTTATGAGTTATTACCAAACATCAAGAAATTACGATTTACAGCTTTTCAAACAGCAATAACTTGCGATTATTGTTCCCTTAATACCTGCGTGTCAGTGCCAGCCCGCAGGACTCGGTCAGGAGTCGAAACAATCGGGTTGAGGCCTCGGGAACGCGCGTTTAACGCAACGGCCACGATTGCGCGGGTTTCCCGTCGGCATTAGAGTTGCGCGGTTCAGGTGTCCTGACGGCGCGTTGCCGAAGGGATGAAACGGGAAGCCGGTGCGTGGTGTGCGTACACACTGCAAGGCCGGCGCTGCCCCCGCAACGGTAAGCGAGATCACGAGCGGCGAACGCCACTGTGCCTGGCACGGGAAGGCGCCGCTCAAGGCCTGCGGATCACCGCGCGCCACTCGCCAGCCCGGAGACCGGCCCGAACGATTCCTGGTGGCTCGCGGTGGGCGAGGCCGAACCACGTGTCGGTCGTTGCTGCCTGCCCGTCGTTCCGTCTTCCTCCCGTGCCTGTCGCCAGCTCATTGGACACATGAGCCGTGCGCGGGTGCACGGCGTAGAGGAACGGACATGAAGAAGACCCTGCTGGCAGCGGCGCTGCTCAGTTGCACGGTGGCGGCACAGGCTGCCGACCAGAACGAGGCGTCGGCGCTGGCCCCGGTGATCGTCACCGCCACGCGCACCGCGATCACCGCCGACGAGGCGCTGTCGTCGGTGACGGTGATCACCCGCGCCGACATCGAGCGGTTGCAGCCGCTGTCGGTGCCGGACCTGCTGACCGGCCTGCCGGGCGTGAGCTTCGCCAACAGTGGCGGCTACGGCCAGCAAACCTCGCTGTTTCTGCGTGGCACCAACTCCACCCACACCCTGCTGCTGGTCGACGGCGTGCGGGTAGCCTCGGTCAGCGCCGGGCTGGCGGCGTTCGAGCAGATTCCGGTGGAGCAGATCGAGCGCATCGAGATCGTGCGCGGCCCGCGCTCGAGCCTGTACGGCGCCGATGCGATCGGCGGCGTGATCCAGATCTTCACCCGCCGGGGTAGCCGCGACGGCGGCCTGCAGCCCTCGTTCAGCGTGACCACCGGCAGCAACCACCTGCTGCGCGGCCAGGCCGGACTGTCTGGCGGCAGCGAGCACGCCTGGTACAACCTCGGCGTCGGCGCCCAGTACACCCGCGGCATCAATGCCTGCCGCGTCGGCGCGGCCGAGGCGTTCGCCGGCTGCTTCACCGACGAGCCGGACCGCGACGCCTTCCGCAACAAGAACCTCAGCGCCAGCGGAGGCTATCGCTGGGACAGCGGCGCCGAGCTCACCGGCACCTGGCTGCGCAGCCTGGGCGAGATCCATTTCGACGGCAGCTACCAGAACCGCAGCCGCACCCTGCAGCAGGTCGCCGGCAGCAGCTTCAGCTTCAACCCGCTGGAAGCGTGGAAGACCACCCTGAGCGTGGGCCAGAACCTGGACCGCTACGACAACTACGAGAACGAGAACTTCGTCGGCTACATCTACTCGCGGCGCAACCAGGCGTCGTGGCAGAACGACCTCAGCGTGGCCAGCAACCAGCTGCTGACCCTGGGCGTCGACTGGCAGGGTGAGCACATCGACAGCGACACCGGCTTCCTCGCCAGCCGCCGCAACAATACCGGCGGCTACGTGCAGTACCAGGGCACGTTCGGCCGCAACGAGGTGCAGCTGTCGGCGCGGCGCGACCACAACGGCCAGTTCGGCAACCACAACACCGGCGCGGCGGCGTGGGGCTACCGCTTCGACGGCGGGCTGAAGCTGTCCGCCAGCTACGGCAGCGCGTTCCATGCGCCGACCTTCAACGACCTGTACTACCCATACGGCAGCGGCAATCCGGACCTGAAGCCGGAGAAATCGCGCAGCGCCGAACTGGGCCTGAGCCAGCAGCAGGATGCGTGGAACTGGGCGTTGAACGCCTACCAGACCCGCATCGACCAGCTGATCGCGCTGGACAGCAACTACTTCCCGTCCAACATCAGCAAGGCGCGCATCCGTGGCGTGGAAGGCCAGCTCGGCGCCAACCTCGCCGGCTGGCAGCTGCAGGGTTACCTGACCTGGCTGCAGCCGCGCAACGAAGATGGCGGCGCGAACGACGGCAAGGTGCTGCCGCGCCGGCGCGAGCACACCGCGCGGGTGGACCTGGACCGTCGCTTCGGTGCCTTCGGCATCGGCGCCACCGTCTTCGCCGCCGGGCGTGGTTTCGACGATGCGGCCAACCGGCACCGGCTCGGCGGCTACTCCACCACCGACCTGCGCGCCAGCTGGCATTTCGCGTCGGACTGGCAGGTGGAGGCGCGCCTGGCCAACGTGTTCGACCACCACTACGAGACCGTGTGGTACTTCAACCAGCCCGGCCGCAGCGCGTTCCTGACCCTGCGTTACAGCCCGGCCAGGCGCTGATCCTGCTGCCGCGCATGCAGGAGCCCGGTAGCGGGTTCCTGCATGCGGGTGGACTTCAGGCACATACACAGGGGCCGCGACAACTGGCATAACATCGGCATGCATGGAATGCCCGCAACGTCCCCGGCCGCGCCTCCCGCGCTTCGGTCACGCTTGCGCGCCAGGGAGGCCGCTTGAACGTCTTCGCACCGCTGGTCCGCCGGCCCGTTGGCACCTCACTGCTTGCGCTCGGACTGCTGCTGGGCGGTGTGTGGGCGTACCTGCTGCTTGGCGTGGCGGCATTCCCGTCGATCGAATTTCCCGGCGTGGCGGTGTTCGCGCAGATGCCCGGTGCCAGCGCGCAGACCATGGCCTCGACCGTGGTGGCACCGCTGGAACGCCACCTCGGGCGCATCCCCGGGGTGCGCATGATGGCTTCCAGCGCCAGCGAGGGCGGCGCGCAGATCCAGGTGATCTTCAACATGGACCGCGGCGCCGACAAGGCCGCGCGCGACGTGCAGGCGGCGATCAACGCGGCGGCGCCGGACCTGCCGCCCGGGCTGCCCAGCCCGCCTGGCTACGTCAAGTTCGACACCTCGCAGATCCCGGTGCTGCTGGTCTCGCTGACCTCCTCCAGCCTGCCGCCGGACAAGCTGTACGACCTCACCGATACCTTGCTGAAGCCGGCGGTGGCGCAGATCCCCGGCGTGGCCCAGGTGCAGGTGGGCGGCGGCACGCCGCATGCGGTGCGCATCGTGCTGAACACCAGCGCGCTGGTGGGCATGGGCATCACCGCGAACGACGTGGCCAACGCGCTGCGCGCCGCCAACGTCACTTCGCCGCAGGGCACGCTCAGCAACGGCGTCACGCGCATGACGGTGAGCGCCAACGACGCGCTGCACACGGCGCAGGATTTCGCCGCGCTGGTGGTCGCCAGCCACAACGGCGTGCCGGTGCGGCTGGCCGACGTGGCGACGATCAGCGGCGGCCAGGAAGACAAGTACGCCGCGGCGTGGTTCAACGGCCAGCGCGCGGTGGTGATGCAGGTCAACAAGCGGCCGCAGGCCAACGCGGTGGCCACGGTGATGGCGATCCGTGCGCGCCTGCCCGAACTGCGCGGGTTGCTGCCCGCCGACGCCACGATCACGCCGATCTTCGACTTCACCCCGACCACGCTGTCGGCGCTGCACGAGGTGGAGGTGGCGCTGCTGATGGGCATCGTGATGGTGGCGCTGGTGATGCTGGTGTTCCTGCGCCGGCTGCGACCCACCGTGATCGCGATGTTCAGCGTGCCGCTGTCGCTGGCCGGCGCGTTCGTGGCGATGTGGCTGCTCGGCTTCACCCTCAACATCTTCTCGCTGGTGGCGCTGGTGCTGTGCGTGGGTTTCGTGGTGGACGACGCGATCGTGGTGATCGAGAACATCGTGCGCCACATGGAACGCGGCGAGCCGCCGCTGCAGGCCGCGCTCAGCGGCGTGCGCGAGATCGGCTTCACGGTGATCTCGATTACGCTGTCACTGATCGCCGTGTTCGGGCCGATGGTGTTCGGCAACAACATGTTCACCATGCTGATGCGCGAGTTCTCGGTGACCCTGATCGCCACCATCGTGATCTCGGCGCTGGTCTCGCTCACGCTGACCCCGGCGTTGTGCGGCGCCTGGCTGGCACGCGAGCCCGCCGGCGCGCGTACGCCGGGGCGACTGGAGCGGCTGGCCGAACGCTTCGACAGCGGCATGCTGCGCGTCTACGAGCGCGCGCTGGACTGGGCGATGCACCATCGCCGGATCATGCGCTGGCAGCCGCTGATCCTGCTGGCGCTCACCATCGGCCTGGCGGTGGTGGTGGTGATGACCGCCGGCGGCGGCCTGATGCCGAAGGAAGACACCGGCCTGCTGCAGGCGAGCATCAGCGCCGACGCCAACGTCTCGCCGCTGCTGCTGGCGCAGCGCACGCAGGAGGTGGCGGCGAAGGTCAAGGCGGACCCGGCGGTGCGCGACGTTTCCGCCTTCCTCGGCGGCAACAATGGTGGCGGCGCGGTTGGCAACCAGGCCAGCCTGTTCGTCGACCTGAAGTCGCCGGGCGACCGGCCGGGCGACCGCCAGGTCAGCTCGCAGGCGGTGGTCGACCGGCTGGACAAGTATTTCAAGAACGTGCCGGACCTGGACGTATCGCTCTCGGTCAACCAGTTCATCGGCGGTGGTGGTGGCGGTGGCGGCGGCCGCGGGCAGTATGCGTTCCAGCTCGACAGCGTGGATGGCGTGCCGCTGCAGCAGCCCACCCTGAAGCTGGCGCGGGTGATGCGCGACATGAAGCAGTTCCGCAACGTCAGCACCAGCTTCGACAGCATCGGCAAGCAGCAGATGCTGCAGGTGGACCGCAACGCCGCCGCGCGGCTGCACGTGAGCCTGGCCCAGGTGGACACCGCGCTGGCCAACGCGTTCGGCCAGACCCCGGTTTCCACCATCTACTCGGACATCAACCAGTACCGCGTGGTGATCACCGCCAGCAGCGCCGAGTCGCTGAGCCCGGCCACCCTGCTCAATACCTATGTGCGCAATGCGCAGGGAAAGATGATTCCGCTGTCCGCGCTGGCGCAGATCCAGCCGCACATCGCGCCGGTCACCATCAGCCATTTCGACCAGCTCGAATCGGCCGCGATCAACTACAACCTGGCCAAGGGCGTCACCCAGGCGGATGGCCTGAAGCTGGTCGACCAGGCAATGTTCGCCGCGCAGCTGCCGCCGGGCGTGCACAAGAAGTATTCCGGCGACAACAAGAACCTGCTCGACGCGATGAACAACGCGCTGGTCATGCTGCTGGCGGTGATCCTGGTGATGTACGTGGTGCTGGGCATCCTGTACGAGAGCCTGGTCCACCCGCTGACCATCCTTTCCACCCTGCCGGCCGCCGGCATGGGCGCGTTCCTGGCGATGCTGGTCACGCATACCCAGCTGACCCTGATGTCGGTGATCGCGATCCTGATGCTGATCGGCATCGTCAAGAAGAACGCGATCCTGATGGTCGACTTCGCCCTGGTCGCCGAGCGCGACCGTGGCATGTCGCCGCCGCAGGCGATCCGTGAGGCGGCGCTGGTGCGCTTCCGCCCGATCACCATGACCACCCTGGTCGCGATGGGTGCGGCGCTGCCGCTGGCGATCGGCTTCGGCTACGGTTCGGAGATGCGCCAGCCGCTGGGCATCGCCATCCTCGGCGGCCTGTTCGTGTCGCAGTTGCTGACCTTGCTGAGCACGCCGGCGATCTACCTGTGGCAGCACGACCACCGCCAGCGCAAGGCGGCGCGGCGCCAGCTGCGGGCCGAGATCAAGCGCCAGCGGCTGGTGCAGCAGCAGATGCCGGCCCTGCCGAAATAGCCGCGGCCACGACCCCTGCCTTCCGGCAGGGTGCGGACTTCAGGCACATACGCCCGGGCGTGCCAGAGGGCATAAAGTGGGCATGAACGGAACTCTTGCCCTATTCTCGCCGTCCCTACGCTGGTCCAGTCTGCGTCCGCACTGGCGGATGGAAGCGCCATGAACATCTTTGCCCCGCTGATCCGTCGCCCGGTCGGCACCTCGCTGCTTGCGCTCGGCCTGATGCTGGCCGGGCTGTGGGCGTACCTGCTGCTCGGCGTGGCTGCGCTGCCGTCGCTGGATTTCCCGGGTGTCTACGTGGTGGCCAGCCAGCCTGGCGCCAGCGCGCAGACCATGGCCAACACCGTGCTGGCGCCGCTGGAGCGGCACCTGGGGCGCATTCCCGGCGTCGACGAGATGTACGGCAACGCCAACGAAGGCACCGCCTCGGTGATGGTGCGCTTCACCTTCGACCGTACCGCCGACAGCGCCGCCCGCGACGTGCAGGCGGCGATCAACGCGGCCGCGGTCGACCTGCCGACCGGCATGCCGTCGCCGCCGCAGTACTTCAAGTTCGACACCTCGCAGATCCCGATCCTGTTCCTCACCCTGACCTCGACCGGCCTGCCGCAGGACCAGCTGTTCGACCTCGCCGACACCATGCTGAAGCCCGCCGTGGCGCAGATCGACGGTGTGGCGCAGGTGCAGGTGTTCGGCGGCACGCCGCATGCGGTGCGGATCGAGCTGGACAACAACGCGCTGGCGGCCAAGGGCCTCACCACCAACGACGTGGCCAATGCGCTGCGCGCGGCCAACGTCACCTCGCCGCAGGGCACGCTGAGCGACGGCCGCACGCAGATGACGGTCAGCGCCAGCGATAGCCTGCAGACACCGGCCGAGTTCGCCCGCCTGCTGATCTCGGTGAAGAAGGGCACGCCGGTGCGGCTGTCCGACGTGGCGCGGGTCTACGGCGGGCAGCAGGACGAATACCAGGCGGCCTGGTTCAACGACGCGCGCACGGTCGGCCTGCAGATCAGCAAGCGACCGGAGGCGAACGCGGTGGCCACGGTGGAGGCGATCCGCGCCAGGCTGCCGCAACTGCGCGCCTCGCTGCCGCAAAACGTGACGATGACACCGGTGTTCGACCTCACCCAGACCACCAAGTCGGCGCTGCACGAGGTGCAGGTGGCGCTGCTGATCTCGATCGTGATGGTGGTGCTGGTGATGCTGGTGTTCCTGCGCCGGCTGCGGCCGACCCTGATCGCCACGCTGAGCGTGCCGCTGTCGCTGGCCGGCGCGTTCGTGGTGATGTGGACGCTGGGCTACACGCTCAACACCCTGTCGCTGGTGGCGCTGGTGCTGTGCATCGGCTTCGTGGTGGACGACGCGATCGTGGTGATCGAGAACATCGTGCGGCACATGGAGCGCGGCGAGCCGCCGATGCAGGCGGCGCTGACCGGCGTGCGGGAGATCGGCTTCACGGTGATCTCGATCACCCTGTCGCTGGTGGCGGTGTTCGCGCCGCTGCTGTTCGGCAACAACATGCTGGTGATGCTGCTGCGCGAGTTCTCGGTGACGCTGACTGCGGCGGTGGTGATCTCGGCGCTGGTCTCGCTCACACTCACCCCGGCGCTGTGCGCCTACCTGCTGACCCATGAGCCGGAGCACGCCAAGGCGCCCGGGCGGATCGAGCGGGCGGTGGAGCGCTTCGACCGCAAGCTGCTGCACGTCTACGAGCGCGCGCTGGACTGGGCGATGCACCATCGCCGGATCATGCGCTGGCAGCCGTTGACCCTGCTGCTGCTCACCTTCGCGCTCGGCTTCGCGGTGGCGAAGACCGCCGGCGGCACCTTCATGCCCGACGAGGACACCGGCCAGCTGCAGGTGGACATCAACGCCGACGCGAACATCTCGCCGGCGCAGATGACCGAACGCACGCTCGCCGTGGCCAAGATCATGCAGGCCGACCCGGCCGTGCTCGACCAGCTCACCATGCTTGGTCGCGACGGCGGCGGTGGCGGCGCGGTGGGCAACAACGCACAGATGTTCGTCGACCTGAAGCCGCGCGGCAGCGGTCCAGGCCAGCGCAACGAGGGCATCAAGCAGGTGGTCGAGCGGCTGTCCAAATACTACGACAAGCTGCCCGGCGTGAAGGTCTCGGTCAGCGCCGCGCAGTTCCTCGGCGGCGGCGGCAGCGGCGACGGTGGCGGCCAGTACGAATTCCAGCTGGTCAGCACCAATGGCGGCGACCTGCAGCCGTGGGCGCTGAAGATGGTGCGGCAGCTGCGCACGGTCAAGGAATTCCGCGACGTCACCAGCAATTTCGACCAGGTCGGCAAGCAGCAACTGCTGAAGATCGACCGCGAGGCTGCCGGGCGCCTGCACGTCGGCGTCGGCACCATCGACTCCGCGCTGTACAACGCGTTCGGCCAGCGCCAGGTGTCGCAGATCTATTCCGACATCAACCAGTACGCGGTGGTGCTCAGCACCGGCGCGGCACTGAGCGTGAGTCCCGAGTCGCTGCTCAACGTGCACGTGCGCAACGACCAGGGGCGGATGATCCCGCTGTCCGCGCTGGCGACCATCGAGCCGGACATCAGCCCGCTGCGGATACGCCACCACAACCAGCTCGAAGCGGCCACGATCAACTACAACCTGGCCAAGGACGTGCCGCAGGACCTCGGCGTCAAGCTGGTCGAGCAGGCCGCCTATGCGGTGGGCCTGCCGGCCGGCATGAAGGTGGATTTCACCGGCGCCAACCAGCGCCTGAAGCAGGCCCAGTCCAACGGCATGGTGCTGCTGCTCGGCTCGATCCTGGCGATGTACATCGTGCTGGGCATTCTCTACGAAAGCCTCGGCCATCCGCTGACGATTCTCTCCACCTTGCCCGCCGCCGGCGCCGGCGCGTTCCTTGCCATGCTGGTCACCCAGACGCAGATCTCGATGATGGCGATCATCGCGATCCTGATGCTGATCGGCATCGTCAAGAAAAACGCGATCCTGATGGTCGACTTCGCACTGGTGGCCGAACGCGAGCGCGGCTTGCCTGCGCCCGAGGCGATCCGCGAGGCGGCACTGGTGCGCTTCCGCCCGATCACCATGACCACCCTGGTCGCGATGGGCGCGGCGCTGCCGCTGGCGATCGGCTTCGGCATTGGCTCGGAAATGCGCCAGCCGCTGGGCATCGCCATCGTCGGCGGTTTGCTGGTATCCCAATTGCTGACGCTGCTGAGTACGCCGGCGATCTACCTGTGGAACTACGACCGCAAGATCCGCAAGGCCGCACGCAAGGAACGCAAGGCGGAGAAGAAGCGGCTCAAGGCGCTGGGCGGGCCGCAGACCGCGTCCTGATTGATCTGTTGGCGTGGTTGTCCATTCGTCGGAGGTTGTCCGTGATATCGCGGTCAGGCCGGCGCGGTCTCTGCTCTTGTCGCGCCGATGCTGCGCAGCGACGAGCTGGTCATGCAACTCAAGGCAATGGCTGTCAGCGTCAGGCCTGCCCCGGTGAACAAGGTCGCCAGCGAGATCACCTTCAGCAGACTGCCGGCGATGGCGGCCGACAGCGGGCCCAGCCCCATGAAGGTGAACATCAGTACGCTCATGGTGCGGCCCATCATCTCCGGCGCCACGCGGCGCTGGATCCAGCTGACGATGGCGATCTGCGCGATGCCGGCGAGCACGCCGACACCGGCCAGCAACACGGCGCCGGCCAGGGTCGAGTGCACCAGGGCCATCGTGGCCAGGGCCAGTCCGGCAAGGCTGTCTATGCCCAGCACCATCAGGCCGAGCCGTCCGCGTACCAGCTTCGACGCGACGCCGGAAAGAAAACTGCCCAGCAGCATGCCGCCACCGTTCGCGGTCATCAGGATGCCCAGCGATGCGGCGCCCAGATCCAGCCGGGTATCGGCCAGCACCGGCAGGCCTACCTGGATCGGGCCGCCGACAAACACGGACACCACGGCGGCGTAGAGGATGAACGCGCGCAGCGGAAGATCGGCCCAGATATTGCGGACACCGCTCGCCACGCTGGCCAACAGGCTGCCGGCCGGTGCCTTCGGATGGTGATCGCTGTGGATGCGGATCAGCATCAGCGAGCCGAGCGAGAACAGGAAGCTCACCGCGTCGATGCCGAAGGCCAGCCCGAGTCCGGCGGAATCGGTCACGCCTTTGCCGTGATCAGCGTGCGCACCGGCACTGATCAGCAGTCCGGCGATCGCCGGGCCGACAATCATGCTCAGCTGGCGCATGCCCATGAACAGAGCGTTGGCCGGTTGCAACTGCTGCGGCTGAATCAGTTGCGGCAGGATGGCCGAACCCGCCGGATAGGCGAACGCGGTAGACAGGCCGATACCCAGCGCGAGCGCGTAGATCATCCACATCTGGATCGCCCCGGCCACGACCAGCACGGTCAGCAGGCTGACCAGCAAGGCATTGATTCCGCGCGCACCCAGCAGCACCCGCCGCGGCGACATGCGGTCCACTACTGCGCCGCCGATCAGCATGAAGGCGGCACGCGGCAGCGCCATCGCGGCGAGCACCAGGCCGAGTGCCGCCGGATCGCCGGTGAGCTTCAGTACCAGCCACGGCAAGGCCACCAGGGTGAACTGATCGCCGATGGCCGAGATCGTGCTGCCGCCGAACAGCAGGGTGAAGTTGTGGTTGGCGAACAGCGATGATCGGGTGGCGGCTGACATTGGCATTCTCTGGATGTGTGGCTGGAGCAACGCCCGTGCGGCACTTTGCCGGGTTTGCCGTGTATTTGTGTGTCCGGCACCGCGTCGTCAATCGTGGAAGTGGTGGCGCTGCGCATGCCACCAGCGCCCCCAGACCACGCCGATCAGCACGGACAGGCCGCCGAACGCGAGCGCCGGTACGCGCGCATCCCCGAGGTCGGTGCGTATGAACGGGTCGATGACCGAGTAGGCCATGCTTGCCGCAAGCAGCACGAAGCCTGCCCTCCAGGCG
Organism: Rhodanobacter sp. B2A1Ga4; assembly: GCF_018101315.1. Classification (NCBI taxonomy): domain Bacteria; kingdom Pseudomonadati; phylum Pseudomonadota; class Gammaproteobacteria; order Lysobacterales; family Rhodanobacteraceae; genus Rhodanobacter; species Rhodanobacter sp. B2A1Ga4. The sequence goes on along the minus strand of NZ_JADBJR010000005.1, from coordinate 229,888 downwards.
AACAGCATCCGGCGATAGATGCCATGGGCGACGAGGAGCATCGCGATGGAAGCAGCCCCGGCGACCATGCGCAGCGTATCGTTTGCATAGTGCGTGATCACGGATCCGCCGGGGCCGCCGCGATAGGTCTGGATGCCGGTGATCGCCGACACAAGGCCCAGGAACCCGAACAGAACGAACAGCCCGGTCATCGCGTAGATGAAGGTGGGTGTCCCGCCTGCCGCTGCATGACCGGCAGCCGCCGCGTTCCGGCCTGGCGCGTAGGTATCCGATGGCGCCCGCAGCGCGGTGCATATGACATCAGTGAGCCAGACAGGGTCGTTCCGGGAAAACCACCGGCCCAGCGCCGTCAGCCCGACGCCGAAGCCCAGCATGCCGACGGCCGCCAGCGGGAACATGAGGGCCTTCGGCGATGCCGTGGCGGCCACCGAGCCGGCTACCGTGAACAGCGCGAGCATGCCAAACCAGAACGCCATGAATACTTTCACCAACAGCATCATGGTGAAGCGGCCGCGCAGCACCACCTTGCCCTGTCGCTGCTCAAACCTGCCGATGAAGAACGGCTTGAACGAATTGCCGACCATCGGAATGACCCGCTGCAACGACACGCGGTTTTCCCTTACCGTGCCGGCAGCGCATTCCTGCGTGGCGAACGGAAACGACCAGCGGCGCGTGGTGGCCCGCAGGCGCTCCACCGATTCGGTCACGCCGAACGCGCTTACGAATTCGACGGGTTCGGAGCCTACCCAGACGTGCTTGATCCAGCGGAACATGCCACCCCCCATGACAGGACTCGCGTTTACCGATCATCGCAGATCGTGCGCCATGCCATCCATGCCGGCGGGGCAGGCTGCATGCCACGGGCGCTGCTTGATCCGGCTTGCTATGGTGGCGTCTTTCCGCCGAACGGATGAAACCCATGCGACTGCGCCCGGCCGCCTTGCTGACCGCCCTTGCCCTTCTCGCCACCACGCTGGCGGCGCCGCCCGTGGCGGCCGCCGAGCTGGCCATTCCACCGATCGCCTACCACCAGCGCATTTTGCCGAACGGCCTGCAGGTGCTCAGCGTGGAGGACCATGCCAGCCCGAACGTGGCGGTACAGGTGTGGTACCACGTGGGCTCGAAGGATGATCCGCAGGGCCGCTCGGGCTTCGCGCATCTGTTCGAGCACCTGATGTTCAAGAGCACCAAGCACATGCACGCCGAACAGTTCGACCGGCTCACCGAGGACGTGGGCGGTGCCAACAACGCGTCCACCGGCGACGACGTCACCAACTACTTCGAGGTGGTACCCAGCAACCATCTGCAGACCCTGTTGTGGGCCGAAGCCGAGCGGCTGTCCAACCTCAACGTGGACGAGGCGAACTTCAAGTCCGAGCGTGCGGTGGTGCAGGAGGAATACCGCCAGAGCGTGCTGGCCAACCCGTATGGCAAGCTGTTCAACGCGATCGACCCGCACTCTTACACCGTGCATCCGTACAAACGCCCGACCATCGGCAGCATCGAGGACCTGGACGCAGCCACGCTGCCGGACGTGATCGCGTTCCATAAAACCTTTTACCGCCCGGACAACGCCACCCTGATCGTCGCCGGCGATTTCGACCCGAAGCAGCTCGATGCGTGGGTCGACCAGTATTTCGGCTGGATCCCGAAGCCGGCTACGCCGATTCCGCAGGTCACTGCGCGGGAACCGGTGCGCAAGAAGAACCTGCGCTACACCGTCACCAGCGAGACCGCGCCGCTGCCGGCGGTGGCGATCACCTGGCTGCTGCCGCCGGCTTCCGACACGGCCGACAGCATCCCGCTCAAGGTCGCCGCCGCGCTGCTGGCGCAGGGCGATTCCTCGCGGCTGTACCAGTCGCTGGTGTATCGCCACCAGGTGGCCCAGCAAGCTGGTGCCGACGCCGACGGCCGGGTCGGCCCGGGCCTGTTCACCGCCTACGCGATCCTCGCCAGCGGGCACCAGCCGGCCGAGGCCGAGAAGCTGCTGCACGAGGAAATCATCTGGCTGGCCACCCAGCCGATTCCCGCCGCCGAGCTGGACAAGGTGAAGACGCAGCTGCTGACCAGCGAGCTGAAGCAGCGACAGACCGCGCAGGGCCTGGCCTTCGCACTGGGCCAGGCGGCGCTGATCGACGGCAGCCCGGAGCACGTCAACACCGACCTGGCCGCGCTGCAGAAAGTCAGCGAACAGGACGTGCACCGCGTGCTGCAGAAATACGTCACCGGCGCGCACAGCGTCACCATCGACTACCTGCCGCAGCCCGCCGGGGCAGCGACGACATCGGGAGCAGCGAAATGAGCCGTCGGATGCATGCCTGCCGCCTGGCCGTCTTTACGGCCATCCTTGTCGCTGCCGGAAGCGCCGCGGCAACCGACTTTCCGGCCACGCCACCCGCGCCCGGTCCTGCGCCCAGGCTGAGCGTGCCGACACCGTCGACGCAGACTCTGGCGAACGGACTGCGGGTGGTCAGCGTGCGCCGCGCCGGCCTGCCGCTGGTCACCGCGCAGCTGATCGTGCGCAGCGGCGGCGAGATGGACCCGCCGGCGCTGGCCGGCCTGGCCGACCTCACTGCGAACCTGCTGAGCAAGGGCGCCGCCGGCAAGAGCGCGCCGCAGATCGCCGCCGCCGCCGAGGCACTGGGCGGCTCGCTGGATGCCGCCGCCGGCTGGGACGAAAGCGCGGTCGGCATCACCGTGACCACGCCGAAGCTGGCGCAGGCGCTGGGCCTGCTGGCCGAGGTGGTCAGGCAACCCGATTTCAGCGCGGAGGAGTTGAAGCGGGCGCAGGCGCAGGCGCTCGACGACCTGCGCCTGACGCTGAGCCGGCCCACCGCGCTGGCCTCGCTGGCGGCCAGCCGCGGCGTGTTCGGCGACGGCGCATACGGCCATTCGCGCGGCGGCACGCCGGCCTCGATCGCGCGGATCGGTCGCGCCGACGTGCAGCGGTTGCACGCGGCGCTGTACCGGCCGGACAACGCGATTCTGGTGCTCGCCGGCGACATCACCCCGGCGCAGGCGCAACAGCTGGCGCAGGCCAGCTTCGGCGACTGGGCCAAGCCGGCCACGCTGCTGCCGGCGCGGCCAGCGGGCAAGGCCGCCAGCCAGCTGCCGGCGGTCGTGCTGATCGACCAGCGCGGTGCCGGCCAGGCCGGCGTGGTGGCGGCGCATGCCGCGCCATCGCGCGGCGACGACGGCTACTACGTGGGCACGCTCGCCAACGCCGTGCTCGGCGGCTCGTACTCGGCGCGCCTGAACGAGGAGATCCGCATCAAGCGCGGCCTGTCCTACGGCGCCGGCAGCAACCTGATGCCACGCCGCGACGCCGGCCTGTGGCTGGCCTCGGCGCAGACCAAGAACCCGTCGGCGGCGCCGGTGGTCGAGCTGATGCTGGGCGAATTCAAGCGGCTGGGCAGCACGCGGGTTTCGGCCGACGAACTGGCCGCGCGCAAGGCCACCCTGATCGGCGGCTACGGCCGCAGCCTGGAAACCACCGCCGGCCTGGCCGAACAGGTCGGCGAGCTGGCGGTGTACGGCGTGCCGCTGGGTGAGATCGGCAAGTACATCGAACAAGTGCAGGCGGTGACACCGAAGCAGGTCCAGAAGTACGCGGACAAGCACCTGGATGCCGGTGCCGGCACGGTGGTGGTGGTCGGCGACGCCGCGCAGTTCGCCGCGGGCATTCGCAAGGCGCATCCGCAGGCCGTGCTGCTGGAAGCGACCGCGCTGGACCTGGACAGCCCGACCTTGCAACCGGCGGGCAGAAAATAACGGCCTTGACCGTGTCGTCACCGAACCCCGGCCATCGTGCCGGGGTTTTTACATCGCGGGGGCAACAATCTGTTGCCGAAATCGCACCAAGAAGGGGCTTCGCCCGGCACCGGCTGTTTTGTAAACTACGCGGTACATAAAAGGATTCCCATCGCGAGGTTGCCCCATGTCCCTTCGTCCTCTCTTTCGCAGCGCACTCGTACTGGCCCTGGTCACCGCCGCGCTGCCGGCGGCCGCCACCCGCTTCGAAGTGCAGGCCGGCCGCAGCAACTCGAACGGTTACGGTGCGAACACCGCCTTCGTCGAGGCGGTGTTCGCGCCGCAACCGCTCGGCCGGACGCGCTTCACCTGGTCACCGGATGTTTCGCTCGGCTGGATCGACGGCCGCCGCGTGGCGAGCGACAACAGCCGTTACACCAACCGCGACTCGGTAGCGCTGCTTGCCGCAGGCGCGCGCTTCCATCTGGGCGATGCCGGCGACTGGTACCAGCCGCTGTTCTTCAGCGAACAACTCGCCGCCACCAACCACGCCACCCACGCGCTTTCCAGCCACTACCAGTTCGTCAGCACGCTGGGCTGGCAGGCGAAGCATTTCAGCGTGGCGCTCCGACATGTCTCCAATGGCGGCCTGCATCGCCCGAACACCGGCGAGACGATGGCGCTGGTCGGCGTCGCCTTCGACATCTGACGCCACTCCCACGCGGGGCGGCCCCATGCGGGGGCCGTCCCGTCGATGCATGCCGTGGATTCAGTGGCCGCCGGAAACCGGGCGCGCCTTCGGCGTGAACGGCGGCCTGGCCAGCCAGATCACCAGCACCAGCGCCAGGAAGATCCAGCCCAGCGCGTGGAACACCTCGTTGAACGAGATCTGGTAGGCCTGCTGCGTGATGATGTCGTTGAGCACGCCGGCGGCGGCTTGCTGGTTGCCTTGGCCGACCTGGTGCATCGCGGCCTGCGCCGTCGGGCTGTAGGCGGTGATGTGCTCGGTCAATTGCTCGTGGTGGCTCACCGCGCGGCGCTCCCACAGCAAGGTGGTGAGCGAGGCGGAGAAGCTGCCGCCCAGCGTGCGCAGGAAGGTGGCCAGGCCGGAGCCGGAGGCGATCTCGTTCTGCTGCAGGTCCGACAGCAGGATGGTCAGCACCGGCATGAAGAACAGCGCCACGCCCAGGCCCTGCCACAGCTGCACCATCGCCACGTGGTAGAAGTCGATGCCGATGAAGAAGTCCGAGCGCATGAAGCAGGTGCCGGCCATCACCACGAACGCGATCGAGGCCAGCATGCGCAGGTCGAAGCGGGTGGCGTACTTGCCCACGAAGAAGGTCAGCAGCACCGGCAGCACGCCGATCGGCGCGGTGGCAAAGCCGGCCCAGGTCGATGTGTAGCCGAGGTTGCGCTGCAGCCACAGCGGCACCAGCAGGCCGATGGCGAAGAACGCCGCGTAGGCCAGGATCAGCGCGATGGTGCCGGCGGTGAAGTTGCGGTGGCGGAACAGGCGCAGGTCGACGATCGGGTCCTTGTCGGTCAGCTCCCAGATCAGGAACACCGCGATGCCGATCGCCGAGACGATGCTGGTGACGATGATGAAGCTGGAGTTGAACCAGTCCTCGTCGTTGCCCTTGTCCAGCACGATCTGCAGCGCGCCCACGCCGATGATCAGGCTGATCAGGCCGACATAGTCGACCTTCGGCCGCTCGGTCTTCTCCACTTTCGCGCGCAGCTGGTTGGCCACCACCATGCTGGCGAAGATGCCGATCGGCACGTTGATGAAGAAGATCCACGGCCACGAGTAGTTGTCGGTGATCCAGCCGCCGAGGATCGGCCCGGCGATCGGCGCCACCACCGTCACCATCGCCAGCAGCGCCAGCGCCATGCCGCGCTTGGCCGGCGGATAGATGCCGATCAGCAGGCTCTGCGTGATCGGGTACATCGGCCCGGCCACCGCGCCCTGCAGCGCGCGGAACAGGATCAGCATGCCCATGCTCTGCGACACGCCGCACAGGAACGAGGTCAGCGCGAACAGCAGCGTGCAGGCGGTGAACAGCCGCACCTCGCCGAAGCGGCGGCTGAGGAAGCCGGTCAGCGGCAGCGCGATCGCCATGCTCACCGCGAACGAGGTGATCACCCAGGTGCTCTGGTTGTTGCTGACGCCGAGGTTGCCGGCGATGGTCGGCAGCGACACGTTGGCGATGGTGGTGTCCAGCACCTGCATGAACGTGGCCAGCGACAGGCCGATCGTGCTCAGTGCCAGGTTGGGCGGGCGGAATTCGGTGGTCATCGGGATCGGTCGGTGATGGGAGGCCTTGCTCCTCCCCCTGCGCAGCAGGGGGAGGTTGGGAGGGGGTCGCTCTTGACCTGAAGATCAAAAGCGAACCCCACCCCAACCCTCCCCTGCAATGCAGGGGAGGGAGCTGCTGGTGTTACTTGCCGCCGGCCATGTTGGCGTGGACGATCTGCCCGATCACCTGGTCGGCCGTGGCCAGTTGCTGCCGATAGACGTCGGTGCTGAAGGCGGGTTTGCTCGGCGATTGCTGCGCCAGCATCGGGCCGCTCTGGTCGTGCAGGCTCACGTCCACGTTCAGCGACATGCCGATGCGCAGCGGATGCTGGCCCAGCTGGGCCGGGTCGTCGAACACGATGCGCACCGGGATGCGCTGCACGATCTTGATCCAGTTGCCGGTGGCGTTCTGCGCCGGCAGCAGCGAGAACGCGCTGCCGGTACCCACGCCCAGGCTCTGCACCTTGCCCTTGTATTCCACCTTGCTGCCATAGACGTCGGACGCGATCGTCACTGGCTGGCCGATGCGCATGTGGGTGAGCTGGGTCTCCTTGAAGTTCGCATCCACCCATACGCCGCGCAGCGGCACCACCGCCATCAGCGCGGCGCCGGGCTGCACGCGCTGGCCGACCTGCACCGAGCGTTTGGCCACATAGCCGTCCACCGGCGCGACCAGGGTGGCGCGCACGTCGTCGAGGAAGGCGGCGCGCAGGCGTGCGGCGGCGGCTTGCACGTCCGGATGCGAGGCGACCACGGTGTCGTCGACCAGCACCTTGCTGGTCTGGTACTGCTGCTGCGCGGTGATCAGCGCGCTTTCCGCGGTGGTCAGCGCGTCGCTGGCGTGCGCCAGTTCCTCGGCCGAGATCGCGCCGGACTTGGCCAGCGCCACGCGCCGGTTGTAGTCGGCGCGGGCCTTGTCCACCGCGGTCTTGCGCGCGGCCACGTCGGCCTGGGCGCCGTTGACGCTGGAATACAGGCCGCGCACCTTGCGCACGGTGTTGGCGAGGTTCGCCTTCGCCTCGGCCAGCGCCACGTCGGCGTCGCTGGGGTCGAGCCGCACCAGCACGTCGCCGGCGTGCACCAGGTCACCGTCGTCGGCGCCGATGCTGACCACGGTGCCGGGCACCTGCGGGGTGATCTGCACCACGTTGCCGTTGACATAGGCGTCGTCGGTGCCCTCGTACCAGCGGCCGTCGAGGAAATACCACAACGCCCAACCGATCACTGCGAGCAGTACCACGATGCCGAGCAGGCGCAGCAGCGGACCGCGCGGGTTCTTCCTCGGCACGGCCGTGCTCTGGGCCGCGATGCCACTTGAATCAGGGGTGGACTGGCTGGACATGGGGCTGCCTCAGGAATGCGAAGGGGATGACGACGGGAAGGGAGCGGGCGCCCCGGCCTGCGGCTGGAAGCCGCCACCGAGGGCCTGGATCAATTGCACGGAAAGGTCGACCTGCTGTGCCTGCAGCGCGGCGACGCCGCGGTTGGCGGCGAGCAGTTGCTGGCGCACGACGAGCGCTTCCAGGTAGCTGCCGACGCCGGCCTGGTAGCGCTGCAGCGCCAGTTCCCAGGCCTGCTGCGCGGCGTCCTGCGCACGCTGCTGCGCGGCGAGCTGCTGCTGCACCGACTGCAGCGCGGACAGCTCGTCGGCGACCTGGTTCAGCGCGCCGACCAGGGTCTGGTTGTACTGGGCCACGGCGAGGTCGTACTGCGCATCCTTGCCGGACAGGTTCGCGCGCAATCTGCCGCCGTCGAAGATCGGCAGGCTGAGCGAGGGCCCGACCTGGTAGAACCGACCCGCCAGGCTGAGCGGGTTGTTGCCGCCCATGCTGACCACGCCGGCCATCGCGCCGATGCTGATGTCCGGCAGGAAGGCGGTCTTCGCCACCTTGATGTCCTTGCCGGCGGCTTCGACGCGCCAGCGCGCGGCGACCAGGTCGGCGCGGTGGCCGAGCAGGTCCAGCGGCAGGTTGGGCGGCACCGCCAGCGCGACCGGTGCCAGCAGCCGCGGCCGGGCGATCTGCAGCCCGCGGTCCGGGCCCTTGCCGAGCAGTACCGACAACGACGATCGCGCGGCATCGACCGCGCGTGCTGCCAGCGCCGCGTCCTGCTCGGCGGTGGCTACTTCGGCGTCGCCCTGCTTCAGCGCGATCTGATTGTCGATGCCGGCGGCGACGCGCTGGCGGGTCAGTTCACGCGACTGCTCCGCGCGTTTCAGCTCGCCGGCAGCCAGATCCTGCTGGGTGAACGCGTAACCGAGCCGGGCGTAGGCGCGGGCGACGTTGCCGGACAGCTCGATGCGCGCGGCACGGGCATCGACTTCGGCGGCGCGCGCCTGGCCAACCGCCGCTTCCCACGCGGCGCGCTTGCCGCCCCACAGATCCAGGTCCCACTTGAAGCTGGCGTAGCCGTACTTGGCCAGCGCGAAATGCGCCTTGTCGCCGAGCAGCGCGGCCGGCGGCCGGGCACCGGCGATCGCAGCGCCGCCTGTCACGCCGGGTTCGCGTGCGGCATCGGCGATGCCCGCCTCGGCCTGCGCTGCGCGGGCGCGGGCATCGGCGACGCCGAGCCCCGGGTTGTCGTGCAGCGCCTCGGCGATCAGCGCGTCGAGCTGCGGATCGCCCAGTCCGCTCCACCAGTCCGTTGCCGGCCAGGCGGCGGCCGACAGGCTGGCCAGGCTGCGATCTGCCTTCAATGAGGCAGGGTCGATCGGCGTGCCGTCCGGGTGCAGGCCGCCGCTGCTGGCACAGCCGGCCAGCGCGACGGTCAGGGCGGCGGCAGCCGCAAGTAGATGCAGACGCATGGAAAGATCCAGGGTGAAGGGGTCAGTGCTTGTCGCGAAGCGCGTGCAGCACGCGCTCCAGGTAGTCGTGCAGTTGTACCTGTTCGGCCTCGTCCAGCGAGCGCTGCGCGGCGGTCAGCACGCGGTCGTTGCAGTCGGTCAGCTCCTGCCACAGCGCGTTGCCGGTGTCGGTCAGCTCGATCCGCAGGGTGCGGCGGTCCTGCTCATGCCGGCAGCGGCGCAGGTAGCCCTTGTGCTCGAGGTGGTCGAGCTGGCGGGTCATCGCGCCGCCGTCCAGCTCCACCGAGCGGGCCAGCTCGGTGGCCGACATCGGGCCGAGCCGGGCCAGCCGCTTGAGGATCAGGAACTGGGTGAAGCTCAGGTTCAGGCCCTTGGCCGCCAGTTCCGCCTCCATCGCGCGCACGATCTCCGCGCGCACGAGGCCGAGCAGGACGCCCAGGCTTTCCCTGGGGGTGGCGAAGGCGAGCGATTCGGCGTTCATGGCCGCGCATTCTATTGCCATGAGTATATTTGTCAAGGCAAATATATGCGTATTCGGTTTTGCTTGGGCAAGCGTTTAGGCGGCGCGGGTGCGGCAGGCCTGCAGTTCGTCATGCACCAGTGCGCGCAGTGCCGGGTCGCGGATCGTGAACAGTTCGAACACGCCCAGTGCCTGCAGGATCGGCAGCAGCGCCAGCAGGCGCGGCTCGGCCTCGCGCCGCGCCGATTCCGGGGTGGCCGGATCCAGCATCAGCTGGGCATGCGCCACGAAATCGGTAAGCGCGTCGGTACGCGACGCATGGACGGGAGTGGGGACGGGGAGTAACGACATGTCGATCTCCTGGGGGGCAGGTACAAGGACGTCGGCGGCTGGCGCGTTGTGACCGGGCGGTAGTGGTGCGGGGTCGGCGGCTGGGGGTGCCGCGGATGCATGGCCGCAGGACCGGCATCACGCTCACCTGCGGATGCATGACTTGGGGGACAGGCGACGGTAGGTCGCCGCCGCTAGCATGGGAAGGCAGTCCCCACTGCTGGTACTCCCACTACCACCCGGGCATGCCCATGCGCACCTCCATGCAACGCACCGAGCTGAAGGCCTTCCTGCGCGCCCGCCGCGCCGTGCTCACCCCCGAGGCGGCCGGCCTGCCGCGCGGGCCGCGCCGGCTGACCCCGGGCCTGCGTCGCGAGGAAGTGGCGGCGCTGGCCGAGGTCGGCGTCACCTGGTACACGTGGCTGGAGCAGGGCCGCGCGATCAACGTGTCCGCCGCGGCGCTGCAGCGGATCGCGCGTGCGCTGTCGCTGTCGCCGACCGACGAGGCCTACCTGTTCGCGCTGATGGGACTGGCCCGCACCGACGTGCCGGAACACCAGTTCCAGTTGCCGGCGGTGATGCACCAGGTGCTGGACCTGTACCAGGCGCCGGCCTTCGTGCTGGACACGGTGTTCAACGTGCTGGCCTGGAACCGCATGGCCGAATGCCTGTACGGCTTCGGCGATTCCGGCGATTCCGGCGACTTTGGCGGGCCGTTCGCCGACAACCACCTGTGGAACGCGTTCATGAACCCGGCGCGGCGGCGGCTGTATCCGGATTTCGAGAACGGCGCGCTGAACCTGCTCGGCATGTTCCGCATGAACCAGGCGGCGCATCCGGAAGACCCGCGCTTCCACCAGCTGATCGAGGCGCTGGGCGCAGCCAGCGCCGAGTTCGTCGAACTGTGGCAGCGCTGCCACACGGCGCCGCTGAGCGCGATCACGGTGCCGTTCTTCCACCCCGAATTCGGCGATCTAAGCATCCACTCGATGCGCCTGCCGATCCGCGACGGCGACCACGTCGACCGCGCCACCGCGTTCTTCTTCGCGCCGGCGAACGCCGCCACGGCGGCCAGCTTTGCGCGCGTCGCGCGGCGCCTCGCCGCGGAGCAGGCCGCGCAATCGGCATGATGCGGCGAGCGGTCGCGCAGGGGCGATAATCCCCACGCCCGTATCCGCAGGAAACGAAATCATGGCCCTCATCCCGGCGCCTTGCGCGCCCCGGTCACCACGCAGTGGAAGGAGATGACGATGCATCGTCCCGAGATACATGCATTCTTCGACGAAGCCAGCCATACCTTCAGCTACGTGGCATGGGACCCGGCCACGGGCAAGGCGGCGGTGTTCGACAGCGTGCTGGATTACAACGCCGCGTCCGGGCGTACCGGGCACGCATCGGCCGATGCGCTGATCGCGTTCGTACGGACGCAGGGGCTCGATGTGGACTGGGTGATCGACACCCACGTGCATGCCGACCACCTGTCGGCGGCACCGTACGTGCAGGGGCAGCTGGGCGGCCGGCTCGGCATCGGCGAGCACATTTGCGACGTGCAGGGCACGTTCGGCGAGCTGTTCCATGCGGGCCCCGGCTTCAAGCGCGACGGCAGCCAGTTCGACCACCTGTTCAAGGACGGCGAGCGCTACTTGGTTGGCGGCATCGAGGCGGTGGCCATGCATACGCCCGGGCACACACCGGCGTGCGTGACCCACCTGCTCGGCGACGCGGCCTTCGTCGGCGACACCTTGTTCATGCCCGACTACGGCACCGCGCGCTGCGATTTCCCCGGCGGCGACGCGCGCACGCTGTACCGCTCGATCCAGCGGATATTTTCATTGCCGCAGGAAACCCGGGTGTTCCTCTGCCACGACTATAAGCCTGCCGGCCGCGACGTGTTCGTGCACGAGACCACGGTTGGCGCCGAGCGTCGCGACAACATCCACGTGCACGACGGGATCGGCGAAGATGAATTCGTGCGCATGCGCAGCGCGCGCGACGCCAGCCTGGCGATGCCGGCGCTGATCCTGCCGGCGGTGCAGGTGAACATGCGCGCGGGCCAGCTGCCGCCGGCCGAGGCCAATGGCGTGCGCTACCTGAAGATTCCACTGGATGCGTTTTGAGCGGGCGCCGATGCGGCGGCAGACTGACGGTCTACCGTCGTTGGAGTAACGCATGATCTACGTCCTGCTCAGCGTGCTGTGCAGCGTGCTGGTGTCGGTGCTGCTTAAGCTGGCGCGGCGCGCCGAGGTCGACGTAGGCCAGGCGATCGCCTGGAACTACGTGGTGGCCAGCGTACTCACTGCGTGGCTGCTGCAGCCCGCGCCGGCGAGCCTGCGCGAACCGGGCGTGCCGTGGCTGGCGCTCGCCGCGCTGGGCATCCTGCTGCCGACGATCTTCCTGGCGCTGGCCGCGTCGGTGCGCCATGCCGGCATCGTGCGCAGCGACGCGGCGCAGCGGCTGTCCTTGCTGTTCTCGCTGCTGGCCGCGTTCGCGCTGTTCGGCGAACGGCTCACCGCGTTCAAGGCGTTGGGCATCGTGCTGGGCCTGCTCGCGCTGCTGTGCATGGTCTGGCGCAGCGGGCAGAGCGCGGCGGAACGCGGCGCCGCCGGCTGGTTGTATCCGCTTCTGGTGTTCGGCGGTTTCGGTGTGATCGACATCCTGTTCAAGCGCGTGGCGCAGGCCGGCGTGCCATTGGGCGCCTCGCTGCAGGCGATGTTCGCGCTGGCCCTGCTGGTCGCCTTCGCGCTGCAACTGTGGCGGCGCGCGCGCGGGCAGATCCGCTTCACCGCGCGCAACGCACTGGCCGGTCTGCTGCTCGGCCTGGCCAACTTCGGCAACATCCTGTTCTACCTGCGCGGCCACCGGGCGCTGCCGGGGCACCCGGCGCTGGTGTTCGCCAGCATGAACCTCGGCGTGGTCGCGCTGGGCGCGCTGGTCGGCCTGCTGCTGTTCCGCGAACGGCTGAGCCGGCTCAACCTCGCCGGCGTGGCGCTGGCGCTGCTGGCGATCGGGGTGATCGCGCGGGGGTGATTGGTGGCGCCACGGAATGCATGCGGATTTAATTGCCTCCGTCCCTTTAAATCGCTCTTTAAATCGGTCCCTTTAAATCGCAGCACGCCGATGATCCGCTTGCCTAGTTTGCGACCGGTGGACCGAGTGATGGTATCGCCCGCTTCGATCTCCGTTTCACGCTTCAGACCTTGCGGCGTGAATTCATAGAACCATGCGAACGCGATCCAGAACGGGAACCCGACGGCCGCCGCAATCAGGAACCAGCGCGTCGCCCAGTCCGGCAATCCGACCGTCGGACTGAACTGCGACAAGCCCTGCCCGAACGCCCACACCGCGCCCGCGTACAGCATGCTCGCGCGGCATACGTTGCGGCGCCTGAGTTCGGAGAAATAGTGAAGGCCGGGTGCTCATGGCGTGCCGGATTTCCCTGGCGTGTATGGCAGGTCGATCTTCTTCAATACCGCCTTGAAACGAGGATCGTCGCGGATCGGATCGAACGCCCGATTCCAAAGCAGTTGTGGCGTTGCGCTGTCGCCATTGATTGCAAACTCCCCGAGAACGGCGAGGGCGTGCTCGTTTTCCCCCAGCGCGACCAGGAACAATGCGTGCACGATTGCGTCATGGCGGAGATCGACCAGCGCAGGTGACGTCTCCAGGGCCTCGACCGCGCTCGGACGCAAATGCGGATCGGCGATGCCGCGCACCAACAGCGTTCTGACATCGGGGTGGTACGGGCTCGACAGGCGCATCTGCCGTTCCGCCTCGGGATAACGGTGCAGGGAGAGATACACCCACAGCGCGATGCGGTGCTGCAGCAACCCGTTCGGATGCGCGGCCAGTGTGCTCTCGATCTGTTTCAACGCGGCATCATCGCGATGCAACACGAACAGGAGCTGCGCACGCACGGCGCCACTGATGCCGGAGAACGGATCGCGTTGCAGCGCCCGCTCGATTTCCGCCAGGGCGGGTTCGAGTTGACCAACCGCGTACAGGAATTGCGCGTATTGATCCATCGCTTCGGCGTCGCCGGGAGCCAACGCCAGCGCGCGTCGCAACGCGCGATCGGCATCGGCCCAATGCATCTGGTTGGTGTAGACGATGCCCTGCGCGACATAGGCCAGAGAGACGTCAGGATCCAGTGCAAGCGCACGTTGCGCGGCAGCCAGCGCATGCGTATCGGCGGTCTCTTCCGAAACCGATGTATACGAAGGCAGCAATGCCTGCGCTTCGGCCAGCACTGCCCATGCTTGTGCGTAGTCGGGATCAATCGTCACCGCCTGCTGGAAGGCATCAACGGCCTCGCTCACGGAACGCACGGCCAGCAGCGTCAATCCGCGCAGATAAAAATCGTGTGCGCGCGGATCAACGGCTTTTTGTGCGACGAGTGACTGACCGCTTCCGCCCGCCAACTGCACCTTGAGCTTGTCCGCGATCGCCTGGGAGATCTCATCCTCGACGGCGAAGATGCTGGTCAACTTGCGATCATATTTTTCCGACCACAGGTGATAGCCGCTACGCGTGTCGATCAGCTGCGCGGTGATGCGCACCTCGTCGCCGGATTTCTGCACGCTGCCTTCCAGCACCGTCGCGACATCCAGCACTTCACCGACCTTGCGCAAGTCCTCGGCCTTGCCCTTGAACGCGAACGCCGACGTGCGCGCGGCGACTTTCAGGTGTGGCAGCTGCGCCAGCGCATCGAGGATTTCCTCGGTGATGCCATCGCTGAAGTAGTCGTTTTTCGGATCCCCGCTCATGTTGACGAACGGCAGCACCGCGATGGATTTGGCGGGCAGTGTTGGCGCTAGGGAAGCGCCGGCGGATGGCCCGGCCGTCGGCGGGTTGGCGCGAGCCGTCGACGTGGATGCTGCAGCGACACCCTGCACCGGCTGCCTGGCGTCGTGCTGGAAATGCCACCAGCCAAGTCCCGCGATGGCTGCGACCAGCACGCCGATCAGGCCGACCGCGACGCCGGCGTGGCGCGCCGGTGATGGCGCCATCGAATCGGTGCCGATGGTGCCGTCCGTGCGCACGATGCCTCGCGGTGTGGCATCGAATGCCCATGCCAGCACCAGCGCGATCGGGAAGCCGAGCAGGACCAGCAATACCACCGCCTGATCGATCCAGTCCGGCAGGTGGAACACCGGCAGCACCTGAGTCGCCACCTGGATCAGCAGCCAGCCGACAATCGCATACGCAGCCGCCACGCGATACACGTGGCGGCGCCTGATCTCTCGCCAGAATCCCCGCTGGGCCATGTGCATGCGCCGAGTCGCGAAAGCGCGTCGTCCCTGCCCGTTCCGCGGAGGCATTCTGGCATAGAACGCGGGGCTTTCCGCTGCCCTGGGCCAGTCCGTGGCTGAGTTTTTTGCAGTTACGCAATTTTCTGCGCAATGACTTCTGGCCGATGAAAGCCGGCCGTGGTGAAGCCTAAGCTCGGCGCTTCGCCCGCCGGATGCCACCCATGCGCAAACTTCCCCTCGCCGCGGTGCTTGCCGCGTTGCTGTTCACCTCGACGGCTTTTGCCGGCACGGACAAGAAGGACGACAAGGCGGCGTCCGAGTCGAAGCCCGACGCGGCGCTGGTACAACCGCAGTCTTCGACCAGCGAGGGTTCGGTGTCGGTCGAGGGCAAGCGGGTCGACTACAAGGCGGTGGCCGGCACGCTGGTGCTGCATGGCAGTGGCGACAAGGAAGACGAGCCGCAGGTCAGCATGTTCTACGTCGCCTATTTCAAGAAAAGCGTGGCGGCGGCGAAGCGGCCGGTCACCTTCATCTACAACGGCGGTCCCGGTTCGGCCACGGTGTGGTTGCACATGGGCGCGTTCGGGCCGAAGCGGGTGGTGACCAGCGACGACAGCCACACGCCGGCGGCGCCGTACGGGCTGGTCAACAACGATTACAGCCTGCTCGACGCCTCCGACCTGGTGTTCATCGACGCCCCTGGTGCCGGCTTCAGCCGGCTGATCGCCGCCGACGCGGACAAGTCCAAGCGCGACGAGCAGATGAAGGAGCGCCGGAAGGCGACTTACGGCGTGGATGGCGATGGCCATGCGTTCGCCCAGTTCGTCACCCGCTTCCTGTCGAAATACGACCGCTGGAATTCGCCGAAGTACCTGTTCGGCGAAAGCTACGGCACCACCCGCTCGGCGGTGCTGGCGAACATCCTGGAGAACGAGGACAGCGTCGACTTGAACGGGGTGATCCTGCTCTCGCAGATCCTCAGCTTCGACACCAGCATCGACGGGCCGGAGTTCAACCCGGGCATCGACCTGCCATATGAACTGGCGCTGCCGACCTTCGCCGCTACCGCGTTCTACCACCACAAGCTGCCGCAGCAGCCGGCCGCGCTGGAGCCGTTCCTGCGCGAGGTGGAGCAGTACGCGCTGGGCGATTACGCGCAGGCGCTGATGGCTGGCTCGCGCCTGGATGTCGCGCACAGGCAGGCGGTGGCGCAGAAGCTGCACGAGTACACCGGCCTGCCGGTGGCCTACTTGCTGAAGGCGAACCTGCGCGTGACCGGCGGCATGTTCGAGCACGAGCTGCAGGCCGATGGCGACGTCACCACCGGTCGGCTGGACAGCCGCTTCGCCGGGCCGTCGATCGACCCGCTGAGCAAGGATTCCGAGTACGACCCGCAGTCCTCGGCGATCAGCTCGGCCTACGTGGCTGCGTTCAACGATTACGTGCGGCGCGACCTGAAGTTCGGCCAGGGCCGGCAGTACCGCCTGTTCGCTGACATCGACCACTGGGACTTCTCGCACAAGGCGCCCGGCGTGCACGGCGAGGCGCTGCAGTCCTCGACCAACGTGATGCCGGACCTGGCCATGGCGATGAAGACCAACCCCAACCTCAAGGTCTACCTGCACGGCGGCTACTACGATCTGGCCACGCCGTACTTTGCCGCCGACTACGAGATGCACCACCTGCCGATCCCGGCCGGCCTGGAGCGCAACATCAGCTATGCGTGGTATCCGTCCGGGCACATGGTGTACGCGCACGAGACCTCGCTGAAGCAGCTGCACGACAACGTCGCCCGCTTCATCGGGCAGACCGACAACGTCAAGTAGCCGGCTTGCGCCGGCCGCCGGCGCCGCGCCCGGACGGCGCGGCGTGCCGCGGCGCGGTGGAGCCGCGCACCACCAGTTCCGGGCTGAAGCCTTCGTTGCGGTTGTCGATCGGTTCGCCGTTGGCCGCGCGCTGCAGGTCGCCGATCAGCCGTTGCGCGGCATGCCGCGCGATCTCCTCGGTGGCCTGGCGGGCGGTGGTCAGCGCGGGCCAGGACTGCTTGGAGAACGGGCTGTCCTCGAAGCCGGCGATCGACAGTTCGTACGGCACGTTGATGCCGTCGGAGTGCGCGGCGGCCAGCACGCCGGCGGCGATCTCGTCGTTGGAGCCGAAGATCGCACTGGGCCGCTCCTTCAGCGCCAGCAGTTTGCGTGCGCCGCGGAAGCCGTCGTCGAAGGTGTAGTCGCCGGGCACGATCAGCTTGCGGTCGAGTGCGATGCCGTAGTCCTTCAGTGCATCCTCGTAGCCCTGGTAGCGCTCCTGGCTGGAACGGTGTTCACGGCCACCCCACAGGAAACCGATGCGCTGGTGGCCGAGCTGGATCAGGTGCTCGGTGATCGCGTAGGCGGCGTCGCGGTCGTCGACGTAGACGCAGGGCGAGCCGTCGGCGGGATCCTTGCGCGCGGAGATGATCCGGATGAAAGGGACCTTTGCCGCGTTCAGCGCACGAATCAATTCCGGCTGCTCGGACATCGGCGGCGCCAGCACCAGCCCGGCCAGGCGCGAGCGATGCACCAGCTCGCGCAGTTCCTCGGCCAGCTTCGACGAGGACGCGTCGCACGGATGGATCTGCAGGCCGAAGCCGCTCGAACGGCACGCCGCCAGCGCGCCGCGCTGCAGGTTGATGATGTAGTGCGCGTTGGGATTGTCGTAGACCAGGCCGATCGCATAGGCACGCGTGCTGCGCAGGCTGCGCGCGGAAGGGTCGGGCTGGTAGCCGAGCGCGTCGATCTCGCGCTGCACCTTCTCGCGTGTGCGCGCATGCACCGAAGGCTCGTTGTTGATCACGCGCGAGACGGTCTTCAGCGAGACGCCGGCCCGTTCTGCGACGTCCTTGATGGTGGCGCTGCGCACCCGCTGAACCTCGTGTATCGAAAGGGTTGGTCGCCGGTCGCGCCAGGGTGCCGGCGGCGCCGCACGCGTCGGTGCGGCGGCGCGAACATCCTAGCTTAGTTCACGCCGCCCGGTGCTGGCCGACGCGGTGGCCGGCCAGCCCGTAGTACAGGATGTACAGGTAGCACGGCACCATCAGCAGCGCGAACGCGAGCTGGAAATCGACGTGCTGCTTCAGGTGCACGAACAGCTGCGGCACCACCGCGCCGCCGGCGATCGCCATGATCAGCAGCGCCGAGCCGCGTTCGGTGAGACTGCCCAGGCCCTTGATCGCCAGCGGGAAGATCGCCGGCCACATCATCGCGTTGGCGAAGCCGAGCGCGGCGACGAAGCCGACCGAGACGTAGCCGTGGCTGAGGTAGGCGCCGATCGAGAACAGCACGCCGAGCACCGCCGAGATCGCCAGGTAGCGCTGCTGCGACACGAAGCGCGGGATCAGTAGCAGGCCGGCGACGTAGCCGATCAGCATGCCGCTCAGGGTGAACGCAGTGAAGATCTTGGTGCGCTCCAGCGGCAGGTGGAAGCCCGCGCCGTAAGTGCCGATCGCATCGCCGGCCATCACCTCCACGCCGACGTAGAGGAACAGGCACAGCACGCCCAGCCACAGGTGCGGGAAGCTGAAGATGCTGCCGTGCCGGTGCCCGATCGCCCGTTCGCTGTTCGCGCCGTCGGGCCGGATCTCCGGCAGCGACGAGCGCGCGATCCAGATCGCCAGCAGCACCAGCAGGCCGGCCATGACCATGTACGGCAGGTGCACCTTGCCGGCGAACGCGTTGAGCAGGGCCTCGCGTGCTTCCGCCGTCGGTGCCGCCTGGACCTGTTCGCCGAAGGTGCCAATGCCGCTGAGCACCAGCGCGCCGAACGCGAACGGGGCGATCACGCCCGCGGCCTTGTTGCAGATGCCCATGAACGCGATGCGCTGCGCCGCGCTGTCGATCGGGCCGAGGATGCTGATGTACGGGTTCGACGCGGTCTGCAGCAGCGACAGCCCGGCGCCGATCACGAACAGCCCGGTCAGCGCGCCGGCGAACTCGCGCCAGCTGACGAACTGGCCGAACAGCACCGCGCCGATCGCCATCACGAACAGGCCCAGCGCCATACCCTTCTTCATGCCGGTGCGGCGCAGGATCAGCGATGCGGGCAGCGAGAACACCAGGTACGACACGTAGAACGCCGACGGCACCAGGAACGCATAGACATCCTCGACCTGGAACGCCAGCTTGACGAAGGTGATCAGCGGCCCGTTGAGCCAGGTGACGAAACCGAAGATGAAGAACAGCAGGCCGATGATCAGCATCGGACCGAGGTGGGTGCGATCGGACGGCGCTGCCGCCAGCGTGGTTGCCATGGATGGTTCTCCCCGGAGTCGCCGTGCCGCGCCGGTCGGGTGACCGGGACAGGCAGGAATGTCTCTTTAATTGCCGAAAAGTGCAACGTTGTCAATCCATCGCCCTGCTTGGCCCCGGATGCATGGTCGTGGCCGCACCGTTTGGACGGCCATCGCGAGCCACCATTGTGGCGATGCAGCAGGTCGCGATCTCATGGCGTAATTGCATGCATATGCGCTGTATAAAGCCATTCATGCGATCTCATGAGGTGCGGCTCAGGAGTGCCATGACAGCTATGCTGCGTCGCCGTATCGAATGTCCGGAAAATTATTGTCCGCCCGGTTGACAACGTTGTCATTTTGACAGCAGACTCCGCCCGAATCAGGCCGTACCCGGCTCGCGTCTGCGCAGCCGGGTCGGGGAGTCACCGGCCACGGGAGAACGTAGTGGGGGAAGTCGCGAACCAGCGTCATGCGGCGGCAGTGTCGGCGACGGCCGTAGCCGGGGCGTCGGCAGCGAACGGAGTCGGCGCGTCAGGGCCGGGTCCGCAGCAGCCGTTCCTGGCCGCCGACGTCGGCGGCACGCATGCGCGCATCGGTCTGGTCGTCGGCAATGCGAACGGCCGTCGCCCGGTCAGCGTGCTGCACTACCACCGCTACGGCTGCGCCGACTGGTCCGGCCTCGCCGCGATGCTGCAGGATTTCGTCGCGCAGCTGGCGAACACGCCGCATGCAGCGCTGCGCGGCGAGTTGCGTCACTGCGCGGTGGCCTGCGCCGGCTACGTGCTGGACGACGCGATCGTCAACGGCAACCTGCCGTGGCCGGTGTCGATCAGCGAGATCAGCGACGGCCTCGGCATCCAGCGGCTGGCGGTGATCAACGATTTCGAGGCGGTTGCCTACGCCACCCAGTTCATCGCGGTCGACGAGACCCGGCCGATCATCGAGACCACGCAACCGGCGGCCAGCGGGCCGGTGTTGGTGATGGGTCCGGGCACCGGGCTGGGTTCGGCAGTGCTGCTGCCGGGCCACCCGCGCGCGCATGTACTGGCCACCGAGGCGGGCCAGGTGTCGCTGGCGCCGGGCAACGAACGCGAGATCGAGATCCTGCGCCTGTTCCGCCGCGAACGCGCGCACGTGTCGTTCGAGGATGCACTGTCCGGCCCGGGCCTGCTGAAACTCTACGGCGCGCTGTGCGAACTGCGCGGCAGCCGTTCGTGCCTGCTGACCCCGGCCGAAGTCACCGCCGCCGCACTGGCCGGCAGCGACGGCGCCGCGGTGGAAGCGCTGGAGGTGTTCTGCGGCCTGCTCGGCAGCTTCGTCGGCGACCTGGTGCTGCTGTACGGCGCCCGCGGCGGGGTCTACCTGGCCGGCGGCATCCTGCCGCAGATCCAGCCGTTCCTGCTGTCCAGCAGCTTCGCCGAACGCTACTTCAACAAGGGCGTGATGCGCGCCTATCTGCAACAGGTTCCGGTACGACTGATCGAGCACGGCCAGCTTGGTGTCATTGGCGCCGCAGGCTGGTTTCTGGATGAGCGTTCATCAGGAGAGTGAGACCAACGCCATCCGGTGACACGGCGCCAAGCCAAACCACTACACAACGTCCGCGACCGTCGTCATGCCGGTCCTGATTCAAGCCAGCCTCTGAGGGGAGGAGATCATGAATTACCGCAAGACATTGCTAGCCGCGAGCATCATCACCGGCCTGTGCGTATCCGGTGCGATCTATGCGCAGGACGCCACGCCGAGCGGCACCACCACCCAGAGCCGCGCCGACAAGGCGAAGGCGAAGGAGCTCGGTACGGTCATCGTCACCGGCATCCGCGACAGCGAGGCCGAATCGCTGGCGCTGAAGAAGGACGCGGCCTCGCACGTCGAGGTCGTCACCGCCGAGGACATCGGCAAGCTGCCGGCCAAGAACGTGGCCGACACGCTGCAGCGCCTGCCCGGCGTCAACATCAGCTCGTCCAGCGCCAGCGAAGGCGGCTTCGACGAGAGCGATCGCGTCAGCCTGCGCGGCACCGCGCCCAGCCTTACCCAGACCCTGGTCAACGGCCACAGCGTGGGCACCGGCGACTGGTTCGTGCTGAGCCAGGTGCAGACGGTGGGGCGCAGCGTGAGCTACACCTTGCTGCCGTCGGAGATCGTCAGCCAGGTGGTGGTGCACAAGACCTCCGAGGCCAGCATCGTCGAAGGCGGCAGCGCCGGCTCGGTCGACATCATCACGCGCAAGCCGCTGGAGTTCGCCAAGCCAGTCACCGCCGAAGCGTCGATCGGCGGCGTGTATTCGGACCTGCCCGGCGACACCAAGCCGCAGTTCAGCGGCCTGTTCAACTGGAAGAACGACGCCAACACCGTCGGCGTGATGGTGCAGGGCTTCTACGAGAAGCGCAGCCTGCAGCGCAACGGCCAGGAGGTGGTGGGCGGCTACCTGCCGACCACGGTCGGCGGCAACACCGTGTACTACCCGAACGAAATCGGCGCGGTGCTGTTCACCCAGCAGCGCGAGCGCAAGGGCGGCGTGATCGACTTCGAGATCAAGCCGACCGACAACCTCACGCTCGACCTCAACGGCTTCTACTCCAAGCTCAAGGCCGACAACTACAACCGCAACTACATGATGTGGGCCAGCAGTGCGCTGGCCAGCGGCGGCGTGCTGACCGCCAATTCGATCAACAACAACGTGGTCACCAGCGGTTCGATCGCCGGCGGCACCGGCGCCTATGGCGTGTACGACCAGATCTCGCGCCCCGGTGCGTCGTCCGAGTCGAAGTACCTCACGCTCAGCGCCGACTGGCGCGCCACCGACCACCTCGATATCAAGGGCCAGGTCGGTACCACCCGCGGCACCGGCTCCAGCCCGACCCAGGACGTGATCGAACTGGGCACCGCCAGCGGCGCCGGCGCCAGCTGGGACATGCGCGGCATCGGTCAGCCGATCAACTGGACGCTGGGCGGCGACAACAGCTCGCCGTCGGGCATCCTGCCGTCGGCCGGCTGGATCTTCGGCGGCCAGGGCATCAAGGTGAAGGACAAGGAGGACTGGGCGCAGTTCGACGGCGAGCTCAGCTTCGACGGCGGCGCGCTCACCTCGCTGCAGTTCGGCGGCCGCTACGCCAAGCACACCCGCGAGAATCCGTTCGAGGTGGCGCAGGGTCCGAACTGGGCTTCCGACTGGCAGAACCCGGCCGCCTATCCGACCGGCACCTACAGCAGCTATCCGGGCGGCTTCAACGGCTCGCTCGGCGGCAGCTTCCCGGGTCCGATCTGGTACTGGACACCGGCCCAGCTGGCGCAGATCGACGCGAAGTTCGCCAACCGCGATCCCGTCTCGCGCTTCTACTTCAACGACGTCTACAAGGTCGAGGAGAAGGATTCGGCCGCCTACCTGCAGCTGAATTTCGAGTCCGGCATCGCCAGCGGCAACGTCGGCGTGCGCTACGTGAAGACCAAGGAGGACATCGGCTACACCAGCACGGCGCCCGATGCCGAGGCGACCACGGTGACCGGTCCGATCACCGGTTCGGCCTTCGGCGATTACTACTGGAACACCTATCGGCACGACTACGGCAAGTTCCTGCCCAGCGCCAACCTGAAGCTCGCCGTCACCGACGACCTGCTGCTGCGCTTCGCCGCGTCGCAGACCATGACCCGCCCGGACTACTCGGCCCTGGCCGGCTATGTGTCGGCCGACGACCTCACCCACACCGGCAGCGGCGGCAATCCGCAGCTCAAGCCGCTGGTATCGAGCAACTTCGACGCGGCGGTGGAATGGTACTTCGCGCCACGCGGCCTGCTGTCGGCCGGCGTGTATGCGATGAACCTGAAGGACTACGTCAACTTCGGCAACGAGACGCGCAGCTTCAAGGACATGCAGGCCAGCCAGGCGGCCGGCCACGATGTGTTCTCGAACTACCTGATCAGCGTGCCACGCAACGTCAACGGCCAGGTCCGCGGCGTGGAGCTGAACTATATCCAGCCGATCGGCGACAACTTCGGCGTGCAGGCCAACTACACCTACGCCGACGCCCATGCCACCGGCGACAAGCCGCTGCAGGGCGCCTCGAAGAACACCTACAACGTGTCGGGCTACTTCGAGAACCAGCGCTTCAACGCCCGCGTCAGCTACACCTACCGCTCGCAGTTCTACGCCGGCGTCAGCCGCACCGACACCTACTTCCAGCAGGGCATCGGCAACCTCGCCGCGTCGTTCGGCGTGAACATCACCGACTGGATGTCGCTGTCGCTGGACGCGATGAACCTCAACAAGCCCAAGCTGAAGTACTACACCCAGAACGCGGCCTACGGGAAACAGCCGTATGCGTTCTACGACAACGGTCGGCAGTACTACCTGAGCCTGCGCTTCAAGCTCTGAACCGTTTCACCTGACGCGAGCCATGGACGGCTTCGCACTTCTCCCCAACGCGGGCCCGGGCAAAAGTTGTCGGGCCCGTTTTTTTGCTAGCGTGGTGCACGCACCGCCACGGAGATTGCCGATGACACGCCGCTTGATCCTGCTGGGCTGGGCAGCCATGGCGATGGGACTGGCCGGGCTTGCCCATGCCGACGCACCGATCCCGCTGTTGCCGCTGCCGGCGCAACTGCGCGTCGACGCCGGCCACTTCACGGTCGACGCGCACACGCCGATCGTGCTCGCCGACGACGCGGCCTCGACCCGGCGCACGGGCGCCTGGCTGGCCGACCTGATCGCGCGCACGCGCGGCCTGCACCTGCCGCTGAAACACGGCGCGGCCACGGCGCACGCGATCGTGCTGCAGCTCGACCCGGCGGCGCCGGTGACGAACCACGAAGGCTACGCACTCGACGTCACACCCGCAGGCATGCGCATCAGCGCACGCGATGCCGCCGGCCTGTTCTACGGCGCGGTGACCGCATGGCAGTTGCTCACGCCGGATGCGCAGCATGGCGCGGTGCAGGTGCCGGCGCTGTCCATCCGCGACCAGCCGCGCTTCGCCTGGCGCGGACTGATGCTGGATTCCGTGCGGCATTTCCAGACGGTCGGCGAGATCGAGCGCCTGCTCGAGCAGATGGCCCAGCACAAGCTCAACACCTTCCACTGGCACCTCACCGACGACCAGGGCTGGCGCATCCAGATCAAGCGCTACCCCGAGCTGACCCGCATCGGCGCGTGGCGCACGCCGCCGGATGCCGGGCACGACGGCGAACCGCCGCGCTACGGCGGCTTCTACACCCAGGACGAGATCCGGCGCATCGTCGCCTACGCCGCCGCGCGCCAGATCACCGTGGTGCCGGAGATCGACATGCCGGGCCACGCGCAGGCGGCCGTTGCCGCGTATCCGCAGCTCGGCGTCACCGGCCAGCGGCCGCCGGTATCGACCGACTGGGGCGTCAACCCGTATCTGTACAACGTCGACGACGCCACCTTCACCTTCATCGACAACGTGCTCGACGAAGTGCTGGCGTTGTTCCCGTCGACGTACATCCACGTCGGCGGCGACGAGGCGATCAAGGACCAGTGGCAAGCCTCGCCGGCGGTGCAGGCGCGGATGCATGCGCTGGGTATCGCCAACGAGAACACGCTGCAGGGCTGGTTCATCGACCGCGTCGGCCAGTACCTCGACAAGCACGGCCGCAAACTGATCGGCTGGGACGAAATCCTCGAAGGCGAGCACCTGCCGGCCGACGCCACCGTGATGTCCTGGCGCGGTACCGACGGCGCGATCAAGGCGGCGCTGCTCGGCCACGACGTGGTGCTGTCGCCCTCACCGGTCCTGTACTTTGACCACGTGCAGGGCGATGCCGCCGACGCGTACGCCGGCCGCCTCGGCGTGGAGTCGCTGCAGAACGTGTACGCCATCCCGACCGTGCCTGCCGTGCTGGACGCGGCGCAGGCGCGGCACGTGCTCGGCGTGCAGGCCAACGTGTGGACCGAACACATGCCGACCATGGCGCACGTGGAGCACGCGGTGTTCCCGCGGCTGGACGCGCTGGCCGAAGTGGCGTGGTCGCCGCCGGCCGCGCTGGTCTGGCCGGGTTTCCTCGCCCGCCTGCCGGCCCAGCTCGCGCGCTACCGCGCGCAGCGCATCGGCTATGCCGACACCGCCTTCGCGGTGGACATCGCGGTGGACCGCAACGTGGCGCTGGCCACCGGCAGGGCCACGGTCACGCTGGCCAACCAGACCGGCATCGGCGCCATCCGTTACACGCTGGGCGGCAGCGCGCCCACGCCGGCCTCGCCGCGTTACGACGCACCGTTCAACGTGACCCTGCCGGCCACCGTGCGCGCCACCAGCTACGCCGCCGACGGCAGCGCACTGGCCACGCCGCGCGAACGCGTGCTGGATCGCGCCTCGCTGCTGAGCCTGCCCGGCACGATGCTGGCGAACTGCCCCGGCAGCGATTTCCGCCTGCTCCTGCAGCCCGCGCCGGACGCCGCCAGCACCCAGCCGGTGTACGCGGTGAACGTGTTCAACACCTGCCAGCTGTTCCCGCCCACGCTGCTGGACGGCATCGGCGCGATCCGCGTCGAGGCGGTGCGGTTGCCGCGCAACTTCGCGCTGGCGCACGAGCAGAAGCTGGTGGTGGCGTACCCGCATGCCACGCCGTTCGGCGAGCTGGTGGTGCGTGCCGACCGCTGCGACGGCGCCGTGCTGGCCACGATGCCGCTGCCCGATCCCGCGCACGGCCCGCGCGAGTTCACGCTTGAGGCGCGGCTGCCCGCGCCGGCCGGCGAACATGCGCTGTGCCTGATCTATACCGCGCCGATCGACGGGCCGTTGTATGCGCTGGGCCGGGTGAGCCTGGTGCCTCCGCCATGACGCCGGCGCGGCGCCTTGCCTCGCTCGACGCCCTGCGCGGCTGCACCGTGGCGGCGATGCTGCTGGTCAACGATCCGGGCGACTGGGAGCATGTCTACTGGCCGCTGGAGCACGCGGCATGGAACGGCTGCACGCCGACCGACCTGGTCTTTCCGTTCTTCCTGTTCGTGGTCGGCGTGTCGGTGGCGCTGGCGATCCTGCCGCGGCTGGAGCAGGGCGCTTCGCCCTCCGCGCTGACCCGCGCTGCGATGTGGCGTGCCTTGCGCATCCTCGCGCTGGGCGTGGCGATCAATGTCGTGGCGGCGTGGCTGCTGCCGCAAGCGCACCTGCGTTTCCCCGGCGTGCTGCAACGGATCGCGCTGTGCTTCGCCGGGGTGGCGCTGTTCGCGGTCTACACGAAGCCGAGTACGCAGTGGTGGGCGATCGCGGCGTTGCTGCTCGGCTACTGGGGCTTGCTCCTGCTCGGCGGCTCGCTGGAGCCGTGGGCGAATATCGCCAGCCGTTTCGACAGTGCGTTGTTCGGCCGCTTCGTCTACCTGGTCGATCCGGCGACCGGCCGCGGCCACGATCCGGAAGGCCTGCTCTCCACGCTGCCGTCATTGGCCAGCACCTTGCTGGGCCTGCGCGCCGGTTGCTGGCTGCGCCGCGAAAAATTCCGGACGCTGTTGCTGGCCGGCATCGCATGCTTGCTGCTTGGCGCGCTGTGGTCGCCATGGCTGCCGTTCAACAAGAACCTGTGGACGCCCTCGTTCGTGCTGTGGACCACCGGCTGGGCCACGCTGGCGCTGCTGGCGTTCCACGCACTGATCGACCGGCGCGGCTGGCCCGCACTGGGCCGACGCTTCGGCGTCAACGCGATTGCCGCCTATGCCGGTTCCGAACTGATGCAGATCCTGCTGCCCGCGCTGGGCTGGCAGGAGCCGCTCTACCAGCACCTGTTCGCCGGCTGGATGACGCCGCGCTTCGGCCCGTACGTGCCATCGCTGGCGTTTGCGCTGGCGTTCGTCGCGCTGTGGTGGTTGATCGTGTGGGTGATGGATCGACGGCGTGTCTATCTCAAGCTCTAGCGACGCCCGCGCAGTGCCTTGATGATCAGGGCCATCGACAGCAAACCCAGCAGCAGGCCGATACCGGTACCCCACAAGGCGCCACTGTTGCCGGCAAGCAGATAGCCCACGCCGAAACCCAGCGGGAACAGCAGCAGGATCGGCAGGCAACCCATCAGCGCATCGCCGCCAATGCTTCCGGCGGCGACGGCGGATAACGCAGCAGGGCGTGCTTTGCCAGCTGGCTGTCGGCGGCGGACAGTTCGATCAGCGGCACGACCTTGCCGCCGACCAGTGCGGCGATAGGCATGCCGTCGCGGTACAGCACGCGCGCGCCGGCCAGTGCCGGCACCTTGTCGCCGGCCAGCACGGTGCCGACCAGGTTCAGCGGATCGCAGCCGCTGAGGCAGACCAGCTCGCCGTCGTCAGCGCGTGAGCGCGCCGCTCGCAGCGGCGCGATCGCCTCGGGCAGAGCGAACTGCTCGCCGACCAGGCCTTCGACGAAACGGCCGCCGCGGATCTCGCCGCGCGCCTCCAGCCGGTGGTACACGCGCAGCAACTCACGCCACGGCGGGAGCCATGGTGCCTCGCGTTCCAGCAGCTTCCAGAACACCACACCGTAGCGGCGCAGCAAAGTGCGGGCGATGTGTTCGATTGCCTCGGGCTCGGCCTTGCCCGTCGTCGCGCCGCGCGCCAGCGCCCAGCGCCCCGCATCCTCGATCCCGCCAAACGCATGCCGTCGCATGCGCTGGTGCCGCGCGCCGTCGCGCTTCGCCGCCGGCAGCAGCAAGGCGCGCAGGCCGGCGAAACTGTCGGCGCTGATCCGGCCGGCAGCGACCAGCTCACCCAGGGCATCTTCCAGTTCGGTACGCAGCAGGCGAGTGTCGGCCAGCAATTCGTCGAAGAACAGGGCGCCATGCTCACGCAACGCATCGGCCACGGCCTGGGCGCGCGAGGACAACAGGATTTCCTGCGCATCGTCACTGCTGGCGACGGCCGTCCAGAAGGCCATCTCGCGTCGCGGCAGCAGCACGATCGGCGTGCTGCGCACCGGGCCGCCGCCACCGCCCGTGCCGGTGCGCAGGCGGCTCCAGACGATACGGCCGGCACGGCAAAGTTCGTCCAGCCAGCTGATCGCATAGTCCTCGACGCGCGCCGGCAGGATCTCCGCTTCCCACGCACCGGCCGCGGCCTCGTAGCCTTCCAGCTGCGCCAGCGTGGCGACCAGCGCATCCGGTCCGTTCAATCGGGTGGCGGCCGACACATGCTGCCAGTCGAACAGGAAGCGCATCAGCGCGCGCCGGCTGACCGGCTCGATCTCGCGGCGCAGCCGGCCGATGGTGTAGCGGTGGATGCGCGCCAGCAGATGCCGCTCGCACCATTCGGTGTCGCTGGCGTCGCCGGTGAAACGGCCCTGCATCACATAGCCTTCGGACTGCAGGCGCAGCAGGGCCTGTTCGACCTCGTCAGTGCCGACGACCAGCGAAGTGGCCAGTGCGTTCACGGTGACCGGGCCGAGGCCGCCGAGGCGATGGCGCACCAGTTCCAGCACGGCGTCCTCGCGCGACCACGCCTGCGCGGTGTATTCGGCGGGTGCGGCGGTCGGTGGGTGCATCGCTGCGGTGGGATGCAGTGACTGCCACAGCGGCAGTTGTTCGGCGGTGATCCAGACGTCGCCGAGCCGGGTCGCACGCTGCGCCTTCGACAGCGCCTGCAGCCGTTCCCGCCAGCCGGAGTTGGCATCGACCTCCGCTGCCGTGACGAAGCCGAGCAAGGTCAACGCTTCATGCATTTCGTCGGCATCGCGCACCTGCGGCCACGCTTCCTCGCGTACGGCGGCGATCGCGTCGGGGTCGAGCCGGCCCAGGTCGTCGGCGCTGTCGGCATCGTTCCAGCGGCGGGTCTGCACCGCCTGGGTGCGCCGTTCCTCCAGCGGCGCGTCGTCGAGGAAGGCGTACGGCGCGGCGTTCAGCACTTCGGCGGCGAGCGGGCTGGGCGCGGTTAGGTCGCGCGCGACGATGGCGATCTCGCCGCCTTCGAGCTGGCGCAGGATCGCCAGCAGCCCGTCCACGTCCATCGCCTCGCGCAGGCAGTCGTGCATGGTCTGGTTGACCAGCGGATGATCCGGCACCTCGCGTTCGCCCACGATGTTTTCCAGGCAGGCGACCTGGTCGGGAAATACCGCGGCGAGCAGGTCTTCGCTCTTCATCCGTTGCAGCGGCGGCGGGGTCTTCTTGCCGCCGGTGAAGCGCGGCAGCGCCAGCGCGGTGACGGCGTTCCAGCGCCAGCGCGCGGGGAACAGCGGCGCGTCCAGCAGGGCCTGCACCAGCACGTGCTCGGCGCTGTTCGAGTGCAGGTAGTGCGCCACTTCCTCCAGCGGGAAACTGTGGCTGGTGGAGAGCGACAGCACGATCGCGTCCTCGGTCGCCGCCGCCTGCAGTTCGAAGTTGAACTGGCGGCAGAAGCGCTTGCGCAGCGCCAGCCCCCAGGCGCGGTTGATGCGGCTGCCCCAGGGCGTGTGGATCACCAGCTGGGTGCCGCCGGATTCGTCGAAGAAGCGTTCCAGCACCAGCGTGTGCTGGCTGGGGAGGACGCCGAGCGCGGCTTTGGCGCGGGCGAGGTAGTCGGCCAGTTGCTGCGCGGCGGCTTTGTCCAGGCCGAGTTGATCATGCAGCCAGGCGACCGCCGCCGATACGCCGCCGGTGTCGAGTTGCGCGGAAATCTCCTCGCGCAGCCGCGACACGCCGAACGACAATTCGTCGCTGCGTCCGGGCGCCTCGCCCAGCCAGAACGGGATGCTCGGCGGCGCGCCGTGCGCATCCTCCACTCGCAATCGATCACGCTCGACACGCTGGATGCGGTAGCTGGCGTTGCCGAGCTGGAAGATGTCGCCGGCCATGCTCTCGACCGCGAAATCCTCGTTCACCGTGCCGACGATGATCGCCTGTGGCTCCAGCACCACCTTGTAGTCGGCGGTGTCGGGGATGGTGCCGCCGGAGGTCAGCGCGGTGAGCCGCGCGCTGCGCCGCGGGCGCAGCTGCCGGTTCACCGCGTCGCGATGGATGTACGCCGCGCGCGGTCCCTGCCGCGTGGTGAAGCCTTCGGCCAGCATGCGCACCACCGCATCGAAATTCGCACGCGTGAGCTCGCGGTAGGGATGCGCGCGGCGCACCAGCGCGTACAGCGCGTCCTCGTCCCACTCGCTGCAGGCGACCTCGGCGACGATCTGCTGGGCCAGCACGTCCAGCGGCTGCGGCGGCATCACCAGCGCATCCAGTTCGCTGCGGCGCACGCAGTCGAGCAGGGCGGTGCATTCGATCAGGTCGTCGCGAGTGGCCGGGAACAGCCGTGCCTTCGGCGTGCCGTCGATGCTGTGGCCGGAACGGCCGGCGCGCTGCAGGAACGCGGCGATCGAACGCGGCGAGCCGAGCTGGCAGACCAGGTCCACCTCGCCGATGTCGATGCCCAGTTCCAGCGAGGCGGTCGCCACCAGCACCTTCAATTCGCCGCGCTTGAGCCGCTGCTCGGCGTCCAGCCGCAGTTCCTTCGCCAGGCTGCCGTGATGCGCCGCCACGTGCTCCTTGCCCAGTCGCTCGGACAGGTGCCGCGCCGCGCGCTCGGCCATCCGCCGTGTGTTGACGAAGACCAGGGTGGTGCGATGCGCGCGCACCAGTTGGGCGAGGCGGTCGTAGACAAGCTCCCACGTCTCGTTCGACATCACCGCTTCGAGCGGGACGGGTGGGACTTCGATGGCAAGGTCGCGCGGGCGGGTGTGGCCCACGTCGATGATGGTCGCGTAGCTCCCTCCCCTGCTCGCAGGGGAGGGTTGGGGTGGGGTGCTCTTGCTTGTGGGCTCTAGATCAAGAGCTTCACCCCCTCCCGACCTCCCCCTGCGACCGAAGGAAGTCCCTTGTGGGCCAGCAGGGGGAGGAGCCAAGGTTGCAAGTTCGGGTTTTTCACCTGTGCCAACGAGAAAGCCGGCAACTTTCTCAATCGGCTTCTGCGTTGCCGACAGCCCGATCCGCAGCAAGCGCCGCTGGCACAGCGACTCCAGCCGTTCCAGCGACAGCGCGAGGTGCGAACCGCGCTTACTGCCGGCGATGGCGTGGATCTCGTCGACGATCACCGTGCGCACGCTCGCCAGCATGGAACGCCCCGAAGCCGAACCGAGCAACACGTACAGTGATTCCGGTGTGGTCACCAGGATATGCGGCGGCACTTTGCGCAGCAGGTTGCGCTCGACCTGCGGGGTGTCGCCGGTGCGTACGGCGGTGCGGATTGCCACGTCGGGCAGGCCGAGTTTCTCCAGCTCGGCGCGGATGCCTTCCAGCGGCGCCTCCAGATTGATGTGGATGTCGTTCGACAGCGCCTTCAGCGGCGACACGTAGAGCACGGTGGTGGCATCGGCCAGCACGCCGCCGTGGGTGACGCCTTCGCGCACCAGTTCGTCGATGGCGGCGAGGAACGCGGTCAGCGTCTTGCCCGAGCCGGTCGGTGCGGCGACCAGGGTGTGCGCTCCGGCACGGATCGACGGCCACGCGGCCGCCTGCGCCGCGGTGGGCGCAGCGAACGCGCCGCGGAACCAGGCGGCGACGGCAGGATGGAAGTCGGCGAGCGGGGACGACATGGCTTTCCGAAAGATGGGTACCATCGGCGCTGCACGCAAGCGCGAAGCGCCGCTTCGTGACGCCAGTGGCTTGCGCTGGAAACGTTACGTTAGCACTCTGCGCGGTGCCGTCAGCCGCCTTCCTTCTTCGCCCGAGGTTGCCCATGTCCCGTCGTTCGCGTCGTCTGTCCGCCTGTGCCTTCGCCCTGGCCGTGGTGGCCACTGCCACGGCAGCCGGCGAGCCACCAGCGCGACCCTGGATGAACGCTTCGCTGTCCCCCGATGCGCGCGCCGCGCTGGTGGTGCAGGCGATGAGCCAGGACGAGAAGTTCCAGCTGATCACCACCGCCTATGGCAGCGCCTCCGATGGCAAGCCGGCGCCGGCCTGCGCGCTGGGCTCGGCGGCTTGCGCGCCGGCGATCTCGCGGCTGGGCTTGCCGGCACTGCAGGAAACCGACGCCGGGCTGGGCGTGGCGCGTCCGCTCAACGCGCACAGCCGCGACATCGCCACGGCACTGCCTTCCGGCCTGGCCACCGCGGCCAGCTGGGACCCGGCGGTGGCCGAGGCCGGCGGCGCGATGATCGGCCGCGAGGCGCATCGCAAGGGCTTCAACGTGCTGCTGGCCGGCGGCGCCAACCTGCTGCGCGACCCGCGCAACGGCCGCAACTTCGAGTACGCCGGCGAGGACCCGCTGCTGGTCGGCGTGATGGCTGGCCATGCGGTGCGCGGCATCCAGTCGCAGCACGTGGTGTCCACGCTCAAGCACTACGCCGTCAACGACCTGGAAACCGGCCGTAACACGATGAACGCGAAGCTCGACCCGGTCGCCGCGCGCGAGTCGGACCTGCGCGCGTTCGAGATCGCGCTGGGCATCGGCGAGCCCGGCTCGGTGATGTGCGCGTACAACCGCGTCAACGGCACCTATGCGTGCGAGAACGCGTGGCTGCTCGACCAGGTGCTCAAGCGCGACTGGGGTTACAAGGGCTTCGTGATGTCCGACTGGGGCGCGGTGCACAGCGCGGCGAAGTCCGCGCTGGCCGGGCTGGACCAGCAATCGGCCGGCGAGACATTCGACCCGCAGGTGTTCTTCGCCGCGCCGCTGCGCGAGGCGATCGCCAGGGGCGAGGTGCCGCAGGCGCGGCTGGACGACATGGTGCAGCGCATCCTGCGCAGCCTGTTCGCGGTCGGCGCGATCGACCACCCCGCCAAGGCAGCGCCGATCGACTACGCCGCCGACGCGAAGGTGGCGCAGCGCGCCGCCGAGGCCGGGGCGGTGCTGCTGCGCAATCAGGACCACCTGCTGCCGCTGGCGCGCACCTTGAAGTCGGTGGCGGTGATCGGCGCGCACGCGGACAAGGGCGTGCTGGCCGGCGGCGGTTCGTCGGCGGTGACCGCGCCGGGCGGCAATGCGGTGCCGGGGCTGGCGCCGACCGTGTGGCCGGGCCCGGTGATGTACCACCCGTCCGCGCCGCTGGCGGCGATCGCCCGGCGCGTCGGCGGCAAGGCCAGCTACGCCAGCGGCGAGGACATCGCGGCCGCGGCGAAGCTGGCCGCCTCGTCCGAGGTGGCGGTGGTGTTCGTGCAGCAGTGGGCGGCCGAGTCGTTCGACCGCCCGAGCATGGCGCTGGACGGCCAGCAGGACGCGCTGGTCGCCGCCGTCGCCAAGGCCAACCCGCGCACCGTGGTGGTGCTGGAGAACAATGGCCCGCTGGCGATGCCGTGGCTGGCGCAGACCGCGGCGGTGCTGGAGGCCTGGTACCCCGGCAACGCCGGCGGCGAGGCGATCGCGCGGCTGCTGTTCGGCGAAGTCGATCCATCCGGCCGGCTGCCGCTCAGCTGGCCGCGCGACGCGTCGCAGCTGCCGCGCCCGACCATCGCCGGCGCCGGCCTGGCCGCGATCGGCCTGCCGCCGCAAGGCCAGCCCGCCGACACGGTCGACTACGACATCGAGGGTGCCGACGTCGGCTACCGCTGGTTCCAGCGTCGCGGCAGCGAGCCGCTGTTCCCGTTCGGCTACGGGCTGGGCTACACCACCTTCGGCTACGGCCCGCTGACCGTCACCACCGATGCGGCCGGCGCGGTGACGGCGTCGTTCGCGGTCACCAACACCGGCAAACGCGCCGGCGCCGACGTGCCGCAGCTCTACGTGCAACTGCCCGGCAAGCAGGTGTCGCGGCTGGTCGGCTGGCAGAAGCTGACGCTGCAGCCGGGGCAGACGCAACGGGTCCGGCTGGCGCTGCCGGCGGTGCGCTTCGCGCGCTACGACGACCACGGCCACGGCTGGCGCGTCGCCGCCGGCAGCTACCGGCTGCTGCTCGGCCACTCGTCCGCGCAGATCGAACAGCGTGCGGAATTGCGGCTGCCGGCGGTGTTTCCCGCCGGCGCGCAGCGCTGACCGGCCGGCGCTTCGCTTTCGCCAGCGAGTCCGCTGTATGACAATACGGCGACGATACGCGCCGGCATGGGCCGGCCGCGGCGTCTCCCTTTTCGCCATTTGAGGACCGACCATGCACGTCGCCACTTCGTTGCGCCTCGCCGTACTCGCCGCCAGCATCGCCGCCGCGTTGCCGCTGGGCGCCGCACTGGCGCAGGAAGCCGCGCCGGCCAAGCCGCAGCAGCCGGCCAAGACCACCGAACTGCAGACGGTCAACGTCACCGCCTCGAAGCGGGTGGAGAACATGCAGAAGGTGCCGATGGCGCTGACCGTGCTGACCCCGGACAAGCTGGAGGCGTTCGGCCAGTCCGGCGACACCGTGCTGCAGCTGGCCTCGCGCGCGCCCAGCGTGTATGCCGAGACCTCCTACGGCCGCGAGTTCCCGCGCTTCTATATCCGCGGTCTGGGCAACAGCGATTTTGACCTCAATGCCTCGCAGCCGGTGTCGATGGTGTACGACGACATCGTGCAGGAGAACCCGATCCTGAAAGGCTTCCCGTTGTTCGACCTGGCCCAGGTCGAAGTGCTGCGCGGCCCGCAGGGCACGCTGTTCGGACGCAACTCGCCGGCTGGCGTGATCAAGTTCGAGTCGGTGCGGCCCAGCCAGGAAACCAGCGGCTACGCCCGCGTTTCGTACGGTTCGCTTGGCACCGCGAATGCCGAGGCCGCGCTGGGCGGTGCACTGAGTCCGCACTGGTCCGGCCGCGTCTCCGCGCTGGCGCAGCACCGCGATGGCTGGATCGACAACACCTTCACTGGCCAGAAGAACGTGCTGGGCGGTTACAACGACCGCGCCGTGCGGTTGCAGGCGCTGTACGAAAACGGCGGCTTCAGCGCGCTGATCAATGGCCACGCGCGCTGGCTGGACGGCAGCGCGATGGTCAACCGGGCCAACGCGATCGAGCTGGGCAGCGCCAGCTTCGTGCCCGGCTTCGACCGCTACAAGGTGGCGCAGGACGGCCGCAACAAGCAGCATCTGTTCAGCTGGGGCAGCAACCTGCACCTGGCGTGGAACCTCGGTGACCTGACCTTCACCTCGATCACCGGGCTGGAGCGCGCCACCACCTACAGCCTCGGCGACGTCGACGGCGGCTACGGTGCGGTGTTCCATCAGCCGATGGGCCCGGGCTTCATCCCGTTCCCGGTGGAGACCGCCGACGCGCTGCCGCACGACCGCCAGATCACCCAGGAATTCCGCCTCGCCAGCAATGGCCAGGACAAGCTCAACTGGCAGGTCGGCGCGTATTACTTCGACGAAGACATCGCGATCAGCAACTTCGACTACGCCACCTTCAACAACCACGCGCTCGACGGCTACGCCATGCAGACCCAGCGCACCAAGGCGTGGGCGCTGTTCGGCTCGGCCAACTACCAGCTCGCCGACGACTTCGAGCTGCGCGCCGGCGCGCGCTGGTCGCACGACTCGCGCGACTTCAAGGTGGACCGCGTGCTGTCGCCGATCGGCGGCGGCCCGCTGCTGCTGACTGCGCAGCCGCACGACTCGCGCTGGAGCGGCGACCTCACCGGCACCTGGACGCTGAACCCGAACGTCAACGTTTACGCGCGCGTCGCCAACGGCTTCCGTGCGCCCAGCGTGCAGGGTCGCGTGCTGTTCTCCGACTTCATCTCGCAAGCCAAGCCCGAGACGATCACCAGCTACGAGCTGGGCGTGAAGACCACCGGCATGGACAACCACGTGCGCTTCAACGCGGACGTGTACGGCTACAACATGCACAACCAGCAGCTCACCGCGGTGGGTGGCGACATCAACATCACCCGCCTGATCAACGCGAAGAAGACCGAGGGCTACGGCGCCGAGTTCGACCTGGAGGCCTACCTCACGCCGAACTTCGTGCTCACCGCCGGTGGCAGCTACAACTTCACCCAGCTGAAGGACCCGGGCCTGGCTGTAGCGGTGTGCGGCTCCGGCTGCACCGTGCTCGACCCGCTCAACGCCGCGGGCAATGCGCTGGTCGATGGCAATACCCTGCCGAACGCGCCGAAATGGATCGGCACACTCACCGCGCGCTACGGCATCCCGTACGGCGAGAGCGGCGAGTTCTTCGTCTACACCGACTGGAACTACCGCAGCGAGGTGAACTTCTTCCTGTACGACTCGGCCGAGTTCAAGGGCAAGCCGCTGCTGGAAGGCGGCGTGCGGCTCGGCTACAACTGGGACTACGGCCGCCGCGAGGTCGCCCTGTACGGCCGCAACATCACCGACAAGCGGGCGATCACCGGCGCGATCGACTTCAACAACCGCACCGCCTTCGTCAACGACCCGCGCATCATCGGCGTTGAATTCCGCGCCGAGCTGTAAACCGTACCCCGCCGCGCTGGCGCGCGGCGCGGCATCGGCATCCTGCCCGCGCAGCGGCCCGCGCATGCCATGCAGGCGGCGCGCGGCCGTGCCAAGATGCGTGCTGGCCGCTGTCCGCGAGGATGCCGAGGGGAGTCCGCGGGTGGCCGCCCCGGTGCAAGGGAAATCTATGCGTACACGGAGTGGGGGAGTGATCCGTCGGTTCGGCATGCTGGTGCTGCTGTCCGGCCTGAGCCTGTTGGGGATGTCGGCGGCACGCGCGGCCAGCCTCGATCCGGCGCTGCTGCCGAAGATCCAGGCGGCCACCTTCGAGGTGGTGCAGGCCAAGCCGGCCGGCGATCCACTGAGCTACGAGCGGCCGCTGCCGCTGGAGCAACTGCCCTACCAGGAGCGTACCGACAAGTACTACTCGATCGGCACCGCGTTCGCGATCGGCCACAACCGCTACGTCACCGCCGGCCACGTGCTGCTGGCCGGCGCGGACAGCCTGTGGGGGCCACCCGAACTGCGCGACGCCGCCGGCCGCGTGTACCCGATCGGCAAGATCGAGAAGTTCTCGCTGGGCAAGGATTTCGTGGTGTTCACGCTGGCGCAGCCGCCGGCGGGCGACGCGGCGCTGGAGGTCGACGCCAGCCCCGCGCTCAACCAGGTGGTCTACGCGGTGGGCAACGCGCTGGGCACCGGCGTGGTGATCCGCGACGGCCTGTACACCTCCGACACGCCGGAGCAGCAGGACGGTGCCTGGAAATGGATGCGCTTCTCCGCCGCCGCCTCGCCCGGCAACAGCGGCGGGCCACTGCTCGGCAAGGATGGCAAGCTGATCGGCGTGGTGCTGATGAAGTCGGCCAACGAGAACCTCAACTACGCGCTGCCGATCCGCGAGGTGCTGGACGCGCCGGCCGGCAAGGGCGTGATGGACACGCGCGTCACCTACCAGATCGACCTGTTCGACACCGTGCAGAACGACCGGCTCAAGGCGCAGTTCGCGCTGCCGGCCAGCCTGGGTGACTTCTACCGCGAATTCCAGTCGCGCATGGACGCCAACAGCGACGCGCTGCTGAAGGCACTGCTGGCGAAGGAGTCCGCCAATCTGTTCCCGAACGGCGCCGGCTCGGCGCGACTGCTGCACCAGCAGACCCAGCTGGACGGCTTCCCCACCCTGATCGTGCGCGCCAGCGACGGCGAATGGCGGCGCGTTGGCGAGCGGTCGCAGTATTTCGCGCTGGACGGCAACGGCTACGTGGCCACCGGCGGGGTCGCGCGCAATGGGCTGATCCGCCTGCGCCGGCCCGACGGGGTGGCCGCGGATAAGTTCTACGGCGACGCGAAATCGCGCATGGACCTGCTGGCGCGCACCGGCATGTTCCAGCGCGAGGTCGCCGGCGAGAAGGTCAAGATCACCTCGCTGGGCAAGCCCGTGCGCGAATCGACCCGGCTCGACCGCTGGCAGCGGCCGTGGCATGTCGGCGTGTGGACGCTGCCTTACGCCAACGCGCTGGTGGTGGCGTACATGCTGCCGGTACCGGACGGCAGCGTGATGCTGGTGCGCTTCACGCCGCCCTCCCACGAGCACGACAGCATGCTGGACCTGGACGAGATGAGCAGCTTCGTCCACGTCACCTATCAGGGCACGCTGGCGCAGTGGAAGGACTTCCTCGGCAACCCGGCGCTGCAGCCGGCCGCGCTCAGGAACATCCGCATCGGCTTCGACTATGACCATCGCTTCAGCTACGCCTCGCCACGGGTGGCGTTCTCCTACCCGTCCTCGCTGCAGCCGGTCAAGCCGGACAACCTGCTGTGGCTCGGCTTCCGCTTCTTCCTGGACGGCGGCAAGCCGGTATGGGACGTGGGCGACGTGAACGTCTGGAAGGACACCGCCTCCGACGACCACAACAATGTCAACGTGCAGCGCTATGTCGCGCCGCCGGCCGGGCTGGACGACGACCTGAGCAGCCGCTGGCGCAAGCTGTCGGCGCGCGAGTATCCCTACAATGGCGTGGCGCGCTACGAGAACGACCTGATGAAGATCAACACCGTGGTCGCGCCGGCCGCCGCCGACCCGTCGTCCGCGGTGCTGTACACCGCCTTCTACGGCACCGCGGGCACACAGCCCCAGGCCGACATGAAAGGCAAGCTCGACCTGCTGACGAAGGACATGCGGGTCACGGAACATTGATGCCAGTCCCGGCCCGGCGCATGCGACGGCGCCGGGCCACGAAAACGGACGCGGAACCACCCATGCACGCGGCACTGCAGAACCGTCCTGCGGACGGCATCGAACCCACGGCCTGGCTCGCCATGGCCGACGGCCACCGGTTGTTCCTGCGCGACTGGCCGCTGGCCGGCGCACGCGGCGCGCTGCTGATCGTGCACGGGCTGGGCGAACACAGCGGCCGCTACGAGCGACTGGCGGCGTGGTTCAACCAGCGCGGCTACGCCGTGCGTGGCTATGACCAGCGCGGCCACGGCCGGACCCCGGGCCGCCGCGGCGGCCTGCGCCACGGCGACGACCTGCTGGAAGACCTCGCCACCGTCTACCACGACTACGCCAACGGCCTGCCGCATCCGCCGCTGCTGCTTGGCCACAGCCTGGGCGGCCTGGTCGCCGCGCGCGCGGTACTGGACGGCCGCATCGCGCCGCCGGCGCTGCTGCTCTCGTCGCCGGCGCTGCGCAGCCGCGAGTCGCCGCGGATGATCGCGCTGGCGCGGCTGCTCAGTCGCCTTGCGCCGAACCTGCCACTGCGCAATGGACTGGATTTCGACCAGCTCTCGCACGACCGCCAGGTGGTCGCCGACTATCGCAGCGACCCGTTGCGCCACAGCTGGATCACGCCGCGGCTGGCCGACTTCATCTTCCGCGCCGGCGCCGCGTGCATCGCCGACGCGGCCAGCCTGGCACTGCCGACCCTGCTGCTGGTGGCCGACAGCGACGGCCTGGTCGATCCCGCCGGCAGCCGCGCGTTTGCGCGCAAGGCCGCCTCCAGCGGACAGCTGACCACGCGCTTCTTCTCGACGCTGTACCACGAGCTGTTCAACGAGGCCGAGCCGGGGCGCGGCCAGGTGCTGATGCAGCTGGGCGACTGGCTGGGCCGACAGGACGTGTCGACGCCGCGTTGAACGCTGCCTCGCCGCAAGATGCGCGCCCGATCCATAGCTGCGGCCTCGCCCGCGACGGCGCCTTCGCCACTCTCGCGCCGCGCGTGGTGGGGCCGTCGTCGTGAGGCCGCCGGCCGGTAAGAAAGAACTAAGCGGCGGCTTTCAGAATGGTGGCATGCACCCTGCCGTCCATCCACCATGCATCCCCACGACGAGTTCGTGTCGCGCCTCCGCTTTCCGGATGGCGTGCACGGTGGTGGTCGCGCTGATCGTGTCCGGCTGCGCCAGCTACGCGCCGTTGCCGCTGGGCCGGGGCGAAGGCGCGGCCAGCGTGACGCAACTCACCGCGCCGACGGCCGGGATGCCGTTGCCAGCGCTGGCAACGCATCGCTTCGATCCCGCCGACGGGCTGGACGTGACCGAGACGGCGATGCTGGCGGTGGCGAACAGTCCGGCGCTGAAGCTCAAGCGCGACGAGCTGGGCATCGCCCGCGCGCAGGCCTTCGCGGCCGGCCTGCTGCCCGATCCGCAACTGAGCCTGGGCGCGGATTTCCCGCAACATTCGGGCAGCGGCCTGACCACCGCGTACAACCTCGGCCTCAGCGAGGACATCAGCGCGCTGCTCACCCGCTCGTCGCGTCGGGCGGCGGCGCGCAGCCAGGCGCAGCAGGTGAACCTCGACCTGTTGTGGGCGGAGTGGCAGACCGTGGCACAGGCGCGACTGCTGTTCGGCCAGGTGCTGAACCTGCGCGCGCAGCAGGCCCGGCTGGCCAGCGAGCAGGCGGCGCTGGAACAGGTCACGCCCTACGTGCAGGCGGCGCTGGCCGCCGGCAACCTCACCTACGACAGCGCCAGCGCCGGCCTGAACGCCGCCGCGGACGTGCGCAGGCAGCAGGCCGACAACGCGGTCGCCCTGCACCAGGCCGACAGCGACCTGCACGTGCTGCTGGGGCTTGCGCCTGATGCCGCGCTCGACCTGACTGGCGCGCCATATCAAGTCGAGCCGACGCCGGCGCAGCTGCAGCAGGCACTGGCCGACCTGCCGCGGCGACGACCCGATCTGCTTGCGCTGCAGGCCGGTTACCAGTCGCAGCAAGAAAAACTGCGCGCGGCCGTGCTGGCCCAGTTTCCCGCACTGAACATCGGCTTCAACACCGCGCGCGACACCAGCGCCGTCTACACCCACGGTTTCACCGTCGGCATCACGCTGCCGCTGTTCGACCGCAACCGCGGCAACATCGCGATCGAGCGGGCGACCCGGCAGCAGCTGAAGGACGACTACGAGGCGCGCGTGCTGACCACGCGCAGCGACATGCAGCGACTGGCCGCCGATCTCACCACGCTGGATCGGCAACGCCACGCATTGATCGCCCACGCGCAGCAGCTGGCCGATGCCCGCCGCGCCGCGGAGCAGTCGTGGCGGCAGGGCCTGCTGGACTGGCCGACCTGGCTGGCGATCCGCAGCCAGTCGCTGGCTGCCGATCTCGAACTGCTTGCCGTGCAACAGCAGCAGGCCACCCAGTCGATCGCGCTGGAAGCACTGCTCGGCAATACCGAGCTTGGCGATACCGCTCATTCCGTTCCCGCACAGGCTTCCACGCCATGAACCGATCGCTGCTCTTGCCGTTGCTGTGCCTGCTGCTGGCCGCGTGCAGCCACGGCGCCGCCGATGACGAAGGAGAAGCCGCGGCGGTGCAGGGCCAGGTGGCGGTGACCACCGCCACGCCGGTGCAGCAGACCTTTCACGACACGGTGGAAGCCTGGGGCGTCGCGGTGGGCGATCCGCAGCATGCGCGCGCGATCAGCCTTGCGCATGGCGGCCAGGTGGTAGCGCTGCAGGTGGCGGCCGGGCAGAGCGTACGGCGCGGGCAGCCGCTGCTGACGATCGCACCCGATCCGGTGGCGCGCAGCGCGTACCGGCAGGCGCAGAGTGCGCTGGAGCTGGCCAGCGGCGAACTCCAGCGTACCGAACAGCTGGCGGCGCAACGGTTGGCCACGCAGTCGCAACTGGCGAGCGCGCGCAAGGCGCAGGCCGATGCGCAGGCCGCGCTGGAGGCGCAGCGCGCGCTCGGCGGCGGCAGCGCGCAGGAAACCGTCAATGCGCCGGCCGACGGCGTGGTCGGCACGCTCAGCGTGGGCTTGGGCGAGCGCTTCGCGGCGAATGCGCCGCTGCTGGGCTTCACCCCGGTGCACGCGCTGGTCGCGCAGCTGGGCGTGCAACCGGAGGATGGCGCCAGGCTGCACGCCGGCATGCCGGTGCAGTTGCGCAGCGTGTATGGCAACCAGGCGGCCTTTGTCGGCAGCCTGCGCATGATCGGCCAGTCGGTCGATCCGCAGACCCATCTGCTCGGCGCGCAGGTCGAATTGCCAGCCGAAGCTGGCGCCGCACTGGTCGCCGGCGCGGCGCTGGATGCGCAGATCCGCACCGCCGATGTCACCGCCTGGGCCGTGCCGCGCAGCGCGGTGCTGCACGATGAACGTGGCGACTACCTGTTCCAGCTTGAACACGGCCATGCCAAGCGTGTCGACGTGACGCTGCGCAGTCCGGCGGGCGATCCCGTCGGCGTGCAGGGCCCGCTCGATGCGCAGGCGAAGGTGATCGTGCTCGGTGTCTATGAACTGGCTGACGGCGATGCGGTGCGGGAGTCCACCCGGTGAGCGTCACCGCATGGATGCAACGGCATCGACGTTCGCTGCTGTTCCTGGCCCTGATGCTGGCGCTCGGCGGCCTCGCCAGCGCGCTGCTGATGCCGGTCGCGCTGTTCCCGAACGTGGCTTTCCCGCGTGTGCAGGTGTCGCTGGATGCGGGTGACCGCCCGGCTGACCAGATGGCGATCGAGGTGACCACGCCGGTGGAGGAGGCGATCCGCCGTGTGCGTGGTGTGCGCGACGTGCGCTCCACCACCAGCCGCGGCAGCGCCGAGGTGGCGGTGACGTTCGACTGGGGTGCGGACATGGCCGCGGCGCTGCAGGAAGTGAATGCGGCGGCCGGGCAGATCCTGCCGCAACTGCCGGCGGGCACCCAGCTCAGCACCCGGCGGATGGACCCGACCACGTTCCCGGTGCTGGCCTACAGCCTACGCTCGCACACGCAGTCGCCGAGCGCGCTGCACGACCTGGCCGAGTACCAGCTGCGCCCGCTGCTGAGCGGGATCAGCGGTGTGGCGCGGGTGGACGTGCAGGGCGGCGAGGTGGCCGAGTTCCACGCCGACGTCGATCCGGGCAGGCTGCGCGCGCAGCAATTGAGCCTGGCCGACGTGGCCACGGCGGTGAGCCACGCGGCGACGATCCAGGCGATGGGCCGCGTCTCCGACCACTACAAGCTGTACCTGCTGCTGGCCGACAACCAGCCGAAGACGCTCGCCGCGCTGAGCGGCATCGTGCTGCGCGCCGGTCCCGGCGGCGTGGTGCGGCTGGGCGACGTGGCTACGGTCAGCCTCGACCACGTGCCGCAGTGGATCCGGGTCAATGCGGATGGCCAGAACGCGGTGCTGCTGCAGGTCTACCAGCAGCCCGACGGCAACAGCGTGCAGATCGCCAGCGAAGTGAGACAGCGCCTGGCCGACTACGCGCCGCAGATGCCGGCCGGCGTGCAGCTCGCCAACTGGTACGACCAGACCCAGCTGGTGACCGGCGCCGCCGCCAGCGTGCGTGACGCGATCCTGATCGGCATCGTGCTGGCCGGGCTGGTGCTGTTCGTGTTCCTGCGCAATACGCGGGTGATCCTGGTCGCGCTGATCGTGGTGCCCTCGGTGCTGGCGATCACCATGCTGCTGCTGTCCGTGCTCGGCATGAGCTTCAACATGATGACGCTGGGCGGCATGGCCGCGGCGGTCGGGTTGATCATCGACGACGTGATCGTGATGCTCGAACACATCATGCGCCGGCTCAATCAGGGCGAAGGCGAGGTGCACGAACGCATCGCCGGCGCGGCGTGGGAGTTCACCCGCCCGCTGACAGGCTCCAGCGCCGCCACCGTGGTGATCTTCCTGCCGCTGGCGTTCCTGACCGGCGTGACCGGTGCGTTCTTCAAGGCGCTGTCGCTGACCATGGCCAGTGCGCTGATCATTTCCTATCTGCTGACTTGGGTCGCGGTGCCGCTGCTGGCCGAACGTTTCCTGGATCGACGCCACCTGGTCGAGCATCCGCCGGGGCGTTTCACCCGGTGGATGATGCAGGGCTACCGGAACCTGCTGCAGCGCTGGCTGAAACGGCCGCTGCTGGTGCTGCTGCTGGTGTTGCCGCTGGTGCTGGTCGGCGGCCTCGCGTACACCCGTGTCGGTACCGGCTTCATGCCGAAGATGGACGAAGGCGGTTTCATCCTCGACTACCTGTCGAAACCCGGCACTTCGCTGCAGGAAACCGACCGCCTGCTGCGCCAGGTCGAGACGATCATCCGCGCCAACCCGAACGTCGACACCTATTCGCGACGCACCGGCCTGCAGCTCGGCGGCGGCCTCACCGAAGCGAACCAGGGCGACTTCTTCGTGCGCCTGAAAAACGGCTCGCGCCCCTCGACCGAGGAGGTGATGACGCAGGTGCGCACCGAAGTCGAGAAGAAGGTGCCGGGGCTGGACATCGAGCTGTCGCAGCTGATGGAGGACCTGATTGGCGACCTGGTGGCGGTGCCGCAGCCGATCGAGATCCAGCTGTTCGGCGACGACCCGGCGCAGTTAGCCGCCACCGCCGGCAAAGTGGCCGCGGCGATCGGCCGAATCAGCGGCGTGGACGGCGTGCGCGACGGCATCAACCCGGCCGGCGATGCGCTGACCGTGCAGGTGGATGCGGACCGGGCCGCGCTGGAAGGACTCGACCCGACCAGCGTCACCGACCAGGTGGCGGCGGCGATCGACGGCACCGTGGTGGCGCAGCTGCCGACGGCGGGCAAGGTGGTGGGCGTGCGCGTGCGGCTGCCGGAGCATGCGCACCAGCAGCTGGAGCAGGTCGCCGCGTTGCCGATCCGCGCCAGCGACGGCCACCTGCTGCCGCTGT
Organism: Rhodanobacter sp. B2A1Ga4; assembly: GCF_018101315.1. Classification (NCBI taxonomy): domain Bacteria; kingdom Pseudomonadati; phylum Pseudomonadota; class Gammaproteobacteria; order Lysobacterales; family Rhodanobacteraceae; genus Rhodanobacter; species Rhodanobacter sp. B2A1Ga4. The sequence continues at coordinate 185,441 of NZ_JADBJR010000005.1, read as the reverse complement.
CGCGGGTGGCCACGCTGCGCGAGGTGCAGGGCCAGCCGCAGATCACCCGCGACAACCTCAAGCGCATGGTCGCGGTGACCGGGCGCATCAGCGGGCGCAGCCTCGGCGCCACCATCGCCGACGTCAAGGCCGTGCTGGCCAGACCGGGGATACTGCCCAAGGGCATGTACTACCAGCTCGGCGGTCTGTATCAGCAGCAGCAGCAGGCGTTCCGCGGGCTGACCATCGTGATGCTGGCGGCGATCGCGCTGGTGTTCACCCTGCTGCTGTTCCTGTACGAGAGTTTCCGCGTGGCGCTGGTGATCCTGGCCATGCCGTTGCTGGCGATTCCGGCGGTGTTTGCCGGACTGTGGCTGACCGGCATCGAGCTCAATATCTCGGCGATGATGGGCATGACGATGATCGTCGGCATCGTCACCGAGGTGGCGATCTTCTATTTCTCCGAACTCGAACAGGCCGCCGCCGGCATGCCGTTGCACGAGGCGCTGCATGAGGCGGGACAGCACCGCACGCGGCCGATCCTGATGTCCACGCTGGCCGCGATGCTCACCTTGCTGCCGCTGGCGCTGGCGATCGGCCAGGGTTCGCAGATGCAGCAGCCACTGGCGGTGGCGATCATCGCCGGCCTGCTGGTGCAGGTGCCGCTGGTGCTGCTGGTGATGCCGGTGCTGTATGCGCTGCTGCGCCGCCGCGATGTACAAAAAGCGGCCGGCTAAGGCTCGCGTAAGCGATCGCGCACAAGCTGGGCTGCCATCTCCTTCCGTCAAGGGTAACCACCATGGCACGACCGATCCGCAAGCTGCTACCCGCTGCGCTGCTGGCGCTGGCGGTTCTTCCGTCGATCGCCGCGGCAGCCACGCCACCGGCCCCTCACCTGCTTTCGCGGCTGGCACTGGGCGGCCCGGGCGGCTGGGACTACCTGGCGTTCGATGCGCCCAGCCGCCACCTGTTCGTCAGCCGCGGCGACCGCGTGCTGGTGGTCGACGTGGACAGCGGCAAGCAGATCGGCACGATCCCCGACACCGCCGGTGTGCACGGTATCGCCCTCGCCGACGACCTGCAGCGCGGCTTTGTCAGCGACGGCAGGAGCGCGTCGGTGACGGTGTTCGACCTGGCTTCGCTGAAGACCGTGGCGACGATTACAGGCACCGGCCAGAACCCCGATGCGATCCTGTACGACGGTGCCTCGCACCACGTGCTGACTTTCAACGGCCGTAGCGCCAGCGCCAGCGTGATCGACCCGGCGAAGAACGCGGTGGTCGGCAGCATCGCGCTGCCCGGCAAGCCGGAGTTCGCGGTGGCCGACGGCGCCGGCCATGTCTACGTGAACATCGAGGACAAGTCCGAGCTGGTCCAGCTCGATTCGATCCACGACAAGCTGCTGCAGACCTGGCCGCTGGCACCGTGCGAATCGCCGAGCGGACTGGCGCTCGACAACCCGCACCACCGCCTGTTCGCGGTGTGCGACAACCGCACGATGACGGTGCTCGATGCGCTCGATGGCCACCACGTGGCCGACGTGGCGATCGATGATGGTCCGGACGCGGTGGTGTTCGACGCGGCCGAGGCGATGATCTACAGCAGCAACGGCCAGAGCGGCACGATCACGGCGGTGCACGAGGACGATCCCGACCACTACCGCGTGACCGCCACCGTTGCCACCCAGGCCAGCGCGCGCACGCTCGCGCTCGATCCGAAGCTGCACCGGCTGTATCTCTCCGCGGCGCGGCTGGGCGCCACCCGGCAGGCCAATGGCCGCCGCACGGTCGAGCCGGACAGCTTCACCGTGCTCACCGTCGGGCGGCCTTAGACTCCGCCGGTCAGGACTGCCGCGGGATCGCCACGCGCACGCGCAGGCCGCTGCCGTACGGCGAGTCGAGCAGTTCGATCGTGGCATCGTGCAATTGCGCCGCGCGCAGCACGATCGACAGGCCCAGCCCGTAGCCGTCGCCGCGGCTGCCGGCTTCGCGATGAAAGCGGGCGAACACGCCGGCGCGGCGTTCGGCCGGAATGCCGGGGCCGTCGTCGATGACGTCGATCAGCGCCACGCGCTCGTCCTGTTCGATCGACAATTGCACCTGGCCGCCGGCCGGTACGTGACGCAGCGCGTTCTCGACCAGGTTGCGCAGCAGGGCCGCGAGCGCGGCCTCGTAGCCCTGCACGGACACCTGTGGCGCCAGGCGCGCGAAGCTCAGCTCCACGCCGCTGTCGGCGATCAGCGGCGACAGCTCCTCGATCACGCCCATCGCCACGGCCACCAGGTCGACGCGGCTGCGCTGGCTCGACGCCGCGCCTGCTTCCAGCCGGGCCAGCGCCAGCAGTTGTTCGATCCGGCGGGCCAGCCCGGCGATGCTGTGCTGGGCATTGCCGAGGCCGAGTTTCAGCTCGGCCGGATCGGTGGTGGTCATCGTGCTTTCGAGGTTGATCATGGCGGTGGACAGCGGCGTGCGCAGCTCGTGCGCCACGTCGGCGCTGAAGCGGCGTTCGCGTTCGAGTGCATCCTCCAGTCGCGCCAGCTGGCCGTTCAGCGCGGCCAGTACCGGTTGCAGTTCCAGCGGTGCAGCGGGCAGCCGCACCGGTTCATGGCTGCCCGGTTTCCGGGCCGAAAGGGCGCGGGTCAGCGCCTCCAGCGGGCGCAGTCCGCGCCTTACCGCCCAGCCCACCAGCAGCGCCAGCAGGGGCAGGCCGACCAGCAACGGCAGGCTGTGCTCCAGCCACACCGCATGCATGATGTCGTGGCGGCTGTCGTAACGTTCGCCGGTGCGGATCACCACGCCGTCGGCCATGTCGCGCAGGGTGAACACGCGCCAGCGGTAGCGCCCTTGCTGCACGTCGCGAAAATCCGCGTCGCCGGTCGCCGGCGGCGGCAGCGCGGCGAGATTCGCGGTAGCCAGCCTCGTGCGCCCGGTCCGGTCGAAGACCTGGAAGCCGACTTCGGACTCGTAGGTGTTCCGGTGCCGCTTCGGCGGGCTGCCGCGGGTGGCTTCGATCGGCACCAGCGTGTCCGCGTCGGCGCGTCCCTGCAGCGCCTGCATGTCGGCGTGCTTGATCAGCACCTGCAGCGTCCGTGCCGACTGCGCCAGCCGCCCGTCGGACAGCTCGTCCACCTCGGTGATGGTGCGATGGAAGCTGAGCACGCCCAGCGGCAGCAGCACCGCCAGCAGCACCACGATGATCAGCAGGCGCAAGCGGCCATGCAGGCTGGCCGGCTGCGGCGGGCTCGCCCACCTCATTTCGGCTCCCGCGGAATCATGTAGCCGAAGCCGCGCACGGTCTGGATGGTGTCGAAGCTCAGCTTGCGGCGCAGCGTGTGCACCAGCACTTCCAACGCGCTGGAGCCAACCATGTTGTCGAGGCCGTACAGCGAGTTCTCCAGGTTCTCGCGGCGCACCAGCCGGCCGCCGCGTTCCATCAGGATCTGCAGCAGGGCGAATTCACGCTTGGTCAGCTCGACCCGCTCGCCGCGGAAACTCACCTCGGACGTGCCCAGGTCGAGGCTCAACGCGCCCGCGTCGATGCGGTTGGCGGCCAGGCCCTGCGCACGCCGGGTCAGCGAGCGGATGCGCGCGGCCAGCTCGTCCAGGTGGAAGGGTTTGACCAGGTAATCATCGGCGCCGGCGTCGAGGCCGCGCACGCGATCGTCCAGCCCGTCGCGCGCGGTCATCACGATCACCGGGGTCGTGACGTGCAGGCGGCGCGCCTCGACCAGCACGTCGAGCCCGTCCTTGCCGGGCAGGCCGAGGTCGAGCAGGACCAGGTCGGCGGTCTGGTCGCGCAGCGCGAGCAGCGCTTCGCGGCCGTCGCGCAGCCAGCTGACGGTATAGGCAAGGCGCTCCAGCGCGCGCTGGATCGCCGCGCCGAGCTGGGGATCGTCCTCGACCAGGATGATGTGCACGGACAGGCTCCTTCGGCCGCAGGGTCGCACGGTAGCGCGGCTTGCCGGAAGATTATCCGTTGATCCGCTTACGAAGTGCTTAAGCTCGCCGGGTCGTGGCGGCCACCGGCGCATTTGACGGGCGATCGGACCGGCCTATAGAATCGGGCGAAGCGACTGAGATGGGTCGGGCTGTCGCAATGGCAGCCCGCAAGACCGCGATACGCAAGCGTTCCATCCGCTGAAGTGCGCGGACGCTCATGAAAAGGCCAGGGTGTCATGCCCCGGTTTTTCTGCCGGAGACACCGACAACCTTTCGACTGAGCGCAGTGACTGATGCCTGACAACGCCCTGCCAAGCGCCATCATCTGCCTTCCGTTCGTGGCCAGCGCCGTGGTGCTCCTGCTGCGCGGCCGCGGCCGCAGCCACAACCTGGCGGCGTGGCTGATGACCGCCACGGCGCTGCTCGGCCTGTTGCTTTCTCTCTGGCTGTACCCGGCGATCGCCGCCGGCAACGTGCTGCGCCAGGTGATCCCGTGGGTGCCGGGACTGGGGCTGGACCTGGTGTTCCGGGTGGACGGCTTCAGCTGGCTGTTCATGCTGCTGATCTGCGGCATCGGCACGCTGGTGGGCCTGTACGCCCGCTACTACATGTCGCCGGACGATCCGCTGGCGCGCTTCTTCGCGCTGCTGCTGGCGTTCATGGGGTCGATGCTGGGCATCGTGATGTCGGGCAACGTGATCCAGCTGGTGTTCTTCTGGGAGATGACCAGCCTGTTCTCGTTCCTGCTGATCGGCTACTGGCACCGCGGACCTTCGGCGCGCGACGGCGCGCGGATGGCGCTGATCGTCACCTCCGGCGGCGGCCTGTGCCTGTTCGCCGGCGTGCTGCTGCTGGGGCATGTCGTGGGCAGCTACGACCTCGACGCGATCCTCGCTGCGGGCGATGCGGTGCGCGCGCATGCGCTGTACACGCCGACGCTGCTGCTGATCCTGCTCGGCGCGTTCACCAAGAGCGCGCAGTTCCCGTTCCACTTCTGGCTGCCGCAGGCGATGTCGGCGCCGACGCCGGTGTCGGCCTACCTGCACTCGGCCACGATGGTGAAGGCGGGCGTGTTCCTGCTGGTGCGCTTCTGGCCGGTGCTGGGCGGCACCGATCAGTGGTTCTGGATCGTCGGCGGGACGGGCCTGGTGACGCTGCTCCTGGGCGCGTACTCGGCGATGTTCGAGCAGGACCTGAAAGGCGTGCTGGCCTATTCGACGATCAGCCACCTGGGCCTGATCACCATGCTGGTCGGCCTGGGCAGCGCGCTCGGCGTGGTCGCCGCGATCTTCCACATCGTCAACCACGCCACCTTCAAGGCCTCGTTGTTCATGGCCGCCGGCGCGGTCGACCACGAGGCCGGCACGCGCGACCTGCGCAAGCTCGGCGGGCTGCGCCGCTTCATGCCGGTCACCGCGACGCTGGCGCTGATCGCCGGCGCGGCGATGGCCGGCGTGCCGCTGCTGAACGGTTTCCTGTCGAAGGAGATGTTCTTCGCCGAGACGCTGGCCGCCCGCCAGGGCCCATTGCTCAACACGATTTCGGTGGTGATCGCGGTGGCCGCCAGCGCGTTCGGCGTGACCTATTCGATCCGTTTCGTGCGCGGCGTGTTCTTCGGCCGCGTGCCCGCCACCTTGCCGCGGCAGCCGCACGAGCCGCCGCTGTGGATGCGTTTCCCGATCGGCTTCCTGGCGCTGGCCTGCCTGCTGGTGGGCGTGCTGCCGGCACGGGTGATCGGCCCGTCGCTGCGCGCGGCGGCGAGCTCGGTGCTGGGCGCCGGCCACCTGCCGGACTACAGCCTGGCGGTCTGGCATGGCGTGACCACGCCGTTGCTGATGAGCATCTTCGCGTTCGTGGCGGGCTGCCTGCTGTACGCCCGCCTGCGCGGCTATTTTGCGGGGCGCGAGGTGGCGCCGCTGACCGGGCGGCTCAGCGGCAAGCGCATCTTCGAGCGCGTGCTGGCCGTGCTGGCCGCGGATATCCCGCAATGGATCGAGCGCCGCTACCCGAGCCGCCGGCTGCAGTCGCAGTTGCTGCTGATCGTGCTGCTGGCGCTGCTGGCCGGCGGCCTGGCCGCGACCAGCGCGCCGTTCGGCTTCCGACCGCGCTGGTCCAGCGTCGATCCGGCGTTCGCGCTGCTGTGGCTGCTCGGTGCGGCCTGCGCGATCGGCGCGGCGAGCCAGGCCAAGTTCCACCGCCTCGCCGCGCTGGTGCTCACCGGCGGCGCGGGGCTGGTGTCGTGCGTCAGCTTCGTGTGGCTGTCGGCGCCGGACCTGGCGGCGACCCAGTTGCTGGTCGAGGTGGTCACCACCATCCTGATCCTGCTCGGCCTGCGCTGGTTGCCCAAGCGCATCGAGGGGCTGGCGCCGGAGAGCCGCACGCACCGTTTCCGCCGTCGCCGCGACGGACTGATCGCGATCGTGGTCGGCCTCGGCGTGGCCAGCCTGGCCTATGCGGCGATGATGCACCCGGTGGCCGACTCGATCTCGCGCTTCTTCCTCGAGCGCGCGTACACGGAGGGCGGCGGCCGCAACGTGGTCAACGTGATCCTGGTCGACTTCCGCGGCTTCGATACATTGGGCGAGATCAGCGTGCTGGCGATCGTGGCGCTGACCGTGTTCGGCCTGCTGCGCCGCTTCCGCCCGGCCACCGAGAGCATCAAGGCGCCGCTGCAGCAACGCCGGCAGGTCATGCCGGATGCGGGCGAAGGCGGTGGCGCGGTCGACCATTCGTTGACCGATTACCTGATGATCCCGGGCCTGATCATCCAGCTGATGTTCCCGGTAATCCTGCTGTTCGGGCTGCACCTGTTCCTGCGCGGGCACGACCTGCCGGGCGGCGGCTTCGTCGCCGGCATCACCGTGTCGGTGGCGCTGATCCTGTTGTACATGGCGCGCGGCGCGCGCTGGGTGGAGGCGCACCTGCGCGTGCTGCCGCTGCGCTGGATCGGCGCCGGCCTGCTGCTGGCGGTGTCGACGGGGGTGGCTTCGCTGGCGTTTGGCCGTCCATTCATGACCACATACTTCCAGTATCTTGATCTGCCGTTGCTGGGGCGCATACCGCTGGCTACGGCGGTGCTGTTCGACCTTGGCGTGTTCGCCGTGGTGGTCGGCGCCACCACGCTGCTGTTGATCGCGCTGGCGCACCAGTCGTTGCGCCGCCCGCGCCAGGCGCCCGCGACCGGGACGGGAGGGCAGGGCTGATGGAACTGGTCCTCGCCGCCGCGATCGGCATTCTCGCCGCCTCCGGCGTGTGGCTGCTGCTGCGTCCGCGCACCTTCCAGGTGATCATCGGGCTGACCCTGATCTCCTACGCGGTGAATCTCTTCATCTTCTCGATCGGCGGCCTGCGCACCGGCGCCGATCCGGTGCTGCACGACGGTGACATCGCGCAGTATGCCGACCCGCTGCCGCAGGCGCTGGTGCTCACGGCGATCGTCATTGGTTTTGCCACCACCGCATTGTTCCTGGTGGTGCTGCTGACCTCGCGCGGCCTCACCGGCAACGACCACGTCGACGGCGAGGACGGCACGCCGTGAGCAATCACCTGATCGTCGCGCCGATCATGCTGCCGCTGCTGGTCGCCGCGCTGCAGTTGCTGGTGGGCGAGAAGCGCCGGCGCACGGTGCTGGCGTTGAGCGTCGCCTCGTGTGCCGTGCTGGTGCTGCTGGCCGCGGCGCTGATGCTGGCGGTGTCCGCCGACGGCGCGCTGACGGCGGTGTACCGCATCGGCGACTGGCCGGCGCGCTTCGGCATCGTGCTGGTGGCCGACCGGCTGTCGGCGCTGATGGTGTTGCTGACCGGCGTGCTGTCGCTGTCGCTGCTGCCGTATGCGCTGGGTCGCTGGCAGCATCGCGGCGGCCACTTCCAGCCGCTGCTGCAGTTCCTGCTGATGGGCCTGAACGGCGCCTTCCTCACCGGCGACCTGTTCAACCTGTTCGTGTTCTTCGAGGTGCTGCTGGTGGCGTCCTACGGCCTTGCGCTGCACGGTTCGGGCGCGCGGCGGGTCAGCGCGGGGCTGCACTACATCGCGGTCAACCTGACCGCCTCGATGCTGTTCCTGCTCGGTGTCAGCCTGATCTTCGGCGTCACCGGCACGCTGAACATGGCGGCGCTGGCCGAGCTGATCCCGCACGTGCCCGAGCGCACCCGCGCGCTGCTGCACGCGGGCGCGGCGATCCTCGGCGTGGCGTTCCTGATCAAGACCGCGATGTGGCCGCTGGGCTTCTGGTTGCCGCGCACGTATGCGGCCGCGTCGCCGGCGGTGGCGGCGATGTTCGCGCTGATGACCAAGGTCGGCATCTATGTATTGCTGCGACTGAGCCTGCTGCTGTTCGGCGACGGCGCTGGCCCGGCGTCCGCCCATTTCGGCAGCGGCTGGATGCTGTGGGGCGGCGTGGCCACCGTGATCGCCGGCACCGTCGGCATGCTGGGCGCGCGCGACCTCGGCAAGCTGGCCGGCTACAACGTGCTGATCTCTTCCGGCACCCTGCTGGGCGCGATCGGCCTGCAGCTGCCGGCGGTCACCGCCGGTGCGCTGGCCTACCTGGTGATTTCCACGCTGGCGATCGCCGCGTTCTTCCTGGTCGCCGGCCTGCTCGCTTCCGACGGCGACGACGACACCGACGACACCTTGAGCCTGGAACCGTACGAGCAGCTGGGCGAAGCATCGGCGGGCGAGGGCCTGTACGCGCAGGAGGACGAGAGCCGGGTGGTGATCTCCGCGCCGATCGTGCTGCTGGGCGGCAGCTTCTTCGCCTGCGCGCTGCTGTTGGCGGGGTTGCCGCCGCTGTCCGGGTTCCTGGCCAAGTTCGCCATGCTGGCGCCGATGCTCGAGGCCGGCCCGCGGGCGGGCGCGATCGTATTGTTCACGCTGGTCATCGTGGCCGGCTTCTGCACGGTGATCGCGATGTGCCGCGCCGGCATCCAGATCTTCTGGGTCGAGCCGGAGCGGCTGTTCCCGAAGGTGCGCCTCAGCGAGACCGCGTCCATCCTGGCCCTGCTCGGCCTGTGCCTGCTGCTGACCGTGCTGGTCGAGGCGCCGCTGCGCTACCTGCGCGACACCGCGCGGCAGATCCACACGCCGGCCGCGTACATCCACCAGGTGTTGCCGGCCGCGGTGGCGCCGCCATGATCAGGCGCTGGTTGCCGTATCCGATCCTGTCCGCGCTGTTGCTGCTGATCTGGCTGCTGCTGAACCAGAGCGTTGCGCCCGGCACGATCCTGCTCGGTGCGCTGCTGGGCATCGCGCTGGCGAAGGTGTTCGGCCTGCTGCACTCGCCGAAGGCGCACCTGCGCAACTACCCGCTGCTCGGTCTGCTGTTCGTGCGGGTGGTGCTCGACATCGTGCGCTCGAACATCGCCGTGGCCCGGATCATCCTGCGCCGCGACAGCCGCATGCGTTCCGGCTTCGTGGCGATCCCGCTGACCCTCACCGACCGTTACGGTCTCGCCGTGCTGGCGTGCATCATCACCTCCACGCCGGGCACGATCTGGGTCAGCTACGACCCCAGCACGAACGTGTTGCTGATCCACGTGCTGGACCTGGTCGACGAGGCGAGCTGGATCGACTCGATCAAACAGCGCTACGAGCAGCCCCTGCTGGAGATCTTCCAATGAGCCACAGCCTGCTCGCTGCCGCCATCATCCTCGCGCAGATCCTGCTGCTGCTGGCGATGAGCTTCTCGATCATCCGCATGGTGCGCGGACCGCGCGCGCAGGACCGCGTGCTGGCGCTGGACGCGCTGTACGTGAACGCGATGATCCTGCTGCTCACCATTGGCATCCGCAGCGGCAGCCTGCTGTATGTCGAAGCCGGCCTGATCATCGCCCTGCTCGGTTTCGCCGGCACCGTGGCGCTGTCGAAATTCCTGATGCGCGGGCAGGTGATCGAATGAGCCATCTCGATGCCCTGCCACCGTGGGCGGCCATCACCGTCGCCGTGCTCGTGCTGCTCGGCGCGCTGTGTGCCTTCGTCGGCTCACTCGGCCTGCTGCGGCTGAAGAATTTCTACCAGCGCGTGCATGCGCCCACGCTGGGCACCACGCTGGGCACATTCTTCATGCTGGCCGGCTCGATCACCTGCTTCTCGGTGCAGCACGGCCGACCGATCTTCTACGAGATCCTGATCGGCGTGTTCCTCACCCTGACCACCCCGATCACCCTGATGCTGCTGGTGCGAGCGGCGCTGTACCGCGACCGTGAGGAAGGCTCGACGGACGTGCCGCAGGCGTCGCCGCACGAATAGCCAGGGTCAGGGTGGATGGTATCCGGCCTGGGCGCCTCCTCCCGTCGAGTCGGCCTGCAGGCAGCAGGAAAACCCGTTTGTCCCGAGCGTAGTGCAGCGAAGTCGATGGACCATGCAGTCGCCGCAGTTTGCGCGCCGACTCAAGAGTCGTCGGCTTCCGCCTCCGGGTCTTTCACGGCATCCAGCTGCTCGCGGTTGCGCCAACCCCTGTGCCAGGCGAGAGCCATCGTGGAGCCGTGCTCGTAAGGGCACTTTTCTTGCGGTTCGCCGCAATCGCGCGCGTAATGGCCTTCGATCCAGGCCTGCAGCGGATACTGCATCCCGCTTTCCTTGACCATGCTGGCGTCCTCGGTGGGCGTCGTGAAAGCTGGGATGAGGTCGGCGGAGCGAAGTTTCAAGCATGGAAAAGCCCGCCAGAGCGGGCTTGGATCCATCTATGCCGGGGGATGGCCTGGGACGGTCGCCTCACGGCGAGAGGTTAGCTATACAGGTGAAACCGTTCACATTTTTTCATTTCACGACCAGGTGAATCGTGATGTTCGTCACACTTCGGGCGGTGTGACAGGCGTGGTCCATGCAGCGGTTGCGGTCCGCCGGCTGCGGCGCGAACGTGCCGCCATCCAGGCTCGTCCTGGGCGCATGGGCTGCGTACCGCGGATGTCTGGTGGGCCCACCAGGACTCGAACCTGGAACCAAAGGATTATGAGTCCTCTGCTCTGACCATTGAGCTATAGGCCCGCGCAAGAGTGGCAGTTTACCGTAGCGCGGGGGCGTAACGGCTGGTCGAGCCGCGTCGGAACGGGGCGGCGTGAACTGCATGCCGGCGACCGGCTGGTACGGCAGTGGCCGCGCCTCGACCAGGACGAAGGGCGTGCTCATCTGGTCGACCTCGACCCTGAAGGTCTCGTTGAGATGGCCCGCGAAGTGATCCAACCGAAAAAATTGCATGACGTTCCCCCTGGCCGTCGAGCATGCCCAGGCCGGGCCGGGCTTTCAACACGTGCCCGGTGCGCGCCGTCGCTGAAGGACGAGCCGCGCCTTCGTGGCGAGCCGGTGGTGCATTCCTGGGGGGTACCAACAAGAAGCCCCGCATCGGCGGGGCTTCTTCGTCATGCCGGCGTCGCGGATTACTCGACGTCGAGGAACGAGCGCAGCTGTTCCGAACGGCTGGGGTGGCGCAGCTTGCGCAGTGCCTTGGCCTCGATCTGGCGGATCCGCTCGCGGGTGACGTCGAACTGCTTGCCGACTTCTTCCAGGGTGTGGTCGGTGTTCATGTCGATGCCGAAGCGCATGCGCAGCACTTTCGCTTCCCGCGGGGTGAGGCCGGCGAGCACGTCGCGCACGGTTTCCATCAGGCCGGTTTCGGTGGCCGAATCGATCGGCGAGCTGGCGTTGCCGTCCTCGATGAAGTCGCCCAGGTGGGAATCCTCGTCGTCGCCGATCGGGGTTTCCATCGAAATGGGCTCTTTGGCGATCTTCAGCACCTTGCGGATCTTGTCCTCGGGCATCTCCATTTCCTTGGCCAGTTCCTCCGGCGTGGCCTCGCGGCCGAACTGCTGCAGCATCTGGCGGGAAATGCGGTTCAGCTTGTTGATCGTCTCGATCATGTGCACCGGGATGCGGATGGTGCGGGCCTGGTCGGCGATCGAGCGGGTGATCGCCTGGCGGATCCACCAGGTGGCATAGGTCGAGAACTTGTAGCCGCGGCGGTATTCGAACTTGTCCACCGCCTTCATCAGGCCGATGTTGCCTTCCTGGATCAGGTCGAGGAACTGCAGGCCGCGGTTGGTGTACTTCTTGGCGATCGAGATCACCAGGCGCAGGTTCGCCTCGACCATTTCCTTCTTGGCGCGACGGGCTTTCGCCTCGCCACTGGCCATGGCGCGGTTGATGTCCTTGATGTCGATCAGCGGCAGGAACAGCTTGCGCTCGATCGCGGCCAGCTTCTCCTGCTCGGCGTCGATCGCCTCGCGGTAGGTCTTGATGTTCGGCGACCACTTCTGGCGCTTGCGGCTGAGCTCGGCCACCCATTCGAGGTTGCCCTCGTTGCTGGGGAACGCCTTGATGAACTCGGCCTTGGGCATCTTCACCTGCTTGACGAAGATGTCCATCAGCACGCGCTCGTGGTGGCGGATGTCGTTGACCACCTCGCGCAGCTTGCGCACGAAGCCGTCGATCAGCGCGCTGGGCAGCTTGAGCTTGAGGAACTCCTCGGCCATCTGGTCGCGCAGCTTGACGATCTTCTTGTCGGTGATGCTGGCCGCCTTCGGCGCAGCTTTCTGGAACTTGGCGTAATGGTCGCGCAGCAGTTCCATGCGGCGCTTGACCTCTTCCGGGTCGGGACCGGTCGGGCCGGCTTCTTCCTCGTCCTCGGTGGTGTCGTCGGCGTCCTCGTCGGCGTCGTCGTCACCGGGCTCGGGCTCCGGTGCCAGCAGCGCAGCGGCTTCCTTCTCCTTGCGGGCGAGGTCGGCGGCTTCCTCCAGGTCGAGGAAGCCGGCCAGGATCTCGCTGAGGCGGCGCTTGCCGTCCAGGTGCTGGTCGTATTCCTCCAGCAGCAGCTCGATGGTCAGCGGGAAGCTGGCCAGCGCGGTCTGCACCTGGCCGAGGCCTTCCTCGATGCGCTTGGCGATGGCGATCTCGCCCTCGCGGGTGAGCAGCTCGACCGTGCCCATCTCGCGCATGTACATGCGCACCGGGTCGGTGGTGCGGCCGACCTCGGCGTCCACTGCGGACAGCAGGGCGACGGCTTCCTCGGCGGCGGCCTCGTCGTCGGTGCTGCTGCCGGCCTTGTCGGCCAGCGGGTCGGCGTCCGGCGCGGCGTCGTGCACTTCGATGCCGACGCCCTTGAGCACTGCCATGATGTCTTCGATCTGCTCCGGGTCGACGATGTCGTCAGGCAGGTGGTCGTTGATCTCGGCGTAGGTCAGGTAGCCCTGCTCCAGACCCTTGGAGATGAGCGCCTTGATTTCCGACTGTTGCTCATGGGGAGCTTTGCTATTCATTCACCGACCGCCGCAGGGTTCAAGAACCGGACATTATAGCGATGTGCTGCTTTTTTGACCAGTTTTCAAGTGAGAAAAGGTTTCAATGGGACCAGCAAAAATCGCGCCAGATCGCGGTGTTGCCGTGCCTTGCTGGCTCCGGCCGCGTCTCGCGCGCTGTGCGTCCGTTCAGCCGGTGTCGAGCCAGAAAGTCACCGGGCCATCGTTCACCAGCTGGATCACCATATGGGCGCCGAAGCGCCCGGTTTCCACCCCCGGGTGTGCGGCGCGGGCCAGCTCCAGCAGCCGCTCGAACCAGCGCCGGCCGTGCTCGGGCGGCGCCGCGCTGGTGAAGCTGGGGCGCATGCCGGAACGGGTGTCGGCGGCCAGGGTGAACTGGCTGACCAGCAGCAGGCCGCCGCCGGTGTCGGTGAGCGAGCGGTTCATCCTGCCGTTGGCGTCGGCGAACACGCGATAGCCGAGCAGGCGTTCCAGCATGCGCTTCGCCTGCGCCTCGCCGTCGTCCGGCTGCACCGCCACCAGCGCCAGCAGGCCGGGGCCGATCGCGCCGACCGTTTCGTCGCCGACACTGACGCTGGCGGACACTACACGCTGGATCAGGGCAATCATGGGCGCACGACGGTGGCGAAGCGCCTAGCTTACGGCGCCATCGCGGCCGGTGAAAGGCGGCCGGCCGCCGACGCGGCCCGCTGCCACGGGGTTGCCTCCCGTAAACTGCACGGATGCGTATCGACATGTACCTCGTCTACCTCCTGTTGCGCCTGCTGGCGCTGTTGCCGTTGCGCGCGCTGCACGGCATCGGCAGTGGCCTGGGCCGCCTGCTGCTGTGGCGGGGTGGCCGCACGGTGCACAACACCGCGGTGAACCTGCGCATCGTGCGGCCGCAGCTGGACCAGACGGCGCAGGCGGCGCTGCTGCGCGAGGTGATGGCCGAGAGCGGCAAATCGGCCAGCGAGATCGTCAAGGTCTGGGGTGCCGGCGCCGAGCGCGCGCTGGGGCTGGTGCGCGAGGTGCGTGGCGAGGCGCTGCTGGATGCCGCGCTGGCTGCGGGCAAGGGCGTGATCATCGCCGCACCGCACCTGGGGTGCTGGGAGCTGCTGAATTACTGGCTGTGCCGCAAGACGCCGATGGCGATCCTGTACCGGCCGCCGCGGATCGCCGCGATCGAGGGCCTGCTGCGCAAGGTGCGCGGCGCGCTGGCGCCGGAGCAGGTGCGCGCGGACGGCGCTGGCGTGCGCACGCTGTACAAGCGGCTTGCCGCGGGCGGCACGGTCGGCATCCTGCCGGACCAGAAGCCGCGTGCGGGCGAAGGCCAGATCGCGCCGTTCTTCGGCCGCGAGGCGCTGACCATGGTGCTGCTGCCGCGGCTGGCCGCGCGCACCGGCGCGACTGTGCTGTACGCATTCGCCGAGCGGCTGCCGCAAGGTGCCGGTTATCGCATCCACCTGCTGCCGGCGCCGCAGGGGCTGGCCGATGCCGACCTCGCCGTCGCCTGCGCCGCGCTCAACCGGGGCGTGCAGGATTGCGTGGAGTTGGCCTTCGCGCAGTACCAGTGGCAGTACAAGCGCTACTCGGCGGATGGCCTGATCAGCCCATACGATCGCGAACAGGGCTAAGCCCGCGCGATTCTAGGGCCGGGGCTTTTCCAGCCGGCGCAGGAACACGCCCATTTCCTTTTCGGCCTGCTTGTCGCCGCGCTGCGCCGCAGCGGCGATGCCGTGGCGCCAGGCGTCGGCGGCAGCGGTTTCGTCGCCGCTGGCCAGGCAGGCCTTGCCGAGCAGTTTCCACGCCGCCGAATACGCCGGGTCGAAACCTGCCGCGCGGCGCAGCTCGTCGATCGCCGCGCCGTTGTCGCCGTCGGCCAGCAGCGCGCTGCCCAGCGAGAAGCGCAGCAGCGCACCGTCGCGTGGGCCGCCGCACTGTTGGCGCAGGCTGGCGATCAACTCGGCGCTCATGGCTGGGTGCGGTAGCGCCAGTCGTCGGCCGGATAGATCCGCGTCGGCTGAGCCGGTTCCGGCGGGGTGTGTCCGGCGCGCAGGTCGGCCAGCGAGGTGGCCGGCCAGACCACCAGCCATGACGAGCGGAACGGCTGCACCAGCAGCGCGTAGCGCAGGTCGTTCGCATCCGTCTGGTCCACGCGCACCACGATCAGGCCATCCGGGTGGGCACGGGCGAAGTCCTGCACGGCCTGGTCCTGCACCACCGGGTTACCCAGCAGTTCCTCGATCGGGCGGGTCAGCCGGCCCTCGAAATGGAACTGGCCCTCGTAGTTGCCGAGGAAGGCGATCGCCCGGTTGGCCTGGTCGGCGGCGCCGAGCAGGTGCGCGGTGGGGCGCAGGTCGTAGCGCGGCCACAGGGTCAGCGTGAACAGGGTATTGAGCGCGAGCACGCCGACCAGCCCGGCCACCGCCAGCCGGCGCAGCTCGCCGCGGCCGCGCAGCAGCAGCAGGCTGCCCAGCAGCAGGAACACCACGCTGAAATAGCGGCTGTATGGCGCCGCGGCATCGGCCCATTCGCCATGCAGGTGGTTGCCGGCCACCAGCAACGGCAGCAGGAACAGCGCCACGGCGAACACGATGCCGCCCGCGCCCAGCGGCCAGGTACCGAGCCAGCCGTTGCCGGCCAGGCTCGGCCGGCGTTCGCGCAGCACGGCGATGGCGCCGGCCAGCAACAGGGTGATGCCTCCGAGTTCCGGCAACGGGTAGTACAGCTGCTTGCCGCTGATCAGCGAAAGCACCACGAAGGTGGGCAGCAGCCAGCACAGCGCGAAGCGCAGGCCCGGCTCCAGCGGCCGGCGCAGGCCAGCCACGGCCACCCACGCGCGCGGCCAGCCGCTGAACGGGAACAGCATCGGCGGCAGCCACAGCAGGTAGAACCAGACCGGCTGGGCGTGGTTCTGCAGGTCTTTGCCCGCGGCCAGCTTGTCGACCACACGGCCGGCGGTCTGGGTGAAGAACAGCCGCTGCCGGTATGCCTCGCCGCCGGAAAACCCGGCCGGCAGCGCCCAGGCCAGCAGCATCGCGCCGCCGAGCAGCAGCGCCAGTACGCCGCGGCCGTACCAGCGCGCGCGGTGCTGGCTGGCCCAGTCGTTCCACAGCGGGCCGAGCAGCCAGGGAAAGGCCACGTGCAGCAGCATCACCGGGCCCTTGGTCAGCAGCCCGAAGCCCACGCACAAACCGAACAGCAGCCAGCGCGGCTCGCTGCGTTGCGGCTTCGGGGTCAGGCACAGCAACGCGGCCAGCGTCCACACCGCCAGCAACACGTCGTACATGATCTGCAGGCCGAACAGGAACGCGCAGCCGAACGCCAGCAGCATCCACGGCGCGGCCTTGGCCATCCACGGCCGCTGCGGGAACAGCCGCCGCGCCAGCAGCGAGACCAGTACCAGTTGCGCGCCGCCGAACAGCACCTCCAGCACGCGCGGCCAGACATCGCTGACGCCGAACGCGAACCAGCCGGCCTGGATCAGCCAGAACAGCAGCGGCGCCTTCTCGCTGTACGGCTGGCCGTTGATGTACGGCACCAGCCAATGGCCGTGGCTCCACATCTCCCACGCCACCGCCAGGGTACGGGTGGAATACAGCGGCATCGGCCCGTGCGAGAAGATCGCCAGCAGCGCCACGGCAGTCCACAGCGGCAGCCAGGGCCACACGGCGCGTAGGTGTTCGGAACGGCGGTAGGAGCTGGATGGCACGGGCAGACTCGTGGGAGGTCAGGGAGGGATTCTAGCCTGCGCGATGCGCGTGCAAGGCGACCGGCGGCACGCTCAGGCCGGCCCCCAGTAGCCGATGCGCCGGCGGATCTTCAGCTTGCGCCACAGGTTCAGCGGCTTGCGCCGGCGATTCTTCGCGCCGCGGGCGATGAAGGCGTCGATCGCCTCCAGCACGCGTTCGCTGGAGCGGCCGTCGCGGTAGGGGTGGATCGCGTCGGCGTACGCGCGGATCGCCGTCATCAGTTCCGGCGGGCGGCTCAACGCGCGCTCGATCGCCGGCTCGAAGTCCTTCGCCTCGTCGATGTCGATCAGCTGCGGGCCGGGCCGGCGGTTCTTGAACGTCACCACCGGCTTGCCGGTGAGCAGGAATTCGTTGAGCGCCGAGGAGGTGTCCGAGCACATCAGGTCGACCTGCGGGAACAGCTCCAGGATGTTGTCGTTCTCGGCGAAGGTGAGGTACTCGTTCTGCAGCGCCTTGAACTTCGCGGTGGTGTCCGGGTTCATCTTCGGGTGGAAGGTGACGATCCAGCGCCAGCGGCCGTCGCGCGACAGCCGCTTCACTTCCTCGTACAGCGTCTCGGCCGCGCTCCACGAGGGCGAGAAGGTGGAGTGGTACAGGATCACCGGCGGCGTGCGCACCGGCGGCAACGGGCCGCTGATCTCCTGCATGAAAGGGTCGAGCTTGGGGAAACCGGTCTCGGTCACGCTGAAGTGGCCGACCTTGTCGGCGATCGCCTGGAACTGCGCGGTGTCGCGCGGGCCGGTGGTGCAGTACAGGTCGAAGAAGCCACGCACATAGATGTGCCGCGGCTTGCCGGCGTCGAAGCCGTGGAAGGTCTCCACCTTCACGCCGGGGAAAAAATGCGGCACCGCGTTGGACGAGGTGATCACCGCGATCGGCTGCCACGCGCGCACCTCGGCCACGCTCAGCAGGCGTTCGCCAGCGACCAGGTCCTCCGCGCCGGGGCCGTCGAAGAACCAGGCCGCCTCGTCGCCGCGGGCGCGGATGGCTTCCTGCAGCGGGCGCAGGATGGCCAGCGCGTAGCGCTCGGAGCCATACAGAAGATAGTGTTTCCGGTTGGTCATCAGCGGTCGATTTCGTGTTTGCGGAGCAGGGCCATCGCACTCGCCACCGACTCCGGATGGTTGACCATCTCGTAGTAACGCATGCGCTTGTACAGCGCGTAGCTGGCCGCGGTCTGTGCGATCAGGAAGCCGCGCCAGCCATCCAGGCAGGCCAGCCGGAATACATAGTCCTTGAGGAAGGCCAGCACGTACACGAACGGCGCCTGCCACATCCGCACCGGCTTGCCCTTGTCCAGCCAGTCGCGGCATTTCAGTTCGGCGTAGCGCAACACCTTCAGCTGCTTGTGCGGCAGGGTCGGGTTGTTGGCGTGGTCGAACGGCGCGCGCAGTGTCGGTGCGGCGCCGTCGAAGCGCAGCGACTCGTGCACCCGGGCGTCGCTCCAGCGCGCGCGGCCACGGTGGTACAGCCGCGCCAGCTTCTCGCCCACCGACGGGCGGTACCAGCGCATCGGCCGGCCCATGTAGATCGTGCGGCGGCGCAGGTACGCCACCGCCGCGTCGCCGGCGATCAGTGCGGGCAGGCGCTGCTGCAGTTCGGCGGCGAGTTCCGGGCTGAGGTATTCGTCGGCGTCCAGCACCAGGATCCAGTCGTGCGCGCACTGTGCACTGGCGAAATTGCGTTGTGCGCCGAAGCCGAGCCAGTCCTGGTGGATCACACGCGCGCCGTGTGCCCGCGCGATCGCCACCGTGTCGTCGTCGCTGCCGGAGTCGACCACCAGCTTCTCGGCCGCGAACGACACGCTGTCCAGGCAGCGCGCGATGCTCCCGGACTCGTTGTGGGTGATGACGGCGAGGGTCAGCGGGAACGTGGGCATGCGGCGGATTCTAGCCGAAGGCCATGACTAGCCTGCATGCGGGTGCCGTGTCCGTTCAGCCGGATGGGTCGCAGCTTTGCCCGGCAATCCATGACAAAATCCCCCCGCGCCGGTTGATCACGGTCAAGCGTACATCGCACGTCTCCCTGCAATGGCACCGAACGGCAGCTCATGAAACGAATCCTCGTCACCGGCGGCGCCGGATTCCTCGGCTCGCACCTGTGCGATCGCCTGCTCCACGACGGCCACGACGTGCTGTGCGTGGACAACTTCTTCACCGGCAGCAAGCGCAACGTGGCGCACCTGCTCACGCACCCGTACTTCGAGCTGATGCGGCACGACGTGACCTTCCCGCTGTACGTGGAGGTGGAGCGCATCTTCAACCTCGCCTGCCCGGCCTCGCCGGTGCACTACCAGCACGACCCGGTGCAGACCACCAAGACCAGCGTGCACGGGGCGATCAACATGCTCGGCCTGGCCAAGCGGGTGAAGGCGCGCATCCTGCAGGCCTCCACCAGCGAGGTGTACGGCGACCCGGAAGTGCACCCACAGGTCGAGGGCTACTGGGGCAAGGTCAATCCCATCGGCATCCGCAGCTGCTATGACGAAGGCAAGCGCTGCGCCGAGACGCTGTTCTTCGACTACCACCGCCAGCATGCGCTGGACATCAAGGTGGTGCGCATCTTCAACACCTACGGCCCGCACATGCATCCGAACGACGGCCGCGTGGTGAGCAACTTCATCATGCAGGCGCTGCGCGGCGAGGACATCACCATCTACGGCGACGGCAGCCAGACGCGCAGCTTCTGCTACGTCGACGACCTGATCGAGGCGATGGTGCGCATGATGGAATCCGGGCACGGGTTCACCGGCCCGGTGAACATCGGCAACCCGGTCGAGCACACCATGCTGGAGCTGGCCGAGAAGGTGCTGGCCCTGGTCGGCGGTCGCTCGAAGCTGGTGTACCGACCGCTGCCGTCGGACGACCCCCGCCAGCGCCAGCCGGACATCGGCGTGGCCCGCGACCGGCTTGGCTGGCAGCCGACGGTGGCGCTGGAGGACGGCCTGAAGGAAACCATCGGCTACTTCCGCCGCCTGCTGCAGGACGGTGCGGCGGCATGACCAGCTTTGCCGTCGTCATCACCAGCTACAACTACCGCGACTTCGTCGGCACGGCGATCGACAGCGCGCTGGCGCAGAGCCGCGCGCCGATGCAGGTCATCGTGGTCGACGACGGCTCCACCGACGGCACGCCGGCGTATCTGCGCGAACGCTACGGCGCCGATTCGCGGGTGACCCTGCTGTGCGGCGAGAACGGCGGCCAGCTGGTCGCGTTCCAGCGCGGCGTGGCGCAGGCGCGCGCCGACGTGGTCTGTTTCCTGGACGCCGACGACCGCTGGGAACCGGATTACCTGGCGCGCCTGGGCGAGCTCTATGACAGCCGCCGCGACGTCGATTTCGTGTTCTCCGACCTGCAACTGTTCGGCGACGAGAACCGCTGGATGGGCTACGCCGCGCAGTCGCGCGACCTGGGCTTCACCGCGATCAGCACCTACGTGCTGATGCACTGGTACGGCGCTCCCACCTCGGCGCTGTCGATGCGTGCGCTGTGGGCGCGCCGCACGCTGGAGCTGCCGGCGGAGCTGGGCCAGACCTGGCGGCTGTCCGCCGACAACTGCCTGGTGTTCGGCGCCAGCGTGCTGGGTGCGCGCAAGTATTACCTGCGCACCGGCGCGGTGCATTACCGCATCCACGGCAACAACGGCTGGTGGGGCAGGCAGACGGCGGCCACGAAGTACCTCAACCGGTTCCGTTCGCGCTGCCTGATCGAGATCTATGCCAGGAACATCGGCCTGGACGAGCGCTGCCTGGAGAGTGTCAAGCACGAGTTCCGCACCAAGCCGGCTCCTTCCTGGCGCGAGGCGCGGCACTACGCGAAGCTGGCGCGCCTGCGCCACGGCTCGTGGCTGCGCAACCAGCAGCGTGCCGCATCGATCCTGTGGTCGGCGATGCGGTCGAGCCGGCGTGCGTCGGAAGCACGGCCGGCGACGGACTGAGCGAGGTCATCGTGATGCGCATCAGCGTCGCCGTGATCACCTACAACTGGCCTGCCGCGCTGGAGCAGGTGTTGCGCGCGCTGGCCGTGCAGAGCGAGCTGCCGCACGAGGTGATCGTCACCGACGACGGTTCGCAGCCGGCCACGCGTGAACTGCTGGAGCGCATGGCCGCGGATTATCCGGTGCGCCTGGTGCACCTGTGGCAGCCCGACGACGGCGCGCGCATGAGCCGTGCGCGCAACCGCGCCATCGCCGCCGCGCAGGGCGACTACGTGATCCTGCTCGACGGCGACATGGTTGCCGAGCGGCACTTCATCGCCGACCATCGGGCGTTCGCTCGCCGTGGCTGCTTCGTGCAGGGTTCGCGCGTGCTGACCGACGCCGCACTGACCCGGCGCCTGCTGGAAGGCGACGTGACCATGCCGGGCTTCTTCAGCCGCGGCATCGAGCGGCGCCGGCACACCTTGCGCCTGCCGCTGCTGGCCCGTTGGTACGCCCGGCCCGGCACCAAGCAACGCGGCATCAAGAGCTGCAACATGGCGTTCTGGCGCGACGACCTGCTGCGCCTGAACGGCTTCAACGAGGCGATGACCGGCTGGGGCCGCGAGGATACCGAGCTGGCCCTGCGCGCCTTCCATGCCGGCCTGCTGCGGCGCGAGCTGCGCTTCAGCGCGCTGGCGACGCATCTCTACCACCCCACCCGCAAGCACGTCGTCGACAATCCGAACGATCGCATCGTGGACGACACGCGCGCGCGCCGGCTGCTGCGTTGCGAGCGCGGCGTCGAGCAGCATCTGGTCGAGTTCGCCGATCCGCCGCCGGACCTGCGCGCGCGCGCCGCTCAGCCGAGCTGACGCAGGGCGGCATCCAGCCGCGCGGCGAAGCTCGCCTCGTTCGACTCGAACCAGGCCCGCGCCTGCTCGCCCAGCGCCGCGCGCTCGTGCGCGGGCATCGCCAGCAGGCGTTCGATGGCGGCTTCCAGCGCCGCCTCGTCGAAGCGATGCAGGGTGGCCAGGTTGAACGGCCCGGCGTCGCTGGCGCCGACCAGCACGCCACGTGCCGGGGTGACCAGTTCGTTCATCGGCGGCGCATCGCTGGCGATCACTACCGCCGCGCAACTCATCGCCTCGACCAGGTAGTGCCCCCAGCCCTCGGTCTCCGACAGGCACAGGTGGAACAGGTGCGCGTTCTGCAGCCGACGGATCTCGCGCACGTCGCCCGGATAGCCGATCCGGTGCTCGATGTTTGCCGGAACCGGCCCGCTCGGCGGAGTGGCAGTGCGCGGCGACTGCAACACCAGCAGCTTCGGCCATTCCGGATGCCGCCGCCACAACGCCAGCAGCCGCTGCGTGCCCTTCATCCGGCTGGCGCCGGCCAGGTGCAGGAAGGTCGGTTGACGCGGGACTTCCGGCTGCAGGCAGTCGGTGCTGCGGAAGCCGATGTGCAGCGCGCGGCAGCCGCGGGCGGTGAACAGTCCGACGGCATGATGGGTCTTGCACAGGATCGCATCGTAGCGGGCCAGGTAGCGCTGGCTGCGCGGCGACAGCCACTCCGGGTTCGGCACCAACAGGTTCCACCGGGCCAGCCCGAACCAGTCCGGACGCACGTGCTCCAGTGCGATGTTGATGTCGTACGGCGTGGCCCGCCAGTCGGCGTGGCGCAGCCGTTGCCACCACATGCGCAAATAAAGCAGCAACACCTTGCGGCGACCGTCGTGCCGATGCGGACCAAGCCGGGTCACGTGGACCTGGTGGCCGAGCGCGACCAGCGCCGTGGACAGCAGTCGGATGTCGTGGCTGAGGCCGCGCTGGTTGTCCCACGCAAGCAGATTGATACGGGCCATGGCGGGTCGACGTCAGCGGGACGGAGCGTTGTACAGCTGACGGCCGATGTCGACGGCCAGGCCCAGCACGAGGAACAGGTAGAGCGATTGCGGCATGGCTCGATAAAACACGTTGTCACCAAATGCACATAGACCATACATGCCGATCACCATCACCCCGGCGGCGGTCGCCGCGGCGACCGGCTCCTGCACGTGGTTGAGGTGCCGGGCGAAAAAGCCCAGCGGCACGGCGAGAAACAGCAGCAGCACCAGCAGGGCAGGCAGGCCGCCAGCGACCACCGATTCGAGGTATTCGCTGTGCGGGTGCACGTACTTGGCGATCAGTGGACTGGCCTGACCTGCGGCCACCTGCCCGCGGACATAGACGCCGAACTGGTCCAGGCCGATGCCGGCCAGCGGGTGTTCGAGGAAGGCCTGCCACGCCGTGCGCCACATCTCCAGCCGTTCGCCGACGGCCGTGGCGTCGGCGGCGCCGCTGCCGCCGGTGTCGTAGCTGGTGATCTGGGTCGGGACATCGGCCAGCCGCTGGACCATCTCCCGGTGCAGCGTGGCGGTAACCGCCAGCATGCCGATCACGGTCACCGCGAACAACGCGAGCACGCGCCGCCAGTGCCGCGAACGCACGGCGTGCCACAGCATCAGGCCAAGGTAGACCGGGGCGAATGACAGCAGTGGGCCGCGGCTCTGGGTCAGCACCGCGCCGTACAGGCCGATCACCACGGCCGCGACATGCAGCCAGCGATCGCTGCGCCGGATGTCCGGCCGCAACGCCTGCAGCATCGCCAGCAGCACCAGCACCAGCAGGTACATCGCGAACTCGACCGCGGCCCAGTCACCGCCGTTCAGGCCATACGGGCGATCGGTGCCCAGCACGTAGCGCTGGTACAGGCTGGCCGCACCGAGCAGCACGGCAGTCAGGCTGAAGCCGAGCGCGATCACGCGTTGTTTCAGCGGCAGCGTGAACACGGCCGCGATGCCCAGGAACAGCAGGGTCTGCGCCGGCAGGTCGAGGGTGGACCAGTCGAGCCGGTGGCTCCAGAAGTTGCCGATGTCGTACAGCAGGCGCAACAGGCAGGCGGCGATCACCGGCCAGGCCAGTCGCCAGGCATGCCGGCTTTCCGCCCGCGTGGCCAGCAGCACCACGCCGGCCACGAACAGCAGGGTCATCGGCAGGATCTTGAAGCGCCCGGAGAGGGCGAAACACAGCGGCATGACCGCCAGCAGCAGTGAAGCGGTCCAGATCTGCCATGAAGCCGGATGAGCACGCACGTGAGAAGCCTGTCGAACCAACATGTAATCCCTGTCCGGCCATGCTAACGGGCCAGCGGCGTCGACTTGGCATGCGTGCGCCGCATCGTAACGCGAAGGTTCATCTTCCATATGTGCCGTTCCGTGGACGTGTGGTGAATGGGTGCTGCGCTCTTGTTCAGAGCGTGTCGTCGGCCTGCTGGTCCGCACTGGCGCCCGGCACGCAGCCGGGCACCACCGCGTCGGCCCGGAACAGCCACCACTCGCGGCGGTTGGCGTGGCCGACGTAGGTGGCGCGATGGCGGTCCACGCACGTGCCCATCGCCTCGTCGAGGCTGAAGATCCAGCGATGCGCCGGGTCCTGCCGCTGCCAGGCGATCGCCTCGGCATATTGCTGCGACCACGGTTTCAGGAAGCCGAACTCGG
Source organism: Rhodanobacter sp. B2A1Ga4 (assembly GCF_018101315.1). Classification (NCBI taxonomy): domain Bacteria; kingdom Pseudomonadati; phylum Pseudomonadota; class Gammaproteobacteria; order Lysobacterales; family Rhodanobacteraceae; genus Rhodanobacter; species Rhodanobacter sp. B2A1Ga4. The sequence goes on along the minus strand of NZ_JADBJR010000005.1, from coordinate 161,089 downwards.
CGACCGGCCCCTGGGCCATCAGCAGGTTCTGCTCCTTCCAGGCGAGCAGGCCGATGGTGGCGTCGGGGCCGGCGATGGCGCGCGCCTGCACCATCACGTCGCGCGCCGAGCGGTCGCCGTTGAGCATCGGATAGCCCCACAGCCCATACACGCTCCACAGCACGCCGGCGAACAGCAGCCAGCCCAGCGGCGCGCGGCGCACCCGCGTCAAGGCGACGACGATGAGGCCGACCACGCCGATGGCCAGCAGCATCCACCAGATCCGCGGGTCCAGGCTCTGCTCGATCTTCACCGCCCAGGCCGGGTGGCGATGCAATGCCAGCGCCGCCGCCACGGTCAGCGCGCCGGCCAGCAGCGTGGTCAGCGCACACACCGCGAGGCGCACACCGCGCCGGCGCAGCAGGCCGGGCAGCAGCGGCGCCAGCGCCAGCGCGGTCATCGGCAAGGCCGGCAGGATGTAGACGTCGCGCTTGCCCGGGCTCAGCGAGAAGAACAGCAGGATCAGCACGATCCAGCCCAGCGGCAGCAGGAAGCGCGCGTCGCGCCGCTTCAGCCGCCGCCACCACGCCGGGATGGCCCACGGCAGCAGCAGCGATAGTGGCAGCCAGTCGACCACGATGATGCCGAGGAAATAGAACGGCGAGTGCAGGTGCCCGGTCGGCGTGGCGTAGCGGTGCACGGTCTGCCCGAACAGGATGTTCTGCACGTACTCGGCGTGCTGCGGGTCGCCGTCGGCATGCGCCACCAGCAGCATTGGCAGCAGCCAGCCCAGGATCGGCACGAGGAACAGCGCCAACCCGCCGGCCCAGCGCCAGCCGCCGGTGGGCAGCGCCAGGTGCCGCCAGTGGCCGCGGCGCGCCACCAGGTACGGCACCAGTATCAAGAGCGCCAGCACGCCGACGCCCTTGGTCGCCACGCCCACGCCAGCGAAGAAGCAGCCTGCGGCGAACCAGCGCCACGATGGCCCCAGCAGCAGGTGGCGCAACAGGCCGTAGTTGGCCAGGGTGATCCAGCCCAGCAACAGCGGATCGATCTGCGCGTTGCGCATCTGGTAGGTGAAGTGGATGGTGACCAGCAGCGTGGCGGCGGCCAGCAGCGCGCTGCGATGGTTCCACAGCCGGCGCGCCAGGTCGTAGACCAGCGCCAGCGCAGTCAGCGCCGCCGCCAGCGAGGGCAGCAGGAAGGCGATGCGCCAGTGGCCGGTGAGGTAGTAGCTGAGCGCCTGCAGCCACATGAACACCGGCGGCTTGTCCGGGTACAGCTCGTGGCCGCGATGTGGGAACAGCCACTGGCCGTGCTCGACCATCCATTGCGCCACCAGCGCGAAGCGCGGTTCATCGGACGGCCACGGATCGCGCAGGCCCAGCCCCAGGCCGAGCAGCAGCAGCGCGAACACACCGAACAGCAGCAGTTCCCGGCGAGCGTCGCGCAGCCACAACGGGCGTGCATGGGACAGGGAGGGCTTCACGGGCGGGAGGGTTCCGTCGGCGGCGGTCAGGGGATGCCAAGCATAGCCCGGCAAGGCGTCATGCCAACTCATGCGTTTGCTTGGCGGGACTTCTGCAGCACCGCGTAGTACATGCCGTCGAGGTCGCCGTCGCCGGGCAGGATCTGCCAGCCCACCGCGGCGGCCTGGCCCGCCGGCAGGGTGAACGCCAACGCCAGCGCGTCGGCTTGCGTGGCCAGCAGCTCGCCGACGATCGCCTCGTTCTCCGCGCGCAGCACCGAGCAGGTGATGTAGACCAGCCGGCCGCCCGGCGCCAGCAACGGCCACAGCGCGGACAGGATGCGGCGCTGCTGCGCATGCATCGCGGCGATGTCGCTCTCGCGCCGGTGCAGGCGCACGTCCGGTCGGCGTCGCAGCACGCCGGTGGCCGAGCACGGCGCGTCGATCAGGATGCGGTCGAACGGCCGGCCGTTCCACCAGCCCTTCGGTGCGCCGGCATCGCCGATCGCCACCTTGGCATTCAGGCGCAGCCGCATCAGGTTCTGGCGGATGCGTTCGGCCCGCGCAGCGTCGAACTCCAGCGCGGTCAGGTCGATGTCGGCGCGTTCGAGCAGGTGGCAGGCCTTGCCGCCGGGTGCGGCGCAGGCGTCCAGCACGTGCAGGCCGTCGTGCAGGTCGGCGAGGTCGGCGGCCACCTGCGCGGCGCCGTCCTGCACCGCGAACAAGCCGTCGTCGAAGCCGGGCATGCGGGTGACGTCGGCGCTGTGCGGCAGTACCAGCGCGTCGCTCAGCCAGGGATGCGCCATGGCGGCGTAGCCGGCGACCTGCAGTCGTGCAATCAGTGCCTCGTGCTCGCTGCGCTGGCGGTTGACGCGCAGCATCAGCGGCGGCTCGCCGTTGTCGGCCGCCATCACCGCCTCAGCCTGTTGCGGCCAGTCGCGCTGCAGCGCGTCGGCCAGCCAGGCCGGGTGCGCGTGGCGGGTCTGCGGCCTGGCGTCAAGTTTCGCAAGCAGGCCTGCGCGCTCGCGTTGCCAGCGGCGCAGCACGGCGTTGACCAGGCCGGCCAGCTGCGGCCGCTTCAGCGCGCGCACCGCCTCGACCGTGGCGGCCACCGCGGCGTAGTCCTGCAGTTCGAGGATTTCCAGCTGCACCAGGCCGAGCACCAGCAGCGCATGCACGGCCGGGTCCTTGTGCCGCAGCGATTTTTCCAGCAGGCCGTCGACCGCCGCGTCGAAACGCAGCCACCAGCGCGCGCCTTCGCTGAGCAGAGCCATCAGCAGGGCGCGGTCGCGCGGATCGGCCAGGCGCGGCGCGGCGCGCTCCATCACGTCGCGCAGCGAGGCGCCGCGCAGGGCCACCTCGGCGAGCCCCCGGGCGGCCAGGGCGCGGGTATCGGTTTTCATCAGCTGCGCCGCAATTCAGGGCGGGCGTTGAGGTAGTCGATCGCACCGATGCGCTTGCCGCCCGCGCGCTGCAGCGCGGTGACGCGCAGCGCGCCGGTGCCGCAGGCCAGGTCGATGCCGTCGCGGCCGGCGGCCAGCACGGTGCCCGGCGCGGCATGATGATCGAGTTCGATCGCGCGGGCGGCCCAGATCCGCAACGGCTCGCCGGCGATCTCGCCTTCGGCCACCGGCCACGGATCGAACGCGCGCACCTGGCGTTCCAGCTCGATCGCGGGGCGGCTGAAGTCGAGCTTCGCCTCGGCCTTGTCCAGCTTGTGCGCGTAGGTCACGCCGTCTTCCGGCTGCGGCGAGGCTGCCAGCGCCTCGCCGGCCAGTGTGCGGCGCAGGCCCTCGGCCAGCACTGCCGCGCCGAGGGTGGCGAGACGGTCGTGCAGCGAGCCGCCGGTGTCGTCGCGGCTGATCGACGTGCGTCGTTCGAGCAATACCGGGCCGGTATCCAGGCCCGCTTCCATCTGCATCAGGTCGACTCCGCTTTCACTGTCGCCGGCCAGGATCGCGCGCTGGATCGGCGCGGCGCCGCGCCAGCGCGGCAGCAGGCTGGCGTGCACGTTCCAGCAGCCGAGCCGCGGAATCGCCAGCACCTTGCGCGGCAGGATCAGGCCATAGGCCACCACCACCAGCAGGTCCGGCCGGTACGCAGCGAGAACCTGCTGCACGTCGGCGGACTTCAGCGACTCGGGTTGCTCGACCGCGATGCCGGCGGCCAGCGCGGCCTGCTTGACCGGGCTGGGCGTGAGCTTGCGGCCGCGACCGGCGGGGCGGTCGGGCTGGGTATAGACGGCCACCACCTCGGCGCCGCTGGCGCGACAGGCCGCGAGGCAGGGTAAGGAGAATTCCGGGGTGCCGGCGAAGACCAGCCGCAAGCCGGGGCTACCCAAGCCGGCCTTGCTCAAGCACCGACCGCCTGCTTGCGGTGCTTCTCCAGCCGCTTCAGCAGCAGGTTGCGCTTCAGCGGCGACAGGTAGTCGACGAACACCTTGCCTTCCAGGTGGTCCATCTCGTGCTGGATGCACACCGCCAGCGGGCCTTCGGCCTCGACGATGATCTCCTGGCCAGTCACGTCCTGCGCCTTCACCTTAACCTTCAGCGCGCGGGTGACATCGGCGTACAGGCCGGGGAACGAGAGACAACCCTCCTGGTAGACCTGCGAGCCGTCCTTCTCGAGGATCTGCGCGTTGATCAGCGCCAGCGGCTGGTTGCGCTCGTCGCTCATGTCGGCGACCAGCACGCGCTGGTGCACGTTGACCTGGGTGGCGGCGAGGCCGACGCCGTTGGCGGCGTACATGGTCTCGTACATGTCGGCGACGAACTGCTCCAGCTTCGCGTCGAACACGGTCACCGGCGCGGCGCGGGTGCGCAGCCGGGGGTCGGGGAATTCAAGGATCGAAAGGATGGACATGGCATGACCTCGGCGTCAGAAATGCGGGCGATTTGGTAAAAAGCCACCCGCGGCGCCATCTAGAATGTGTCTTATTGTACGTCGGCAAGCGCCCGAGTACAGACGATTTTTGCCAACTCGCGCCTGTTGCGCGCGTTAATCATTCGGTTACACTCGACCGAGCACCTGGGGAAGGGGGATTCCCGCCAATGATCAAGAAAATTATCGTGTTGCTGGCCGGCATGCTGGTCACCGTGGCCGTCTATGCGGCCGGTGCGCAATTGCGGGCCGATCATCCGGACAGCTACACCGTGCGCCGGGGCGACACCCTCTGGGACATCTCCGCCAAGTTCCTGTCCAAGCCGTGGCTGTGGCCGGAGATCTGGCAGGCCAACCCGCAGGTGCGCAACCCGCACCTGATCTACCCCGGCGACGTGCTCAACCTGTCCTTCATCAACGGGCCGCGCCTGGGCCTGCAACCGGGCGTGCATCGCGAAGGCGAGGCGGTGCCGGCGATCCCGCTGTCCGAGCTGAAGATGTTCCTCAAGGACATGCGGGTGATGGACTCCAACGCGGTCAGCTCCGCGCCGTACGTGGTCGGCCTGGAGGAATCGCGCCTGCGCGGCGCCGTCGGCCAGAACATCTATGTGCGCGGCCTGCAGGGCGAGCCGGGCCAGCGCTGGGCGATCGTGCGGCCGAGCCACGTGTTCCGCGGCTTCGACCAGGGTGATGCGGCCAACGCCGACCTGGTCGCCCACGACCTGGACAGCAACGCGGCGATGGTCAACGCGCCGTGGCGCGAGGATTCCCGCAACGACGGCCACTACGGCAAGGGCGACGATCTCGGCGTCGAGGTCAGCGTGATCGGCACCGCCGAAACGCTGCGCACGGGCGATCCGGCAACCCTGCTGCTGCTCGGCGCCACCAAGGAAATCCGCAGCGGCGATCGCATCATGCCGATCGACGACAAGCCGTACGATGCCAGCTACTACCCGCACGCGCCGAAGTCGGTGCCGGCCAACGCCAAGGTGATCGGCTTCGCCGACGCGATGGACGCGGCCGGCCCGCGCCAGGTGGTGATGCTGTCGATCGGCGCCAAGGACGGCGTCGACAACGGCCAGACCTACACGATGATGCAGCCCGGCGAGACGGTCCACGACGACGTGGCCAGCAACAGCTGGCGGCGCGGGGTAGGCGAGACGGTCAAGTTGCCCGACGAGTACATCGGCCACGTGATGGTGTTCCGCACCTTCGACCGGGTCAGCTACGGCTTGGTGATGGACGGCCTGCGGCCGGTGCACGTCGGCGCCCGCCTGACCATGCCGGAGTAAGCCTCGGCAAGGCGCCATCACGGCATCTGCCTACAGCACGGCGCGGCTCCCACCGCGCCGTTTTCTTTGCGGGTCGCTGCGTAAACTGCCGGCATGGACATGGACGATCCCGATGAACTGCGCGCGTGGCTGATCGCCCTGCGCACCCCTGGCCTCGGCCCGGGCGGCCTGCGCGAACGGCTGGATGCGGCCGGCGGCGACATCCAGGCAGTGCTGGCACAGCTGTGCCGCGACGCGACCCGGCTTGGTGAGCCAGCCCGGGCCTGGCTGGCCCGGCCCGACGCGACCCGGCTGAGCGCCGACCTGGCCTGGCTGGCCGAACCCGGGCATCGGCTGCTGTGCTGTACCGAAGCGGATTTCCCGCCGCAGCTGGAACACATCGCGCAGCCGCCGGCCGTGCTGTTCGTGGTCGGCGACGCCAGCCTGCTGTTGTATCCGCAGGTGGCGATCGTGGGCGCACGCGGCGCCAGTGCGGTGGGCCTGGCGCACGCCCGGGCGTTTGCGCTGGCGCTGGCGGATGCCGGTTTTGCGATCACCAGCGGCCTGGCCGATGGCATCGACGGCGCCGCCCACGTGGCCGCGCTGGATGCCGGCGCGAAGACGCTCGCGGTGGTCGGCACCGGGCTGGACCGGGTGTACCCGCGCAAGCACCATGCGCTGGCCCGGCGACTCGCCGCGCAGGGCGCGCTGGTCAGCGAGTTTCCGCCCGGCACGCCGGCACGCCCGGATCACTTCCCGCGGCGCAACCGGATCATCGCCGGCCTGGCGCTGGGCACGCTGGTGGTCGAGGCGGGGCTGCGTTCCGGCTCGCTGATCACCGCCCGGCTGGCTGCCGAACAGGGCCGCGAGGTGTTCGCGCTGCCCGGCTCCATCCACCACCCACTGGCCCGGGGTTGCCACCGGTTGATCCGCGACGGCGCCCGGCTGATCGAGACCGCGGTGGAGATTGTCGAGACATTGACGCCGGCAGCGCGCATGCTTGGCGGCGAACTGGCTGCGCGGCTCGACACGGCTGGCGGCGAGGCGGACGGGCCGCCACGGATTGCAGACGGCGACGGCGCGGCATGCGGGCCTGCCGGGGCTGGCGACAATTCCGGGTATCGATGGCTTTTGACCGAACTTGGCCATGAACCAGCGACATTGGACGAACTTGTGCAGCGTACCGGGCAGTCCGCCGCTGCACTTTCCTCGATGCTGCTGATGCTGGAGCTGGAGGCCCGGGTGGCGAGCCTGCCGGGCAACCGCTACCAGCAATTGCCCGGCGGCTGAGTTGCCGTCGTGCGCTGTTTGCAGGGGCAGCGGGCTTGACAGTCGCTGGCGCGGCGTGTTTTCAACTATATATATGCCCGGCACGGAAGCGCCGGTGATTCACTTTCGGATATCCAGCTTCATGGCAAAAAACCTGCTCATCGTCGAATCACCGGCCAAGGCCAAGACGATCAACAAATACCTTGGCAAGGACTTCCAGGTCCTCGCCTCCTACGGCCACGTGCGCGACCTGAAGCCGAAGGAGGGCGCGGTCGACACCGAACACGGTTTCACCATGGCCTACGAGGTCATCGAGCGCAACGAGAAGCACGTCGACGCGATCGCCAAGGCGGCCAAGCTGGCCGACGACATCTATCTGGCGACCGACTTGGATCGCGAAGGCGAGGCGATCAGCTGGCACATCAGCGAGATCCTCAACGAGCGCGGCCTGACCAAGGGCAAGCAGCTGCACCGGGTGGTGTTCTCCGAGATCACGCCCAAGGCGATCAAGGCCGCGGTGGCCGCACCGCGCCAGCTCTCGCACGACCTGGTCGACGCCCAGCAGGCGCGTCGCGCGCTGGACTACCTGGTCGGCTTCAACCTGTCGCCGGTGCTGTGGCGCAAGGTGCAGCGCGGCCTGTCCGCCGGTCGCGTGCAGTCGCCGGCGCTGCGCATGATCGTCGAGCGCGAGGACGAGATCGAGGCGTTCAAGGCGCGCGAGTACTGGACCATCGAAGCCCAGCTCAAGCACGCCGAAGGTGACTTCACCGCGCGCCTGTCCAGGCTCAACGGCAAGAAGTTCGAGCAGTTCGATCTCACCAATGAAACCGATGCGCAGTCCGCGCGCGAGGCGCTGAAGCAGGCCGCACGTGGCCGCCTCACCGTCAGCGAGGTCAGCTCGAAGGAACGCAAGCGCCGCCCCGCCGCGCCGTTCACCACCTCCACCCTGCAGCAAGAGGCCGCGCGCAAGCTCGGCTTCACCACCAGTCGCACGATGAAGGTGGCGCAGGGCCTGTACGAGGGCGTGGCGCTGGGTGACGAAGGCAACGTCGGCCTGATCACCTACATGCGTACCGACTCGACCATGCTCGGCGACGACGCCATGGCCGAGCTGCGTCAGTTGATCGCGCGTGACTTCGGCGGCCAGGCACTGCCGGATGCACCGCAGGTGTACAAGACCAAGTCCAAGAATGCGCAGGAAGCGCATGAGGCGATCCGTCCGACGTCGGCGATGCACACGCCGAAATCGGTGGCTGCCTTTCTCAACGACGACCAGCGCAAGCTGTACGAATTGATCTGGAAGCGCACGGTCGCCTGCCAGATGATCCATGCCACGCTGAACACCGTCTCGGTGGAGTTCGCGCTGCCCGACGTCGCCGGTGGCGATGCCTCGTTCCGCGCCAGCGGTACCACCGTGATCGACCCCGGCTTCCTCGCCGTGTACGAGGAAGGCAGCGACCAGAAAAAGGCCGACGACGACGATGAAGGCCGTCGCCTGCCGCGGCTGGAAAAGGGCGAGGCGGTGCCGCTGCACGAGATCGCCGCCGACCAGCATTTCACCGAGCCGCCGCCGCGCTATTCCGAAGCGAGCCTGGTCAAGGCGCTGGAAGAACACGGCATCGGCCGCCCGTCGACCTACGCCAGCATCATCCAGGTGCTGCAGAACCGCGAGTACGTGTTCCTCGACAGCCGCCGCTTCAAGCCCAGCGACGTCGGCCGCGCGGTCAGCAAGTTCCTCACCGCGCATTTCACCCGTTACGTCGATTACGACTTCACCGCCAAGATGGAAGACGAGCTGGACGCGGTCAGCCGCGGCGAAGAGGCGTGGGTGCCGCTGATGGAGCGCTTCTGGCTGCCGTTCAAGCAGCAGGTGGACGAGAAGACCGAGTCGGTCGACCGCAGCGAGGCCACCGGTGCGCGCGAACTGGGCAGTGACCCGAAGACCGGCAAGCCGGTTTCGGTGCGGCTGGGCCGGTTCGGGCCGTATGCGGCGATCGGCACCAAGGATGATGAAGACAAGCCGACCTTTGCCTCGTTGCGCCCCGGCCAGAGCATGCACACGATCACCCTGGCCGAGGCGCTCGAACTGTTCAAGCTGCCGCGCAAGTTGGGTCAGGCCGAGAACGGCGACGAGGTCAGCGTGGCGATCGGCCGCTTCGGTCCGTTCGTGAAGCAGGGCAGTACCTATGCCTCGCTGAAACCGGAGGACGATCCGTACACGATCGAGCTGCCACGTGCACTGCAGATCGTGCAGGAAAAACTCGAGATGCTGGCGAACCGGCTGATCCTCGATTTCGGCAACGGCGTGCAGGTGCTCAACGGTCGCTACGGTGCCTACATCACCGACGGCGAGAAGAACGCGCGCATCCCGAAGGAGCAGGAGCCGAAGGAGCTGACTGAGGCGCAATGCCTGGAACTGCTGGCGGCTGCGCCGGTGCGCAAGGGCCGCTTCGGCAAGAAGGGGGCGGCCAAGAAGGCAGCCGCCAAGAAGGAGGCGCCGGCCAAAAAGACGGCGGTGAAGAAGGCCGCCAGCAAGAAGCCCGCAGCGAAAAAGACCACGGCGAAGAAAACGACGGCCAAGAAGACCGCCACGAAGAAGGCCGCTGCAAAGAAGGCCGCGACGAGCAAGACCGGGGCCTGAGTGCTGGCGCGCTTTACCCTCGCCGAACTCGATGCCGCCGCCGCGCTGCTGCACGGCGGCGGCGTGCTCGCTTATCCCACCGAGGCGGTGTTCGGCCTCGGCTGCGATCCGCACGACCGCGCCGCATTCGAGCGCGTGTTCGCGTTGAAGCAGCGCCCGGCGACCCAGGGCGTGCTGCTGATCGCCGCGGATTTCGCCCAGGTCGAGCGCTACATCGAACTGGCCGCGGTCCCGAACGACATCCTGCAGCAAGTGCGCGCGAGCTGGCCCGGTCCGCACACCTGGATCTTCCCGCGCTCGACCGCGGTACCGGCCTGGGTTGCCGGAGCACATGCCGGAATCGCGTTGCGGGTCACCGCGCACGAGCCCGCCGCCGCGTTGTGTCGCGCGTTCGGCGGCGCGCTGGTGTCGACCAGCGCGAACCCGCACGGCCTACCGCCGGCGCGGGCAGCGCAGACCGTGGCGGACTATTTCGGCGATGCGCTGGATGGCCTGCTGGATGCCCCGCTGGGCGGCCAGGCCAGCCCCACGGTGATCCGTGACGCGCTGTCGGGCGCTATCATCCGCGCCTGAGCGTTTGGGGAGCGTGTCGACCATGCGTCGGCTGAACCGGCGTGGGCCGCCAGCGGCCGCCGTTCATGCCGCCGTTCATCGTGCGGCGCGATGCTGCCGCACGTGACGAATCGAAGATCAGGGAGACCGCAGCTTGGCCATCGTCTACGACACCTACCAGCACGAGGCGCCGCGACGGCTGCCGCTGCTCGTTGCGGATGATCCCGCGCGAGTGGTGGCGTGGCGCCACGGCGCGCCGGTGAGCGCGGCATGCTTCCTGGCGCAGGTGCAGGCAGTGGCGGCGGAACTGCCGGTGGCCACCGCGGCGGTGAACCTGTGCGAGGACCGCTATGCGTTCCTGGTCGCGTTCTGCGCCATCGCGTTGCGCGGCCAGGCCAACCTGCTGCCGTCGTCGCGCGCGCCGCAGGCGGTGGATGAGGTGATGGCGGCGCACCCGGGTTGCTACGCGCTGGGCGAGCAGGCGCTCGATCCCGCGCCGCACGGCTACCGGCAGCTGCCGGCGCTGGATGCCACATCGTCGTTTGAACCCGAAGCGGCGTGGCCGTCGATTCCTGCCGACCAGGTGGTGGCGATCGGCTATACCTCCGGTTCCACCGGCACACCCAGCGCCAACCCGAAGACCTGGGCCAGCTTCCACGCCAGCAACGCCGGCAACCTGGCGATGCTGCGTGCGGTGGTCGGGTCACGCTTCGAGATCGTCGCCACGGTGCCGCCGCAGCATATGTACGGCATGGAGATGTCGGTGCTGCTGCCGCTGCTGGGCGAGGCCGGCGCGCATGCCGGGCGCCCGTTCTTTCCGGCCGACGTGGCGGCCGCGCTGGCCGAGGTGCCGGCGCCGCGGGTGCTGGTGACCACGCCGGTGCATCTGCGCGCGCTGGTCGAGTCGGGCATCGCGCTGGCACCAGTTGCCGCAATGCTGTCGGCCACGGCGCCGCTGCCGGTGGAGCTGGCGCGGGCGGCCGAGCAGCGCTTCGGCGCACCGTTGCTGGAAGTGTTCGGTTCCACCGAGACCTGCGTATTCGCCAGCCGCCGCCCCACCGCGGACGAGGACTGGTCGTTGTACGACGGCAGCAACCTGCACCCGCAGCCGGACGGCACCGCGGTGGAGGCACCGCAACTGGCCGCGCCGGTCACCCTGGCCGATATCGTCAGCCTGTCCCACGGCGGCCGCCGCTTTCGCCTGCGCGGCCGGCATGCCGACATGCTGGAAATTGCCGGCAAGCGCGCCTCGCTGGCCGATCTCACCCGGCGCCTGCTGGCGATTCCAGGCGTGCGCGACGGCGTGGTATTCCAGCTCGACGACGGCGATGCGCTGGGCGTGCACCGCATTGCCGCGCTGGCGGTGGCACCGGGCCTGGAGGCGCATGCGATCCTCGACGCGCTGCGCCGTGCGATCGACCCGCTGTTCCTGCCGCGCCCGCTGAAGCTGGTCGATGTGCTGCCGCGCAACGAAACCGGCAAGCTGCCGCGGGCGGCGCTGCTGGCCTTGCTGGGCTGAGCGGTTGCGAATTTCAAACTCTGCCGGGCGACGCCGCGAGGCAACGCCCGGCAGGACTCACTTCACTTCGCGCTGCCGCGTACCGCCTTCACCTGCTCGGCGGTGACCGGCTTGCCCTGGTTGCCCCATGAGCTGCGCTCGTGGTTGGCGATGTCGGCGATGTCGGCGTCGTTCAGTGCAGCGGCAAACGGCGGCATCGCGGTGGGATAGCTGGTGCCGTTGATCACCTGGCCCTGCAGACCCTTCAGGATCACCTCGATGTGCTTGGTGGGGTCGGCATCCTGCACCACCGGGTTGTCCTTCAGCGGCGGGAATGCACCGGGCAGGCCCAGGCCGGTGGCCTGGTGGCAGGCCGCGCAGTTGGTGGCGTACAGCGAAGCGCCGCGGGCCGGGTCGAACTGGTACGGACCGCTGGCAGCCGGCGGCGGCGCGGCGGGTGCGGCGACGACCGGCGCCTTGCTCACCGGCGGTTTGGCTGCCGTCTCGTTCGGGCCGCCCACCAGCAACACGCCTTGCGCGCCCAGCTGCATGTGCGCCATGGCGTGGTCGACGAACGGGTAGTGGCCGGCCTCGTCCAGCGTCAGGTCGAATACCGCACCCTCGCCGGGACCGACGGAGTAGGTCGAGACGCCGTCGATGGCCTGTGCCGGGTTGCCGCCGGGATACACCTTGTCGAAGATCGCACCGATCACGTGGAATGCGCTCCACAGGCTGGGGCCGGCGTTGACCACGTACAGGCGCACCCGGTCGCCGGGCTTGGCGGTGAGCGGGTGGTCGCGGTACTGGAACGCTGCGCCGTTGAACACCACCTCGTCCGGCTGCATCGCCTGCATCTTCTCGTAGTTGCCGGCCATCAGCTTGCCTGACACCTGCTGGGTGTACCACTCGCCCTGCACCAGCACGTAGCTCTCCTGCGCAGGCGGCAGCGGCGTGGCCGGGTCGACGATGATCGCGCCGTACATGCCGTTGCCGATGTGCAGCAGCACCGGCGGCGTGCCGCAGTGGTAGAGGAACGCGCCGGGCACCCTGGCCACGAACGAGAACGTGATCGACTCGCCCGGCATGATGTCCACGTAGTGCAGGCTGGGCGGAGTGATCGCCGAGTGGAAGTCGATCGAATGCTGCATGGTGCCGCGGTTGGTGAGGGTGAAGTTCACCGTCTGCCCCTGGCGCACATGGATCACCGGGCCGGGCACGGTCTTGCCGAAGGTCCAGGCCTGGTACTGCACGCCGCTGGCGATCTCCACGCTGTCGTTGCTGGAGGTGATGTGCACCTCCACGCTGTCACCCGGCTGCAGCGGCGGCAGGCGAGCGTCGCGGGCTTTCTCGATGGGCTGGCTGGAGGCCAGCGACAGCGGCGTCACCGCGGCGGCGGCGGCCTGCGGGCTGGACGAGCGCACGTTCAACGCGCTGTGCAGGCCGGCCAGCAGCAGCGCCACCAGGATCAGCACGCCGGCCAGCGCCGGTCCCTGCACGCGCCAGGGCAGGCGCGGCACTTCGGCCAGCGGCAGCTTGTCGTTCCAGTCGGCCACGCGGCGCCAGCCGGGCCAGCGGCGCTCGATCAGGTAATCCAGGCTGTACGGGCTGGGGCCGGCGCGCAGGTTGATCACGATCAGCGCCGCGAAGATCAGCACGTAGCTGATCGCCGCGCCGATGTTGTTGGCGCCCACCGAATACGGCCCGCCGAAACCCTCGGCGGTGCTCCAGATCAGCAGGCTGAACAGGATGCCCACGATGTAGGTGAGCTTGCGTGCGAAGCCCAGCAGCAGCGCCAGCGCCAGCAGCGTCTCGGCGATGCGCGTGGCCCACACGAACAGCCCCACGTGCGGCGTGACCAGGGCGATCCACATGTCGAACCACCACGCCGACCATGCCGGCTGCCCGGTGGCGGCGTTGTGCAGGTAGCCCACGTAGTGGCTGGCGAAATCGGCAGTCCAGGTGAGCGCGGCGCTCACCGCCCAGATCATGCCGAAGGCCACGCGCAGCGCGGTGCCGGCGACCGCCGGCCAAGTGGAATGGGCGGGCTTGCCACTGTCAGGTACGGACATGCGTAACCTCCATTGCGAATGATGTTGCCGGGGATGCGGCAGCGATACGCGCATCCGTGCCGCCCGAGTGTACGACGATGGTGCCGTCGCGAGCGCGCATGGCAGCGGGTTCGCCGGCGAAGTTCCCGCCTCGGCCCGGAGTTGCCTCGCGACCCCGCTACAATAGCCGGCCACCCCAACGGCAACTCTCCCCCGGAGCATCGGCATGAAGGTCCTGGTCATCGGCAGCGGCGGGCGCGAACACGCGCTGGCGTGGAAGCTCAGGCAGTCCCCGCAGGTCGACGAGGTGATCGTGGCGCCCGGCAATGCAGGCACCGCGCGCGAGCCGGGCGTGCGCAACGCCGACGTCGCGATGAACGATCTCGATGGCTTGTTGCAGCTGGCGAAGCGCGAAAAAATCGGCTTGACCGTGGTCGGCCCGGAAGTGCCGCTGGTGGCGGGTGTGGTCGACCGCTTCCGCGCCGCCGGCCTGCGCATCTTCGGCCCGCGCGCGATCGCCGCGCAACTGGAAGGCTCCAAGGCATTCGCCAAGGATTTCCTGCAGCGGCACAACATTCCCACCGCGTACTACGCGGTGTTCAGCGAACTGAATCCGGCGCTGGCCTACGTGCGCGAACAGGCCCATCGGAGCGGGGGCGCGCCGATCGTGATCAAGGCCGACGGCCTCGCCGCCGGCAAGGGCGTGGTGGTGGCGCTGACCCTGGCCGATGCGGAGCTGGCGCTGCACGACATGCTCGGTGCGCACAGCTTCGGTGATGCGTCGGCGCGGGTGGTGATCGAGGAATTCCTCGACGGCGAGGAAGCCAGCTACATCGTGATGAGCGACGGCAGCCACGCGCTGCCGATGGCCTCCAGCCAGGACCACAAGCGCCGCGACGAAAACGACCTCGGCCCGAACACCGGCGGCATGGGCGCGTACTCGCCGGCGCCGGTGGTCACGCCGGAGGTCGAGCAGCGCATCCTCAAGGAAGTGATCGAGCCGACCCTGCGCGGCATGGCGGCCGAGGGCGCGCCGTTCATCGGCTTCCTCTACGCCGGCCTGATGATCGACAAGTCGGGCGCGCCGAAGGTGATCGAGTTCAACGTGCGCTTCGGCGATCCGGAAACGCAGCCGATCCTGCTGCGGCTGAAATCGGACCTGGTCGAGCTGATCGATGCGGCGCTGGACGGCCGGCTGGAACATGCCCGGGCGCGCTGGGATGCGCGCCCGGCGATCGGCGTGGTGATGGCGGCCGGCGGTTATCCGGGCCGGGTGCGCCTGGGCGATGCGATCAGCGGCCTCGATGCGCTGCCGGACAGCGACGTGAAGGTCTTCCATGCCGGTACCCGGCTCGACGAACAGGGCCGCGCCGTCACGGCCGGTGGTCGCGTGCTGACCGTGTGCGCGCTGGGCGACGACATCGCCGCGGCGCGCGAAAGCGCCTATGCCGCGCTAAGCCGGATCCATTACGACGGCGCGTTCTGCCGCCGTGACATCGCGCACCGGGCCCTGCGACGCCATTGATGCGGCAACCTGATGCTGGCCGCGTACGCTGGCGCATGGTAGGCCATTGGATGGCTTGACTTTTCGATGCCGCCCCTTTTGGGCTATGCTTGGAACTTCCCCCGCGTAGAGTCGTGGCGCCAAGCGCCTGAACGGCCTCGTGCTTGATTCCACGTTTGATGAGGTTTTCCCCATGCGCAAGACGGTTTTGTCGCTGATGTCGGTTGCGGCACTGGCCCTGGCGGGTTGCAGCAATGCTCCCGATTCGTCTCAGCCGGCGGGTCCCGCTGCGCCCGCTTCCGCGAAAACGGCTGCGGCCACGCCGCAGATTCCGAACCAGGTGAGCGGCACGATCTCGCTGCGCGCCGGCACGCCCGCGCCGTCGGCGAATGCCACCCTGGTGCTGAACCTGGCGGACGTGTCGTCCACCGCCGCGGGTTCCGCCCCGCTGGCCAGCAAGACCGCGCCGGCCGGCACGTTCCCGCAGCCGTTCACGCTGAGCTTCAACCCGGCCGAAGTGAAGCCGAATGATCTGTACGTGATCCAGGCGACCCTGACCGACGGCGACCGCAAGTACACGATGCCGATCCAGGCGCCGGTGCTGGCCAAGGGCAGCAAGAACGACGGCGTGGCGATCGAACTGGTGGCCGAACAGACGCCCAGCGAGAAGATCCTGGCCGAGTTCGCCGAGGCGAAGGCGCAGATCGGCGGCATGAAGATCAGCCACGGCACCAAGCTGGAGGCCAATGATTCGCGCGGCTGGCAGCTGTTCCGCCAGGCCGGCGAAGTGAAGTACATCCGCGAAGAAGTCGATTACGGCGACAAGGGCTACACCAGCACCGACTACGCCTACAAGGGCGACAAGCCGTGGGCGATCGTGCAGGAGACCAAGGCCAGCCGCGATGGCAAGCCGAGCGCGATCGACCGCGCCGGCTGGAGCGACGACGGCACGCTGGTGCTGAAGCAGCACCAGGTCGGCGGCGACGTGCAGCCGCTCGATCCGGCGGTGGCGGCGACGCTGAAGAAGCAGGCCATGGCCATCCTCGGCATCGCGACCGGCGGCAAGAACAAGTAAGCCGCTGCAGGCTCCCGCTTCGACGGGAAGGCCCACAAAAAAGCCGTCCGCAAATGCGGACGGCTTTTTCATGGTGCGACCCGGCGGTCCGGGTCGCGGCCTCGCCGGATCAGAGGCTGATCCGCACGCCCATGTTGACGCTGTTGTACTTCTGGCTGTTGTCGCTGAAACGCCCGCTGTAGCCGATCCAGCTCTGCACGCTCGGGGTGAGCTGGGCGGACAGGCCGAGCGTTGCAGTGCCCCAGCTCTGGTCCGGGCTGAAGCCGGTCAGGGCGAAGCTGCCGTTCATGCTGTTCAGGCCGGCGCTGACCAGGCGCGGGTCGGCCTTGCTGTCGTGGTTCCAGGCCAGTTCGACGTAGGGCGACATCAGCAGGTTGTTGACCTGCCACTGGCCGCGCAGGCGCCAGCCCAGCGTGCCCAGCAGCGAGTCGCGCTGCTGCCGGCCGAACCACATCGCGCTGCTGTCGTTGCCGTTCTCGTTGTAGCCGCTGACCTTCACGGTCTGCCAGTCGATGGTGGCGAATGGCCCGGTCTGCAGCTCGTCGTTGAGGTTGAACCACCAGCCGCCGGTGGCGCCGCCACCCAGGTGCGAGCCGTCGGTCTTGCCGCTTTCGGTACGCTGCATGGTGCCGATGCTCAGGCGGCGCTCGATGTCCTTGAAGTTGGACTGGCCGAAGTTGACGTAGCCGCCCACGTAGCCACCGCCGTTGTGGTAGCCGACATAGCCCAGGCCGCTGACGTCCTGCAGTTTGTAGCCGCCGCCACCGGAAAAATCGGCGTTGTGCTGGCCGATGCCGAGCGCCACGCCGGCGGTGACGTGTTCGCCGGCGAAGAAGTTCGCGCCCAGGGTGAAGTTGAAATTGTCGCTGTTGGTGCGCGGGGAATGGCTGGTGGCGTCGAAGCGCTGCTTCGCGTAATCAATGTTGACGAAGGTGCGCACATCGCCATCCTTGCCGGTGGTCAGCATCTGCTCGCGCATGACGCGGTTCTGCGCGGTACTGGCCGCCAGCGGCGCTTCGCCGAGCAGCGAGATCTGTTCCGGCGCGTGGATCACCGACAGCACGTACTGGCTGAGCATCGCGTGGGCGGCGGTGGTCGGGTGCACGCCGTCAGCAAACAGGTAGGTCTGGTCGGTGCCCGGTGCATACGTGTACGGCAGGCCCGAGCCCTGCGGGCCGCACTGCACCGAACTGGAACCGGCGCCGCAGGCCGGCGTGGTCACGTTGCTGAAGCCGTAGGCGGACGGATTGGCGATCACCTCGTTGAGCAGGGCGAAGGTGTTCACCGGAATGATGTTCAGGCCGTTGCTGCTGAGTTGCCCGAGCCCGCTGTTGAGCACGCCGTTGTAGAGCACGGCAAGCTGGCTGGCGCCGGCCTGCGCGGCGGCGCCGCCGGCCGCGGCCGAGGGCGTCTTGCCGAGGTCGGGCAGGTTGTAGACCACCACGTACCTGGCGCCGGCGGCCTGCAGGCTGCCGAGCATGTGGACCTCGGTCTGCGCCGCGTTGACCGCGCCAGCGGCGATCGCGTTCGGATCGGTCAGCGCGCTGCTCAGGTAGAAGATGTCGTTCGCGCCGCCCCAGACCTGGTACAGGGCGTTGCCGTCGGCATGGCCGCCGGTCGCGCCGAGGTACATCTGCAGCTGCTGCGGAATGGTCGGCACCGGGGCCACGTTGTTGACGAAGCCGGCGCCGCCCCAGGCGAAATCGGTACCGCCGACGGCGGACGGGGCCAGCGTGAAGCCGAGCTTCGCCGCGACATTCTCCGCGGTGGTGGTGCCCGGGTTGGTGGTGAAGCGCAGCGGCGGCTGGATCGCGGGCGCGGTGGCCAGCGAGATGTTGCCGCCGTCGCTGAGGCTGTCGCCGAACACGATGACGTTGCTGAAGTCGGTGGCGGCAGCAGCCGTGCTGAACAGCAGGGCGGTGGCGATGGCACCGGCCAGATGGCGGGAACGAAGCATGTGGATACTCCTGGGCCGGAATGGCCTTGTTAGCTGGACGTTACGTTACGGCATTCCATACGGAACCGCATGCTGCAGCGCATCGCCGCCGCCTGCGGGCCTGGCGCCGGCAATTCAACGCTTGGTGGCACGCGCCAGCGCGTCGGCGAATGCGTTGTTGGCCGGCGCAGGAGTCGGCTTTGCTGCGCCGCTACCCGGGCGCGGGCCGCGGTTGTCGCGCTGGCCGGCACGAGCATCGTTGCCGCCGCCCGGACGGCCACCGCGCGCCTGGCCCGGCTCGTCGTCCAGCCGCATGCTGAGGCCGATGCGCTGGCGCGGCAGGTCCACCTCCATCACCTTGACCTTGACGATGTCGCCGGCCTTCACCGCATCACGCGGATCCTTGACGAAGGTGTGCGACAGCGCCGAGACGTGGACCAGGCCGTCCTGGTGCACGCCGATGTCGACGAAGGCGCCGAACGCGGCCACGTTGGTGACGCGGCCTTCGAGGATCATGCCGGGCTTGAGATCCTTCACGTCCTCGACGCCCTCGGCGAAGCTCGGCGCGACGAACTCCGGGCGCGGGTCGCGGCCGGGCTTCTCCAGTTCCTTCAGGATGTCGCGCACGGTCGGCACGCCGAATTTCTCGTCGGTGAACTGCTCGGGCTTGAGGCCACGCAGGAAGCCGGCGTCGCCGATGATGTTGCGCACCTCACGGCCGCACTGCGCGATGATCCGCTCGACCACCGGGTAGGCTTCCGGATGCACCGCGCTGGCGTCCAGCGGGTTGTCGCCGCTGGACACGCGCAGGAAGCCGGCGCACTGCTCGAACGCCTTGTCGCCCAGCCGCGGCACCTTCAGCAGCGCCTTGCGATTGGCGAACGGGCCGTTGGCGTCGCGGTGCTTGACCACGTTCTCGGCGACCGAGGCAGACAGCCCGGCCACGCGCGCGAGCAGCGCGGCGGAGGCGGTGTTGACGTCCACGCCGACCGCGTTGACGCAGTCCTCCACCTTCGCATCCAGCGCGCGCGCCAGCTTGATCTGGTTCACGTCGTGCTGGTACTGGCCCACGCCGATCGCCTTCGGCTCGATCTTCACCAGCTCGGCCAGCGGGTCCTGCAGGCGGCGCGCGATCGAGACGGCGCCGCGCAGGCTCACGTCGAGCTGGGGGAATTCCTTCGCGGCGAATTCCGAGGCGGAATACACCGAGGCACCGGCCTCGCTCACCACGATCTTCGACAGCTTCGCCTCGGGCAGCTTCCTGATCAGCTCGCCGGCCAGCTTGTCGGTCTCGCGCGAGCCGGTGCCGTTGCCGATCGCGATCAGGTCCACGTTGTGCTGCTTGCACAGCTTTGCCAGCGACACCAGCGATTCGTTCCACTGCCGCCGCGGCTCCAGCGGATAGATGGTGTCGGTGGCCAGCAGCTTGCCGGTGGCGTCGACCACCGCGACCTTGCAGCCGGTGCGGATGCCGGGATCCAGTCCCATCACCGTCTTCGCGCCGGCCGGCGCGGCCAGCATCAGGTCCTTGAGGTTGTCGCCGAACACGCGGATCGCCTCGTCCTCGGCGCCTTCGCGCACGCGGCCGAACAGGTCGAGGGTGAGATGCAGATGCAGCTTCACGCGCCAGGTCAGGCGCACCGTCTCGCGCAGCCACGCATCCGCGGCGCGGCCACGGTTGTGGATGTTCGCGTGCGCCGCGACACGGCCCTCGCCTTCGGCATGGCCCTGCTCGCTGTCGGCGGCGGGCGCGAGCTCGAGTTCGATCACGCCCTCGTTGCGCGCACGCATCAGTGCCAGCAGGCGGTGCGAGGGGATCTTGCCGATCGGTTCGACGTGGTCGAAGTAGTCGCGGAACTTCGCGCCCTCGTTCTCCTTGCCCTCGACCACTTTCGCGCGGATCTGCCCCTGCGCCCACAGCCAGTCGCGCAGTTCGCCGACCAGGTGCGCGTCCTCGGCGATCGACTCCATCAGGATCGCGCGGGCGCCGTCCAGCGCGGCGCGCACGTCGGCGACGCCCTTTTCTGCATCGACGAACGATTCGGCGAACGCTTCCGGGGTCAGTGTGGGGTCTTCGCGCAGGCCGGTCGCCAGCGGTTCCAGCCCGGCCTCGCGGGCGATCTGCGCCTTGGTGCGGCGCTTGGGCTTGAACGGCAGGTACAGATCCTCCAGCCGCGCCTTGGTGTCGGCGGCGAGCAGATCGGCCTTCAACGCATCGCCGAGCTTGCCCTGTTCCTCGACGCTGGCGAGGATCGCCGCACGCCGTTCTTCCAGCTCGCGCAGGTAGCGCAGGCGTTCCTCCAGCAAACGCAGCTGGGTGTCGTCGAGGCCGCCGGTGACCTCCTTGCGGTAGCGTGCGATGAACGGCACGGTGGCACCGCCGTCGAGCAGGTCGACTGCCGCGCGTACCTGTTCGGTCCTGGCGGCGATGTCGTTGGCAATGCGTTGTTCGATGCTGAGCATGAGTTGGCCACGGTTCCCTGGTTGCCGGCGCCAGCCGGGTGGACCGTCGATGATAGCAAGCCGCCCGGATGCCTCGGCCAGACGCGACGAGCTTCGCCATCGGTTCGATGCGCAGCGGGTTCCGGCGAGACCGGATACCGATCCCTGGCAATCTTCGAACCGGCGTGCATCGATCCGCCGGTGCGCGCGCGGATCGACAGCGGTTCCATGGGCCTGCCGACCTTCGCATCTCCCCGGCGGATCCACCGGAAATTATCAGTGGATCCTCGCGAATCCTCCCGTAATCCATCAAGCAGGAGCTGCAGCTGCAGCCCAGAGTGGCCCAACGGACATTGGCGTCCGTCTGGAGGTCTTATGAAACGTCTGATCATTGTCACGAGCATCGCGCTCGGTCTTGCCTGCGTCGCCGGCGCCAGCATCGCCCAGGACCAGTCCCAAACCACCAACCTGCAGAATGTCTCGGTCACCGCCGCACCGGGCCAGTACGAGACCTACGTCGTCGACTTGTCCACGGGCTACGGACTGGCGGCGCTTGTCGGCAACACGCACAGGCAGTACATGCAGGCGCAGCGGGCGGCCGAGAATTCGGAAGTCCTGCGGAAGCAGGGCATGGCCATGCAGTCGTTTGTCTCGGTGGCCATCGACAACTCGTCCGGCCCGGGCATGGCGAGACAGATCCGGCTGATCGATGCCGCCCAGGACACGGTTGCCATCGTGAACGTGTATTGCAAGCAGGCCGCACCGGCGGAAGGCCATCGGTGCCAGCTGGTTCCCCAGTCGGTTGCGACCCACGCGTCTGACCAGCGCCTGGCGTCGAAGCAGGCGGGACGCCCGCAGCTGGCGGAGGTGGAGCAACAGCACTGAGCGGATCGGCGGCCTGGTGCGTCGCCGTGCTTTTCGTCGTGGAACCACCGCGGAATCGACAGGCTTTCCAGACGGTTTCCCGCGGATACCTCATGCCTCAGCGGAGGCACCAAACCATACTCACCTGCACAGACATCGCGTCTGCCGGGAGGAACTCATGAAACGTCTGATCATTGCCACGAGCATCGTGCTCGGTCTTGCCTGCGCCGGCAGCGTCAGTGCCGCCCAGTACGAGACCTATACCACCAACCTGCACTACGGCTACAACCTGATGGTCTTTGTGGGCCACACCCCGGCAGGGTTCATCCAGGCGCAACACGCGGCGAACAGATGGGAAGGCCAGCGTCATCTTGGACTTGGCCCGCAGACCGTTGCCGCGGTGGCCGTCGATAATTCGAGCGGTCTGGTGAAACAGGTCCGCTGGGTCGGTCCGGACAAGGCAGTGGCTGTCATCGACATCCATTGAATCCGGTTGGCCGCGCCCGAATGGCCTGACACGTCTGTCGCAATGGTGACCTGCAGGCGCATCAAGCAGGTGAGTCGCATGGTCGATCCGGAGCCGGGGCGCAGCCTACGCCCATGCGATAACGAAGCAGGAGCTGGTGGCGCCATGCCGCCAGCTCCTTGCGCGTGTTGCCGCCAGACATGACGCGGCGCCCCAGTCACGGAGTTGTCCGTGGCGCGGTCAGGATGTTGGCAGTGGATCGGGCAGCGTCCGTTCGGTGGCAAGCAGTGCGTCAAGTCGCTGCTGCTGCTGGTGGAAGTCCGCATCATCGGCCAGTGGGCGCCAGGCCAGGTCGTGCCGCAAGGCAAGGTCGTCGCGGAAACCTTCGTCGATCGCCTGGCCCAGGACGGCGATGGCTGCTTCCCGCTCGCCTTCCAGCGCGGCCAGTACCGCCCTGTGGTAGACCAGCGACGGTGTCGCCACGCCACTTTCGCCCAGGCGTGCGTATTCCAGGCTCAGGACCGCGAGGATGGCTCGGCGTTGCGTGTCGCCCCATGGCAACAGGGCCGCCCAATTGGCGAGTTGGCCCAGGCATGGCTTCAGGTCGATGAAGTTCAGGAACGGGTCGCCGTCGGCGAAGCGGCGGCGGTAAGGGACTCGCACGGCCTCCGCTTGTCCGTTCGAGGCCTGCGCCTGGGCCGACGGCTGCGGCTGCGGTGCCCTGGCCGGCAAATCGACGGCGCCATCCACCGGAGGGGGCGTGTAATGCACCGTGCCGATGAAGCGGAAGCCCAGGCTGTGCACGGTGGCGATGTAGCGCGGCTCCGCAGACGAATCACCCAGCGTGTGGCGCAGTTGCGAAACCGCCCGGTTGAGTACGCCGGGTGTGACGTGACGATGTCCCCAGACGATATCCAGCAGCGCGTCCTTGCTTACCATCTCGCCGGCATGGCACAGCAGGGTCAGCAGCAGCATGTAGGCCTTGGGTTCCACCGGCAACGGCCGACCGTCGCGCTCCAGTCGGTGCGCGGCTGGCTCGACCAGGATATTGTCGAACCGATAGATTCCGGTGTTTTCAGGCTCGATTCGAGGCATGGCTTCGACCTGGGCCACGAAGTTTTCTGAAGCTACGCCGTCAAAGATTAGATGCGCGTGACGTTGCCGGCCGATGCGAACACCCGATTGCTTGCGCATGAAACACTCGTGGCAGCCACAGCATTTCCACCGACTTGTTCCGCGATTTCCTCATGATCCGCGGCGGTCGCTGGGCATGGGTTCCCTGGCGTCCGGCGTGCCGCGGTTCCACGTGAACCGAGAGGGCTGCGGCGCCGGATGGCGGCAGGTCTTTCGAGGTCACCGCCGCCGGGTGATTCAGGCGCGGAAGGTGTTGCCGTTGCCGGACGCTGCCTGGCTCGGCTTGAACTCGCTGGCGCGGCCGTTCAGTACCAGGGTCTTGGCCAGCAGGTCGTGAAAGCCCTGCTTGCGGGTGGTCCATGCCACCGCCAGATAGCAGACGAGGGGGATCAGGGCGGTCAGGACATTGGTCAGTCGAACCGCGTTGCGGGCCAGGCTGCGCCCGAGGCTGATGCGCCTTCCTTCCAGGTCGGTGACGCGCAGGCCCAGCGCCAGCTTGCCCGGCGTGGCCTGCCAGGCGGAGCATTCGAAGAAGGCGTAGTAGAGATAGCCCACCAGCAGTGCCCACATCGTGGCCGGACGAACGGCCCTGGCGTATTCCTCCATCGCCAGGGTGGGCGTGGCGCCGCCCTGGATTTGTGTCATGAAATGCTCGAATGCGGTGGTGGCGCCCATGGACAGCGCAATCATGAAGACCGGAACCAGCAGGATCAGGTAATCGATCACCCAGGCGGCGAATCGCTTCCAGAAGCCGGCACAATCTTCCAGGGTCGCGGCGTTGGTTGACGGTAATGGCGTCGTGGAAGGAGCGGCCGGCACGCTGCGAGTTTCATCGGGGAACAGCACCGACAACGGCTGCCAGTCGGCGAGGCCTTCGTGCCAGGCCAGGTCGGCCGCGCTCAGCTGGCCGCTGCGCAGCCACGCGCGCACGTCGTCTTCCTTGTACGGGCCATGCCGTTCGCCGTCACGGCCGATCCAGATTTCCATCGAGCCCACTCCTCGCGCTGGTGAATGTACGGATCATGCCATGGTCGCATGGCGGCAGAGGGCCTGGATGCAGCGGGCCGCTCTTCCGGATCGTGGCCCCGCGCACTGGCTCGGGGATAGCGCGCCCGGCTCGTGCCACCCGGCGAACGGGGCAGCTTCAGTACCCCGGATGATTCCCGAGGTTTCGGCCGGTCTGTTTCGCAGGTGGACTCACTACAAACCATCAGTCAATCCACAACCATCCATCGTGAATCCGTGAATCAAGTCCCGCTGCATCGGCCTATGGTTCCGCAACGGACCGGGGGATCCACCTGGAGGCTTATATGAAACACACGATCATTGCTTCAATCGTCGCGCTCGGTCTGGCCTGCGCCAGCGGCGGCAGCATCGCCCAGGACCAGTCGCGAACGGCCAGCTTGCAGAACATCATGGTCACCGCGCCAGCGGGCCAATACGAGACCTACACGGTCGACCTGAACACGGGCTTCGGGTTGAAGGTGCTCGTCGGCAACAGGCATGGGCAGTACATGGAAGCACGGCGTGCGACGGAGAGCCTGGAAGGCCTGCGCAAGCAGGGCATGGCCCAGTCGCCTTTCGTCAATGTGGCCATCGACAACTCACCTGGCGAAAGCCACGCCTGGAAAATTTTGTTGTCCGACCGTGCACGGCGGACGCTGGCCATCGTCGACGTGTATTGCAAGCACTTCGTCAGGAATGATGGCAAACAGTGCCGGCTGGTTCCCCGGCCGGTTTCGGGGAGTTCGGACAACCAGCTGGCGGCATCGACCGAGACAAGGGGCGCATCACTTGCCGAGGTACAGGCAGGTTCTCGCTAAGCCTGATGCATCGTGCTGGCCGGATGCCTGCGCGGCGCGCTGGTGATCGCCTGCCGAGGGCAGGTTTGCTTTTCCGTGCGGTGACGGGACAAGGGCTGGCGCCGCCATGGCGCCTGCCCCTTGCGTCGGGGCGTGCGCGGCAACTCGCAGGGAAGGAAGTGGCCCGGATGTGCGCGGCGGATGAGCGGAAGCAGGAGAGGTCGATCAAGCGACGCGGCGCTTCAGGTGCACCAGCAGCAGCGAGATCGCGGCTGGGGTGACGCCGCTGACGCGCGCGGCCTGGCCGATGGTGGCCGGCAACGAACGCTTCAGCTTCAGCAGCACCTCGGCCGACAACCCGCGCACCTTGTCGTAGTCGAAGCCGGCGGGGATCGCGGTGTGCTCGTGGCGACGCTGGCGCTCGATCTCCTCGCGCTGGCGCTCGAGGTAGCCGGCGTACTTCACCTGAACTTCGACCTGCGCGGCGACGTCGTCGCGCTCCACCGCTGGCCCGAGTTCGGGCACGCCGGCAAGCGTCGCGTAATCGAGTTCGGGCCGGCGCAACAGGTCGATGGCGCTGGTTTCGCGGCTGACCACGATGCCCAGCTGGCGTTCGACCGCGGCACCACGGGTGTTCCCCGGAGTCACCCACAGCGTGCCCAGGCGCTGCAGCTCGCGCTCGACCGCGTCGCGCTTGGCACGCAGCGCGTCGAAGCGCGCCGGCGGCACCACGCCCAGCTCGAAACCCTGTTCGGTGAGGCGCAGGTCGGCGTTGTCCTCGCGCAGGTGCAGCCGGTATTCGGCGCGCGAGGTGAACATGCGGTACGGCTCGATGGTGCCGTTGCTGGTGAGGTCGTCGATCAGCACGCCGAGGTAGGCCTCGTCGCGGCGCGGGTACCACGGCGCCTTGCCCTGCACCGCGAGCGCGGCGTTGAGACCGGCAAGCAGGCCCTGCGCGGCGGCTTCCTCGTAGCCGGTGGTGCCGTTGATCTGGCCGGCGAAATACAGGCCGGGGATCGCCTTCGTCTCCAGCCACGGCTGGAGTCCGCGCGGGTCGAAGTAGTCGTACTCGATCGCGTAGCCGGGGCGGGTGATGTGCGCGTGCTCGAAACCCTTGATCGACTGCACCAGCGCCAGCTGCACGTCGTACGGCAGCGAGGTGGAGATGCCATTCGGGTAGATCTCGAACGTATCCAGCCCTTCCGGCTCGATGAAGATCTGGTGTGAGGACTTCTCCGCGAAGCGCACCACCTTGTCCTCGATCGACGGGCAGTAGCGCGGGCCGACGCCCTCGATCTGGCCGGTGTACAGCGGCGAGCGATCCAGCGCGCCGCGGATGATCTCGTGCGTGCGCTCGGCGGTATGCGTGATCCAGCAGCTGACCTGGCGCGGATGCTCGTCGCGCGAACCGAGATAGGAGAACACCGGCGCCGGCGCGTCACCGGGCTGCTCTTCCAGGCCGCTGAAATCGATGCTGCGTCGGTCGATGCGTGGCGGCGTGCCGGTCTTCAGGCGGTCGGCGGCGACCGGCAGCTCGCGCAGCCTTTGCGCCAGCGTGCTGGCCGGCGGGTCGCCGGCGCGGCCACCGGCGTACTGCGCCTGGCCGATGTGGATCTTGCCGGCGAGGAAGGTGCCGGCGGTGAGCACGACGCTGTGCGCGCCGAAGGTGAGCCCCATCTGGGTGACCACGCCGCAGACGCGGCCGCCCTCGATGAGCAGGTCGTCCACCGCCTGCTGGAACAGTTCCAGGTTCGGCTGCGTCTCCACCATCCGGCGGATCGCCGCCTTGTACAGCGCGCGGTCGGCCTGGCAGCGGGTGGCACGCACGGCTGGGCCCTTCGACGCGTTCAGCGTGCGCCACTGGATGCCGGCGCGGTCAGCCGCGTGCGCCATCGCGCCGCCCAGCGCGTCGATCTCCTTCACCAGGTGGCCCTTGCCGATGCCGCCGATGGCGGGATTGCAGCTCATCTGGCCGATCGTCTCGATGCTGTGGCTGAGCAGCAGGGTGCGTGCACCGGTGCGCGCGGCGGCCAGCGCGGCTTCGGTGCCGGCGTGGCCGCCGCCGATCACGATGACGTCGTAGTGGGTCGGGTGGCGCATCAAACTGACCTGAGCGTGCAAAAAGTGACGAAACGGGGCGCCATGGTAACGCCAGCAACGGCTTGCGAGTCGCCAGGGACGGCTGGCACATTTCCTGCTTACGGAGAACCAGCACTTTCAGGGGCAGACGCTGCGCGACCACGCGCGCCGAGATCGGACGGACAGGGGTTCGATCGCGTACCAGGAAAGGAAGCAAGACGGCACCCCTCGGGGTGCCGTCGTCTTTTGCGCGGCCGAAAAGTCTGTCAGGGCCCACAAAGACAAGGCCCCGCGGCTTGGCGGCCGCGGGGCCTTGTGCTGTTAGATCTGACGCCCGGCGGTCTCAGGAACAGGGGGAATCCAGGATGACCGTATTGCCGGGCGCCAGAAACCGGAAATCTGCTGGCGCGAACCACGGTCGTTGCCGTGGAACGTGGGTCGATATTCGCCGCAAATGCGTGAACAAGGGGTGACTGAAAAGGGATTTTGTGTCCGATCGCGGCAGCAGCTGACGTGCTGCGTCAGTCGTGTGATTACGGGCACGAATCGAGCGTGATCCAGATCACGTGTGGCACGGCGGTTGCTTCTCCCCAAGTCACCAACTACTGAGGGATGCGCCATGGACACGAGCTTCGATTTCCAACCGGTTTATCCGCATCACGACCTGCTGGTCGAACTCGGCCGGGTCGAGATGGCCATCGACGGTTTGAGCGACCGCGAAGACAGCGAGCGCGATGCGCTGCAGCCGAGCCTGGAGTCGCGCATGCAGAGCCTGCTCGATGCGCTCGATCATCTGGCCGTCTGAATGAAGCATCCCGCCCGCGTGCGTGGTGGCACCGCCACGCATGCCAGGGCGACTGCGCGGGCCAGGCTTGCTGCCGCCGCGTTCGATCAGTGATTCAGCACACTGTCGATGATCTCGGCCAGGTTGCGGGAAAGCCCGCGATGACCGGCCAGTTCCACGATCGCCGCATGCGCGGCCTCGCGCCGTAGCGGCTCCAGCCGCTGCCAGCCATTGAATGCCGTGGCCAGCCGCGCTGCAACCTGCGGGTTCAGCCCATCCAGCGCCACCAGCCGTTCGGCCAGCAACCGGTAGCCGGCGCCGTCGGTACGGTGGAAGCCGCTCGGGTTGTTGCGCACGAACGCACCCAGCAGCGACTGCACCCGGTTCGGGTTCTTCAGCGTGAATGCGGCGTCGCGCTCCAGCTCGCGTACGCGAGCCAGTGCCGGTTTGCCCGGCAGCTGCGCCTGCACCGCAAACCACTTGTCCAGCGCCAGCGCATTGCCGGCGTGGCGTTCGCGATAATCGCGCAGTGCCGCGGCAGCCTGCGGGGCGTCGTGGCGCACCAGCACGGACAGCGCGGCGAGGCGGTCGGTCATTCCGGGTGCGTCGCGATACTGCGCGGCCGCCAGTTCGCAGGCGCCATCGTGGTCGAGCAGCGCCAGCAGCTCCAGCACGCGGCGCTTGAGCCGGCGACGCGCCTGGCTGAGTGCGTCGAGTTCGATCGTGGCGTGAGCAACCAGCGCCGCGTAACGCTGGCGCAGGGCGGTGGCGCCGAGCCGTTGCGCCAGCCGCTGCTGCAGGGTCTGGCGCAGGCGGTGGATGCGCTGCGGATCGATCGCGCTTTCGCGCTCGGCCAGTTCGACCTCGCCCGGTGGTGTCAGCAGGTCGGCCAGCAGGGCATCGTCGAGGGCCGCGCTGTCGAACAGTTTGGCCAGCGCATCGCACCAGGCCTGCAGGGCGGTACCGACGGTACCGTCGCGCAGGTCCTCGTAGGCGCGTGCGGCCAGCTGCTGGCCGGCTTCCCAGCGGTTGAAACCATCGGCGTCGTGGCCCAGCAGCAGGGCCAGCTCGTCCGGCGTGTAATCGCATTCCAGGATCACCGGCGCGGAGAACCCGCGCAGCAGCGACGGTACCGGCACTGTGGCGACGTTGGTGAAGACGAAGCTCTGCTCGGCGCGGTCGAGCACCACCACCTGTTCGGTGGCGGGTCTGGACGTCTGGCCGTCCATATGTAGCGGCAGCATGTCGCCGCGCTGGGTGAACAGTGCCAGCTTGACCGGGATCGGCAGCGGCGGCCGGGCCTCGGTCGCGGCGGCGCCGGCCATGTGCTGGGCCAGCGTCAGCGTATAGGTGTGGGCGGCCGCGTCGTAGCGGCCCTGCGCCTTCAGTCGCGGCGTGCCGGCCTGGGCGTACCAGGCGAGATAGGGCGAGAGGTCGGTGTCGTTCGCCTCGCCCAGCGCGGCGAGGAAATCCTCCAGCGTGGCGGCGCGACCGTCGTTGCGTGCGAAGTAGCGGTCCATGCCGCGGCGGAAGCCGTCGCGACCCAGCGCGCCGGCCAGCATGCGCACCAGCTCGGCACCCTTCTCGTACACCGTGGCGGTGTAGAAGTTGTTGATCTCGCTGTACTGCGCCGGGCGCACCGGATGCGCCAGCGGGCCGGCGTCCTCGGGGAACTGGGCGCGACGCAGCAGGGCGACGTCCTCGATGCGCTTCAGCGGTGCCGAGTTCATGTCGGCCGAGAAGCTCTGCTCGCGAAACACGGTCAGCCCTTCCTTCAGCGACAGCTGGAACCAGTCGCGGCAGGTGACGCGGTTGCCGCTCCAGTTGTGGAAGTACTCGTGCGCCACCACCGCCTCGACGTGGCGGTACTCCTCGTCGGTGGTCGAGTCCGGCGCGGCCAGCAGGCACTTCGCGTTGAAGATGTTGAGGCCCTTGTTCTCCATCGCGCCCATGTTGAAGTCATGGGTGGCGACCACGTGGAACACGTCCAGGTCGTAGTTGCGGCCGTAGGCCTGCTCGTCCCAACGCATCGCGCGTTCCAGCGCATCCATCGCGTAGTGGCAGCGGTCGATCGCGTCGGCTTCGGCCCAGATCTTCAGTTGCACGGCGCGGCCGTCGGCGGTGACGTAGTCGCGTTCGATTTTTTCCAGATGGCCGGCGACCAGGGCAAACAGGTAGCTCGGCTTCGGATGTGGGTCGACGAAGCGCGCCCAGTGCCGGCCGCCTTCCAGTTCGCCAGCGCCATCCGGGTCGCCGCCCGCCAGCAGCACCGGGAAGCGCGCGCGGTCGGCGCGCAGGGTAACCGTGTAGCGGGACAGCACGTCGGGCCGGTCGGGGAAGAAAGTGATGTGGCGGAAACCCTCGGCCTCGCACTGGGTCAGCAGGAAGCCGCTCTCGCGCGGGCCGGACAGGTACAGGCCTTCCAGCGCGGTGTTCGCCGCCGGGCGCAACCGCACGCGGGTCTCCAGCACGCTGCCGTCGTGGGCGCCGTCCACTTCGAGCACGTTGCCGGCGTAGCGATAGGCCGTGGCGGGCAGTTGTTCGCCGTCCAGCTTGATCGACAGCAGCTGCAGGTTCTCGCCGTCCAAGCGTAGCGACGCGTCCTGCGCGGGGTCGCGCCGCAGCAGCAGGCGCGCGGACAACTCGCTGGCGTCGATGCCGAGGTCGAAATCCAGCTCGACCGTCTCGACCCGCCAGGCGGGCGCACGGTAGTCGCTGAGGCGGATCGACGCTGAAGCTTGTTGCGGAAGTGCGTGCATGGGAGAACGGCAACGGGAATGGGGACTGCTCAGGTTAACATGGGGTGTTTCAACGGCAGGAGAACCCCGTGAATGCGACGCGATATGCCGCCGAGCGCAGCCGTCTCGGCGGTCAGGAAATCGTGGTGCTGGCCGATGCCGGTGGCGGTCGGCGTGTCCGCATCGCGCGGCATGGTGCGGCCCTGCTCGGCTTCGAGGTGGTCTTCGCCGGCGCCACGCGCGATCTCGCCGATGGCTACCGCGACGCGGCCGAAGTGGCCGCGCGTCCCGGTTCGCGCTTCGCGATCATGGTGCCGTTCGCCGGGCGGATCGCCGACGCGCGCTACCGCTTCGACGGCCAGCCGCAGGACTTGCAGCCCGGCGTCGTCGGCGCCGCGCGCGCCAGCCGGCACGGTTTCGTGCGCGACGTGGACTTCGACATCGCCGCCTTGAGCGCCGACGACAGCGGCGCGCAAGTCACCCTGACCACTTCCGCGATCCGTCCGCAGCCGGGCTATCCGCATGCGATCGACCTCGCCGTAACGTACACCCTGGATGCTGGCGGCTTCACCCTGGAAGCACGCATGCGCAACGTCGGCGACAATGCCGCGCCGTGTTTCCTCGGCTGGCATCCGTACTTCCGCGTGACCGATGGCGAGATCGACGACTGGCAGCTGCAGATTCCCGCGCAGACCCTGATCCGCACCGGCGCCGACCTGATCGCGCTGGCCGGCGCGGAAGCCTACGTGGCGCTGGACGATGCGCCGGCGCTGGATTTCCGCGAGCCGCGGCGGATCGGCGACAGCATCATCGACCAGGGCTACACCGACCTTGACGCCGACGCCGACGGCCGCATCCGCACCCGCCTGCGCGACCCGGCCAGCGGCTTCGCCATCGCGGTGTGGCAGGAGCACGGCGTGATGCACGCGTTCACCGCCGACACGGTGAGCCGCGATGCGCGCCGCGCGGTGGCGCTGGAGCCGATGGAGTGCATGGCCGACGCGTTCAACCGGCCCGAATGCGCCGCGGCGATTCGGCTCGAACCCGGCGCCGAGCGCCATTTCCGTTGTGGCGTGGAGATCGAACCGTGATGGATGCCTTGCCCAGCTTCGATGACATCCGCGACGCCGCCGCGCGCATTGCGCCGTACGCGAGCGTCACGCCGGTGCTGCGCAGTGCGGCGCTGGACGCCTTGAGCGGCGCCGAGCTGCACTTCAAGTGCGAGAACCTGCAGCGCGGCGGCGCGTTCAAGTTCCGCGGCGCCTGCAATGCGGTGTGGTCGCTCGGCGACGTACAGGCGGCGCGCGGCGTGGTCACCCATTCTTCCGGCAACCACGGCAACGCGCTGGCGCTGGCCGCCGCCACCCGCGGCATTGCTGCGCACGTGGTGGTGCCGGAAGGCGCGGTACGCGCCAAGCTCGAAGCGATCGAGCGCGCTGGCGCGGTGCTGCATCGCTGCGCGCCGACCCAGGCCGCGCGCGAGGCGATGTGCGCCGAGGTGCAGCACGTCACCGGCGCCGAGCTGGTGCACCCGTATGCGGACACCCGGGTGATGGCCGGCCAGGGCACGCTCGCGCTGGAGCTGCTGCGGCAGGTGCCGGAGCTGGATGCGCTGATCACCCCGGTCGGCGGCGGCGGCCTGGCCAGCGGCGTGGCGATCGCCGCGCATGGCATCGATCCAGCCTTGACCCTGTTCGGCGCCGAGCCGCTCGGTGCCGACGACGCGGCGCGCTCGCTGGCGCACGGCACGCGGGTCACCACGGTGGTGCCGGACACGATATGCGATGGCCTGCGCGCGCTGGTCGGCGAACGCAACCTCGATGCGCTGCGCATGCATCGCGTCGAAGTGATCACGGTCAGCGACGCGGAGACCATCGCGGCGATGCAGCTGTTGTGGTCGGAGCTGAAGCAGGTGGTGGAAGTGTCCAGCGCCACCGTGCTGGCGGCGATCCTCAAACAGCCTCAGCGCTTCGCCGGCCGGCGCGTCGGCGTGGTTTTGACCGGCGGCAACGTGGATCTGCAGACGTTGCCCTGGTAGGCGCGAGGGCGGATCAACCCGGCACGGATTCCACCGCCGCGCTGCCGCTGGCCGGCGCGTCCTCGTCGGCAGTGACGGCGGGCGCATGGCGCGCGAGGGCATGCAGGTCGAGCTGGCCGACCGGAATCGGCGTGTAGTCGACGCCGAAGGCCACTTCGCCGGGCCGCCAGCCGGCGGGTTGGCGCACGGCGACCCAGAAACGTTTCAGCGCGGCCCAATGCAGCCCGACCAGGCCGTAGTTGTTGTCGGCGTCGACAAGCGGGTCGCCCACGCCGGTCGGCCGCGGCGGCTCGCCGTACAGCGCCGTGCCGAATAGCACGTCCCAGACCGAGAGGACCTGGCCGTAGTTGCAGTTGTGCAGCGTCGGCCGCTCGGGATCGACCAGCATGTGGTGCAGGCGATGGAATTTCGGGGCGACGAACACGCGGTCGAACACGCGGCCGAAGCCCAGCCGCACGTTGGTGTGCGAGAAGTTCTGCACCAGTTCGCCGAGCAGCATCAGCCAGGCGAACTCGTCCGGGTCCACGCCGATCACCAGGCCCACCGTGGCCAGGATCATCGACTGGATGAAACCGTCCACCAGGCTGCCGCGGTCGTTGGTCCAGCAGCTCATCTGGCGCGTGCTGTGGTGCATGCTGTGCAGCGCCCACCACCATGGGATCGCGTGCTGGGTGCGGTGCATCCAGTAGTACACGAAGTCGTAGATCACGTAGTAGACGGCAAACAGCACGTAGGGATGCTGGTCGAACCACGGCACCCAGTGCGTCAGCGCCAGCGCCGAACCGGTGCCGGCGTCGACGGCATCGCCACCGCCGCCGAGCAGGTGGCTGAACGGCATCAGCACCAGGTAGGTGAACAGCGGGAAGATGCCCAGCAGCATCAGCAGCGTGTAGTTGCGGTCGACCCGGGTCAGCCGGCGGTCGCTCCAGCGCTCGGCCGGAAACCATGTCTCCAGCGGGCGGAAGACCAGGCCGATGATGCCCACCTGCAGCGCCGCGATCAGCAGCGCGGCGGCGATGTCGTCGGGGCTGCCGCTCAAGCCGTCCAGGTGCAGCGTATCCAGCAGCGGCACCACGGCATGTGCGCTCAGCCAGCTGACCCAGTGTGCCCACAGTTGGGGTAGATCGAACATCGACGTTTCTTCGGTTTCGGCAGCTGCGCATCATATCGCCGCGCGAAAGCCCGCACGCTGAATGGCGCTCAGCGGCGCCGCCGCGCGCCCACGCCGCTGACCGCGACCAGTCCCAGCAGCACGAACACGATGCCGAGCAGTTCCATCGCCGACGGCTGCTCGTGCAGGATCAGCCAGGCCAGCAGCACGCTGACGATCGGCACGCCCAGGCTGGACACGCTGGCTACCGTGGTCGGTAGCCGCTGCAGCACGATCGACCACAACCACCAGGCCAGGCTGGAGGCCAGCAGCACGCTGTAGGTCAGCCCGCCGATGAAGATCCAGTTCCATTCGATCGTGCGCTCCGGCACCGCCAGCGCGATCACGCCGAGCGCGCTGCCGCCCAGCAGCATCTGCCACGCCGTGAGGCTGAGCACCGACGGCGCGTGCCGCTGGAACAGCCGCTTGCTGAGCACCGTGCCGGCGGCCCAGGCGACACCGCCGGCGATCGCCAGCGTGGTGCTGAGCGTGCTGCCCATGCTGCGCCACGGCTCGATGATGCACAGCAATCCGAACGCAGCCAGCGCCAGCCCCAGCCAGTGCCGCGCGGTGGGCCGGTCGCCCAGCAGCAGCCAGGCCAGCAGCACCGCCCAGAACGGCATGGTGTAGGCCAGCAGCGCCACGTGGCCGGCGCCGCCATCGAGCAGCGCCCACTGCTCCAGCCCCTGGAACGCGGTGGTCTGGCACAGCCCGATCAGCAGCGTCGGCAGCAACGGCGGCGGGCGCAGCGATTGCCGCGACAGCAGCAGCGCGGCGAACAGCACGGCGGCGCCGAGCAGGTAGCGCAGCGCGGCGAAGTGGAACGGCCCGGCGTACGCCAGCACCTGTTTCATCACGACCCAGCTGTAGGCCCAGATCAGGATGGTGACGAGCAACGCGGACAGTGCGCCGCGTGATGGCGAGGGGGGCATGGGAAACCGGTACGGAGTGGGGCGACAAGTCTAGCGGCCTGGGTTACGTTGTGCGCCACCCATCGACCTTCCGCCAGCCATGACCGAGACCCCCGAACTTCAACGCTGCCACTGGGCCGCGGGCAGCGATGCGCTGATGCGCGACTACCACGACACCGAGTGGGGCGTGCCGCTGCATGACGACCGCGCGCTGTTCGAGTTCCTTTGCCTCGAAGGCGCCCAGGCCGGCTTGTCCTGGCGCACCGTGCTGGCCAGGCGCGACAACTACCGCAAGGCCTTCCACGATTTCGAGATCGCCCGCGTCGCCGCGATGAGCGACCGTGAACTGGAAGAGCGACTGCTCGATCCGCGCATCATCCGCAATCGCCTGAAGGTCTGGTCCACCCGCGACAACGCGATCGCCGCAACGAAAGTGATCGCGGAGTTTGGCAGTCTGGACAGCTATCTGTGGTCGTTCGTCGACGGCAGGACGCTGCGTAACCACTGGCGCAGCCAGGCCGAGGTGCCGGCCAGCACGGCACTGTCCGACCGCATGAGCAAGGCGCTGAAGAAACGCGGTTTTCGCTTCGTCGGCAGCACCATCTGCTACTCGCTGCTGCAGGCCACCGGCATGATTGATGACCATCTGGTCGGCTGTTTCCGGCACAACGGGTCACGTTAGGCCGCATCGCAAAAAGTTTCGATCGGCGCTGGATGCGGGCAATGTGATGGCAAAAATGCCTAGTCGTTCACACAATCGTGAGGAATGATGACGGCTGTTGTTCAGCGCGTGAAATGCATGCTGAACAAGAGCGCCGTCGCTGCTTGTGCGCCGTGCGCGCATGACGCCAAGATGCATGCAGAGACGTCGGCGGCATGCGAATCGGCCGTGCCATGAGGCGGATTCGGAACAGGGGCCTGCCTGCAGGGAAGCACACCGCGTCGTCTTGTCGGCATTCCGCCATCGTTGCATTCTCTGGAGCCATTCCATGACATTCCGTCCTCTCAAAAACACGCTGATCTGTGCTGCGGTGCTTGGTGCGTTGTCCCTCGCACCGGTGATGGCGCAAACCGCCGGCACCACGACGACCACGACCACCACCACCACGGCCACCCATGAATCGGTGACGTTGAGCAACCAGTTCGACACGTTCGCCGGTTCGACCACCAACGCGCAGGCGCTGGTGCAGGGGTTGCGCGACGGCACCGCGATCACGCTCACCGAGCCGGCGCCCACCACCGGCACCGGTACTACCACGGGTACCACGACCACGGTGTCGACCACCTTCACCCCCGCCACCGGCCCGATGGGCTACGGCAACGTGAAGATCGCGCTGTCACTGGCCGAAGCCAGCCTGGCCCAGGCCGGCATCACCGATCCGACCGCAGCCGAACTCGAGGCCGCGCTGAACGGTGGCACCCTGGTGCTGGCCGACGGCACCAGCATCGATCTCAACGGCGTGCTGGCCGCGCGCGCTGCCGGCGAAGGCTGGGGCCAGATCGCCAACAGCATGGGCTTCAAGCTGGGTGACGTGATGCGTTCGCCGAAGGCCGCCGGCAGCGCTTCGGCGAGCGCGCATGCGCACGCCGGCGTTTCGGTGACCAAGGTCGAGTTCGGCAAGGGCCACATGGCTGACCGCCCGAGCGCGACCGACCACGCGGGCAAGCCCGATTTTGCCGGCAAGCCGGACTTCGCGAACAAGCCCACGATCCCGGATCGCCCGCAGATTCCGGACCATCCCACCCATGCAGGTCGCCCGGGCGGCTGATTCCGGGCTTCTCCGGCATGTCGTAATCCATGCAGGCCCGGTGTGATGCCGGGCCTGCTGCCATATCTCTTTCAGCAAGGAAACTCTTCATGCGCAACCCACAACACTGGATGATCGTCGGCGGACTGCTGCTGATCGGTGCGCCAGCGGCCCATGCCGCCACGTCGGGCAGCGACCAGTTCAGCCTTGCCGCAGGCGCCGACTACAGCAGCGGCAAGTACGGCACCGACACCACAACCGACATCTGGTCGGTGCCGGTGACGGCGGCGTACCAGACCGACCGCTGGACCTTCAAGCTCACCGTGCCGTACATCAACATCAGCGGCGCGGGCAACGTGATCCCCGGCGTGGGCAAGGTGAACAACGGCAACCCGCTCGGGCGCGGCCTTGGCCACATCATCGGCGGTATCGGCGGCGGTAACACCACCACCACCTCCAGCGGTTCGGCCTCCGGCCTGGGCGACATCACGGCGTCAGCCGGCTACGAGCTGTTCACCAGCGCCGATCGCACCGCCGGCCTGGATCTCACCGGCAAGGTGAAATTTGGCACTGCCGACGAGAACAAGGGCCTGGGCACCGGCAAGAACGATTACGGCCTCTCGCTGGATACCTACAAGGTTGTCGGCGACTGGACCGCGTTCGGTGGCGTGGGCTGGATGAAATACGGTAGCTCGCAGTACATCAAGCTGAAGAACGGCTTCAACGCGAACATCGGTGCCGATTACAAGCTCGGCCCCAGCGACAACATCGGCGCGTACTACTACTACCGCGAGCGGATCGCCGATGGCGGTGCCCCGCAAAGCGAAGTCACCGGCTACTGGAACCACAAGTTCAACGACAGCCTGCGCGTGCAGGCCTACGCGCTTGCCGGCTTCGCCAATGGCAGTCCGGATTACGGCGTGGGCGCGTCGCTGAAGTACAGCTTCTGATCGGCCGGGCTTCGTGCGCCTTGCGCACGAAGCCCGCATGCGGGTGTGTCGTTTGCGCCGCGATGCGTGCATGGCGGTGAGGGGGCCGTGCCGCGGGATACGCGGCACGGCTGGCCGATCGGTGGACCCCAGGTGTGCGCAGCCCTGCGGGTGACAGCGGTGGGCTTTGCGCACGGCCACGGGCATCATTGGCCACCCGTTTCCTGCCGGCTTCATCCGTGTCCCCACGTTCCGAATACGCCCCGGTGCTGTTCGCCGTCGCCATGCTGCTGGTCAGCATGGTGTCGTACCAGTGCGGCGCCGCGCTGGCCAAGCAGCTGTTTCCGCTGATCGGCGCGCAGGGCGCCACGGCGTGCCGGCTGGGGCTGGGTGCGCTGATCCTGCTGCTGGTGCGGCGGCCCTGGCGTTCGCCGCGACGCGTGCGCGACGTGCGTGCGCTGTGGGGTTACGGCCTGTCGATCGGCGCGATGAACTTGGTGTTCTACATGTCGCTGCGCACGATTCCGCTGGGCATCGCGGTGGCGCTCGAGTTCACCGGGCCGCTCGCGCTGGCGTTGTTCGGCTCGCGCCGGTGGCTGGATTTCGCGTGGATCGCGCTGGTGCTGGCGGGGTTGGCCCTGCTGCTGCCGCTGCGCGCCCAGGCACAGGCGCTCGATCCAGTGGGCATGATGTATGCGCTGGCCGCGGGCGTGGGCTGGGCGCTGTACATCGTGCTGGGCCAGAAGGCGGGTGCGGCGCATGGCGCGGACACGGTGACCCTGGGTACCTGCATCGCGGCATTGCTGGCCATTCCGTTCGGGGTCGTGCACGCGGGCAGCGCGCTGTTCGCGCCGGCGCTGCTGCCGCTGGCGCTGGGCGTGGCGGTGCTCAGTTCGGCCTTGCCGTATTCGCTGGAGATGCTGGCGCTGACCCGCCTGCCCACGCGCACGTTCGGCACCTTGCTGAGCCTGGAACCGGCCATTGCGGCCGTCGCCGGCGTCGGCTTTCTGGGCGAGCAGCTGAGTGCGCTGCAGTGGCTGGCAATCGCGGCGATCATCGTGGCCGCAGCCGGCACGGCACTGAGCGTGCGCCAGCCGGTGGCCGAGCCGTCGCCCAACTGAGCACCCACGTTCGCTTCGTCGACGACCAGGCACGGCCTGGCGCAAGACGCTGGTGGCTTCGCCATGCATGCGACTTCAATGCGGCTTCGACCCCACCTGAGGACAAGGCGCATGAAGAAGATCGTGATGGCTTCCGGTTTGTGGATGGTGCTGGCGTGTGCAAGCCTGCCGGGCACGGCACGGGCCGCCGATGACGTCCAGGCAAAGGCGCAGATCGGGCAACTGGTCGAGCGCTTCCAGGCCGCCATCATCGCGCACGACAAGACGGCGCTCGAAGGGATGTTCGTGGCCGACGGCGGTTCCTGGTTCGAGGTGCTGGGCGAGGATGCCTACCGCAAGATCAAGGCGAAGAAGCCGGATCTGTCGCGCGTGCACGCCGACAACTATCGCCACTTCGCCGCCTTCATCGGCGACAGCAAGCAGCGTATCGAGGAGCAGTTCTCCAACGTGCGCATCCAGACCGACGGCGCGGTGGCGTCGGTGTACTTCGATTTCATCTTCCTGGTCGAT
The DNA here is from genome assembly GCF_018101315.1 of Rhodanobacter sp. B2A1Ga4. Taxonomy (NCBI): domain Bacteria; kingdom Pseudomonadati; phylum Pseudomonadota; class Gammaproteobacteria; order Lysobacterales; family Rhodanobacteraceae; genus Rhodanobacter; species Rhodanobacter sp. B2A1Ga4. Next base: position 122,252 of record NZ_JADBJR010000005.1, on the reverse strand, counting down.
GGTCGGCGCAACAACGTCGGCAGCGAAACCTGGCAGCTGGTGCACACGGGCGAGGGCTGGAAGATCAGTGCCATGGCCTATTCGAGTTACCCGGATCGCACGCGCTAGAGTGGCGAACAGGGCGCGGGCCGCGCGCCGTTTCAGGGAATCCACATGATGCGTGTCGCCACCGCCCGTGAGGGGGCGGCTTCCATCTGGCTGCTGTGGCTGGCCGGCGCACCGCTGGTGCTGTGCATGACGGTGATGGCCTTGCCGGAGATCGGCCACGGCCATGCGCTGGCGTTTCGCGGCGTGTATGCGCTTGCCTACCTGCTGTGGACGCTGCCGCTGGTCGTCGTGCAGCGTGCGCTGCAGCGTCGCGTGTCGTGGCCGGTGAGCGTGCTCGCGCTGCTGGCGCTGACCTACCTGATGTCGATCGCCAACAACGCGCTGGCCCTGCTGCTGGCGGTGCACTGGAAGGCGGTGCCGGTGTATGACTGGCATCGACTGTTCGGCGGGCTGGACGGCTGCTGGCTGGCGCTGATCGCGTTCTGCGCGATCCATGCCGTGGTCGATCGCTACCGCGCGCTGGAGGCCGAGCGCGAGCGGGTGCGCGAGGCGCTGGCGCTGGCCCGTGACGCCGAGTTGCGCGCGTTGCGCTACCAGCTGCACCCGCACTTCCTGTTCAACACGCTCAATGCCGTCTCCACCCTGGTCGCCGAGCAGCGCGGCGCCGATGCCAACCGCATGCTGGCGCGCCTGGCCGACCTGCTGCGCGCCACGCTGGAACGCAGCGAGGTGCACGAGGTGTCGCTGGCCGAGGAACTGGCGCTGACCGGTCACTACCTGGACATCGAGAAGATCCGGCTGGGCGACCGGCTGACCCTGGACCTGCGGGTCGGCGCCGACCTGTTGCACGCCGCGGTGCCCGCGCTGTTGCTGCAGCCGCTGGTGGAGAATGCGATTCGCCACGGTATCGCGCCGCGCGCCGAGGGCGGACGGCTGGCCTTGCACGTCGAACGCGTGGACGGGCGCCTGCAACTGCGCCTGCGCAACAACGGCGTGGCGTCGGTGGCCGGAGCCGATGCGGGGTCACGCTCCGCGATCGGCCTGAACAATGTGCGTGAACGGCTCGCGCATCTCTATGGCGCCGGGCATGACTTCGATTTTTCACTCGCGGCCAATGGCGACTGCACGGTCGAGATCAGCCTGCCGTTCCGCACGCTGGCGGCGGCTGTATGAAGCTGCGCGTGCTCATCGTCGACGACGAACCGCTGGCACGCGGCGGCGTGCGCGCCCGGCTGGCCGACCATGCCGACGTCACCGTGGTCGGCGAATGCAGCGATGGCCCCACGGCGCTCGCCGCGCTGCAGTCGCAATCGCCGGACCTGGTCTTCATCGACGTGGAGATGCCGGGCCTGAGCGGACTGGAGGTACTGGAAGCCGTGCCACCGCAGCAGCGTCCGCTGGTGGTGCTGTTGACCGCCTATGAGCAATTCGCGCTGCGCGCGTTCGAACTGCGTGCGCTGGATTACCTGCTGAAGCCGATCGACGACGATCGTTTCGCCGATGCGCTGGACCGCGCGCGGCAGGCACTGGCGCTGCGTCGTGGTGCCGGGGCTGCTGCGCAGGTGCCGCGTTACGCCACGCGTTTCCAGGTGCGGCTCGGCCATCGCGTGCAACTGGTGCATGCGGACGCGATCGACTGGATCGAGGCGCAGGGCGACTACGCCGGCCTGCACGTGGGTGGCCAACTGCACCTGTTGCGCGAGCCACTGCAGCGGCTGGGTCACCGGCTCGATCCGGCGCGGTTCGCCCGCATCCACCGTTCGAGCATCGTGCGGCTGGATCGGGTGGCGGAGCTGCAGGCGCTGTCCAACCGCGACCACCTGCTGCGTCTGCGCGACGGCACCGTGTTGCGCGCCAGCCGCACCTACGTCGATGCGTTGCGCGCGGCGTTGCTGGCCGGCGAGTCTGCCTAGCTGTGCAAACCTGGCCGTTGTCATGCGATTGCCCGCCGTTTGCCCCGGCCTTGCCCGCATCGACGCAGTTCGTTTTGCCAGACTCCAGGCCTCCCACGCTTTACCACCCCACCAGGAAGCACCATGCAGCGACTCCCCGGACTGGACCTGCTGCGCGCCTGGGCGATCGTCTGGGCGATGCTGTTCCATTCCTACATCGTGGGCGGCATCGGCGAGCAGGTCGCCTGGCTGGCGAACTATGGCTGGATGGGCGTGGACCTGTTCTTCGTGCTCAGCGGCTATCTGATCGGCTACCAGTTGCTTGCGCCGCTGGGTCGTGGTGAACCGCTGGCGTGGCGGGATTTCTACCGTCGCCGCGCGTTCCGCATCCTGCCGGCGTTCCTTGCGGTGCTGGCGGTGTACGTCGCCTGGCCGGCGGCGCGCGAGGCGCCGGGTCTGCAGCCGGCCTGGCAGTTCCTCAGCTTCACCCTCAACCTGCTGATCGACTACCAGCACAACCAGGCGTTCTCGCACGCGTGGTCGCTGTGCGTTGAGGAACATTTCTACCTGGTGTTCCCGTGGCTGGCCTGGTGGCTGATGCGCCGCCCTTCGCCGCGCCGCGCGCTGGCGGTGGGCCTGGGCGTGGTCAGTTTCGGGATGATCGTGCGCGGCTACGTGTGGCTGCACGACATGGCGCCGGTGCGCGAGATGGCCGGGCCGGCCTTCGGACTGCGCTTCGTCGAAGGCATCTATTACCCGACCTGGGCGCGGCTGGACGGTTTGCTCGCAGGCGTGGCGCTGGCGGCGCTGCGGGTCCGTCGACCGCAGGCATGGATGCGCTGGCAGACGCATCGCGGCCGCCTGCTCGTGGCGGCTACCGGGCTGTTCGCGCTGGCCTTGTGGCTGTTCCGCGATCGCCTGGGGTTCTGGCCGTCGGTGCTCGGTTATCCGCTGCTGTCGCTGGCGCTGGCCCTGGGGGTGATGGCCGCCATCGGCTTGCCCGCGCGCTGGCAGGTGCCGGGTGCGGGCTGGCTGGCGCGGATTTCCTACAGCCTCTATCTCAGCCACAAGCTGGCGCTGCATGCGGTGGCGACGTGGCTTGTGCAGCCCTGGCAGGTGCACGGGCTGGCAGCGTTCGCGCTGTACGCCCTGGGCGTGCTGGCCGTCGGCGCCACGCTGCACTACGCGGTGGAACAGCCGTTCCTGCGCTGGCGTGATCGCATCGATACCCGGCAGCTGGCGCAAGTGGCGCCTGCTGCCGTCGCTTCGTGAATCAACGCCGCCGCGAGCCGCGCAGGCTGTCGATCGAGAAGGTGGCCACCTCGCCGCCGGGCACGCGGCGCGGCTGGCCGACTGGCGGACCCCAGGCGTGCGCGCTGACCACTTCCCAGGTGGCCGGAATGCGCCCGTCCCGGCGCATGCTTTCGTACGCAGCCAGCATGCGCCGGTAGCGCGCCTTGCCGGTGAGGCCGCGGGCACGTGCGCGGTCGGCGTTGGTGGCGCCCAGGCCGCGCAGTTCTTCCAGCAGCTTGCGCGGTTCGCTGTAGGTGAGGGTGTAGCGGAACACGTCCAGCACCGGGTCGCGCAGGCCGGCGTTGAGCATGGCGTCGCCGACGTCGTGCATGTCGAGGAAGCGGCCCACGTGTGGCTCCTGGTCGGCTTCGGCCCAGGCCGCGCGCAGCTCCATCAGGGTATCCGGGCCGAAGCTGGAGAACGCCATGAAGCCGCCGGGCTTGAGCACGCGCATGCATTCGCCGAACAGCGCCGGCAGGTCGTCGACCCACTGGAAGCACAGGTTGGAATACAGCACGTCCACGCTGTGGTCGGCCAGCGGCAGGTGGGTGGCTTCGGCGCAGACGCGGCGGAACGGTTTCAGCCAGCTGTTGTGCTGCTTCGCCGCGCGCAGCATCGGCAACGCCAGGTCGACTGCGATCACCTCGGCCTTGGGGTATTTCTGCTTCAGCAGCGCGCTGCCGCGGCCGGTGCCGGCGCCGACGTCGACCACGCGCAGCGGCGTTTCCAGGTAGAAACCCAGCCGTTCGAGCAGGGCATCGCCCACTTCGCGCTGCAGCGCATCGTGCTGTTCGTAGCTGCCGGCGGCGTGGCCGAAGTTGCGGCGCACGCGCTGTTGGTCGAGTTGAAAGTCGCTCATCGAACCTGCTCAAGGGAAGAAGGAAACAGCAACGGCCGCAGCGCCTGCGCCACCGCGTCGGCATGGCCGAAGAACGGCGCGTGGCCGGCCTGCTGGATTTCGGTGTATTGGCCGCCGCACTGGCTGGCCGACCAGGCCATCGCCTGCGGCGGTACCAGCCGGTCGCGGCGGCCGCTGATCCAGGCGCTGCGCACGGCGAGGTCGGGCAGGGCGGCGCGACGGTCGCTGCTTTCCAGGATGCGGATGCCTTCCTGCAGCACGCGCAAGTCGGGTTCGCCGCGGGCGAACACCAGCTCGCGCAGGTGGCGCAGTTCGCCGCGCGGGTCGGCGCTGCCCATCGCCTCCAGCGCCAGGAAGCGCTCGATGGTGGCGTGGTAGTCGGTTTCCAGGTCGCTGGCCAGCTGGTGCACCAGCTTGTCGTCGCTGCCGTGCGGCCAGCCGGCGTCGCGCACGAATTTCGGCGTGGCGCACAGCATCGCCAGCCCGCGCACCTGCCGCGGCAGCTCCAGCGCGGCGGTCAGCGCGATGGTGCCGCCCAGCGACCAGCCCAGCCAGAACGCCGGCGGGGTGATGGTAGCGATCGCCTCGGCGCAGGCGCGTGGTTCCAGCGGCAACCCGCAGTCACGCGAGCGGCCGTGGCCGGGCAGGTCGACCACGTACATGGTGCATTGGTCTTCCAGCACCTCGACCAGCGGCGCCAGCACGCCGCCGTGCATCGCCCAACCGTGCAGCAGCACCAGCGGGACGGGGCCGTGGCCGCGCCGGTCGACGTACAGGCTCATGCGTCGGTGCCTGGCGCGGGCAGCAGCTGTTTGTCCACGGCGCCGCGCCCGTCGAACACGAAGCAGTTGCCCTGCCAGTGCGTGCCATTGGTTTGTTCGAGGTATTTCAGGATGCCGCCGTCGAGCTGATAGACATGCTCCATGCCGAGCCCATGCATGTGCAGCGCGGCCTTCTCGCAACGGATGCCGCCGGTGCAGTACGAGACCACTGTCTTGCCTTCGTAGCGTTCGCGGTCGGCGGCGATCGCGGCGGGGAAGCCGGTGAAGCTGGCGAGGCGGTAGTCGACCGCCTGCGTGAACTTGCCGGCATCGGTCTCGTAGTCGTTGCGGGTGTCCAGCAGCACCACCTCGCGGCCCTCGTCGTCGTGGCCCTGGTCCAGCCAGCGTTGCAGCGTGGGCGCGTCCACCGCTGGCGCACGACCGCCTTCGGGGCGGATCGCGGGCAGGCGCATGGTGATGATCTCGCGCTTGATGCGCACGCGCAGACGTCCGAACGGCACGTCGTCGGATAGCGATTCCTTCGGTACGATGTCGACGAAACGCGGGTCGTCGTGCAAGGTGGCCATGAAGCCGTCGATCTGTGCGCGGCTGCCGGCGAGGAACAGGTTGATGCCTTCCGGCGCCAGCAGGATCGTGCCCTTCAGCGCCAGCGCCTCGCAGCGCGCGAGCAGCCGCTCGCGCAGCGCGGGCAGGTCGTCCAGGCTGATGAACTTGTAGGCGGAGATGTTGACGATCGACATGCGGGGGAATCGGCGGAGCAGGCGGCGATTATACGTGGTCGCCACCGGGCGCCCGGAGCGTGGCCGGCAGATGCAGCGTTTCCAGCGCACCCAGCAGCCGGTCGACGTGGGCTTCCTCGTGCGCCGCCGACAGCGTGATGCGCAGCCGCGCGTGGCCCGCGGGCACGGTCGGCGGGCGGATCGCGGTGACCAGCAGGCCTTGCCGTTCCAGCGCCTGTGCCGCCGCCAGTGCAGTCTCGGCGCCGCCCAGCAGCAGCGGCTGGATCGCGCTGGGCGAGGCCGCCAGCGGCAGGCCGAGTTCGGCCGCGCCGCGGCGGAAACGGGCGATCAGGGTGGCGAGTTTTTCGCGGCGCCATCCCTCGGACTGCGCCAGCCGCACCGCCTCCAGCGCGGCGGCAGCCAGCGCCGGCGGCATCGCGGTTGTATAGATGTACGGACGCGCGAACTGGATCAGTCCCTCGATCAGCGCGGCCGGCCCGGCCACGAACGCGCCGCTGCAGCCGAGCGCCTTGCCCAGCGTGGCCATCAACAGCGGCACTTCATGCTGGCCCAGCTTCGCCGCGTCGAGGCTGCCGGCGCCATGCGCGCCGAGCACGCCGAGGCCATGCGCATCGTCGACCATCAGGGTGGCGCGCTCGCGTGCGCACAGCTGCGCCAGCTCGCGCAGCGGCGCGCCGTCGCCATCCATGCTGAACACGCCGTCGGTGGCCAGCAGCGCCGCCGCGTCAGGATTCGCCGCCAGCTGGCGCGCGGCGGCGTCCACGTCGGCGTGCGGATAGCGCTTCAACTCGGCGCCGCTGAGCCTGGCGCCATCGAGCAGGCAGGCGTGGTTGAGCTTGTCCTGCACGCAGACATCGCCGCGCGCGAGCAGCGCCTGCAGCAGGCCGAGGTTGGCCATGTAGCCGGTGGAGAACAGCAGCGCGCGCTCGCGCCCGGTCCAGACGGCCAAGGCTTCTTCCAGCTCGGCGTGTTCACGGCGGTGGCCGCAGATCAGGTGCGCCGAAGTGCTGCCGACGCCTTCCTCGCGCGCCGCGCGGGTGAGCGCGGCGATCAGTTGCGGGTGCTGCGCCAGGCCGAGGTAGTCGTTGCTGCAGAATGACAGCAGGCGCTGGCTGCCGCTTTCCAGCCATGGACCGTCGGCGTGGTCGATCGTGCGCAGTCGGCGGCGCAGGTTGGCGCGTTCACGTTCGGCCGTCTGGACGGCCAGCCGTTGCAGGAGGTCGGGGCGGGGCATGGGTCAGTGTTCGGCGCGGGGTGAAGAGCACCCCTTCCCAACCTCCCCCTGCGATGCAGGGGAAGGAGCCAAGCCGGCGTCGCGCGCTCTGCTCCCTCCCCTGCTCACCCCAACGGGGTGAGCAGGGGAGGGGTGGGGTGGGGTGCTCTTACGCCGCGGCACTGCAACCGCAGCCATGGCCGCAACCGGCGGTTTCATTGTTGCCAATGTCCGCATGCACCGTCCCCGCACTCTCGACCACCTCCATCGGATGCAGGTCGAGCCGACGGAACAGCGCGCGATCGGCTTCCACATCCGGGTTGCCGGTGGTCAGCAGCTTTTCGCCGTAGAAGATCGAGCCGGCGCCAGCGAAGAAGCACAGCGCCTGCACCGCGTCGTCCATCTGCTGGCGGCCGGCGGACAGGCGCACGATCGACAGCGGCATCAGGATCCGCGCCACCGCGATGGCGCGCACGAACTCGAAGGGGTCGAGCGGCTCGGTATCGCCCAGCGGCGTGCCGGGCACCGGCACCAGCTGGTTGATCGGCACCGACTGCGGATGTTCGGGCAGGTTGGCCAGCGCCTGCAGCAGGCCGGCGCGCTGCTCGCGCGTCTCGCCCATGCCGACGATGCCGCCGCAGCAGGTCTTCAGGCCGGCGTCGCGCACCTGTGCCAGCGTGACCAGTCGGTCCTGGTACTCGCGGGTGTGGATGATCTCGCCGTAGAACTCCGGCGCGGTGTCGATGTTGTGGTTGTAGTAGTCGAGGCCGGCGTCCTTCAGCGCCTGTGCGTGGCCGTCGCCGAGCAGGCCCAGGGTGGCGCAGGTTTCCAGGCCCAGGTCCTTCACCGCGCGCACGATCGCGGCGACCTTGGGGATGTCGCGGTCCTTCGGCCCGCGCCAGGCTGCGCCCATGCAGAAGCGGCTGGCGCCGGCGGCCTTGGCCGCGCGGGCGCGTTCCAGCACGTCGTCGGTGTCCATCAGTTTCTGCGCGGCAACGCCGGTGTCGTAGCGCGCCGCCTGCGGGCAGTAGGCGCAGTCCTCGGGGCAGCCGCCGGTCTTGATCGACAGCAGGGTCGACACCTGCACCGCGTTCGGATCGTGGTGTTCGCGATGCACGCTGTGCGCGCGGTGCAGCAGCTCGTTGAACGGCAGCGCGAACAGCGCGGCCACTTCGGCGCGGCCCCAGTCGTGGCGGATGGCAGTGTCGGGCATGCAACGGTACTCCCAGCAGGAAGCGGGAAAGTGTGGAAGTCGCCCGGGAGTGTGTCAACTCGATACCTTGGCGAATAGTTGACGGGACACGGCGCCCGGCTGTCGTTACCATCGCCTGCTCGGGGAAACCACCTGATCGGGGAATGTGGGGATGAGCGAAGGACAAGGCAGTACCGGCAATGTGATCGCGGCGATCTGCAGTTTCTTCATCCCGGGGCTGGGCCAGCTGGTGCAGGGGCGGTTGCTGATCGCGATCGTCATGTTCGTGCTGGCCGCGGTGCTGTGGATCGTGTGGCTGGGCTGGATCGTCCACCTGTGGTCGATCCTCGACGCGGCCCTGTTCAAGCCGCAGCGCTGATGAATGCGCTGATGACGCCCTGGCGGCGGCTGCAGCGTTTCGTGCTGCCGCTGCGCTGCCTGCTGTGCGGTGCAGCCGGCGCCGACGGCATCGACCTGTGCGCCGCCTGCGCCGAGGAGTTGCCACGCAACCGCAGTTGCTGCGCGCGCTGCGCCTTGCCGTTGGCCACGCCGGCCGCATTGTGCGGCGAGTGCCAGCGTCGCCTGCCGCCGTGGGATGCGGCGTGGGCACCGTTCCGCTACGGCTGGCCGCTGGACCGGCTGGAGTCGCGCTACAAGTTCGGCGCCGACCTCGCTGCCGGCCGCGTGCTGTCGATGCTGTGGCAGCGCGAGCCATGTCCGATCCGGCTGCCGCAACTGCTGCTGGCCGTGCCGCTGCACCACAGCCGGCTGCGCCGGCGCGGCTACAACCAGGCGCTGGAACTGGCCCGCTCGCTGGCGCGCGCGTCCGGCGTGCCGCAGCATCACGACGCGCTGCTGCGCCGGCGCTCCACCGCGGCGCAGACCGAACTCGACGCGCTCGCCCGCCGCCGCAACGTGCATGGCGCGTTTGCCGTGCGCGAAGGCGTGGCGCTGCCCGCGCATGTGGCGATCCTCGACGACGTGATGACCACCGGCGCCACCCTGGCCGAATGCGCCCGCGTGCTGCGCCGCGCCGGCGTGCAGCGGGTGGACGTGTGGGCGCTGGCGCGGGCGCCGTCTCCCTCTACGCGTTTGTAGGGGCGCACCCTTGTGGACAATGTGCGTTCCTACCGCACCGCCAGCGCCAGCACGATGCCGATCCACAGCGCCAGCCCCAGCCAGTTGTTGTGGCGGAATGCGGCCAGGCAGGCGTCGCGGGCGCGCTCGCGGATCAGCCACAGCTGGTAGCCGAACAGGCCGGCGGCGGCCAGCAGGGCCAGCCAGTACGGCCAGCCGAGTGCCGCACGCTGGCCGACGAACAGCATCGCCAGCAGCAAGGTGCCCATCAGCATGCCGAGGATCGGCAGGTCGGCGTCGCCGAACAGGATCGCGGTGGATTTCGCGCCGGCCTTGAGGTCGTCATCGCGGTCGACCATCGCGTATTCGGTGTCGTAGATCACCGACCACAGGATGTTGCCGAGGAACAACAGCCAGCCGACCGGCGGCACGCTGCCGGAAACCGCGGCGAACGCCATCGGGATCGACCAGCCGAACGCGGCGCCCAGCACCACCTGCGGCAGGTAGGTCCAGCGCTTGGTGAACGGGTAGATCGCCGCCAGCGCGGCACCGGCGAACGCCAGCTGGATGGTCAGCCGGTTGGTGAGCAGCACCAGCACGAAGGCGAACGCCAGCAGCGCGGCGAACACCGCCAGCGCCTCGCGCGGCGTCACCCGTCCCGACGCGATCGGCCGCCCGGCGGTGCGTTCCACCTGCGGGTCGAGCTTGCGGTCGGCGAAATCGTTGATCGCGCAGCCGGCCGCGCGCATCACGAACACGCCGAGGGTGAAGATGAGCAGCAGCTTCCACGGCGGGAAATCACCAGCCGCCAGCCACAGCGCCCACCAGGTCGGCCACAGCAGCAGCAGCGCGCCGATCGGGCGGTCCATCCGGGTCAGCACCAGGTAGTCGCGGGCTTTCTCGCGCTGGCGCGTCGGCAGTTTTTGCAGCAGCCAGTCCAGCACCCGCGTGGCACGGGTCGAGCTGTCCGCCGGGCGCACCGGCCTGGCAGTGGTTTTCGCCGGGCCGGGCCGTGGCCGGGTGGCAGACGCAGGCGCTGCGCTGCGCTGCGAGTACTTCTTGCGGGATGGGGGAACCATGCACGGAAGTCTAGCGCGCCCTGCCGCCTCGAATAGCGCGCTGGATCACCGGCCGGCTAAAGTCCCGCGCCCGGCAGCCGATATGGCTTGAGGGCGATACCGTTCGGGGTGACGCCAAGCATGCGCCGTACGATGCCCATGGCCGCCGGTGCCTGGAGCATTGATGGCCGGAGACGAAATCACCGAAGAGGACACCGTTCCGTCGCACGCCGCGCCCGCAGCCGACGACGGTGCTGCCGACACCTCCATGCCGGTGGCGGCGGAGTCTGCGTTGGCGGACTCGTTCGTGCATTCGCGTCTGCTCGATTCGGTGGCGTCATTCACCCACCACCGCGACGTCGCTGCGCTCGACCACAGCCTGGTGCTTTCGCTGGCCGAACTGACTTCGGCGCACCGGGTGGTGCTGGCCAAGCGGGCGGTCGACGGCACCTATGTGGAAAATGTTGTGCGCTGCGTGCCGGACGCGCAAGGCGCCTATCAGTTGCAGACGGACGATCCGGACCGGGTCGATCCGGCGTTGAAGCTGCTGCATCGCTGCATGCACCGGCTGGAGGTGCAGACGGAAAGGGTGCAGGACATGCACCGGCTGGTCGTGCCGATCCTGTGCGATGGCCGCGCGATCGGCGCACTGCAGCTGGACAGCGACATGCCGCCGGCAGCCAGTCGGCCGCTCACCGAGGGGTTTGCCCGCATCTATGCCAACTACACCGCCCTGCTCCATGAAAGCGAGCGCGACAAGCTGACCGGCCTGTACAACCGGCGCAGCCTCGAGCGCCAGCTGCAGCGGCTGCTTTACCAGCGTGAACAGGCGCTGCACGAGGCAGCCGCGGCCGCACCGGAGGCACGCGGGCCGTCCGCCGCGCCTGCCGCGGAGCAGTCGCAGGTATGGCTGGCGATTCTCGACATCGACCACTTCAAGCGCATCAACGACAACTACGGGCATGTCTATGGCGACGAGGTGATCCTGCTGCTGGCCCAGCAGATGCGCGCCTGCTTCCGCCGCAGCGATGTGCTGTTCCGCTTCGGCGGCGAGGAGTTCGTGATCCTGTTCGGCCCGACCGGACAGGCCACCGTGCATGCCGTGCTGGAGCGATTCCGGCGACGCATCGCCGAGCATGTGTTTCCGCAGGTGGGCAGCGTCACCGTCAGCATCGGCTACGCCGGCGTCGGCCGCCACGATTACCCGGCGAGCGCGCTGGATCGCGCCGACAAGGCGCTCTACTTCGCGAAGCAGCACGGCCGCAACGGCATCTGCGGCTACGAGGACCTGAGTGCGCGTGGCCTGCTGGGGCGCGAGATGGCGGCGGGCAGCATCGATCTGTTCTGAGCCGTCAGCTACGCAGCAGCAGCCGGTAGGCGGGGTGCGCGCTCTCGTCCACGTGCGGGTAGCCCAGCGTGGCGAGGAAGCGCTGCAGTAGCGGAAGCTCGGCCGCGGGCACCTGGATGCCGACCAGGATGCGGCCGTGGTCGGCGCCGTGGTTGCGGTAGTGGAACAGGCTGATGTTCCAGTCCGGATGCAGGCGGCCGAGGAAATCGGTGAGCGCGCCGGGCCGCTCGGGGAACTCGAAGCGGTACAACCGCTCATCCTGTGCCAGCGGCGAGCGGCCGCCGATCATGTGGCGCAGGTGCAGCTTGGCCAGTTCGTCGTCAGTGAGGTCAAGCACGCCGAATTCCTGTTCGTAGAAGGCGGCCGCCAGCGCTTCGCGCTCGTCGCGACTGGCGATGCGCACGCCGACGAAGATGTGCGCGGAACGGGCGTCGCCGATGCGGTAGTTGAACTCGGTGATGTCGTGGCGGCCCAGTGCGGCGCAGAAGCGGCGGAAGCTGCCGCGCTCCTCCGGGATGGTCACCGCGAACACCGCCTCGCGCTGCTCGCCTACTTCGGAGCGCTCGGCGACGAAGCGCAGGCGGTCGAAGTTCATGTTCGCGCCGGAAACGATCGCCACCAGCGTGCCGCCGTCGTCGCCGTGGGTGGCGGCGTACTGCTTCAACCCGGCCAGCGCCAGCGCGCCGGAGGGTTCGGCTACGCTGCGGGTGTCCTGGTAGATGTCGCGGATCGCCGCGCAGATCGCGTCGGCATCCACCCGCAGCATCGCGTCCACGTGCTGCTGGCACAGCGCGAAGGTCAGCGCGCCGACCTGCTTCACCGCGGTGCCGTCGGCAAACAGGCCGACTTCATCCAGCGTGACGCGTTCGCCGGTTTCCAGTGAACGTGCCATCGCGTCCGAATCGCTGGCCTGCACACCGATGACTTTCACTCCGGGCCGCAGCGCCTTGATGCCGGCGGCGACGCCAGCGAGCAGGCCGCCGCCACCGACCGGCACGAACACCGCCTGCAGCGGGCGCGGGTGCTGGCGCAGGATCTCCAGGCCGATCGTGCCCTGGCCGGCGATCACCGCCGGGTCGTCGAACGGGTGCACCAACACCGCGCCGCGCTCGGCCTGCAGGCGCGCGGCGGCGGCCTGCGCGTCGCTGTAGGAATCGCCGGCCAGCAGCACTTCGACCATCGTCCCGCCGAAGCGGCGCACCGCGTCCACCTTCACCTGCGGCGCGGTCACCGGCATCACGATGGTGGCGTGGATGCCCAGCTTTGCCGCGGCCAGCGCCACGCCCTGCGCGTGGTTGCCGGCGGAGGCGGCGACCACGCCGCGCGCGCGTTGCGCCGCGCCCAGCTGCACCATGCAGTTGTACGCGCCGCGCAGCTTGAACGAGAACACCGGCTGCTGGTCCTCGCGCTTGAGCAGCACGCGCCGGTCCAGCCGCGCACCGAGCAGCGGCGCCGGCTCCAGCGCCGATTCCTGCGCCACGTCGTAGACACGCGCGGCGCGGATCTGTGCCAGCAGGTCGCCTTCCGCCACCGCATCGTCATCGGTGGTCCGTGGCGCAACGGCATTCATGCAGCCAGCGCCGTCGCCGGGTGCGCCACCTGCAGCACGTCGACCAGCTTGCGCGTCTGCTGCAGGATCTGGCCGAGTGCCGCTTCGTCGCACTGCAGGCTCAGCGTGAGCCGCGAGACGGCGGGGTCGTGCGTGGCCGCCACGGTCAGCGTGTCGATGTTGTAGCCGCGCGCGGCAAACAGTCCGGCCACGCGCACCAGCGCGCCGGCTTCGTTCTGCAACAGGATGGACAGGGTGTGGTTCATGCGATTGGCTCCGTTAGTGAGTCCCTGGCCTGCCGGGACATGCCCTTGCTTCGTCATTCCCGCGAAGGCGGGAATCGCACTTGAGGGCGGTGATGCGATTCCCGCCTTCGCGGGAATGACGACGGTGAAGACTGGTCGTGATCTCGGGCGGGTGGAAAAGTTCACGGCTCAGAACATGTTCGAGGTGGCGGGCTCGCGCGCGGCCGGCGCAGCGCGCGAGGCGATGAAATCGCCAGTGATCATCTGCGCGTAGCTGGCGCCGGGGCCGACCATCGGGTACACGCCGGCATCCGGGTCGATCATCACTTCCAGGAAGGCCGGGCCGGGGTAGGCGAGGAAGTCGGCAAGCGTCGCCTCCAGCTTGTCCGCGCATTCCAGCCGCCGCGACCACTCGAAGCCGTCGGCCTGCGCGGCGCGCACGAAGTCCTTCTTGTGCAGGCTCTTGTCCGACGAGGCGAAGCGGCCCTTGAAGTACAGCTTCTGCCACTGCCGCACCATGCCGTCGCCGACGTTGTTGAGCACCACGACCTTCAGCGGCAGGCCGTAAGTGGTGACGGTTTCCAGCTCGCCGATGTTCATGCGGATGCTGGCGTCGCCGTCGATGTCGATGACGAGCTTGCCCGGATGCGCGAACTGCGCGCCGATCGCGGCCGGCAGGCCGAAGCCCATCGTGCCCATCGAGCCGGAAGTGAGCCAGCGGCGCGGCGCGCGGAAGTCGAAATACTGCGCCGCCCACATCTGGTGCTGGCCGACGCCGGTGCTGACGATGGCGTTGCCCTGCGTGTGGCGGTTGATCGCCTCGATCACCGCGTACGGCTGGATCAGCGTGCTGGCGCGGTCGTAGTTCATCGCGTGCACGCGTTTCAGTTCGGCCACGTGCGCATGCCAGGCGCCCAGCTTCGGCCGCAGGCCATGCGCGCGGCCATACGCGGTGAGCCGTTCCAGCGCGCGCACCATCGGCCCCACGTGTTGCCAGTCGACCGACTTCACCTTGCCGATCTCGGACGGGTCGATGTCGAGCTGGGCGATGAACTTCGCCCGCGGCGCGAATCTGTCCGGCACGCCGGCGACGCGGTCGTCGAAGCGCGCGCCCAGCGCCAGCACGAAGTCGCAATCCTCCACCGCGTAGTTCGCATACGCGGTGCCGTGCATGCCGAGCAGGTGCAGCGCCAGCGGGTCGGTGCTGTCGAAGCCGCCCAGGCCCATCAGCGTGGTGGTGACCGGCAGCCCGAAGGCGTCGACGAACGCACGCAACGCGGCCGAGGCCTCCGCCGCGATCACGCCGCCGCCGGCGTAGATCAGCGGGTGCCGCGCCTGCATCAGCGCGGCGAAGAACGCCGAGCAATCGGCATCATTCAGCGCCGACTGCTCGACCGCGCGCAGCCGCGCGCGGTAGCCGGCCAGCAGCAGTTCGCCGCTGCCGTGCCAGGTGAGCGCGGCATTCTGCACGTCCTTGGGCACGTCCACCACCACGGGACCGGGCCGGCCGCTGCGCGCCAGGGTGAACGCGGTGCGCATGGTGGCTTCCAGCTGCGTGGCGTCGGTGACCAGGAACACGTGCTTGGCGCAGGCGCCCATGATGTTGCTGACCGGCGCCTCCTGGAACGCATCGCTGCCGATCGCCGCGGTGCCGACCTGGCCGCAGATCACCACCAGCGGGATCGAGTCGGCCATCGAGTCGCGTACCGGCGTGACCATGTTGGTGGCGCCGGGGCCGGAAGTGACGATGGCCACGCCGACCCGGCCCGACGCGCGCGCATAGCCGGCCGCCATGAAGCCGGCGCCCTGCTCGTTGGCGGGCACCACCAGCCGCATCGCCTCGCCGCCGTCGGAGCGCGGATGCTCGGCGTTGTGGCGGAACACCGCGTCGTACACCGGCAGGATCGCGCCGCCGGAGTAGCCGAACAGCACGCCGACGCCTTCGTCGGCGAGTACCTGCACGATCACTTCGGCGCCGCTCATGCTCTGCCCGGCCAGCGGGTGCCGGTCGGTGGTGGTTTCGGCTTTCAGTGCTGGTGCATTCACGAGAAAAATTCCCAAGGATTCGATACCGTGCCCCTCCCTGCAAGGCAGGGGAGGGTTGGGGTGGGGTGCTCCTGATCTTCAAGTCAAAAGCGCATCCCCTCCCAGCCTTCCCCTGTGAAACAGGGGGAGGAGCAGAAGCGGTCAGCCAGCCTTCTTCAGCGGCGCGACGGCAGCAGGTGCCTGGTTCGGCTGCAGCCACGGCATCCGTGCACGCAGCGCGGCGCCGACCTGCTCGATCGGATGCTCGAGGTCGGCCTGCTTCAGGCGCTTGTAGTTCGGCAGGCCGGCCTGGTACTCGGCGATCCAGTTGCGCGCGAAGGTGCCGTCCTGAATGTCGGTGAGCACCTCCTTCATGCGCGCCTTGGTGCCGGCGTCGACCACCCGCGGGCCGCTGACGTAGTCGCCGTACTGCGCGGTCTCGGAGACGAACTGCAGCATCTTCGCCAGGCCACCCTCGTAGAACAGGTCGACGATCAGCTTCAGCTCGTGCATCACCTCGTAGTAGGCGATTTCCGGCTGGTAGCCGGCCTCGACCAGGGTCTCGAAACCCTTGATCACCAGCTCGCTGGCGCCGCCGCACAGCACCGCCTGCTCGCCGAACAGGTCGGTCTCGGTCTCTTCCTTGAAGTCGGTCTGGATGATCATCGCGCGGCCGCCGCCGATGCCGTCGGCGTAGCCCTTCGTCTTCGCCTCGGCCTGGCCGCTGACGTCCTGATGCACCGCCCAGATGCACGGCACGCCGCGGCCGCGCTCGTACTCGCTGCGCACCAGCGCACCGGGGCCTTTCGGCGCGACCAGGATCACGTCGATGTCGGCGCGCGGCTTGATCTGGCCGAAGTGCACGTTGAAGCCGTGCGCGAACAACAGCGCGGCACCGGGTTTGATGTTCGGCTCGATCGCCTCCCTGTACAGCGTCGGCTGCACCATGTCCGGGGCCAGCACGGCGACCAGGTCGGCGCCCTTCACCGCCTCGGCCGGCTCGACGACGTTGAAGCCGTCGGCCTTGGCCTTGTGCCAGGTCGGGCCGTTCGGGCGCAGGCCGACCACGACATCGAGGCCGGAGTCGCGCAGGTTGAGCGCATGCGCGCGGCCCTGGCTGCCGTAGCCGAGTACGGCGATGCGGGATGTGGCGAGGGGGTTGTGGCTGCTCATGCGGTGACTCCCTGGTGGGTTTCGGTGTGGATGGGTTGAGGGGTGGAGACGGTGGTGCCGGGATGCGTGGTGGCACCGTCGGAAGCGGAGCCGACCAGCAGCGCGTACTTGGCCAGCGCGCCGCGGCTGACCTTCGGTGCCGGTGCCTGCCAGCCGGCACGACGTGCGGCGAGGTCGGCATCGGTGGCGATCGCGCGCGTGTCGGCGTCGATGCGGATGCGGTCGCCTTCGTGCAGCAGCGCGATCGGGCCGCCGCGCGCGGCTTCCGGCGCGATGTGGCCGACCATGAAGCCGTGGGTGGCACCGGAGAAACGGCCGTCGGTGATCAGTGCCACGTCGTCGCCGAGGCCGCGGCCGATCAGTGCGGCGGTGACGCCGAGCATCTCGCGCATGCCGGGGCCGCCGGCGGGGCCTTCGTTGCGGATCACGATGACGTCGCCCTTGCCGATGTCGCCGGCCTGTACCGCGGCGAACGCCTGCTCCTCGCTTTCGTAGACGCGGGCGCGGCCTTCGAAATGGCTGGCGCCCTTGCCGGCGAGCTTGAGGATGCAGCCTTCCGGCGCCAGGTTGCCGTACAGGATCGAGTAGCCGCCGCGCGGCTTCAGTGGTGCGCCTACCGGATGCACCACGTCCTGCGCGGCGGCGTGTGGCGCGGCGGCGACCTCCTCGAACAGCGTGCGGCCGGTGACGGTGGGTACGTCTTCCAGCATGCCGGCGGCGATCAGTTCCTGCGCCACCCGTGCGCTGCCGCCGGCGCCGAACAGCTCGACCGCGGTGTAGCGGCCGCCGGGCAGCAGGTCGGCGATTACCGGGGTGTGTTCCGAGGCCGGCTGGAAATCCTCTAGCGTCCACTCGACACCGGCTTCGCGCGCGATCGCCAGCAGATGCAGCACCGCATTGGTGGAACCGGCGGTGGCGGCGACCATGCGCGCAGCGTTGCGCATCGAGGTGCGCGTGATCAGCTCGCGCGGCGTGCGTTCCGCGCGCAGGCATTCCATCACCAGTTCGCCGCAGCGGAAGGCGGCGGCGCCCTTGGCCGGATGGGTGGCGGGGATGTCGTTGTAGCCCAGCGGCGACAGGCCCAGCGTGGTCAGCACCATCGCCATCGTGTTCGCGGTGAACTGGCCGCCGCAGGCGCCGGCACCGGGGCAGGCGTCGCGCTCCACCGCGGTCAGTTCCGCGTCGTCGATCTTGCCGGCGCCGTGCGCGCCGACCGCCTCGAACACCTGCTGGATGGTGATCGGATGGCCGTCGTGGGTGCCGTGCGCGATGCTGCCGCCGTACAACGCCACGCCGGGGATGTTCAGCCGCGCCATGGCCATCGCGGCGGCGGGGATGGTCTTGTCGCAGCCGCACAGCACCACCATCGCGTCGAGGCAGTGGCCGTCCACCGCCAGTTCGATCGAGTCGGTGATCACCTCGCGGCTGATCAGCGACGAGCGCATGCCCGGCGTGCCCATCGCGATGCCATCGGTGACCGCGATGGTGTTGAACTCCACCGGTGTGCCGCCCGCGGCGCGAATGCCGGCCGCCGCCTCGACCGCCAGCTCGCGCAGGTTGAGGTTGCATGGGCTGACGTTCGACCAGGTGTGCACCACGGCGACCAGCGGCCGTGCGATGGCTTCGTCGTCGAGGCCGGTGGCACGCAGCATGGCGCGGGCGGGGGCGCGGTCGGGGCCGCTCTTGATGAGGTCACTGCGCATGGCGATTCCAGGAGTTGCGGAAAGAAAAGCGCCCCCGGCGCGCGAGGGAGGTCGACGGGATGGCCAGGGAGTCGGCGCCATCACGGCGTGCAGGGACCATCCGCGTCGCATGCGCGCAGGGGGCAGCAGAAAATACGGACACGTCCATGTGGCCGCTGGGAAAAGGGTGAGTGCACATCAGCCGCATGCGCGTGCTCCGCAGAAGAATGCGGCGGCGCTGTCGGCGTGGTCCTCGATCGCGGCCAGTACCGCATCGCGCACCTCGTCGGTGCCGGCGTCGCCGCCGATATCACGGCTGTGCGGGCCATGCCGCAGCACCTGCTCCACCGCCGACTCCACCGCGACCGCCTCGGCCTCCAGGCCCAGCGAGTGGCGCAGCAGCAGCGCGGCAGAGAGGATCGCGCCGACCGGATTGGCCACGCCGGTGCCGGCGATGTCCGGCGCCGAACCGTGGATCGGTTCGTACACGCCGCACCGGCCGTCGCCCAGCGACGCCGACGGCAGCAGGCCGAGCGAACCGGCCAGCGCGGCGGCTTCGTCGGTGAGGATGTCGCCGAACAGGTTCTCGGTGACCACCACGTCGTAGCGGTTGGGCCGGGTCAGCAGCAGCATCGCCATCGAGTCGACCAGCTGGTGCTCGAGCGTCACGTCGGGATACTCGGCGGCGATGCGCTGCACCGTGCTGCGCCACAGCCGCGAGGTTTCCAGCACGTTGGCCTTGTCGACCGAGGTGACATGGCGACGGCGGTCGCGCGCCAGCGCGAACGCACGGCGCACCACGCGCTCGATCTCGGCCACGGTGTATTTGCATTCGTCGGTGGCGGCATCGGCGCTGCGGGTGCGCGCGCCGAAATACATGCCGCCGGTCAGTTCGCGCACGAACAGCACGTCGACGTGCCGGAGTCGGTCGTTCTTCAGCGGCGACAGGTTGGCCAGCGCCGGATGCACTTGCAGCGGGCGCAGGTTGGCGTAGACGCCGAGCGCGGCGCGCAGTGCCAGCAGGCCTTGCTCGGGGCGCACCGATGCGTCTGGATCGGACCACTTCGGTCCGCCCACGGCGCCCAGCAGCACCGCGTCGGCGCGGCGGCACGCGGCCAGCGCGGCGGCTGGCAGCGGTTCGCCGCAGGCGTCGATCGCGGCGCCGCCGATCAACTGTTCCTCGAATGCAAACACGTGTTCGTAGCGCGCGGCCACGGCTTTCAGCACGGCCACGGCGGCGGCGGTGACCTCGGGGCCGACGCCATCGCCGGGCAGGGTGACGATATGGGCCTTCATGCCGCTTGCTCCTGTTGTTCGTAATGGGTGATCAACTTCTCGTTTTGCAAGAGGTAGCCGAGCTGGTCGACGCCGTGGAGCAGGCAGTGCCGGGCGAACGGTTCCAGCACGAACGGGATGCGGCCGCCGTCGGGCAGTGCGATGAACTGGCCGCGCACGTCGATCGCCAGCTCGATGCCGGGGTGCCTGAGCAGCCAGCGGTGTTCCAGTTCGTCGAGCTGGATCGCCAGCAGGCCGTTCTTCAGCGCGTTGCCGCGAAAGATGTCCGCGATCTCGCTGCACAGCACCGCCTGGATGCCGTAGTCCAGCAGCGCCCACGGCGCGTGCTCGCGCGAGGAACCGCAGCCGAAGTTGTTCCCGGCGACCAGGATCGCGCAGCCGTGCGCTTCCGGCCGGTTCAGCGGGAAGGCGGGGTTGTCGCTGCCGTCGGCCTGGTAGCGCCAGTCGTGGAAGCACAACTTGCCCAATCCGTCACGGGTGGTGGTGGTGAGGAAGCGCGCCGGGATGATGCGGTCGGTGTCGATGTTCTCGTCGGCCAGCACGGCAGTGCGCGAGTGGAGATGGGTGACGGGTTTCATGCGGCTTGCTCCTGCGTCATGTACTCGCGCGGATCGGCGATGCGCCCGGCCACCGCGCTCGCCGCAGCGGTGGCCGGGCTGGCCAGCACGGTGCGCGCGCCCTTGCCCTGGCGGCCTTCGAAGTTGCGGTTGGAGGTGGACACGACCAGCTGGCCCGGCTGGGCCAGGTCGCCGTTCATGGCGATGCACATCGAGCAGCCGGGTACGCGCCACTCGGCGCCGGCGGCAAGGAACACCTGGTGCAGGCCTTCGCGCTCGGCGTCGCGGCGCACCGCCTCGGAGCCGGGCACCACCAGCATGCGCACGCCGTCGGCGACGCGTCGACCGTGCAGCACGCGCGCCACTTCGCGCAGGTCGGACAGGCGCGAGTTGGTGCAGCTGCCGATGAACACCACGTCCACCGGCGTGCCCTGCATCGGCTGGCCCGGCTTGCTCTGCATGTAGTCGAGCGCGCGGCGCTCCTGCGCATTCGTCGCCGGCGGCACCGGTGCGTCCATGGCGATCGCCATGCCGGGGTGGGTGCCGTAGGTGACGGTGGGCTTCACCGCCGCGGCATCGATGCGCACCTCGCGGTCGTAACGCGCGCCGTCGTCGCTCTTCAGCGCACGCCATTGCGTGACGGCTGTCTCCCACGCCGCGCCCTGCGGCACGCGCGGACGACCTTTCAGCCAGGCGAACGTGGTGTCGTCCGGCGCGATCAGCCCGGCACGCGCGCCGGCCTCGATCGACATGTTGCACACGGTCATGCGCTCGTCCATCGACAGCGCCTCGATCGCCGCGCCGCGGTACTCCAGCACGTGGCCGGTGCCGCCATCGACGCCGATGCTGCCGATGATGTGCAGGATCAGGTCCTTCGCGCCGACGCCGACAGGCAATTGGCCGTCCACATGGATTGCCATGGTCTTCGGCCTGCGCTGCAGCAGGCATTGCGTGGCCATCACGTGGCCGACCTCGGTGGTGCCGATGCCGAATGCCAAGGCTCCAAAGGCACCATGCGTGGAGGTGTGGCTGTCGCCGCAGACAATGGTCATGCCCGGTTGCGTCGCGCCCAGCTCGGGGCCGATCACGTGCACGATGCCGCGCTCGGCGCTATCCCAGCCGTGCAGCTCGACGCCGAACTCGCGGCAGTTCGCCTCCAGCTGCGCGACCTGCGCCTGCGCCTCGGCGTTCGCATACGGGCGGCTGCCGTCGGCGTTCGCCGGCAGGGTCGGCGTGGAATGGTCCAGCGTGGCCAGCATGCGATCCGGCCGGCGCAGCTTCAGCCCGCGCTCGCGCAGCTCGCTGAACGCCTGCGGCGAGGTGACCTCGTGCACCAGGTGCAGGTCGATGTAGAGGATCGCCGGCGTGTCGGTGGTCTCGGCGGCGACCACGTGGGCATCCCAGATTTTTTCAAAGAGGGTCCTGGCCATCACGCTGCCTCCTGCGCCGTGGCTTCGCTGTACACCGGTGTGAGCCAACCCCGGCGATCTTCGGTACGCCCTTCGAACAGGCCGAAGAACGCCTGCCGCAGCTGCTGCGTGACGGGACCCGGCGCACCCTTGCCGATCGCCTTGCGGTCGACCGAGCGCACCGGGGTGATCTCGGCGGCGGTGCCGGTCATGAACACCTCGTCGGCCGAGTACAGCGCCTCGCGCGGCAGCTCGCGTTCTTCCACCGCGATGCCGAGATCGGCGGCCAGGGCGAGCACGCTGTCGCGGGTGATCCCGGCCAGGATGCCGGCGCTGGACGGCGGCGTGAGCAGCTTGCCGCGCTTGACCAGGAAGATGTTCTCGCCGGCGCCTTCACTGAGCAGGCCGCCGTGGCCCAACGCGATGCCTTCGTCGTAGCCGTTGCGGCGTGCCTCCAGCCCGATCAGCTGGCTCGACAGGTAATTGCCGCCGGCCTTGGCCCAGCTCGGGATGGTGTTCGGCGCGGGGCGGTGCCACGACGATACGCACACGTCGGCGCCGCGTTCGGCCGCCTCGCCCAGGTACGCGCCCCAGGCCATCGCCATCAGCGCTACCTCGACCGGCGCGCCGTCCTTCGCCAGCACGCCCAGGCCACCGGCGCCGCGGAACACGATCGGCCGCACATAGGCCGATGGCATCGCGTTGGCGCGGATCAGCTCCAGGCAGGCGGCGTTGATCTCCTCCTCGCTGTAGCCGACCTCGATCTCGTAGACGCGAGCCGACTCGAACAGGCGACGGGTGTGGTCGGCAAGGCGGAAATAGGCCGGACCGCGCGGGGTGGCGTACACGCGCTCGCCCTCGAACACGGAGGAGCCGTAGTGCAGCGCGTGCGTGCTGACGTGGACGTTGGCCTCGGCCCACGGCTTGATGCGGCCGTTGTGCCAGACGAATGGCGTACTCATGCAGTGACTCCCTTGGCGTGCGTGGTGGTTCCGGCGGTGGCCGGCGCCTGGCGTTCGATCCGGTTGACGATGACCAGCGCGGCCAACGCGGTGGCCTCGACGATGTCTGTGCTGCTGCCGTGGCCGCGCCAGTCGCGCTCGGCATGGCGGGCGCTCAGTTGCGCGTGGCCCTGGGCGTCGGCGCCTTCGCCGAGCGCGTCGATCTGGAAGCGGGTGAGTGCCAACGGCGTGCCGGTGGCGCGCTCGATCGCGCGCAGCACCGCGTCCACCGGGCCGTCGCCGATCGCCGCTTCGCCCACCTCGCGGCCGTCGTCGTGGGCCAGCTTCACCGAGGCCGAGGCGCTGCCGCCGAAGTGCGAGCTGGCGTGCAGCTGCACCAGATGCCATGGGCCGGCAGCGTGCGGATCGCGGCCCAGTGCCAGCGCTTCCAGGTCTTCGTCGTGCAGCTCGCGGCCGTGGTCGGCCAGCGTCTTGAAGCGGCTGAAGATGTCGTCCAGCGCAGCGTCGTCCGGCGTGTGGCCCAGTGTCTGCAGGCGCTGGCGCAGCGCGGCGCGGCCGGAGTGCTTGCCCATCACCAGGCGGGTTTCGGCGATGCCGACGTCCTGTGGCCGCATGATCTCGTAGGTGCCGCGGTGCTTGAGCATGCCGTGCTGGTGGATGCCCGACTCGTGCGCAAACGCGTTGGCGCCGACGATCGCCTTGTTGCGCGGCACCGCCTGGCCGGTCAGCTCGGTCAGCAGGCGCGAGGTGGGATACAGCTGGCGCGTGTCGATGCGGGTATCCACGCCGAAGTGCGGCGCGCGCACCTTCAGCGCCATCACCACCTCCTCCAGCGCGGCGTTGCCGGCGCGCTCGCCGATGCCGTTGATGGTGCACTCCACCTGGCGTGCGCCGGCGCTCACCGCGGCGAGGCTGTTCGCCACTGCCATGCCGAGGTCGTCATGGCAGTGGCTGGAGAACACCACCCGCTCCGCGCCCACGACGTGGCGGCGCAGGTACTCGAACAGTTCGACGATCTCGGTTGGCGTGGTGTAGCCCACCGTGTCCGGCGCGTTGAGCGTGCTGGCGCCGGCGGCGACCGCGGCGCTGAACACCTTGGCGAGAAAGTCGGGTTCGGTGCGCAGCGCGTCCTCGGCGGAAAATTCCACCTCGTGGCACAGCCCGCGGGCGCGCTCGATCGCGCGCACCGCCGTCTCCAGTACCTGCGCCTTGCTCATGCCCAGCTTGTGCTCGCGATGCAGCGGGCTGGTCGACAGGAACAGGTGGATGCGCGAATGGCGGGCCGCCTGCAGCGCACGGGCGGCACTGTCGATGTCGCCGTCCTGGCAGCGTGCCAGGGCGCAGACCGTGGTGGCTTTCAGCGCCCCGGCGATTTGCGCGACTGCAGCAAAATCGTCCGGCGAGGCCTGCGGAAAACCCGCTTCGAGCACGTCCACGCCGAGCGCCTCGAGCTGCTGCGCCATGTGCAGCTTGGCGCGCCGGTCCATCGAGAAACCGGGCGCCTGCTCGCCGTCGCGCAGGGTGGTGTCGAAGATCCGCACGCGTCCGGCGACTACGTCGTCGTCGCTGGCGGGTGCGTTGTGCTGGCCGGGGGTTTTCATCATGGCTCCGCTGTGGGCGGCGCCGAAGGCACAAAAAAACCCCGCATCCGTTACCGGGTGCGGGGTTCTTCGGGTGTTTTCAGGTTTTTCTAGCTACCTGGACACATGCCCTCAGCCCGCACCTCCGTTGGTAATAAGGAGTACGAGTACGAGGGTAATAAGGAGCGTGCCGCGAGCCTGCAGCAGGCCGGCAACCGTCAGGAGACGGTTGTCATTGGCGATGCTGCGGTGGCTGTTGCGCTGCGACATGAGTCGACCGTAAAGCAGTTCATCGACGCCTGTCAACATAATTTTTCAAAAAAATCGAAATTAGCCGTGTGACGGGCGTTTGGACGTCCAGGTGTCCAGATGAGTGGGCTGCCAGGCCTCCTCGCACAGGGGGATTCGACGCCTGGACGGCGAGTTCTTCGTCATCTCTGGCCGGGTCGTCGTGGAGAAGGCCTTAGTGGTGACCAGCTGGCGGCCTGCGCGTCCCCATACTCAGTTTGCCCTGCTCGTAGTCGATGAGTGTCTGGTCGGCCAGCATATAGTCCTTGCTGGCCAGGGCAGACTGGAGCATGGCCGCGACTTCCTGGCTGCTCTTGTCGTCGAGGGAATCGTGATGGATGTTCCCCGCGAGATTGGGCTTGTAGGCGTTCGCCACGACCCGGGCAGCTTGCGGTGACAAGCCAAGGCTTTGCCAGGCCTGCGCGAGACTGTCACGAAGCTTGGTCAGGTCGACCAGGGCATTGACGTAGTTTTGGCGGTAGCGCTGCTGGAAGTCGTCATTTACATTTTGATCGATGCGCATCGTGCTCTGCTGGAGGTCGTAATTCGACTGGGTGTTCTGCGCATGAAGCGAAGCGGATCCCAGCGCGAAAAACATGCAGACGATGATGGTTTTCTTCATGTGGCATTCCCTCCTTGGTTGGTGGCTGATTCAAGCGCCAAGCGATATGCGCGGCCTGTTTCCGCACGCACAATTCATGCACGGGATCCGTTTCGGACATTGGCCTGCCTGCCAGGTCGCCTGCTACTGACTGAACGTAATGCCGGCCAGACTTCGTGCGGAATCCGTGTCCGGATTGCCGTGCCCGGGGCTTCAATGCGGGCTGTCTGGTGAGGTATCCGCTCCCAGTCCCGTCTTGATTTTCTCGTATTCGATGAGCGTCTGGTTGGCCAGCATATAGTCCTTGCTGGCCAGGGCAGACTGAAGCATGGCCGCCACTTCCTGGCTGCTCTTTCCGCGCAGGGAAACATGGTGGACGTTCTGTGCGAGGCTTGGTTGATAGGCGTTCGCGACGGCCTGGGCCGCTTGCGGCGACATGCCAAGGGTCTGCCAGGCCTCCGCGAGCTTGGCGCGAAGTTTGGTCAGGTTGGCCAGTGAATTGACATAGGTCTGGCGGTCGTTGTGCTGCAGGGCGTTGGCGGAACTCTGTTGGCTGCGCATCTCGTTCTGTTGCAGGTTGTACGCAGATTGCGACTGCGCCAAGGCGTTCCGTGCGTAAACTGCACCGGATGCCAGCATCACAACCATGCAAACGACGATCAGTCTTTTCATGTGACAGCCCCTCCCGATTGACGCGTTGACCACGTATCGAAGGCACGGAGAGTCGACTTTTGCTGGTTGTCGCTCCCGCTGCCCTGTTCCGGCATCGGCCCGCGGCCAGGCTCGCTGGCCCCCGTCGGGAACCTAATGCCCGGGAGTTTCAGCTGCAAGTGAGCTGGGCAATGTGGCTGGCAAGCATGCCGGCCCAGCCATCCCGACTTCCGGCCCACTCGGGGAGTCAGCGATGGCTGAGCCCGGAGTGCTGCTTGTCACCGTCAATTCGGCGCCTTGCTGATGGCGTGCTCGATGAAACCCTGGCTTGCAGGGACTGAGCAGGCAGCAGCAGGCTGCCCGCATCGGTGGATGCGGGCAGCTTGTTTCCGTGCCATCGCGCATCGGTGTTCCGACGCGAGGGATCAGTGCATGCCATCGGGCGAGGCGCCCGTCCCGAGCTTCATTCTTTTCGTCTGCAGATCGATGAGCGTCTGGTTGGCCAGGAGGTAGTCCTTTTTGGCCAGCGAGGACTGGATCAGCGCGGCAATTTCCTCATCCGACTTGCCCAGCAGCGAGGCGCGTCTGGAATTCAGGGAGAAGTTCGGCTGATAGGCTGCCGCGACTGCCTTGGCCACCGGCGGCGACAGCCCGAGCGTCTGCCAGGCCTCGGCGAGTTTTTCGCGCAACTTGGTCAGGTTGGCCAGGGAATTGATCGAGGTCTGGCGATCGCCGTGTTGCAGGTCGTTGTACCAGTTTGCCCGCATGCGTAACTCGTTCTGCTGCATGTCGTATGCCGATTGCGAGAGCCTGCCTAAATCACCAGGGTCCTGTGCATGTGACTCTTGTGCGTGGAGCACGGGCATACCCAGCGCGATCAGTGCGGTCAGTGCGAAAGCGATGCTCAACTTGTTCATGTGGTGATCCCTCCATAGAAGCAACGAACAGTGCCGGCAAACCGGCGTGGAACGGGTGTCCCTGCTGACAGCTGGCGGGGGCTCCGACCTGCGGCAAACTGACGGGCCGCTGCCAGAAATTAGACCCGCCGGTACTCAAGTGCAAGTGAGCCGGTGCGACGAAGGCGGATCCATTCACGACATCCCGACGGAAGGACTGGCGGGCAGCTACCGTCGATCAGGAAGGGCTGGTCGGGGGTGCCCCTGCATGTTCCCGCAGCCACTGCTTCAGTGCCGCGTCGCGTGCTGCCATGGCTTCCGCCTGCGCCGGTCGTTCGAGCAAGGCTGCCAGGGTTGGCGGTACCGCCAGCGGATGGCCGAGCAGGGGTTCCAGCACGGTTTCGAACTTGGCCGGATGAGCGGTGGCGACCACTACCTGGGCACGACTTTCACTCGGGTGCTCGCGGTCGAGCAGGGCGAGTGCGGTGGCCGTGTGCGGGCAGACGACCTCACCATGCTCGCGGGCATGCCGGAGCACGGTGGCGCGGATGGTGGCATCGTCCACGCTGTGTGCGTGCAGCAGTTGGCGCAGCCTGGTTTCATCGGGGAAGGTCCAGCGCAGCCGTTCGAAGTTGCTGGGTGCGCCCACGTCCATCGCGTTGGCGAGGGTGGCGACGGCTTCGCGTGGCTGGTAATCGGCGCCGGCGAAATAGTCAGGCAGGGTGGCGTTCGCATTGCAGGCCAGCTGCACTTCGCCGACCGGCAGGCCCAGTTCGCGCACCCACAGGCAGGCCAGCGCGTTGCCCAGGTTGCCGGTGGGCACGATGAAGTTCAGCGGCGTGCCGTGTTCGCGCCACCAGCCCAGCGCGGCGTGCGCGAAATAGCTCATCTGCGGCAGCAGGCGGCCCAGGCTGATGCTGTTGGCCGAAGACAGCGGCACATCCGCCTGCAGCTCCGCGTCGTTGAGCGCGGCCTTGACCATGCGCTGGCAGTCGTCGAAGCGGCCGGCCACGCGCAGCGCGGTCACGTTGTCGCCAAAGCAGCCGAGTTGGTGCGCCTGGCGCGGCGAGACCAGGCCGTCCGGATACAGGATCACCACGCTCACATCTGGCTGGTGATGGAACGCGGCGGCCACCGCGGCGCCGGTGTCGCCCGAGGTGGCGACCAGGATCGTCAGCGGCCGTGCATCGCGGCGCGGCAGCCGGCGCAGGCAGGCGGCGAGGAAGCGCGCGCCGACATCCTTGAAGGCCGAAGTGGGGCCGTGGAACAGCTCCAGCATCATGGCGTGCGGATGTGCCGGCAGGGCGTGCAGCGGCGTGTCGAAGGTGAGCGCCTCGGCGCAGATCGCCGGCAGCTCAGCGGCCAGCGCATCGCCGGCGAAGAACGGCGCCAGCAGGGTGGCGGCGGTGTCGGCCAGCGTGCCGTGCGGATCGAACGCGGCCGGATCGAGTCGCGGCAGGGACTCGGGCACATAAAGGCCGCCGTCCGGCGCCAGCCCGGCGGCGATCGCCTGGCTGACTGGCACGGCCGGGGCGGCGCCGCGGGTGCTGTGATAGCGCAAGGGTTCGGTGGCGCTCATGCGGTGGCCTCGATCGCGTCGATCAAGGCGGCAGCTGGTCCGTTGATCGGCGACACCCAGGCATCGCTGTCCAGACCGGCCTCGGCGAACGCGGCCTGCATCGCCACGCTGGCTGTTTCGGCGTCGGCGCGGTTGTCGTACCAGCCGAACACGCTGGGGCCGGCGCCGGAGATGCTGGCACCGAATGCGTGGTGATCGAGCGCGGCCTGCTTCACCCGTGCGAAGTTCGGGATCAGCGGAGCGCGGCGCGGTTCCACCAGCACGTCCTTGAGGCCTTCGCGCACCAGCGCCGCGTCGCCGCGCCAGCAGCCGGCCAGCACCAGGGCGAGATTCGAACTCTGCGCCACGAACTCGCCCAGCGCGTAGTGCCCGGCCAGCGCCGCGCGCGCCCGGCGCGTCTCCAGCACCACGTGCGGATGCACCAGCGCGCAATGCCACGCGGCCGGCACGTCGATGCGCAGCAGGCGTTCGTGGGTGGCCAGCACCAGGCCGCCGAGCAGCATCGAGCCGAGGTTGTCGCCGTGGCGGCTGCCGCTGGCCACCGCCTCGCCGTCGAGCGCGAACGCGTACAGCGCCTCGCGTGGCAGCGGCTTTTCCAGCAGCGCGTTGGCGGCCACCAGCGCGGCCACGCAGGAGGCGGCGGAGCCGCCCATGCCCGAACCCAGCGCGATGCCCTTGTGCAGGGTCAGCTCGAAACCGTACGGTAGGCCGAGCGCCTCGCGCAGCGAGAGCAGCGCGGTGCCGGCCGTGTTCGCGCGCGGGTCGGTGGGCAGTTCGGTGACGCAACCGCGGATCGCGGCGATGCGCACCACCGGCTCGTCGATGCGGCGCACCTCGGCGCGGTCGCCGGCGCCGGCCACGCTGTGGCCGAGCAGGTCGAAGCCGACGCCCACGTTGCCGACGCTGGCGGGCGCGAAGGCGCAGGCGACTTGCGGAGGGTTGGCGCGACGCGGTGGGGCCATGGCGGGTTCCAGCAAGAAGGAGTTCATGCGCGCGCCTCCAGTGACTCGGCGATGCGCAGTAAGTCTGTGAACACGCCGGCGGCGGTCACCTCGGGACCGGCGCCGGGGCCTTGCACCGACAGCGGATTATCGCAGTAGCGGCGGGTGCTGAACTGCACGATGTTGTCGGTCAGTCGGGTATGCGCGAATGCGTGCGCGGCCGGCAGCACCTGCAGCCGCACGCTGGCGCGGCCGTGCCGGTCCAGTTGCGCCACGTGGCGCAGCACGCCGCCTTCGGCGCGCGCCGCAGCCAGTTTCGCCGCCATCGGCGCGTCGAGTTCGTCGAGCCGCTGCATGAAGTCGTCGCGCGACAACGCGGCCAGCGCGGGCGGCACCAGACCTTCCAGGTCGACGTCTTCCAGCGACAGCGGCCAGCCCGCCTCGCGCGCGAGGATCACCAGTTTGCGGGCGACGTCCAGCCCGGACAGGTCATCGCGCGGGTCGGGTTCGGTATAGCCCAGCGCATGCGCCTCGCGCACCAGCGCAGAGAACGGCTGGCGGCCGTCGTGGCGGTTGCACAGCCAGGCCAGCGTGCCGGAGAACATGCCGTGCACCGCGAACAGTTCATCGCCGGTGTCGAGCAGGTCGCGCAGCGTCTGCACCACCGGCAGGCCGGCGCACACGGTGGCCTCGTAGCGGAAGCGCGCGCCGCCGGCGCAGGCCGCGCGGATCGCCTGCCAGCGTGGCAGCGGGCCGCTGCCGGCCAGCTTGTTCGGCGTCACCACGTGCAGGCCGGCGGCCAGCCAGCGCGGGTAGTGCGCGGCGACTTCGTCGTTCGCGCTGCAGTCGATCAGCAGCGCATGGCGGCCGTCGTTGCCGCGCACGTGCCCGGCGAACGCGTCCAGGTCGTTCGGCCGCCAGATCTGCGCGCCGCCGTGGCGGGCATTGAGTTCGGCGTCGTCGCAGTCCAGCCACATCCGCTTGCTGGCGACCACGCCGCAGAGTTTCAGCTCCAGCGCGCTGTCGCGGGCCAGCCGCGGCTGGGCAGCGCGCAGCTGTTCCAGCAGCGCGCTGCCGACCCGGCCGGGGCCGATCACGCCCACTGCCAGCACGCGGCGCCGGGTCGTGCCCATGCGGGTCATCGACGGCGGCGGCAACGGGAAATGCTGGACTTGCTCGGGTGCACAGGTGATCACGGTGGCCTCTCCGGTGGAGGCCCGTTCTCGCTGGCGTGTCGGCATGGGCCGGCCCGCCTCTTCGAGGGCGGGCCGTTGCGTGGGAAAACTCAGCTACGCACGACGCTCCGCCCGGGACCCGTGGTACCGGTGGTAATCGTGGTGGTAATGGTGGCGGCAATGGCGCCCGCGCGCGCGGGCATGCGGCCGGTGCGAACCGGGGCGAAGTGCATGCGTGCGGGCGTGGAAAGCGGCGACATGGCACCGACCTTAAGCGGATTGTTGCACTGCGGTCAACAGATGCATTTGCAACTTTCGACGGTGCTGGGCACGGCCAGCCGGCGTCGCCGCGACCTGCGGCAGGTTGTCGCGACCGGCCGATTCGGTCCCGGGAGAGGCATTGCACGGGCCTAGAATGGACGGATGAACCGTCTCGTTTTCCTGCGCCGCTGGCTACGCGCGGCCGTCGTGCTGTTCGCGTTCGGCATCTGTGGTACGGCTTCGGCGGCCGCGTCCCAGGCCGGTGCCGCACCGGTTCCCGACACCATGCAGCAGCGCGTCGCCGCGTGCACCAGCTGCCACGGGGCACATGGCGAAGGCTCGCCGGACAGCGTGGCGATACCGCGCCTGGCGGGCAAGCCGGCCGGCTACCTGCTGCAGCAGCTGGAATATTTCCAGAGCGGCCAGCGCCGGCACGCGCCGATGGAATACGTGGTGCGCCAGCTGAGCCCGGCGTACCTGCGCGAGATCGCAGGCTACTTCGCGCAGCAGGATGTGCCGTACCGGAAACTGCCGGTGCCGGCGGTGTCGGCGGAGACCCTGCGGCGCGGCGAGCAACTGGTGATGCGCGGCGACTCCACCCGCGGCGTGCCGTCGTGCGTCAGCTGCCACGGCACCAGGCTCACCGGCGTGGAGCCAATGATGCCGGGCCTGATGGGCCTGTCGTACGACTATCTCAACACCCAGCTGGTGTCGTGGCGCACGCGCCAGCGCGCGGCCGAAGGGCCGTACTGCATGGGCGTGGTCGCCAACCGCATGCGCGAATCGGACATCACCGCCGTGTCCGCGTGGCTGGCCAGCCACGAGCCGCCGGCCGACATGCATCCGGCACCGGCCAGTGCGCAGACCGAACCGTTGCCGGGCTGGTGCGTGATGGGCAAGAGCGGAGCAGGTCAATGAAGTGGTGGCGACGTGGATGGTGGGTGCCGGCCTTGCTGGCGGCAGTCGTGCTGGGCTGGCTGTACTTCGGTCGTACCGGCCTGACGGCGGCGTCGCCGGCACAACGCGAGGCGGATGCCGCCGCGCTGCACGATCCGGCGCTGATCGCGCGCGGCGAATACCTGGCCACGGCCGGCGATTGCGCCGCCTGCCACACCGCGCGCGACGGCCAGCGCTACGCCGGCGGCCGCTCGCTGGGCACGCCGTTCGGCGACGTGCCGGCGCCGAACATCACGCCCGATCCGGACACCGGCATCGGCCGCTGGAGCTTCGACGATTTCTGGCGCGCGCTGCACGAAGGCAAGGGCCGCCAGGGCGAGCTGCTGTACCCGGTGTTCTCCTACACCTCATTCACCAAGGTGAGCCGCGACGACGCGCTGGCGATCTTCGCCTACCTCAAGTCGCTGCCGCCGGTGCAGCGGCCCGACACGGCACTGGGGCTGGCGTTTCCCTACAACGTGCGCAGCAGCCTGCTCGCGTGGCGCGCGCTGTACTTCAAGCCCGGCGAGTTCAAGTCCGATCCGGCGAAGTCGCCGGAATGGAACCGCGGCGCCTACCTGGTGCAGGGCCTGGGCCACTGCAACGAATGCCACACCACGCGCGACTCGCTCGGCGGCATCGAGCAGGACCGCCACCTCACCGGCGGCCAGATCCCGCAGCTGGACTGGTACGCGCCGGACCTCAGCACGCAACCGGGTGGCGGCCTCGATGGCTGGCGCGCACAGGACATCGTTGACCTGCTGAAGACCGGCCAGTCGGCGAAGGGCACGGCGTTCGGGCCGATGGCCGACGTGGTGCGCCTGAGCACCCAGCACCTGAGCGACGCCGACCTGCAGGCGGTGGCCGTCTATCTGCAGTCGCTGCCGCCACGTCCGCAGTCCGCGCCTGCGCCGTTCGCGCAGGCGGCCAGCCATGAGTACGGCGGCCAGCTCTACGCGCAGCGCTGCGCCGACTGCCACGGCAAGGATGGCCGCGGCGTGGCCGGCGTCTACCCGCCGCTGGACGGCAACACCTCGGTGACCGAACCAACCGGCATCAACGCGATCCGCAGCGTGCTGCTCGGTGGCTTCGCCCCGGTCACCGCCGGCAACCCGCAGCCGTACTCGATGCCGCCGTTCGCGCAGCAACTGGGCGACGCCGACGTGGCCGCGGTGGTCGGCTATATCCGCCAGTCGTGGTCGAACAAGGCCGCTGCGGTGCAAGCAGCCGACGTCGGAAAATACCGGAATACGCCGAGCGACTGAGCGGCGGAATTTCGACATCGTCGGGCGTTGCTCCCTCCCCTGCTCGCAGGGGAGGGCCGGGGTGGGGCCGCTCTTGATCCTGTTCCCATCCCGGCGAGAAACATTGACCCTGCAGTGACCGGATTCCAGCGCGCCGGCGCGCTGCTATTGCCGCGCTATTGCAGCCGGCCGCCGGCGCCCTGCGGCATCCCAACGCAGGCGCCGGCGGGCGCGATTTGACGTGGGTCATGGCGAGCGTGCCGCCGCGCCCGCACGCTGCGCGGATACCAACTCGACGTAGGCTGGCCCGCGTGGCGCAACCGACGTCGTGCGTGCTGCAGCCGCAGGGTTCGGGCCAGCGGCGCACTCGAGTCCCGCCACCGCTCGCTCATCACGGCTCCCGGGCATGATCCAGCTCAGCTACAGCACCTTCGGCCTCACCAACCTGCCGTTCCTGGAGGCGATCGACGCCGTGGCCCGGGCCGGTTACGCGGGGATCGAGCTGTCCTTCCACCGCGACCAGTTCAACCCCTTCAACCTCACCGAGGCCGACCTCGACGCCGTGCGCGCGCGGCTGGAGGCAACGGGCATCGTGCCGGCCTGCGTGGCCACCGCCTCGCACTTCTTCACCCCGCAACGGCCGCACGAACCGTCCCTGATGACGCTGGACGTGGCCGGGCGCAAGCGCCGCATCGACCTGGTCAAGCGCGGCATCCGCGTGGCGCGCCGGCTGGGCGTCAAGCTGGTCACCTTCGGCAGCGGCTTCCTGCGCGAGGAGCACGTGCGCCAGCCGCAGGTCGATCCCGGCGAGCTGCTGGTCGACAGTATCCGCGAATGCCTGCGCGAGATCCGCGACGACGAGGACATCACGCTGCTGATCGAGCCCGAGCCGGGCATGTACATCGAGACGCTGGCACAGGGGCTGGCACTGATCCGCGCGGTCGGCTCGCCGCGCTTCGCGCTGCACATCGACATCTGCCACGCCTACTGCTCCGAGCCGGACTACATCGGCGCGCTGGCGCAGGCCGCGCCGCACGCGCGCTACCTGCACATCTCCGATGCGCGCCAGGGCCACAACCTCAGGATCGTGCGCAACGATGCCGTGCCGGCACTCGACCTGGAGGATGCCAGCGCACTGGTCTATTTCCCCGACAGTGCGGACTACCTGCTGCTGGATCGCCACCACCCGTTGTACTTCGCCGACCGCGCACCCGACGCGGCGCGGCGATCGCGCATCGACGCGCTGCTGGCGCAGGCCGGCATCACGCAGGCGGCGGCCCTGGTCGACTACGCCAGCCTGTACGCCGGCGCCTCGCCGCAGGACGACGAGATCTTCACCTACCTGATCTCGGTGCCAGGGCTGAGCTTCGACGTGCTCGAACGGGCGTGGCCGATCGTCGCCCACCTGCGCGGCGTGCGCGGTCCGGCGCTGTTCGAACGAATGGTCGCCAACACGCGCACCGGCATCGTGCATTTCCACGAGATTCCCGGCGAAGGCACGCTGGATCTGGCCGCCAGTTTCAAGGCCCTGAACGAGCACGGCTTCGACGGCTTCGGCTCGGTCGAGCTCTACCACCACGTCGAGGGCTGGCAGCAGGCGATCGACCGGAGCTACCGCCACCTGGCCGCCATCGCGCAGCCGGCATGAATGATCGGCCGTTCCAACGGGCAACCACCATGATCGACTTCGAGGCACTGGGCTGGCGCAGCGACACCGTCGGCGAACTGGACCACCGCCTGCTCAAGGCGCCCAGCGTCAAGCTGCGTGGCGCTCATGCGGGAGCGGCGGGCGACATCGTCTACAGCATCGACCTGCGCCTGCGCCGGCCGAACGCCGACGCCTGCCTGTCGAGCACCGAGCTGCATTCGATCGAGCATTTCCTGCTGGAAGGCTACGGCCGCCTGTTGCCGCGGCACTTCATCGGCATCGGCGTGATGGGTTGCCAGACCGGTTTCTACCTCACCCTGCTTGGCGAGGGCCGCCGCGCCGTCATCGAGGACGCGCTCGAGGCCATCCTCGAAGGCGTGCTCGTGGCCGAGGCCGTGCCATATGCGCGTATCGACCAGTGCGGCCACTGGCGTAACCACGACCTCGCGCGCGCACAGGCCGTGGCGCGCGAGGTGCTGGCGCAACGCGCGGCATGGCCAGACATCACATGAGCGCGGCGCAGAGCACGCGCTGGCAGGTCAGCGCCACGCGCCGGATCGAATACGACCTGCTCAACGTGGCCGACGTGTTCGATCCGCACAGCGACGCGCTGCTGTCGATGGGCCGCGTACAGGAAGGGCGCCGCTTCGTGGTGGTCGACGAGTGCGTGCACGCGTACCACGGCGAACGCATCCGCGCCTATTTCGCGCACCATCGGGTCGACGCGCGCATCGTCACCCTGCCGGGCGGCGAGGGCGGCAAGTCGCTGGAAGCCTGGCTTTCGGTGCTGCACGAGCTGGACAGCTTCCCGATCCATCGCCGCGACGAACCCATCATCGCCATCGGCGGTGGCGTGCTGACCGACGTGGTCGGCTACGCGGCGGCCAGCTATCGCCGCGGCGTGCCGCACATCAAGGTGCCGACCACGCTGATGGGCTACGTCGACGCCGCGGTGGGGATCAAGACCGGGATCAACTTCAACGACCACAAGAACCGCCTGGGCAACTTCGAGCCGCCGCGCCGGGTGCTGCTGGACCGCAGCCTGCTGCGCAGCCTGCCGCCGCGCCACCTGCGCAACGGCGTGTGCGAGATCGTCAAGCTGGCGGTGATCCGCGACGCCGCGCTGTTCCGCCTGCTGGAGCAGCACGGCGCGCCTTCGCTGGCGGCGGCGTTCCAGGACGCGCACGGTGGCGAGATCCTCGACCACGCCATCGGCGGCATGCTGGAAGAGCTGGCGCCGAACCTGCACGAGGAGGAGCTGGCGCGCAAGGTCGACTTCGGCCACACCTTCAGCTACGGCCTGGAAACCCGTTACGGCGACGACCTGCTGCACGGCGAGGCGGTGCTGCTGGACATCCTGGTATCGACTGCGATCGCGCGGCGGCGTGGCCTGCTCGATGCAGCCGCGGCCGGGCGCATCTTCGCGCTGGTCGAGCGCCTCGGCCTCGCCCCCGAGCTCGCCCTGCTCGACGCCGAGCTGATGTGGCAGTCGCTGCTCGACCGCGTCGAGCACCGCAACGGCCTGCAGCGCGTGCCGTTGCCCGCGGGGCTGGGCGAGTGCGTGTTCGTCAACGACATCGCGCGCGCGGAAATCGAAGCCTCCATCCACACCCTGACCCAGCGGACCACGAGCAGCCATGACCGAATCGCCGAATGTTGATGCCGCGGAGATCGCCCACTTCAACCGCATCGCCCAGCTGTGGTGGGACCCGCACGGCAAGATGGGCCAGCTGCACGCAATCAACGACCTGCGCCTGCGCTTCATCACCGAGCGCATCGGCGTACCGGCGCCGCGCGTGGTCGACGTGGGCTGCGGCGGCGGCATCCTGGCCGAAGCGCTGGCAAAGACCGGCGCGCGGGTGACCGGCATCGACCTGTCGCGGATGTCGCTGGGCATCGCCCGCCAACATGCCCAGCGTGGCGGGCTGGCCATCGACTACCGCGAGCTCAATGCGGAGACCCTCGCACGCGACGAGCCCGGCAGCTTCGACGCGGTCACCTGCATGGAGATGCTGGAGCATGTGCCGCATCCGGAGCAGGTCATCGCCGCCTGCGCCACCCTGCTCAAGCCGGGCGGCGTGGCGTTCTTCTCCACCATCAACCGCACGCTCAAGGCGTTCGCCTTCGCCATCGTGGCCGGCGAGTACATCCTCGGCCTGCTGCCGCGCGGCACTCACCATTACAGCAAGCTGATCCGGCCGGTGGAGATGCGCGCGTGGGCCGGTGCGGCGGGGCTCGAGTTCAGGGCGGTGGACAGCCTCATGTACAACCCGCTGACGCGCCGCTTCCGGGTCGCGCCGAACCGCGAAGACATCAACTACATGGCCTGCTTCGTCAGGAAAGGCTGAACCCCATGCGGCGTTTCCTTGCCTTGTCGCGTTCCGTCCACGGCGTGCTCGACATCGCCATGCCCGGCTTCGTCGCGCTGCTGTGGCTGGGGCACTTCCCGTCGTGGCGGGTGCTGGCGCTGTCCCTGGCCACCGCGCTGGCCGGCTATACGGCCGTCTATGCACTGAACGACCTGATCGGGGTGAAGGACGACAAGGAAAAGGTCGCCGGCGGGATCACCCCGGGCTACGCGGTGGAGGCATCCGCCATGCGTTACCCGCTGGCGCAGAACCTGATCAGCATGAAGGGTGCGCTGGCGTGGTTCGGCGGCTGGTTCGCGCTGGCCGTGCTCGGCACCTGGCTGCTGAACCCGCGGATCCTCGTCATCGTGTTCGCCGCAGCGGCGCTGGAAGTGGTCTACGTCAAGCTGCTCAAGGTGACCTGGTGGCGCACCGTGGTCAGCGGTCTGGTCAAGTCGGCTGGCCCGATCGCCGCCGTGTTCGCGGTCATTCCCGAACCCTCGTGGCGTGGGCTGCTGGGCACGCTGATCTGGCTGATGCTGTGGGAGATCGGCGGACAGAACATCCCGGCCGACTGGAACGACATCGAGGAGGACCGCCGCATCGGCGCACGCACCATTCCGCTGGTGTTTGGCCTGCGCGCGGCCGGCGTGCTGGTGGTGGTCAGCCTGGGTCTGGCCGTACTCGCCAGCGCGTTGTTGCCGCGCCTGTCGCCGCTGGGTGGCGGCTGGTTGTTCCAGCTCGCCATTCTCGCTGCCGGCACCGTTCTGCTGCTGCCGCCGGCGTTCCGTCTGGCGCGCACGCTGGATGGCCGCCAGGCGGCACGACTGTTTGATCGTGCCAGCCTGTATCCGCTGGTGCTGCTGGTCATCGTGACGGTGTTCGTGATGATTCGTTGAGGGGGCCGTCGAACCGCCACCGCAGGGTTCTTGTCTTGGGTCGCATCGTTTGGTTGCTCCCGCGCACAAGGCCTTCGGTCGTGCCTCTGTAGGAGCCCGCTCGTGGGTGATGCTCTTGCTTCGTTCGGCGCGAAAAGCTCCAGAGGCAAGAGCTTTCGTCCTCCTTCGGAGGGCGAGTTCCTTTCTCTCGCTTGCCCGAGAGAAAGGAACCAAAGAGAGGGGCACCCCGCTTGGCGCTTGCCGGGCTCCTGCCCGGCAAGTCCGTGAGTCGGGGCCGGGCTTTTCGACAGTACATCCGTGTACTGTCGAAAAGGCGTTGCCATCCCTGGCAACGCCCGCTGCGCGGCCTGTCGACCCCGACTCACCGCCGCGCAAGGGACCCCGGGTAGAGCAGCGGGCCATCCTGGCCCGGACTCGGTGCCCGACCTCGAGCGCAGTGGCGAAAGCCGTAAAGCCAAGAACAAGAAAGTCCGACTGCGAGCGGGGCTTTTCAATGCCACGAATGTCTCAGTTCGGCCAAGAGCGGTCGTTGGTTGAAGTTCGCCAAAGGCTGGGTTGGAACGACCAAAGCCATGATTTGAGGACGCTCTCGCGTACTTTTTTGAAAGGCTAATCAGTGATGCTCTATATCACGCTCAATAGACCCTCCGTTCTTGCGACAATCGCGGCATGCACCCCATCTTCCATGTCCAAACGGACCACATGCGAGCCTTGGACGACGGACAGGCCAGAGAGCTACTGGCCCGTCTCTGCCGCTTACACATTCAGCGTGTCGGTCTTGATCCTGCCAATGTCTTCTGGGGTGGGGACCAGCGGGCAGCGGACGAAGGTGTCGATGTCCGGGTCGACGGTCAACCTGTCTGTGATGTAGGCGGCCCCTTGGGCAGAAGCGTTGCCATCATCCAAGTCAAAGCCGAGCTGTTTGGGCCTGCCAAGATCGTTGCGGAGATGGCTCCCAAAGGAGTCATCCGCCCATCGATAGCCGCTTTGGCACCGGACACTGGTGCTTATGTCATCGCCTCTACTCGCGACGATCCCGCTGATCCGAAACGGCGGAATCGCGTAGCAGCCATGGAAACGGTGCTAAACGACCATGGACTGACAGGCAAAATCAGGGTCGACTTTCTCGGTGCGCGCCAGATCGCTGACTGGGTCGAGCAATTTCCACCACTCGCGATTTGGGTACGCGAACGCATCGGCAAGCCGATCCAGGGATGGAATGGCTACGGGCCGTGGGCCTACAAAGAGACTGACCAGAGTGCCGAGTTCATTGTGGGGAAGGAGCCTCGGGTCTTCGCTCCGGGTGCGGTCGAGGCGATGACCGATCTTCAAGCTTTGAATGCGATCCGGCGCGATCTGGCAGCTGGAACCACGGTGCGGCTCGTCGGCCTGTCCGGCGTCGGCAAGACCCGTTTGGCGCAGGTCCTATTCGACCCCCGTATCCAAACTAATGCTGCTTCCCTCTCGCAGGACTGGGCGATCTATACCGATATTTCGAACAGTCCTGATCCTTCACCTGAGGTGATGATCGAGACCCTCGCCGGCTTTGGCGAGCGATCGATATTGATCGTCGACAACTGTGGTCAGAAGTCTCACCGTGCGCTCGTCGAGCGCAAGGCAAAGGTGGCCAACAAGCTTGGGCTTCTGACGATTGAATACGACATCCAGGACGATCTGCCTGACGACACCACTGTCTATCGACTGGAGGGCGTCTCTGATGAGACATTGTCTGCGCTCCTGCGCAGCCGTTACCCGCAACTGTCTTGGAGCGACGCTCATGTTGTCATTGCAGCCAGTGAAGGCAACTCCCGTCTTGCGTTCGCCTTGGCTTCCACCTCAAAACAATCGGACGATCTCTCTTCGCTGAAGGATGGCGACCTGTTCAGGCGGCTGTTCGAGCAATCCCGTGGCGCCGGTGATGAGCTGCTACGTTGCGCGAAAGCGGCCAGCTTGATCTATTCGTTCGATGGTGAAGATCTTTCGGCAACCTCGGAAATAGCGATCCTCGCATCATTCGCTAGCAGTACACCTATAGACTTCCGACGCAACATGGTTGAGCTGCGCCGGCGTGGGTTGCTTCAGGAACGAGGAAAATGGCGAGCCTTGTTGCCGCATGCGGTTTCAAATCGGCTTGCCGCCGAAGCCTTGGAAGAGCATCCGGCATCCGATCTTGAGAATCGCCTGTGTGCCACCGCTTCGGAGAGAGTGCGGTCATCCTTCGCTCACCGTCTAAGCTTTCTCCATGCGTCATCCGCTGCCAAGAAGCTGGTTTGCCTTTGGCTGGAACCCGGCGGCTTCTTTTCAGATCTGGCCGGTCTCTCGACAAAGGACTTCCTGATCTTTTTGCGCCTTTCGGTGGTCACTCCTGAGCAAGCGCTGGCCGCAACGGAACGCTTCGCCGCGGAAGGCGGTGCCGGTCAGCGTCATGAGTCTGAAGTGGACAAGCTTGCCCAGCTCGTCCAGTCCATTGCGTATGACCCGGATCTATTTGATCGATGCGTCAAAGTCCTGCTTGACCTTCTGCCCCTGCAGTCCATAGACCGAAGAACCGGGGAGCAAACGCTGGATCAACTCAAGCCGCTTTTTCAGCTCTACTATTCGGGCACCATGGCACCGGGAGCGCAGCGGGCGAAGTTCGTGGAACGGCTGTTGACGTCCGACCAGCCCAGCGAGCGACGCATTGGACTGGTCTTGCTTGAGGAGACCTTAAGGGTCCGTGGCTTTCGCAACCAGTCGACCTTTCAGTTCGGCGCACGCAAGCGCAGCAGCGGGTGGTGGCCAAAGAGCATTGAAGAACAGCGGGAGTGGTATCTGCTCTTTATCAATATCGCCGAGCCCTACGCTACCAGAGCTGACGATACAGGGCGGCGCATTCGGGCGGCGCTAGGCCGAGGCGTCTTTGGTTTCGCCGGGGATTCTCTTCTTACCGATCGCATGGCGGCGCTTGCCCCTCGTCTGGTCGCGTGTGACGGCTGGCTGGACGCCTGGAAAGCTGTCAACGAGCTTCTGAGGCGCAAGAATGTAGACGGTGAACTTCGAACGAACGCAACCACCTTCAAGGCATTGGTGGCGCCCACCGGACTTCGCGCGCAGGTCCGTGCCATGATCTCGATGCGGGATCCCATTGATCACGAGGACAACGACGAGGACATTGCCGACGCGGCCGATCGAGCAGCCGCCAGAGGCGAGAGCTTGGGTCAAGCGCTCGCCGTAGATCCGGCGCTCTTGCGTGAGTTGCTGCCCGCCCTGATCGATGGCAGTGCTCGCTACTACGTGCTTTCGGTTGGTCGCGGCGTGGCTCAAGCAACACCCGATGCGCCAAGGCTTTTCGCGCAGATTCGCGCGCTTATCGAAGCAGCACCCGATCCCGAGCAGCTCAATCCTTCATTTGTTTGTGGGCTGATTTCCGCTTGGGGGGAACAGGACGCGGTGATGACGGCATCTTTACTGGACAGCGCGATTGACAACCCGGCTATCGGGCCTTGGTTCCCGAACCTTCAAATCTCAGTGCCGATGGACGAGCAGGGGGCCGAGCGGATACGCCGAGCCCTGGATGCGAACTTGGCACCGCTATGGCGCTATCGGAGTCTCGGTTACGGCGGCGCGCTCAGACCCGTTTCCGTAGAGAGTATCACTACGATCCTCGATAGCCTTACGACCAAAGGCCAAGAAGGTATTCACGTCGCCATTGATGTTCTGCATATGGTCATCTACAGCGCCAAGGAGCGAAGAGAATCCGAGCAACAGCTCCTTAGCCGATACTGTCGCGACTTCTTGACGCTCATCGATTGGCCCGAGCTCGACGATCATGCGCAGGAGCGGCTGGACTATGAGATCGAAGAACTGATCTCGTGCGCTGTCAAGCATTCGGTGGCCTTCGAAGACATCCAAGGTGTCTTATCGCGCGCTGTTCAGGCGCGCACCATCCACCCCCGTTATCTCCCCAGCACGACGGGCAACTTCTTGGCACCAATCATTCGCCGACACCCCAAGGAGGCTCTAACTTACCTATTCGGCTTGGAAGATCCAAAGCGCCGGCATGCCGTGAGCGATCTGATTTTAGAGGAATCGACGGTAGACCCTACGGGGAAGGGCGTTCCAACTATTTCGGATGACTTGCTCATCCAGTGGTGTGCTGAAGACTCTGTCCCGCGCATCTCCTTCGCCGCCCGGATCTGTAGGCTTGCAGATCCCACTGATCAACAGCCTCTTGTTGCTCATCGGCTCTACGAATTGGCTCTCGACAAGTGTGCCTTCATCGAGGAGATCGCAGAGCGCGGCGAGAGATCGGGCAGTTCGGAGCGCGAGGTGCCTATTCTGCATAGGATTCAGGACATTCTGAGCTCCCTTCCAATCGAGCAAGGATCTCCGGAAGAGGCGTCCAGAGAACAAGCGATGGCACAAATTAGCCGTCGTATTGATTGGTGGACCGAAATACTCGGTCGCACCAGTCGAGAGCGGGATGAGTCTTTCGAGTAGCGCTCCATCTCTTAAACAACTAAGTAGTTGGCGGGATAATTACTGTTCCGAATACTCGAGTGTCTGCAATGGGTCGAAAGCGGACCTTCCGAGCCATCAAGTATGTACTGTATCGGGTCTCCCGCAGGTCGGCCCTGAGGCCGACTCAACGAGCGGAGCGCGAGACGTTTTTGGCGCGCGTGACGTGGAGGGACGGCAACTGCCAATTACATTAAAGGCGCAGGCGGCGCGGCCTTGGATCTTCTAGAAAGTGCGGGCCACGATGGCCCGCTGCTCTACCCGGGGTCCCTTGCGCGGCGGTGAGTCGGGGTCGACAGGCCGCGCAGCGGGAGTCGACATGGATGTCGACTCCTTTTCGCCCGGACAGGAGTCCGGTCGAAAAGCCCGGCCCCGGCTCACGGACTTGCCGCCCATGGATGGGCGGCAAGCGCCAAGCGGGGTGTCGTTTTCTCTTGGGTACTTCTCTTTTGGACAAGCAAAAGAGAAGTACCTCGGCCTCCGCAGGAGGACGAAAGCTCTTGCTCCTGAGGCGTCCCAGGACTCAGCAGAAAGCCGGAGCGGCGGGCAGTGCCCGCCCTACAAAAACGCGTCGTTCAACGCGACAGGTCGATCACATACGTCGCCGTGCCGTCGCCGTGGTCCTTCAGCTGGCGGATGTTGTCGAGGCCGGCCTCGCGCGCCACAGCCTGCTTGCCGCTGGCGCCGGTGAACACCACCGGGCCGCGGGTCTTCAGCGGGGCGAAGGTCCATGAGGTCGGTTCGAGATCCTTCGCACCGACCGTGTGCCGGCGTTCCAACCATTTCGCCAGGATCTCGCGGGTGCCGTCGGGCGCGGTCAGTACGATGTTGCTGCCGTCGAGGCCGGGGAAGTGGCCGCCGCCGCTGGCGCGGTA
This sequence comes from Rhodanobacter sp. B2A1Ga4, assembly GCF_018101315.1. Lineage (NCBI taxonomy): Bacteria > Pseudomonadati > Pseudomonadota > Gammaproteobacteria > Lysobacterales > Rhodanobacteraceae > Rhodanobacter > Rhodanobacter sp. B2A1Ga4. The sequence continues at coordinate 79,433 of NZ_JADBJR010000005.1, read as the reverse complement.
GTTGTTGGTGACCACGATGAACGGCTGGGTCGGTTCGACCGGCTTGCCCTGGTAGGTCAGCGTGGTGATGCGCTGGCCGGCCGGCTTGGACACGTCGATGACGTAGTGGATACCGCCCTGGAGCTGGTCGAAGTTGTAGCCGGTGAAGCGGCTGTTGATCAGCGGCTGTTCGCTGGCCTTGGCCGGGTCGATCCGGTTGAAGCGTTCGGCGGATTTTTCCAGCCACGCCTTGACACCGGCGCCGTCGATCTTCACCGCGGCCAGCGTGTTCGGATAGAAGTACAGGTCGGCGGCGCTGCGCAGGGTGAGCGGACCGGGGGCGACGTCGGTGTAGTCGTCGGGGCCGCCGAAGCCGGTGCGGAAGGCGGCGGCGGCGCCCAGCACCGGCAGGTTCGCCAGCTCGGGATGCAGGCGCGGCAGCTCGCGGCGCACGTAGTCGATCTGCGCGGCGTTGACCGGCGCCAGCGCGGTCATGTTGCCTTCGTCGGCGAAGTAGCTGCTCAGGCGCAGCGTGCTCTCGCCGATCGGCGTGTTGACGTAGGCGATCGCCGCCTCGTGCGCCTGCTGCACCAGCGGCGCGATCGCCGGATCGGCCGGCACGCAATCGTGCTTCGCCTTGCAGATCGGGCGCACCTCGCTGTGGGTGTTGTCCAGGTCGACCACCCAGCGGCCGCCCTTGCGGTTCAGCACCAGCTGGATCACGCCGAGGTCCTTGCCGAAGAAGCCGCCCATCACCGCGGGCACGTTGCGCACGAAGCCGAGCCGGGCGTCGACGTCCTTCATGCCGGCGTAGCGCGGGCCGGGGAATTCCGTGTGCGAGTGGCCGAGCAGCAGCGCGTCGATGCCGGGCACGCCGGCCAGGTACCAGCCGGCGTTTTCCATGTCCGGGGTGTACGGCGCGGTGTTCAGGCCGCCGTGGAGGATCGCCACCACCAGGTCGGGGTGCTGCGCCTTGAGCTCGGGCAGGTACTTCTTCGCCGCCTCGACCACGCCGCTGACGGTGACCTTGCCGGCCAGTTTCTGCTGGTCCCACTCCAGGATCGGCGGCGGGGTGAAGCCGATGATGCCGACTTTCAGCGGCACTTGGATCTTGCTGCCGTCGGGGGTGTAGGCCGTGATGGTCCTGGTGACGATCGTCCACGGCTTGAAGATCGGCTTGCCGTCGCGCGCGCTGTAGACGTTGGCCAGCACCAGCGGGAAGTTCGGCCCGGCGCAGCGGTCGGTGTGGCCGCCGTCCACGTTCATCGGCGTGCCGGTGACCTGCGACAGGAAGCCCAGGCCGTAGTTGAACTCGTGGTTGCCGGCGGTGCCGCCGTCGTAGCCCATCGCGTCCATCGCCTTGTAGATGGACAGTTCCTGGTCGCAGGCGACCGGTTTCACCAGCGCCTGGTAGTCGGCCAGCACGCTGCCCTGGATGGTGTCGCCGCTGTCGAACAGGAAGCTGTTGGGGAATTCCGCGCGGGCGCGGCGGATCAGCGTGGCGGTGCGCTCGTAGCCGAGCGAATCGTCCGGCTTCAGCTTGTAGTAGTCGTAGCTGAGCACGTTCGCGTGCACGTCGGTGGTTTCCAGGATCGCCACGTTCGCGCGCGCGCCGTCGGGCGTCCTGCCGCCCTGCCAGGGAAGCATGGTGCAGCCGGCGAGCAGGGCGGTGCCGAGGGCGAGCAGCGGGGTGGCGAGCGTGAACGGGCGTGGCGACATGGTGGTTCCGTGGGAATGCGGGGGGACTGATCGCGGAAATTAGCAGATCAGGGTGACCGGGTGCCTGCCCATCCGTCGCCGGGGCAGGCCTGCGCCTCGCCAGCGGCGCCAGGCCCAACGCCAGTGGAACGATGTGCCGGGGGGGCGCTTTGTTGCCGTTGCAAGACCGTAAGATGGCACTTCGGTGATACCCGTCCTGCAGGGGGACTTTCCAGCCATGCGTCGAATGTCGTTGCGTCCCACGCGGGCGGGTGCGGTGGTGCTGTGCGCGCTGGCGTTCTTCGCCGGCTGCATCGCGCTCACCGCCTGGCAGGAGCCGCAGCCGCTGCAGCGCGGCTTCATCATGGGGCTGATGCTGTGCACGTCCGGCGTGCTGCTGTTCGCGTTCGGTCGGCTCGGCACGGCGCTGCTGGTCGGCGGCGGGCTGTTCCTGCTGCTGAAGTCAGTGGCGGTGCTGAAGCTGCGCTACCTCGATTCGCAGCTGATGCCGTCGGACTTCATCTATTACGTGCGCACCAGCCTGCTCGACACGCTGCGCCACTATCCGCACCTGTACACGGTGGGGATCGGCCTGGGCGTGCTGCTGCCACCGCTGCTGTACCTGGTGTGGCGCTGGGACTGGCGCGTGCTGGCGCGGCCGCGGTCGCGGCGCGTCGCCGGCATGCGCCTTGGCGGCGTCGCGTCGTGCGCGCTGGCGCTGTGGCTGTGCATGCTGCCCAGCGGGCCGTTCGCGCGGGTGCACTCGCGCAACGCGTGGCAGAAGATGTCCGACGACGCGCAGCTGACCAACTTCTTCGTCAACCTGCACGACGCCGACGTGGAGCTGCCGGCGATGGCCGATGACGCCGTGGCCGAGCAGGACTGGGGCGCCACCGCGCAGGGCGCCCCCGGCAGCACGGCGCCACCGTATCCGGACATCGTGCAGGTGCTGGAGGAAAGCACCTTCGACCCGTCGATCTACGATGCCTGCAACGTGCCGCCGTGCCGGGTGGCGATGTTCCGCCCCGATGCGCGCACCCGCGCGCACGGCATGCTGCGCGTGCATACCTTCGGTGGCGGCACCTGGGTCAGCGAGTTCGCCGCGCTGACCGGCATGCCGCAGGATATCTTCGGTCCCGGCGGCATGTACGCGCCGTACGTGCTGGCGCCGAACGTGCACGACGCGCTGGCCTTGCAGCTGCGCCGGCTCGGTTACCTCACCATCGGCGTCTACCCGACCAGTGCCGACTTCATCAATGGGCGCAACGCGTACCAGGCCTACGGCTTCGACCACCTGTACGGCGCCGGGGAGCTCGGCCTGGAGGAGTGGGAGGAGAGCGACGCACAGATGTTCGCGGCGGCAAAGCGCATCTACGACAAGGTGAAGAAGCCGGGGCAGCCGGTGTTCCTGATGATCCTGACGCTGAACCAGCATGGCCCGCACGACCACGAGCCGATGGCGAAGCTGCCGCGACCCTACCGCGACCTGCTGCGCGGGCTGCCGGCGGACACCGCGCTGAACTTCGACACCTACCTCGCGCGCCTGCACGCTTCGGACCTGGCCATGCGTGCACTGGAGCATGCCTTCCTTGACCGCGCGCAGCCGACCGTGCTGTTGCACTTCGGCGACCACCAGCCGTCCTTCAACGGCCTGATCCGCGATCTGCCGCGCCGCTTGCCGCCGGCGCTGCGGCCGTACCGCGACTACCTCACCTACTACATGCTGAAGAGCAACGTCGCCGGTCCGCCGTTGCCGCAGTACCCGCTGCTCGACATCGCCTTCCTGCCCAGCATGGTGCTGCAGGCGGCGGGCGTGCCCACCGACGCGTACTTCACCGCGGCGACCGATTTGCGCGAACGCTGCCACGGCCTGTACGACGACTGCGCTGTGCCAGGCCTGCTGGCGTCCTACCACGCCTGGACGATCGGCCGGCTGCACGTGTATCAGTGACCCGCCGCGGCAGTTTCCGTCGCCAGCGGCCATGCCGGCAGGCCGGCGCCAGGCGTCGATTCTGCGTGGCGCCGGTGCCGGCGCTACTGGCAGGCGTCTTGCTTGCCCTTGGGCATGAACCAGCGCAAGCCGCCACGCCGGGAAAGCTCCGCCGCCAGCCTCGAACGACAGATGGCTGACGGTGGCCTGTCGGACGACGCCCGGCAGTTCCTGCGCGATCTGCACGCCGCCGAGAAACAGCTCAACGACGCGTTCAGGCGGGCGCATCAGGGTGGTGCGCTGGAGGAACGGGTGAGCGCGGTGTATCGCCGGATGTACGGCAAGGATTGAGCACGGCCATGCCGTTGCCACGGCATGGTCGCAGGCCCTTGCCATGTTCATCGCCGACGCGATCGCCCGGGCTATGATCGGGCAAGCTTCGTCACCCGGATCGCCCATGTCCGTCGCTACCTTCGCCTGCGCGTCCGCGCCATACCCGCGCGGTCTGGCGCTGGCTACGCTGGGCGCCGCGATCGCCGCGATCGCCGGCGCGCTGCTGGCTGCTGCCGATCCCGGCCAGGGCTGGCGCTGGCTGCACTGGTGCGGCAAGCCGCTGGCCACCGTGCTGATCTTCGTGCTGGCGTGGCGCGCGCGTCCGGCGCAGTCGTCGCGCTACCGGCGCTGGATCCTGGCCGGGATCGCCTGCTCGCTGCTCGGCGACGTGTTCCTGATGATGCCGGGTGACCTGTTCGTGCCGGGACTGCTGGCGTTCCTGTGCGGCCACCTGTGCTTCATCGCCGCGTTCCTCGGCGACAGCCGCTTCGCCGCGCGGCCGTGGCTGCTGCTGGTCACGCTCGGCTACGGCGCGGTGAACCTTTATCTGCTGTGGGATGCGATCGGCGCGCCGCTGCGCGTGCCGGTGATCGTGTACGTTTTGGTGCTGGCGAGCATGGGCGGGCAGGCGCTGGTGCGCGCGCGGATGTTTGCCCGGCGCGGCGATGCGCAGGCACCGGCCGCGCGACTGGCCGCGCTCGGCGCACTCACCTTCATGCTCAGCGACAGCCTGCTGGCCTGGGATCGCTTCCGCGGCCCGCTGCCGCTGGCCAGTCTGTGGGTGCTCTCGGCGTATTATCTGGCGCTGTGGTGGATCGCGCGCTCGGTGCAGCGCGTCGGTACGGCGAACGGGGCAGGGTAGTGAATACACAGGAACTCATCATCACCTGGGCCACCCCGGTGTTCTTCTTGCTGATCGGCATCGAGCTGCTGGTGGCGAAGCGACGCGGGCGCGACGCCTACGCCAGCAACGACGCGATCAACAGCATCGGGCTGGGTGTGATCTCGCAGTTGGTCGGCGTGTTCGGCAAGCTGCTGACGATCGGTATCTATGCGTGGTGCGTCGAACACCTGGCGCTGTTCGTGCTGCCGGCGGACAGCCTGCTGGTGTGGGCCGGCGCGCTGCTGGGCTACGACTTCTGCTACTACTGGCTGCACCGCGCCGGGCACCGGGTGAACATCCTGTGGGCCGCGCACGTGGTGCACCACCAGAGCGAGCGTTACAACCTGTCCACCGCGCTGCGCCAGACCGGCAGCGGCATGCTGCTGGGCTGGCTGTTCTACCTGCCGCTGGCCGTGCTTGGCGTGCCGCTGCAGGTGTTCGTGGTGGTGGCGCTGATCGACCTGCTGTACCAGTTCTGGGTGCACACCGAGCAGATCGGCCGGCTCGGCTGGTTCGACCGGGTGTTCTGCTCGCCGTCCAACCATCGCGCGCACCACGCGGTGAATGACCGCTACCTCGACCGCAACTACGGCGGCATCCTGATCGTGTGGGATCGCCTGTTCGGCAGCTTCGTCGAGGAAGACGACAACGAACCGCCGGTATACGGCACCCGCTCGCCGCTGCGCAGCTGGAATCCACTGTGGGCGAACGCCGAGGTGTACTGGCATAGCGCGGTGGACGCGTGGCACGCGCGGCGCTGGCGCGACAAGCTGCTGGTGTGGCTGAAGCCGCCGGGCTGGCGCCCGGCCGATGTGGCGGCGCGCTACCCGAAGCCGGATTTCGTGATGCCGAGCGAGCGTTTCGACCCGCCGCTGTCGCGGCCACTGAAGGTCTATGTACTGCTGCAGTTCGCGCTGCTGCTGGGCATGACCACGCAGTTCCTCGGCATGGCCGGCAAGGCCAGTTTGCCGGAATTGCTGCTGTATGCGATCTATCTGGTTGCCGGCCTGTGCGTGCTCGGCGCGCTGATGGAAGGCCGCCGCTGGGCGCCGTGGGCGGAAGGCGTGCGCGTGCTGGCCACCGCCGCGGTACCGCTGCTCAGCGGACGCTGGTTCGGCGTCGGCCATCTGGACGGCCATCTCGCGTTGGCGATCGCGCTGGTGTTCGGACTCAGCGCGCTCGCACTGCCATGGCTGCGCCCGTCGTCGGTCGGCGCGGGCGTGGCCGCTGTTCCCGCTGAATCCGCAGCTGCTTCGCTGCGCTAGGGCAGGCATCGCCCGCCGGCTGTCTGCTCCGGCAAAAGCGGCGGCCGTTGCCCGCCCTGCAGGATTTGCGCGGAACTTCGGCGGTCCGGTGGCAACCGTGTTGCACCGCGCTGGGTGCCTGCGTGCGCATTCGCTATGATCGCCGCTTGTTTGACTCAGGGGCAGGCGATGGGATTCTTCAGCAAGCTGGTGCGCCACAAGACGGTCGAGCAGCTGCAGGCGGAGGCCGGCACGCGCGGCGATTTCCGCCGCGTGCTCGGGCTGTGGCAGCTCACCGCGATCGGCATCGGCGGCATCATCGGCGTGGGCATTTTCGTGCTGGCCGGCCAGCAGGCGGCGATGAACGCCGGCCCCGCGGTGGCGATCAGCTTCCTCATCGCCGGCGTCGGCAGCGCCTGCGCGGCGCTGTGCTACGCCGAGTTCGCCGGGCTGATCCCGGTCACCGGCAGCGCCTATACCTACGGCTACGCGGTGCTCGGCGAATTCGCCGCGTGGATCATCGGCTGGGACCTGCTGCTGGAATACGCGCTGGTGGTGGCGGTGGTGGCGATCGGCTGGTCCGGCTACGTGCAGGTGCTGCTGAACTCCGCCGGCGTGCACCTGCCGGAGTGGGCGCAGCAGAGCATGAGCGCGCAGACCATGCAGTACTACCTGCAGCAGCTGTTCGGCCTGCACGGCACCAACGCCATCGCCGGGCCGAGCGATGGCCATCGCTTCAACGTGATCGCCGCCGCGGTGTCGCTGGCGGTCGCCGTGCTGCTGACTGTGCGCACCGAGTGGGGCGCGCGCTTCAATACCCTGGTGGTGGCGATCAAGGTGATCGGCGTGCTGCTGGTGGTGCTGGTGGGCGTGTTCTACATCGATACGGCGAACTGGCACCCGTTCGTGCCGCCGCGGGTGGTCGATGCCGTCACCGGCATCGGCCACTTCGGCTGGCAGGGCGTGCTGACCGGCGCCAGCGTGGTGTTCTTCGCGGTGTTCGGCTACGACACGCTGACCACCGCGGCAGAGGAGTCGAAGCACCCGCAGCGCGACCTGCCGCGGGCGGTGCTGCTGTCGCTGGCGATCGCGATGGTGCTGTACCTCGCGGTGTCGCTGGTGCTCACCGGCATCACCCACTACAGCAAGCTGGGCGGCGAAGCCTCGGTGTCCGACGCGTTCGAGTCGATCGGCCTGCACTGGCTCAGCGTGACCATTGCGGCGGCGGCGGTGATCGGCGTCACCAGCGTGCTGTTCGCCTTCATGCTGGGCGCGGCGCGGATCTGGTTCGCGCTGGCCCGCGACGGCCTGCTGCCGGGCTGGTTCGCCAAGGTCAGCCCACGCTTCGGCACGCCGGCGCGGCCGACCCTGATCATCGGCGTGTTCACCGCGCTGGTCGCCGGCCTGCTGCCGATCGGCGAGGTGGCCGAGCTGGTCAACATCGGCACGCTCAGCGCCTTCATCATCATCTGCGCCTCGATCATGCTGCTGCGCGTGCGCCGGCCCGACCTGCAGCGCAACTTCCGCACGCCGGCGGTGTGGTTCACCGCGCCCCTGGGCATTCTGTTTTCCGTGGCGCTGATCTATGGCCTGCCGTGGATCACCTACGAGCGCTTCATCCTCTGGATGGCGATCGGCTGCGTGATCTACTTCGCCTACGGTATCCGGCACAGCCGGATGGAACAGGGCGGGCGGACGTAACGCCCGCGACACTCAGCAATCGTCGGGGCTGCACACCACCCGATTGCGCCCGGCGTTCTTGGCCTGGCGCATGGCCTGGTCGGCGCGCGCCAGCAGGGCCTCGATGTCGTCGCAGCAGCGTGGCGAGCATTCGGCGATGCCGATGCTGACGGTGAGCGGGCCGTCCGGGCGCCGGATCTCGTGTATCGACTGACGCAACTGCTCGGCACGCTGGCGCGCCTGCTCCAGGTTGTTGCCGGGTAGCAGCATGGCGAACTCCTCGCCGCCGATGCGGCCGATCAGGTCGCCCTGGCGCATCTGCCGGCGCATCGTCGCGGCCAGCGCGATCAGCGCGGCGTCGCCGGCGGCGTGGCCATACTGGTCGTTGATCTGCTTGAAGTGGTCGGCATCCAGGAACAGCATGCAGGCCGGCTGCTGCTGGTGGTGCAGCTCGGCCATCGCGGACCGCGCCAGCTCCAGGAAACGGTTGCGCAACAGCAGGCCGGTGAGGCCGTCGGTATTGGCCTGCTCGCGCAGCTGGTGCTCCAGCCGGAACTGTTCGAACAGGGTGCGCGCCATGAACGCGCGCAGCACCGTCGACAGCGCGATCGCGACCGTCATGTAGACCAGGTACTGGAACACCTGCACGCCATCGATGCGGCCGAACAACAGCAACGGCAACGGCCCCAGCGCGCACAGCAGCATCGCCGCGACGAAATCCCAGCGCCCCAGCCAGATCACCGACGACGCCACCGGCAACAGCAGCCCGGGCAACACCATGGAATGCCCGCGCATGTCACCGAAGCCGTTGAGGTTGATGCCGATCTCCAGCAGCAAAATGCACAGCAGGGTCAGCGCGCTGAGCAGCCGCGGCTGCCGCACATGCCGGGTCGACGAGGCCACCAGCAGCAGCGGAAGCAGCGGCGCGAGGCGCAGCCACAGTGGCAGCGGCGAGTGGCGCACCAGGGTGCTGGCGACGACCGCCACCAGATAGGCGAGCGCACCCACCAGCGTCAGGGCGTGGATCATCGGTCCCATCCGCAGCGCCAGATAGCGGCTGTACTCGCGGCGCTGCTCCGGGTTGTCGGCGAGCCGGAGGCTTTTGAACAGGGCGTGCATGCGGTTTCCGCGGGTGGAAAGGTGAGGGCGTCAACGCAAGCCGAGCAAGATGGATGCCAGGTCTCCGCGATCGGCCGGACCGGTTCATGTGCGAGCCATCGTCGTGACCTTCGGCAGGGGTGAAGCCCGGCGTTGCCGGTCTAGCATCGACGCCTCGGATTCCTGTCGCGGCAACTTTCCGCGACGCGATTCCCGGAGCCTGCCTGGTCTGTCCGCCTCGCACCGTGGAATGCGGATCGAGCGGCAGCGTCCGCCAGGCTTCCCATTTCCACCCCCGGAGAACACATTGAAAGCCACCCGTCTCGCTTCCGCCCTCGCCGCTACCGCCTTCGGCCTGGCCAGTTTCGCCGCGCTCGCCGATGTCCCGGCACCGCAGGATGTGCCGTACCAGGGCACCTTGAAGGTCACGGTGGACGCCACCGACGTGGTGCATCGGATCTTCCGCGTGCATGAAACGCTGCCGGTCGCAGCCGGTCCGCTGACGCTGCTGTATCCGCAGTGGATCCCCGGCAATCACTCGCCGACGGGACCGATCGACAAGATGGCGGGGCTGGTGGTGAAGGCGAACGGCCAGGTGCTGCCGTGGACGCGCGATCCACTCAACGTGTACGCCTTCCACCTCGACGTGCCGCAGGGCGTGAGCAGCGTGGAGGTGACGTTCCAGTTCCTGTCGCCGCAGGATCGCAACCAGGGCCGCGTGGTGATGACCCCGGAAATGCTCAACCTGCAGTGGAACGCGGTGACGATCTATCCCGCCGGCCATTTCGCGCGCCAGATCAACACCGAGGCCAGCGTGAAACTGCCCACCGGCTGGCAGGCCGGCACCGCGCTGGAAGTGGCCTCGAAGGATGGCGACACGATCCACTTCAAGCCGATCAACTACAACGACCTGGTCGATTCGCCGATCTACGCCGGCAAGTACTTCAAGCGCATCGATCTCGACCCGGGCGCGAAGGCGCCGGTGCACATGAACATCGTGGCCGACGACGCGAAGTACCTGGAGATCAAGCCGGAGCAGATCAAGCCGTTCCGCGAGTTGGTGCAGCAGATGTACAAGATGTACGGCGCGCACCACTACGATCACTACGATTTCCTGGTCTCGCTCAGCGACAAGATGAGCGGCAATGGCCTGGAGCATCACCGCTCCAGCGAGGATGGCACCTCGGCCGATTTCTTCACCGAGTGGAAGAAGAACGCACTGGGCCGCGACCTGTTCTCGCACGAGTTCAACCACTCGTGGGACGGCAAGTACCGCCGCGGTGCGGATCTCGCCACGCCGAACTTCAACGAGCCGATGAGCGACACCCTGCTGTGGGTGTACGAGGGCCAGACCCAGTTCTGGGGCCAGGTGATGGCGGCGCGTTCGGGCCTGTGGGACGCCGAGCAGGCGCGCGACATGTGGGCTTTCACCGCCGCCACCTACGACAAGGGCCGCCCCGGCCTGGCCAGCTTCCGCAACGTGCAGGACACCACCAACGATCCGGTGATCGCGCAGCGCGCGCCCCTGCCGTACCGCAACTACCAGGCCAGCGAGGATTACTACTCGGCCGGCCAGATGATCTGGCTCGACGTCGACGGCAAGCTGCGTGAACTCAGCGGCGGCAAGAAGAGCATCGACGATTTCGGCAAGGCGTTCTTCGGCATGGAGAACGGCAAGTGGGACGTCAACACCTACGTCTTCGAGGACGTGGTCAAGACGCTCAACGACATCGCGCCGTACGACTGGGCGAAGTACCTGCGCACGCGTCTGGACGGCCATGGCCCGCTGACCGGCGGCATCGAGTCGCACGGCTGGAAGCTGGTCTACACCGACAAACCGTCCGAGGCGGTGAAGGCGATCGAGGCGCGCCGGCATTCCGCCGACCTGACCTACTCGCTCGGCCTGTCGATCGGCAAGGCGGGTGCCATCGGCGACGTGCTGTGGGACGGCCCGGCATTCAAGGCCGGCATCTCGCCCGGCATGACGGTGATTGCGGTCAACGGCCACGACTATGACGCCGATGCGCTCAAGGACGCCGTCACCGCCGCCGCGAAGGACAAGAACCAGCCGGTCGAATTGCTGGTGAAGAACTTCAACGAGTACAAGACCGTGCGCATCGACTACCACGACGGCCTGAAGTACCCGCACCTGGTCCGCGACACCAGCAAGCCCGACACCCTGGGCGCGCTGCTCAAGGCCCGCTGAAACCGCGTGCGCCCCTCTCCCGCTGCGGGAGAGGGGCAGGGCAACAGGGCGCGTGCGGGGCAAGGCACCACATCCCGCCGCGCCGCGCATGCCCCTCGTCGGCAACTCCGCTATACTGCGCTCCCCCGCGGCAGCGGCCTTCGGCCGGCCTGCCGCGCGGCCTTGCATGCGCCCGTAGCTCAGCTGGATAGAGTACTGCCCTCCGAAGGCAGGGGTCGTGGGTTCGAATCCCGCCGGGCGCACCACTTTTGTGATCCCTGCACGCCCCATGGCGTCAGGCGCGCTGGCGTCGCTACGCGTCCGCCGCGTTCGTTTATGCTCCATGGCATGTCCGCACCTGCCATCGCCGCCGCCGAAAAGCCGCTTGCCGCCAGGGTGCAGGTGATCGCCCACCGCGGCGCCAGCGCGCATCTGCCGGAGCACACGTTGGCGGCGTATGCGCGGGCGATCGCCGATGGGGCCGACTTCATCGAGCCGGACTTGGTGATGACGCAGGACGGCGTGCTGCTGGCGCGCCACGAGAACGAGATCGGCGGTACCACCGACGTGGGCAGCTACCCCGGGTTCGCCGCGCGCAGGACCCGCAAGATCATCGACGGCGAGCTGGTGACCGGCTGGTTCAGCGAGGACTTCAGCCTGGCCGAGCTGAAGACGCTGCGCGCGCGCGAACGGTTGCCGGAGCTGCGCGGCACGCGGCATGACGGCGAGTTTCCGCTGGCGACGCTGGATGAGGTGATCGACCTCGTCGCGGCCGGGTCGAAGGATCGCGGGCAGGCCATCGGGATCATCCCGGAGATCAAGCACGGCAGCTATTTCCGGGACATCGGCCTGCCGATGGAGGACGCGCTGCTGGCCGCGCTGGCCGCGCACGAGCATACCCGCACGGCGCCGGTGGAGATCCAGTCGTTCGAGGTCGGCAACCTGAGGTATCTGCGCGGCCGGCTCGGTGGTGCGCACGGCAACATCCGCCTGCTGCAACTGCTCGGCGACGCGGGGGAACAGCCGTACGACGTGGTCGCGGCGGGCGGCAGGCTCAGCTACGCACAGATGATGACGCCGGCCGGGCTGCGCGAGATCGCCACGTATGCGGACGCGATCGGCCCGGACATCCGCGCGATCATCCCGCTGACGGCCAACCGGGTGCTGGGCGTGCCGACGGCGCTGGTGCGCGACGCGCATGTCGCCGGCCTCGAAGTGCACCCGTACACCTTCCGTCCCGAGAACGGTTTCCAGCCGCTCGACCTGTGGCACGGCAGCGACCCGCACGACTTCAATGCGGCCGGTTCCATCGCCGAGATCCGCGCCTACCTCGCCACCGGCATCGATGCGTTCTTCACCGACGATCCGGCGATCGGGTGCAAGGCGCTGAACCGGCAGGCTTGAGTGAAGATGCGTGAGCAACGCGGAACCGCCGGCATGGCGCTCGCACGTTGCTCACTGCTTGCCACTTGTTTCCCGCTCAGCTCTTCCTGATCTGGAAATCCTGCTTCGCCACCGGCTTGCCGTCGAGCGAGATCTCGACCTTGTACTTGCCTTCCGGCCACAGGTCGGGGTTCTGCACCTTGAACGTGGTGATGGCCGGGCCGTCGGTGGCGATCGACTGGCTGATGCTGCTGACCAGCTGGCCCTGGCCTTCCAGGTAGCTCCACTTCGCGTTGAGCGTGGCGCCGCCGGTGCTGCCTTCGGTGGCGACGCTGGCATAGATGGTCTTGTCGTTGGTGGTGAAGCTGTTGCTGGCGCGGGTTACCTGGTGCTCGGCGTTCACCGTGCTGCCCAGGGTCAGCCTGGCCACCGTGAACGGCGCGGCCGGCGGGGCGGCCACCGGGGCGGCGCTGGCTACGCTGGCCGTGCGAGCGGGCGGTGACGCGGCCGTGCTGGCAGTGGCGGGCGGCGGTGTCGGTGTTGGCGTGATGGCCATCGGAGCGGTGCTGGCCGGGGCCGGCGCACTGGCCGGTGTCGATTCGTGCTTGCCGCAGCCGCCGAGCAGCAGGCCGGTCAGGAGGGTGCCGTACAGCGCGATGGGACGCATGGGTCGGGTCATGGGAACTCCGGTGTCGATGACGTGGCGGATGCCGCTGGGAAGCCTGGTGTCAGGGCACCGAGGCTAACGCCGCCGATCTGAAGCGTCGATTACCGGTGGGAATGGCCATGGCTGAACTTTCACGCGGCACTGACGCGCGCGTCGGCGGGCCTACTGCCGAACCGTGCGCGGGTTGGCGGGCGTGGCCGGCGTGCTGCTGCGGAACGGGTTGATGTCCAGTCCGCCGCGGCGGGTGTAGCGCGCGTACACGCTGAGCTGCCGTGGCGCGCAGCACTGCGTCAGGTCGACGAAGATGCGTTCCACGCATTGCTCGTGGAACTCGTTGTGGGTGCGGAACGAGACCAGGTAGCGCAGCAGGCCGGCGTGGTCGATCGGTGCGCCGCGGTAGGCGATCTGCACGCTGCCCCAGTCGGGTTGTCCGGTGACCGGGCAGTTCGAGCGCAGCAAGTGCGAGACCAGGGTTTCCGCCACCGGCGTGGCGGTGGTGTCGGCCTGCAGGAAATCGGCGTTTGGCGGGCCGTAGTGGTCGATGGCGATGTCCTGGTCATCGAGCAGATGGCCGTCCAGATCGATCACGGGAAGCGCAGCGGCGCGTGCGTCGCGCAGTTGCACGTTGACCACTGCACCGGCCGCCGCGGACAGGTCGTGCATCAGGGTGGCGGACAGCGTCGCGGCGTCCGCGATGCGCTCCTGCGCGAAGCCGTTGAGATACAGCTTGAACGACTTCGACTCGATGATGTTGGGCGAGGCCGCCGGCACGTGGAACTCGGCCAGGGCAACCTGCGGCTTGCCGCGCTGGTCGAGCCACGACAATTCGTAGGCGTTCCAGATGTCCACGCCGTGGAACGGCAGCACCTCGCCCAGGCCGATCTCGGCACGCTTGTCGGCGCGGGGGATCGGAAACAGCAGGCCGGGATCGTAACGGTCGGCGTAGACCGTGTCCTTGCCGAGCGGGGAGTGTTCGGGGGTACTCATGCGCGCAGTTTAACTGCTCTGCGGGTGCGGCTTGCCGGGGGAAGATCAAGAGCGGGGCCCATCCCGGCTCTCCCCTGCGTGCAGGGGAGCAGCGGCGGCGCGCCTCCCTTCTGCAGCAAGGGAGGCGCGCAGCAGGGTTTTACACGTTCACCATGTGCATCATCGAATCGGCGTAGCGGTTGCCGGCGACGGCGTCGGGCGGGAATACCGCGTCGATGGTGGCGAGCTCGGCGGGGGTGAGCCGCACGTCGAGCGCAGCCAGGTTTTCGTCCAGCCGTGAGCGCTTGCGCGTGCCGGGAATCGCCAGCACGTCGTCGCCCTGCGCCAGCACCCAGGCCAGCGCCAGCTGCGCAGGCGAGCAACCCTTGTCGGCGGCCAGTGATTTCACCTGCTCGACCAGCCGCAGGTTGCGGGTGAAGTTGTCGCCCATGAAACGCGGACTGTTGCGCCGGTAGTCGTCGGCGTCGAAGTCGTCCGGCGAGCGGATCGCGCCGGTGAGGAAGCCGCGACCCAGCGGCGAATAGGCCACCAGGCTGACGCCGAGTTTGCGGCAGGCATCGAGCATGCCGTTGGTTTGCGGGTCGCGCGTCCACAGCGAGAACTCGCTTTGCAGCGCGGCGATCGGGTGCACCCTGCACGCGCGCTCCAGCGTGGCGCCGGAGGCCTCGCTCAGGCCGAGATGACGCACCTTGCCCGCGGCAACCAGCCCGGCCATTGCGCCGACGGTCTCTTCGATTGGCACGGTCGGGTCGACGCGATGCTGGTAGTACAGGTCGATGGTGTCGATGCCCAGCCGCTTGAGGCTGGCGTCGCAGGCGGCGCGCACGTAGTCCGGACGGCCGTTGACGCCGCGTGCGGCCGGGTTGTCCGGGTCGCGCACGATGCCGAACTTGGTGGCGATGAAAGCCTGCCCGCGGCGACCCTTGATCGCCTTGCCCAGCAGCACCTCGTTGGTGTGCGGACCGTACATGTCGGCGGTGTCGAGCAGGTTGAGGCCGCGATCCATCGCGCGGTGGATGGTGGCGATTGACTCGGTGTCGTCGTGGGCGCCGTAGAACGCGCTCATGCCCATGCAGCCGAGGCCGAGGGCGGAAACCTCGGGGCCATTCTTTCCAAGAGTGCGGGTCTGCATGAGGCGGCTCCGGTGGGTGAAGGTTGGCGCATGGTGCGCCGTGAGGGTCGTCGGATACATGCTCAATGATGGCTGTCACCAATCCATGCAAGACAACCATCGCGATGGATCGGTTCGAAGCCATGCGGCTGTAGACGCGGATCGTCGGGCTGGGCAGCCTCACCGCCACGGTGGACCACGCCCGCGTGTGTCGTGATGGCTCCTCCCCCTGCGTTGCAGGGGAGGGTGCAATCACGACGCGCGTGGTGGGCCGGGGCGCGGCGTGCTGGTGCCGAGCGTGTCGCTGGTCAGCGGGGCGCCAGCGGTGATAAGGGCGCCGCGCTGCTCGGCCAGCGGCAGGCGCAGCATGCAGTCCTCGAAGCCGGCCAGTTTCCGGAACACCGGCAGCGCCTGCACCTGCGCCACCAGCGCGGCCATCAGCGGCCAGCGTTCCGCGTCGATCGCGTAGCGCACGAACGAGGCGGTGCGGAAGAAGCTGGCGAGGCTGATATCGGCGATCGACAGTGCACCGAACACGAAGCCGTCGTCCGGCAGCTGCTGCTCCAGGTAGTCGAGTGCGGCAGGGATCGCCTGGTCGCGCGCGTGCTGCACCACCGCCTCGTTGGGCACTTCGCCGAAGATGTGGCGCTTGATCGCGAGTTGATAGAACAGCCGCCAGATCAACCCGTCGGCCAGCCGCGTGTCGGCGTATTCCTCCAGCCAGCGCGCGCGGGCGCGATCGGCGATGTCGCGCGGGTAGAGCGCCGGCGTGGGCTGCCGGTCCTCCAGGTACTGGCAGATCACCGAGGAGTCGTTGAGCACCAGCGCGCCGTCGACCAGCACCGGGATGCGGCGCAGCGGGCTCAGCCGGGAAAACTCGTCGTCGCCCACGAACGGCGCGATCGGGTCGACTTCATATTCCAGCCCCTTCAGCTCCAGGCACACCAGCACCTTGCGCACGTAGGGCGAGAGGTAATTGCCGATGACTCTGAGGCGCTGCGACATGGCGCGGCTCCGGGAACATGGATGGCGCAGCGTGCAACCGCCGGTGCAGGCCCGTCAAGCGGGGTCGATGGTGTCCGGCAGCGCCGGGATCGCCGTGGGCGAGCCGTTGGAATCCAGCGCGATCATCACGAAGCGGCCGGTGGTGCAGATCCGGCGGTCGCCGCTGAGCGGATCCTCGGCGGTCATTTCCACCTCGACGTGCATCGAACTGCGGCCGACCCTGACCACGCTGGCGACCAGTTCGACCAGCTGGCCGGTACGCACCGGCACGCGGAAGTTCACCTCCTCCGAGCGCGCGGTGACCACGGTGCGCCGTGCGTAGCGCGAGGCCACGATGAAGGCGGCCTTGTCCATCCACGCCAGCGCCTGGCCGCCGAACAGGGTGCCGAGGTGATTGGTGTGGTCGGGGAAAACCATTTCCAGCAGGCGGGCTTCGATCGGGGCAGGCGGCATCGGGGGTGGCTTCCATGGAGGACGGGTGCGGGTTGCGTGGCGTCCATGCGGTGGCGCATCTTGCGGCATGAGCGGGGCAATCGGGACCAATGGCAGGGGTGCCATCGGTCATGCCACGTTAGCATCGGGTGTTCGGTGCATCTGGGCCAGGGTCGGCAACCGCAGGAATCCGCTTCCGCAAGGGGAACGCAACATGGGTTTGAAGATCGGCAGTTCACGCGTGCTTGGCGCGCTGGTCATGGGAACATTGTCCGCCGGCGTGGCCGCGCAGGGACGGACGTTGAGCGCGAACGACTACGCGCAGGCGGAACGCTTCATGAGCTACAACACCGCACCGCTGGTCGATCACGCGGTGCAGAAGGTCGACTGGCTGGATGACGGCCACTTCTGGTATGTCGACCACGATGCCGGCGGCGATCACTTCGTGCGGATGGATGCGGCCAGCGGCAAGGCCGCGCCGCTGTTCGATCAGGTGAAGCTGGCCGCGGCGCTGGGCAAGGCCAGCGGCAAGCCGGTCGATGCGGAGAAGTTGCCGGTGACCGGCTACGAGGCGAAGCCGGACGGCCGCATCGACGTCGCCGTGCGCGGCAAGCACTACGTATGCGACCTCGCCGCCGCCGAGGCGAGCTGCGTCGACCGCGCCTCGCTGGTGAAGACCGGCAAGGAGCCGGGCGCGCTGTCGCCGGACAAGCAGAGCGAGGCGTTCATCCGCGACTGGAACCTGTGGCTGCGCGACGTCGCCAGCGGCAAGGAAACCCAGCTCACCACCGACGGCGTCGAGAACTTCGGCTACGCCACCGACAACGCCGGCTGGAAGCACACCGACAACGCGATCGTGGAGTGGTCGCCGGATTCGAAGCGGATCGCCACCTTCCAGCAGGACCAGCGCAAGACTGGCGAGATGTACCTGGTCAGCACCAACGTCGGCCATCCGAAGCTGGAGAAGTGGAAGTACCCGCTGGTCGGCGACAAGGACGTGACGATGATCGAGCGCGTCATCATCGATGTCGCCGCGAAGAAGGTCACGCGCCTGCAGATGCCGCCGGACCAGCACCGCTCCAGCCTGTGCGACGACGTCAGCTGCGGCCCCGATGGCGGCTGGGACGACGTGAAGTGGGCGGCGGACGGCAAGACGCTGGCCTTCGTCTCCACCTCGCGCGATCACAAGCACGAGTGGTTACGCATCGCCGACGCGAACACCGGCAAGGTGCGCACGGTGTTCGAGGAAGTGGTGCCGACGTACTACGAGAGCGGCAATGGTGCGGTGAACTGGCGCTACCTGCCCGAGACGAACGAGGCGATCTGGTTCAGCGAGCGCAACAACTGGGGCAACCTGTACCTGTACGACCTCACCAGCGGCAAGCTCAAGCATGCGATCACCAGGGGCGACGGCAACGTCACCGAGGTGCTGAAGGTCGATCCGAAGACGCGCACCGTGTGGTTCCGCGGCGTCGGCCGCACGGCGGGCGTGAACCCGTACTACCAGCAGTTCTTCAAGGTCAGCCTGGACGGCGGCAAGCCGGTGCTGCTGACGCCGGAAGCGGCCGACCATACGGTGACGCTGTCGCCGGACGGCAAGGCCTTCGTCGATGCGTATTCCACCCCGACCACGCCGCCGGTCACCGTGCTGCGCAGCGCGGTCGACGGCCGTCAGCTGGCCAGCGTGGCCACCGCCGACATCTCGCGCCTGAAGGCCGCCGGCTGGGTACCGCCAATCCCGTTCACCGTGAAGGGCCGCGACGGCAAGACCGACCTGTACGGCATGATGTTCAAGCCGACGAACTTCGATGCGTCGAAGAAGTACCCGATCATCGACTACATCTATCCGGGCCCGCAGACCGGTTCGGTGCGGGGGCGCAGCTTCTCCTCCGCACGCGCCGACCACCAGGCGATGGCGGAACTCGGCTTCATCGTGATCGCGCTCGACGGCATGGGCACGCCGTGGCGCTCCAAGGCGTTCCACGACGCCTACTTCGAGCACGTCGAGGACAACACGCTGCCTGACCAGGTGCTTGGCATCAAGGAACTCGGCAAGAAGTATCCGTGGATCGACCTGGACCGCGTCGGCATCTGGGGCCATTCCGGCGGCGGCAACGCCACCGCCGCGGCGATGTTCCACTACCCCGACTTCTTCAAGGTCGGCTGGGCCGAGAGCGGCAACCACGACAACCGCAACTACGAGGACGACTGGGCCGAGAAGTGGCAGGGCCTGCTGGTGACCGACAAGGACGGCAAGACCAACTACGACGCCCAGGCCAACCAGAGTTTCGCCAAGAACCTCAAGGGTCGCCTGATGCTGGTGCACGGCACCATGGACGACAACGTGCCGCCCTACCAGACCCTGCTGGTGGCCGACGCGCTGATCAAGGCGAACAAGGATTTCGACCTGCTGCTGATCCCGAATGTCCACCACGGCTACGCCGCAGCCACCCCGTACGCCACCCGCCGTCGTTGGGACTACTTCGTGCAGTACCTGGCCGGCAACACGCCGCCGCACGAGTACCAGCTGAAGGCGTGGCCCTGGCGCTGAGCGCTACGTCCGGTTCCTCCCCTTACGCAGCAGGGGGAGGTCAGGAGGGGGTAACGCTCTTGACCTTGACTTGATGAAGAGCGACCCCGCCCCAGCCCTCCCCTGCGAGCAGGGGAGGGCAAAACGATGCGTCGCGGGGCGGCCGTGATTCCGCTCAGCGCAGGGCCGTCGGCTTCGCGACGCCCTTGGCCAGTGCTTCGTCGATCAAGGCACTGATCTGCCGGTTGGCTTCAGCGGTGGCCTGCTCCTGCCGTTTGCCCAGCGCATCCTGCTTTGCGCCGAGCGCATCCTGCTGTTTGGCGAGCGCATCCTGCTGGCGCGCCAGCTCGTCCTGTTGCCGAGCGAGGTCGTTTTCACCGGCCTGCAGATGTGTCTGCGCCGCCTCGACTTCGGCCCGGCGCTTGTCGTTGTGTGGATCCATGTCCAGCGCCGCCTGCGCGCCTGCCAGCTTGGCCTGTTCGGCGGCCAGTTGCCCCTGGCGCATGCCCAGCGAACCCTGTCGTGCGCCAAGCCCGCCTTGCTCGCCGCCTAGGCGTCCCTGCTCGCCACCCAGCTCACCCTGCTGTCTTCCCAGCTCGCTTACCGGTGCATAGATGGCCTTGGCACGCTGGAGGTAGGTGCTGTCGCGAACCACGTAGGACTTGTTGCCGCGACGGAACCACAGGATGGGCTCGTTTCCCTTGCGCAGCCGGTTCACCGCATCGACGTCGGCGTCCGAGCCGTTGACCGTGACCGAATCGCCATCGAGCAAGGCGAAACCGTAGGCAGCATCGGACGAGGTTTCGATACTGACGTGGTGTGCTGAAAAGCTGTGCGTGCGAGACGGTGGGGGCGGCGGAGGCGCGGGTAGTGTGTTCATGGGTGGCGCTGGAGGCGCCGGGGGGACGGATCGCATGGCGGCCACCGGTGCCGCCGGCGCAACGGCCGTGGTGCTGGCCACCGGCGACGCGGCATTGTGCTGTTTGCTGTTCGCGGCGGTGACGCGGTAAGGCAGCACGCCGGCCATGGCGACCAGCGCCACCAGCAGCCATCCGCGCAAATGCCGGTGGGAAACGGGGTCAACATGCTGGAGCATGGTCAGTCGCCTCTTCAGGTTCTGGAACGTGGGGGACGCGCCGGCAAGACCGGCGTGGATCGGACGGGATACGCCCAGGCGCAGCAGCAGCTGGGCGTATGCATGGGGTGGCGTGTCGGTCTGCCGCAGCACGTCGGCGTCGCAGGCGGCCTCGCGTTCGAAGGCGTACTCGCGCATCGCCCACCGCACCATGGGATGGAAGAAGAACAGTCGCGAGGCGATGGCCGGCAGCCAGCCCAGCCACAGGTCGCCGCGCCGCAGGTGGGCCAGTTCGTGTGCAATGGCCATCGCCGATTCGGCGGGCGTCATCGCATGCACGGCGGGAAACAGCACCACCGGCTGGCGCAGGCCGTTCACCTGGGGCGAATCGATATCGGCGCAGACGTACAGTGGTGGGCAACGCCGCAGGCCGAGCGCGCGTGCACGTTGCGCGCACAGGATCTGCATCGGCACATCGGCCAATGGTGCGGCCTGCTCCAGCAACTGCCGCGAGCGACGCCACTGGCGCGCCAGCAGGGGCAATTGCGCCAGCATGGCCGTCAGCCAGAGCAGGGGCAGCAGCACCCGCCAGGAAAGGGGTGACTCTGTCGCGACGCTGTGTGGTGCTGGCTCGTGTGATGGTGTCGGTGTGGCGCGAAGGGCGATGGACGCTGCCGGTTCGCGTGCCAGCGCGGCCGGGATGGATGGCTCGTTCGCGCTGGTGGTGACCGGTGCCAGCAGCGGCAGCGCCAGTGGCGCGTGCCAGCACAGCCCGAGCAGCAATTGCAGGCTGACCAGCCACCACAGCGAGCAACGCAGCGCGGCCGGCAGTCGTGGCAACAGGCGCACGATCAGCAGCACCACGGCGATCAGTACGCTGGCCTGGATGGACGTCCAGACGAGCCGGGTGAACAACACATCCGCGAGGTGGCCGAGAGTGTTCATCTCATGCTCCCTTGCGTCGCGATTGCAGCTGCGCCACCAGCGCCTCGAGTTCGGCCAGTTCGCTGTCGGAGACTTCGCCGTGTTCCGACATCCACGCCACGAACGGCGAGACCGAACCGCTCAGCGTCTTCTCGACGAAGCTGCCCACCGCGCTGCGCACCGCTTCGCCGGCGCCAGTGGCGGTGCTGTAGCGGAACATGCCGCGCAGTTGCTTGCGCTTGAGATAACCCTTGCCGCGCAGCCGCTCCATCATGGTCAGCACGGTGGAGCGGGCCAGCCCGCGCGGCTCGCCGAAACTTGCCGCCACCTCGCCGACCGAGGCGGCGCCGGAGTCGTCGATGTGCTGCAGCAGCGCCAGTTCCTGGTCGCCGATGGTGGGTTTGCGCATGGCCGAATGCCGTTTGACTACAGGTGTAGTCACCGTACGCCTTGACTACATCTGTAGTCAATAGGCCGTCGGTCACGCCGGCGGCGGCACGGCCCTGCCAGGGTCCGAAAAAAAGCCGGCGCCATCGAGGCGCCGGCGGTTCGTGTCGCGTGTGGCGGGTCGCTCAGAACGTGTAGCGCAGTGTCAGCATCGCCGACCAGCGCGAGACCACGCGGCTGGGGTCGTAGAAGCCACCGTCGTAGGTCTGCAGTAGCTGCGGCTGGTAGTTGCCGTTCTTGTCTTTCGGCAGCGTATACACGTACTGGCCCTGCGCGTTCACGCCGGCGTAGCTGGCGAGCGTGCGGGTCGGGTAGATGCCGGTATTGCGCTGCTGGCCCCAGTCCTTGTTGAGCAGGTTGAGCATGTTGTAGACGTCCAGACGCAGCTCGCCCTTGTTGCCCTTGAAGATGCCCGGCACTTCCTGCGAGAAGCTCATGTCCAGTTCGTTCACCCAAGCGGTGCGCGTGCCGTTGCGACCGGCGATCTGGCCGCGGTGGTCCTTGAGGTACTTCTCGTTGGCCAGGAATGCCTGGAACTGGTCGATCAGCTGCTGGCTGGTGCCGGGCGCGTACGTCACCTTCGGGTCGTTGGCGGACGGGATGTAGGCCGGGTCCCAGCCGGAGATGCTGTCGCCATTGGCGTCGTTGCTGAACACCCAGGTGTACGGCATGCCGGTGTGGCCGCTATAGAACGCCGACACCTGGGTCTGGTAGTCGCCGAAGAACGCGTGCTGCCAGGTCAGCGAGGCCTTCAGCGCCTTGGCCACGTTGTAATTGGAGGTGGCCTCGACGTTGGAGTTGGGGTTCAGCCGGGCAACGCGCTGGTAGCCGTTGTAGGCGATCGTGTCGGTGCCCGGGTCGACGTCGGTGGCGTGGTTGAAGGTCAGGCTGAGGTTGCCGAACCAGTTTGCCGAGAAGGGCTTGTTCAGCGCCAGGGTGAGGCTGTCCGACTTGCCCTTGTGGGTATTGGTGAGCAGGGTCGACTGCGTGCTGAAGGCACGGTTCTGGTTGGCCAGCGCGTCCTTCGAGACTGGCGCCTCGCCCGGCGTCTTCCAGAACTGCTCGCGGCCGTCCGGCAGCACGCCGGTGGGCGCGCCGAAGTTCAGCGCCTGGTACAGGATGCCGTCGCGTACCTGGATGTGCTGGTACTCGGCCGACGCGGTCAGTCCCCACCACGGCAGCTCGCGGTCCAGCGCCAGGCTGGCCTTCCACACGGTCGGCAGGCGGAAGTCCCTGGCGATGGTATCGATCGAGCCGGCGCCGCCGCCGGCCGGGATGTTCTGGTTGAACGGATCCGGACTGAACGCCGCCTGCGAGGGATCGAACGTGTTGTAGGAGAGCAGGGTGATGCCGTTGTTCTGGTACGGGTTGGTCATCCACACCGTGGGCGGCGAGGTCTGGAACAGGCCGACGCCGCCGCGCAGCTGGGTCTTGTAGCTGCTGTCGAACAGGTAGTTGAACGACAGGCGCGGCTCGACCACGCGGTTGCCCGGACCCACCGTGTAGTTGTTCGGGTAGCCGAAGGCCCGCGCGAACGCGGCGTTGTAGACCGGCGGCGCGCTGGAATGCGGGATGTCCACGCGCACGCCGTATTGCACCGACAACTGCTCGTTGACCTGCCAGGTGTCCTGCAGGAACGGGCTGTACTGGCTGTAGGTCCACTTGCCGGCAATGTCATTGAGCGTGTAGCCGGGCGCCGGGTGGAACAGGATGTACGAGTTGTAGTTGCCGGCGGCGAAGTTGTCGATGCCCCAGAAGTTGTACTGGCCGAATTCGGTCTGCCCGAACAGGTTGTTGATCTTGTTGCTCTGGTAATCGATGCCGCCCTTGATCGCGTGGTCGCCGACGTAATAGGTGCCGGCCAGGAACACGCTGAACTTCTTGGTATCGATGTGGTTGTAGTGGCGGAAGCGCTCCTCGCCCAGGTTCACCGACGGACCCTTGCCGGTCGGCGACAGGTTCACGTTCACCGCCGGCTGCTGGAACGGCGCGGCGGTGTCCTGCACGAACTTCTGGAAGCCGACCTTGGTTTCGGTGGAGAAGCTGTCGCTCCAGTCGTCGAACACATGGGCGACGTAGTTGTTGGTGGTGATCGTCTTGGTATAGGTGTAGCTGGTCAGGCCCACACTGTTCGGGCTGTTGCCGCCTACCGCGGGCAGCAGCTCCTTGGTGCGCTGGAAGGTGAAGCTGGCGCGGTGGTTGTTGGTGATGTTCCAGTCGATCTTGCCGAGGTAGCGCTTGTCGTCGTAGGTCAGCCCGGTCGGGCCGCCGAACGTGCCCGGGGTCAGGCCAAGCTGCTTGGCCGCGTCGATGATCTTCTGCAGGTCGCCCGGCGAGACCTTGTTGCTGGTGGACGGACCGTTGCCCAGCGAGTCGTCCAGGCCGTTGGCCGAATCGGCGCCGATGCCGGTGGTCTTCTCGTGCTCGGCCGAGACGAAGAAGAACAGCTTGTCCTTGATGATCGGGCCGCCGACGTTGAAGCCGTAGGTGGTGTCCTTCTGGTAGCCCTTGTAGTGGTAGCCCGGGTTGTCGCTGGGCAGCCAGCCGGCGTCGCCGACCAGGTGGTTGGCATTGCGGTAGGCGTAGTACAGCGCGCCATGGAACTGGTTGGTGCCGGACTTGGTCACCGCGTTGACGTCGGCGCCGACTGTGTCGGAGGACGTGTCGTAGTTGGCGGTGGAGATGTTGTATTCGGCGATCGTCTCGGGCGAGATCGGCGACTTCTGGTAGGGCAGGCCGTTCGCGTTCAGGCCGAACGGGTCGCCCTGGGTCACGCCGTCGACGGCGATATTGTTGTAGCGGTTGTTCATGCCGGAGGCGGAGATCGCGCCGGTGCCCTGGTCGGTCACCGTGACGCGCGGGTCCAGGCGCACCACGTCGTCGATCGAGCGGTTGCCCTGCGGGGTTGCCTGCAGCTGGCGCTGCGAGATGTTGGTCGACAGCCCCTTGTTGTCCGAGGAGAAAGTCTGCGCCAGGGTCGAGGCGTTTACGGTGACCGCGCCGAGATTGCTTGCCTGCTGCGCACTGGCACCCATGCTCAGGTTGATCGACGATGGCTGGCCCAGCTGCAGGAACACGTTGTCCTGCTCCACGGCGGCCATGCCGGCCTTGGCCGCGGAGATCTCGAACGGACCGCCCACGCGCAACCCCTGCGCCGCGTAGCGGCCATCGGCGTCGGTGGTCACTTCCTTGGTGGTGCCGGTCGGCTGGTGCACGATCGTCACCGTGGCACCCGACACGGGCTGGCCATGGGCGTCCAGCACCCGGCCGCTGACGCCGGACGTGGTGATGTTCTGCGCGGCGACCGGCGCCATGGCCAGCAGTGAGGCGATGGCGAACGGCAGCACTCTGATGCGGATGGGAGTAGTCATCGGTGATCCTTGAGTGTGGGCAGCAGCGGGGGAGATCCGCCGTGCCCGTGCCGCCAGGCAACGGGCCTGGTGGTGTCGGATCGTCGATGGCTTTCCCCGGTTCGGACGAGTGCAGTTGCAGGATTCGCTGCCTGCTTGCCGCGGCTCGGCGAGTCATTCTAATGCCGTTCCGTGACAAGCCTGCATGTCCCAGGTGCCTTATCCGCACCCGCAAGAATTTGCGATAAATGGCTCAGAACGCCATGTCGAATGCCACCTCGCCTTGCACGCCAACCTGGTAGGCCGAGACGCGGCGTTCGAAGAAGTTGGCCAGTTCCTGCACATCCTGCAGGTCCATGAAGTCGAACGGGTTCTTCGCGCCGTATTTCTTCGGCAGGTCGAGCTGGGCCAGGCGCTGGTCGGCGCAGTACTCGAGGTACTGGCGCATGTCCCTCACCGACATGCCGGCGACGCCGCCGGACAGCACGTCTTCGGCGAAGAGCGTCTCGCAGGCGATCGCGTCCTCGATCATTTCCTCGACCTGGGCACGCATGGCGTCGTCGAACAGCTCCGGCTCCTGCGCGCGGACCGTGCGCACCACCTCGAATGCGAACGCCATGTGCCCGCTCTCGTCGCGGAACACCCAGTTGGTGCCGGCGGCCAGCCCGTGCAGCAGCCCGCGCGAGCGCAGGTAGTAGACGTAGGCGAAGGCGGCGTAGAAGAACAGCCCCTCGATGCAGGCGGCGAAGCAAATCAGGTTGAGCAGGAACTGGCGCCGGTGCTCGCGTGTTTCCAGCCGGCGCAGGTCCTGGATCGAGTCGATCCACTTGAAGCAGAACGCGCCTTTCTGCTGGATCGACGGGATCGTCTCGATGGCCGCAAACGCCGCGTTGCGTTCGACCGGGTCCGGAATATAAGTGTCCAGCAGGGTGAGGTAGAACTGCACGTGCAGCGCTTCCTCGTACAACTGGCGCGAGAGGAACATGCGCGCCTCCGGCGCGTTGATGTGCTGGTACAGGTTCAGCACCAGGTTGTTCGACACGATGGTGTCGCCGGTGGCGAAGAACGCCACCAGCCGCCGGATCAGGTGGCGATCGGCGGCGGACATTTTTGTGTCGAGGTCACGCGTGTCCATCGAGAAATCAACTTCCTCGACGGTCCAGGTGTTCTTGATCGCGTTGCGGTACCTTTCATAGAAGCCGGGGTAGCGCATCGGGCGCAGGGTGAGTTCGAAACCCGGATCGAGGATGTGGGCGTTGCGGATGGGTTGGGCGGACATGGCGGTTCCTTCTGAGAAAGGGGCGCCCTTCCCTGCATCGCAGGGGAGGGGCAAGAGCGTTATTGGCAGGCCTCGCAGTACTCCGGGTTCTCCAGCGAGCAAACGACAGCCGCGGTTGCCTGTGCCTGGTCGCTTACCGTGGTCTTGGCAATCTTCGTCGCCGGTCGCGAGCGCAGGTAATACGTGGTCTTGATGCCGGCCTTCCATGCGTACATGTACATGGACGAGAGCTGCCCGATGTTCGGGTTTTCCATGAACAGGTTCAGCGACTGGCTCTGGTCGATCCAGGCGCCGCGCGATGCGGCCAGGTCGATCAGCGATTTCTGCGGCAATTCCCACACGGTGCGGTAGATCTGGCGCAGCCGTTCGGGGATCGCGGCGATGCCCTGGATCGAGCCTTCCGCCAGCTTGATCGCGTCGCGGATTTCGGACGTCCATAGTCCCAGCGTCTTCAGCTCGTCGGCGAGATGGCGGTTCACCTGCAGGAAATCGCCGGACAGGGTTTCGCGCTTGAACAGGTTGCTGACCTGCGGCTCGATGCACTCGTAGCAGCCGGCAATCGAGGCGATGGTGGCGGTGGGCGCGATCGCGATCAGCAGCGAGTTGCGCAGGCCGTGCTGCTTGATGCGCTCGCGCAGGGCATCCCAGCGTGCGAGGTCATGCGGGGCGGCATCCGGCCAATGGTCGAACTGCAGCTCGCCGTTGCTGGCGCGACTCTCGGCGAAGCCGGGGTGCGCGCCGTCGGCCTCGGCCAGTTCGCACGATTGCGAGAGGGCGTGGAAGTAAATTTCCTCGGCGATGCGAGTGGACAGCGCCAGCGCCCCGGCCGAGTCGAACGGCAACCGCAGTTTGAAGAACACGTCTTGCAGACCCATCATGCCGAGCCCGACCGGACGCCACTTCATGTTCGCGTTGCGCGCAGTGTCGATCGGGTAGTAGTTGAGGTCGATCACGCGGTTTAACTGGCGTACCGCGGTGCGCACGGTCGCGGCGAGCTGGTCGAAGTCGAACGCGCCATTGGCGACATGTCGCGCCAGGTTCACCGAGCCGAGGTTGCACACCGCCGTCTCGGTCGCCGAACTGACTTCCA
Source organism: Rhodanobacter sp. B2A1Ga4 (assembly GCF_018101315.1). Classification (NCBI taxonomy): domain Bacteria; kingdom Pseudomonadati; phylum Pseudomonadota; class Gammaproteobacteria; order Lysobacterales; family Rhodanobacteraceae; genus Rhodanobacter; species Rhodanobacter sp. B2A1Ga4. Next base: position 52,123 of record NZ_JADBJR010000005.1, on the reverse strand, counting down.
GGATCTCGGTGCACAGGTTGGACAGGTGGATCACGTTCCCGGGCATGGCCGTCTGATTGCTGGTGGCGTTGCAGCGATCCTTGAAGGTCATCCAGCCGTTGCCGGTCTGCGCCAGTGTGCGCATCATGCGGGCGTAGATCTCGCGCGCCTTGACGGTTTTCACCGCGAGACCGTCGGTTTCGGCCTGGGCATAGGCGCGATCGAACGTTTCGCCCCAGCTGTCGACCAGGTGCGGCACGACCTTTGGATCGAACAGCGACCAGTCGCCGTCGTTCTCGACCCGGCGCATGAACTCGTCGGGGATCCAGTTGGCGATGTTGAGATTGTGCGCGCGGCGCGCGTCGTCGCCGGTGTTGTCGCGCAGTTCCAGGAAATCCTCGATGTCGGCGTGCCACGATTCCAGGTAGACGCAGGCGGCGCCCTTGCGCTTGCCGCCCTGGTTCACCGCGGCGACCGAGGCATCCAGCGTCTTCAGCCACGGCAGCAGGCCGTTGGAGTGGCCATTGGTGCCGCGGATCAGCGAGCCGCGCGAGCGCACCCGCGAATAGGCCAGGCCGATGCCGCCGGCGAACTTGGAAAGCTTCGCCACGTCGGCGTACTTGTCGTAGATCGACTCCAGCGAATCGACCGGCGAGTCGAGCAGGTAGCACGAGCTGAGCTGCTCGTGCGCGGTGCCGGCGTTGAACAGGGTGGGCGAGCTGGCGAGGTATTCCAGCGAGGACAGCAGCCGATAGAGCTCCAGCGTCTCGCCGATCTCGTTGCCGCCCAGCGCGCAGGCGATGCGCATGAAGAAATGCTGCGGTGTCTCGATCACCCGCCGCTGTTGCGGATGGCGCAGCAGGTAGCGGTCGTACACCGTGCGCAGGCCGAAGTATTCGAAGCGACGAGTGGCCAATACGTCGATCGCGTCATTCAATTTGCGCGCGTTGGCGGCCACGAAGTCGCGCAGGCGCTCGTTGAGGATGCCCAGTTCCGCACCGCGCGCGATCGACTGCGAGAAACTCTGGATTTCCTGGCCGCTGACTTCCTTGTCGATGTAGGCGCCGAGCAGCCGCGCGGCGAGCTGGCCGTACTCGGGTTCCTCGGCAGTGAGCGCAGCGGCGGTACGAATCGACAGCTGGTCCAGCTCGGCGGTGGTGGCGCCGTCGTACAGGCCGCCGATGGTCTTCAGCGCCACCCGCAGCGGATCAACCGCGTGCAGGCCTTCGGCGCTGCGCGTCACCGCGCGCACGATCTTGTTGACGTCGACGGCCTCCTGGCTGCCGTTGCGCTTGGTCACGTGCATGGATGCCGCGCTGTGCGGCGGGGTCAGTGCGAAGGCGGCTCCATCGGCGGACGGGATGGGGGATTCGGCGCGCGCAACGGCGCGCTCGCGTTCGGCGGTATCGAGGGCTTGCATGGCAGGTGGCTCCGGCGAAGGACATCAAACACCTGCTCCCGCGCGCAGGGCCTGATAGCGACGATTCCGGAGGCGACGCGCCAGCCGGCCGCCCGACGGCGACCGACTCCACGACGCACTTCCCCGCGGAAGCCGTCACTACGCAGCGGGACACGTTCGTCCCGCTGTGCCGGCAGGTCTTCGGACTTGCGGACGAGGATCAGGGCGATCCGCCTACTTGCTCCCGCTTCCCAGCCACGGAGGGCCAGTGCAATGTGGGGGCGTTCGTTTCCGCTTTACCGCTGCGGGGCAGTTCCGGAGTCACACCGGATTCCCTTTTAAGCCCGACCGATGTCGCATCTGGTCGGGCACCGACGCACACAACATATCGGGTGGTCCGGGCAGGGTCAACCCAACAACTTGTGCATAAGTCGTATTGCAGGCCGGGTGCGGCGGGCGCCGGCGCGGGTGGCCGCGGCGTTACAGCGCGTCGTGATCGAGTTCGCCGGTGCGGATGCGGATCACCTGTTCCAGCGTGCTCACGAAGATCTTGCCGTCGCCGATCTTGCCGGTGCGGGCAGAGGCCTGGATCGCTTCGATCACGCGGTCGAGCTGGTCGTCGGCGACCGCCACTTCCAGCTTGATCTTGGGCAGGAAATCGACCACATACTCGGCACCCCGGTACAGTTCGGTGTGGCCTTTCTGGCGGCCGAACCCCTTCACCTCGGTGACCGTGATGCCCTGCACGCCGACTTCGGCCAGCGCCTCGCGCACATCGTCCAGCTTGAACGGCTTGATGATCGCCACGACCAGCTTCATGGGTTTTCCTTGGGAAGGCATCGGCCAGGGCCAAAGTGGCATTTTGCCTGTCCGGCCGGGTGTTGTCGCCTGAGCGAGGCTCGTGTAGGACAATCCTTACAATCTTTGACGGAGCATACCGATGGCGCCCCCGATTTCCGTTCACCTAATATTTACCTCGACGAGCTCGAGGCGCTATCCATGATGGATAGGCAGGATATCGACAAGATTGCCCTGCGACTTGTGTCGTTGGTACCGCCAGGGGTGGCACAGGCGCATCAGGATTTGCGAACCAACTTCCAGGACGTTCTGGCGCAAGGATTGCGCCGCCTCGACCTGGTCACCCGCGAAGAATTCGAAGTCCAGTCCCAGGTACTGGCGCGCACTCGCGCCAAGGTCGACGAATTGGAGCGACGCGTGGCCGAACTGGAGGCCACGGTGGCTGCCCGCGCGGGTCAGTGACAACCACCTCCCGGGAGCCGCCTCCGATCCGTCACCCTCACCCCGAGAACGATCGGAGGCGGTTATTTATTAGCACTGCTGGATGGAGTCGCTCGATGTCTGTACCTGTCAGCGACCCATCCCCCCTGCGCCGGCGATCAGCGGCCGCATGAGCCTTGCCGTTACCCTCAGTCGCGCCCAGGAAGGGATCGCCGCACCGCAGGTGATGGTCGAGGTACATCTTTCCGGCGGCTTGCCGTGTACCAATATCGTCGGCCTGCCCGAGGCTGCTGTGCGCGAGGCGCGCGATCGCGTGCGCGTGGCGATCCAGAACACCGCCTTCGAATACCCCGGCCGTCGCGTTACCGTGAACCTGGCACCGGCCGAGCTGCCCAAGGACGGTGGCCGTTTCGACCTGCCGATCGCGCTGGGCATCCTCGCCGCCAGCGGCCAGGTGCCGCGCGAAAAACTGGATGACTGCGAGTTCCTCGGTGAGCTGGCGCTGACCGGCTCGCTGCGCAGCGTTTCCGGCGTGCTGCCGGCGCTGCTGCGTGCGCGTGCGCGCGGGCGCCGCGTGGTGGTGCCGCTCGAGAACGCCGCCGAGGCGGCGCTGGTGCCGGACGTGGACGTGCGAGTGGCCAGCACCCTGGCCGAAGTGTGCGGCTGGCTGCGCGGCGCGCACGAGCTGTCGATGCCGGTCGGCATTCCCAGCAACGGTGGCGCCGACGACGGGCCGGACCTGGCCGACGTGCGCGGCCAGTTGCAGGCGCGGCGCGCGCTGGAGATCACCGCCGTCGGCGGCCACCACCTGCTGCTGGTGGGACCGCCGGGCACTGGCAAGACCATGCTGGCCGAGCGGCTGCCCGGCATCCTGCCGCCGCTGTCGGAGTCGGAAGCGCTGGAAACCTGCGCCGTGCTGTCGGTGGCCGGCCAGGTCACCGATCCGAAGCACTGGCGACGGCGGCCCTTTCGCGCGCCGCATCACACCGCGTCGGCGGTGGCGCTGGTCGGCGGCGGTTCGTATCCGCGCCCGGGCGAGATCTCGCTGGCGCACAACGGGGTGCTGTTCCTGGACGAGTTGCCCGAGTTCAGCCGGCACGTGCTGGAAGTGCTGCGCGAGCCGATGGAGTCAGGTCACATCATGATTTCGCGGGCGGCGCGGCAGTCGATGTTTCCGGCGCAGTTCCAGCTGGTCGCGGCGATGAACCCCTGCCCCTGCGGCTACGCCGGCAGTCCCCGTTGCCAGTGCACGCCGGACCAGATCCAGCGCTACCGCGCACGCATCTCCGGACCGCTGCTGGACCGCATCGACCTGTGCGTGGAAGTGCCGCCGGTGCCGCTGGCGGAGCTGGGTACGCCACGCAATGAACGCGACGAGGATTCCGCCACGGTGCGTGCGCGCGTGCTCAAGGCACGGCGGCAATCGCTGATGCGCGCGGGCCGGCCGAACGCCGAGATCAGCACGCGCGAACTGGAGCGCGACTGCGCGCTGGGGCCGGCCGAGCGGCGCTGGTTCGAATCGGCGCTGGAGCGGCTGGGCCTGTCCGCCCGCGCCTATCATCGCGTGCTGCGGGTAGCCCGCACGATCGCCGATCTCGATGGCGGCGCCGCGTTGCTGGAGCGCGAACACCTGGCCGAGGCGCTGCAGTACCGCCGGTTTTAGGGCGGGAGTGCGTGCAGGGAAGTGGGCAGCGGGGAAAACACGCATCCGCTCCTGCTCACGCCTCACGCCGCACTCCTCTGCTTTTCAGGCGCTGGACGTGTGCACCGCCGCGTGTTCCGATGGCGGCCCGAGGTGTCCAAGGATTGCGATGACGATCGAGCTGGGCCTGATGCTCGCCGGCATGCTGATGATCGGTTTCCTGGCGCAGTGGCTGGCGTGGCGGGTGAAGCTGCCGGCGATCCTGTTCCTGCTGCTGGCCGGCATCGTGCTGGGACCGGTCGGTGGCATGCTCGATCCGGACAAGTTGCTGGGCGAGCTGCTGTTCCCCATGGTCTCGCTGGCGGTGGCGCTGATCCTGTTCGAGGGCAGCCTGACCCTGCGTTTCCACGAACTGCCAGGGATCGGCAAGGCGGTGCGTGGATTGGTCAGCTATGGCGCGATCGCTTCACTGCTGATGCTGGCGCTGGCCGCCCATCTCGTCGCCGGGCTGGCCTGGCCGATCGCGCTGCTGTTCGGTGCGCTGGCCTGCGTGACCGGGCCGACGGTGATCGCGCCGATGCTGCGCACGCTGCGCCCGAACGCGCGCATTGCCAACACGCTGCGCTGGGAAGGCATCGTGATCGACCCGCTGGGCGCGCTGTTCGCGGTGCTGATCTACGAGGCGATCGTGTCGCGCCAGGAGGGCCACACCATCGGTGTGTTCATCGCCACGATCGGCTGCGGCGTGGGCATCGGCGCGTTGTCCGCCTGGCTGATGGCGTTCTTCCTGCGTCGGCAGATGATCCCCGAGTACCTGCAGAACTACGCGGTGCTGGCGGCGGTGCTGCTGGCCTTCAGCATCTCCAACACGCTGACCCACGAGTCGGGGCTGCTGGCGGTGACGATCATGGGCATCGCGCTGGGCAACCTGCGCGGCGTGCACATCGACGACATCCTCGACTTCAAGGAAAGCCTCACCACCGTGCTGGTGTCGCTGCTGTTCATCCTGCTGGCGGCGCGGCTGCACTGGCCGCTGCCGGACGGCATGCTGGGCGCGGGCATCGTGTTGTTCCTGATCGCGCAATTCCTGGTGCGCCCGCTGACCGTGGCGCTCTCGAGTTTCGGCAGCGGGTTGAACTGGCGCGAGCGCGCGCTGATCGGCTGGGTGGCGCCGCGCGGCATCGTGGCGGCGTCGGTCTCCGCGTTGTTCGCGTTGCGCCTGGACCAGCTCGGCGTGGCCGGCGCGGAGGCGCTGGTGCCACTGGTGTTCACCCTGATCATCGGCACCGTGATCCTGCAGAGCGCCACCGCGCGGCCGCTGGCGATCTGGCTGAAGGTGGCGGAGCCGGAGCCGCGCGGCGTGCTGGTCTTCGGCTCGGATGCGGTCGCCCGTGCGATCGGCAAGTCGCTGCACGAGGCCGGTTTCCGCATGGTGCTGGCCGACGACGACTGGGACGGCATTCGACTGGCGCGGATGGAAGGTCTGGCCACGTTCTTCGGCAACCCGGCCTCGCCGCATGCCGAACGCCACCTCGATCTCACCGGCATCGGCCGGCTGCTGGCGGTGTCTACCCATCGCGAGCGCAACTCGCTGGCCTGCGTGCACTACCGGCAGGAATTCGGCCGCGCGAAGGTGTACCGGCTGCGCAACCTCACGCCGCAGGAGAATACCGATCGCGCGGCGCTGGCCGGCAGCCTGCTGGCGCCGCCACTGTTCGACGAGGAAATGACCCACGGCCGCTTCGCCGAGATGATGGAGCAGGGCTGGCGGATCAAATCGACGAAACTGACCGTCACCTTCGACTGGCCGCACTTCATTGAGCAATACGGCTCGAACAGCGTGCTGATGTTCGGCGTGGAGGAGAAAGGCGCGTTGCGGGTGGCTTCGACCAGGCGTGAGCTGGAGCCGAAGCCGGGCTGGACGGTCATCGCGCTGGTGCCACCGTCCAGCGTGTAGCAGCGCACCCCGTGCGCTGCTACACCATGGCTTGCGTCAGGCCGCCGATGCCTGCTTGAACTGCGCCTCCTCGGTCGAACCTTTCAGCGCCGTGGTCGAGGACTGGCCCTGCTGGATCGCCTGGGTGACGGCATCGAAATAACCCGTGCCGACTTCGCGCTGGTGCTTGACCGCGGTGAAGCCGCGCTCGGCGGCGGCGAATTCCTTTTCCTGCAGTTCCACGAAGGCGGTCATCTGGCGGCGCGCATAACCATGCGCCAGGTCGAACATGCCGTAGTTGAGGCTGTGGAAGCCGGCCAGGGTGATGAACTGGAACTTGTAGCCCATCGCGCCCAGTTCCTTCTGGAAGTTGGCGATGGTCGCGTCGTCCAGGTTCTTCTTCCAGTTGAAGCTGGGCGAGCAGTTGTAGGCCAGCATCTTGCACGGGAATTTCGCGTGGATCGCTTCGGCGAAGCGGCGCGCGTCATCCAGGTTCGGCTTGCTGGTCTCGCACCAGATCAGGTCGGCGTACGGCGCGTAGGCGAGGCCGCGGCTGATCGCCTGATCCAGGCCGGGACGCACGCGGAAGAAGCCCTCGACGGTGCGCTCGCCGGTGATGAACGGGCGGTCATTGGCGTCGATGTCGGAGGTCAGCAGGTCGGCGGCGTCGGCGTCGGTGCGCGCCACGATCAGGGTCGGCACGCCGGCGACGTCGGCGGCCAGGCGCGCGGCGTTCAACTTGTCGACCGCCTCGCGCGTGGGCACCAGCACCTTGCCGCCCATGTGGCCGCATTTCTTCACCGAGGCCAGCTGGTCTTCGAAATGCACGCCGGCGGCACCGGCCTCGATCATTGCCTTCATCAGCTCGAATGCGTTCAGCACGCCACCGAAACCGGCTTCGGCGTCGGCCACGATCGGCACCAGCCAGTCGATCTCGTCCTTGCCTTCGGCATGGTGCAACTGGTCGGCGCGCAGCAGCGTGTTGTTGATCCGCTTGACCACCAGTGGCACCGAGTTGGCCGGGTACAGCGACTGGTCGGGGTACATCTCGCCGGCCACGTTGGCGTCGGCGGCGACCTGCCAGCCGGAGAGGTAGATCGCCTGCAGGCCTGCCTTGACCTGCTGCATCGCCTGGTTGCCGGTGAGCGCACCCAGCGCATTGACGAAGTCTTCCTTGTGCAGCGATTTCCACAGCCGCTCGGCGCCGCGGCGGGCCAGCGAGTGTTCGACGGCGACGGTGCCGCGCAGGCGCGCCACGTCCTCGGCGGAGTAATTGCGCTGGACGCCGGCCCAGCGCGGGTTGTTGTTCCAGTCCAGCGAGATCTGTTCGGCGGTGGGCAGGGCGGTCTTCATGGCGTGGCTCCGGTGATGGCGTTGTTGCAGGGGCGCACGCTGTGCGCTCCCACGAGGTCGATCAGGCGAGTTGTTCGTAAGCGGGCAGGGTGAGAAAGTCGCCGAGCTGGTCGGCATGGGTCATCGCGCTGAGCAGGGAGGCAGCGGCGTCGGCGCGGGCGGCACCGGGGTGCTGGCTGCCCTGCAGGCGATGGGTGTGGGCGGCCACGGCGTGATCGAACAGGGCGAAGTCGATCGGTGCGTGGTCGGGGAACTCGAGTGCGTCCGTGTTCGAGTCGTCGGCATGATGGAGCCACTGCCACAGCTGCGCGCGAGCGATTTCGGCCGTGGCGGCGTCCTCCATCAGGTGGTGGATCGGCACGCAGCCCAGGCCGTCCAGCCAGGCGGCGGTGTAGCGCAGGCAGACCTCGACGTTGTTGTCGAAGCCGGCGCGGGTGATCGTGCCGTTCGGTGCGGCGAGCAGCTGTTCGCGGCTCACCTGCACGTCGGTGCGCAGCACGCCCAACTGGTTCGGCGTCGGCATGTACTCATCGAAAATCTGCTGCGCCACCGGCACCAGCGCCGGGTGCGCCACCCAGGTGCCGTCGTGGCCAGCCTTGACCTCGCGCAGCTTGTCGGCGCGCACCTTGGCCAGTGCCGCCTCGTTCGCTGCGTCGTCGCCCTTGATCGGGATCTGCGCCGCCATGCCGCCCATCGCGAACGCGCCGCGGCGGTGGCAGGTCTGGATCAGCAGTTCGGAGTAGGCCTTCAGGAACGGCGCGGTCATCTGCACCTGGCCGCGCTCCGGCAGCAGGCGGTCGCGATGGCCGCGCAGGGTTTTCAGGTACGAGAAGATGTAGTCCCAGCGGCCGCAGTTGAGGCCGACCGCGCGACGGCGCAGCGCATGCAGGATCTCGTGCATCTGGAACGCCGCCGGCAGCGTCTCGATCAGCACGGTGGCCTTCATCGTGCCGACCGGCAGCTGCAGCTCGTCCTCGGCGGCGGCCATCACGGCGTCCCACAGCGCGGCTTCCTCCATCGCCTCGAGCTTGGGCAGGTAGAAGTACGGGCCGCGGTCGCGGCGGTGCAGTGCGCGGGCGTTGTGGAACACGAACAGGCCGAAGTCGACCAGCGCGCCGGCCATCGGCTCGCCGTCCACGCTGAAGAACTTGTCGTGCAGGTGCCAGCCGCGCGGGCGCACCACCAGCACGGCCGGGTTGTCGTTGACGCGATAGCTCTTCCCTTCGGGCGAAGTGAAGCCGATCGTGCCGTCCACCGCGTCGCGCAGGTTGAGCTGGCCGTCGAGCTGGTTGGCGAAGGTGGGCGCTGAGGAATCCTCGAAGTCGGCCATGAACACCTTCGCGCCGGAGTTCAGCGCGTTGATGATCATCTTGCGCTCGACCGGGCCGGTGATCTCGACGCGGCGGTCCTGCAGCGCGGCCGGGATCGGTGCCACGGCCCAGTCGGACTCGCGGATCGCCAGCGTATCGGCGCGGAAGTCCGGCAGGCCGCCGGCGTCGTAGCCGGCCTGGCGCTCGCGCCGGGCCTGCAGCAACTGCTGCCGGGTGGACTCGAAGCGGCGGTGCAACCGGGCCAGGAAATCCAGCGCCGCGGGGGTGAGGATGCCTGCGTAACTGGCCGGGTCGGCGTGGATCTCGACGCTGCCGAGTTCGAGTCGTTCCTGCGGGACTGCCATGGGTTCGCTCCGGGTCGTGGGTGACTCGAAGCTAGGGCAGTAATCGTGTGTTTGACAAAGTGAATGTTTCAATCACTAATATTGATAAAATCAATCTGTAATGCAATTTACTGAAATACCTCGATGAAAAAGCACACGGTCGCGCCGAACAAGTCAAAAAAAATACACCGCAGCGCAGCAAAAAAGCGCACCGGCGGTGAGCCTGCCGATGTCGGCCGTTTCTATTACAAGGGCAACCGCCACAAGCAGCTGCGCGCCTTCGTCAGCGTGGTGAAGCTGGGTACGCTGACCCGTGCCGCCGAGGCGCTGTTCCTGTCGCAGCCCACGATCAGCCTGCAGTTGCAGGCGCTGGAGCGCGAACTGGGGGTGAGCCTGCTGGAGCGCCGCCGCCGGCGCATCAACCTCACCGACGCGGGCGAGGCGCTGTACGAGCTGGCGCGACCGCTGGTGGAGGGCTGGGACACGCTGGACCGCGACTTCCAGGCCCGGGTCAAGGGCCTGCAGGCCGGCCGACTGACCATCGCCGCCGGTACCTCGACCATCCAGTACCTGCTGCCCGAGCTGGTGCGCCGCTACCGCGAGCAGCATCCGGCCGTGCAGCTGCAACTGGCCAACGTCACCGGCAAGGACGGTCTGGCGCTGTTGCGTGCGGACGAGGCCGACTTCGCGGTCGGTTCGATGCTGGACGTGCCCAACGACATCGCCTGGGCGCCGGTACAGCACTACGACCCGATGCTGATCATGCCGCCGGACCATCCACTGGCGGCGAAGGACAAGATCACGCTGGAGGATATTTCGCCGTACGGCCTGATTCTGCCGCCGCAACGGTTGTCCACCTACCGCCTGGTCGACCTGGTGTTCCAGCAGCGCCAGGTGCCATACCACGTGGCGATCGAGGTGGGCGGCTGGGACGTGATCAAGGAATACGTGGCGATGGGCCTGGGAATATCCATCGTCACCGGCATCTGCATCACCGCGGCCGACCACGCGCGCCTGGCCGTGCGCAACATGCAGCAGTTTTTCCCGCAACGCAGCTACGGCGTGGTGATGCGCAAGGGCAAGTTCCTCAGCGCCGAGGCGCGCGCCTTCATCGACCTGATCCGCCCCGGCCTGCTGACCCATCGCGACTACGACGAGCCGGGGCATTCGGGGCGCTGAGCTGCGCCCGCGTGAGCCGGGTCAGCGCGCCGCCTTCGCGATCAGTGCGTCCAGGTGCATGCGCCGGGCGAGCAGGAGCGAGCCGTCGTACGACAGGTGGCCGTCGTCGCGGTACAGGAAGGTACCGTCCAGTTCGGTGCGGCACGCCTTCGTGTCGCACAGGAACGCATCGAACGACACCACCTCGACATCGGCCTGTGCGTGGATCCGCTGCAGGAAGGCGAACACCCGGCGCTTGCTGGCACGGTACTGCGCCAGCGGGATGTCGCAGTCGATGAAGCGGCCGAACAGCGTGCGGTTGCGCGCCTTGCGCTCGAGGCAGTGGCTGTAGTCGAAGCCGTCGCCCGGTGGCGGCGCCACGATCACCACGCGGCGGCCCAGCGCACGGACCCGGCCGATGGTGGCGGCCAGTGCCGCCAGCGCGGTGTCTGCATCGGGCGGTTCCACTCGCGCCTGCCCGTCAACCACGTGCAGCATGCGCCGCGCCGGGTCGAAGTACTCGTAGAACGGGCTGGACAGCACTACCGTGCGGATCTCCGGGTGCGCGGCAAGGTAGGCGATTACCGAGTCGTTGAAACTCAGGCAGCGCTCGGCGAACTCGCGGGTGTACACGCGGTAGATCTGTGCCAGACCCAGCAGCGGCCCGCAGGCGCTCTTGGTGGCCTGCAGCACCCCGCCGGGCATGGTGGCGGCCAGCCCCGGCACCAGATGCATGGCGAACGAGTCGCCCCAGATCATCGTGGCCGGGTGTGCCGCGTTGCTGCAGCGCATGGTGTATTCCAGGCGCTGGTAGCCGTCACACACCGCGTCGAAGCCGACGTTGTCGCGGCGTAGCCAGGCGTAGTCGATCGCTGGCCCGCGCAGCGCATGGGTGCCGCTGCGCGCGGCGAGGGTGAGCGGCAGCAGTGCCAGGCCCAGCGAAGCGGCCAGTGCGGCCAGCGACCAGCGTCCCGGCGAATGCAGTTCAAGCCGGCGCAGCGGCCGCTCGACGCCGCGGTACAGGGCGAAGCCCAGCAGCAGCGCCAGCGCGACTGCGCCCGCCAGGACCGCCGGCGCAGGCGTGCCGAAGGACGGGTCGCCGGCGTAGACATTGTTGAGCAGGGCGAAGACCGGCCAGTGCACCAAGTACAGCGAGTAGGAGGCGTCACCGACCGCGGCCAGCACGTTCGGCAGCGGCCGGTCCTGCAACTCGGGGTGCCGACGCATGATCACGACCAGGGTCGCCACGCAGACGATCGCGATGTTGGCGAAATGAGGTGCGGGCAGCGGCCACACCGGCACCACGAACAGCGCGGCCAGCGCCGGCAGGAACAGGCGCGCCACCCAGGCCTGCCGGCGTGGGCCCGGTGCGCCGGCCAGCGCCGCGAGCGAGCCGATCGCCAGCTCCCAGGCGCGTGTGGGCAACAGGTAGAACGCCGCCTCGGGCCGCGAGTAGCTCAGCACCACGCACAGTGCGAAGCTGGCCGCCAGCACCAGCACGCTGCCGGCGAACCACCAGCGCCGCGGCACCAGCAGCAGCGCCGCCGGCAACAGCAGGTAGTACTGCTCCTCCACCGCCAGCGACCACACGTGCAGCAGCGGCTTGAGCGCTGCAGTGCCCGCGAAGTAGCCGGTCTGCTGCAGCAGCACGAAGTTGCCGGTGAAGCTCACCGCACCGGCGAGTTGCCGGGTGAAATCCTGCCATTCGCTGGCATCGAGCAGGAAGAACGCGGCTGCCGCGGTCACCGCAAAGGTGACGTACGCGGCCGGCAGCAGCCGTTTGGCGCGGCGGAAGTAAAACGTGGCGAAGCGGAAGCGGCCCTGACCGATGTCCCTGGCCAGCAGGCCGGTGATCAGGAAACCAGAAATGACGAAGAAGATGTCGACGCCCAGCCAGCCCGCGCCGATGAAGCCGGCGCGGGCGTGCTGCAGGATCACCAGCAGCACGGCCAGGCCACGCAGGGCCTGGATATCGCTGCGCAACGGCGGCCTGCCTGCATCCATGCCCGTCCCGCGCAGACCCTCAGAAACGGCGGGTCAGCGTGAGGCCCCAGCTGCGCCCCTCGTATGCGCCGGTGTTGAGCACCCGCTCGCTGTAGCCGGCGTTCACGCTCAGTTGCCACGGCGAGAAAATGCCGACCACCAGCGATGCGCTGATGTCGTTGGCGCGACGCCATGCGGTGAAGGTCTCGTCGCGCTGCCGGCCCAGGCCCGCCTGCACCGACAGGCCGACGTCTTCGCCGAGCCCGACGTAGAGGTTGGCGGTCAGCGCGTAGCGCCGGTAGTTGTCCGGTGCGTAGTAGCCGTGGCCGGGGTTGTGGTCGAACGACAAGTGCTCCGCGTTGGCGCCGAGGTCCAGCATGATGCCGGGCTGGCGCACGACCGCGCGACGCATGGCGGCATTCCAGTCCGTGCTGTTGTTGCTGTCGCTGAAATGGTCGCGACGCAGCCACAGGTCGCCGGTCCAGCGGAAGTCTGGCGTCCACTGCGCGTGACCGGTGACGCTGGTACGGTCCAGCCCCAGCGAGAGCGAGCGTGGCGAGGCGGCGACGCGATCATGGTCGGCCAGCAGGTCGGCGCGGAAGGTGTCGCTGAAACGCTGGTCCACGCCGAGCCGCCACAGCGTGGTGCCGCCGCCGTCGATCGAGGAACGGCCGATGGCCGCGCTGAGCGTGGTGTACAGGGACGGTGCGTAGCGCAGCCCGACCAGCCCGCGGTTCTCATCGAGCGAGCGGGCGCCGGTGAGGCTGGCGAACGGGCTGCTCAGCGGCGCGCGGTAGTTCCAGCGGCCGAGCTCGGCCGTCCAGCGCAGCGCCTCGCCTTGCGCCAGTTCCGCGCGCAGGGTCGGTTGCGAGCGCTCGAGGTCGTCCGAATCGGAGCCGTGCTGGTAGTCCAGCGCCACGAGGGAATCGGTGCGGATGCGAACCGAACGCTCCAGGTCGCGCGCATCCTTGCCGTCCGGCCTGGCGCGCTTGACCGCCTCGACGTAGGGCAGCGCTTCGCGTGGTCGCGCCGACTGGCGCAAGGCGATCGCCTGCGCGTAGTTGGGCAGCAGGCCGTTCGGGTCGGCGGCCAGCGGCGCCGCATTGGCTTGCTGCGCCGTGCGGATCAAGCCACCCCAGGCCAGCACCGACGCGAGCACGACCTGGCCTTCGCTGCTGCGGGTCGCTTCCGGATGGGCGTCCAGCACGTCGCGGGCGCCGGCATAGTCGCCACTCCAGGTCAGGTAGCGCGCCAGGTCGAGCACGGCGGCCTGGTCGCCGGGGTGCCCGGCGACGTATTCGCGCATCGTCCGCGTGGCGGCATCGGCGTGGCCGGTCCACATCAGCGCCCGTGCCTGCGTGTCCAGCGGCTGGACGGCAGGGTTCTGTGCCCATGCACCGGCCGGCGCCGCCAGCAGCGCGCCGACGAGCCAGGCGAGGGATTTCATTTGCGCCATTTGCGATTCCCCGTAATCCACAGGTCGATGGCAAACTGGCCGATCGTGCGGATCTCGGCCAGGATCAGGACGTAGCGCAGCGGTGTCACCAGCAGACCCTTGCCCAGCATCTTCCAGCGCTCGCCGCGGGAGATCACCGTCAACACGATCAGCGACAGCGCCGATTCCGCCAGCAGGGTGATAAGCAGCGGTTCCCAGCAGCGCAGCAGGGCCATCACGATCAACGCGGTGGGGAAGCCGATCTTCTCGAAGGCGGACATCAAGATGATCCAGCCCAGCGGGCGCCCGTAGCGTTTGGTGACTTCCTCGCCGAACGCCTGTCGGTACGGCTCCTGGACCTTGCGCAGCTCCTGGATGTGCTTGCCGTGCTCGCCCTGCTTTTCGTGCCAGCGCCGGCGCATGCGCGCGAACACCTTGAACGGGCTGCGCACCAGCGCGTCGAAGTAGTAGCAGCTCTGCAGGAAAGACGACGACCACAGCGAGATTTGCCGCGGCAGCCGCGTGGCCAGCGGCTCCTCCGAGCGCGCCGTCACGTCCAGCAGCTGGGCGTTGCGATAGCCCTGGTTGATCAGCGCGAAGCCGATGAAGATGTCCTCGGAGTTGGTGAGGTTGTCACCGAACTGAGGCTCGTAGCGGTCGAACAGGTCCTTGACGTATTCACGGCGGTAAGCCACGGCGCAACCCACCGGGTTGGTGATGCCGCCGAAGAAGACCACCTGGCCATGGAACACGAAGCCCTGCAGGAAGCGGTACAGGCAGTCGCGGTAGATGTTGGTCAGGCCCCACCACATCAGCTGCAGGCGCGAACGGCTGGACTTGGGGTCGACATACGGCCTGCCGCCGAGCACCACGGTGTATTCCGGGGTTTCCGCGAGACGGCGGCGGTCGGACAGGCGCATCGGCAGCACGCGGCCGCAGACCGAGGCGATGCCGACGCCCTTGTACAGTTCCTCGACGCAGCGGGCGATGTAGTCCGGCGATTCCAGGAAGGTGTCGCCGTCGAGGATGAACTCCACGTCGGCGTCGAACTCGCGCGCCTGGCGCTTGAGCGTGGGCGTCTTGCCGATCGACGCCTGCCGCCGGATCACCGTGATCTTCATGCCCAGCCGTTGCGCGGTCAGCTCGGCGCGGCTGGCGGTGCCGTCGTTGCTGCCGTCGTCGACGACGATGATGTTGCGCGGCTTGTGCGTCTGCCGCGCCACCGAGACCAGGCAATGGGCGATGTTCTCCGCCTCGCGGTAGGCGGGGATGACCACGTCCACCGTGGCGGTACGCCAGTCCTGCGCAGGCGTCGGCACGGTCCGGTCCGGACCGCGCAGCAACCCGATCACGCTGAGTAGCGCGTTAGGACTGATGACAAACCAGGGTGCGGTGGCCATGTTCGCTGCCTGTCAGGGAGATGCGTCGTTCGCGGATGAGCTCGTCGAGCGTGTCTTCCAGCGTGTAGCGGTGCTGGAACCCGGTCAGCGTGCGCAGCCGGGTCAGGTCCGGCCGGCGCCGCTGGATGTCCTCGAAATCTTCGCCGTAGGCTTTCAGGTACGGCACGTGGGTGATCGGCGAGTCGCTGTCGGCGCGCTGGCGGATCAGCTCGGCCAGTGCGTTCATGCTGATCTCGCGGTCGTTGCCCACGTTCGCCACCAGCGCGTCGCCGCTCTCGCGCGAAGCGAGCAGGTCGAGCGCACGCACGTTGTCGCGCGCGTCACAGAACGAACGGGTCTGCTCGCCGTCGCCGTACACCGTGATCGGCTCGCCGCGTACCGCCTGCTCCACGAAACGCGGTACGACCATGCCGTAGCGGCCGGTCTGGCGCGGGCCGATGGTGTTGAAGAAGCGCGCCACCAGCACCGGGATGCCGAATTTCTGCGCATAGGACAGGGCCAGCGCCTCATCGGCGATCTTGCTGACCGAATAGTTCCAGCGGGTGCCGGCGCGGGTGGATACGCTGAGGTCCATGTCCTCGGTCAGCAATTCGGCATGGCGGTGGCCGTAGACCTCGGAGCTGGAGGCGACTACCACCTGCGGTTGCCAGCCGCTGGCGGCGATGGTGCGGAACAACCGTTCGCAGGCGGCGATGTTGGTGGCCAGCACGCGCGTCGGTTCGGCGATCACGCGGTACACGCCGACCACGGCGGCAAGGTGATAGACCCGGTCCGCCCAGGCGGCAGCCTGCTGCAGCAGCGGCCAGGTCAGCATGTCCGCCTCGTCGAAGCGGAAGTTCGGCGACGCCTCGAAGGACGCCAGGTTGGCGCGCAGCCCGGTCGACAGGTCGTCCACCACGTGGACCTTGTCCCCGCGCGCAAGGTGCAGCGCTACCAGATGGGAGCCGATAAAACCGGCCCCGCCCGTGATCAACACGTGCATGTTCGGATTCCCCCTTGTGTGTCCTGCGCCTGGTAACGGAGTCGCAGGACATTTCAACTAATGTGATGAGTATCACATTTTCTGTGATTATTGGTAAGCACGTGCCGTGCCATGACGTATTGATTCATGCTATTAGCCGGGTCTGCATCCCGCGTGTGCCCTTCCGCGTCGCAGGAAGGGGACGGGATGGCCCCACCGGGTCAGGAACGGACAAGGCGGGGCGCCCGCGGACAGCTGGCTCAGCCGCGCGGTTGCAGCGCCAGTTCAGCCCGAAACCCAGCCATACGATGCCGCGCAGGCAGTCCATCCGGCGCCCGCCGTGTGGGCGTCGCTGCACTGCCGATGGTCACACGTTGCGGTGCTTGCCCCGGAACGGTGCGTAGAACGCGCGCAGGCGGGCCAGGTCCGCCTCCATGTCGGCGCTGGTGTCGAACAGCGGGCCGAACCGGATGGTCTTGTCGGGGTAATGGAACGCCACCGGGAAGATCGGCACGCCGGCCTCGCGGGCGATGCGCCAGAAGCCGCTCTTCCAGCGCTTCACCGGCTTGCGCGTGCCTTCCGGCGCAATGCCCAGCCACAGCCGGTCGCGCTGGCGGAACTGGTCGATCATCTGCTCGACCACGCCCCGGGCGGCGGTGCGGTCGATCGGCATGCCGCCAAGCCGGCGCAGCAGGCCGCCGAGCGGCCAGAAGAACAGCTCCTGCTTGCCCATGAAGTGCACGTCGGCGCCGACCGCCACCTTGACCAGCAGCCCCCACACCCCATCCCACCAGGACGAATGCGGCGCGGCGATCAGCACCAGTTTGGGCACGTCGGGAAACTCGCCGACCAGGCTCCAGCCGGCCATGCGCAGCGCGGCGCGGCAGGTCCGGCGTTGCCAGCCGTCACGCAGGCGGGGCATCTGTGCCGGTAGCTGTGCGGGAGTAAACAGGCGTCCGTTCATTCGAAGTCCGGTTTGCGCGAGCGCGTCTGCTTGATCTTGCCGCGTTGCTGCTTGCCGACCAGACGGCGCTCCTTGGAGGCACGGGTCGGTTTGGTGGCCACGCGTTTCTTCGGCGGCAGCAGCACGCCATGGATCAGCTCGGCCAGCCGCTCGCGCACGTCGTCGCGATTGCGCGCCTGGTCGCGAAAGCGGCGACCCTGGATCACCAGCACGCCTTCGGCGGTTAGCCGGCGGTCGCGCCGGGCCAGCAAGCGCGCGCGGACCTCCTCCGGCAGCGACGGCGAGCCGACCACGTCAAAGCGCAACTCCACCGCGCTCTCGGTGCGGTTCACATGCTGCCCGCCCGGGCCGTCGGCGCGCAGGAAGCGCTCGACCAGTTCGGATTCGGGCAGGGAGAGGGTGCGGCTGATGGTCAGCATGCGGGAAGTGTAGGGGAGAAGCGGGGAGTGAGTGGAGGGCAGCGAGAAGCCGAAGAAAGCCTGGAGCGGCCTTTCTCACGCCGGCCAGCTCACTTCTCTTCGAGCGTCCAGCCGAAGCGATCGAGCAGCCCGGCATACGAGGCGTCCAGCGGGGCTTCGATCTCCAGGGCAGCGCCGGTCAGCGGATGTGCGAAGCGAATCCGCCAGGCGTGCAGCAGCATGCGATGGCAGCCGAAGTGCTGCTTGTACAGCCGGTTGTGGTCGCCGCGGCCGCGCTGGCAGTCACCGATCACCGGGTGGTGGATGTGCGCCAGGTGCTTGCGGATCTGGCGGAAGCGGCCGCTTTCGGGTTCCGCCAGCAGCAGGGCATAACGCTGCTGCGGGTAGCGACCCAGTTCGATCGGCACTTCGATCGTGGCCAGCTGGCGGTAGCGCGTACGCGCCTCGCGGCGAGGGCCGGTTTCGCGCGAACCTGACAGCGGATAATCGATCATGCCTTCCGCCGGCTCGGGCCAGCCGCGCACCACGACGAGATACTGCTTGCGCACCGAGCGGCCCATGAACTGCTCGCCCAGTGCGGCGGCGACCTCCTTGCTGCGTGCGACCAGCAGCACGCCGCTGGTGGCGCGGTCGAGCCGGTGCGCCAGGTACACGTGGTCGCCGACCTGCTCGCGCAGCAGGTCGATCAGGAATTCTTCCGCGTTGCCCACCATCTTCGAGCGATGCACGGCCAGGTTCGCCGGCTTGTTCACCGCGATCAGGGCGTCGTCCTGGTAGAGGATGTCGAGCATGCGGACCCGTCGAGCGAGGTGTGGTGCGGTTATGGGGCAACGTAGGGCGGGCACTACCCGCCGGCTCCTGGCGTGAAGCGGCGGACAGTGTCCACCCTGCGTTCCGATGGGTTTCTCGCGTCGGTCAGCGGGAGCGGGGCCAGCCGATGGCGAACGCGAGCAGGCCTGCAATGCCGGCGCCGAGCGGTGGCCAGGGGCCGTGTTGCGGATTGAGTGTCCACAGCAAGGTGGCGCCGATCAGCAGCGTGCTGCCGAGCAGGCCGCAGGCGAGCAGCTTGTGCTGGCGGCGGGCATTGTCCCGTTGCAGTTCCAGCGCCAGCGGATCGGCCAGCTCGCGCCGTTCGCCGCGGCCGATCTGGCGCAGCGCGTCGCGCACCAGCTCGGGAAATTCCGGTGCGTGGTGCAGCCATTCGGGCAGCCGCTTGCGCACGTCGCGCAGGGCGCGCAGCGGGCTGTAGTGTTCGCGCAGGATGCGCTTGAGCACCGGATGCGCCACTGCCCAGATGTCGATCTCCGGGTCGAGCATGCGGCCGACGCCCTCGATGTTGAGCAGGGTCTTCTGCAGCAGGATCAGCTGCGGCTGCAGGGTCAGCTCGAAGCGGCGCGCGGTCTGGAACAGCTTCACCACCAGCTCGGCCAGCGAGATCTGCGCCAGCGGGCGGGTGAAGTAGGGCTCGCACACGGTGCGCACGGCCGCTTCCAGTTCATCCAGTCGTACGTCGGCGGGCATCCAGCCGGCCGCGACGTGCAATTGCGCGATGCGCGCATAGTCGCGCTCGAACAGCGCGATGAAGTTCTGTGCCAGCCAGTACTGGTCGGCCTCGGGCAGCGAGCCCATGATGCCGAAGTCCAGCGCGATGAAGCGCGGTTCGCCGGTGCGCGCCGGGTCGACCCAGATGTTGCCGGGGTGGGCGTCGGCATGGAAGAAGTTGTCGCGGAACACCTGCTCGTAGAACACCCGCACGCCCTTGGCGGCGAGTGCCTTGCGGTCCAGCCCGGCGGCGTCGATCGCGGCGATGTCGTCGCTGCTGATACCGTGCACGCGTTCCAGGGTGAGCACACGCGCGCTGGTCAGTTCCCAGTGCACCTCGGGAACATAGAGGTCCACGCCGCTGGCGAAATTGCGCTTGAGCAGGCTGGCGCTGGCGCCTTCGCGCTGCAGGTCCAGCTCGTTTTCCAGCATCTTCTCGACTTCGGCCACCACGTCCAGCGGGCGGATCTTGTCGGCGTTCGGGTGCCAGCGCTGGGCCAGCTCGCCCAGCGAGCGCAGCAGTTTCACGTCGCGGGCGATCTGCGCGTCGATGCCGGGGCGCAGCACCTTCACCACCACCTCGCGGCCGTCGTGCAGCGTGGCGGCGTGTACCTGGGCGATCGAGGCGGAGGCCAGCGGGGTTTCGTCGAATTGGGCGTATAGACGGCTGATCGATGATTTCAGTTCGCCCTCGACGATGGCCCGTGCCTCGCTGCCGGGGAACGGCGCGACCTGGTCCTGCAGCAGCGCCAGCTCGTCGGCGATGTCCGTGGGCACCAGGTCGCGGCGGGTCGACAGCACCTGGCCGGCCTTGACGAAGATCGGGCCCAGTTCGGTCAGCGCATGACGCAGGCGCGCGCCACGCGACAGTCCGCGGATGTCGATGCGCGGGCGCGACACCAGCGGGCGCAGCAGCTTCAGCGGACGGTACAGGTGGGTGGCGTCGACTAGTTCGTCGAGCCGGTACGCCAGCAGCACCGAGGCGACCCGCAGCAGGCGCGGTACCACCTTCAGCGGCGTCACGCGGCGTTGCCCTGCAGGCGTCGCATCAGCCGCTGGATGCGTGATTCCAGTCGCTCGCTGCGCTCGCGCACGTCGTCCACGCCGTCGAGGAACCCTTCGACCTCGCCTGGCGCCATCGCCACGCGAGCCTCGTCGCGCAGCCAGTCGGCGCTGTCCTCGCTGAGATGGCTGGCGGTTTCGCGGGCGTGGGCGAGGCCGTTGCGCACGGCTTTCGCCAGCGGCACGCCGAGCACGTCACCGAACGTGCGCGCGAACGCTTCCTCGAAATCCGGGGCGAACTTGCCGGCCAGTTTTTCCAGTCGGCGCGCCAGTTCGGCGTCGCCGGCGATCTCCACCTTGCCCGGCGCGATGCCGTCGTCGTCGCGGCGGAACATCATGGCCAGCAGGCTGCCCGGGGTGGCGGCGACCCGCAGCTGGCTATCGTCTTGCGGCGGGCCGACTTTCAGGCGCGCCTCGTCGACGATGACGGCCAGCGCCAGCTCCGGTCCGCGCAGATGCAGTTGCACGCTGCGGCCGTTCAACGCGGCCAGCTTCTGCTGCGTGTCCGGGTCCAGCGACAAGGTGTGGTTCAGCGCGGCTTCCAGCGCACGGCCGGCGAGCTTGCGCAGCGGTTGCGGCAACCAGGAGTTGGGAGTGGCGGCGTTCATCCGGCGATTGTAGCCCGCCGGCCGGGCTCAGACGTCCGCGGCGCCGGGGAAACCCAGCTGGCGCCAGGCTTCGTAGACGGCCACGGCGACGCTGTTGGACAGGTTCAGGCTGCGGCTGTCCGGGCACATCGGCAGGCGCAGGCGTTGCTCGGCGGGAATCGTTTCCAGCACCTCGCCCGGCAACCCGGCGGTCTCGCAGCCGAACAGCAGCGCGTCGCCATCGGCGAAGCGGGCGTCGACGTGGGCGACGCGGCCGCGGGTGGTGAAGGCGAACACTCGCGGCGTGCCGATCGCATCGAGGCAGCTGGCCAGGTCGTCATGCACCGCGACGCTGGCGTACTCGTGGTAGTCCAGCCCGGCGCGCCGCAGCCGGGCATCGTCGAGCTGGAAGCCGAGCGGCCGGATCAGGTGCAGCGCAGCGCCGGTGTTCGCGCACAGGCGAATCACATTGCCGGTATTCGGCGGGATCTCGGGACGGAAAAGGATGACATGCAGCATCCGGCCATTATCGCGTGTCAGTGCCGATCTGCGTCGAATGCTCAGCCGCCGAACTGCGGGCAGACCACGCCGTCCGGTGGCAGTGCGCAGCTGGTTGGCGCGGCCAGCAGGATGGCGCCGATGGTGCTGTTGGCGGCGAGCTGCACAGAGGCCGGCGTGGTCGTCACCATCGCGCCAAGGATCAGGCCGCAGACCGCCAGGCAGGCGATGAACAGGCCGCGCAGCATCAAGGTCTCGAATTTCATGGTCATGTCTCCGATGAATGAAGTGAAGTTCCTGCCTTCCCGTTTGAGCAATCCCCGTGCCAAGCGCTGCCATGTAGTCAAATCATTGATTTATAAATGATAAGCAAGTGAGCTTGGCAGCTGCGGCATTGTCCGCGGACAGCTGTCCGCCCGCCGCCGGACAGCCGGACAGGCCGGCCGCGACCGTGCCACAAGTCATTTGCGATGCCCGCAGGGCGTCGCTAGCCTGCGTGGACTTATCCGTGAAACAGGAGGTTCACCGTGACAAAGAAACCACTCGCCCTGCTCATCGCCGGCCTGCTTACCCTGACCGGCGGGATGCCGCTGGCACTGGCTGCCCCGGATGCCGCCACCGCGGCCGCGACGACGCAGGCGCAGCAGATCCCCGAACTCGCCTGGACCCGCTTCACCCTGCCGAACGGGCTGACCGTGGTGGTGCACGAGGACCACAAGGCGCCGGTGGTGGCGGTGAGCGTGTGGTACCACGTCGGCTCCTCCTATGAGCCGAAGGGCAAGACCGGTTTTGCGCACCTGTTCGAGCACCTGATGTTCCAGGGTTCGGAGAATCACAAGGACGAATTCTTCAAGCCGTTCGAGCTGGCCGGCGCCACCGACCAGAACGGCACCACCTGGCTCGACCGCACCAACTATTTCGAGACGGTGCCCACCAGCGCGCTGGACATGGCGCTGTGGATGGAATCGGACCGCATGGGCCACCTGCTCGGCGCGATCGGCCAGCCGCAGCTGGACGAGCAGCGCGGCGTGGTGCAGAACGAGAAACGCCAGGGCGAGAACCAGCCGTATGGCCGCGCCAGCGAGCTGATCCAGGCTGAGGCATTCCCGGCCAACCACCCCTACCACCACGACACCATCGGCTCGATGGCGGACTTGAACGCCGCCTCGCTGGGCGACGTGAAGCAGTGGTTCAAGGATTACTACGGCGCCGCCAACACGGTGGTGGTGCTCTCCGGCGACATCACGCCGGCGCTGGCGAAGGAGAAGATGCTGAAGTACTTCGGCGACATCGCCGCCGGCCCGCAGGTGCCGCGGCCGCAGCCGTGGGTGGCGCCGCGCACGCAGTCCACGCGCGGCACGATGACCGACAACGTGGCGCAGGTGCGCATCTACCGCGAGTGGAACGTGCCCGGCCGCGGCAGCCGCGACGAGAACCTGCTGGAGCTGGCTGCCGCGGTGCTGGGTGGCAGCAAGACCTCGCGGTTGTACCAGCGGCTGGTCTACCAGGACAAGCTGGCCGACAGCGTTTCGGTCGACGTCGAGCAGCACGTGCTGGCCAGCCTGTTCAACCTGCAGGTGGACGTGAAGAAGGGCGCTGACCCGGCCAGGGTCGAGGCGGCGATCGCCGACGAGTGGCGGAAATTCCTGAAGGACGGCCCGACCGCCGACGAGCTGGCGCGGGTCAAGACGGAAACCCGCGCCTCGTTCGTGCGCGGGCTGGAGAAGGTCAACACGCAGGCCTCGATCCTGGCCCAGGGCCAGCTGTACCGCAACGATCCGGGCGCCTACCTGAAGGACTTCAAGGAACTCATGGCGGCCACGCCGGCCGACGTCGCCGCGGTGGCGAAGCGGTGGGTCGCCAAGGGCGACTACACGCTGACCGTGCTGCCGGGCAAGGTCGAGGACACCGACATGGCCACCGTGGCCGGCCGCGCCGCGGCCAGCGGTGCGCCGGCGCCGGTGCTGTCGGCGAAGGGCGACTACCGTACCGTCAAGAGCGATGTCGACCGCAGCAAGGGCGTGCCCGCGGTCGGCACGTTCCCCGACCTCAGCTTCCCCGCCCTGCAGCGCGGCAAGCTGGACAACGGCATCGAGGTGATCCTGGCCGAGCGCCACACGGTGCCGGCGGTGCAGCTGCAACTGCTGTTCGACGCCGGCTACGCCGCCGACCAGGGCCGCAAGCTGGGCACCTCCAGCTTCACCATGGCGATGCTGGACGAGGGCAGCAAGGAACTCGACTCGGTCGAGATCGCCAAGCGCAAGCAACGTCTGGGCGCGATCATCGCCAGCGGTTGCGGACTGGATTACTGCAACGCCACGCTGAACGCGCTGGACGACCAGCTGAAGCCGTCGCTCGACCTGTTCGCCGACATCGTGCGCAACCCGGCGTTCCGCGAGACCGATATCAGCCGCCTGCGCGGCCAGTGGCTGGCCGGCATCGCCCAGGAGAAGAGCCAGCCGATCGGCATCGCGCTGCGCACCCTGCCGCCGCTGCTGTACGGCAAGGGCCACGCCTACGCGATCCCGTTCACCGGCACCGGCACCGAGGCCTCGATCAAGTCGCTGAGCGCCGCCGACATGCGCGCGTTCGTGGGCGATTTCATCCGCCCGGACAACATGCAGATCCTGGTCGCCGGCGACACCACGCTGGACAAGATCATCCCGCAGTTGAATGCCGCGTTCGGCAACTGGAAAGCGCCAGCCAGCAAGGTGCCGGCGAAGAACATCGGCAAGGTGGCGCCACCATCGCAGGTGCGCGTGTACCTGGTCGACCGCCCCGGCGCGCAGCAGAGCCTGATCCTCGCCGGCAGCCTGGCGCCGTCGACCGAGGCGCCGAACAACCTGGAGATCCAGACCATGAACGGTGCCTTCGGCGGCACCTTCACCTCGCGCCTCAACATGAACCTGCGCGAGGACAAGCACTGGGCCTACGGCGCCTTCAGCTTCCTGCAGAACGCGGTAGGCCAGCGCCCGTTCATGCTGTACGCGCCGGTGCAGACCGACAAGACCGCACCGTCGGTGGCCGAGATGCTGAAGGAGGCGAAGGGCGTGATCGGCGGGCAGCCGCTGACCGCGCAGGAGATCGGCAAGATCAAGGTCGGCGACGTGCGCAGCATGCCGGGCAGCTACCAGACCACCGCGGCGGTGATGGGCGCGCTGCAGGGCATTGCGTTATACCACCGGCCGGATGATTACGTGCAGACCCTGAAGTCGCGCATCGAGGCACAGACCGATGCCTCGGTGGAAGCGGCGGCGAAGGAGATCATCCACCCGGACCAGCTCACTTGGGTGATCGTCGGCGACCTCAAGAAGATCGAGGCGCCGATCCGCGCGCTGAAGCTGGGCGAGGTGCAGGTGCTCGACGCCGACGGCAAGCCGGTGAAGTGAGCCCAGGTGCGGTGCCGGCATGCGCCGGCACCACGCGTTGTGGATCGGTTGGGGGACGCGCCGCCGTCCCCGCGCTAGGATGGAGGCCGGGCCGGCCATGCCCGGCCTCTTTCATGTCCAAGCCACCGTCGCGGAGCCACCCATGCGCAAGACCCTGCTGTTGCTCGTCCCCGTCCTCCTGCTCGGCGCCTGCAGCTGGGGCATCACGCTCGACGATGCCGCCAAGAACGTGCGCACGGCCTGGAGCGGCGACGTCTCCTCCTGCCACGAGCTGGGCAAGGTCACCGTCTCGGTGATGGACCGCGTCGGCCCGGTCGACCGCAACGACATCAAGGTGCGCGACGAACTCGAAGTGCTGGCCCGCAACGAAGCCGCCAAGATGCACGCCGACACCATCAAGCCGCTGGCCGAGCCGACCGACGGCTCGCAGCCGTGGGGCGCCTATCAGTGCGGCGCCAGCCGGCCCACGCCGACCAGTGCGCCGACCCGATCCGGCTCGACTCCGGGACAAACGCAGACGTTCCCCGTTCACGGCGGCTGAGCAGTTCTCGTCCGATCATCGAAAGGCGCCCGCGGGCGCCTTTTTTCATGCCTGCATGGCGGGTGCTTGCCTGGCGGCGGGACTCGGCATAATATGCACATATTGATATTACATATATGTATAAAATACATGACAGGTAATTGGATATCGCCGTGAACAGCTTCGTTCCCACCGAGCAGCGGCTGGCGGTCACCCGCCGGCGGTATCCGGCGTTTCCGCGCGAACCGGCGGTGCTGGTGCGGCTGGTCAAGCACATCTACAAGCAGCTGCACGACGACGCCAATGCCCTGCTCAAGCCGTGGGGCATCAATCACCCGGAATACAACCTGCTGATGATGCTGTACGGCACCGAGGGGTACGCGTTGCATCCCTCGCAGCTGGCCGAGGCGGCGGGCGAAAAATCCGCAAACATCACGCGGCTGGGCAATGAGCTGTGCGACAAGGGGCTGATCGCGCGCGACGGCAGCAGCGAGGACCGGCGCAAGGTCACCTTCACCCTGACCCGGGCAGGCGTGGCGCTGGTCGAGAGTTTCCTGCCCGGGATCTGCGCCCTGCTGGAGCGGCAGGGTGCGGGCCTGTCGCCGCGCGAGTCGGTTCAGCTGGAAAAGCTGCTGAAGAAATTCCTGGACCATCTCGGACAGGGCTGAAACATGTCCGCCTCCGCCATCGAATCCATGCCGCGGCTGTCGCGCTGGCCGTGGCTGGCCGACGTTCTCGCTGGCGAGGGCCATGCGTGGATCTTCGTGCTCAAGGCCGCGCTGGCACTGTACGCGGCCACCTGGCTGGCGATGTGGCTGCAACTGGAGAAGCCCTCGACCACCATGATCACGGTGGTGCTGCTGATGCATCCGCAGAGCGGCATGGTGCTGGCCAAGAGCTTCTACCGCGCGATCGGCACGCTGGCCGGCAGCGTGTTCGGCGTGCTGCTGCTGGCGCTGTTCCCGCAACAGCGCGTGCTGTTCCTGCTGTCGCTGTCGCTGTGGGTGGCGCTGTGCGCCGGCGGCGCCACGCTGTACCGCAACTTCATGTCCTACGGTTTCGTGCTGGCCGGCTACAGCGCGGCGATCGTGACCATGCCGGCGGTCGCCAACCCGCTCGACGTGTTCGATTCGGCGGTGATGCGGGTGAGCGAGGTGCTGCTGGGCGTGATCGTGGCCGGCGCGGTCAGCGACCTGGTCCTGCCGGGCCGCCTGCGCGAGGTGCTGCGGCGCAGTGCGCGCGAGCAGTTCAGCCACTTTCTCGACTTTGCCCGCAACAGCACCGGCGGCGCGATCGCCCGTGCCGAGATGGAGCAGGCCTACCTGCGCTTCGTGCGCGGCGCAGTGCAGCTGGAAAACCTGCGCGCCGCGGTGATCTTCGAGGATCCCGAGGCGCGCGCACGCAGCAGTCGCATGCGCCTGATCAACCAGTTCTACATGTCGGCCACCACCACCTTCCAGTCGGTGCACCACCTGATCAACCGGCTGCAGCGCAGCGGCCGCGGCGATGCCGCCGCTGCACTGATCGCGCTGTACCAGCCGATCGGCGCAGCGCTGTCGCCGCCATCGGCGCAGCAGCACGACCCGGCCGTGCTGGCGCCGCGGCTGCATGCCTGCGAGCAGAGCCTGCCAGTGCTGGCGCAGCAGTTGCGCGCCGCGTTGCCGGAGCCGGCGCGGATCGATTTCGACACCGGCGCAATCCTGCTGCGGCGTTTCGCCGACGAGCTGCACGACTTCACCCTGGTGGAAAACTCGCTGCGCGCGAAGCGCCTGCGCGGCAATGTCGAACGGGTGCAGTTCCGCCGCGGCAACGATTACGCCGGCGCCGGCCTGGCGGTACTGCGCACCTTCCTGACGATGATCACGCTGAGCGCATTCTGGCTGGCCAGCGACTGGCCGCACGGTGCCAGCGCGATGCTGATCGCCACCATCTTTGCCGGCCTGCTGGCGATGGCGCCGAACCCGGTGACGGTGGCCTTCCGTACGTTGTTCGCCCAGGGCACGGGCATGGCGATGGCTTTCCTCGTCACCTTCGGCCTGCTGCCGAGCAGCGATGGCTATGTCATGTTCGTCGCGGCCACGCTGCCGTTCCTGATCCTTGGCTTCTACGTGCAGGCGCAAACGGCCATCTCCACCATGGGCGTGGGCTATGGCATCGGTTTCGTCGCCAGCATGTTGCTGACCAACCGGATGAATTACGACCCGGCCTCGTTCATCAACGAGGCGATGGCACAACTGGCCGGGTTCGCGCTGTGTGCGGTGGCTTTCATGGTGCTCCCTGCGGTCACCGGTACCGGCTGGCAGCGCGAGCGCCAGATGCGCCAGCTGCGCCGGCAGGTGGTGCTGGCCGCCAGTGCGCCGCTGACGGGGCTTTTGCATGCGTTCGAGAGCGTCAATCGCGACCTGTTCCTGCAGGTGGTGACGCATACCCGGCCGGACAGCCGCGAATCGCGCGACCTGCTGGCGTGGGCGCTGACCGTGCACGAGTGCGGCCGCGGCCTGATCGAGCTGCGCCAGGACATGGCCGGCAGCCAGCTGCCAGGTGCCGTGGAACAGCACGTGCAACAGGCCGTGCTGGCCGTGGCGCAATTGTTCGACATGCCGGACGCGGCGAACTGGCAGCGCGCGGAGCTGGCGGTCACCGAGGCGCTCGCCGGGATCGCCGGCGGCCCGTTCGCCGCGCAGGCCGGCAGCCGCCGCGTGCTGCTGCACCTGCATCGACTGCGCAGCGTGCTGCGCGACGATGAGTCGGCGCTGGCGCCGTACATGCCGGCGGCGGAGGAGCCTGTCCATGCCTCATGAAATCTCGATCGGCGGAGCCCTGGTCCCCGGCCTGGTGGTCATCTTCCTCGGCTGCCTGCCGCTGATGTGGCTGCTCGACACGGCGATCGGCCGGCTCGGCCTGTATCGCTACGTGCTGCATCCGTCGCTGGTGCGGCTGGCGCTGTTTGTCTGCCTGTTCGGCGCCGCCGGGCTGCTGCTGATCCACTGAGTCCATCTTATGAACAACAAACCCCTGCTGCTGCGTCTTGCCCTCACCAGCGTTGTCGTCGTCGTCGCAGCGCTGCTCGGCCATGCCCTGTGGACGCACTACCTGTACTCGCCGTGGACCCGCGACGGCCGCGTGCGTGCGGACGTGGTGCGGGTCGCGCCGGATGTCTCCGGCCTGGTCACGAGCGTGGCCGTGGCCGACAACCAGCTGGTGCACAAGGGCGACCTGCTGTTCATCATTGATACCGCGCGCTTCCGCTATGCGGTCGACCAGGCACAGGCCAACCTGGATGCCGCCGAGGCGAGTGCGCGCGCCGCCGGCGCCAACATCGGCGCGGCGCTGGCCAGTGCCGCCGCACGCAAGGCCGAGTACGACATGCGCCAGGAGGAAGCCACGCGTCGCCAGCAACTCGGTGACGTCGTCGCCAGGGAAGTGCGCAGTGACGCGGCGGCCACGGCGAATTCCGCCCGCGCCACCTGGGCGCAGGCCCGGGCGGGCGGCGAGCAGGCCTCGGCAGTGCGCGAACAGGCGCAGGCTGCCGTGGAGCAGGCGCAGGTGTCGCTGGATCAGGCGAAACTCGATCTGCAGCGCACCGCGGTACGCGCACCGGTGGATGGCTACGTCACCAACCTCGACATCCGTGTCGGCGATTACGCGGCTACCGGCACGCCGCGGCTCGCCCTGATCGACAGCCACAGCTACTACCTGTACGGCTACTTCGAGGAAACCAAGCTGCCGCAGCTGCACGTGGGTGACCCGGTCGACATCCGCCTGATGGCCGGTGGCGTGAAGCTGAAGGGCACCATCACCGGCATCGCACGCGGCATCACCGACCGCGACAACCCCACCGGCAACGACCTGCTGGCCGACGTCAACCCCACCTTCAACTGGGTGCGGCTGGCCCAGCGCGTGCCGGTACGTATCGCGATCGACACCCGCCACCTGCCGGACGACACCCTGATCGCCGCCGGCATGACCGCCACCATCGAGGTGCACCCGCGCGCCGCCGATAAGCAGCGGCGGTAGGCGTACCGCGCACGGTTTGCGATGATGCGCGCTGTTGTCTGCCGATGTCGCCATGAACAAGTTGATCACCGCACCCGGCCGTCTCGCGCGCCGCATGTTGCCGTTCCGGCGCAGGCCGCGCGCAGGCGCCGAACTGCCGTTCTTCGCGGTGCCGGCCGACGCGATCAGCGTGCTGCCCGATCCGGCCGCGTTCCGGCAGGAGTTGCTGCGCCTGATCGCACAGGCCAGCCGGCGCATCGTGATCGTGACGCTGTACCTGCAGGACGACGACGGCGGCCGCGAGGTGCTCGACGCGCTGTATGCGGCTAAGGCGCGGCAGCCGGCGTTGCAGGTGTCGGTGTTCGTCGACTGGCATCGCGCGCAACGCGGCCTGATCGGCAAGCAGAAGAGCGAAGGCAATGCGGGCATGTACCGCGAGTACACCGCGCGGCTCGGCCCGGGCGTCGACATCTACGGCGTGCCGGTGCAGAACCGCGAGCTGTTCGGCGTGCTGCACCTGAAGGGCTTCGTGATCGACGACGCCGTGCTGTACAGCGGCGCCAGCCTCAACGACGTCTACCTGGTGCGCCACGGGCGCTACCGGCTCGACCGCTACCACCTGCTGCAACATGGCGGGTTGGCCGATGCGATGGCCGGGTTCGTCAAGCAGCACTTCATCGGCAGCGATGCGGTGCAGCGGCTGAACGTGGCCGAGGTGCCGTCCACGAAATCGCTGCAGCCGGCAATCCGCGAATTCCGCCAGGAGCTGCAGCGCCTGAGCTACGAAGTGCCGCAGGCGACGCTGGCCAGTGGCGAGGTCGCGGTGACGCCGCTGCTGGGCTTTGGCCGCAGCGACAACACACTGAACGAGGTGCTGCTGGACCTGCTGCGTGGCACGCGCGAGCGCCTGATCGTGTTGACCCCGTACTTCAATTTGCCGCGGCAGGTGCGGGTGCTGCTGGGCCAGCTGCTGCGGCGCGGCTGCCGCATCGACATCATGGTCGGCGACAAGAGCGCGAACGATTTCTACATACCGCCGGGGCAGCCGTTCAAGACCATCGGCCTGCTGCGCTACCTGTACGAGAACAACCTGCGCCGCTTCGTGCGGGCGCATCGCCGGCAGGTCGACAGCGGCCAGCTCAACCTGCACCTGTGGCGCGACGGCGACAACAGCTACCACCTGAAAGGCCTGTTCATCGACGACGACGTGGCCGTGCTGACTGGCAACAACCTCAACCCGCGTGCGTGGTCGCTGGATCTGGAGAACGGCCTGGTCCTGCGCGATCCCGCGCACCTGCTGCGGGCGAAGCACGAGGCGGAGTGGGCGGCCTTGCGCCGGCATGCCACGCGGCTGGCGGATTACCGTGCGCTGGAAAGCCCGCGGCGCTACCCGGCCGAGGTGCGCAAGCTGCTGCGCCGCTTGAACCGCGTTCGGCTGGACCGGCTGGTCAATCGTCTGCTGTAGGGCGGTTACGGCCCGCTGTTTTTCGGGAGGCCGTGGCGACAGCGGCGAGCGGTACCGCCCTACCGCACGGCGAGGCGATCCAGCCGCATGCCCAGCCAGTTCGCCACATTCGGCCATTCGTCGGCGAGGATGCTGAAGCAGACCGTGTTGCGCAGGCTGCCGTCGGCGCGGCGCTTGTGGGCGCGCAACACGCCTTCGCGCTGCGCGCCGAGGCGCTCGATCGCGCGCTGCGAATCCTCGTTCAGTTCGTCAGTGTGGAAGGCCACCGCCACGCAGCCCAGCGTCTCGAACGCGTGTTCCAGCAGCAGGCGCTTGCAGGCGGTGTTGAGGTGGCTTTTCTGCCAGCGCTTCGCGTACCAGGTGTAGCCGATGGCCAGGCGCGGCAGCGCGGCGTCGATCTCGTAATAGCGGGTGCTGCCGACGATCTCGCCGCTGCCGGCCTCGCGCACGGCGAACGGCAGCATGTGTCCTTCGGCCTGGCCCTGCAGCGCTTTCTCGACGTAGCCGCGTGCCTGTC
This sequence comes from Rhodanobacter sp. B2A1Ga4, assembly GCF_018101315.1. Classification (NCBI taxonomy): domain Bacteria; kingdom Pseudomonadati; phylum Pseudomonadota; class Gammaproteobacteria; order Lysobacterales; family Rhodanobacteraceae; genus Rhodanobacter; species Rhodanobacter sp. B2A1Ga4. The sequence continues at coordinate 21,025 of NZ_JADBJR010000005.1, read as the reverse complement.
CCGGCGGCGGCACGCTGGTGACCGCGAGGTTCCACAGCTCGCCGTCGGCAGCGGCGGCTTCCAGTGCCGACACGTGGTCCAGGCTCAACGGTTCCAGCACGACGTAATCGTCCTGCAGGCGGATCGGGGTGAACGGGATCATGGGTGGTCCGATGCGGTGTTCAGGCGTCGAGGTCGGGGATCAGCTTGCTCTCGAGCCGGGCGATGTTGTCCTTCAGCAGCAGCTTGCGCTTCTTCAGCCGGGTCAGCTGCAGTTCGTCGCGGCCGATCGCCGAGGCCAACTGGTCGATCGCTGCGTCGAGGTCGCGGTGTTCCATCCGCAACTCGGCGAGCAGGTGGACGATTTCTGCGTGATCCTGAACCTGCATGGCAGTGACGGTGGCCGGGGGGCGGTCCTTCTAGTTTAGCGCCGTTTTCCGCTGCAGTAGCCGGTTGCCTGGGCGTTACAATGGGAAGTCTTCGCCGTCCGATTGCCGTCATGTCCGCCCAGCTCGACATTCTCCGTCCATCCGTTGCCGCCGAGGCCGGCAAGCTGGCCCGACGCCTGCGTCGCCAGGTAGGCCAGGCAATCGGCGATTTCGGCATGATCGAGGACGGCGACAAGGTGATGGTGTGCCTGTCCGGCGGCAAGGATTCCCACACCTTGCTGGACCTGCTGCTGCAACTGCAGGCGAAGGCGCCGGTGCGCTTCGAGCTGATCGCGGTGAACCTGGACCAGAAGCAGCCGGATTTTCCCGAGCATGTATTGCCGGATTACCTCGGCGCGCGCGGCGTGCCGTTCCACATCATCGAGCAGGACACCTACAGCACGGTGACGCGGGTGATCCCCGCGGGCAAGACCCTGTGCAGCCTGTGTTCGCGGCTGCGCCGCGGCGCGCTGTACACCTGGGCGGCGGCGAACGGCATCACCAAGATCGCGCTCGGTCATCATCGCGACGACATCCTTGCCACCTTCTTCCTCAACCTGTTCTACCAGGCGCAGCTGAAGGCGATGCCGCCGAAGCTGCGCTCGGACGATGGCCGCCACGTGGTGATCCGCCCGCTGGCATATTGCCGCGAGAGCGACATCGCCGAATACGCGGCGCAGCGGCAGTTCCCGATCATCCCGTGCAACCTGTGCGGTTCGCAGGACAACCTGCAGCGCCAGGCGGTGCAGCGCATGCTGGCCGCCTGGGAACAGCAGCAGCCCGGGCGCAGCGAGAACATTTTCCGCGCGCTGGGCCATGTGTCACCCTCGCATCTGGCCGATCGCCAGTTGTTCGATTTCAGCTTCGGCGCGCCAGCTGCCGCGGCGCCTGCCTGGCCCGGCGACGCAGCGGATGAGACCGCGCCCGCGCAGGCTTGAACCTTCCACCCTCCCACTACCCGAACCGAGTAACCGCCGTGTCCTTCTTTGCTTCCGTTGAAATGGCCCCGGGCGATCCGATCCTAGGCCTTACCGAAACCTACCTGGCCGATCCGCGCCCCGGCAAGATCAACCTGGGCGTGGGCATCTACATCGACGAGCAGGGCCGCATCCCGCTGCTGCCGAGCGTGCGCGAGGTGGAGCAGGCGCTGGTCGCGGCGGCAAAGCCGCGCGGTTACCTGCCGATCGACGGCCTGCCCGCGTACAACCGGCTCACCCAGCAGCTGGTGTTCGGCACCGACTCGCCGCTGCTGGCGGCCGGCCGCGTCGCCACCGTGCAGACCGTCGGCGGCAGCGGCGCGCTGCGGGTGGCGGCGGACCTGCTGAAACAGGTGGCCGGAGCGGGTGCGAAGATCGCCATCAGCAACCCCAGCTGGGGCAACCACCACGCCGTGTTCCGCACCGCCGGCTTCGCCCTGCTGGAGTACCGCTACTACGACCCGGCCAACCATGGCCTGGACTTCGCCGGCATGCTGGAAGACCTGGGCCGGCTGGAGCCCGGTACCGTGGTGCTGCTGCATGCGTGCTGCCACAACCCGACCGGAGTCGACCTGGATGCGGCGCAGTGGCAGCAGCTGGTCGACCTGCTGAAGGAGCGCCGGCTGCTGCCGTTCATCGACATGGCCTACCAGGGCTTCGCCCAGGGCGCCGACGCCGATGCCGCCGGCGTGCGCCTGCTGGCATCGTCGGGAATCGAGGCGTTCGTGGTGGCCAACTCGTACTCGAAGTCGTTCTCGCTGTACGGCGAGCGGGTCGGCGCGCTGTCGATGGTCGGTGCCGACCGCGACGAGGCGGCGCGGCTGCTGTCGAAGATCAAGCAGACCATCCGCGCGAACTACTCCAGCCCGTCCACGCACGGCGCTGCGCTGGTCGCCGGCGTGCTCGGCAGCACGGAGCTGCATGCACGCTGGGAGCAGGAACTGGGCGGCATGCGCGAGCGCATCCATGCGATGCGCGCCGGTTTCGTCGACAAGCTGGCCGCGCTGGGTGCCGCGAATTTCGGCTTCATCAACCGCCAGGCCGGCATGTTCTCCTACTCCGGCCTGAGCAAGGCGCAGGTGCACCGGCTGCGCGACGAGCATGCGATCTACGCGCTCGACAGCGGGCGCATCTGCGTGGCGGCACTGAACCGGGCCAACCTGGACACCGTCGCCGCCGCCGTGGCAGCGGTCAGTCGCTGAACTTTCCCCCTTGCCGAATCACCCCGTTCCCGGCCCGCACCGGGAACGGGCAGACAAATGCCTGCCTGCGGGCAACCATCATCCGGATCCTGAATGTTCTTTCGCAACCTCACGCTGTTCCGTTTTTCCCCCGCCGTCGCCACCGATCTTGACCGCCTCGACGAGGCGCTGGCCGAGCACCGGCTGCGCCCGTGCGGGCCGCTGGAAATGTTCACCAAGGGCTTCGTGCCGCCGGTCGGGCGCGGCGAAGGCGAGCCGCTCACGCACACGGTGAAGCACTGCACGCTGCTGACCGTGGGCGGCGAAGACAAGCTGCTGCCGGCGGCGGTGATCAACGACGAGCTGCAGCGCAAGGTGCAGAAGATCGCCGAGGAAGAAGGCCGCAAGGTCGGCGGTCGCGAGCGCAAGCGGATCAAGGAGGATTTGCTGACCGAACTGCTGCCGCGCGCCTTCGTGCGCAATTCCCGGATGTCGGCCTACGTCGACAGGAAAAACGGCTGGCTGGTGCTGGACACCTCCAGCCGCAAGTCGGCCGAGAACGCGCTGAGCCAGGTCCGCGAGGCGCTGGGCAGCTTCCCGGCGGTGCCGCTGGCGCCGGAGGAAGGCCCGCGCGTGCTGATGACCGACTGGCTGTCCAGCGGCAACCTGCCGGCCGGCCTGGCCCTGGGCGACGAATGCGAGCTGCGCGACCCGGCCACCGCCACCGGCGCGATCGCCCGCTGTCGCCGGCAGGACCTGGACGCCGAGGAGGTCAAGGAACACCTGCGCAATGGCAAGCAGGTGTTCATGCTCGGTCTCACCTTCGATGAGCGGATCAGTTTCGTGCTGGGCGAGGACCTGATCGTGCGCAAGCTGAAATTCCTGGACGTGGTGATGGACGAGCTGGGCGACAGCCAGCAGGACGCCCACGCCGAGCTGGACGCCGGTTTCGCCCTGCTGACGCTGGAACTGGAGCGGTTGCTGGGCAAGCTGGAGGAGTGGTTCGGCCTGCCGCGCCCGGCCGATAGCTGAACGAAAAATCCATACCGCCGCGACGTCCGGCGCGCCATACTGGGTGTCCGGCCGCTTGCGGGCGGCGGATCCCCATCTTTGATCAGAACGGGCCAGGCGAGTAGCAGGCAGGATCATGGCGCAGCATCTGGAAGGCGATTGGCTGGAACTGGCCACGGTGAGCGGCAGCATCATCCGGGTGCTGAAGGCCGCCCATCCGCGCGCACGCCGGCTGCGCCTCACGGTGACGCCGCAGGGCGCGCGAGTGACCTACCCTCTCGGCACCCACCCGGCCCAGGTCAGTGCGTTCCTGCGCGTTCATGCCGAGTGGCTGGAGCAGAAGCTCGACGAACTGAACCTGATCGTGGAGCCGCTGCCGCCGCTGCGCGTGGGCTATCCGTGCAGTTTCCCGCTGCGTGGCGAGACGGCCGAGCTGGACTGGGCCGAGGGCACCTACCCGAAGATCGAGCCGCACGCGGCCGGCCTCACCCTGGTGATCCCGCGTCCGCACACGCGTGCGCTGCCGATCGCCCGCGGCCTGCTCGCCTCGCACCTGGAAACGCTGATCCGCCGCGACGTCTCGCGCTGGCTGGCCGGCTACGTGCCGCAGCTGGGGCTGGCGCCGACCTCGCTGCGCATCCGTCCGATGAAAAGCCTGTGGGGCAGCCTGGACACCCGCGACCGCATCAACCTGGACCTCGCGCTGGCGCTGGCGCCGCCGGCGGCGCTGCGCTACGTGCTGGCGCACGAGCTGTGCCATCTCAAGGTGCGCAACCATTCACCACGGTTCTGGGCGCAGGTCGAGAACCTGTTTCCGGACTGGCGTGAACAGCGTGACTGGCTGCGCCAGCACGGCGCGATCCTCAAGGCGGAACTCGACCGGCTGGTCGACGACGTGGCCGACTGACGCCCGCGTGCGGCCGGCTCAGCGGTTCCGCGGCTGGCGCACGTACTTCGTGCCCAGCAGTACATCCCACAGCGGCGAAGTGACCCCGAAGTTGCTCTCGGGGTGATAGTGGTGCACGTGATGGGCGCCGGCCCAGCGGCGTAGCAACGGCTGCTTGAAGCGCACGTGGTGGATGATGAAGTGGCTCAGGCCGTAGACGATGTAGCCGAAGGTGATCGCGCTGGCCAGCAGCAGGGCGAAGCCGGTCGGCATGAGCAGCACGAATACGCCAGCCAGCGCCAGCAGCACCGCCGGCGGCAGGAAGAACGGCAGCGAGTCGTAGCCCAGCGGCCGCGCGTGATGCAGGTCGTGGCCCTGCGCGAACAGCGGGATGCGCGTGTGGAACATCCAGCGGTGGAAGAAGTACTCGATGAAACTGAAGGCGAACAAGCCCAGGCCGAGCGCCAGCAGGGCCGTCAGCGGGCCGCCTGCATGCCGGCGCCAGCCGAGTACCAGCAACAACAGGCACAGCACGATGTCCACGCCGAGCTCGGCCCAGTAATTGGTGCGGGTGGCGGACATCCGCATCACCGCATCGACGAAGATGCGCCAGGGACTTCGCTTCATCACTTGCTGCACCGTCCTGCCTTCCTGCGCATGGGTACGCCAGACTGCGGCGTCATCACGGCATTCTCCCACGGTGTCACACGCAATTCACAATAATGGGCCAGGGAGGAGCGGATCCGTTCAGCAACCGGCGATGCTCGCGCCGTGGCTCAGTGCGACAGCGCGAAGCCGGTGAGGATCTGCGCGGTCTGTTCGGGCTTTTCCAGCATCGGCATGTGGTTGCAGCCGTTGATGGTGCTGGTGCTGATCGCGCTGGCGGCGGTGAGGCCGTTGCGCAGGCTGTCCAGTGCGGAGATGTCCACGATCTTGTCATCGTGGCACCACAGGCCGAGCACCGGCATGGTCAGCTGGCCGAGCCGGTTCTGCACCGAAAGGTATTGTCCGGGCTCGCGCAATTCGTCGAAGCTGCGCTCGATGAAGGCGCGGTCGCGCTGGTTGCGCTGGATGAACACGTCGACGAAGCGGCCGGGCAGGTCCAGCGGCTTCTCGAACGCCAGCAAGCTGGCCCGCTCGAAGCCGGCACGGTCGTCGTACACGAACGGGTTCCTGCCGGCCAGCGCCTCGCGGTCGAACGTGTTCTCCTTGCCCTTCAGGCCGAATGCGTCGACCAGCGCCAGAGCGGCCACGTGCTCGGGGTGTTCGCTGGCGTACACGCCGGCGATCGCACCGCCCATCGAGTGGCCGACCAGCAGGAAGTGCTGCAGGCGCAGGGTCTGCACGAACGCGTCGAGGCGCCCGGCCTGGGCGTCGATGTTGTAGCTGGCGCCGGGCACCCGCGAGGAATCGCCCCAGCCGGGCAGGTCGGGGATGATCAGGTGGAAATGCGGCGTCAGCAGCTTCGCCGTCTCCAGCCACACGCTCTTGTCGGCGTCGAAACCGTGCAGCAGCACGATGGTCGGTCCCTGGCCGCCTTCGTAGTAGACCCAGTGTGTGTCGCCGGCCTGCACCGAATGTTTCTCCAGGTGCGCTGCCATCGCCTCGCGCGTGACGTTCGCCTGCAGCAGCCACTGCGGCGCAAACAGGTAGCTGCCACCCAGCACGATCGCCAGCAGTGCCACCAGCCACGCCAGGAATTTCAACCGACGCAGCAGCATGCGTTTCCAGAGCGGGGTGGTGCTGTTCGTCGATGGTGGCATGAGGGTTTTCTTGGTGAGGTTTGCGGATGTCACTCCCTCCCCTGCTTTGCAGGGGAGGGCTGGGGTGGGGTGCTCTTGATCTTGATCGAAGATCAAAAGCTACCCCCTCCCAACCTCCCCCTGCTGCGCAGGGGGAGGAGCTTTGGTTACTTCGCCTTCTTCGCCTTGGCGAGAATGCCTTCGACCACCTGCTGGGTCAGCGGGTGGTAGCCGCTCCTGGCCTTGGCGTAGATCTGCTCGGCGAAGGCCAGGCCTTCCGGCGTCTTCACGAACGCCTTGTACAACGGCGTGGTCAGGTAGATGCGGCCGATGCGGGTCATGTGCTCGGCGGCGGCGTTCCACACCGCCTTGTCGCCGGCGGCGATCGCGTGGCTGTACCAGCGCATGCCGATCTCCGCGTTCGGCGTGCCGGTGAGATGCCAGGCGGCGTCCAGTTGCTGCATTTTCGCCAGCGGCGGCGCGTCGGGCAGGCGGTCGAGGAAGTACATCCATTCCTGCGTGTTCCAGCCCTTGGCGTCGAGTTTGTCGGCAGCCAGCGAGCCGGCGAGGAAGTCGCTGCGCTCGCGGTCGATCGCGTTGAAGCGCGGCGAGTCCGGCAGCGGCGCGTCCTTCGGAATGCCTTCGCCGTAGACCCAGGCCTTCACCTCGTCCCAGCCCATCTTGCCGGGATACTTCTCGATCAGGTTCGGCTTCAGGTAGTCGAGCATCTGCTCGGTGGTGATGCTCTGGAACGCGAAGTGGTGGAAGTAGCCCTTCAGGTACGCGTCGAAGTGTTCGCGGCCGAAGCGCTGCTCCAGCGTGCGCAGGAACCACGAGCCCTTGTCGTAGGCCACGTCGGACAGCGCATCGTCGGCGCCGACGCCGCGCGGATCGGGCGCCAGCTTCTGCGCGTTGGCGGCCATCGCACCGATGCTCTTCTGCAGTGCGCGGGCGGACAGCAGCGCCTCTTCGTCGGCCAGCGCCTTGCCGTACACCGCCTCGGTGATGCGGCCCTGCACGTAGGTGGTGAAACCCTCGTTGAGCCAGATGTCGCGCCACGCGGCACTGGTCACCAGGTTGCCCGACCAGGAATGCGCCAGTTCGTGCGAGACCAGCGAGACCAGGCTCTTGTCGCCGACCAGCACGGTCGGCGTGGCGAAGGTCATGTTCGGGTTTTCCATGCCGCCGAACGGAAACGACGGCGGCAACACCAGGATGTCGTAGCGGCCCCAGGCATACGGGCCGTACAGTTTTTCGGTGGCGGCGATCAGTTTCTCGGTGTCCTCGAACTCGTGTGCGGCCTTGTCGACCACCGACGGTTCCGCGTAGACGGCCGAACGCGGCCCGGTCTCCTTCACCGCGAGGTCGCCGGCGGCGATCGCCAGCAGGTAGGACGGGATCGGGTGCGGCTGGTCGAACGCGAACTTGCCGTCCAGCGGATGCCTGGCATCGTTGATTGCGCTCATCACCACGCGCACGTCCTTCGGCGCCTTGACGTTGGCGTCGTAGGTGAAGCGGATCGCCGGCGAATCCTGCAGCGGCACCCACGAGCGGGCGTGGATGGATTCGGACTGCGAGAACATGAAGGGCAGTTTCTTGTCGGCGGTTTGCGCCGGCGTCAGCCACTGCAGGCCGGACGCCGCAGGTGAGGTGGTGTAGACGATGCGCACCTGCGCCGGATGCTTCGGCGCGGCAATGGTCAACTTGCTGCCCAGCACCTTGTCGCGCGGGGCCAGCGCGTAGGTCAGTGGCGTGGCCTTGCCGTCGGCAGCCAGCGCCTCGACGCGGGCGATCTTCAGGTCGCGCGTATCCAGCACCAGCGACTGCGCCTTGGCGTTCTTCCAGTCCAGTTTCAGCGTGGCCTGCCCGTCGAGCTGCTGGTGCGGGAAGTCGATGGTGAGGTCGAGGTCCAGATGTGTCACGCGCACCTGGTCGGGCTGGGCGTAGGAATTGGGATCGTTGGCGTAAGCGGCCAGCGGCAGCATGAGGCTGCCGAGGGCAAGGACGGGAAGCAGGCGCATGCAGCGACTCCGGGTGCGGGGAGGCGACGAGTATGCCATCGCACGGCGCGGCTGGCCCGTGACGGAAGGCCCGTGCGCGCCGGCGGCGATTCCGGGCGAAACTTTTTTCTTGGCGGCGAAAGGTGCAAGCTTGCGGTACGGATGTCGCCATGATCGATGGCGACGCGTCGGCAGCTCGAAGCAGGGGAGGGGATGCATGCTGATTGGCGCGGATCCACCGGTGATCGACTATTTCATCGAAGCCTTGATCGCCACCACCGGCATCGCGTTCGCCTCCGGCGTGCAGTTCGTGGTCATCGGCCTGTGGCGGCGCGGCGAGGGCATCTACCTTTCCTACGCGCTGCTGTGTGTGTGTATTGCCGCGCTGGCGCTGGGCAACGTACTGCTGCTTCGCGCCGACACGCTGGCGGCGGCCACCGAAGCGGTGCGCTGGATGATCACGGCGGCGATTGCGAGCTTCGTTCCCATGGTGGTGTTCATCCGCGCCTATGTCGGCGCCGGTACCCACTGGCGCATGCTGCTGGCGATGGGCCTGCTGACGGCGGTTTTCCTGTGGGTCAACGCGGTGGCGCCGACCACCTTGTTCTTCTCGCGACTGGAGATCGACCAGCCCATCGTGCTGCCCTGGGGCGAGCGGCTGTATCGCGTCACCGGCACCGGTTCGATCTGGGGCCTGGCATTCCATGTGGCCAGCTATGCGGTTTTCCTGTGGGCGCTCGGCCGTGCATGGGCGCAGTACCGCGGCGGCGATACGCTGCGCGCCGCGTTGCTGGGCGGTTGCCTGATCGTGCAATTCGTCGCCCTGTTGTGGGGCGACATCGTGGTCGACCTGCTCCGCTACCGGGTTCCGTACCTGGACGCCTTCGCCTTCCTGCCCTTCGTGCTGCTGATGAGCTTGTCGCTGGCCGCGCAGATGCGCCAGCGCACGGCGCAACTGGAACACGCCCGGCGGCAGCTGGAGATCGAGGAAGGCACGCGCCGCGCCGCCGAGCACAGCCTGCGCCACCTCGCCTACCACGACAGCCTGACCGGCCTGCCCAATCGCGCCAGCGCACTGAAGCGGCTGGCCGAATCGCGTGCCGACGCGCTGGCCCGTGGCGGCTGCGGCGCCTTGCTGCTGATCGACCTGGACAACTTCAAGACCATCAACGACTGGGCCATCACGTCGGCGATCGCCTGCTGCAGGCCATGGCCGAACGCCTGCTCGCCGCCGCGCCGCCCGACGCGCTGCTGGCGCGCCTGGGCGGGGACGAGTTCGTGTTGATGCTGGGCTTGCGCGAGCGCAAGCCGCCCGACGTGCAGGCACGTGCGGAACGGATCGCGCAGGACATGATCGCGCTGGTGTCCGAGCCGGTGATGGATGGCCGGCGTGTGCTCGGGGTTGGCGCCAGCGTGGGCGTGGCGGTGTACCCCGTTGGCGAGGAGGACGTGGCCGAGCTGCTGCGCCGCGCCGACATCGCGCTGTACCGGGCCAAGGCGGCCGGCCGCAACACGGTGCGGGTGTTCCTGCCGCCGATGCAGCAGGAGGCCGACCGGCGCCTGAGCCTGGAGCGCGGCCTGCGCGCGGCGCTGGAGCAGGACTGCATGGGCACGCAGTTTGCCCTGCACTTCCAGCCGCAGATCACCGCCGAAGGCGAGCTGCTTGGCGCCGAGGCGCTGCTGCGCTGGCGCCACCCGCAACTGGGCGAGGTGGCGCCGGACAAATTCATCCCGCTGGCCGAGGAAACCGGGCTGATCCACGCACTCGGCGCCTGGGTCGTCGATGAGGCCTGCGCGCACCTGCGTGCCTGGGATCGCGACGGTGTTGCCTTCGGCAAGTCCCTGGCGGTCAACGTGAGCGCCTGGCAACTCGCCCACCCGCATTACGCCGCCCGGCTCGTCGCGCAGGTGCATGCGGCCGGCGTTGCGCCGGCGCGGCTTACCCTGGAATTGACCGAGAGCGCCTTGCTGCAGGATTTCGACGGCGCCCAGGCGACGCTGCAGCAGCTCGCGGACGCGGGCTTCCGGCTGGCGCTCGACGACTTCGGTGTCGGCTACTCCTCGTTGAGCTACCTGCAGCACCTGCCGCTGGACGTCATCAAGATCGACCGCGCCTTCGTCAGCCAGCTGCAGGCCGACGCCGGCAATCCACTGGCGGGTTTCATCGTCGACGTGGCGCACCGGCTGGGCATCATGGCGGTGGCCGAGGGTGTGGAAACCGCGTTCCAGCGCCAGGCGCTGGAACAGATGGGCTGCGACGGCCTGCAGGGCTACCTGATCAGCCGCCCGGTAGACGACGCCGGTTTCCGCCGCTGGGTGGCCGCCGGGCAGCAGGCCCCGGTGGCCTGATGCGCGCACGCGCAAGCGGCCCGCCGTGCCTTTTGCCAGGCTGGCCGCGGGCGGGGTTCAACCCTACAGGGGCGGCTTGGCCACCATCAGCCAGAAGGTGGCGATCAGCGCAAGAAAGGCGGGCCAGCCCAGCGCGAACCAGACGCGCATGCAGCGATGGTAGGCCGGCGGCAGCGCGGTGCCATCGCGCAACGCGGCGTCGGCAAGTCGGTGTGCGCGCCACTGCAGCCACAGCACCGGCAGCCAGCAGGCGCCGGCCAGCAGGTATAGCGCGATGGCAGCCTGCAGCCATGGCGTGTGCCAGTCGAAGCCCAGCAGTCGCATCAGCAGGTAGCCGGACAGCGGCTGCACGATCACCGCCGGCGTGGTGAACAGGAAGTCCGCACGCACGGTCAGCCGTGCGGCGACCGCGATCGCCGCAAGCTGGCCGCTGCGGTGGGTGAACCAGAAGAAGAAGGCGGTGCCCAGGCCGGTGCCGAACAGCAGCGTGGACGACAGGATGTGCAGCGTTTTCAGCAGCGCGTAGGCGTCGTTCATCGGCGTTCTTCCGTCACCAGCAGCAGTGCCAGTGCCGCGATCAGCGGCAGGTTCTTCAGCAGGCCGCCGAACGGATCCAGCCAGTGCGCCGGCCACGCGATGCCGATGCCGAGCGTGTAGCCGAGCAGCATCGCCAGCATCGCGCCAAGCACCCACCGCGGCCGCCAGTGCAGCAGGCACAGCGCGCCCAGCAGCAGGTCGATGCTGGCGGTGGCGCGCGCCAGGGCGAGCAGGCTGCCGGCTGAAAGCGAACTGCCGGGCGCGGCGACCGCCACCTCGGCCGGCGGGGTCAGCCAGCCGACCACACCGGAACCGAGCCAGAGCACGGCGATCGACACGCGCAACAGCGGCAGGCCGAAATACAGCCGCGCGTGCCAGCGATCCTGCACCTGGCTGGGCGCCTCGGCGAGCGCGCACTGCAGCGATCGCGGCGCCAGGCCGAGGCGTTCGTGCAGGCGATCGATGGCGCCCGCGGCGCCGACATTGCCGCGCTCGAGCAAGCGCGCCATGGTGTTGCCGAGCGGGCCGCGACCCAGCTGTTCGCCCAGCGCGCAGGCCAGCCGCACCAGCGGCGTGGGCACCGCCAGCGCGTACGCGCGCCCGAAGCCCAGCCAGCGGCGCCAGGCCCGCAGGTAGTCGCGCAAGCCCAGCACGTCGGGGCCGACCAGTTCGAGCACGTCGCCGGCGACCTGCGGCCGGGCCAGCGCGGCGACCACGGCCGCGCCGACGTCTTCGGCGGCGATCGGCTGCAGCGGCTGCCCGCCGCGGCCTGGCAGCGGCAGCAGGCCGGGCAGCCCGGCCATCGCGCGCAGCAGCGAACTGCCGCCGTAGGAGCCGCGCGCGCTGTAGACCAGCGACGGACGCAGCACCAGCCAGTCCAGTGGCAGTGCCGCCAGCGCGGCATCGCCGCGATGCTTGGAGGCGATGAAGGCACCGTCGTCGGCGTGGCCCAGCGCGGAGATCTGGATCACCCGCCGCACGCCGGCCTGCACGCAGGCGTGGAACAGCGCCAGCGGCGCCTGCTCGTGCACGGCGGCGAAAGTGTCGGCGCCGCGCTCACGCAGGATGCCCGCGCAGTTGACCACCGCCTCGATGCCGGCGAGGCGGGGCAGCCAGTCATCGCTGCGCAGGTCGCGGGCCATGTCGCAGGCGACCGCCGCGAGGCCGGGAAAGCGCGTGTCGATGCGCGCGCCGCGCACCGCGCAGACCACGTCGTGGCCAGCTGCGACCAGCGCCGCGACGATGTGTGCGCCGATGAAACCGTAGGCGCCGGTGACCAGTACGCGCATGGAGTTTCCTCGGCGCCGGTGAAGGTGGGGGAACTCAGCAGTAGCGGTCGGCCATCAAATCGGTTGCCGCCACCAGCTTGTCCACGATCGCCGGGTCGGCCGCGCTGTGGCCGGCCAGCACCACCTGCAGGTGTGCTTCCGGCCAGGCCTGGCTGAGGTCGTACGCGCTGGCCATCGGGCAGATGATGTCGTAGCGGCCGTGCACGATGATGGCGTGGATGTGGCGAATGCGCCCGATGTCGCGCAGCAGCTGGTCGGCTTCGAGGAAGATGGCGTGGCGGAAGTAGTGCGCCTCCATCACGGCCAGGCTGACCGCCTTGTGCGGATCCTCGAACTCGCCGCCGGCGTCGGGGTGGTGCAGCAAGGTGGTGCTGCCGCCTTCCCACGCGCTCCACGCCCTGGCCGCGGCGAGCCGGGTCGCCTCGTCGTCGCTGGTCAGGCGGCGCCAGTAGGCGTCCAGCATCGAGCCGCGTTCGGCCTCGGGGATGAAGGCGAGGAAGCGCGCCCAGCGCTCGGGGAAGATCTGCGACGCGCCACCGTCCACCTCGTTGAACCAGCGCAGTTCCTGCGGCCGACCGAGGAAGATGCCGCGCAGCACCAGGCCGAGCACGCGCTCGGCGTGCGTCTGCGCGTAGGCCAACGCCAGGGTCGAACCCCAGGAGCCGCCGAACACCACCCAGCGCTCGATCTCCAGCTGCTCGCGGATCGTCTCGATGTCGGCAACCAGGTGCCAGGTGGTGTTGTCGGTGAGTTCGGCGAACGGGGTGGACTGGCCGGCGCCACGCTGGTCGAACAGCACGATGCGGTAGCGCGCCGGGTCGAAGAAGCGGTGGTGGTAGGCCGACAACCCCGCGCCCGGGCCGCCATGCAGGAACACCACGGGCAGGCCGGCGGGGTTGCCGCACTCTTCCACGTACAGGGTGTGGATTGCATCCACGGCGAGGCGGTGGGTACGGTACGGCTCGATCTCGGGGTACATCTCGCGCATGGCGGGGATCTCTTGTGGATTTTCTCCTCCCCCTGCTTGCAGAGGAGGGAGTTTGTTGCGTCAGTCGAAGTGCAGAGCGGCGGTGAGATCGCCCGGTGGTGGGCCGCCAGCGGCGATCATCGCCTGCTCGCGCAGGGCGAGGCCGGGCAGTTTCGGCAGGCCGAAGCGGCGGGTGATGAAGCGCAGGATCGAACCGGTGTCGTAGACGCTGTGGTCGACGAAGCCCTTCTTCGCGAACGGCGACACCACCAGCGCCGGGATGCGTGAGCCCGGCCCCCAGCGGTCGCCCTTCGGCGGCGCCACGTGATCCCACCAGCCGCCGTTCTCGTCGACGGTGATCAACACCAGCATGTTCGGCCACAGCGGGCTGGCCTGCAGCGCCTCGACCACCTGCGCCAGGTGATGGTCGCCGGCGTCCACGCTGGCGTAGCCGGCGTGCATGTTGAGGTCGCCCTGCGGCTTGTAGAACGTCACCGGCGGCAGCGTGCCGGCAGCGGCCGCGGCGAGGAAGTGGTTGGTGGCCGGCTCGCTGCCCGTGCCGGCGTCGCGCAGGTGCTGCGCACGAGCCGCGGTGCCGGGCGCGAACTGGCGGAAGTAGTTAAACGGCTGGTGGTGCGGCTGGAAGTTCGGCACTTCCGGGAACGCGCGGTGGTTGCCGTCGCCCTGGCCGTCCAGCGCCAGCTGCCAGGCGCCGGCGTACCAGGCCCAGTCGACGCCGGCGGCGGACAGGGCGTCGCCGATGGTGGCGTGGCTCTGCGCGGGCAGCGTGTTCGGGCTGGCTGCATCGGCCAGGCGCGGGTCGTGCTTGTCGCGGCTGAATCCCGGCGCGTAGGCCGGGCCGATCGTGTTGACCGCCCAGAAGTCGGGGGTGAGCGCGTCGTGGGTGACAAACGTGGGGCGGCCCTGCATCGCGCTGGCCGGCGAGTCCTCGGCCAGCTTCGGACGGATGCCGGTGGGGTCGTCGCCTTCCAGCGTGGCGATCTGGAATTTCGCCGGGCCGCGATCCGCGTGCGGGTAGTAAGGCGGCTGCGCCGCGGCCAGGTACTGGTGGTTGAGGAACGAGCCGCCGAACGCGCCCATGAAGAAGTTGTCGCACAGGGTGTACTGGCGGGCCAGCTGCCACAGCCGCAGGTTCGCCGCGCCGTCGGCGTAGTGGCCCATGGTCATCGCGCCGGTATTGCCCCAGGCGACGAAGCCGTCGTTGCGGCCGCCGTTGATCTGCAGCTGGTTCTCGTAGAAGCGGTGCACCAGGTCGCGGGTGATCACGCCGTGCGGCAGCGGCGCGCCGTCGGGCGTGGCAAGCACGAACGGGCGGTTCGGCAGGCCGCTGATCGCCGACTCGTCGATCTGGTAATGGCGGCCGTCGACCAGTTGCGAGTGCGGTGCCAGTCCACCCCAGACCGGCGGCAGCGACTCCAGCAGGTGGCCGTCACGGTCGCGCTGGCGGTAGGCGGGCGTGTCGAGCGCCTGCAGCGGCTGGGCAAGGCCGGGAAAACCCGCGAACAGGTTGTTGAAGCTGCGGTTCTCGGCGTACAGCACCACCACGTGCCGGATGTGCTGGCGCAGCAGCGCGTCCAGAGCCGTGTCGGTGGTTGCGGGCGTCGCCGGCGGGCGTTCGCCGAACGGTTTGCAGCTGCCGAGGGTGAGTGCGGCACCAGCCAGCGCGATGCCGCCGAGCAGGCGGCGGCGTTCGGGGTTGGAGGGTGCTTCGCCGGGCGTGGCCGGATGCTGGTCGTCGGTCGGGTCGGTCATCGGATCGCTCGGTAGCGGGAGGGCTTCAATCGTCGGACATCGCGCGTGCCGCATTCCACATCGCGCGGGTCAGCGGGCGGTTCTCGTGCGGCGTCTGCAGCACGATCAGGGTGGTGGTGCTGGTGCTGGCGCCGGTCTTCAGCAGGCGGTCGAGCACGGATTCGAGATGGCCGATCGACATCGCCACCACGTGCAGCAGGGCCGAATCCTCGCCAGCCAGGCGGCGGCATTCCAGCACCTCGGGAATGTCTTCCACCAGCGTACCGATGCGCGCGCAGGTGATGCCGTCGCAGCGCAGGCGGATCATCGCGCTGATGCCGTAGCCCAGTCGCCTGGGGTCGACCGTGGCGCGGTAGCCGCTGATCACCCCGGCTTCCTCCAGCCGCTTCACCCGCTCGGCCACCGCCGGTGCGGACAGGCGCACCTTGCGGCCCAGCTCGGCGTAGCCCAGGCGTGCATCCTGCTGCAGCGCCTCCAGCAGCTGCCAGTCCTTGCCGTCCAGTTCAGGCTTTGCTTCCATGACTTTCGATTCCAAGGCAGGATCCCCCGCTGATTGATTCGATCGCTGGCTAAACGCAGTGAAAACGGTTTTGTGCATTATTCCTCGGTGCGACCGGCAAGACTAGGATGCGCACTTCCCCGTTACAGGAATCCGTCCCCATGGATACCGTTGATCGTCTCGATGGCCGTGCGCTGCTGGCCATCGCGATTGCCCTGCTCACCTGGTCGTCGGCGTATGCCGCGATCGCCTATGCGTTGCCGTCATTCACGCCCGGTGAGGTGGCGTTTGCGCGGCTGCTGATCGGCTCGCTGTGCTTTGCCGCATTGCTGCTGGTGAGGCGCGTGCCGTTGCCGGCACGGCGTGACTGGCCGCAGCTGGCCCTGCTCGGCGTGCTTGGCCTCACCGTCTATCACCTGTGCCTGAACTACGCCGAGACGCGGATCGCCAGCGGCACCGCCTCGATCCTGATCTCGCTGGTGCCGGCCGCCACCGCGGCGGTGTCGGCGTTCTGGATCGGCGAGCGATTGACGCTGCGCACCTGGATCGGTCTGGCGGTGGCGCTGATCGGCACCGTGCTGGTGGTGCTGGCCAGCGGACAGCGGGTGGAGGTGGATCCGCATGCCTTGCTGGTGCTGGTCTGCGTGGCCGTCTCGGCGATCTTTTTCGTGGGTCAAAAGGCGTTGTTCGCGCGCAGCAGCATGCTCGGCGTCACCGCGTTCGCGTTCTTCGCCGGCACGCTCGGCGCGCTGCCGTTCGGCTGGCATTTGCCGCAAGCGCTGGCGGCGGCGTCGTGGCCGCGTATCGGCGCGCTGCTGTGGCTGGGCATCGCGCCCACCTTCATCGGCTACCTGGCCTGGAACATGGCGGTGAACCGTGCCTCGGCCTCGCGGGTCAGCAGCTTCATCTACCTGTCGCCGCCGATCGCGCTGCTGATTGGCTGGCTGTGGCTGCACGAGGTGCCGAATGTGCTGATCCTGGTCGGCGGCGCGGTGACCATCGGCGGCGTGGTACTGGCGAATGCGCGGCGCCGCCCGGCACCTTCCGTGGTGCCGGCGTGCGCACCGGCCTGCGAGCAGGCCTGATCAGTTCAGTCGGGTCAGCTGCAGCACCTGCGGGTCGTCCGCATGCTCCAGCAGCAGGCGCTGTACGCGACCCTGCCAGGCTTGCGCGAACGCCGTGTGCTGCTCCGCCGTGGCGGCGGGCTGGAGTGCGGCGACCATCAGTTCGCGCAGGTTCGGTGCCGCCGGCACCGTGGCCAGGTCCAGTTCCACTGCCACGGCGGTGCCGTTGTCGCGACGGCGGAACTGCACCGCGCCGGCGCCCGTCGAGGCCGCGTAGCCCAGCAGCGCCTGCCGCACGAAACGGCCGCCGATGCCATGGAAGCCGTTGCCCGCGGCGGCGCCGGTGACCAGGGTCAGCACCTGCGCGATGACGCCGGTGACGCCTTCGTCCTCGGCGGCCGGCATGCGTACCGTGACGCCGCCGCGCTCGGCCGGTTCGCCCGGATACAGCGCACGCAATGCCGTGCGTGCCATCAGCCAGGCACCGGCCACGGTGGGGCAGGAATGGCCGGCCAGCCGCACGGCGTCGACATAGGCGTATTCCAGCAGGCCGTCGTCGGCGGCGCCGAGGAAGGCTGCCAGCGGGTCGCGCATGCGGATGCGCGGGGCCTGCTCGTAGAAGGCGGGATAATTCATGCGCCGCGGCCGCTCATTCGACCGGCATGCCGGTGATGCCGAAGTCGATCACCACCGCATCGGCGTCACGCTGGCGATAGGTCACCGTGAGGTTGTCGCCCAGGCGCTCGCGCAGCTGGGCGATCAGCGGGATCGGGTCGTGGTCGTTGACGAAACGCATCGTCTCGCCCGAACGCAGCACGTTGATCGCCCCGAAGATGGCCGAGTGACGGAAGCGGCGGGCCACGCCGCGCGCGTCGAAGAGGTGCACGTTCTGTTCGGAAACGATATCGATGGACATGGTGCGGGCTCGCAGGAAAGGGAGCCCCAACATACGCCGCGACGTGCGGCCGGCCACTGATCTGGGTCAGGGCGGCCTCAGAACTTGTACGCGCGATGGATCGCCACGATGCCGTTGGTGAGGTTGCGCACCTCGACGCGGCCGAAACCGGCGCGCTCCATCATGCCTTTCAGGGTTTGCTGGTCGGGATGCTTGCGGATCGACTCGGCCAGGTACTGATAGCTGTCGGCGTCGCCGGCGAACAGCTGACCCAGCTTCGGCAGCACCTTGAACGAGTGGAAGTCGTAGAGCTTGCCGAACAGCTCGCTCTGCACCTTCGAGAACTCCAGCACCAGCGCGCGGCCACCGGGCTTCAGCACGCGGCAGATGTCGGCCAGTGCCTTGTCCTTGTCGGTGACGTTGCGCAGGCCGAAGGCCATGGTCACCGCGTCGAAGCTGTTGTCGGGGAACGGCAGCGCCTCGGCGTTGAGCTGGGCCCAGCGCAGCCCGGCGACCAGGCCGCGGTCGGTGAGGCGGTCGCGGCCCACGCCGAGCATCGCCGCGTTGATGTCGCCCACCACCACCTCGCCTTCATCACCGACCACCGGTTTCATCAGTGCGGCGATGTCGCCGGTGCCGCCGGCCAGGTCCAGCACGCGGTCGCCGCGGCGCACGCCGCTGATCGCCACGAAATGGCGCTTCCACAGCCGGTGCACGCCGAACGACATCAGGTCGTTCATCAGGTCGTAGCTGCGCGCGACCGAGGTGAACACCTGGCCGACCAGTTTTTGCTTGTCGCCCACCGGCACGTCGCGGAAGCCGAAGTGGGTGGTCGATTCGGGCGTGGTCTTGGGTTGTTCGTTCATGGCCGGCAATGCTACAGGAACGCCGTTGTCAGGCGTCGGGCGGCGTGCCGCGACGGTCGCCGCCGCTGCGCCGATCGTGTTCGTGATGCTCGGCGTCGACATGGCGTTCGTGCAGCGCGGCGTCGTCGCTGTCGGCGGGCACGTGGGCGGGCGCGGCGGCATCCTCGCGGGGCTCGACCATGGAGGCTTCCTTGTCGCCGCCGGGGGTGATCTTCAGGATCGAGTGGCGCACCTCGCGCGACAGGATCACCCGCGCGTCGCGCACCATGCCTTCCAGCGCGGCGTCGTAGTCGAGCTTGCCGGCCTCGTCGGTCCACACCACGCGGCGCTCGCGCAGCTTCTGGATGAAGCCGCGGAACAGCGCCTTGTCGAAAAACTCCGGCGCGGTCAGCTCGTTGAGCAGGGACAGTCGCTGCGCGGTGAGCGAACAGGCGTTTTCCAGCTCGGCGCCGGTCATCGTGTGCGGGCCGTTCTTGGCCAGCGCGGCGATGGTGATGTAGTAGCGCTCGAAGGCCTGGATCAGGCTGCGCGCGATCACCTTGAGCTGGAACGCGCTGTCGTCCTGGCCGGGCGCTCGTTCCAGTACGCGGCCGTCGCCGGTGGATTCGAGCAGGCCGCGACGCACGAAGAAGTCGATGGTCGCCTGCAACTGTGCGCCGAAGCCATCTTCGTCCCACGGCAGGAACAGTTCGCCCTGGATGAACGGGTAGATGATCCGGCCCAGCCGCAGCACCGAGGCACGCGACATGCGGCGGTTGTTGAGGAAGCAGCAGGCCACCCACGCGGCGGTGGCGTTGAGGTGCAGCACGTTGTTGCGGAAGTAGCTGAGCAGCACCGCGCGCTCGCCGGTGGCGGTGAGCACGTCGCCGAGTGGATGCTGCACACGCTGGATCCAGCCCATCTGCTCGCCGTAGGCGATGATCGCGGCCGGGTTCATCGGGGTCAGCGTGATGCGGTCCGAGTACGGCAGCTCCTCCAGCATCGTCTTGCCCAGTTCGAGCTGGGTCAGCAGGTCGCTCTCGGCCATCGCGTGCTTCGGCGTGGCCAGCAGGGCCAGCGCCAGCAGGTTGATCGGGTTGACGTCGGCGGCGCGGTTGATGTTGACCTGGATCTGTGCGGCGAGGCGGTTGGTCACCGCGCCCAGCCATTCCGGCTTCGCCTCGGGGTCGGCGCCGGCGGCGCGCCAGTCGTCGCTGGCCGCGTCCAGCAGCGGCGTCAGCGCGATCGGTTCGCCGAAATTCAGCGCCACGTGGCCGTAGCGCTGGCGCAGCACTTTCAGGCCGCGGAGCAGGCCGAGCAGCGACTCCTTTTCCTTCGGCTGGCCGCTGAGTTCGCCGGCGTACGACTTGCCTTCCATCAGCTTCTCGTAACCGATGTACACCGGCTGGAACAGCACCGGCCGGCGCGGCGCGCGCAGGAACGCGCGGATGGTCATCGCCAGCATGCCGGCGCGCGGCGCCAGCAGCCGGCCGGTGCGCGAGCGGCCGCCTTCAATGAAGTATTCCATCGGCACGCCGCGGTCGATCAGCTGCGCCACGTATTCGTTGAACACCACCGAGTACAACGCATTGCCGCGAAAACTGCGGCGCAGGAAGAACGCGCCGCCGCGGCGCAGGATCGGCCCGATCACCGGCAGGTTGAGGTTCACCCCGGCGGCGATGTGCGGCACCACCACACCGGACACGTGCAACTGGTAGCTCATCAGCAGGTAGTCGGCGTGGCTGCGGTGGCACGGCACGTAGATCACCTCGTGGCCGGGCGCGGCGGCGCGGGCCTTGTCGAAGTGGTGCATCGAGATGCCGTCGTACAGCTTGTTCCAGAAGTTGCCCAGCAGGAACGAGGCGGAGCGCACCACCGGGTGCGAGTAGTCGGCGGCGATCTCCAGCGCCAGCTGGTGCGCCTTGCGCCAGGCCTTGGCGTGGCTGATCTTTTCCTTGGCGGCGCTGGCGGCGATCGCCGCGCGCACCGGTTCGGCGTTCAGCACCGCATCGACCACGGTGCGCTTGTGCGACAGGTCCGGCCCGATCACCGCGGCGCGGATGCGGTGGAAGTGGGTGCGCAGTACCCGCGCCACCTTGCGCGCGAAGCGCTCCGGGGTGATTCCGCCGGATTCGTCCAGCATCTGCCGCAGCGACACCGGCGTGGAGAAATGCACCACCGTGTCGCGCCCGTTCAGCAGCAGGGCGAGCATGCGGCGGAAGCGGCCGACCATCACCCAGTTTTCCGCGAACAGCACGCGGAACCAGCCGCTGTCGCGGCTGGGCGCCCGGCCGACGTAGATCGACACCGGCACGATCTGGATGTCGCGCTCGGGCATGCCTTCCAGCGAGTGCACCAGTTGCCGCAGCGGTTCGTTCGGGTTGCGCTTGCGGTTGCGGCCGAGCAGGCTGCCGTCGCGCCGGGCCAGCGCGAATACCGAGCGGCGCCGGCGGGTGCCGGCCAGCGGCCGCATCGGGTTGGGCAGGCCGGCTTCGCGACAGGCGCGCTGCAGGATCAGCGCATCGGAGAAGCCGTCGCGCTCGATCACGTAGCAGACGGGCACGCCGGCCTGCAGCAGCGAGGTGGGTTCCGCCGGATCGCGG
>NZ_JADBJR010000004.1:0-345976 GCF_018101315.1 Rhodanobacter sp. B2A1Ga4 | reverse complement strand
GCTATCGCCATCGCTCTGGGCATGCCAGGCCTTGCCCTGGCGGCCCGATCCCCGTCTGCAGCGCATCTCGCACCGGCGGCCCGCGAACAAGGTTCGAGCCTCACTGAAGGTCGCCGGCAGTTTGCCGTCGCCGTCTCACATCACAGCACGGTGGCACAATCGGCCGCCGCGGCGCAGAAGGTCATTGCCACGTTGCAACCGTTGGCCGATCAGGGCGTACCTGAAGCGAACTGGATGCTCGGCTACTTGTATGGGACTGGGTACGGCGTCATGGTCGATCGAAAGGTCGGAATCCAGTACGCACGCAAGGCGGCGGACGCAGGTTACGCACCAGCAGCGAAGTGGCTCGGCGCGGAGTTGTGGCACAACATGCCGATCTATCCGTGGCAGAGCGTCGAAAACAAGGAGGCGCTGGCCTACAGGGCACAATATGCCCAGGCGTCAGGGCATTCCAGCGCGAAGCCAGTGCCGACGGCTCTTACTTCGTCGAAGTCGCCATCGCTTCAGCCGAATTCGCCCCGGCCGGTCACCACTGTTCTCTCGCCGGCACTGTCTGCGCCGAGAGCGCAGGTGTCAGTGGCGACGGTGAACCGCCCGCTTCCGACGCCTCCACCTGTCACCTTCGATAGACAGGCCTCCTTGGGTGACCTTCGAGAGGCACTCGCTGCGAGCAACGAGCGCGTCCACGAGTTGGAGCTCGAACTGGCTCACGTCCATGCCGCACCAGCACTGCTGCCGGCGGTGACACGACCACCGGTAGCCCCGCCGTTGAGCGGCGCGGACGCCGCAGCACTCAATCGGACAGCAGTGCACTTCGTTGGCCAGGGCGACTTCGAGTCCGCCGTGCCGCTGCTGCGACGTGCCGCAGCGGCGGGCTTTGCGCCGGCTGAGGCAAACCTGGGTGCCATGTATCTCAACGGCACGGGTGTGAATCAGGACACGCACCAGGCCGTCGAGCTCCTGCAGCGCGCCGCTAATCGTGGCAACGCCGTCGCCGCTTGCAATCTGGGCCGGATCTACGAGCTTGGGATTGGCATTCATGCTGACCGTGAGCGCGCCTACGCGGCCTACAGCCAGGCGGAGAAGTTGGGAAGTCCGACTGCCGCCAGGGCGCTCGCGCGTCTCAGCTCGGGAACCTGGTAACGAAAAAAGTGCGAATTAGGACGTCCGAAAATCGGGCGTATATCTGGATCAACGGCAGGACGCCTCAGAGGACACCGGCAAGGAGCCCAGCAGCGAGAAGGACGGTGGCATGGACGACCACCGAACACC
Source organism: Rhodanobacter sp. B2A1Ga4 (assembly GCF_018101315.1). Lineage (NCBI taxonomy): Bacteria > Pseudomonadati > Pseudomonadota > Gammaproteobacteria > Lysobacterales > Rhodanobacteraceae > Rhodanobacter > Rhodanobacter sp. B2A1Ga4. The sequence goes on along the minus strand of NZ_JADBJR010000004.1, from coordinate 344,704 downwards.
GGAACCGGTGCACCAACAGAGGAGGTTGGTGGCGATGGATCGCGGCGCTGGATGCGCCTGAAGTGACGGAGCGGTAGGGCAAGGACGCAGCATGGAGGCAGCAGGGACGGAGGAGCGGTCGCAGCGTGGAAGCGCCGCCACGGACGGGACGAAGGATGAGGTGCCCTGGGCATCTCGAGCGGACAGGACGTCCGCCGGCGCGGGAAGCGTCAGAACCGGGTCAACGACTGACCCACAGGAGGCGCCCTCACGGAAGAGGGGGTTGTAGCGGGCGATCGGTAGGATGCCGACACCCACGCGATCACGAAGGCATTCGTCGCAGAGCTACGGAGAGCAGGCTGGCGGTACCTGTCGAGGAGAACGGAAGCCTCTCGACAGTTTTACGAAGACGGCGCGGAAGCGCCGCACAGATCGGTCAACGGTGGCGTCACCTCTCCCCTGGGACGGCGCGCCGGATCGCTGAAGCGTCGCTTCAGCGGATGTGCCCCTCCGCAAGGGCACAGAGGCCCTGGTCATCGACCAGAGCTGGCAACGTCGGGAGACGTGGCGTTTCACGGATGAAACCCGCCCAGCCGAGTGCTGGGCGGGAATCACCGATCAAAGGCCACACAACTCGATGGAGCACACCATGTTTGCCACGCGCACACCGCGTCCAACTTTGTCCATGACTGCACTGCTCTGTTGGGCCGGTGTCATGATTTTCTTCGCCGCGGCCACCGCTGCAGCGCAAGACCTGGGTAGGCCGATTACGGGAGCGCTGCCGGGCGACTATGAGCTGGTCAACCTGACGGGCAACAGCCTCCAGATGCCGCCACCGATCCCCACCATCGGGAGCCTCAAGGTTGCGACACTCGACGTCTATGTTTCCTTCCAGTGCCCTCACTGCCAGGCCTTCCATCCCAATGAAGCCGTCCTGAAGGCGCGCTATGGTGATCGGCTGGTCATTCGCCGCCACTACGTGGCCCTGTCGGAGAATTCCCTCAATGAAGACTTGCGCCTCTATCTCGTTGCTCGGGACGCAGGCAAGGGCGGTCGCGCGGCTGAGCTGCTGATGCAGGCAGGTCTTGATGAGCAAGATGGACACCAGCGCCTTCAGGCTTGCGCGGCAGTAGCCGAGCAGCTCGGACTGAGTGAAGCCTACGAGGCAGCGCTGCGGGATCCCCAGATGATCCCCCGCATCCACAAGCTCGATCAGCAGTCGACCTTCGTGACGTCGACACCGACCTTGATCCTGAACGATCGGCTCTCCTTCGGAGGTGACCTGCACAACGCGGAGGTCATACTCGACGCGGTGCTCCAGTCCGCCCCGCTCCGGACCGTGGGACGGCGATGACATCGGAGACTGCCCCGAGCCCAGAATGTTCGCGTGCGAGGAATCCTAGTGCTGCGATTGAGCGCCCGGCGACAGTGGACACTCGTGTTGCTCAGTGCGATCAGCTTTGCCGCTGGCGCGGTTGCGACCGCCCTCATTTATGGACACGGATGACCATGAATTTACACCTCACGCGTTCGTTCCAGCTCGCAGCGACCTTCCTGTTTGGCGTCGTCGCGCTGGCCGGCTGTCATCGCGCACCACCGGTGACCGGGGACTTCTCCGGCATAGCGCTACCGCAGCACAGCCTTGCCATCGCTCACGTGGACGTCTATCTGCATTTCACGACAGCGGCCTCGCAAGCCTGGTTCGCGCAACAGCAAGAACTGGCATCCCGATTTGGACCTCGGCTGGTCATTACGCCTCACTTCGCGCTCGCAGCTGGGGAGTCGGACGCCCCCATGCGGCTCTACCTGCTGGCCAAGGACCACGGTAAGGACGGCGAGGTCGCGAGCGCCCTCATGGGAGCAGGGCTGCCAGCCGATGACCCGGACAAGACGCTCGTGCTCTGCGCCTTCCTGGCCAGCCGCTTCGGCCTGCGCAGTGCTTTCGACGACTCGACCAATGACGCTGCGATGCACACCAGGCTCGCAGCGGTGATCCAGCAGACGCAGCAGCAGCTGCAGTACGAACCGACGCTGATTCTCAACCACCAGATGATGCTCGGCGGAGACATGCAGAATGCCCAGGCGATCATCTCGGCCGTGCTCAAGCCCGCCGGTTAGAACTCGCGGCCGCAGCGACCCACGACTACGGGCGAAACTCCGTCGATTTTGGGGTGGTTTTCGCCGTGGGCGCGCGGTCTAGCGCCACATAATGAATCCGTAGGCAGGATAGATTTCAGAGCCAGAGGAAGGGCGCCGTGCTGCGGAAGATGTTCAAAGTCTTGGCGGATTTTTACACCGAGGGGCATCCCTCGGCACCTTCTGTGGTCATGCCGCAGGAGCCTGCCAAAGGTGTTCCGGAGGCAGCGGGTCCCAGCGGATTCATCCTGCCGGCCAAAGTGCCTTCCGGTACGCCGCCGTACCAGGGTGTGCCAATCCCCGTGTATCCGGATCATGGCATCGCGGTGCCGGCGGCTCCGCCGGAAACGCTGCTATCCAGCCAGGTGACGCTGATCCATGAACTGCAGCAGGCCTGCGGTCTGTCCCACACGGATTTCCAGGATCTGCTTCTGCCGGTGATCCACAACTACGCCTGCTTCGTGCACCTGCTGCCGGCATCGGAAAGCCACCACCACTGCGCGCAGGGTGGCCTCTTCCGGCACGGGCTTGAAGTGGCGTATTACGCCGCGCGCAAATGCGAGGCGAAGGTGTTCGCACTGGATTTCCCGCCCTCCATCCGCAAGCACCTGGAGCCGCGGTGGGTGGTATGCGCCGTGCTCGGTGGCTTGATGCACGACATCGGCAAGCCGCTCGTCGACGTCGGTGCGGTCGACGCTACCGGCCGACTTGTCTGGGATCCGTTCAACGAGTCGCTCTATGCGTGGCTGGCCCGGAACGAGATGAAGTACTACTACATCATGTGGCACCTCGGGCCGCGCAATAAGCGCCACGAGGCGCGCACGATTTACGCGGTGGATCGCTTGATTCCGCGAAACACCAGGGAATGGCTGGCTGAGTACCAGGGACACACCGCGGTCGATGCGATGATCGATGCGCTGAGCGAATCAAAGGACAATCGCAACCCGCTCATCAGTGTCATCAAGGGGGCGGACAGCGACAGCGTGGCCCGCGACATCACCGAGAGCCGGAGCCGCCAGGGCGCGGCCGGCACCGGCGGCGTGCGCAGCCTGGCTGCCCGCATCATCAAGACGATGCATGACCAGGTGGCCTCCGGTGAGTGGAAGATCAACGAAGTGGGCCACGTCGTCTGGATGACCGACGAAGGCACGTTCGCCAGCTACCCCGCGGCGTGCATCCAGGCGATCGAGATCCTGCGCGCCAACGGCGAGAATTCGCTGCCGGTCGACGCCACACGCGTGATGCAGGTGCTGCTCGAATACGGCTACCTGATGCAGAACAACCAGGAAGACGGCCGCACGTACACCACGTGGCACGGCAACCTGCACGTAAAGGAAAAGGGTGTCGAGACCCTGTTGCCCATTCACGGCCTGCGGTTCTATAACTCGCCCATCATCCCCAGCACGATCGTGCAGCCTGCGCCGGTGCGGATCGACCTGATGAACGCAAGTGGCGTGATCGTCAATCCGAAGCGTTCCCTCGATGCACCTGAAGAGGCACCGCGGGAGCCCGAGGAGCATCCGGAGGCGGTCGCGCCCGCGCCCAAGGCCAACGGGGCCGATATTGGAGTCGCCAGCGTGACAGAGCCGGCTGCAGACGCCACCGCGAGCCGTGACGGTGGTGGTCGCCCATCAATGCCTCCACCCCCTCCGGTTCCAGGTCAGGCACCGACAGGCCGGGAGGCCACCACCACGGACGCCCCGGCGGCTTCGGCACCAACAGGCGTTGGGACAAGCACTCCGAGAGCTTCGGCGGACCAGGTGGATAGCGATCAGCCGAACGATGGGTCAGATGACAACTCCCTGCCGCCGACCCTCGCTGACCTGCGCGACCGTCGCCATGAACCGATGGTCCGCGACATGCAGCTCGAAGAGGCGCGTGAAAACGCGAACCCGAACTGGCCGCCGGCGACCGCCGACGACGTCCGTCACTGGTTCGAAAGCCAGGGCGACGAAGGTGCCTATCTGTGCGCGATCGCTGATCGGACGCACCGGCGAGACAATCTGCTGATGGGTCGCGATGTGCTGGAGCACCACGGCCACATCCACCTGCGATATCCGGTGGCGCTCGAGATGCTCGGGGTGTCGCCAAAGGACGCGGCCGATGCGCTGGAGCGAAAGGGCTGGATGGAGCGCGATCCGGCGAATCCGCGCGCTGCGACCGTGCAGGTGCAGCGAGGTGACACGAAGCTCGCGACGATTCGTCTGACCGAGCGGATCTCTGCTGCCTTCCGAAAGTTGTTGCCGGTGTCGGGTGAAGGCCCAACGAAAGACACGGTGGTCCGCGCGTTCCCGCTCGGCCCATACATCGATGCGCGCACGGCCTCGGTGCTGAAGGATCGCAAGAAGGTGGCCCCGGCGGACGCACCGCACATACGACTCGCGTTTCGCCTGTTCCTGGACGACGAAACTCGGGATGTCGCGCCTACTGACGACCCCTACACGCCCGAGCGGCTCAAGGAATTCGTGGAGCGCTTCTCGGCACAGCATGCGATGGACGCCAAGTGGGTTCGTTCGGCGCTCGTCGGCCTCAACGACGGCATCCTCGAGGTGATCGACGACGGAAGTGGGAAGGGCCGCAAGGGTCTTCGCAGCGAGAAGCTGGATCTGCGCATGGCTGCGCAATACAACCGTGCCTTGGATGAGGCGTACTGCTCGGCAGCGATTCGCCAAGCCGAAGGGGAACACGCATGAGTACATCACAGGTCTTCGAGTACGACGACCCCTTCCGGCCAATCCACGAGTACTACGCGCTCTTCGCGTGGCTGGCTGCGGCTGTGCTCACCATCATGATCGAGTCGGTAAGCAACGTGAACTCGACGGCGTTCACGGTATTCGCGCTGCTCTGCCTCGGCATGACCATGGTGCGGGGATGGCGAGCCATCCAGATGTGGCACCTGCAGCGACAGCTCGAGGGTGTGCCTGTGTCATTCATGTCACGGGAAGACCTGACCGACCACATGAAGGGCCACGCCAATGAGATCTTCCTTGGGTTCGGCTTTCCGTGGACCCAGTGGGAAGCGCAGATGACCCATATCGTCCGCCGCACCGATCCCGATCGCCTGTTGCCACCGCCGGAAGGTACGCCCTCGATGGGACAGCCCTGGCTGCACGGGATCGGTATGTCGGACGAAACGCCGATCTACCTCCCCCTCGATCACACCGCCGGTCACATGCTGCTCGTGGGGACCACGCGTGCGGGCAAGTCCCGAATGTTGGATTCGATCATCCACCAGGCGGTGGGTCGCAGTGAGGCCGTGATCATTTGGGATCCCAAGGGCGATAAGGGCCTTGCGAACTCGGCCCGACAGGCCTGCCTCATGTTCGACAAGGTAGGCGATTTCATCTTCTTCCACCCGGCGTTCCCGGAGTCCTCCTGGCGCATCGACCCCCTCAAGAACTTCAACCGCGGCACGGAGCTCGCCACCCGTATCGCATCGCTGATCCCTTCCGAAACCGGCGCTGACCCGTTTACCGCTCACTCGCAAATGATCCTGACGAATCTCTGCGAAGGCCTGCTGATGTTGAACTCCAAGCCGACGCTGAAGCTGCTCAAGCGCTTCGTGGACGGCGGTCCGGAGTGGTTGCTCGTGGCCGCCTGCGAAGCACACTTCGAGAAAAAGGTGCCAGGCTGGCGGGATGAAGTAGCACCGTACATTTCGCGTGGCAAAGGCGGTAAGAGCGATCGCGACCTGGCCATCGTGTACGACAACTACTACCGCGAGGTGGTGCAGAAGAAGGCCCAGAGCAGCGTCCTCGAGGGCCTGTTCAGTGACTTCACACACGACAAGCAACACCAGCAGAAGATGACTGCCAGCTTGACGCCGGTGCTGACGATGTTGACTGCCGGATCGCTCGGCGAGCTTCTGTCGCCAGACGCCAACGACATGAACGATCGGCGGCCGGTGACTGACTTCGCACGCATCATCCGAAATGGCCAGGTTTGCTACCTCGGACTGGACAGCCTCTCGGACAGCATGGTGGGCTCGGCCATCGGTTCGATGTTCGTCAGCGACATGACCGCGGTCTCCGGTGACCGGTACAACTACTTCGACAACCAGGCATTCATGGCTGAGTTGACTGGTGTGGGCCAGGCACGGGAGGAGAAGACGCTCCGCCCGGTGACCCTGATCATCGACGAGGCAGCGGAGATCGTCAGCGACAAGATGGTGGCGCTGCTCAACAAGGCCGGCGGCTCGAACATCCGACTGATCGTCGCCACGCAGACCATTGCTGATTTCGCTGCGCGCCTCGGCTCGCCGGACAAGGCACGCATGGTGCTGGGCAATCTCAACAACAAAATTATCCTTCGCACCATCGACGGCGAGACCCAGAAGTACCTCTCCGAGTCCGTGCCACTGACCTATGTGCGCCACATCGAATACAGCCAGGCGACAGACGCCAAGTCGGACGGCATTCTCTCGTTCGGGTACCGCCTGTCCGAGTCGATGAAGGAAACCGAGGTGCCGCTCATTGCTGCGGACGTCCTTGGCTGCCTCGCAAACCTCGAATTCTTCGCCCAGATCTCCGGCGGTCACATCAGGAAGGGACGGATCCCCATCTTGATTGATGCCAAGAAGACGGAGCTCGCACCCGCGATCAGCTACGCGCCGAGCAAGCCCGATCCCAAGACCTTGCACATCCACTGATCCACTGACGGAATGGAAGCCATGGCTGAACCCCGAGTCCTCGCGATGCGCGCGATCGATCATCCACCGGAAGAAGCCGGTGCCATGCTCGATCGCGTGCTCCGCCGCCTGCGCATGAAGCCCCTGGCGGTCGACTTGTTCGACAAGCACCCCAACCTGGCGGTCGCCAGCAAGCGATTCGTCTGGCTGGTATCACCGACACTGCTGTATCCGTACGGCAAGCGCACGATCGCCGAGCATTGCCTAGCCGCTGCGATCCTTGGCGGCACCGAGTCCCCTGAGAATCGTGTGCGTGCGTTCGTCGAGGGTCTTCTCGCGAAGGTGACCATGTTGCTGGAAGTGCGCGTGACGTCTGGCCAGCAGACCTGGAATCCGGTGAGCGACCAGCCCTTGATGACGTGGTTGCAGGATCGCCCGGACGCCGTTGTAGACAACGATGGCGGACCGATGGAGCCGCTGCCGGTACCGCGAGTGTTCGCCGCCAGCATCGCGATCCGCGTTTTGGAGCCGGTGGACTATCAGTACGTGCCGGGCCTGGCTGGAGCAGCGGGATGAGCAATGGGGCATCAGATCGTGAGCTAGCCCTCTGGAAGTGGGTGCTCATCGGCATGATCGTGTGGATCATTGGCTACGTTGCCGTCGTGCCACAGGCGTCAGTTGCCGACCGCATGCGGACGGAGCACAACCTCAACAGTGCTTTCCTCGGCACCCCAGCGGCCAGCGAGGCTGAGGATCGGGCGGCAAGGTGGTTCACCGTCCTGGTCGTCAATCACGGCTGGCTGGAGCGAACCGGCCAAAGCTCGCCGGCGACGCCGGCGGCGATGAACGGGTCCGAAGCCGCGAGAAAGGTGAGCCATGCCATCGAGCTCGCCCAGACCTGGGCTTCCGCTCGCGTGGCTGTGATGTGGGCAGTGTTCTATCAGCTCCTGACCCGAGTGTCGGTTTCCGCCATCTGGCTGCCGTTCCTGATCGTCGTGCTCGTCCCGTTTGTTGTCGACGGGTGGGTGGTCCGCAAGATCAAGTCCGGCAGTTTTGGCCGATCGTCTCCGCATGCCTTCGTGTTTGGACGTCACTTCGTGGCCTTGTCGCCGTTGCTCTACGTGGTGCTGCTTCTCGTGCCACTTCCGATTCCCGCCTACGTGTTGCCGGCGCTTTGCGTCCTCTGCGGGGTTTCACTCTGGGCGGCGATCGCGCACTTCGCGAAGCGCGCCTGACCATTGGCGCAGTACCTCGGAGCCAGCCAGCCATGTCCACGGAACCGTGTTACGTCATATCGATCGTCTGCACCGTCGAGCGCGAACGCGCGCTTCGGCAAGCTGCCCACGACACGGCGGTAGAGATCGGTGCCGCCCACGACGCTGCGGGCTTTCTGGACGCGTCGGCGCGAAGCGTGGAGGAATGCTTGCACCTGATCTATGACTCGGTCCAAAGGCCAGCCGGCGTCGTTTTGCGGGACTGTACGGTGGAGCAAGGGTAGGTCCACCAGAGACCGGCCGAGCTGGTCGCTCGACCCGCCCACACACGCAACGGTGGGCTTCGGGGCTATCGCCCGGCGAGGGCGAACAGGCCGGATTCGAACAGAAAGGGCGACGGCTTCGAGTTCTCGCCAATCACGTAGGACACTGACAGGCGATGCTTCGCACGGGTCATCGCGACGTAGAACAGACGCCGCTCCTCATCGAGGAGGCCCTTTTGGGACGGGATCACCCCGTCTTCGCAGCCCATGACCCAGACATGCTTGAACTCGAGTCCCTTGGATGCGTGCATGGTCATCAGTTTCACCGCGCCCTCGCGCTCGCTCTCCGACTGCATCAGGGTGTGGAGGCGGCTGTGGAGCGCTCCGCGCAGACGACAGAGGATGGCGGCCGCCGCGTCGAACCGCATGTTGTCCCGCCCGACCTGGGACTGGGACCGATCCTTCGAACCGAGCCGTGCGTAGCTTTTCAAGTAGTGCGACATACCGCGCAGCACCAGGTTGATGTCGCCGGCACCGATCATGCTGCGCCACTGTTTCATCTGGGCGCGCAGCCTTTCGTCCGGCGCGGCTATCGAGCCCTGCTTCTTCTGGTCCAGGAAGCGACCGATGGCACCGGGTTGCGCGCTTCGACACTCCTGGTGGAGCTTGGCCAGACCTTCTTCGGTCATGCCCGCTGCCTTGAGCACGATGTCGAGACTGTGCATTTCGTTGGCCGCGATGCTACGGACCAGAGACAGGTAGAGCGCGGGAGCCTGCATCTCCCAGAACGATCGGCCGCCGATGCGGATGCACGTCAGTGATTCGGGTAGTGAGGTTTCCAATAACTCGAGTTGCGAGTTAGTGCGGGCGAGCACCACCCAGTTGCCCGGCTCCCCCGACTCCAGCACGGCGGTCCAGATCTTTGCGTGCTGGTCTTCCTTGCTTGAGCAGCGGACCACTTCCACCACTCCTTTGCCCAGATTGGCGGTCGTCAGCGCTTTTGGAATGCGCTCGATGTTGTTGACGATGAGCTGGGCCGCCGGCTTCATGATCTCGCGCGGGTAGCGGTAAGTGGTATCGAGCGAGACGTGAGTGGCCTGCGTCAGATACCGAAAGTCAGTCATGGCCTTGGCACCGCCTGCACCTCGCCACGAGTAGATCGATTGATCGTCATCGCCGACGACGGTGACGGTCGCGCCGTGGGTGATGTGTTCCTTCACCCAGTCGTACTGGACCGGATCCGTGTCCTGCCATTCGTCGACCAGGAGGTGAGTTGCTTTGAAGGGCGCGACGTGCCCCTTCATTCCCGGGGGAGTGCGCATCCCGCGCACGGCCAGACGCAGCAGGTCAGCGAAGTCGTATGCGCCGGTCTGCCGAAGCAATTCCTCGTAGCGCTCGTACACCTTCACCCGCGGCTCCACGTGAGGGGAGGGGAGGATAGGATCGACGGCGGACTTCACCGATTCGATGAAAGCAAGACAGGAATCGAAATCGACGAGCTCGTCGAAATCCAGGGCATCGGTGAAGGCGCGTCGGATCAGGTCCGCTTGCTGGAGCTCGTTGACTAGCCTGAACTTCTGGCCACCCGCTTCGAGCTGCTTCTTGCACAGACCATGGAACGTGCCGAAAAGGGTGCGCTTGGCCGCCTCAGGTGACCTGGCCTTCACCCGGCGCTCGAGTTCCTTCGCAGACTCGGAGGAAAACGTCACGCCGATGATGGTGACGTCGGGCTTCTTCAGCAGGTGTGCCGCCCGGTGTTCGAGCACCGTCGTTTTTCCCGATCCAGGGCACGCCGTAATTAGGCAGTGCCCATGGACCTCGACGGCACGCGACTGCGCCTCGTTAAGCATTACGCGCCCACAGCGACCCGCTTGGTCCGGCCGGTGGTCGCTTTCGCCGAAGGTTCGTCGACCTGCGCTTCAGCCACCGCCGGTGCCGGTGCTTCACCGCCCTCGCGCGCTTCCGATGCTGCGGCCGCCGAGTTGTGTGCCTCAGCTGCTGCCGCGCGCTTGTCGGCAACCTGCTGCTTCTCCTTCTCGCGATCGGACCGCTGGCGATTGACCGCGGTGCGAGCCGAACGGCTGAGCAGGTAGAGCTGTCGCGCCAGGGCGATGATCGACTGCCGATACTTTTGGATCACGGCGCCGCGCTCTTCGCGCTTCATGAAGCTGGCAAACCAGAGGGTGTCGACCAGCTCGACCAGACTGTCGAACTTGCGCACGATGTCGCCGATCTTGGCGGCTTCCGGGCAGTACATGCTGACCTCGACGGTCAATGCATCGGAGTAACCGCTGTGGCGGTTCGGAAGGTTTGCTTCGATCAGGGCGGTGAGTCGGGCGATCTCGTCGCTGATGGCTTTGTCGACGGCATCGATTTTCTTGGTCACGACGGCATCGGCCGCTTTGACGGCGTCGTTGTTGTCGGGAAGGGTGAAGTAGAAGAAGTACAGGGACTTCTGAGCCATCACCAAGCCCAGGTGATACACGTACTGGGCAGCGCTCGATTTCAGGACGAGCCGCTCCAGGCAGAAGGGCGTTGACTGTTTGGGTACCCAGGTCGCCATCTCCAGGCGACGGGTCCGTTTCGCCGATTGACGTTGGTCGCGGTCGGTGCGGCCCGCAGCCTGTGCGGGAAGGTCGTTGACGGCAGCATTCACGGTGCGCTCCTTGCGTGGTTGGTGCCGACCATTTTCCTGTCCGGCCCGGACGATGGACGTCCACAAAGGGCTGATTAGTCGGCCAGTTTCCCGGTTTCGAGGGGGCAAACCCTCTGCCACAGTGCCCGCGCTGGGTCGCTCAGGGCCTGACTGCGCGAGTCGTCAACCTGCCAAAAAACTGCTTGACGACGTTTGCCCAAGGCCGTAACGTCTCCGCCATAGTTTCTGGGTTGAGCATGCTTGTTTAGATGTGCAACCGAAGCGCCGAGGCTCGCTTTAAGCCGCTCCTATCCACCAGAGATAGGTCATGTTTCTCGCTGCTCCGTGCAGCCATTGCAATACTGATCGGGTTCTCCCGATGGCCTCGACCCGCTCAGGGTCGATCACCCTCTGTTCGGCGACATAGCGCATCCGCGATGCGCCAAACACCTGCAGCTCCGGCTGCTATCACCGACTGGCCTCGGCCAGCCACATGCGTGCGAGTGTGCGATTCGTCCTGCTGGACGTCGTCCGCCCCCGGCATGTGTACCTGAAGTCTTCGCGCCCCGACCTCTCGGCCAGCGCAGCGTTGACTTCGACGCAGACCACCTTGCTTCTGTCTCTGAAGTGATCCTCGCGATCACCGGTCAGTAGTAGGTGTGTGCGTCCTTCGCAGTGTTCTTTCGCTGCGCAGTATTCCTATCCCTTGGGGTGTTCACATCCCTTCAGGGATCGTGCGCCTTGAGGTTCCAACCACCGTCGACTCACCTCGGCGGATTCTTGAACCTTGGAGGTGTTCCATGTCCAAGCACGACACGCTCGAAACGCAGATCTTCCTCGCCAAATTCTGGTTGATCTGTCTCGCCATCGCGATACTCATCGCGCTGGTATTCGAGATTCTTCTGGCCTTCTCGAAGGCTTGGATCTCCTGCTCCTTCGGCGCCGTGGTCATCATCGCTTCATTGATGATGCTCGCCGAAATGGCCGATGACCTGCGTGGACTCATTGCGAGCCACCAGCGCTTCACCGAAGCCATGCGTCGTATCGAATTCGACACAGCCGGTCAACGGTTCGGTCGTCGCAGTTCGTAATTTCACCAACACTCCTCACGGGATGCTTGCCATCCCATCGGGGATGCATGCGTCCGTGGGGACTCTCTTTTCAGTCCCCGCCTGTGCACCGGGGACCTTTTTCTTTTGGCTCGCACAGCCATCGGAGGTTCGCATGCGTTATTACCTTTTGGCTCTGCTTTTCGGTGTCATGGCTGGCGTAACAATTCTGAAAGCCGTGATTCCCCATGAGCAACAGGATGTGGCATCCAGGAAATGCCACGTCTACGGCCTTGCTCAGTACGCCCGAGGTGACTCGGCTCGTATTGACGCAGCGGTCGATGCTGCAGTGCTCGGCAATCCTCAGCCCGCGCCTGCTACGTCCTGCAACTGACGTCTCGCAGTTGCACACCGGGTTCCCAGCGTGTGTCGACTTCGGTCGCCCGCACTGGGAACTTCGGTGCTCCATTTACTTCTTCCGGGACTCAGGTCCCCTCTCGATGCCCTTCCTGTAAGGGGCATGGCGAGGGGACCTGGCCCCTGCTGAGGAAGGAGATTCACATGGCTTTTGGTGAAGCGAACAAGCGTCACGAAGTTCCGTACTTTTCGACCACTGCCGAACAGCTCATCGCCGAGGCGCGCGCGGACATTGCGCCCGGCGCGGTGATGAACTGGGCTCGTCAATCAGGCCTGTACAACCTGATCTCGGGCACGGCAGCGGCACCGGAAAGCGCGAACGGTCCTGCGTGATAGCGCCAACCGAAACCGAACACCCCGCAGGCAACTGCAGGGTGTTCTTCCGTCCATGCCCTTGCGGATATCGCGCGGGCCGGGATGCAAGAACATCCGTGGTTTCGTGGCATCTGCCACAAGGTCAGAGGGAGCCTTCAATTCCCGTACGAACTTCTCTTCACCATCAGTCGTGTTTGACTGATTCGCTGGAGAGACCCTACTTGATGCCGTCTTGACGGTATCGAGCACCCACCGATGTACTCACCATTTCGTGGAGAGCACTATGGCAAAAATCCACGCCAACAGTCACACCGTGTCAGGCAATCTTGCCAAAGACGCTGAACTGCAAGCCTTGCAGTTTCCGGTCGACGGCCAACCGATGTTTCGCTTCAAATTCCGCATCGGCTGCGACAGTTTTACTCGCGATAATCAAGGCCAACCGGCCCAGCGAACCACCTGGTTCACGATCCGGTTCGATGTTCGCGAAAAAGGCGTCAAGTTCTACCAGAGGCTGTTGAAGAAAGGCGCCGAAGTACTCGTCGTCGGAGAGCAGCTGGTCGACACCGTCGTCGATGATCGCGGAACCCAGTACTACCACTACATGGCCGCACAGACCGTTGCGGTACTCACCGAAGCAAAGATCCGGGAAGAGCAGAACGCTCAGACCTCGACACCCAGACCAAACGCTCCCGTTCGCACGGGACAAGCCCCGCGACTGAAAGCTGTACCCCAGCCTCAGCCAAAGGACGCGTCCATGCCACCACCACCGGGCAACCGAGTGCTGGCCGACGCTCCTGTTGCACCCGAACCGGATCCCGGTGACGGCAAGCGGCGCTACGAAGTTGCCAAGGAGGACCTCAAAGAGGCGATCCACTGGTAGTACCCACCACACCCCTCACGGGGATTCTTGCAGGCACCTCATGGTGCAGGAGAACTACGATGACAGCAGTAACCCATGGCCCGTTCAAGGGCCTCGAAGTGCCGGAGGGCGAAGTGCGACCCTTGCTCGATGAAGGTGGTCGCCCGATCGTTCGCGATGGAAAGGAAGTCCTTCTGTGGGGCGTCCACCATCGCACCAAGCACGCCTTGGAGGTGTTCGCGCCGCTCGACGGCTGGAGCATCCGCATCAAGAGTGAAGCCGGCCCGTTCAACATCCCTGATCCCAACACGTTGGTCTGGTCCGAATCGCTGCAGAACAACGTACCCGCAGTCCAGCCGACGGTGGTTTTCAACGCCCAACTGCTGGATACGAACGATCGCGTCATAGCCGAAGCCAGTCTTCTCAAGGTGATCAACAGTCACTTCAGCTGGCAGGCTGGCCAAACGTCCGTTCGCGGTGCGCTTTACGACGCATTGGGTCTCACGCTTCCCTTCGATACTTCGGACGGCGGCGAACCTCCGCAGCAGCAGATCAAACCGCTGACCAGTGCTTCCCCGCAAGTGAGGGGCGTGTTGCCGGTGGCGAGCAGCGGACACGTGTCCAAACTCGCACCTGCAGCGCAAGCCATGGTCGACGCGGTGGTTTTACCGGCAACGGCGCAAGCTGTTGAGGTGCAGGTTGACACTGCAGCGACAACCACGGAGGTCACAACCTCCAAGGACGTTGCCGCGGAGACAGATAAGGCCCCAACCGTCGTGGCAGACGAAGCGTCGGCAGCTCCCTCCATGGGTTCGGTCGGTGTCCAGGATCGTGCAGTGGTACGCCCGATCGCGGACGCGCAGAAGTCGCCATCGAACAGTGCGGAGCTGAGCCAGAACATCCTGCGGCAGGCCATCGCGCGAGCGAGGGTTCTGGGAGTCGTGGTGCCGGAGTTCAAGAACAACGACGAGCTGCGTGAGTTCTACAAGTCGTTGTCGGCATCTCGTACCCAGCCATCATCCAACGTCGCCTGAGGAGGACCGTGCCATGAATGCACAACTCTCCCAAGCAACCAACGTGATGCCCCTGGAGTTCTCTGCCCCCGTGTACCTGTCCCACTCCTCGAGCACGTTGTACGAGGTGTGTCCCAACAAGTACCGTCAACGCTACAAGGAGCGACTGGAGTCCGCCGCAACAGGTGTAAGCCTGGGCTACGGCGGCGCCTACGACGAGGCCACATGCGCTTTCATCGTCGCACACGCACTGGGTCACGAGGGTCAATTAGATCCCGTGAGAATCTTCGAGGAAAAATTCGAGGAATTCGTGCGATCGCACACGGTGAGCTACTCGACGACGTTCGACTCGCAACAGACGTGCGTGGCCAGTGGCAAGGTGTTGGTCGAGAAGTTTGTCGAATCCTGGCTGGCGCACGGCTACACAGCGGCGCTTGACCCGGACGGCGTACCCATCGTTCAGCGCGAGCTGAGGGTGAAGCTGGCCCACAACGTGTTCTACACGTCGATCATCGACGTGCTGATCATGACGCGGGACTGCGAAATGCTTCTCTCCGACATCAAGACCGCGGCGCAAGCCAGCGATGGCAGTTTCCACCTCAATGCAGGCCAGTTAACCGGCCAGCAGCTCGTGGTGGAGGCGCATCGTGATGCACTGGGAATCGACAAGGTGGATGGGCTCTGCTTTTACCAGGGCCTCAAGAGAACCATCCCGAAGCCTGCCAAGGGTGGAAAGGCGGGTAAGGGAATGGGGCCAGTCGTGCTCGATCCCATGGTCTGCCCACCGCGCACCGAGGCCGAACTTCAGGCCTACGTGCAGTCCCGGCTGTGGATCGCCGAAGACATCCGTCGCGGCCGCTTTCCGAAGCGCCCGCTCGATGCCTACAACTCGCCATGCTCAGATCTTTGCGATTACAAGCAAAACTGCATCCATGGCGACAGGACTGGACTTCGTGTTCGCGAAGCTCGAAAGATGTCGGCATCGCTTCCTAGCCAGATCGCGCCATTCTAATCACCATGTTCCCTGTTCCTTCGGGACTTTCGCCACTCAATTTGAGTGGCTTTTTTTGAAGGCATACCATGGGTATGCGTTCAACAAAGGTCATTCCTCACAAGGAGGTGCACCATGACAGCACTGCGGTATCACGATCGGACCCGCGCACTGGGCGAAGTGGCTCCTGCCGACGCGCTGGTGCTGGTGGCCTGTTTCGGGCAACGCGATTTGGGAAGTCCGAACGATCACCGACGGGCAGCCGAACTATTGTCGTCAGTCCGGGACAAGCAAAGTTGGTTGGAATGCCAGTGTCGAACTGACGCGGTCGATCCCAAGCCTTTGATGTCTCCGCGGCTGCGCGAGGGCCAGATCCACATCTGGCGACATGGCGTGACGCCTCACACTCCCGGCTGTCCGTTCTTCGTGGTGCCTTCCGAGCGTGATGCTTCGACGCAGGCACCGGGTGGCACCATGGCACCGTGGGAGGGCGGTTGGCTGCTGCTGAAGCAGATGGCGGCGGATATCTCTGATCGGAATACACCGGCGACGTCGCGCTCACCCTCTCCGAAAGGTGCACCGAGCGTTCCCGCGCTGGCCCGTTTGCTTTTTTCGATCCTGACGGACACCGGCTACACGACGGTCGGCCCTGGCGATGTCGTGACGCGCCGAGATCATGCGGCTGTCAGCCGAGGCAAAGAAGCGTACGCCGCCCTGGCAAGCATCCAGGAGCAGAAGGTCACGTCGGATCTGACCTGGCGCGATGTCGGGTGCACGTATCTTCCCGGCTTGCCGAACCATCTCGGTAAGCTGGCCAAGCTCGCACCACGATTTCCGCCTGGCGTGCGCCCGCAAGGGCTCTTTCTCGGTGTGGTCAGCGCAATCACACCTCTTGACGCTCACCGCTCGCAACTCGAATGGCGAGGGCAGGGTGATCGCGTCGCCGTGGTGAACGTCGAAGGCACGGTCCGACGCTCCGGGTTCGAGAAAGGCACGAGAGGCCCGTACTGGGTTATCGCCCAGCTCGCCCAGCAGCGCGCCGGCGGCCCGTTCCTCCCGGTGCACGCGTATGCACACCCCGTGCTGAGTCGATCCGTACTGCTCGCCGTCGATAGCGGACTCGAACGCATCGCCGCCGAGGCGCTGCTTCGGCAGATCAACTACTGGGCCTCGGAGAACGGTCCCCAGGTCTCTGTGCAGCTCGAGAAGCCGCTCTTCCCGGAGGAGGTTGGCGAGGGATTGTATTGCCACCCTGACTTCGTCCTGTGGCTGCCCGATCGCCGGCGCATCCTGATCGAGGTCATGGGGATGGAGAAGGATCCCGACTATCTGGCGAGCAAGGCGATCACCCATCCGCGCATGCGAGCCCTGCCGGGCGTCCTTGACCTGGTCGAGTTTCGGCCCGAGGACGACCCATTCGCCTTCGGCCGTCGCCTGACGGCGCAGATCCTCAAGTACAAGGCGTCTTGACCGCGGCCGTCTGGCGTCGTTAGTATCAATCCCGGCATTCCACGCCACCAGTTCTTAGTTGTTCATGCTGGTTCAGATGATCAACTCAAGCGTCGAGGCTCGCTCTATAGCCGCTCCTATCCACCCGAGATAGGTACTTTCCCGAAGCGCATCACGCGCTTCAAACGAACGGACCGACGTCTGTCGGTCACAGCATCGGTTCACCGATGTATTTCCCTTAGCGTATCGATCAGGCCATCAGGTCTGCGTTGATGCACACCACACTTCCACGGGAGTCGATCATCACTCCCTTCCGGGCGTGTGGTTGCGCCGTGGTTTTATCTCGTCAGGAGAAGAACCATGCCATCTGTCCTAACCGCGTTTTTTCTGTTGTTGCTGGGCACCGTGTTTGTCAAAGGCATTCTCGCCCTACTTCCGGAACGCTCGGAAAAAAGCGATGCCCGCATGGACCTCCTTACCGAGGCCGTGAAATCGAAGCAGGCTCCAGCCGCATCGGAACCAGCCTCATCGCAGGAAGCTGATATCTGGGAGCTCATCCGTCGTTCGGAAATCGAAGACGCGATGCAGGCCGCCCAGGAAGCCGCTGCAGCGAAAGCTGCCGCGAAAGCCAAGTCCGAATCGCAGGCCGCCCCCGCGCGACCTGTCGTCTCTGTCACGTTGGATCCCGCTATTGCCACGCGTCCCCATTCCTCGCCGATTCAAATGGCGGAGAAGGTCGAGGCGCGCTTTGGCAAGATCGTTGCTGTCGAAACGGCCAACGGTACGGTCCACCTGCGCGCTCAGCACAACGAGCACGGCGACCTGATCCTTCCGGATTGGGTAACCACGCAGGAAACGCCTTCCGATGAATCCGCCGGCATCTATGTCCAGCAGACCATGGAACCGTGGGAGATTGACGAGTTGCTTGCCCAGCGTATGGCCGCCCCTCAGGGTGACCTGTTTGTGCAGGGATCCATGCAGCCCAGCGAGACCTTCCACTAAGCCTCACGCAAACCATCAGCAGGAAGTCCCAACGCCTTCCTGTCGCCTTCGGGCCGGGAGGGTTTTCCCTTACCCGCCCCCCAAGCGGGCTCGATCTCCAAGGAGCTTGATATGCGTAATGAAGAAGTCGACCTTCAAGTCGAATTCAGCGGTCTCGATCACGACGAGTTGTTGCAGCGTCACGGTCAGATTCGCGAAGTCCTTGCCTACTTGCAGGGCGAATCCTCGTCGCGTTTCGACGCGATGGAGGCCAGCCAGGCTGTAGAGCGCGAGATGGTCAAACGTGCAGTCAGCGGTCGCTTCAATACCGCTCACCGACCGCCGGCTTCCCGCACCAGTTGATGCACCCAACACCCTGGCAGTCGTCCATCACTTCGGTGATAGGCGCGCTGCTGGGGCTACTCATTCATCCCGGCCCTCGGGGTCTTCACAAACCCCTCGGCAGGGAGGCTTGTGAAGACCCCGTCGTTCGGGATCTTCAAGGAGCAAATCATGAACGCAGTACCAGTGAACAACATCATCCCGAACAACGCGCAGGATGCGCTGCCTTTGCAGCCAGCCAGTGCCGACATCTGGGACAAGAAATATCGACTCAAGGACATGTACGGCGTTGCCGTCGATGTCGACCTCGATGCCACATTGATCCGTGTCGCAACCACTCTCGCTTTGGTTGAAGCCAACCAGGTGCGTGCACGTGGCGGGGATGAAGTGGAAGCTCGCAACAAGATGCACGAGTGGATGCCGCAATTCCTCTGGGCGCTACGCTACGGCGCAGTTCCTGCAGGACGTATCCTCTCCAATGCGGGCGCTGAAGCTCACAAGCCGAAGACCAGCACCATCAACTGCACCGTTTCCGGAACTATCGGCGATTCGATGCAGGACATCTTGCAAAAGGTGATGGAGGCCGGTCTCACGTTGAAAGCGGGTTGTGGTGTCGGTTATGAGCTGTCCACGTTGCGTCCGAAAGGAGCGAGCGTGAGTGGCGCAGGGTCGAGCACCAGTGGGCCGCTGTCCTTCATGGAGATCTTCGATCGCACTTGTGCCACGGTGGCCAGTGCGGGAGGACGTCGAGGTGCCCAGATGGGAACCTTCGATGTGGGTCATCCCGACGTGCTGGAGTTCGTCCGCGCCAAACGCGAGGACGGCCGCTTCCGGCAGTTCAACCTCTCTCTCCTGATCACCCGCGACTTCCTCGATGCTGTGGAAGGAGATACCGAATGGCCTCTGGCCTTCCCGGTGCTCGCGTGCGAAAGGGACAAGATGGACCTCAACAACTCGGCCGAGGCTATCTGGCGCGAGTGGGCTGATCACGACAACGGCTATATCGTCCGCGAGGATGGTCTGGTTGCCTGTCGGGTCTACAAGCGCATCAAGGCCAAGGCGTTGTGGAACATCATCATGACGTCAACGTACGACTTTGCCGAACCGGGATTCATCCTGATCGACGAGGTCAATCGCCTCAACAACAACTGGTTCTGCGAGCACATCCGAGCCACCAACCCGTGAATACGCGGCCAAGGGCTAACCTTGGAAAACCTTCTCTGATTGACTTGGAAGCCCTTCACGTGGGCGACAGGGCGGAAGACTTCGGCGTGTGCCGTAGTCGCCGTGAACGACTGAGTGAGAGGGCAGGACCTTGCGTCCTGATGCGACAGTCTGGACTCCCCCACGACGTGCAGTGCGCTCCGGCGCTACTGGGAAAGGGGAGAGGAACACCGAAGCGTGTTCCCGCCGACGAGAGTCGGTCGGTAGGCCTTCGGGCCGAAAGTAACAGACGGTGGTGAGCAACCGTTGCCGCCCTACGGGGCATGCAACCTCGGATCAATCAACCTGACACGGTTTGTCATTCAACCATTCACCCCGCAAGCGCGGTTCGATTGGGACACATACGCCACAGTGGTCGGCGTCTTCACCCGCATGTTGGACAACGTGGTGGAGATCAACGGCCTCCCGCTGGAACGTCAGCGGCAGGAAATCGAGCGCAAGCGTCGCCACGGCATGGGCTTCTTCGGCCTGGGCTCGGCGATGGCGATGCTCGGTATCACGTACGGCGATCACGCGAGTCTCGCCTTCACTTCCAAGGTCGTGCAGGTCATGGCGATCGAGGGCTGGAAGGAAGCGCTTACCCTGGCACTGGAAAAGGGTCCCGCCCCGGCTTTGGCCGAGGATGTGGTCCTTACCGCCGAGCACCTGCGCCGCCAGCCCAAACTGGCAGCCGATGGATACACGGTCGGTGATGTCGTAAAGGCATCGCTGCTCCACGCCAAGTATTCGGCCTACATGCAACGCATCGCCGAGGTCGAACCCGAGCTGATCGAGATGCTGGCATCAACAGGCGCTCGCTTCACCCACCACACGTCCGTGGCTCCCACGGGCACCATCGCGCTCTCGCTGGGCAACAACGCCAGCAACGGCATCGAACCAAGCTTTGCTCACCTGTATTCACGCAATGTGATTCGGGAAGGCAAGAAGACCAAGGAAAAGGTCGACGTGTGCAGCTTTGAGCTGCTGGCGTACCGGGCACTGGTGAATTCCAACGCATCTCCGGATGCAGCGGACCCTGCCAACCGGTTGCCCGCATGCTTCATCGCGGCCGACAGCGTCACCCCGAAGGCCCACGTCGACGTGCAGGCGGCCGCCCAGTATTGGGTCGACTCCAGCATCTCAAAAACCGTCAACGTCCCTACGGACATTCCCTTCGGGGAGTTCCAGAACCTTTACCTCTACGCCGCTTCGAAAGGGCTCAAGGGGTGCACAACGTTTCGCTTCAACCCCGCAGCTTTCCAGGGCGTGCTCGTTCGCGAGCAGGACCTGGCGAACACGACGTACGTGTTCACGCTCGAGGATGGAACGGAAGTGCGTGCTCAGGGCAACGAGGAAATCGAATACGACGGTGAGCGACATACCGCCGCGAATCTCTTCGACGCCATGAAAGAAGGCTATTACGGCCGATTCTGACTTCCCTCTCAACCACCAACTGCAACGGGATGCGCCTCGCACAGCGAGGCCTCCCGAAGGAGTCTCTATGTCTGTTTCCATTACCAAGAAGATCACCGGCTACAAGGTCGTCACTCCCGAAGATGCAACACGCAAGCCGTCCGTGTTCGTGGATGAACCGGATCGCCACCTCAAGCTGGGAACCGTGCCCAAGCCAGTCGCAGCCAGTCTGCGTTGGTCAAAGCGCCCCGACCTGGTCGAAGGCAACGACAGCCGCACTTACCTGATACGAGGTCCGGAGCATCGCTTTGCGATCGATATCGGTCACGTGCAAAACGGCCACGCCGAACCTTTCGAGGTCTGGGTGAAGGGTGACACCGCACCGCGTGGCATTGCTCCACTGGCCAAGTCGCTCAGCATGGACATGCGTTCGCGCGATCGTGGGTTCCTTCAAGCCAAGCTCGAGTCGCTCGCCAAGACACCCGGCAAGCCTTTCGAGCTCACGCTACCCGATCATCGGCAAGTGCTGGCACCCAGCGAGGTGGCAGCATTCGCAATGCTCGTGGACTTCCGCTGCCGCGAGCTGGGTGCGTATGACGTTCAAGGCCCGACGCCGGTGCTCGATGCACTGATGTCGCGCAAGGAGCCGAAGACCACCGCCCGCGGTTCCGACTGCTGGTTCGTGGATTTCGCGAACCCGAACTCGGGCGACAACATCTCCATGTTCGTCAAGGAACTGGTTTTGCCCGATGGGACCGTTCGGCCGTACAGCGTCTGGCTCGGAGGCAAATACCCGAAGTCGCTGGACGGCTTGTGCAAGTCGCTCAGCTTCGATCTGCGTGTCATCGAGGTCGAATGGGTACTCCTGAAGCTTCGCCAGCTGCTCTCGGTCTCAGAGGTCAATGGCGAGTTCCGGGCCCAGGTACCTGGTCACGAGAAGACCGCGTTCTATCCGTCGACGGTGGCCTACATGGCATCGCTGATCATCGACAGGCTCGCCTACCGCGGGCTGTGTGAAATCGATGGCAGTCCGAAAGGATCGTCCGGAGTGGTCGCATTCGACAAGGCAAAGGCGCGCTCCGTCGCCACCGTGGACACGTCCCCCAAGGGCATGCCCTGCGGTGCGTGCGGTGCTCTCGCCGTGAAGATGGATGGTGGTTGTGCGACGTGCCAAGAGTGCGGCCACAGCCATTGTCAGTGACCCCAACCGGTGGATCAGCTCGACAGAACATCGTCGAGCTGGTCTCCGGATCCACTGACCTCGGATTCGAGGTCTTCCTGGTGGCGCTGCGTCTGGCGACGCCAGCAGGAAAACCTTTACCGCTTTGCGCCTGCTTGCAGGCACTAACCCACGTCGAGGGACACAGTCGACGAAACCACATGCCGCGGATTTTCCGTAGCCACCACCTGATCGCCACTTGAGGAGATGAATCATGAGCGACGTCAAAGCAGGGTACTGCTTGATGAATTACACAATTCAGTGCACCGATATCGACAGTGGGAAAGTCGGCAGCTTTCTGTTCGATGAAGCGAGGTACCGCCTGTACGGTGATTTTCGAGCCGTGTCGGAGGTCTTCCCTGATCTGCAGGGCCTGTTCACGTGGAGCCGTTCAAACGGTGATCCGTGCAAATCGGCGTATGTCGAGCGCATCGCCCCAACGAAATCCAGCGCCGTGCTGGAGAACCTCGAGGAGCGCTGCGGAAACGTGCTTGCGTCCAAGTCGTGCAACAGCGAGCCCGAAGCCTTGTTCGCACTGCTGGTACATGAGCAGGGATTCCGACCCAAGAACTACCCGAACGCCAAGGTCTACATGGATGGCGGTTTGCTCGTTGTAGAGCCGAACCGAAATTCACCGTGGTACTTCGACGAGAACCGGGCGTCCAAGGTTGTCTATGACGGCAGCGTGCTGATTGCTCACGATCAGCAAGGTTTCGCCATGGAGTTTTCGGCCTGCAACTGAGTCGTCGATTCCGGCGACCAGCAAGGAGATACCTATGGACCATCGAGACAAAGAGAACAGGAGTTACGTGTCGGCGAAAGCATGCCGTCGTGTCAGGTCGCAGTTAAACCACGCCCTGGACGAAGCAGCCTACGCACTCGCATGTGACACCGAAGCCTCGATTCACTACGAACTGTCGAGAGGAGGTCTCTCCCGTCGTGTCTGGCGAACGAAAGTGTGGTGCACCGCATTTCTCGGTGCATTGGCCATCTCGTTCGCGAGCTAACCCCAACCCGCGTGTACCCCACGCGATTCACTTACCCGGATGGGCGCATGGCCCCTCCAAGGGTCATGCCTCGCCGTGATCCCGGAGTATCGCCATGCAAAAGCGAAACAATGAAAGCCAGGGCGGACTGTTTGACGACAGTCGCATCGCTGGCCAGTTACTCAAAGCACTTGGCTACGTCATCCTCGGTGAAGAACAGGAACAGAAGATTGGCATCTCGATGATGATCGACTGCATCCAGGCCGATTTTATGTGCGCGAAGCGCATGTTGAGGGTGCTTGATAGCAACGCTGGGATGTCGAAGCGCTTTCCTGAGGTTCGGGAAATGTGCCTAAAACAGACCCTGGCGCGGCACTAGACCCGCCCCCCGGTGGTCAGCTCACGAGCTGATTGCAAGAGGTCCTTGATGAAGGCCTCGGCCAGTTCGCCGACCTCGCCGTTGCGGCGTAGCCGGTCACGTCCCTGTTCAAGGTGCCGCTCCAGTTGCATCGGAGTTGCCACCTTTGGACAGGGGCAGCCAAGGGCTTCTTCAAGAAAGCGGTGCTCGCCGTCTGACAGTTCCACTGTTTCGCCACTGGCAAGTTCCACGACGACTCCTTCAAGGGGCGTCGATGCTACCGCGCCACAGCGACCTTCATCAACGACTCATCCATCCACACGCTGAAACCGAACAGGAGAACAGCATGCACACACGCATAGCCACTTGGTTCGACCAGAACGAAGCGGCCATCGCAGCCTATGTCGTTGCCGCGACGCTTCTTGGCCTGGTCATCGCCTTCGGTGCCCTCGGCCTTCGAATGGCCGGCTACCTCTGACCTCCACCACAACCCCGCGTCCAGCCCAACGGCTGCCGCGGGGTTTCCACATCGCAAACCGGTTGCACGAGGACTCGGGACGGGGTATAAAAATACCGTCGTCACAGTGGTCCTCTGCCCGTGCCGACCCAGTTTCACCTGCACCGCAGGTAAAGCCCACGCTGAGGGTTACAGTCAGCTCGCTGAGTCTCAACTCAGCTTCTCCAACACCCGACCGGGACAACTTCCCGTTTCGGGAGTTCGTCTGGCGGGTTTTCTTGCAGCCAGAGGATCCTAACCATGTTTACCCATGCCCTACGCGTGATCTCACGCGTGCGCACGCCGTGCCTTGTCCGGGCAAAGCGTGTTATCTCGGCGTGCCGTCGAGTACCCGAGTCCACCACCACTGAAACCGTTGCCCTGAGTTCCGTGACGCAACTGCTGTTGTTCGCGGAAGAGGGCGGCAAGATCAAGCGTCAGCGCTCGAAAAAGCGTCCGACCAAGGTCAAGGGATTGCAGTATCGCCTCAAGATCCCGACCCGCCTGACGCCACGCAAGATCGCTGTACGTAATCACGCAGCGAAGGAAGATGATCGCAACGATTTCACCTGGTCCAGCGATAGCGTCATCGCGCTCCACTCCGTGTTGCTCAAGGAGAGTTTGGAGACGTTGAAAGGTCTGTGCGAGAAGCGTTCCGTTCGTGCCGCTGAAATCGTGGCCTGGATCGAACGTGCAGCACCGAACGAGCCGTTCTCATTCGAAACGTGTTGCCGGTACTTCAACCTGGAACTCGATGGTGAATCCATCGGTGCCCAGGATCCCGAGGTACTACGCAGCATGACCAGGATGTGGATCAAGAAGGCCTACGGCGCAGAAATGCCGCATGCCCAGGTGCTACGCCAAGGCCTCATGGAGGCTGAAGCCGGCGATGAGGAAGCCATCCAATGGGTGCTATCCGATGTCGTCGCACCGCTGTCGTTCGTGACGTGTTGTGACTCCCTGGGGTTTGATCCCGAGGATGCACGCGAGCAGATTCGCTTGCCGAAGCCTGCCATGCAATTCACCAAGGATCCGTTGTCCGTAGCGATCGACAAGATCATCGACCGGGTCTTTCCAACCAACCAGGCAGCTCGCGCCGCCTGACCACCCATGCGGGAGTTGTTCTCCCCCATGGGGGAGACGCTCCCGTCATTTCTCTATCTGACGGAGGTTTCTCCATGTTGTACAACGACGCACTCCGCGGGCTCACCTATGACCCGTCTCTTCACGACGATCTGCCGGCTGTCCAGGCTGCCAACGTCGATGGTCGCCACTACCAGGTGGCCAAAGCCGATCTTTCAACTCTCAACATTGCACCGCACTTTCGCGGCATCTCCATGGCCTACATCGGCACGGAAGATCACCCGCACCTTGCCGGCATCAACCCGAAGTTCCACTTCGACGATCTCGACCTCGATCGCCTGATCAACGTCACGATCGCCAGGGAATGGAGCAGGGCAGACGGCGACCCTCGCCGCGGCATCCTCATCATGGGTGACAAAGGCGTGGGCAAGACCCAGTACCTGCGCCAGCGACTTGCTCGCCAGGGCATCCCGTCCGCCGTCATTTCGTGGCGGCCGGAAATGGATGCGGTCGACG
The DNA here is from genome assembly GCF_018101315.1 of Rhodanobacter sp. B2A1Ga4. Taxonomy (NCBI): domain Bacteria; kingdom Pseudomonadati; phylum Pseudomonadota; class Gammaproteobacteria; order Lysobacterales; family Rhodanobacteraceae; genus Rhodanobacter; species Rhodanobacter sp. B2A1Ga4. Next base: position 319,160 of record NZ_JADBJR010000004.1, on the reverse strand, counting down.
CGATCTACAGCAAGACCCTCATCGGTGGTGACGTTTCCATCGAGAAGGGCGTGTTGTGGCAAGCGGCGGAAGGCGGGTATCCGGTGGTTATCGAGGAAATCGATGTGGCTCGCCCGGCTCAGCTGGTTGCGCTCAACGAGATCATCGACACCGGCACGATCACGATCCCGGAAACGGGCGAAGTGATACACGCTCGTCGCGGCTTCTGCGTTTTCGCCAACTGCAACAGCAGCTTCACAGAGGATCGCCATGGGGGCTTTGCTGGTACCCGCTCCCAGAACATCTCGGTGTTGGATCGCTTCTTCAAGTACACGATGGAGGCCCCGACGGACGACGCGCAGGCGAAGTTCGTGAAGGCCATGTACCCAGATGTTACCGACGAAGATGCCGGTCGCTATGCGGCGTTCATGGGCATGGTGCGCAAGGCGTCGTCTCCGGACGGCTCTGGCGCATCGGTGCAGGGCAGTGTGCATCGGGTGAGCCTCGGCTTCTCGCGGCGCAACCTGATCGACTGGGTGGATATGACTCGTTCATTCGCCTACCTCGAGGCACAGCACATCAGTGTCCCGAAGTACGCGTTGGGTCCGATCTACACCAACGTCCTTCCCGCCAACGAGCGTGCCTCGGTCGAGCATCTGTTCGACCTGGCATTCGGCGTGACGGCTTGAGGATGCGATCATGATCACCTTGCACATGCAGGTACCCGGCGGCACCAAGGCGGTGACGATCAGCGAAAGCGACGAGCGAATCGTCGTCGAAACCGGTCTCACCACCGCCAGGAAGAAAAAGCGGCAGGAGACGCTGAAGAGCAACCTACCCGGCTCCGTAGAGGAGTTCGTGCAGGAAGTGATCCAGAGCTACGCCGTACAAGGCTATGAGATGGCGACAAACACCGCTGATACTGGCGGCACCATCGTCCACATGGCTACCAACCCGGTGACGTTCGATCCGGATCGTTCGGTCGAACTGGAGCACGTGTTCGGTCTCGAACCCGCCAAGACGGGGGTGGCAGATCGCAAGCGTTGGTCCGTCGGCGGTGTGACGGTGTCAGCGTCTGCACCCGACCAAGGTCAGCGCAAGCTGTCCTTCAGCTCCTCGCATACTCGTGGCTACCTGGCCACTGCGTTTCTCCTGATGTGGTCACCGACCACGAAGGTGTTCGTAGGGAATGACGAGGAAGTCGATGTGCGTGCCTACCTGCAGGAGGCGGTCAAAGCCAAGGTGTTCAGCGAGGAGATTCTCAATCTCCTCTACGCATCCAAGGTGATGTCGCGACCGTTCAACCTGCCGAGCCTGTCCCCCGTGGGGCATGCGCTTGCCATGGCGATGTAAGTCGCTCCCCATCACGTGTGCCCACCGGCCTCGTGATGGGATTTCCTTCGCTCCTTGATTCAAGGAGCTTTTCAGTGGACATGCCCGCACCTTGCAGCGTGCCCACCGCCAAGCCCCTTGCGCATTTGCGCCATGATTTTCCGCAAGCGTCTGCTTGCACCACCCAACCAGGGGGTCACAGCCTGGCCACACCACCGCGCCTCATTCGAGGCCACCTCCACCGTTTCACCCACCACCGCCACTCCACGAACCGTGCCGACCTTTGGTCCACGTGACGTGCTGGCAATGTCCGGCTTGCGTATCCGGGCGATACCTACCTTTCGAGGGCGACGCACCCTTTGAGGAAATCACCATGAGCAACTCAATCCAAGGCACCATCCCAGCCGAACAGCTGGTCGTCATGTCCAACCGCATTCGCGTGTGGAGCGGTACGGTCAAGATCAGCCGCGAATCCGATCTGGCCGCGATCAAGGACGAGCTTCCGCCGAAGAATCTGGCGTCCGATGGACGTTGGACTCTGATCGAGAGCAAGCACCTTGCCGGTCTGGAAAGCGTTCGCAAGAGCATCGAAAGGGACCTCAAGGATGAGGGCTTCTCCTACGTCGGCTGCGGCATCGCCGTGACCACCGAGAAGTGCCAACGCTTCCTCGCCGCGCTGCCCAACTATGAGCAGGATTTCAACACGGCGCTGGATGACGTATGCCGCAACCTCTCGGGGTTGTACCAGGAGATGCTCGACAAGGCCGGTACCTGGAAACAGGCACTGATCGACTCGCAGCTCACGCCGCAGCAGGTCAAGGATCGTTGCCAGTTCGGCATGGCTGTGTTTCGCATGGCGTCACCGGACATGGATCCCGACAGCGTCGCCTCGCAGCAGTACCGCAACACCGTTTCCGAGGCATTCCCAGCTCTGCTGGATTCTGTCGCCAAGGATGCGTATCGGCTACTGGATACCTACCGCGGCAAGTCTCGCATGTTGCAATCCCAGCTCGAGAACATCCGCAAGCTGGTCACCAAGCTGAAGGCCTTTGCCTTCCTCGATCCGCGTGTTGGTCCTGCAACGGCAGGCATGCAAGCGGTTTTGGCGAACATGCCCGTCACGGGTGTGCTCAACGAAGTCAACGCGTCGATGTGCGTGGCGGTCCTCGAACAGCTTGTTCGTCCGGAGACCATCATTCAGCACGGCGTCGGTGTCATCGCGGACGTTACCTCACAACGCCAGTCCTCCAACCAGGCTGGTCTTCCCTTTGCAGATGCGCAGGACTTCCTGCCGCCTGCCTTCACCGCACCATCCGTGGTCCAGCCTGCCAAGGCCGGCCTCCTGATGGGCATGTAAGGAGCATCCATGAAAGACATCACCGAGATAAGGGCATACCTGCGCGACAAGTTCGTGGGCAAGGCGGTCACGCCGAGCGACATGATCAAGAGCTGCAAGGCTGTGCTCGGTTCGCTACCGATCGTCGCCAACTCGCTCACCGCGGCGTCCGGGAAACCGGTTGCCATTCGTTACGGTGACAAGCTCGGTTCCACCGACGGCAAGACGATCTACCTGATGCAGATGCCCATCCCGGGCGCGAGCACCGACGTCGACACGTTCGTGCTGATGCTGGCGCTGGCTTACGGGTTGATTCATCACGAAGTCGGCCATGTGAACGATTCGACTTTCGATGATCAAGACATCAACGAAAGTCGCCAGTCGCCACTGATCGACCACATCTTCGGCATCATCGAGGATGTGCGCCAGGAGAACGTGCACATCGCTCGCTATCCAGGATCCAAGCTCTACCTGGATGGGTTAGCGGCCGCACTGCAAGTCACTGGCCACTACTCGGCGGTGACAGCTCAGGAACCTCCACTGGCGATTCTCACGGGCTATCTGCTGTATCGGCTCTACTGGGAATACCGTGGCGACTACACCGTGGAAAACATGTTGATCCAGGCGGAAGACGCAGTGCGTCAGACGTTTCCGGAAGGCTTGGTCGCACGGTTGGAAACGGTCATGCCGCGCATGGATGACCTCGAAAGCTCGGCCGACGCCATGGATCTGGCCCGCGATATTGCGGACTTGCTTCAGGATGAAGCGGACAAGGCAAAGGAAGCGGCTTCCAATCCACCTCCCAGTGGAGCGGATGACCAGCAGGGTGGTCAGGGTGATTCGTCGCAAGACGACTCAACCACAGGTGATCCATCACAGGGCGACTCACCCCAAGGCAGCTCGTCGCAAGACGACAAGTCGCAGGATGATTCGTCCGGTGGTGGTTCTGGGCACGGAGACGGCTCGGATGACGATCAGGCTCAACGCGCACAGAACCTGCAGGCAGCTATTGATGCCGATGACACACAGAAGGGCTATGGCGACCGGAGCGGCGACATTGCTTCGGCGCTGAAGGGCCTCGTCAATGAAGTCGAGAGCGACGGTTCGGATGGCCACGTGGATCTCACGGGCGCTCATCTGAATGCGGAGATCAAGACGACTGAATCGAACCTACCGTTGGTGTCCCCGGGCTACGACATGGCCGAGGCGCTTTCGGTGACCGCTCAGCTGCGCATGCGACTGGTACGTGAGATGCAGGCATTCACCGATGGCGAGATCTCGGTGGGTACCCGTGGACGCCGGCTTTCTGGTGGCCATCTCTCTCGTGTCGGAGTGTGCGACGGTCGTGTGTTCAAGACGGTTGACGAAGAAGTCGAGGTCAATACCGCGGTCTGCCTGCTGATCGATGTATCGGGGTCGATGAAGGACCAGCGTATCGCGCTGGCATCGCAGGCCCTTTACGCCACCACGCGTGCCATGGAAGGCATAGCCGGTGTGAATGTCGCAGCCGCGGCATTTCCCGGATTCAGTGTGGTCAAGCCGTTCGGTGTGTCGTCGCGTCTCGTCCAGGATCGGTTTCATCTGGATGTGCACGGCTCCACGCCAATGGCTGAAGGCATCACCCACGCTCGGCGCATGCTGAGTGCCACTCCGGAACGCAGGCGTATGCTGATCGTGATCACCGATGGTGACCCCGATTCGCGTCCTGCCACTGAAGTGGCGATCCTTTCGGCGCAAGCCGCGGGGATTGAGGTGTACGGTCTGGGCATCCAGACCAATGCCGGCGAGAAGCTGTTTCCCAGCTGGGTGACGATCAAGTCCATCGGCGAATTGCCGTTCACCATGATGGGGCTGTTGCGCGAACGCCTGTTCGCAAAAGCGGCCTGATACACAAAGGTGGTGACCCCTGGCGTACAACGCCAAGGGTCACCGCCCATCTTTCAAGGCACCATCGAGAACGTATCGGGAATGCAGGTGCATTCCTCATGGGTTTTCTCGTGCCTCGGCACGTACAGGTACCCGAGACCTCAAGCTCGGCACACAGCGTTACTCACACCCAACCGGGGAGCCTTCCCCCATGGGGTCGCTCCACCTTTTCAAGGAGCACCACCATGAACCTTTGTCCCATCACCGATGGCCACCTGCGTGCAGTTCTCGCACAGCACGGTGTGGTTGCCCACGTCGTCGACGGCATCCGGCTTTGCCCGGGTCTCGATCGACCGCGGGTCACCATTGTCCGTGGCCACATGGATCAGCGAACGATCGTCGAACGCCTTCAGGCGCGCGGTGAGAACTCGCTGGCCACGTGGGTCCAGCACGATTGTCCTGCCATCGTCGTCAACGGACGCCACTCCGTCATCCTGCAGTACGACTGTCACCGCCGCGTTCCTGCGGAAGACGTCGTCAAGCTGATCGACCTGGCCGTCGCCACACTGACCTTTGCGGAGCATGCCGCCACATCGTGGTTGCATTCGCAGGACCACGGTCGAGACACCAACACAGTGTTGTCGCTGGTGGACCTTGTCCGCATGGCCGATGCAAACGGTGGTCTATTGCCGGCGTCCATCTCGGCGCAGCTCGTCTGTCACGCTCGTGCTGAGCATCAGCGCGCGCGCGGGCGTGGCCATCGCATCATCTCCACAGGCCTTACCGCCGTTTCCTCACCGATGTCCGTTCGGACGTCTATCCACCCCCACCGGGTCATCGCACCCCAAGGGGTGGCATGACCTCGATTCTTGAAGGACATCGTCATGTACATCATCACCACCGAAGTTGAAACGGGACGGCCCACCCAGCAGCACGTGGCCAAGGCGGATGAAGCGTTCCGGGAACGGATCTGCGTCGTCCAATCACGGGCCACTGCCCATCGAAGCGGCCACATGCCGCGAGTTCAGGAGACTTTATGAACGAGCAAATGTCGGCCCTCGATCGCGAGAAGGCCATTACCAAATGCCTCACCGATAGCCTGCGTGGCCATTGGGGTAGCGTCCTGTCTTTCGTGTTGCCGGAGCTCGCTGACGCCATCAACGCGGGCTATCGCAAGCACGTGGATTGTCCCTATCACGGCGGCAAGAACGACTTCCGGATCCACGAAAATTTCGAGGAAACCGGCGGTTGCATCTGCAGCTGCAACAAGAAAATGACGGACGGCTTTCAGGTCATCATGTATGCCAAGAACATTGGCTTCATGGACGCCAAGCAGCTTCTGATTGACGCGTTGGGCGGTCGTATCACCACTGACCACCTGCCTCCTCCATCGAGGCGGCGAGCGCCAGATCCCAAGGAGGTCGCTGCCAAGGACGCGAAGATTCGAGATCGGATCGAGCGTGCATGGGGCGGTTCGCATCACCTGTCCGATCCACGCAGTCGGCCGGCCCGTACCTGGCTGGAGTCGCGCGGTGTGGGTCATCACCTCAACCTTCCCTCGGTCCAATGCCACCCGGCACTGGGCTATTGGGATTACGACCAGTCGACCAGTCGTCTTGTACGGCTTGGCACCTATCCTGCGCTCGTTGCGCTGGTGCAGTGTCCGGACGGTAAGACGGCGACCATCCACCGTACCTGGCTCAGCGGGGACGGGCGTTCCAAGGCACCGGTACCCGAACCACGCAAGCAGGAGTCACAACCGTCCACGGTGGACCTTTCGGGTGTAGCCATCCGACTGGATCACTTTGAACACCCGGTGTTGTCTCTTGCCGAAGGGCTCGAAACGGCGCTATCCGCTCGCTTGCTGACCGCCAACCTGGGCATCCCGGCCTGGTCGACCTTGAACTCCGTTTTGCTGGAGAAGGTCATCGTGCCGGACTATGTGCAGGTTGTGGTCATCTGGGCGGATCGTGATCGTGGACAGGCTGGTCAAGCTGCAGCGATCGCCCTGTGTCAGCGTCTGCGTGCCGAAGGTCGACGTGCGGTGGTGATGTTGCCCCCGTACGGCATACCGGAGGACAAGCGTACGCTGGACTGGAACGATGTCGTCATGCTCGAAGGTGTCGAGCGGGCCCGGGCACATCCCGAGTTCCGCAAATGGCGCCAGCGTCTCGCAGAGGTCTTGCGGGAACTCAACCACCACGAACTCGCAGAGAGGTTCCGTCATGCTGCGTGATTTCTCTCGTGTCGATACCACGCCCGGTGCGATGGGCATGTACGCGACCTTCGCACCTCCGTTATCCGCAGCGGGGAGCAGGGAAGAGTACTTGGCCTGGCTGAAGACGAAGATCAAGGACCTCAAGGTCATGTCCTGGTTCTTCACCGGTCAAGCCCGTTGCACCAAGCTGGAAATCGTTGGCCCGTTCGCAGACGACTTCAAATTCGCCTTCGATCGGGTTGTCGCCACCATGAACAAGGGCACCAGCCCGAGTTCGTAACCAATCCCATGCCTCGGCATGGACTCACCCCCCACGGGAATCGCCTTCCCGTCAGGGGTGGTGGTTTCCGTGGGTTTCATTTGCCGGCTTGCCGGCCAGGAGCTCACTATGGAATTCACTACCATCTCAGCCCTGGTGATCATCGTTCTCACGGTGATCCCGGGCTACATTTTCACCAAGACAAAGCGACGCTTTTGCGTCTTCGCCGAGGAGCATGACTGGCAGCATTCACTGCTGTCGTACGTCTTGCATTCGCTGATCATCCTCGCCATCGCGTGGGGTGCACAGTCCTTGATCGGGCAGCATCCGTCGACGATTCTCAACAACATGTCGGCACAGGACTTGATCCGCCAGTTGATTGCTTCCCCGGTTGCTTGGGGCCTGACGATCTTCGTGTTTCCGATCGTCGGGGGTTACCTCGCAGCGCTTGCCGTCCGGTTCAACGTCGTAGCGTGGCCCTACATCATCGTGTCGACGGTCGCCCGTCGTTTCGGTGGCCGAAAGGTCGTTCGCCAATTGCTTGCTCCGCTGCCCTCGATTGTCGAGGGATGGGATGCTCTGTACTTGGAGCTGACTACCGGAGGGCCGCACATCGTGGTCGTCGAGAAGAAGTCAGGCGACACCGTCATCGGTATGTTCAAGACCGGTTCGGCGACGTCGCGGCATGGCAATTATCCCGACTTGTTCCTCGCTCAGTCTTGCGCTATAACCGAAGACGGTAAGGCCATTCCCAACCCCGACTCCAAAGGTGTGTTTATTCGGGGAAGTGAAGTGGTCACGATAGCGCTGTGGAACGGAGCACAGGAGCGACATGAAGGTGGCCAGCAGACTGCACGGACTATGGAAGGAGGTGCGCGCCATGATGAAAAGTGACGAGCACTACGCTGCAGCATTGTCGTTCGTCGGTGCGTGGCAACCACCGTCGTTCGTCGCACAACTGCCTCCCGTTCCGCTGAAGGTAACCTGCGCCACCATGGGGATCGATCCCATCAAGGTGACTTCCGAACCGTTGTCAAAAGCGGCTCGGCTGGTCAGCAGTTTCAGCCTTCGCGTGACGACGACGCGTTAGACCGTTACATCCACCACAAACCACGGAGAGCCTCGCGCTCCCCGTGGTTTTTTTGGTCTGCACTTTTGCCGGCCCGGTAGGGATGTGGAACGTCAGAACCCGTAGGGCGACGCTTCCCAGTCCTTGAGTACGCGATAGTCGTGCTCTGGCAGCACAATGGTCCCGGCTTCAGCGGCACGAATCACGCGGACGATGGCGTCGCTCTCAACGCGGTTACCATGCAGCGCGTAGAAGAACCAGGCGAAGGGAACACCGACGCGACGATCGAGCTTCTGTAGGCGGCCATAGAACTCGTAGTCGCTGCCCTTGGCAGCCTCGACCTTCGCCAGCGAACGGTTGAATGCCCACTGCGGTATGAGGGTGAGGGTGCGTACACCATGGGAATCCGTCCAGTCGGACAAGTCCAGTATCCAGTGGTCGCAAAGGCGAGATCCACCAGCGCTGGAGCGCTGCCAGTCCCGGAAATAGCGTCGATGCTTCGGTGCGACGCGATCCCAGCCCGGAAAGATCTCATCGGCCGTCTTGATGGTGCCGCTACCCGGTTCCTCGGAACTGGTCACCCGATACCGCCTTTCGCGGAAGGCTTCCCGCCGCACATCTTCCAGTGCGTCGGCTACGGAAAGCCATGCGCTGACGTCGATGAAGCGCTTCAACCGGTACGCCGGTGGGCGCACGGCAACCTGCTGGTCCGCGGACAGCGCTGGGCCGTACTGCTCCAACAGATCCTCCAGCGACGAGGGTTGCCGCCACGGGTGCAGGTCAATGAGCTCCCGCTCTAAGGCCTCGGTCTCCACCGAAATCTCACCCTGCAGGAATTTCGCTGGATCCTCATTACTGCCGGCGACAATGAAGAGGTCCGTGATGTCACACCGTGTAACCCGAAACCCCGCATCCTTCAGCCGCAACCAGGTGGAGCACGCCTTGCCACCGTCGGCCTCGACTTGGGCCGCCAGCCAGGTCTCATGATCTTCTGCGACCAGCGTCCCATCGGGTCGATAGACCTTGCGCCGCTGTAGCCACCGGTCGCCATGCGACGCGGCCACACATGCATCCTCCAACCCCGGCATGCGTCTGAGGCAAGCTTCCAGCGCCGCGTGGGAGCGTGACGGCGGGCATGCGGCAACCGCCTCGGGGAGGCCATTCCAGTGACGCAGGTAGGTCGGCGGTGGCGTATCCATGACAGCTCGCAGGTGAAGGGGCTACTTGGCAACTTTCTTCTTTGCGCGTTTCGCTATCTTCCTGGGTACGGCCTTTGCGGTGGGTGCTCGTCCGCCTATCTGAAGCGAGGCCTCTGTGGTGCCGGGTTTCTTCAGCGCCGCAAGGAACCATGCCGGCTTTTTGCCGTGCCCCGTCCAGGTCTGTGAGGGGTTTGCCGGGTTTTGGTACTTGGGAACGCCGGCACCGGCGCGTTTGCCTGTCTTGCCGCCCCGGATTGGGTAGACGTCAACGAGCTGCAGCCCTTCGGCTTTGAGGATCCCATCGATCTTCGATCGCACGGACGCCACGTGCGTGGTTCGCGCCGACGCCATGCGTGCCTGTGCATCGCGGATCAGGGTCTCCAGTTCCTTCGGTGACAAGCCGTCGAGTTTCAGTGCCATCTTTGATCCTTTAAGAGCATTCAATTGAGGGGTGGCGGATCCACGGACGAACCGTGGCGACCCCGAGTATAAGCAAGCTGGCCCGCGACGGTAGGCTGTCGCTACTCTGCTCCGCCGTGGTTGCTGCGAAAATCAGGTCAGACTGTTGGGAAGGTGGGAGGGTAGGTGACCAACCACGATGACCTGACGCTCCGCGTCGACATGAAAGTAGACCCGAAACGTGCGCGCTTCGTCCCGGCAACTCGCCCCCTGCAAGTGCTGATCAAGCTCAACCTGGCGGTGCTGCCAGTTCACCAGGTAGGCGCTGCGCGTCCTTCGGTCATAGACAGCCGCTCCCGTGGGGCCACACGACAGGTGTTCAGCTTCCAGGAATGCCTCCCATGTGTCACGGGACGTGGCGTCTCCCAGAAACCGCATGGGCCAATAATGGTCCGCCAACGCCTGGAGTGTTCGGTAGACCAGGGATGGGTCGGCGAATGCGCTCTTGCGGGCGGCACGTGCCGCTTTGACGTGGATCACCACTCGGCCGTCAAGGTTGGCTTGCACCCAGCTGGAGAGACCCTGAAGCGTGTCCTGCGATGTTGTACCGGGGGACAGGGTCGCGGTCGCCGTCTGCAGGGGCGTACTCCTTCGGCGCGTCGCCTCTTCGCGCCAACGATAGACCTCGGCGCGAAGGCGATCGAGCTCCTCGGCTTGCTGGCGCGTGACCAGCTGAAGGCGATCGTATTCGGCGGCGTGTTCGTTGACCACTGGAGCCGCCTGTGTCGTGTTGCTCTGGATGCTACCCACCACGCTGACAGTCGCGCTTCGCGCGCGACGCTCAGCGTCGTCGGCGCGATCCCGTTGCCGCTTCGCGACCGCCCGCTGCGTCTCAAGCTCGGTTTTCAACTGGTCAACATGCCTGGTCAGCGCGCGTTCCGATCGACGATGCGTCTCAGCGGCGGCCCGAACTGTCTTCACCTGAACTGACGTGTTGAGTTGCTCGATCAGGTCGTCTCGGAAGGCGACGCGGTCGTGCAATGCATCCACCGTTTCTGCCAACAGCACGTCCGGCAGGATCAACGGTTCTTCGTCGTCTTCGTCCACGATGAGCTCGATGCTCCCTAGCCAGTGACGCACGCATGAAATGATTCCGGCCGAATCCACTTCGCCAACGGCCATCCAGACCATGTGCACCGCCAGCGGCATGACCGTGTCGAAGGGGAGACCTTCGCCAGCGCTTGCGCCAGATCCGATGACGGAGAGCTCCACGTGCATGGCGCCGCCAGGAAGCGGCATCAATGCGCTGACGGTCAGGGTCGTGGTCGTCAACCCCGACTCGTCTTCTTGAACCTGCAACGGGAGATTGCCACGGCTAGACAGCGTGCCAATCGAACGGGGACCGAGGCCAACTAACGCGGCGAGTTCGTCTTCCGCGGCGAGTTCGTCTTCCGCGACGAGGCCCACAGCGTGAAGTACTTCATCAGCGAGATAGACACCCAGGGTTGAGACAGCCAGCATCAATGCGGGAAGTACAACCTCCCTTGCCCTTATGGCCCATGCAACGTGGCCTACGCGGGCCGATGTTCCTTGCTTAGTGGCAACGGGTATTTTCGGTGAATTCACATTCCTACTCCTTGGAAGGCAAAGCGTGCAGCCTACGGTTGACTAGCTTGATGAAAGTGAGCGGTCACATTGAGTCGCGGGATCTCGACCATGCGTTCCATCTGGTGGAAGCGCAGCACCCGACCTTCCTTCACCACCGGCAAGTCGGTGAAATCGCGAACCCGGTCATTGGTGAGGGCGTAACTGGTGGGGCTGCTGGCATAACTCAGCAACGTGCGGTCGGCGCTGCGCGAAGCGTGCGTGACCTGCACCTCTACGCCGTTGCCGAATCGCTCCTTCAGGTCACGAGCAGTGGTATCCAGTCGGCGTTGTGTGGATGCGTCGAACACCAGGGTGGTGCGGTAACGCGCCGCGAGCATCGGCACCAGCGCGTCCAGCGCCACCAGCCCGATGAATGTCCGACGCCCGCCGTCGTTGCGGTAGCACAGGTTGCTCGCGTCGACGACGAGGTGGTCGATGACCAAGGCAGCGTCGGCGGCTTCACTGGTATAGCGCTCACGGCATTTGGCGGTGGTACGCGCGGCACCTTCGATCTTGCGCCGGAACGTTTCGATCAATTTGCCGGGATTGCCCGTGCCGAATCGCTCGGTGCACGCGCCGTGGATCGGGCCCCTAGCAGCAGGTGAGGGGGCGGCGGCGAGCTGCCGCTGGAAGTCCTCCGCCGTGGCGAGGTCCGCTCGAAGTGCAGCCTCGGCTGCTTCGGCCGCCTGCAGTTGGGCGATCAGCGGGGCCAGCAGCTGCTCCGCGGCGGCGTGGTCGCGCACGGCCTGTTGTAGGTGAGACTCGGCGGCATCGCGATCAACGCGAGCCTGCGCAAGCCTGGCGCAGACTGCATCGTGATCGAAGGCCGCGTGTAACGCGAGTTCGTCGCGCCACGCCGCCGCAGATTCGTCGATGGCCGCCACACGGCGTTGCCCCTGCGAGAGCGCGAGGGTTAGGCGCTCGTGCTCGGCCCGAAGGGCTTCATTCACGCGCGCCGCCGGCGAGTTCACCAGCCACGGGACCATGCGCGCCATGACGGAGAGCGTCGATGGCGCGGGCAACGCAGCCTTCGCGATGACAGCCTGCTGGACCGCACGTGCGACTTGTTCGCGCTGCTGTCCATGGTCGGAAAGGATCTGGTCGACGGCGAGGACATCGAACTGGTCGAACCACTGGAGGTCCGCCGCCAGGGTACGCACGGTTTGCAAGGCTTCATCCAGCACGGCGTAGTAGGTGGCCAGCGCCGCCGAGTGCGGATTGTGGAAGGGTGCGGCGTTCATCGAGCGATCGTCCAGTGGCGCAGTTAAGGGGAGGAAGGACTGAACCGGCATGGTTCGTCAGGTTTCGGCGTCGCGCTCAGCCACCAGACGATCGTGCTCGGCGGTAACCCTGGCCAACTGCTCGGTCAGCGCCTCGATTCGGCCCGGTAGAGTGTCTGCCTGTGCGAGCTGCTCGGTCAGGCGGCGACGCTCCTCGATGCCGGCCAGCAACTGTCCTTCCAGCAGGCCGTGCTGACGCGTCGCGGCGGTCAACTCCGCTTCGAGGGAGGCTATGCGCTCAGCACTGCGTTCGGCAGCGTCGCGCGTCGTATCGAGTAGGGCCGTGGTGCGCTCCAACGCGCCAACCACGTCCCGATGGGCGGCACTGGACCGGGATGCGTGTTGCCGCTGGGTGTCGATCTCCACTTCCAACTCGGCGATGCGCTCGGAGTACTTTTGCTGGACGACGCCTGCCTGCTCCTGCGCGGCGAGGGCATCGCGCTGGCACTGGTCCAGCGTCGCCTTGAAGGCGTCTCGTGTCTCACGTACGGTGCCCAGCTCCGCCTGCAACGCCGACATGGCCTCCGTGCGTTCGGCCAGTTGGTCCCGCAGGGCTCCACGCTCCGCGCTGAGGCTGGCGATCTCGCTGGCCTGACCCCGCTCGACGTTCGTCAGCGACTCGATCCGCTCGCGCGCCTGCGCCAGTTCCTGCTCGAGGCGTTCGTGCTGGCGCTGGCGCTCGGCCGCGGCCCGGGCGTCCTGATCGCGCTCCGCTGCCAGCTGCTCGTTGGCCGCGGTCAAGGTGGCTCGCTCGGCCTCGAGCGCGGTGCGTTGCGGCGCGAGCAACTCGTCGGCGGAGGCGACGGCGGCGGCACGCAACTGCTCCCACAGGGTCGTCAGTGTCGGGTCGACGTCATCGGCGGTGGTGCGACCGGGGGCCAGCCGGCGCATGGCATCGGCGAGTTTCGGGTAGACCGCATTCGGTGAGCCCCGATTGTCGGTGGCGGCGTGCACGAGGTCGAGGTTGATCAACAGGCCGTGTTCAAGGCCACTGCGCACGATCACGTCGATGTCGTCTTGCTGCAGCGCCCGCGGCGTCGGTCCGCGATGGAACAGGTAGGCGTCCTTCACGGCGGCCAGCCCCGCTTCTTTGCGCAGGCGCTCGTCCATTGGTACGTAACTCGCGCGCGGGCGGCCGCGCACGGCCTCACCCAGGCTGTCGAGGTCGGCTGGGTCGACGTCGCCGCGCAGTAGGGACGGTACGTCCAGATCCGCCTCGGTCAGCAGCACCCAGGCGCCTTTGGCCAAATGCAACTGCGGCTCCGGCACGTCAGCGTCGTTGATGAACGGCGAGCCGTGCCGTTCGCCGAGCAGCGCATGGAACACCGCCTTCTCCGCCGGCGCGCCACGCCGGGGCGGCAGATACGTCAGGCGCGCGACGTTGGCGATCCAGCTGCCCTGCGGCCCTTCGAAGGCGATCGCCATGTTCTTGAGGTCCGCAGTGTCACGGTGCGCTTTGCCGTTGAACCCCATCCGGGATTGCGCGGTGCGGCGCACACCGGTCAGCGGTAGATAACTACCGTGTGATGCCGTGGCGAGGCAACGTCCGGTGGCGATCAGCGCCTGCAATGCTTTGAAGACTTCATCGGCGTCGGCGTCGAACGCCTGTTCGCGTTGCGGGTCACGTTCGCCCAGCACGGTGGCGACGGCGGCGGTCCAGTTCATCGGGATCTTGGAGCGGCTCATGGGCAATCTCGGTGCGCGCGGGCGAATTCCCGCACGGCGCCGCCCGTAGCGGCGGCTTGGGCGGGATGGTGCATCACCTCCATTTGACGTGTCAAGAGGATATGCAATTTAAGCCTATGTATCGCCATAGCCTTAAATTAAACGCCGCGTTTTTCAATAGATGATAATTACAGTTATTGTGGATGGCGCTTGATTTTATAAATCACACGGCGCACAGTAATGCCGCAGCCGGTGCTGCACGGAGACCGTCATGAATGACGCGATGAACGCGGTGTTTGCCACTCTTGAGCTCGAGCGCAGCGGCGCACCCGCTTTCGGCACCATCACTCGGGCCGCGATCGAGACCGATGTGTTCGATTTATCCGCAACCGACACGCTGCTGCGTGTAGTCAACCTCAGTGCGCGCCCGCGCAAGCCTGCTACCGCCACCTTTGGCGAGGGCGTCTGGTCGGGGATCTTGGCGGCCGCCCGCGCCATTGCCGATCCCACCCCGAAGGTCGCCCAGCTGCTGCGCCATGCCGCCCACGAACGGGCCTGGCTGATTGTGGAACCGAACAAGCAGGTGCGCCTGGTCGCACCCTCGAGCGTGCGCGAGACCGTCGCGGCGTGGGAGCTCTTCCCCAGCCAGCCCGACTCCAATGATGTGTTCCTTCTCGAACTGGCCGGCGCGGTGGAGTCCGATATGGAGGACCTGCTGGCGCGGATGCATCAAGCGCTCGTGATCACCACGGCACCGGCGACCATCCACACGTCAGTGAGCGGACCGACCGTCCTGATCACGGACAGCGTGTTGCCGCTCACTCCAGAGCAGGCCGCGATCGCCCGTCGCGACGCCCTGCTCGCGCGCGCTCGCTCAGAAGAATGGCCCGAATCGGGAGTCGTTGGCCAGCAGCTGGGCAGTAGCAATGAAGAGGCCGGACGTCAGCGCGCCACGCGCGACCGCGCGGCCGGCCGGCTGTTTGGCGTCCGTCCGCCCGGCGAGCGCACCTTCCTCCATCCACGCTTCCAGTTCCTGCCCGATGGCCGCGTGCACTCGAAACTGCCCGACCTGCTCGCCGCCTTGGCAACCAACCCAGAGCTCACCGAGGCGACCGACCCGGCCGGCTGGGGGCGGCTTGGCTGGCTCTACCAGCCGC
The DNA here is from genome assembly GCF_018101315.1 of Rhodanobacter sp. B2A1Ga4. Taxonomy (NCBI): domain Bacteria; kingdom Pseudomonadati; phylum Pseudomonadota; class Gammaproteobacteria; order Lysobacterales; family Rhodanobacteraceae; genus Rhodanobacter; species Rhodanobacter sp. B2A1Ga4. The sequence continues at coordinate 303,754 of NZ_JADBJR010000004.1, read as the reverse complement.
GGCGGTCGTTGAGTGTGCGCAGCCTCGCCGAGGAGAGGGCTCCGGATGGTGTGGCCGACGACAGCCTGGACGACCGTGGCCGTACCCCTGCCGAGGTCTTTCCGACCGATCCGCAGGCCGTGGTCGCGCTAGCGATCGAGGATGCGGAGGTCGTAAGTGGCCGTCGCTGATACGCTGCATCACCTTTTATTCGACGCGGTGCCAGCGGGCGACTACTGGCACGTCTATGACCTGGCCTACGGTCCGCTGGCGACGCACCCGCGCAGCGAAGCCCGGCTCGCCCTCGTCGCTGGCCGCCCCGCCACCGTGATCGTGCGCCCCACCTTCTACATCGCGTGGTCACCCGACGCCGCGCTGTGGGAAACCGCACTGCGCGACGCGACGCCCGATGCCGCTGGGGGCGTTAGCCTGGTGCCTGGCTATGCGGCGGTGCATGGGCTGGCACGGCTTTCGTTGCGTCACCCCCTGCCCATCGTGGCGATGGATCATCCGGCGCGCCGCAAGGTCATCGATTACAACTCGCCCGAGGATCAGCGCTGGCATGGCCACCTGACCACCGACCGCTACCGGCGCACCCACTTCGCCGCCGCTACCGTCGACGCCCAGTGCCGCGCCACGGGAGAGGTCCTCCCCGGGTTTCGTTGGCACTCGCGACAACTGCAGCGGGACCTGGTGGGTGTTCTGTACGGTGCACTGTCCGACCACTGGAGCGTGGCGGAGACGATCGAATTGTCCGCGCCCCGCGGGCAAGCGATGCTGAAGGCGGCGCTGGGGCGTGCGCAGATGGTGCTCGTGCCGGACCTGCGCGCGGTCGTGGCGGATTCACGCACGGTCGATCCCTGATGGACGGCACCGAGCTGCTGGTGGTGGATAGCCTGCAGGGCCTGGTGCGCGCGGCGCCCGTCGCACCGCAGGCGCTGCAACCCGTCGCGACACCGCTTTCGGTGCCGGGGATCCTGGCCCGCCTCGCTGAATGGCAGGCGGACTTTGTCGGCGGCCAGTCCGCCGCAACGGTGCGCGCGGTCCGGGCCGACTGGAGCCAGTACATCGCCTGGTGCGAAGGCACCGGGCAAGCGCCGTTGCCGGCGTCGATCGAACAGCTGGAGGCCTTCCTGCGAAACGCCATTGTGCGCGGCCGCAAGCGCTCGACCATCAACCGCTACCTCTACACCGTGGGCCTGGTACATGCGGCGGCCGGTTTGCCCAATCCGGTGAAGGACGCCCGGTGGCCGGTCAAGTGGAAAAAGCTGATTCGGGAGCTCGGTAAGCGCGGCGGCAACAAGCGCAAACAGGCGGGGCAACTTGTGTCTACCGACATCGCTCGCATCCTTGGCACCTTGGGCGATTCGCCACGGGATCTGCGCGACGCGGCAATGCTGCTGCTGGCGTCGGACACGCTGCTGCGCGAATCGGAGCTCGTTCGCGTGGAGGTCGAGCACCTTGCGTACACCCCAGCGACAGACAAGTGGTCTGTCGACGTGCCGTTCTCCAAGACCAATCAGGCGGGTGAGAAGGACGATTTCCGGCACGTCGAGGCCGGCACCCGCGCCGCGATCCAGCGCTGGCAGGATGCCGCCGGTATTACCACGGGTGTGCTTTTCCGACCGATCGGCGGCCGGGTGCGCGCTGCCGTCCTGGAGGCCCGCGCGAAGGGTCGGCCCGACCCCGTGCTGCCGCTTGGCGCCCAGGAAGTCGCACGGATCTTTCGGCGTCGCGCCGTCGCCGCCGGACTTGATCATGGGTTCACGATCTCGGGTCACTCCACGCGGGTCGGGAGCGCCAACGACCTCATCAACAACGGCTACACCACCGCGCAGATCCAGGACGCGGGGAACTGGAAGAGTGCCGAGATGGTGCAGCTGTACACTCGGCGCTCGCAGGCAGGTGCGAACGCCATGGCTGACATGCGAGGGCGCCAGAAGGCCAAGACGCCTGATTAGCGACACGAACTACCCGTCTTCTAAGTATTTGATTTGTCGAATTGTGTGTGCGGGTTTTTGCCATCAATATTTGTCGCGAGCATCGACAACAAATCACCCTCTAAACCTCACGGCACGCAAAATTCGCCCGCAAATTGCCGGAACTGACAACAAGTCACCCTGCTTTTCTTTTGCGTGACTTCCTCCGATGGCTTTTGGCCCGAATACCTGGGTGTTTTGGCCCTGACGTGCAAAGCGTGCCGACACTGAGGGTCGGCCGGGATTCTGGAAATTTTCGCAAAATGAGCAATAAGCCCTTGAGGCTACAAGGCAAATTTGATGTCTTTGGCCATCGCGCTTTTGTACCGTTCTAGAGGGTCGGCAGGGATTCGTACAAAAACCGGCATTTGTGCTTATAAGCTATTGATCTAGCGAAATAAATGCTGTTACCGACTTTTTCAGAAATTATCTATGCGCTTGCTGACGCATAGCGGGAATTCTTGAATTGTTCGCAGGAACCTAGCTAAATGGCGGCATTGACTCTAGTTTTGAAAAATCATTGACGCCGAACTACTTGCTCAATAGCAACTCAAAGCTTGGACCATGGCATCGCTTGTACTTGCTACCGCTTCGGCATAGACAAGAATTGTGGTCGCGTAGCCCTAACGAAATAGATTGACCGAGAAAGCTCTGCGCCATCATCAGCGGTTCGATCTCATGCGCCGGCACGCTGACCTGCCCATATTGGGCGCTGCGTTCGCCACGATTCATCACCTTGACGATAGCCTCAGACGCCTTGATGAAGTGACGAACAAGCAAGTCGTCTCGCACCGGCATCCTGACGTTATCTATGACCACGCCGGCGTAAGCGCGCCGTGCGTCAGGTACAAACAAGATCGTATCCTCTCCGTGCGGCTTGGGCGTGATGTCGACGAACTGCCCTTCGGGCGAAACCCAGACAGCATGAAACTCCGCTTCGACCATGACATGCGGCCATTCCCAGATCTGCCAACCGCAGATCATGTGCCCACCCGAGCGCTCGATTTTGGCCGCCACATTAGGGAAACACTCGTTCACCACCGCGTTGGGTTCGGGTTGAACCGTTAGATAAGAAGCGCTTTGACCGGGAACGACTTTCGCGATCAGTTTTTGGATGTGTCGAGTGATATGCGGCGGCGTGATGGTTTTCAAACAACAAGACTCCAACGTTGATGGGTTACATTCCGCCAGGACCGTGACACGTTTAAGCAGCTTTTATCGGCCCGGTGCCGATTCATTCGTCGACGGTATCTCTCCCGCTGGATCCTTGGGCTTGAGCTGAGCCAGCAATGCTTCAATCGCTTGTAGCCGGTCTTCGCGGCGAGTCTGTTCCTCGATCTCCACGCTGCGCGCTTGCCGTTCCAAGACCAGTTCGGCCCTAACCCGTTCAACCTCAGCTCGAAGTTGGTCGCTTTCTGAAGTGGCTTGCAACCGCTGCTGGCCAAGCACTTCATTCTGCCGTTTGAGGTCGGGTACTTCCTTGGCAATCTTGGAAACCTGATCGTATTCGCGTCGCAACGCGCGTAGCGCGTTTTCGCTCTGCCCATGGAGTTCAGTGAGCCGCGCATTATCACGGTTGAGTTGCATGGCCTCGTGATTCTTGGCGGTGATCAACTCGTTGGCTTGCCGTAGCTCGACCTGCAGCTGCTGTACCTGATGTTCGTGGCGACGCGATTCCGCGTCCCTCTGCTCCTTGGCGGATTGCCGGAAGTGCTCCAAGGCCTCGCGGGCTTGGCTGTGCTTTTGTTCGAGCGACTGAAGGTGGGACGCCTGTTCGACCAGGCGTGCGTCGAGACCCGCCAGCCGCTCTTCCAATGTCATGACCTGTGTCGTGCGGTCTTGCAGTTGCGCCAAGGCTTCTTGGTGCAAGCGCGCGGTCTCCTGAAGCGTAGTTTCGGTCCTCTGCAGTCGATCGCTCAGGGCGCGACCCTCGCGCTCTTGGTTGGCCAGCGCTTCGGCGGCCTTTTGTGTTGCCGTATCAAACTGGGTTTTAGCCTCGGCAATGCGGGTGTCCGCTTCTTCAGCGAGCCGTGCCGAAAGTTGTGCGACCAAGGTACGTAGCGCATCACTGATCATGAGACCGGATGGTGGCGCTAATGAACCCTCGGCCTCCAGTTCTTTGAGATATCGATGGATGGTGCTCTTGGAGCCGGTGTTGCCGAGGGCAACGCGGACGGCATCAACGGACGGGTGCTTCCCCTGCGCGATCAAGCTGTCGCGAGCCTTCTCGACCTCGGTCTTATACAAGCCTGCGCGCGCCATTGTTCCGTCTCCCGCGAATAACGTAATGCATTACATACCATGTAATTACGTAATACTCAACAGCATTAGTTCAGCAGAATTGCCTATCTAAATGGGAAGGGATAATGTCGAATTATTCCGCCTTACCCCTCCCTGGGGGAGTCATTCAACAAGTTTCATTACGAAACCCCCTATGACCAAGATGCTAGAGCGACTGCCACTCCTATCGGGGAGCAATGACTTCCCCGTCCTCCTTGGTGAAGGGACTGGGCAGTGTGGGAATAATCTCTAGTACAACCTCCGAAGGCCGGCACAGACGTGTTCCGCGATCGGTGACGACGAACGGCCGGTTGATCAGGATCGGATGCTCCAACATGGCGTCGATGATGGCTTCATCGCTGATTCCAGGCTCGCCCAGTCCCATCTCGGCGAAGGGTGTTCCCTTTTCGCGCAAAGCCTCGCGCGGCGTCAGCATGGCTTCGTCGATAAGCTTAATCAGCTGCTCTCTGCTCGGCGGCGTCTTCAGGTATTCGATAACGGTTGGCTCCATACCAGCATGACGAAGGATGGCCAGCGTGTTGCGCGAAGTGCCGCAATTGGGGTTGTGATAGATCGTGGCGCTCACGGTTTGGGTGATCATCAGCACGCTCCAGTGGTGCAGCAACTGGCTTTAGCCGTATCTAACGTAGGAGCCAAGGGCGGTACCTCGATAACGTTGGCGGCTGCCGATAGCGCGCGAGCTTCGGCGGCGCCTTTTCGTTCGCTGTAACGGTCTACCAGGTAGTCGCTGCGATCACGCACCAGCAGCGTGAACTTGACCAGCTCTTCCATCACATCCACCACGCGGTCGTAGTACGCCGAAGGCTTCATGCGACCGGCATCGTCGAACTCCTGCCATGCCTTAGCGACGGAGGACTGATTGGGGATCGTCACCATCCGCATCCAGCGACCGAGCAAGCGCAGCGCGTTGACCACGTTGAATGACTGCGAGCCACCGCACACTTGCATGACAGCCAAGGTCCGGCCTTGTGTAGGGCGTACGCTGCCATCCTCCAACGGTAGCCAGTCGATCTGGTTTTTGAACACTGCGGTCATTGCACCATGGCGCTCCGGGCTCACCCACACCTGTCCCTCAGACCACAATGACAAGGCACGCAGCTCCTGGACCTTGGCATGTGTGACCGGCACGCTGTCCAGCATCGGCAGTTCATGCGGATCAAATACCCGGGTCTCCGCGCCAAGTTCTTTGAGGAGGCGCTCCGCCTCCAAAGCCAGTTTTCGGCTGAACGCCTGGGGGCGCAGTGAGCCGTAAAGGTGTTGGCGCGCGCCCAAAATTGACCAGGTAGGCGGGGTTATTTTCGTTCAAAATTGACCAGGGTGTTCAACCTAACCTGCTGAGTCTTTGACCAGCAGGGAAACGAGGTGATCACCATGAGCATGTACGCCAAAGTCCGCCGGATGCATCTGCGGGAGAAGCGGCCCATCAACGAGATTGCACGCCTGACGAGCCTGTCGCGCAACACCATCAAGAAGTGGTTGAAGGAGCCTGAGCGTAGCGAGCTGAAGTACGCCCGGCCGCGCGGATCGACCAAGCTTGATGCTTATATGGACGAGCTTCGCCAGGCCTTGGCCACCGATGCCCATCGCCCCAAGCGGGATCGGCGCACGCTGCTGGTGCTGTTTCGCCAGCTTCAGACCAAAGGGTACGAGGGTAGTTATTCCCGACTGACCGTCAACGTTCGGCGTTGGCGGCATGTGGACGGTACGGTCACGGCGCGATCGGCCTACGTGCCGTTGACGTTTGAGTGGGGCGAGGCGTACCAGTTCGACTGGAGTGAGGAAGGTATCGTGATCGGCGGGGTCTACCGCCGGATACGGCTGGCGCACATGAAGCTCTGTGCGAGTCGGGCGTTCTGGCTGGCGGCGTACCCGGGCGAAGGCCACGAGATGCTGTTCGATGCCCATACGCGCTGTCTGACCGGGCTGGGCGGCGTGGCCCAGCGCGGCATCTACGACAACATGAAGACGGCGGTGGACAAGGTCGGCAAGGGCAAGGAACGCATCGTCAACGCGCGCTTCGCGGCGATGTGTTCGCACTATCTGATTGATGCCCAGTTCTGCAACGTCGCCGCCGGCTGGGAGAAGGGGCGCGTCGAGAAGGACGTGCAGGACAACCGCCGTGGCCTATGGCAAGAGGCGCTGACCGAGAGCTTTGCCTCCTTTGCCGAGCTCAATGCGTGGTTGGCCGTGCGCTGCCCGCAGGCATGGGCCGCGGCATCTCACCCGGACTATCCGGGCATGAGCATCGCCGAAGCGCATGAGCACGAGCAGCCGCATCTGATGCCGATGCCGAGCTCCTTCGATGGTTATGTCGAGATCGTCGCGCGGGTCTCCAGCACCTGCCTGGTGACGGTCAAGCGCAACCGTTACTCCGTACCCTGTCATCTGGCCGGCCATCGCGTCAGCGTGCGGCTGTATCCCGAGCGGGTCGTGATCACCGCCGAGCAGCAGGCGGTCGCCGAGCATCGCCGCGCTCTGGATCGCGATCAGACGGTTTACGACTGGCTTCACTACGTCCCGTTGATCGAGCGCAAACCCGGCGCGTTGCGCAACGGCGCACCGTTCGGTGGCTTGCCGGACACGTTGCGCACGTTGCAGCTCGCCCTGTTGCGCCGTCCCGGTGGGGATCGCTCATGGCTCAGGTGCTGGCGTGCGTGCCGACGTTCGGACTGACGGCGGTGCTGGTGGCCGTCGAGCTGGTCATCGCCTCCGGCGCGATCAGTGCCGACCATGTACTCAACGTGCTGGCGCGGTTGCGCGAAACACCCAGCCTCACGGCAGATACCACGCTGCGATTGCAGGAAGAACCGCTGGCCGATCCGGACCGTTACGACCAGCTGCGTCACGTGGAGGTGCGTCATGACTGAGATCATCACCGACCTGAAGGCGCTCAAGTTGCACGGCATGGCACAGGCGTATGGTGAGTTGCTTGAGCAAGGCGGCACCGCTGCCCTGCAAGCCTCACACTGGCTGATCGAGCACCTGCTGCAGGCGGAGCACACCTATCAGGCGCTGCGCACCATCGCCTATCAGATGCATACCGCACGCTTCCCGATCCACCGGGATCTGGCCAGCTTCGACTTCGCCAGCGCCAAGGTCGACGAGGCGATCGTGCGTCAGCTCGCCACCCTCGTCTTCACCGACACCGCCCACAACGTCGTGCTGGTCGGCGGCACCGGCACGGGCAAAACGCATCTCGCCACCGCGCTGGGCGTCACTGCCATCCAGCAGCACGGCAAGCGCGTGCGCTTCTACTCCACGGTCGAACTGGTCAACACCTTGGAACTGGAGAAGGCCGCCGGAAAGCAGGGCCGGTTGGCCTATACGCTGATGCGCATGGATCTGGTGATCCTGGATGAGCTTGGCTATCTGCCGTTCTCGCAGGCCGGCGGCGCCTTGCTCTTCCATCTCCTGTCCAAGCTTTACGAGCACACCAGCGTCATTATCACCACCAACCTGACGTTCTCCGAATGGGCCAGTGTTTTTGGTGATGCCAAGCTGACCACCGCCTTGCTCGACCGGCTGACCCATCACTGCCATATCGTGGAAACCGGCAACGCGTCCTATCGTTTCCGCCACAGCAGCGCCACCGCCAAGGCGAAAATCAGCTCGCGCGAGCGGACACGCGAGCAGCGCGACATCAACGTCGACACCGTCGGAACCGATGAGGCCATCGATCCGTTTTGAGTGTCAGCAACCTATACTTATCCACAGCCGAGGGACCTTCCCTCGGCCTTCTTGCCCTGGTCAATTTTCAACGAGCACGGCTGGTCAGTTTTGAACGAGCGCCAACAATTCCGGCGGTTTGGCACATCGTTTGGAACGCCACCATTACTTTCGTTGCCACCATCATCATCAGCCTGTTGCTCGATGAAGCCGGTTTTTTTGAGTGGGCGGCGCTGCGTGTGGCACGTTGGGGTCGCGGCAACGGACGCGGACTCTTCGTCTTCCTGATCCTGCTGGGCGCAGCCGTGGCGGCCTTGTTCGCCAATGACGGCGCAGCGCTGATTCTGACGCCGATCGTGGTAGCGATGCTGCTGGCGCTCGGGTTCAGTCCGGCGACGACACTGGCTTTCGTCATGGCCGCCGGCTTCATCGCCGATACGTCCAGCCTGCCGTTGATGGTGTCCAACCTGGTCAACATCGTCTCGGCCAATTTCTTCAACATCGGCTTCAACGAATATGCCGCGATCATGGTCCCGGTGGATATCGCCGCGATCGCCGCCAGCTTGGTCGTGCTTTTACTCTATTTTCGCTCCAGTCTCCCGATACGCTACGACATGGCTTTGCTCAAACATCCAAATGCAGCAATTCTCGATCCTGCCACGTTCCGCATCGGGTGGGTGGTGCTGGCGCTCCTGCTGCTCGGGTACTTTGGTCTTGAACCGCTGGGTGTGCCGGTCAGCGCCGTCGCGGTCTTCGGTGCGCTGCTTCTCCTCGGCGTGGCTGCGCGCGGCCATGTCATCAGCACCCGGAAGGTGTTGCGCGAAGCGCCCTGGCAGATCGTCATCTTCTCGCTGGGGATGTATCTGGTGGTGTACAGCCTGCGCAACGCCGGGATCACTGGGTATCTGGCGGACCTGCTCAATGTTTTCGCCAACCACGGTGTCTGGGGCGCGGCGTTTGGCACGGGGATTCTCACAGCATTCCTCTCCTCGGTGATGAACAACATGCCGACTGTGCTGGTCGGCGCGTTGTCCATTGATGCCAGCCATGCCGAAGGCGCCGTGCGCCAGGCGATGATCTACGCCAATGTCATTGGCAGCGACTTGGGTCCGAAATTTACCCCCATCGGTAGCTTGGCCACGCTGCTTTGGCTGCACGTCCTGGCACGCAAAAACATCCGGATCACCTGGGGCTATTACTTCAGGGTCGGTATCGTTTTGACGCTCCCGGTACTGCTCGTCTCGCTGGCGGCGCTGGCACTACGCCTGAGTCTCCCGTGATGAGTGCGGGAATCAGTCCGAAGTGTTTGTTTACGCTGTCACTTCTAGGACACCGCTTTGCCATAGACAAGACGGCTCATCACGTTGGTGGAGCAGAGCAAAAGGGGATGTTCTTGTCACGGTTCTTCGGCAAGTGCTTGAGCTTGGTGCAGACCAGATAGCTGATGGTGATCAAATGCGCGTCGGAGCCATAGCCCTCGGCTCGCGCCTTGTCCGCTTGGACGCAGCCGGAGATCGCTTCGGCAAAGTCGTTGTTCAACCGGAAGCGGAAGTGTTCGAGGACGCCGGCCAGATACTTCTTCACCGTCCTTGCAAGTCATTTGAAGGGAGCGAATTGGCAGCGACTGACACAACCGATCCAGCCCGGACGCAGCACCTCGGCGGCCGTTCGACCGGTGCTTTACGAAAACACCGCGCGCATCCGTTCCTTGATCCGCCACGTACGCCGCCGTCTTCAATCCCGAGTGCTGCAGCCAGTGCATCTGGGCGAACTGCTTGGCCGTCATCGTCGCGTAGCGATACCCGCAGCGCGCACTGCGCTCGTCGGCACTGGATCGGGCACACCGCTGAGTAGTCCTCACGCGCACGCACCTGTATCACGTAATGATTCAGCACGCGCCAGACTCGATCGGCCCGATACGCCCAGCAACTGCGACACCACCAGCACCAGTGCTGCTGTGTGCACCGGTCCCAATTCCACATCCACCCCGATGCGCGCCTTCATGGCGAAGTACCGCTGCTGGCTTTTCTTCGTCTACCGCATATCCGGATCGGGCTGCTTTGCCCGGTTCTTGGTCGATGAGGTGCCTCGACGATCGTGGCATCAATGATCATACCTTGCCGCAGCAACAGCCCTTGCGGGCCCAAATGCGCATTGAGCGCTGCGAGCATCTTCACCGCCAGGCCGTGCTGCTCCAGGAATCGGCGGAACTTCAGGATCGTTGTCTCGTCCGGGATCGCGTCCTCGTTCAACTCCAGTCCGGCGAATCGACGCATCGAATCGATCTTGTACAACGCATCCTCCATGGCTGGGTCGCTCAATGCATACCACTGCTGAATGCAGTGGATCCGCAGCTTCGTCGCCGCAGGCATCGGAGGCCAACCGCGGCGAGCGGAAGTGGGATAGCGTGGCTCAATCTACGCCAGCAATGCCGCTCACGGCACAACCTTGCCCAATCTCACCAAGGAACCACCCACGACGCCTCCGCTTCTTCTTTGACTCGAAACTCAATGATGCAAACGAACGCTGCTTCATCGAGGATGCGCTTCCTGGAGGCCAGTCGCTATGATGGCTCATGCGGGGAATAGAATGATCTGCGCCGTTTCACGCTGTCCCGCACATCCACATCAAACAGGAGCTCCAGCGCCTCATCGCCACCTTTTCCCACAAGCGTGAAGCGAAGCCCTTCGCGCGTGGGCAGACGTGCCGCATGTTCGCGGACGGTCGCTTCCGGCAAACCGATCTGCCAAGCCTCGGCCTGCCCAGCGAATGTGGCCTCAGCGTCGGACGTCAACCGAAACGCAAAGCCTATGGCGAACGCATCCGCAAACTGCGTTCGTGCCTCGACCGTCTGTCGCGCCAGCAGCTGCGCCAGCTCGTCCTCGTCAACACGTACCCGCAGCTTCTGGCCTTCGATCTGCAGTTTCATGGCGGCGCTCCGTGGCGTGGGTGGATCAGTGCGGTGAGCGGATACGTGGCGGCAGGCCAGGTTCGAGGCTGACGATTTCGACACGCGTGCCGGCAGCGCAATCACCCGCGTCTTCGGGCAGCACCACCCATGCATCGGCCTCGGCAAACGGCCGGATGAGGAACGGTTGCTGCTGGCTTGGCACCGCGGCGTGCAGATAGCCATCTAAATCCAGATGCAGGCTGGCACGCAGGAAATGGCGCAGGCCGGGCTTGGGTTGCCAAGGCATGTCGAGCACGGCATGCAGGGTCGGTTCGCTGCCCTGCCCGGCCATGGCACGCAGCACGGGCGCGACGAAGAAGCGCACGCCGACGGCGACGGCCATTGGCGTGCCGGGCAGCGCCAGGATCAACGGGCCATTGGCCAGCGTGGCGCACAGCAGCGGTTTGCCGGGCCGGATCGCCACGTGGTGGAACAGCAGCTGCGCGTCGCAGCGGCGCAGGGTGTCGGGCACGAAGTCGTAGCGACCCATCGACACCGCGCCGGTGCTGATGATCAGGTCGGTACCGACGTCGACCGCGTGCTGCAGCGCGTCGGCAAAGGTGATCGCGGTGTCGTCCACCGTGACGCAGGACAACACCTGCGCGCCGGCCGCAGCCAGCGCGGCGACGAGGTAGGGGCCGTTGGAACTGTGGATGCGGCCGGATTCCAGCGGTCGCGTGGCATCGTTCTGCAACTCCTTGCCGGTGCAGATGATGGCGACTCGCGGGCAGCGCACCACCTCGATCTGCGCCATGCCCAGCGCGGCCAGCAGCATTAGGTGCGGTGATTCGATGCGGGTGCCGGCAACCACCACGGTGGCATCGCGGGCCACGTCGGCGCCGGTGGTGCGCACGTTGTCGCCGGCGGCGAGCGGGTCGAGCAGGCGGATACGTGCAGGCGTGCCATCGACATGCACTTCCAGCAGCTCGGTGCGTTCCACCGCCACCACGGCGTCGAGTCCGGCGGGCAGCTGCGCGCCGGTCATGATTTCCCACGCGCCGATCTCACTCGCGCCAGCGGCTGAGGCGCGCGCCCCATCGCCCGCGGCCTGCGAGCCGTGCACCGCGTGCTCCGAACCGGCGGACAGCGGCTCGCGCGTACGCAGCGCGTAGCCGTCCATCGCAGCATTGTCGAACGAGGGCAGCGCGATCGGGCTGCGGATCGCGCTGGCCAGGATGCGGCCCGGTGATGCGGCCAGCGCGCAGGTTTGCGCGGGCAGCGGCGCGGCATGGGCGAGGATGCGTTGCAGGGCCTGGACGTAGTCGATCATGGCAAGGTGCGCACCGGGCAGGCGTGAGCGCGCGTCAACCGGGCACGCGATCGCGCGCGGGCTGCAGCGCGGCCAGGCCGCCACTGAGCGAATGGACCTGACGCATGCCCTGCCCGCGCAGCGTGCGAGCGGCGTGACCGCTGCGCTTGCCGGTGGCGCAGACCAGCAGCACGCGGCCTTCGGCCAGCTCGGCGGCGCGCGCGGCGATCTGCGTGGAAAGCAGCTGCCGCGACGGTACGTGCAGCGGCTGCGCGGCGATTTCATCGGGCTCGCGCACGTCGACCAGCGCGTAACCAGCGGCGACCGCGGCGTCCAGATGGTCGAAGGCCAGCTCCACGTCGCGGGTATCCTGCGCCTGCGCGAGGGCGGCACGCGCCAGCTCGACGCAGCCGCCGTGCAGCGCGCAGCCCTGGGCCGGGTCGATCGGCAGGCGCTGGGTGCTGTAGTCGAGCAGGTTGATCAGCAGCAGCACGTGATCGGCCGGGCGTGGCAGGCCCAGCAGCAGCTTCAGCGCCTCGGTGGCCTGCAGGGCGCCCAACACGCCGGGCACCGGGCCGAGCACGCCGGACTCGACGCAGCTACCGGCCACGCCGGGCGCCGGTGGCTGCGGCCACAGGCAGCGCAGGCACGGCGCGTCGGGTTGCGCGCTGACGACCTGCAGCTGGCCTTCGTACTGGTACACGCTGGCGAGGATCAACGGCGTGCCGGTGAACACCGCCGCATCGTTGCTGAGATAGCGGCTGCCCAGATCGTCGGTGCATTCCACCACCAGGTCGTACCGTGCAAACACCTCCGCGATGTTGCCCGCATGCAGCGGCTCACCATAGGTCTGCACGACGACGCTTGGGTTGAGCGCGGCAATGCGCCGTGCGGCCAGATCCACCTTGCGCTGGCCGACGTCGCGCGCGTCGTACATGGTCTGCCGATGCAGGTTGCTGGCATCGAGGCGGTCGCTGTCGACGATGCCGAGCGTGCCGACGCCGGCGCCGGCCAGATAGCTGAGCACCGGGCAGCCCAGGCCGCCGGCACCGATCACCAGCACGCGGGCGGCGGCCAGTCTGGCCTGACCGGCTTCGCCCATCTCGCGCAGGCGGGTCTGGCGCGAGTAGTCCGGGGTGAAGGTCGTAGCGACCTGCGCTTCTCGCCCGAGGGAAACTGCGGCTGTGTGTTGATGGTCGTGATGGAGCAGAGGATGCTGGTGCGCTTGCCGATGTGGCAGCTCGTGGTCGTGCCCGCGTGCATGTGCATGTCCAAGCGGCGGATCGTGCTCGTGCGCGCGCTCGGTGTGAGAGCAGGCGACCCAGGCGGTGTCGCCGGTGAGATAGTGCTCCTTCTTCCAGATCGGCAGGCGGTGCTTAATCTCGTCGATGACGTAGCGGCAGGCGCGGAACGCCTCGTCGCGATGCGCGGAGGACACCCCGATCCACACGGCCAGCTCGCCGATTTGCAGGTCGCCGGTGCGATGCACGCAATGCGCCGCGATCACGCCGTAACGCGCAACGGCCTCCTCGATGATGCGCTCGCCTTCGATGATCGCCAACTCGGCATAGGCCTCGTACTCCAGGCCGCTGACTTCGCGTCCATCGTTGCTGTCGCGCACCCAGCCTTCGAACGCGCAAAAACCGCCGCTGCCCGGATGCTGCAGCGCGGCGTGCAACTGCGCGAGATCGACCGCTTCGCCGGCCAGGCTGAAGCGCTTCATCCGCCGGCCACCGGGGGAATGAAAATGACGGTGTCGCCTTCGCTCAGGATCCGGCTCCAGTCGCTGAACTGCGCGTTGACCGCAACCTTGAGTGCGTCGATCGGCAGCGAGAACCCATGCCGCGTGCGCAGCTCCTCGTACAGCTCGCGCAGCGAGGCCGCCGAAGTGGTTAGCTGTTCGCCGCCGGCGCCGGCCTGCTCGCGCAGTTGCGCGTAGTACTGCAGGGTTACGGTGGTCATGACTGCTGCGCGATGTGGTGTTGCATCTGCTCGAATTCCTCGGGGGTGTTGATGTTGTCCAGCTTGTCGCCCGGCGTAGGCAGCAGCCGGATGCGCGCTTCGATCAAGGCCTTGCGCGGACTGAAGCTGCCAGCTTCGACCCGTCGCTTCAGCAACGCGTGGATTGACGGTTCCCACAGCGCGCACAGCGGTTCGGGCAGGCCGTCGTGGCGGCTGGCATATGCGGTGGCGTCATCGGTCGGATCGCGGGCATCGATGAGCATGCGCAGCGTGGTTTCATCGAGCAGCGGCAGATCACAGGCGATCACCAGCCAGGCGACCCGGGAATTGACCGCCTGCGCCGAAAGAATGCCGGCCGCCGGACCAATCGCGTCATGGCTATCCACGATCTGCGGCAGGCCTGAGCGCAGTGGATCGCCGAGCTGGGCGTCGCGTACCGACACGAAGGAGCGCGCGGTAACCGCCTCCAGCAACCGCCAGGCGCGCAGCAGCTGCGGTTCGCCGCCGTATTCGATCCGCGCCTTGTCGCGCTGCATGCGCCGGCTGGCGCCGCCGGAAAGCAGCAGGCCATAGATGGGCGGCGCACGCTGTGCAGTCATGGCTGCGCCTGCACCGTAGTGTCGATATCGCGCTTGCCGCCGGTCTTTTTCAGCAGCCGAATCTCGGCGATGACGATGGCGTGCGACATGGCCTTGCACATGTCGTAGATGGTCAGCGCTGCGATGCTGGCACCGGTGAGCGCCTCCATCTCCACGCCGGTGCTGCCGCGACAGGAGACGGTGCATACGATCAGCGCGTCTGCGCCTTCCATATGGATGGCTATCTCGCAGCGGTCAAGGCTCAGCGCATGGCACAGCGGAATCAGCTGCGAGGTGGCCTTGGCCCCCATCACGCCGGCGATGTTCGCCACAGTAAGCACCGCGCCCTTGGGCGTGACGTAGCCGGCCGCATGCAGCGCGGCCGCGACTTCGGCGGGAAACGTCACCCTCGCGCGCGCCTGCGAGGTACGCTGGGTGGGCGGCTTGGCGCCGACGTCCACCATGCGCGGCTGATTCGCATCATCGACATGGGAAAGCATGGTTTGTGGATCGGTCATCTGTTGTCTCTGTCGATGGCGCCGCGTCAAGTGGATGGCCCGACGCATCCTAGTGCGCTCATTTGTTGGAGCGGGTAGTGTCATGTTTCTGATGAGAGCCGAGAGCGGGCTGTGGCCAGATCTCCCTTCCTTTTTCGCACGTCGTTCCTTGAGCGAGCGACACCGAGGTGCTGGCTGGAGTCCCCTCGATCTTGTCCGGCACCTTGCACACGGAAGAACAGGGGGGAACTCGCCTTCGACACTCATCAGGCCCATCTCCCGGCGACACTGACCTGGAGATCGTGGATCCGCTGCGCATCTTTGAAGTGATCAGGATGACGGCGTAGTTTTTTAACCTCCGATGTAATGCATTTCGATCTTGCGGCGCGAGCGCTGGCGGCTCTGCGCCCGTTCCTCGCTGTAGCGGTCTGCGCGACGCAGCCATACCTTGCGCAGCTGTTCGAGCAGCGTGTCGTCGCTGGCGCCCTCTCGCAACGGGCCGCGCAGATCGGTGCCCCGGGTGGCGAACAGGCAGGTGTAGAGCGTGCCTTCCGAGGACAGCCGCGCCCGCGAGCAGCCGCCGCAGAACGGCTCGCTGACCGAGGAAATCACCCCTATCTCGCCGGCGCCGTCGCCGAAGCGATAGCGCGTGGCAACCTCGCCCTCGTACTTCGGCGGCAGCGCGACAAGCGGCCAGCGCGCGTCGATACCTGCGATCAGCTCGCGCGATGGCACCACCGCCTCGGCGCTCCAGTCGTTGCGGTTGCCGACATCCATGTATTCGATGAAACGCACCACGATGCCGGTGCCGCGAAAGCGCTCGACCAGGTCGGCCACGGTATGTTCGTTGACGCCGCGCTGCACCACCGTATTGAGCTTGACGCCATTCGGAAAGCCGGCCGCCTGCGCCGCGGCGATGCCTTCGAGCACGCCATCGAGCGCGCCGCGGCCGCCACTCATACGATGGAACAAGGCCGGATCGAGCGTGTCCAGGCTCACCGTCACGCGGTCGAGCCCGGCGTCGCGCAGCGCGGCCGCATGGCGTGCCAGCAGCACGCCGTTGGTAGTCATCGCCAGATCGGTAATGCCCTCGATGCGGCGCAAGCGCGCCACCAGTTCGGCCAGCCGGGGGCGCAGCAGCGGTTCGCCGCCGGTGAGACGCAGTTTGCTCACGCCCAGCTGCGCGGCCAGCCGGCACAGCCGCTCGATCTCATCAAAGCTCAGCCGCTCGTCGTTGCGCAAAAACGCGAAGTGCTCACCATAGGTCGTCTCCGGCATGCAGTACGGACAGCGGAAATTGCAGCGGTCCATCACCGAGATGCGTAGGTCATGCAGCGGCCGTCCAAAGCGGTCGAACGACGAAACCCCGGCCGCCGGAACCGGAACCGGAACGTAATGTAATCCATCGCCTTCATAGGCAGTTGAACTTGTGCGCACGTATATTAAGCTTCCGGTTCGATTTGCTTAATTGACTGGATCGGCAGAATGACCCGAGCAGTGGGGACGCACCGCAATGCGCACCCACGCCGGTAAGTTATCACACCCTGAGTTTCGCTGTAATGATTCTGGTGTACTTGATCTCTATCACGACTGGCTATTTCAACAGCCCGACATCGAATTTGTAGACCAATCCGACAGAAACCACCGACGGACTCATGCCGTCCAGAATCGCAGGCGTTCCCTCGTTACCGTGACCATAGTCGTAGGCGCTGTACGCGGTATTACGCTGATTACTGGTACGTGCATAAGCGAGATATACCATCGCGCTCTTGCCAAGGTTGTAGTCATAACCCACAACCATTTGATGAGCGGCACTGTTCGGCGTGCCACTCAGTTTGCCGGCCCATGCATATTGGGCTTTCAGGGTTCCGTTGACACCCACTTTCACGGCGCCACCCACGGTGAACTTGTCCCGATCTGCGCCCGGCGTGCCACCAATGTCCGTTTCACGTTGGTAGCCTCCGCCTAGATTGAATTGGCCGAAGTCGTAGCTTCCGGTAAGCGCATAGGCCTTGTAATCCGGCGTGCCCGCCATGCTGTTACCAAACTTTGCATAGGCACCACCTAACTTCAGTGCACCACTGGCGTAGTTGGCCTTGAAGATGACACTGTTCTGGTTGGACATTCCCTGGGAAGGCGCATAGGTGACATCGGCACTGAACCCATTGAAGGTAGGACTGAGATACTCGATGGTGTTGTTTAGCCGTCCAGGCAAGCCGTCACCGCCCCAGATGTTGCCCAGATCGCCCACTTGGTCAGCAAACAGGTTGTAGTCGTAGAGCCACTGGTTAAGGCCGCCCACGCGACCGAATTGGATACTGCCGTACTGGTCGCTTTTCAGCCCAAGAAACGAATCCCGCGCGCGGGTAAAAATCTGCCCCCCCGTACCATTCCCTCCATTGCCATCACCGAATCCATTCCCCGTGAGATCCACACCGGATTCATATTGAAAATAAACCGAAAGACCGTCACCGAGATCCTCATCACCCTTCAATCCAAGGCGTGAGGAGTTGCTGTGCAGGTAGTCACTCGTCGAAGGGCCAGAGTCAATGCTGTCATACGAAGCATGGCCCACGCCGTAAATATTGAGATCCACCGCACCCGCGGCGGAACACATCATCACACCACCCAACATGACGATGGCCCGGCAACGCAAGAAGCAATTGTACTTTTGAGCTGACATGATTTCCCCACCCCTACAATGGTATTGAAATAGGTTTCGTCATCAATGGCGTCACAAGACGACGCACTGATGCACCAACCGCCGGATAAGACGCGCGCTCGGCGGGTTTGCGGAAAGGACGTAACAGCCGACCGCCGCCATGGCTCGCCGGCGACTCACAATGTCCTGCTTGACGAAATCTCCCCGACCACGCAACGCAGCTAGGTACCATGTGCGCCGCTCCAGGCGGCGACACGCGACTTTTTCTCAACTGATGAAATAGCGACTCTTGGTGGAAACCGTCCGCTCATACTCCGGCATCGACCCCACCCGCTTGATGCTGCCCCAAGCACCCTTGTACCAAGGGATGAAATGCGCATCGGTGGCCGTTGTGGTCACGTCACCGGCGATCCCGTTGACATAGCCGAATAACATGAAGGTGTGACCCGCCTTCAGTTCATCGGCCGGATAGGCCATCGCCAGCGTAGTGCCGAAATCGTTGTAGACCTCGACCACGTCCGTGGGACTGATGTTCAGCGACTGCATGTCTTTGGTATTCATCTGCAACACAGCCATCGGGTAGCGCTGCATGATGAATGGGTCGTACTGGTTGTTGTAGGCGGTCTGCCATACCTCGTTCAGCCGTCCGCTGTTGATCCAGAACCTGTGCTTGTCCTTCTGCTTTTCGGCCGTCTTCAACAAGCCGTTCCATGGGGCTGAAAAGAACTTGGCTTTGCCATTGGGAGTATCAAACTTGCTGTCGAGATAGAGCATCTCCGTGCCCAGCATCTTGCCGTTGGTGACGGACTGCACTGGCAGCTGGACGCCGTTGGTGCCGGCCTTCCTCAACAGTTCGTAGGTGACAAGATGCCCAGTTGGGCCACCCTGGCTATCGATGTGCTCGGCGCCAGGCTGCCCAGCCCGGCGGAAGCCATCGTTGAAAGCGTCTTCGGGGGTTTTCCAGTCGAACCCGGCGAAGCGCTCGGCCATTTTCTGGTTGCCTTCGGCTCGATACATCGCCGCAATGGTTTGGGCGATGCGCGCGGCGATCAGACAGTCGGGCATGGCCTCTCCGGGCGGGGCGATGAACTGTTCGGACAACCGGATGCGCCGCTCGCCGTTCATCGAGGTCAGATTCATTTCGCCGGGAATCGCACCGGGCAAAAGCATTTGCGCCGCCTGCGCCAACATCGTCGGATAGATGTTGATGGCGGTCAGAAACAGACCTCCCCGGGAGGTGGCGTCGTAGATCACCTCAACCATCTCGGCCGGCGACGCGCCTCGCGCCTTGGTCATCGCCTGCTTGACGATTTGGGTGCGACGGAGAACCGCCTCGCGAAGACCTTGCGAGTTATTGGAGGTTTGAAAATTGTTGCTGGCCCAGTAAGTGAGCATGCGTCCTTTGCCGGCGATCACATAGTCATCGACCTCAACGAGCTTGTCGTGCGAAGGAATCGGTGTGCTCGAGGCGGGGAAGCGGCTCTTAGGCTCAGGGTAGGCCGGCCGCGCGTAACCCTCCTGATGGCCGCCCATGCGAACCCAGCCCGTGCCGCGCCGTCCTACGTTGTGCGTGGCCAGCACCACGGCCCCCATCGCCTGCTCAATGCGGTAGTTGTCGTTGCCCCAGATCACGCCCTTCTCGAACGCGTGCATGCTGCGAGGCGCCTTGCCGGGCGCCTTCGGCTTGTAGCTCCACTCCGCCGCTTGCTTGATCTTGGTCACGGACAAACCGGTGATCTTGCTGCACTCGTCGAGCGACATCCGATTGGCCGCAACCACAGCCTCGAAGCCCTCGGTGTGCTTGTCGATGAAGTCACGGTCGATCCAGCCCTGGTCGACTACGTAAGTGAGCAAACCATTCCACAGCGCGGTATCAGTACCGGGCTGCAGATCCAGATGGAGCACCTGCTTGGCGGCCACGTTTTCACTGATGGCGATCGACGGTGTACGGCGAGGGTCCACAAAGATGAACTTGCCCGCCTCCACCGGCTCGTTCGGAAACATCTTCTTTTTCTTGTCCAGCGTTGCGCCTTGCAGATTGGGCAACCAGTGGGCGAGAAAGTAATTGGTTTGGCTCTCGTAGGGGTTGTTACCATTGGACCAGATGACATCGGCGACCTCGGCGTCCTCGTAGCTGTTGTTGAGCTCGAAGATGCCCATGTCACGATTGCCGAAGCACTCGGAGTTGTAGGCGGGACGATTGTGAATTCGTACCGTCGGCGTCTGGATGGCGGAAAAGATCAGCTTTCCGGTGCCCCAGGTGTTTTCGAACCCGCCACCGGCGCCGCCGTGATCGAACACGCTGAACATGACGGCTTCCGGGCCATCCTTGTCGAGAATCTTTTTGGTCAGCCCTGCGTATACCTGCAGCGCGTATTCCCATGAGAGATCCAGCCACTGGTCGCCATAGTAAATGCGAGGGCTGAGCAGTCGCTCCTTGGTGAGGCCGTCGGCATTGTAGTAATACGACGCCATCTTGCCGCCGCGCGTCGAACTGAGCCCCTTGTTTACCACGCATTGGGCATCCGGAACGATCATTACATTGTGGCGCGTGCCATCTTTGTCCGTTAACACATTGGTCATGGCCGGAGTCATGCACGTCTGCATTGGTGGCACTTGGGTTCGAAAGTCGAGCCCCAGTGCGTTCTTGTTAGGAGCTCTTCCGCCCTCTTTGTCGGCATCCCATTTGTAGACGTGATAGCCACAGCCAACAATGCAGAAGTGACAGGTCATGTTGGTTTTTTGCGCATTCGCCGGCGGCAGGGCGATGCGATCCTTGAATTGCGACATGTGTAATCCTCCGGGTTCGTCGACGCTTACAGCAGATTGGCCTGACGGCCGTAGATCAGGCCATTGATGGCAGTCGCCTGGATCGTGTCACTCGCCTCCATGTACTCAAGCTGGATCTGGGGAAGATCCACGGTCGCCTGACCGGCGATCATCTGACCCGACTTTTCCGGATCGAACATGCTGTAATGACAGGGACACTTGAGCCTGGCGGTTTCCGCCTCGTAGCTCACCGGACAACCCATGTGCGTGCAGAGCTGACTGAAGGCGACGATATCGCCTTGCGGCCCTACCCCACCGGCTACGCGACGCCCCATCTTCAAGGCAATGCATGGCGAGCTCAAATCGGGGTAGGTGAAGTAGACCGGCTCATTGACCTTCATGACACCAGCCTTGCCCACCTCCGCCTTTGGATACGCAAGCATGGCTGAGCCTGCGTTTGCTCCCGGAATACTCTTTGCGCCGGAAGCTGCTGCCGCCAGACCGACACCAGAAGTTATCGCGGCGCCGGCACCGGCTACACTCACGCCGGCAATCTTCAGGAATTTACGACGGGACAACTGTTCACTCTCACTCATGACATCTCCTTGGGACTGGAAAGACTTGGAGTCCGACGGTGTTATGCAAGTGGTATGCCCAGGCGCCCTGCGCCGGAACATTTTTATAGTTCTTTCTGTTCAAATACTTAAGAAAAGTGGGGTATCCATACAAATGCGGCGATGCTAGCATTTCTGGATGGAGAGCCCGAAGCCGCAACGTCGGCCAGTGGCCGGCAAGGATTACCCCAAGAACTACGCAGACTTTCTCGGCTGGTTCCCTGATGATACCGCTTGCCTCGACTATCTTGACTGGCTCCGTTGGCCGGATGGCTTTTTGTGTCCCGCATGCTCTGGCAACGCGGGGTGGAGTACGAAGGATAGCCGATGGTGGTGCAAGGCATGTCGTCGCCGGGTATCTGCCACAGCAGGCACCCTCTTTCATCACACGAAAACACCCCTTACGGTATGGTTCGCGACCGCCTGGCATATGACGGTGCCGAAGAACGGGGTGTCCGCCAAGACCCTCCATCGCCTTCTTGGATTCGGTTCCTACCAGACTGCCTGGGCGATGCTTCACCGCTTCCGCTGCGCCATTGGTCACGCCGAGCATGATCGGCTGTCCGGCGATGTCGAAGTGGATGAGACCATGATTGGCGGCGTTCGGCCTGGGAAGCGCGGCCGCGGGGCTGCTGGCAAGTCTCTCGTCGCGGTGGCGGTTGAACAGATGCAACCCAAAGGATTCGGCCGGTGCCGGATTGAAGTCATCCCCCACGCCGAAACTGGCGCTCTGCGATCCTTTCTCCTGGCTCATGTTGAGCCCGGCTCCACGATCCATACTGACGGACTGGCATCCTATCCAGGAGCAGCCGGGACCGATTACGCCCACCAAAGTACCTCCATCAAGGGTTCCGGCAAAGATGCGCACGAAGTGCTCCCAGGAGTGCACCGAGTCGTATGCATTCTTCGAAAGATTGGCGCTTGCGCCAAATTTTGAAGGATTTCTCTCGAAGTTTGGCGCTGCCATCGACAAGAACTGACTGCGTGGCAAGGGTACAAAATGGCCACGGCGACAATCGCCGATCGGTCCTGTGATGCATACGCTACGGCGCTAACAGTCTGCCCCCCCTTCTGCCTTGAGCAGGGGCAGGCTTGGGTTTAAGAGCGAGTGGGTTTCTCTTGCCTGTCGGGTGCTAGCGTAGAAATTGCGACTGGCCGAATAGTTGTAATGTAGTGCCCTACAACTCCGAGGCTCACGACCTTCGCTCCCATCAGAACAAGGTCGTGCGTCCGTGGCCTGTGAGCCACCGGGTGGGCGGGGAAACCCGTCCGCCTCCCGACTTTGGAAAGGAGCAAGGATCATGGCCCCGCTGGCCGACCGCTTCGGTCGTCGCTTTCCGTATCTGCGACTGTCGATCATTCCCGCGTGCAACTTCCGTTGCACGTACTGCCTGCCGCACGGCTACCACGCTGCGGCGGGTGCTGCCGCGCCGTTGAGCCTGGCGGAGATCACACGGCTGCTGCGCGGCTTCGCCGTGATGGGCATGCACAAGCTGCGCATCACCGGTGGCGAACCCAGCGTGCGGCATGACCTCACCGAGGTGCTGCGTACCGCCGCATCGGTGCCGGGCGTGGACAAGCTGGCGATGACCACCAACGGCACCTTGCTGTCGCGTCGGCTGGGCGAATGGATGGATGCCGGACTCACTGCCATCAACGTCAGCGTGGACAGCCTCGACCGCGCCGCCTTCGCGCGCATCACCGGGCACGACCGGCTGGACGACATCCTCACCGGCATCGACATGGCGCTGGCCGCGGGGCTGACCGCGGTGAAACTCAATGCCGTATTGCTGCGCGGCGTGAACGACCATGAACTGCCCACCTGGCTCGATTACCTGCGCGACCACGCGATCAGCCTGCGCTTCATTGAGCTGATGCAGACCGGCGACAACCTGGCTTTTTTCCGCGACCACCACGTGCGTGCCGAGACGCTGGAGACTGAGTTGCTGGACGCCGGCTGGCAAGTGCTGCCGCGTGCCGCCGATGCCGGCCCTGCCCGCGAATACCGTCACCCGGATTACGCCGGGCGCATCGGCATCATCGCGCCCTACTCGAAGGATTTCTGCGCTGGCTGCAATCGCCTGCGCGTTACCGCCACCGGCGACCTGCGCTTGTGCCTGTTCGGCGAATTCGGCATCCCATTGCGCCCGCTGCTGCAGGACGACGACCAGCTCGATGACCTGGTGCGCGCCATCGGCGGACAGATCGGGCGCAAGGAGCAAGGCCATTTCCTGCACGAAGGCCGCACCGGCATCACTCCCCATCTCGCATCCACCGGAGGCTAATTCATGCACGAGCGCGAGAAGCGCGCCCCGCTTCAAAACGGTACGTTCCACATGGCCGACGTGCGCCGCAAGCGCATCACCGCACGCCGCGCAGTGGCGGTGGGCGAGCTGTCCGCCGGCAGCGCTTATGACGACATCGTGGAACGACGCCTGCCCAAGGGCGACGCCATCGCCATGGCCGAGATCGCCGGCCTGCAGGGCGCGAAGAATGCCTCGCAGCTGATGCCGCTGTGCCATCCGTTGCCGTTGGAATACATCGAGCTGCGCTGCGAACCGGTGCCCGAACGCCAGGCCATCCGCGTCTACTGCGAGGTGGCCACCTTCGCCCGCACCGGCGTGGAGATGGAAGCGCTGGCCGGGGTCAGCGCGGCCCTGCTGACCCTCTACGACTTGACCAAGCCGGTGCAGCCGGCCTTGTCGATGGGCAGCGTGCGACTGTTGTTCAAGGAGGGCGGCAAGAAGGGCCTGTGGTTCCATCCCGAGGGCATGAGCGATGCCGAGCGCGAGCATTACCGTCCGCGCGAGCCGGCACGGCTGGAAGGCGTGCCGGCGTCGGTGATCACGCTGAGCGACCGCGCCAGCCGCGGCGACTGCGAGGACACCTCCGGCCCCCTGCTGGTGGAGCGACTGCGCGCGCTGGGTGCCGACATCGGCCCGGCCGAGTTGCGTCCCGACGAACCCGAACCATTGGCCGCACGCCTGCGCGAACTGGCCGCCAGCGGCATGCGGCTGGTGCTGTGCACCGGTGGCACCGGGCTGGGACCGCGTGACCGCACGCCCGAGGCATTGGCGCTGGCCGCCGACCGCCACGTCGCCGGCATCGGCGAACTGTTCCGCAGCGAAAGCAGCCAGCACACGCCGCTGGCATGGTTGAGCCGCGCCGACGCCGTGCTGGTGGGCGAGACGCTCGTAATCGCGTTGCCCGGCAGTGCCAAGGCGGTAGCGCAGGGCATGGACATCCTCGCGCCGATTCTCGCGCATGCGCTGGACATGGTCGCCGGCGGAGGCCACGCATGAGCCACGATCTACTCGATCCGGCCGAGGCGCTGGACATCATCCTCGATGCCTGCGCATCGCTGCCGGCGGAGGACTGTGACGTCGTCGCCGCACTGGGTCGCGTGCTGGCGCAACCGGTGAGGAGCGCCGGCGCGTTGCCGCCGTTCGACAACTCGGCGATGGACGGCTACGCGCTCGGCGGCGGTGCCGAACCGCTGCCGGCCGGCAGCGAATGGCCGATCGAAGGCGAACAGGCCGCGGGCGACGGTGTGCGCCACGATGTGCGCGGTGCCTGGGAAATCATGACCGGTGCGCGCCTGCCCGACGGACTGGATCGGGTGATTCCGGTGGAGCAGACCGAACGGCTGGAAGCACCGCCACGCGTGCGCCTGCTGGCGGAGTTGGCAGCGGGGCAAAACGTGCGCACCGCCGGTTCCGACGTGGCCGCGGGCGAAACCGTGCTGGCCGCCGGCACCGTGCTGGCACCGCAGCACCTGATGCTGCTGGCGGCACTGGGCGTGGCGCGCGTCCAGGTGATCGTGCGGCCACGCGTCGCCGTGCTGTGCACCGGCCGCGAACTGGTCGACGACGTGGCGCAAGCGCTGGCACCGGGGCAGATCCGCAATTCCAACGGTCCTTTCCTTGCCGCGCGGCTGCCGCTGGCCGGTGCCGAACTGGCTCACATCGAAACGGTGGGCGATGAAGTAGACACCTTCCTCGCCGCGTTCGAGCGCGCCCGTGCTGCCCGCCCGCAGGTGATGATTTCCACCGGCGCGGTGTCGATGGGCCGCTACGACTTCGTGCCGCAGGCGCTGGAACGTCTCGGTGCCGAAGTGCGTTTCCACAAGCTGGCGATCCGCCCTGGTAAACCGCTGCTGTTTGCGCGATTGCCTGATGGCACATTGTTCTTCGGCCTGCCCGGCAACCCGATCGCGGTGGCCGTGGGGCTGCGCTTCTTCGTGGAGCCGGCGCTGCGCGCCATGCTGGGCCTGCCGTGCGAGCGGCCGTGGCGGGTGCCGCTGAGCGCGGCCTACGCCAAGAAACCAAGGCTGCGCTTCCACCTGAAATCACGCGTGGGCGTGGATGCTGCCGGTCGCCTCGCCGCCACCGTGCTGCAGGGACAGGAGTCCTATCGCATGCGCTCGCTGGCCGCGGCCAACGCCTGGGTCGTGGTGCCGGTCGAAGCCACGGCAATGCCGGCGGAAACGCTGGTGGACGTCTATGGCCTGGGCCATCTGGAAAGCCCGAATCTCGGCGGGAGCGCCGCATGAAAACCCGAATTGCACTGTACGGCGCGCTGCGCGAGGCCGATCCGAGCGGCCATGTCGAACTGGACGTGCCTCCCGACAGCACCATTGCCGAACTGCGCGAACTGCTCACGGCCTACTTGCACGAGCATGCGCCGACGATCCGTGCAGGCCTGGTGCGGCGCTCGGCCTTCGCCAGTGCCGAGGAAATCCTGCACAACCACCGCACCGTGCCCGCAGGCGTGGAGCTGGCGGTGCTGCCGCCGGTGAGCGGAGGCTGACATGGACGATCTGCACGTCGCTGTGGTGGAACGGCGCGTGGCCACGCTGGACGTGGCCGCGGCGCTGGATTTCGTAGCCGATCCGCGCTTCGGCGGCATCGCCAGCTTCATCGGCCGGGTGCGCGAGCACAACCTGGGCCGCGTCGTCACCGGGATCAGCTACGACCTGTTCGAGCCGCTCGCGCTGCGCATGTTCCGCGCCATTGGCGAACGCGCGCGCGCCGAGGCGGGCGCGCCGCTGAAGCTGTACATCGCGCACGCGAAAGGCGACCTCGCCGTCGGCGATCTCGCCGTGCTGGTGGCCGTCGGCACGCCGCACCGCGACGAGGCGTTCCGCGCCTGCCGGCTGGCGATCGAGGCGGTGAAACATGAGGCACCGATCTGGAAGCAGGAGCATTACATCGACGGCGACAGCGCCTGGAGCGAAGGTTGCTCGCTATGCGAAGAGCAGCGCGAAGCCGAGCGCGCGCATGCCAACCATGACGAAACCGGTCGTGGGCACGGCCACTGAGCCGCTGCCATGCATCGGCGTGGTGCTGGCCGGCGGCCTGTCTTCGCGCATGGGCCGCGACAAGGCGCTGCTCGACTGGCAGGGACGTCCGCTGATCGAACGCCAGCTCGCCGTGCTGCGCGAGGCAGGCATCGATGACGTACGGGTCAGCGGGCATCGACCCGGTTATCACGGCGTCGTCGATGCCATGCCGCAGGCCGGACCGCTCGGCGGCCTGGCTGGCATCGCCGATGCGCTGGTCAGCGACGCCGAGCTGCTGGTGATCCCGGTGGACATGCCGCTGCTGCACGCCGCGCTGCTGCGTCGCCTGCGCGATGAACAGCCCCATGCGCGCTGCCTGCGTTTCGCCGGGCATGTACTGCCGATGCGCTGGCACCTGGATGCGCACAGCCGCTCCATGTTGCTTGCATTGCTGCAGCGTGACGATCCGCGCCAACGCTCGCTGCGTGCGCTGCAGGCCGCCACCGGCAGCAGCGAGATCGCGTTGAACGTCGCCGAGGCGACGCAGCTGACCGACTGCAATACCCAAGCGAACTGGAACGAGGTGGCCGGATGAAAGTGCAACTGCAGGGCCAGGCATTGCGCCTGCGCATAGACGAAGCGGAACTGGCGCAGCTGCTCGCCGGTGCCGCCGTGGGCAACGAAACACGCTGGCCCGACGGACGGGTGGAGCGCCAACAGCTGGCGTTGGCCCACGGCCATGGCTGGCAGCGCGACGGTGATGGCTGGCGCGTAGTGCTGGACGAGAGCGAAGTGCGCGCCTTGGGCGCTCGCCTGCCCAGCCGCGAAGGCCTGTCGTTGTCGCTCCCGACGCAGGACGGGGAAGCCCTGCAGGTATTGTTCGACGTGGACGTGCGTGACAGCGTGCGACAACGCCGCGCCGGAAAGGAGAGCGGCGCATGACCCCCACTCGCCACCTGGCGCGCTGGCTCGCGCCGCTGCTGATGCTCGTCGGCATGGCCGCGCTGGCCGCCGACGACCCTGTGTTGCGCGTGGCCTATGCCGGCTCGATGGGCGTGGTGATGGACCAATCGCTCGGCCCGGCCTTCGCCAGGACGCATCGCGCCGGTTATCAGGGCATCGGCCAGGGTTCCTATGCCTTGGCCCGGTTGCTGGCGGGCAAACAGATGCAGGCCGACGTATTCGTAGCCATCACACCGGGTCCGATGCAGGTGTTGCAGCAGGCCGCGCTGGTGGATCACGCGGTGCCGGTGGCCAGTACGCGCATGGTGGTGATCTACAGCCCGGACAGCCGTTACGCCGCCGATTTCGCCGCCGCCGCGCGCGGTGACAAGCGCTGGTACGACGTGCTGCGCGAACCTGGCCTGCGGCTGGGGCGCACCGATCCATCCATCGATCCACAAGGTGCCAATGCGCTGCTCACGCTGCAACTGGCGGAGCGTTATTACCATCAGCCACACCTGCTGCAACAGGTCGCCGGCGCGCTGCAAAACCCCCGCCAGATCTTCGCCGAACCCTCGCTGATGTCGCGCCTGCAGGCCGGCCAGATCGACGCCGCCATCGGCTACGCCAGCGCGGCGCATTCGCATCACCTGCCCGTCATCGACCTGCCGGCCGAGATCGACCTGGCGCAGCCTGCGATGCAGGCATCGTGGTACTCGCAGGCTCACCTGGCCCTGGCCGACGGCAAGGTGATCAAGGCGCAGCCGCTGGTGTTCTACGCGGCAGTGCCGACGAATGCGAAACAACCCGCGCTGGGTGCGGACTTCGTGCGTCTGCTGCAGAGCGCCGAAGGACAGGCGATGCTGCGTGAGCGCGGCTACGGCCCACCGCATGGCGATGCACTGTGATACCAGCCATGCGCCTGCGGTTGCCTGCGCTGGTCGCTGCCTTCGCGCTGGTCCTGCTGGCCACACCTTTCGTGGGTCTGTTGCTGGCCACCGACTGGCACCACTTCCGCTTCGCCCACGGCGATGGTAGTGCGGTGGCGGTATCGCTGGGTTACAGCTTGCTGGCGCTGGTGCTGATCGTGGCGCTGGGCACGCCGCTGGCCTGGTGGCTGGCGCGGCATCGCGTGCGCGGGCAGTGGCTGATCGATGCCCTGCTATTGCTGGCGTTGCTCACCCCGCCACTGGCGATGGGCCTGTTGCTGACCACCATGTACGGTCCCTACGGTCCGGCTGGCAGTCTGCTGGAACGCGTCGGGCTGCTGCTCACCAACTCGGCACCGGCCTTCGTGATGGCGCAGTTCTACGCCGCGCTGCCGTACTACGTGATCGCGGCGCGTGCCGCGTTCGAGGGCGTACCGCGCGAACTGGAACAGATCGCGCTGACCCTGGGCCATTCGCCATGGCGCAGCTTCGTCCACGTGAGCCTGCCGCTGGCGCGGTTGGGCCTGGCGGCGGCGGTGGCACTGGCCTGGGTGCGGGCGCTGGGTGAATTCGGCGTAGTGCTGATCGTCGCCTATTACCCGCAGGGCATCCCGGTGAAGCTGTGGGTGAACCTGCAGGACAGCGGCTTGCAGGCGGTGTACCCACTGCTGTGGGTGTTCTTCCTGGTGGCGCTGCCGCTGCCGCTGGTGTTGGGCCTGGCCGTGCGCAGGCGCTTGTCCTGATGCGCATCGACTACCGCATCGAGCACCCGGTGGCGCTTCACGCCCGCTTCGAGGTGGAAGGCTTTACCGTGCTGCTGGGTGCCAGCGGCGAGGGCAAGTCGCTGCTGCTTCGCGCCATCGCCGGACTGGTGCCGGCACGCGGTGAGCCCTTCGACGGGCTGCCGCCGCAACAGCGCGCGGTGGGTTACATGCCGCAGGGACACGCGCTGTTCCCGCACCTGCGCGCATGGCAGAACGTGGCGTTCGCGCTGCGCGGTGCGCACCGCCGCCAGCAGGCCATGACCTGGCTGGAGCGCGTGGGCATGGCCGAATTCGCCGAGCGCTGGCCCGCGCAACTATCCGGTGGCCAGCAACAGCGCGTGGCGCTGGCACGCGCGCTGGCACGACAACCGCGCCTATTGCTGCTAGACGAACCCACGTCGGCGCTGGATCCGTCCACCCGCGAAGACGTGCTTGCCGAACTAATCGCGGAAGTGCACGAGGCGGGCATTCCCGCGCTGGCGGTCAGCCACGACCCGGCCCTCGCCGCCGTGGCCGATCGACTGGTGCTGATGCACGACCGTCGCATCGTGCAGACCGGCACGCCGGAAGACGTGCATGCGCAGCCGGCCAGCGGCGCGGTGGCGCGACTGCTGGGCCTGCGCAACGTGCAGCGCGGCCGCCTCGTCGGCGCACCCGGACCCTCGCAGCAACTGCTGTGGACGGAGGCAGGCGTGTCGCTGCCGGTACACACCGCGCTGCCCGACGGCACGCCGGTGGACTGGCATATCGCGCCTTCGGCAGTGACGCTGCACGAGGCAACCACGGCACCGGTCGGAGCAGTAGCCGCCTCGCTGGAACTGCGGCAGACCGGCGCGCATGGCGGCTACCTGGGACTGCGCTGCGGACAGGCCCGACTCTGGGTGACACTGCCGCCGGGACAAGCGCTGCCGATGGCACCCATCATGTTGTGGCTGCCACCGTCGGCGATCCGTTGTTGGCTCGCCCATGGATGTGCGTACCCGTGAGGGTCATCCGGGCGCTCATGGATGAGCGCGCCACATGGCCATGTTGCCACCAGGTGCAAATTGCCGGTTTGTCGATCAGTTGTTGCCAGTACAGTTGACCAAGCTCGCCACCGACTTGACCGGCGTCGCCAACCAGTGACCATTCGACCGAGGGGCGCTTGTCGACCCGAAGCAGTCGTTCAAAGAAAACGGCATGATGCGCAGGAGGGTCACAGGTTGGCCGGATGAGCATTGCCTATTCCAACTCCGTCACCTTAAGTCCTCAACGCATTAAGGACGAGAGAAAATGCGGGCGAGGGTTGCCGACGGCTCGGGTAGTACAGATGGTAGCCCGGAAACGGCGGGCACCAAGTCTCGAGCACGCGTACGAGCCTGCCGTTTTCGAGATGCGGCGAGAACTCTTCTTCGGGTAGGAAGGCGATGCCCAGTCCGTCCAGTGCCGCCAGCACGATGTGCGGAGACGTATTGAAAGTGACCTGGCCGTCGACACGCACATTCACTTGTCGACCACGGCGCTCGAACTCCCAGACATAGAGGCCGCCGTGCGTGGGAAAGCGGATGTTGATGCACTGGTGCTTGGTCAGATCATCCGGTGACTTCGGCACAGGATGATTCTCAAAGTAGCTTGGCGACGCGACCGCCGCCATTCGCAGTCTCGGGCCGATGGGCATGGCGATCATGTCTTTGTCGATGCTTTCGCCCAGGCGAACGCCGGCGTCAAAGCGATCGGCGACGATGTCGCGCAGCCCGTAGGCAACGTCGAATTCAATGTGGACGTCCGGGTAGTGATGCATCAACGGCGTCAGCTTGGGCAGCACGATGTTGCGCAGAACGTGGTCGCCGCTGGTGATCCGCACCGAACCGGCAGGTTTGTCGCGTAGCGCCGTGAGCGCTTCCAGTTCCGATTCGATTTCGTCGAAGCGGTTACCAATCGCCTGAAGCAAACGCTCACCCGCAGGGGTGGGCGACACGCTGCGCGTGGTGCGGGTCAGCAGTCGAATCTCCAGTCGTTCTTCCAATGCCTTGATGGCCTGACTGAGCGCCGACTGGCTCACACCCAGAGCGGCGCCCGCGCGCGTAAAGCTTCCTTCTCGGGCGACCGTGACGAAGGCCAGCAAATCATTGAGGTTGCGTCGTGCCATGGGGCTATTCTGGCATGCCTGATTAATTAGTACATCTAATAAGGCATACAAGTATTCATCATCTTCTCAATTAGGCATCGCGCGGGGGACAATGGCTCAACCTGCTGATCCCGGGGCGGAAGCATGAAGCGGCCGCTCCTGGCATTTAGACGAACGCTGCCAGTTCAACCGGCACCAGCACCGCTTGTTCGGTGGTCCAGCACCGGTGCGGCGCTTCCTGCCCGAGCTGATGGAGCGCGTGCAGAAGGGCGAGATCCAGCCGGGAAAGGTGTTCGATCTGGTGCTGCCGATCGCCGAAGTGGCCAAAGGCTACAAGGCCATGGACGAGCGCCGCGCGATCAAGACGATGACGATGTTGTGCATCTGAGCCCGCGGACTTTCGAGGGCACGGGCTGCGACAACCAAGGTGACTGCACATGAGCGACATCCATAAGCCATCAATGCGTATCAAGAAATTCATCAGGCTTTGCAACGCCAGTGCCTTGCTCGTTGCGCTGGGACTGGCATCGGCGCTAAGTCAGGCGGCTCCCACCAAAGAGGAATCGAAAACCATGACAAGTACATCACGCACATCGGAAACGCTCTCGACCCGGCAACAAGCCATCGTGCCCATCGCCGCCTTCGCCGCAGCGGGTGACATGACCAAGCTTGATATCGTCTTGAATGAAGGGCTGGATGCCGGCCTTACGATCAGCGACGTTCGGGAAGTTCTTCTGCAGCTTTACGCCTATGCTGGATTTCCGCGCAGCCTCAATGCACTTGGCGAGCTGATGAAAGTCGTGGCGTCGCGTAAAGAGAAAGGCATCGACGATGCGCTTGGCCAAGCCCCCGGTCATGGCATCCCTACGGGTGAAGCCCTGCTGGCCGCCGGCACCGCGAACCAGACAAAACTCTCGGGCGGGCCGGTGAAAGGAGCATTGTTCGACTTCGCTCCCACCGCGCAACGGTGGCACGAGATGGGCGTAAAGCACGAAGGCGATCAGATAGACCAGCAACTGCGCAAACACGCTGGCGAACTGCAGCACCGTGGTATCGGACAACCCGTGTTCGATGCGGCGCGCACCCCGCCGGATGGCCATCGCCGCGAGAAAGGCCAGCACGAGAAAAAACAGGCCGAAGAAGACCGCTCCCATGGTCGAACCAGGCTCCAGCAGATTCTTCGCCTTCTCGATCAGGTGATTCATGCTTCCCCTTGAGTCTGGATCGGAGCGTATGGCACCGTATCGGACTGCGCGTGCATCTGGATTGTCCGGCTGCGGGCAATCGCGTGCAAGGCGTGGCTTGTGGTTCGTCGTTGAAGGAAGCTCGGGTAAGGCACCGGTGTGTCTTACACTGTTTTCATGTCCACTCATTCCGACAGCACGACCTGGCTGGCCGATTTGCGCCGGCGTATCCCGGAGGTCCCTCCCACGGAGGCTATGGCGCAGCAGGCGCAGGGTGCACTACTGATCGATGTGCGCGACGACGCCGAGCGTGCTCCAGGCTCGCCGGCTGGTGCGCTGGGCCTGTCGCGTGGTTTTCTCGAATTGCGCATCGAGCAAGTCCAGCCGGACCGTGATCACCCGATCCTCGTCTTGTGCGGCAGTGGCACGCGCTCGTTGTTGGCGGCCGAGTCGTTGCAACGGCTCGGTTACCGTGACGTGCGGTCGGTTGCCGGTGGCTTCGAACGCTGGAAGTCCGAGGGCCTGCCCATGACAGCAGGCGCACTCGATGCCGATGCGGCCGAACGCTATGCACGCCAGTTACGTTTGCCGGAGGTGGGCGAAACGGGACAGGCGAAGCTCGCCGCGGCCAGGGTGGTGCTGCTTGGTGCCGGTGGCCTTGGCTCGCCAGCGGCGCTTTACCTCGCCGCTGCCGGGGTGGGGCAGCTCACCCTGATCGATGACGACCGCGTGGAGCGGTCCAACCTGCATCGCCAGGTCATTCACGCCGACGCTCGCGTGGGCATGCCCAAGGTCGAATCGGCACGGATCGCGCTGGCCGCACTCAATCCCCACGTGCGCGTGGTCACGCATGCCGAACGCCTGCAGGCGGCCAACGTCGAGACGTTGCTGGCCGGACACGATGTGCTGATTGATGGTGCCGACAATTTCCCCGCGCGCTATCTGCTGTCCGCGGCCTCACTCAGGTTGAAGCTTCCGATGGTGTACGGCGCGGTCGAGCGCTTCACCGGGCAGGTGAGCGTGTTCGATCCACGAAACGCGGCCTCGCCGTGCTATCGCTGCCTGTTCCCCGAGCCGCCTACGAGGGCTGATGCGCCCAACTGCAGCGAGGCCGGCGTATTGGGCGTGCTTCCCGGCATCATCGGCCTGCTGCAGGCGACCGAGGTGCTGAAGCTGATCCTGGGTATCGGCGAGCCACTGGTCGGCCGACTGCTGTCGTTCGACGCGCTCGGCATGCGCTTTCACGAAACACGCTTGCCACGCGATCCCGGCTGCCCCGGCTGCGGCCGCAATGCAGTGTTTCGCGGCTACGAGGACGTTGCCCTGCTGTGCGCTTCCGCTGGGTGAATTCTTCTGGCGGAATCGACGCATGGCATTGCCCGTAGTGCCGGGACGAATATGGGGATCATTTGAAATTCGCCATGCGGCTCGAGGCATTCGGATACGTTGCTTCCGCTTGGCAAGCTCCTCCCTTCCTGGTCACGCAAGACTCCCTTCGGTGGCCGACTGCGCAGCATGGATTCGATAACCGTTCTTTCCGCCGCTCTTCACCTGGTAGGGGTCGTCTCAGAAAACGGAGAATAAAGCACGCTAAGCCGGTTGCAGCGGCCGTAGCGGCCTGAACTTGCCCGCGCCGATCTTGGCGCTGCTGCGCCAGAGGTAATCGCCGGTCAGGTTGATGTGCTCCCAGCCCAGCGGCGACAGATACTGCAACAGAGAGTCATCAACGGGCTTGCCGTGGTCACGCAGGGCATTCGCGGCTCGCTCCAGATAAACTGTGTTCCACAGCACGATGGCTGCCGTCACCAGGTTGAGGCCGCTGGCCCGGTAACGCTGCTGCTCGAAACTGCGGTCGCGGATTTCGCCCAGCCGGTTGAAGAACACCGCCCTGGCGAGCGCGTTGCGGGCTTCGCCCTTGTTCAACCCGGCATGCACGCGGCGGCGCAGTTCCACGCTTTGTAGCCAGTCAAGGATGAACAATGTGCGCTCGATGCGGCCCAGCTCGCGCAGGGCCACGGCCAGGCCGTTCTGGCGTGGGTAGCTGCCGAGCTTGCGCAGCATCAGCGAGGCCGTCACGGTGCCCTGCTTGATCGAGGTGGCCAGCCGCAGGATTTCGTCCCAATGGGCGCGTACATGCTTGATGTTGAGCGTGCCGCCGATCATCGGCTTGAGGGCGTCATAGGCGGTTTCGCCCTTGGGAATGTAGAGCTTGGTGTCGCCCAGGTCGCGGATGCGCGGCGCGAAACGAAAGCCCAGCAGGTGCATCAGCGCAAAGACGTGATCGGTGAAGCCCGCCGTGTCGGTGTAGTGCTCCTCGATCCGCAAGTCGGACTCGTGGTACAGCAGGCCGTCGAGCACATAGGTCGAGTCGCGCACGCCGACATTGACCACTTTGGTGTGGAATGGCGCGTACTGGTCGGAAATGTGGGTGTAGAAAGTCCGTCCTGGGCTGCTGCCGTATTTCGGGTTGATGTGCCCGGTACTCTCGGCCTTGCTGCCGGTGCGGAAGTTCTGGCCGTCCGACGATGACGTGGTGCCGTCGCCCCAATGCCCGGCGAAGGGGTGCCGGAATTGGGCGTTGACCAACTCGGCCAGCGCCGTCGAATAGGTTTCGTCTCGGGTATGCCAGGCTTGCAGCCAGGCGAGCTTGGCGTAGGTCGTTCCGGGGCAGGACTCGGCCATTTTCGTCAGCCCCAGGTTGATCGCGTCGGCCAGGATCGTGGTCAGCAACAGGTTCTTGTCCTTGGCCAGATCGCCCGATTTCAGGTGCGTGAAGTGGCGGGTGAAGCCCGTCCATTCATCGACTTCAAGCAGCAATTCTGTGATCTTGACGTGCGGCAGGATCATGGCCGTCTGGTCGATCAACGCTTGCGCAGTGTCCGGCACCGCCGCATCGAGCGGCGTGATTTTCAGGCCCGACTCTGTGATGATGGCGTCCGGCAGATCGTTCGCCGCCGCCATGCGGTTGACCGTGGCGAGCTGCGCTTCCAGCAGCTCCAAGCGCTCGCTCAGGTACTGGTCGCAGTCGGTGGCCACGGCCAGCGGTAATTCGCTGGACTGCTTGAGGCTGGCGAACTTCGCGGGCGGCACCAGGTAGTCCTCGAAGTCCTTGAACTGGCGCGAACCCTGCACCCAGATGTCGCCCGAGCGCAGGGAGTTCTTGAGTTCCGACAGGGCGCACAGTTCGTAGTAGCGCCGGTCGATTCCGGTGTCGGTCATCACCAGCTTCTGCCAGCGCGGTTTGATGAAGCCGGTCGGCGCATCGGCGGGCACCTTGCGGGCGTTGTCGGTGTTCATACCGCGCAGTACCTCAATGGCATCCAGCACGTTTTTGGCGGCGGGCGCGGCCCGCAGCTTGAGCACGGCAAGGAATTCCGGTGCATAGCGGCGCAGGGTGGCGTAGCTCTCACCGATGCGGTGCAAAAAATCGAAGTCATCGGGTTGCGCGAGCTTTTGCGCCTCGGTGACGCTTTCGGCGAAGGCATCCCAAGACATGACGGCCTCGATAGCGGCGAACGGATCACGGCCCGACTGCTTGGCGTCGATCAGCGCCTGGCCGATGCGTCCATACAGCCGCACCTTGGCGTTGATCGCCTTGCCGGATGCCTGGAACTGCTGCTGATGCTTGTTCTTGGCAGCGTTGAACAGCTTGCCCAGAATGCGGTCATGTAGATCGATAATTTCATCGGTAATGGTGGCCATGCCCTCGATGGCCAGCGCCATGAGGGTGGCGTAGCGCCGCTGCGGCTCGAACTTGGACAGATCGGCGGGCGTCATCTGGCCACCCTCACGGGCGATCTTGAGTAGGCGGTTCTGGTGCACCAGCCGCTCGATGCCAGCGGGCAGGTCGAGGGCCTGCCAGGCTTTGAGGCGTTCGATGTGTTCGAGCATGTGGCGGGAGTTCGGTTTGGCGGGCGACTGGCGCAGCCAGGCTAGCCAAGTTGTCTTGCCGTTATCGCGGCGTTTTAGCAGATCGTCGAGACGATGACGGTGCCCGTTCGACAACGGTTCGGCTAGGGCATCGTAGATGCGCCGGTTGGCGCGGGTGATGGCCTCGGCACTGGCGCGCTCGATGGCGTTGAGAGCGGGCAGGATGATCGACTGCCGCCGCAGATGCTCAATCAAGGCGCTGGCCAGCACGATGCCTTTGTCGGTTTGCATGGCCAACTCGGTCAACGTATGGACGGCCTGCCGGTAGTGGCTCATGGTGAACGGCTGGAAACCGAACACCGTTTGCAGTTCGACCAGGTGTTCGCGCCGGGTCTGCTCTCGCTGCCCGTAGTCGTCCCAGCTCTCGACGCCGACCTTGATCTGGTCGGCGACCAGTTTCAGCAGGGGCAAGGACGGCGACTGATCGACGCCAAGGAAGATGCCAGGGAAGCGCAGGTAGCAGAGCTGGACTGCAAAGCCCAAGCGGTTCGCAGGCCCGCGCCGTTGCCGAATGATGGAGAGGTCGGTATCACTGAACGTGTAATGTCGGATCAGCTCTTCCTTGGCGTCCGGCAATGCCAGCAGGTTGTCACGCTCGGCGGCGGACAGGATCGAACGGCGTGGCATGGATACACCTTTTTTTTCTGTGGCCGAGTAAGTCCAGTTCCGCTAAAAAAAGGCGCGGATATAGAGCGGTATCCCGATGACTGCACTCAAGAGAATAGCCATACGCCAAGCCGCTCACCCTTCTTCACTCCAATACTGTATGTCTGCAAACAGCGCTCCGCACGCATCAAGTGAGACTCAGGCGCAGTGCCAGCGCTGCCAGGGTCGCCGCGAGCACGGGGACGGTTAGCACAACGCCCACCTTGAAGTAATACCCCCATGTGATTGTCATTCCTTTGCGCGCCAGCACATGCAGCCAAAGCAACGTCGCCAGCGAGCCGATCGGGGTGACCTTTGGCCCCAGGTCACTACCGATCACATTGGCGTAGATCATCGCGTCCTTCACCACGCCCGTTGCGCTTGTGGCATCAATGGACAGGGCGCCGACCAGTACCGTCGGCATGTTGTTCATGGCCGAGGACAGCAGCGCTGTGAGGAAGCCAGTTCCAAAGGCGGCGCCCCATACACCGCCTTGTGCGAAGTAATCCAGCAGCCTTGCGATATGCTCGGTCAGGCCTTGGTTACGCAACCCATAGACCACGAGATACATTCCCAGCGAGAAAACGACAATTTGCCAAGGCGCTTCACGGATCACCTTGCGGGTGCTGATGACATGCCCGCGCGCAGCGACGACGAGCAACAGCAGGGCGCCTGCGGCAGCCACGGCGCTAACCGGCACGCCTAGCGGCTCAAGGCCGAAGAATCCGACCAGCAGCAGGGCCAGAACCACCCAGCCGAAACGAAACGTAGCCACATCGCGAATGGCCTCATTCGGCTGTTTCAACTGATTCACGTCGTAGCGTGCGGGGATGCTGCGGCGGAAATAGATCGACAGCACGGCCAGAGAGGCAATGATGGCGACAATATTCACTGGAACCATCACCGCAGCGTAGTCATTGAACCCGATATTGAAAAAGTCGGCAGAGACGATGTTGACCAGGTTGGATACGACAAGTGGCAGGCTGGCGGCATCTGCGATGAACCCTGCCGCCATGACGAACGCGAGCGTTGCCGCCGGACTGAACCCCAGTGCCAACAACATGGCCATGACGATTGGCGTGAGAATCAGCGCTGCGCCATCGTTGGCAAAAAGCGCGGCGACGGCTGCACCCAGCAAGATGATCAGCGCAAACAGCAGACGTCCTTTCCCGCCGCCCCAGCGTGCGACGTGCAACGCTGCCCATTCGAAAAACCCTGCCTCGTCGAGCAACAGGCTAATGATGATGATGGCAATGAATGCGGCTGTGGCGTTCCAGACAATCTGCCAGACGACAGGAATGTCACCGAGGTGAACGACGCCGGACAGTAGCGCCACGACAGCGCCAAGCGTTGCACTCCAGCCAATGCCCAGCCCGCGCGGCTGCCAGATCACCAGGACGATAGTGGCAAGAAAAATCAGAAGGGCGGCAATCACGTCAATTCTCTCTTTTCAGGGGGTTTTCGAGTTCTTTAAGAAGGCTCAAGAGGTCAATCCGGGAGATGACGCCGATCACTTTCCCATCCTCCACGACAGGAAGGGACGTTAATTGATGCTCCACCATCAGCCGGGCTGCAACGGAGGGATGCATGGCAGGCGCGACGCTATGCACTTCCGTGGTCATTACCTCTGCGGCAGTACGCCCCTCGGCCTTGTCGCGCTGCGTCCCCTTTGGGCCAAGAAAGGAAACCCAGAAATTCTCCTTCCAAACCGATTCACGTGGTTCAAGCCGTTCGTCCGCTCCCCGGTGAATCAAGTCCTGCGCAGTTACAACGCCGATCAGCCGAGCAGCGCCGTCGACCACCGGAACGCCGTTGATGCGATGGGCAAGCAGCATGCTCGCAATGTCCTCAACCGGTGTTTCAGGTTGAATGGTTACCGGATCGGGCGTCATGTAATTCCGGATCAACATGGTCGATCTCCTATGTTTGGGGATGGATGAGCGCACGCAGTCGTTCTGCACCGATTGGCTCTTCCTTCAGAAGCGGGACAACCGCGTAACGGTCTGCGTGCTGATTCGCCACGGCGCTGATTTCGTGTAGCTCGTTGGCCGCACGCTGACGCAGTAACGGCGACTTGGCCGAGGCTGCCGCCACGCTGGTATTGATGATCCAGGCCCATGGCTCGATCCCGGCACGGCGCAAGTCAGCTTGCAGGTTGGCGGCCTCCAATACCGGCGTCGTCTCTGCCAGCGTGACGACGAGTACCTTCGTTTGCTTCGGGTCCTGCAATTGCATCATCGGCGTCGTGAAGTGCACGCCGGTCTTGCCCATTTGTCGTGACACTTCGCGGTGATACGCACCCGTCGCGTCGAGCAGGAGCAAGGTGTGCCCGGTCGGGGCCGTGTCCATGACGACGAACTTTTTACCGGCCTCGCGAATGATGCGGGAGAACGCCTGGAAGACCGCAATCTCTTCCGTGCAGGGCGAACGCAGATCCTCTTCCAACAGCGCGCGGCCTTCGGCATCGAGTTGAGCGCCCTTGGTTTCCAGGACGTGCTGGCGATAGCGCTCGGTCTCGGCATGCGGATCGATTCGGCTCACGGTCAGATTATCGAGCGAGGAATCCAGTGTGTCGGTCAAGTGGGCAGCAGGATCGGAGGTCGTCAGATGCACCGGTAAGCCGCGATGCGCCAGTTCGACCGCGATGGCGGCCGCCAGGGTTGTCTTGCCTACACCACCCTTGCCCATCAACATGACCAGCCCGTGTCCATCCGCCGCGATGCCGTCGATCAGCTCGGCCACGCTGGGCTCGTCGAGTTCGATCGGGGAATCAACCGCTGTGGGTGCTTGTGGAGGAAGGTCGGTCAGCAACTGCCGCAGTGCTTCAAGGCCGACGAGATTGAAGGGCTTGAGTTCTACATGATCACGCGGAAGCGCAGTCAACGTAGCCGGGATGTTCTTCAGCGCCGTTTGTTCCCGTTCGTGGATTGCAGCGGCGAGTGGGTCGGTAGCGGCTTCGATGTGAGGCAGGATGCCGTTGATGACGAGATGTTGCTGTTTGAGGCCTATGGCTGCCAGTTCTTCGTGGGTTCGGGCGACCTCGCGCAAGGTCGCCTGCTGGGCGCGAGCGACCAGCACCAGACGGGTTTGCAGCGGATCGGCCAAGGCTTCAACAGCCGACTTGTACTGAGTACGCTGCTTTTCCAGACCGGCCAGCGGGCCGAGGCACGAGGCATCGCCCTTGCCGGCTTCTAGGAAGCCGCTCCACGCGCCCGGCAGTTGCAGCAAGCGGATAGTGTGGCCGGTGGGCGCTGTGTCAAAGATGATGTGCTCGTAATCAGCCGTGAGTGCCGCGTTGGTCAGTAGCGCGGTGAACTCGTCAAATGCGGCAATTTCGGTGGTGCACGCGCCGGACAACGATTCTTCGATGCCCTTTACCACGTCATCAGGAAGCACGCCGCGGACCGGGCCGACCAGGCGCTCCCGATAGGCACTGGCCGCTGCCTCGGGATCAATTTCCAAGGCAGAAAGACGTGGAACCGCCGGAATCGGTGTGACGCGATTACCGATATCAACACCAAATACCTGCCCGACGTTGGATGCTGGGTCGGTACTGACCAGGAGGACGCGTTTTCCGGCCTCGGCCAATTGAATAGCCGTGGCACAGGCAATCGAGGTTTTGCCGACGCCGCCCTTGCCCGTGAAAAACAGAAAGCGGGGAGGAAGTTGCAGGAATATCATCATCATTTTCTCCATGTTGTTCAGCAGCAGCCACGCGGGCCGGAGCAGCAACCGCCCGTCGCCGGTATGGCGGCATCTGCAGGTTGATCAATGCCGATCCAGAGGGACAATTCAGCCCGCTTTGGATAACGCCCTGCGAGGGCCACTTCACCATCGACCAGGATCAGTGGCAGCGCATCCTGACCGGAGCGCTGCAAAAAACCTTTTACGGTCGCATTTTCGGCAAACATCTGTGGCTGCTGCGCCAGGTTGTAGCGTTCGATGTGCGCGCCGTTCTGCTTCGCCCAATCAACATCAGCAGCAAAAGTCACCAAGGCTTGGTCAACATCCACGCCGCAGACGCCGGTGCTGCAACACAGCGATGGGTCAAACACTTCGATCTTCTTCATTTAAACTCTCCATCAAGTATTCAA
Source organism: Rhodanobacter sp. B2A1Ga4 (assembly GCF_018101315.1). NCBI lineage: Bacteria > Pseudomonadati > Pseudomonadota > Gammaproteobacteria > Lysobacterales > Rhodanobacteraceae > Rhodanobacter > Rhodanobacter sp. B2A1Ga4. The sequence continues at coordinate 262,672 of NZ_JADBJR010000004.1, read as the reverse complement.
ATATAAGTCAAAAAAACTACGCCGAAAGCACCCCAATCCGATCCAGTTCCGCCTTCAAGCGTGTCCGGTCGTGCGAAAGTTGCGCCAACGGCAGCGCGAGGAGGGCTTCGATGCGACGCCGCAAGATACGGTAGGCCGTCGGGAACGCGGCTTCGATTTCCGCTTCGGTCCCTGTGGCATGAGCGGGATCGTCAACACCCCAATGCGCACGCAGTACCGGACCAAGATAAGCCGGGCAGGTTTCCCCGGCAGCATTTGCGCACACAGTGATGACCACATCCGGGGCCAGCGGCAGGTTGTCCCATGATTTGCTGTGCAGTCCGCCCGTGTCGATACCTTCATGTGTCAGGAGCGACAGGGAACGCGGATGGACCGTCCCTGTCGGCTGACTTCCCGCACTCATCGCTTTCCAGCCTGTCGGAGCCAAGTGGTTGAAGGTCGCTTCCGCCAGGATGGAACGGCAGGAGTTACCGGTACAAAGAAACAGAATATTCATGTTGTCGCTTTCGTTGGAGTGGGTGACAGGAGCGGCAAGAACTCCTCGGAACACTTCGAGGCGGTACGTAGTTCAAGGCATTGATCGGGACTACCCGAACAGCATTCTTCGGTGAGGTACGCAATCAAATCCAACATTAACGGGATGTCCGCTCGGTAACGTTGGAAGCGACCCTCCTGCTCAACCGTCACCAGATGAGCTTGTGACAGCGCCTTGAGGTGAAAGGAAAGGTTGGCCGGCGGTATGTCCAGCGCGTTAGCAATCTCGCCTGCCACCATGCCGCCCGGCCCCTTCTTGACCAACAGCCTGAACACATCCAAGCGCAGGCCCGAGGAGAGGGATTCGAAGATCGATGTTGCGGCTTGCTTTTCCATGCTCAAATTGTACTACAACTATTAAAATGATTCAATCATGCCGTCGCGTCCGATTAGGCTATACCCTAACCGGGCGTCAGGACAGCCTATCCCGAAACGTCCGGATAGACTCGCGTACTTAATTTATTGACACAAGCTACGCAAGGTCATAGATTTCTTCCTGACACTTTCTATTTGGAGGCATCTTGCAAGGTCAACGTATCGGCTACGTCCGGGTCAGCAGCTTCGACCAAAACCCGGAGCGGCAACTGGAGCAGGCCGAAGTCGGAAAGGTATTCACCGACAAGGCATCGGGCAAGGACACCCAGCGGCCCGAACTTGACTCACTACTGGCCTTCGTGCGCGAAGGCGATACGGTGGTGGTGCACAGCATGGATCGCCTGGCCCGCAACCTCGATGACCTGCGTCGCCTCGTGCAAAAGCTGACCAAGCGCGGTGTGCGCATCGAGTTCGTCAAGGAATGCCTGACCTTCACCGGCGAGGATTCACCGATGGCGAACTTGATGTTGTCGGTCATGGGCGCGTTCGCCGAATTCGAGCGGGCCTTGATCCGTGAGCGACAGAAAGAAGGTATTGCGCTCGCCAAACAGCGCGGAGCTTACAGGGGCCGCAAGAAAGCGCTTTCGCCCGAACGCGCCGCTGAACTTCTGCAACGCGTCAATGCCGGCGAGCAAAAGGCAAAGCTGGCCCGTGAATTTGGCATCAGCCGCGAAACGTTGTACCAGTACCTGCGCGAAATTCGAGCTTAACGTGCTTTGTTTTCCGTTTTCTGAGACGACCCCTTCAGGAAGTCGACGACAACACGAAGGCCCCGGACACAGGGCACGGGCCTGCGGCCGCGACCCGCACGACGAGGGAAAGGCTGCGCTGGCCATTGATGCTTGCCCTGCCGGTGGTGCTGGCGTTGGGCGGTGCCGCCTGGTTCCTCGCCGACATGCGCTACGTCTCGACGGACGATGCGTTCGTCCGCGCGGCGAGGGACTCGATCAATGCCCGGGTGTCCGGCCAGGTCGTGGAGATCCGGGTAAAGGACAACCAGCGGGTCCGCAAAGGCCAGCTGCTGTTCCGCGTCGATCCGCAACCCTACCGGCTCGCCGTGGCCCAGGCCCAGGCGCGGCTGGCCAGTGCGCGCATGCAGATCCAGGCGCTGAAGGCGACCTATCGCCAGCAACTGGCCGACTCCCTCTCCGCCCGCGATGCGGCCGATTTCGACCGGCGCGAATTCGCGCGCAAGAAAGGATTGCTCGCATCGAACTTCGCCTCCCGCGCCGCCTATGAACGCGCCGAGACGGACTTCAAGGTCGCCCGGCAGCACCTCGCCTCGGTGCAGCAGCAGGTCGCGCGGACCGTGGCCGGGCTGGACGGCAATCCGGACATCGACGTGGATCGGCATCCGGCGGTACGTGAAGCCCGGGCCCAACTGGACCGCGCGCGACTGGACCTGTCCTACACCAACGTCGTCGCGCCCGATGACGGCATCGTGACCCATGTCGACGACCTCCAGGTGGGCGACTTCGTCCACGGCGGGGCGGCGGTGTTTTCGATGATCTCCAGCCGCGACGTCTGGATCGAGGCCAACTTCCGCGAGACCGGCCTGACCCGGATGCGCCCGGGGCAGCCGGCCACCGTGGAGGTGGATGCCTATCCCGGGCACCCGTTCCACGCCCACGTGGTCAGCATGAGTCCCGGTACCGGGTCGGATCTCTCGGTGCTGCCGCCGGAGAACGCCACCGGCAACTGGGTGAAGGTGGTCCAGCGCCTGCCGGTGCGCCTCGAGCTCGATGCCACTGACGCGCGCTGGCCGCTGTATTCCGGCATCAGCGTGACCGCACGGGTGGATACCGGGGTGCAACGGACTCCGGCCGGGACTGTCGCGGACGCACGCCTGTGAGCACGTCCCCTGCCCCGGGCACGACGTCGTTTGGCCATCGCGCCATCGTCGCCGCCGCCCTGCTCGCGACCTATATGCAGGCGGTCAACATTTCGCTGCCGAATGCCGCGGTGCTGCACATCCAGGGCGGCCTGTCGATGACCGACGACGAGATCGGCTGGGTGTTCACCTCCTACATCGCGGCAAGCGCCATCGTGATGCCGCTGATGCACTGGCTGGCTGCGCGGTTCGGGCGCAAGACCGTGTTCCAGACGTCCATCGTGCTCTTCAGCGTGGCGCTGGTGCTCGACACGCTGGCAACCACACCGCTGCAATTCGTGGTCGCGCGCATCTTCCAGGGGGCCGCGGGCGGGACGCTCGCGCCCCTGTCCATGGCGATCCTGCTCGACGAGCTGCCGCCGTTGCGACACGGGCGGATCGGCATGGTGTGGAGCGTGACCTCGCTGCTCGGCATCCTCAGCGGGCCGGGCATCGGCGGCTGGCTCAGCGAGTACTGCGGCTGGCATGCGCTGTTCTGGTTCAGCCTGCCGATGGTCGCGTTCATCCTGCCGGCCATGGGGCTGTACCTGCCCGAGAAGAAATTCGCCAAGGGGCCGCCATTCGACTTCTTCGGGCTGCTCACTTTCACCCTGGGCGTCGCAGGGCTGCAGATGCTGCTCGATCGCGGCGAGCGCCTGGAATGGTTCGCCTCGACCGAGATCCGGGTGGAAGCCGTCGTCTCGGCGCTGGGCTTCTACCTGTACATCGTGCACGCGCTGACGCGGCGGGAGCACTTCCTGAGCAAAGCGCTTTTCCGGGACCGCAATTTCGGGCTCAGCGCGATCATCTTCTTCGCCTTCGGCTTCGTGCTGTTGCCGACGCTGGCGCTGACCTCGCCGATGCTGGAGGAACTGCTCGGCTACCCCGCCGACACCGCCGGCTACCTCACGATCCCACGCGGCGCCGCGCTGATCGGCGCGTTGATGCTGACCTGGCGCGCGCCCCGAGTGATCGACAACCGGCTGCTGGTGGCCTTCGGCATGGCGCTGGTGATCTATGCCAACTGGCGCATGCTCGGTTACTCGCCGCTGATGGATGGCATGCCGGTGATGGTCGCCGGTGCACTCCAGGGCGCGGGCCTCGGCATGATGATGCCCGCGCTGACCCGGGAAGCCTTCGGCACGCTGGACCCGACGTTCCGTGCCGAGGGCACGGTGCTGTTCAACCTGTCGCGGCTCTATGGCAGCACGATCGGCGTCGCGATCGTCCAGATCTACTTCTACAACAACACCCAGGCCATGCACCTGGCGCTCGCCAGGCATCTGCGGCCCTACGGCGTCGCCGCGCAGGCGGCCGGCCCGCTCGCTGGGCCGGCGCTCGGCGCGATCAACGAGATGGTCACCGGCCAGGCGGCACTGATCGCGGTGATCGGCCAGTTCAAGCTGCTGATGCTGGTCATGCTCGCGGCCAGTCCGCTCGTCCTGTTCCTCCGCAAACCCCGCCAACGCCTCTGACAGGCCGGAGCCGCGCATGAAACTGTCTGGATCATCCCTTTCCTGGCGCGTCGCCAGGGCGGCCCTGTTTGCCGCCCTGGCCCTGCTCCTGTCGGCCTGCATGGTCGGCCCCGACTTCTCGCGACCGGCCGCACCCGCTTCGCGCCACTACGACCTGCAGGCTGAGCGGGCGCTCACCGCGCCCGGCGTGCCGGAACGCGCGCAGCACATCGACACGGATCGCGCGCCCGCTGACGACTGGTGGACGGTGTTCGGCTCGCCGAAGCTGGACCAGGTCATGCGCCAGGCGGTCGCCGGCAACCTGGACCTCGACGCTGCCGATGCGACCATCGCCCAGGCGAACGAAGCCGTCGCCGCGGCCGGTGGTGCGCTGCTGCCCCAGGTGGATGTCGCCGCCCAGGGCGGGCGCCAACGCACAGGGCGCGGAACCACCGCCACCCAGTACGCGGTCGGCCCGCAGGTCAGCTTCGACTTCGACCTCTTCGGTGGTAACCGCCGGCGGATCGAGGAGCAGGCGGCGCTGGCCGAGCTGCAGCGTCATCGATTCGATGCCGCCTGCCTGACCGTGACCGGCGATGTCGCCCGCCAGGCCATCCTGCTCGCCTCCGCGCGGGCGCAGATGGACGCGCTCGACGAGCTGCTGGCCGACGACCGCAGGAACCTCGAGCTGGTCCGCTCCGCCGAGCGCTACGGCAGCGCGACCCAGGTGGACGTCGCGCTCGCGCTGAATCAGCTCGCGCAGGACCAGACCTTGCTGCCGCTGCTGGCGCAGCAGCGGGATACGGCACGGCACGCGCTGTCCGTGCTTGCGGGGAAAGGTCCTGCCGACTGGACGCCGCCGGACTTCGCGCTATCCGATTTCGTGCTGCCGGCCGATCTTCCCCTCACCCTGCCCTCCGAGCTCGCGCGTCGGCGCCCGGACATCCTCGAGGCCGAGGCCGAACTGCATGCGGCGAGCGCCGCGATCGGCGCGGCCACCGCGGACCTCTATCCGCACCTGCAGCTCTCCGCATCGGTGAGCCGGGCCGGACCGGGCGCAGGCACGCTTTGGGCTGTCGCCGGGGCGTTGACCGGACCGTTCTTCCACGGCGGTACCCTCAAGGCGAACCGCCGCGGCGCCGTCGACGCCTACCAGGCCAGCTTCGCGATCTACCGGCAAACGGTGATCCGCTCGCTGGGCCAGGTGGCCGACCTGTTGCAGGCGATCAACCACGACAACGAGGAATACTCGGCGCAGCAGCGCGCATTGAACGCCGCCGGAACCGGCCTGCGGATCAGCCAGGCGGGCTACCAGGCGGGCGAGACCGGGCTGCCGCAGGTACTCGACGCCCAGCGGGCCTACCAGCGCGCATTGATCGGGCAACTCCGCGCAAAGACGGCGCAGTACCTCGACACGGCGCAGCTCTCCGTTGCGCTGGGTGGCCATTCCGATGGCGCTCTTGCCCTCAGGATGGCCCGCGAAAACGAATGATGACCTGGAGAACCGACATGCAACCTGCAGAACATCTTTACGAATCCACCCTCCCACTGGCCAACGGGGCCGGAACGCTGCCCGCGGTCGGATTCGGCACCCTGATCCGCGACCCCGTCGCGGCCAGGCAGGCGATCAAGGTGGCGCTGGAGACCGGCTTTCGCCATCTCGACTGCGCCGAGCTCTATCGCAACGAGGACGTCGTCGGCCAGGCGATGCGCGAGGCCTTCGATGCCGGCACGGTGAAGCGCGAGGATCTGTTCGTCACCACCAAGCTGTGGAACAACAATCACCGGCCGGAGCGGGTCGGCCCCGCGCTCGAGGCGAGTCTCAAGCGCCTGCAGCTCGACTACGTGGATGGCTACCTCGTCCACACGCCCTACGCCTTCCGGCCCGGCGACGAACAGTATCCGACCGACGAGGACGGCCAGCCCGCGTACGACCGGGAAGTGACGCTGGTGGAGACATGGCGGGCGATGGAGCGGCTCGTCGACGAGGGTAAGTGTCGCTTCATCGGTCTTTCCGACATCCGCCTGGAGCGGCTGAAGGAGATCGTCGCGGTGGCCCGGATCATGCCTGCCGTGGTGCAGGTGGAATGCCATCCCTACCTGCCCGAGTGGGAGCTGCTGGAGTTCTGTCAGGCCCACGGCATCGTGTTGCTCGCGTTCGCCCCGCTGGGCCACGGCATGGAACCGCGCGTCACCGACGACCCGGTGATCAAGGCCATCGCGCATCGGCTCGGCAGGACGCCAGCCCAGGTCGCCCTGGCCTGGGCCGTGCAGCGTGGCGGTGCCTTCCTGACCACCTCGACCAACCCCGAGCACATCCGGGAGAACTTCGCGATCTCGCCGTTGCCCGAAGACGCCATGCAGGAAATGCGCAGCGGCATCGAGACGACGTTCCGGCTGAATGCCGTGGTCGATACCGGCGTACCGGGATTCGTTCCCAAGGCCGGCTGATGCGGCCGCCAATGCGGCCGTCGGGGCCGCATCGGTGTCAGGTTCCGGGCTGCACATCCGGCAGCAGAAGGGCTGAACGCCTTGGCCTGCCGCGCAGGCAGGCCGTCGGGCCAGGACCGCCGCGGCGGGCGGAGTCGGCGGGCTAACCCTCGTAGCGCAGGACGACCATCTTGTCCTGGGACATGTCTTCCATCGAATACGGGATGCCGCCCACGCCGTAACCCGATTGCCGGCGACCGGCGAACGGCATCCAGTCGGTGCGGAACGCCGTGTGGTCGTTGACCAGCACCGTGGACGCATCCAGGCGCCGGGCGGCGCGCATCGCCGGGGCGATATCCGAGGAGAACACGCTGGCCTGGAACGCGAAGGGCAGCGCGTTGGCGGCGTCGATGGCCTGATCGAGATCCCGGTAGCCGTAGACGCAGGTGACCGGGCCGAATATCTCCAGCTGCGACACCTTCGCCTCCGTCGGTGGATCGAGCAGCACGGCGGGAGCGAGCGTGGTCTCGGACAGGCGTCCGCCGCCCACGATCTTCGCGCCGGCAGACACCGCCTCGTCCGTCCACGACAGCACGCGATCCGCCTCGCGCGGCGCGATCAGCGGGCCCATCTCGGTGTGCCCGAGCAACGGATCGCCCACCCGCAGCGCCTGGACACGGGCGGCCAGCCGCTCGATGAAGCCGTCCGCGATGTCCGCGTGGACGAAGATGCGCTGGGTGGAAACGCAGACCTGGCCGGCGTGGTAGTAACCGCCCTTCACGATCGGCTCGATGATGGCATCGAGCGGCGCGCTGCGATCGACGATGACCGGCGCGGCGCCGCCATGCTCGAGCGCACAGCGCGTCCCGGCAGGCAGCCTGCTTCGCAGGTACCAGCCGACCTTGGCCGAGCCGATGAAACTCAGGAAGGCCACCCGCGGATCGGTGGCCAGACGCTCGGCCAGCGCGTTGTCGTCGGTGATGAAGGTCTGGCACCACGCCTCGTCGAGCCCGGCCTCGCGCAGCAGATCCACCAGACCGAGGCAGGACAACGGGGTGACGGCGGCCGGCTTCACGATGACCGGACAACCGACGGCGATCGCCGGTGCCACCTGGTGAACGATGAGGTTCAGCGGATGGTTGAACGCGGAGATGGCGGCGACCACCCCGATCGGTTCCTTGGTGGTGAATGCCCAGCGTCCTTCGCTGGCGGGCGTCAGGCCCATCGGAATCTCGCGACCCGCGAAGGTGCGGATCGCTTCGGCCGCATTGCGCAATCCGTCGACGGCCCGGATCACCTCCACCGTCGCATCCGCCAGCGGCTTGCCCCCTTCCTGGGCGATCAGCCGGGCGAAATGGCCCTGCCGTGCCTGCAGCAATCCGGCGGTGCGCAGCAGCACGGCACTGCGTTGATGGGGTTTCAGCCACGCGTCGCGGTCGCGCAGCATGCGGCTGGCCGTGGCGAGCCTGGCTTCGAGGGCGGCAGCATCGTCGACGGCTATCTCGGCAATCACCGCGCGGTCGAATGCCTGCACTACCTGCAGTGGGTGTGTCATGGTCAGGCCTCCTTCTGGATGGGCAAGCGCTGCTGCAACTCGTCGACCAGCACGCGCTTGTTTTCCGAATAGTCGATGGGCACCACGACGAGCTGCACACCGCCATCGGTGAACGCCTTTTCTAGCGTGGGGCGCAGTTCGCCGACCGACTCCACCCGGGTCCCGGTCGCGCCATAAGCCTTCGCATAGGTCACGAAGTCCGGGTTGTCGAAGGTCATGCCGTAATCGGGAAACGCATCGACCGCCTGCTTCCAGCGGATCATCCCGAACGCCCGGTCCTCGATGATCAGCACCACCAGGTCGAGCTTGAGCCGGACGGCCGTCTCCAGCTCCTGGCTGTTCATCATGAATCCGCCATCGCCGCAGACGGCCATGACGCGGCGCCCCGGATACAGCATCGCGGCCATGATCGCCGAGGGCAGGCCCGCGCCCATGGTCGCCAGTGCGTTGTCGAGCAGGAGCGTGTTGGCGACCTGCGTACGGTAGTTGCGCGCGAACCAGATCTTGTACATGCCGTTGTCGAGGGCGAGGATGCCGTCGGCCGGCATGACCTCGCGCACGTCGTGCACCAGCCGCTGTGGCGTGAAGCGATCCTCGGTGGCACGTGCAGCAATCCGGCTCAGGATGCCCTCGCGCAGTGGCAGAAGCGCCTGCGCATTGGGGATGTTCCCTTCGACGCGATCGGCCAGTTGCCGCAGCGAAGGCCCCAGGTCGCCGACCACCTCGGCCTGGGGAAAGTAGACCTGTTCGACATGCGCGGGCTCGTAGCCGATGTGCACGACCTTCGGCCCTTTGGCGCCCATCAGGAACGGCGGCTTCTCGACCGTGTCGTGACCGATGGTGACGATCAGGTCCGCCCGCTCGATGGCTTCGTGCACATAGTCCCGCTCGGAAAGCGCCGCGGTGCCCATATAGAGCTCGCTGCCGCCGGGTACCGTGCCCTTGCCCATCTGCGTGGTGAAGTACGGGATGCCGGTGCGCAGGACGAACGTGGCGAGATCGGACGAGGAGCGCGGACGCGACGCTGCCGCGCCCAGCATCAGCAGCGGGGCCTGCGCCTGCATGATCAGCCGCGCCGCGCGTTCGATGGACTCCGTGCTCGCGACGGGGAGCTCGATCGGATGCGCCGGAATCAGCGCGGTCTCTTCGCAGGACTCCGCGGCAATGTCTTCGGGTAGTTCCAGCAATACCGGCCCGGGCCGTTCCTCCGCGGCGACGCGGAACGCCTCGCGCACCATGGCGGGAATCATGGTGGGCGAGACGATCTGGCGCGACAGCTTGGTCAGCGGCTTCATCGTGGCGATCACGTCGACGATCTGGAACCGCGCCTGCCTCGATGAGCGGATCGCCTTCTGGCCGGTGATCATGATCATCGGCATGGCGCCGAGCAGCGCGTATCCCGCCCCCGTCGCGAGGTTCAGCGCACCGGGCCCGAGCGTGGTGATGCACACCCCCGGCTTGCCGGTGAGCCGGCCGTAGGTCGCGGCCATGAAGGCCGCGGCCTGCTCGTGCCGAGTCAGCACCAGCTGGATCGACGACCGGCGAATGGACTCGACCAGGTCGAGGTTTTCCTCGCCGGGGATGCCGAAGATGCGCTCCACGCCCTCGTTCTCGAGCGCGGCGACGAACAGATCCGAAGCTTTCAACATGACCTATCTCCACGATAGCCAGGCGACCCGGCGTGCTTCATGCGAGCCGCCGCCGGTGATCCCGGCATGAACCGTCAGCCCGAGCGCGTACAGACCAGCTCGATACGGACGCCGCCGGGCTCCCGAACCATGCAGTGCACCCTGGGCCCCTTGCCCACCGGCTCGGGCGCGAACTCGACCACCACGTCCGGCCAGGCCGAGACGCGCGCGTGAAGCTCCAAAAGGACATCGAGGTTCCCGATCTTCAGGGCCAGATGATGCAAGCCGACGTTTCGGCGCCGGTCGAACGCGACGTGGTCGCCATCGGCCTGCCACAGGGTCACCCGCGTCATCCCATCGGACACGAAAACGGCCGGGTACGCGGGATTCTCGCCCACCACCTTCCAGCCCAGGCACTCGACGAAAAAGCGGCGGGAGCGCTCGATGTCGCTCACCGTGAGGCCGACGTGGTCGACACCCAGGGTGTAGGGATTCGCGTCTGCCACAGACCGTACTCCTGCATGATGGCCGGACACATGCCCGGCCGGAATCGCCGACAACATTACGCCGCCAGTGAGACCAAACGAATAGCTGACGTCCGGCAGACACTGTTGCGCATACCGGAAGAATGCCGCGCTACTGCGCGATGCCTTTTGTGCGGTACCGCCATCCACGCGCAGCGTCCACCGCCAGTGCCGCCACCAGCGCCAGACTGCCGAGCGTGAACAGCAGCGTGTAGCTGCCATCCCTTCCGAACAGGTAGGACATCCCGTAGGCCGCCGTGGCCTGCAGGACGGCGAAGCTCGTGGTTGCCCGGCTCCACGCGGCGCGTTGCTGCGCGGGACGGTGGGGCAGCAGCTCGTGGATGCGGCCAAGTGCGAGCGGCACGATGCCCGGCGTGAAGGCGCCCACCACGACGCTGGACAGCATCAGTGCGCTCGCGCCCTGCCCCAGCGCCGGCAACGCCACGGCCGCCGCTTCGACCAGGAACGCCAGGCGCAGCGCACGACCGAAGCCGATGCGATCGGCCAGATGCCCTGCAAGCACCGGCCCGATCAGCGCACCCAACCCGAACAGCACCCAGTAGCCGGACCCGACCTGCACGCCCTGATGCAGGCCTCGTGCGACGAAGTCGACCAGGAAGAGCATGTGCGGCACCAGTCCGACCGCGTTCAATGCGTATTCGACATACAGCGCGCGAAGCGCCGTGGACTGGCCGGCTGCGTCCGGAGCGCCATCGGCCAGGGATGCGGCCTGCGCGGCGCCGTGGGGCCAGCTTCTCCACGTCATCGCGGTCAGCGCCAGCGACAGGCCGCCGAGTCCCAGCCAGGTCGCCGCGAGGCCTTGGCGGATCAACAGCGGCACCACCGTGCCGGAGGCCGCGATGCCGGCACCGACACCCATGAAGATGACACCGCTGGCCAGGCCGCGGCGGTGCGGTGGGATGTGGTGCAACACCGCCGTCGCCGCCAGCACCATCAGCACGCCACCGGCCAGGCCGGAGGCGAAGCGCCACACGAAGAACCACGCAAACGACAACGGCCACGCACAGGCTGCCAGAGCGAGCGAGGCGAGCAGCATCATCCCGTTGATCGCCGCGCGGGGGCCGACGGCGCGCGCTAACGGGCGCGCCGCCACGGCTCCCGCCAGGTAGCCGGCGAGGTTCGCCGCCCCGAGGTAGGCCGCGCTGGAGGCGGCGAACCAGTGGGCGCTCACCAGTGCGGGCAGCAAGGGGGTATAGGCGAAGCGGGCGAAACCGATGCCGACCAGGCTCGCGCAGAAGCCTGCCAGGGTGACCCGCCAGGGCGAAACCGGATGCACTTCCAGGGATATCGACACGTGAGATCTCCGAGCCCGGCGGAGCGAACCCTGCCGGGCCTGTCGAGGTGCGCAGCCTGGCCGCAGGGCGGCCGGCGATGGAGCCGCTACTTCTTCGCGCCCGCCTGCTGTCTGCGAAATTCGAGCGCGGGGAGCCCGCCCCAGCCCCAGTTGTCGGTGTCCACTTCGTCGATGACCACGAAGGTCGACGTCACGGGCTTGTTCAGTACGTTCAGCAGAAGCTCGCTGACGCCTTTGATGAGCGCGGCCTTTTCCTCGGCGGTCGCCGCGTTGCGGCCCGGAGCGGTTCCCTCACGGGTAATCCGGATGTTTACGTAGGGCATGATCGTGTCCTCGATGGGGGCCGAGGGCGAGCGGCGAGCCGCCCGCCCTCGGCTTTACTGGGAACTCAGTGACCGGCGCTCTGGCCACCGTCGACGTGAAGGATCTCGCCGGTGATGAACCCGGCCGAATCCAGGTACAGCACGCCGTTGACGATGTCGGCGATGTCGCCCATCCGGCCCACCGGGTGCAGGCCGGCGAGCGCGCCGTGCGTCTCCGGCGCATGCATCGGCGTCTTGATCACGCCGGGCGAGACCGCGTTCACGCGCACGCCGCGCTTGGCGTACTCGATCGCCAGCGACTTGGTCGCTGCGTTCAGGCCACCCTTGGTAAGTGCAGCCAGCACCGACGGGACGCCGTCGATGGCGTGGTCGGTCAGGCTGGTGGTGATGCTCACGACGTGGCCACTGCCCTGCTTCTCCATCTCCGCGATGGCCAGTTGGGTAATGTGGAAGAAGCCGTCGAGGTTGACCGCCAGGTTGTTCGCATAGTCCTCCAGCGTGAAGCTGGTGAACGGCTTGGCGGTGAAGATGCCGGCGTTGTTGACCAGCGTGTCGATGCGACCGAACTGGGCCAGCGCTTCGGCGATGATCCGTTGCGCAACCGAGCGATCGGCGATGTCGCCCGGAATGGCGAGAACGCCAGGGTCACTGGACGGCTGGATGGAACGGGCGTTGGCGACCACGCGGTAATCGCGGTCACGGAATGCCTTGACCAGGCCCGCGCCGATACCGCGGGATGCGCCGGTCACGATGGCGACTTTCTGTTGATTGTTCATGGGATGCGTCTCCGGGAATGGGATGCGGCTTGAAGCCGACCGGGCAACTGCCCGATGCCTGGCAATCTAGGCTCGCCCCGGAGCATTGCGAATCCCTGCTATCCGGCAGACATTCTTCCGCGTCGCGCACGAATCGGTGCCGGCGGTGACATCGCCGCCTCCCGCGCAAGGCTGGCAAAACGCGTGCGCAGGCGCGGCAGCGCAAAGTCGACGAATGCGCGCACCTTCGGCACCGATAGACGTCCATACGGCGATACCAGATGTACCGGCACCGGCGGCGGTTCCACCTCGGCGAGAACCACCTGCAGCAAGCCCTGCCGGATCTCCGACGCCACGTGATACGACAGCACGCGGGTCACGCCGTGTCCTTCCACGGCCGACGCCACAGCAGCACTGACGTTGTTGACCACCAGGCGCGGGACGAACGCCACCGCATGCGGCACGGAGGAGCCGTCCTGGGGCGGGAAAGTCCAGGACTCCTGTCCCATGTGTGCCATGGCGATGATCTGGTGCTTGCCCAGGTCGGACAGTTCGCTGATCCGCGGATGCGTAGCGAGGTAGCGTGGCGAGGCCACCACGACCCGCCGCACCTCACCGACGGGGAGTGCGACGAGCGAGGAATCGGGCAGATGCGTGATACGCAGCGCCAGGTCCATGCCCTCGTCGATCAGGTTCACCGGACGCTCCAGCAGTTGCAGCCGCACGCTAACCGAGGGGAACTCCTCCATGAAGGCGTCGACGATCGGTCGCAACAGCTCGACGCCTGTGAAAACGGTGGCAGAGATCGCCAGCACCCCTCGCGGCAGCGACCGCTCGCCCGCCGCCTGGCGGTCCGCCTCCTCCAGGTCAGTCAGCAGCTTCCGGCAGGCGAGCGCATAGCGTTCACCTGCTTCGCTCAGCTTGAGAGAGCGCGTGGTCCGGTGCAGCAACGGCACGCCGACATGCGCTTCGAGGAAAGCGATGGCCCGGCTCACTGCGGCCGCCGAGCGCCCGGTCCGGCGGCTGGCACCGGCCAAGCTGCCCTCGTCCAGCGCGGCGATGAAGACCCTCATGGCATCAATTCGGTCCACCGGTAGGCCTCTTCGCACAGCATCGGGACTGGAGATCTTACGCGCCTGCCCAATCGGGCGGTCGCGAAGCGCGGTTCCACGTCATATGGGCCAGCTCGATAGCGTCTCTGCCCTGAAACGGGAGTACATCTGAATACTAACTTTCAGAGCGTACTCGTTAAGCGAAGCAGATATTCGTTGATCGAAAGCAGGCCATCCCCGCTTTTGCAGGGGGCTGTCAGACCTGGTGCATTGAGGATTAGCAAGTGTCGGCTTTGGGTCGATATCTGCCAGCGACAGATGGCAATTTGCTTCCGCAGTCGGTGATCTGCAGCGCTGCGCCGACGCATGCTGACTGAAGAGCGATCACCGCTTTACGGTGCACGCACTCGTTCTGCGCCGTCTCAATGAAAATCTCGCGACCGCACATCCAGCCCTCCGAGCAGCTCGCTCATGTCGAGCAGCCGACTGGCGATCAGATGGCACACGTCGTCGACCGCCTCCCATCGTCCATCGATTCCAAGCAGTTCTGATTCCAGCAGCGCCCGTCTGTGCGTTTCGGCAACATCGCGCCAGACGACGACGTTGACCAGACCGTGTTCGTCTTCCATCGTCAGGAACGTCACCCCGCTGGCTGTCTGAGGTCGCTGACGCATCGTGACGATCCCGGCAACACGCGCATAGGTATTGTGGGGTCGTTTGCGCAGCGTCCGCGAGTCGGTACACCGGGCAGCACGCAACCGATCCCTGATCTGTGCCATGGGGTGCACCCCCAACGTCAGGCCGGTGCGCGCGTAATCCGCCAGCGTGTCCTCGGCCTGCGTCGGCTTCGGCAATTTCACTTCGCTGTCTGCCGGACGGACGTTGCCAAACAGCGGCAGCTGCTTTTCGACGCCGGCGATCTCCCAGTGTGCGTGGTGCCTATGCCGCGACAAACCTCGCAACGCGCTGGCCTGCGCCAACAACTCCTGATGGCGTTTATCCACGGCCGCTCGCGCGCAGAGATCCGCGATGTCGGCGAACGGGCGCTGTGCGCGGGCCGCCATGATCCGCCGTGCAGTATCTTCATTGAACCCGCGCACCTGGCGCAAACCAAGCTGGATCGCGGGAGGCTCTTCGTCACGAGTGATCAGCGTGTTGTCCCAATCGCTGCACTGCACGTCGATGGGGAAAACGTCGATGTCGTGACGCCGGGCGTCTTGCACGATCTGGCTCGGCGAGTAGAAGCCCATGGGCTGACTGTTCAGAAGCGCGCATGCGAATGCAGCGGGCTCGTGGCACTTCAGCCAGCAGCTCGCATAGACGATGCCAGCGAAACTGGCCGCGTGGCTTTCGGGAAAGCCGTAACTGCCGAAGCCCTTCATCTGCTCGAACAGCTTCTCGGCAAAGGCCGTGGTGTAGCCGCGATCGGTCATGCCGGTCAGGATGCGTTCGCGGTGCTTCTCCAATCCACCGCGCCGCTTCCATGCGGCCATGTCGCGCCGAAGTCCATCCGCCTCCCCGGCGGTATACCCGGCGGCAACCATGGCCAGCTTCATCACTTGTTCCTGGAACAGCGGCACACCCAGCGTGCGCTCGAACACTTCCTTCAACTCTTCCGACGGATAGTCGACAGGCTCCTCGCCTCTGCGGCGCCGCAGATACGGGTGCACCATGTCACCCTGGATAGGACCTGGGCGAACGATCGCCACCTGCACGACCAGATCGAAGAAGTTCTCAGGGCGATGTCGCGGCAGCATGGCCATCTGCGCCCGGCTCTCGATCTGAAACACACCCACCGTGTCCGCCCGCTGGATCGTGGCGTAAGTGGCGGGATCTTCCGATGGCAGTGTGGCCATCGTGTAATCCTTCCCCCGTTGGTTGCGCAGCATGTTCAAGCATTTCTGCACGCAGGTGAGCATGCCCAGGGCCAGACAATCGACTTTCAACAGGTTCATCGTGTCGAGGTCATCCTTGTCCCACTGGATGATCGTGCGATCGGGCATTGCAGCGTTCTCCACCGGCACCAGTTCGCTCAGGGGCGCATCCGCGATCACGAAGCCGCCGACGTGCTGCGACAGGTGACGCGGCATGTCCAGGATCTCGGCTGTCAGCTTGATGATGCGCCGGATGACTGCGCTCTCAGGGTCGAACCCCCGCTCGCGCAGCCGCTCAGCGAGTGACTCATCGCCGTCCCACCACGCGAACACCTGGCTCAACTGATCGACCTGATCCAGCGGCAAGCCCATGGCCTTGGCCACATCCCGCACGGCGCTCTTGCCGCGGTAGCAGATGACGGTAGCCGCCAGGGCCGCACGCTCCCGCCCGTATTTGCGATAGATGTATTGAATGACCTCTTCGCGGCGCTCATGCTCGAAGTCGATGTCGATGTCCGGTGGTTCGTTGCGCTCCTTGGAGATGAACCGCTCGACCAGCAGGCTCATCTTCATCGGGTCGACCTCGGTCACGCCGAGCGCGAAGCACACCGAGGAGTTGGCGGCCGAGCCTCGACCCTGGCACAGGATTCCCTGGCTGCGCGCGAAACGCACGATGTCGTGCACGGTGAGGAAATAGGCCTCGAAGTGCAGCGCTTCGATCAATCCCAACTCGTGCTCGATCTGCTTGTGTACTTTCTCCGGCACGCCCTCGGGCCAGCGCCAACACGCTCCCTCTTCGGTCAGCAGACGCAACCAGCTGGTGGGGGTATGACCCTCCGGGACGAGTTCCGCCGGATAGCGGTAGCGCAGTTCGTCGAGCGTGAAGGTGCAGCGCGCGGCGATCCGTGCACTCTCGTCGAGCAAGGCTTCGGGGTAAAGCTTGGCCAGCACGTGGCAGCGACGCAGGTGCCGTTCGCCATTGCGCGCGATCAAACCGCCCGCCTCAGCGATCGGCACGCGGTGACGGATCGCGGTGAGGGTGTGCTGCAGAGCCAGCCGCCGCCGGATGTGCATGTGCACGTCGCCTGCTGCCACTAGCGGCAGGCCGACCTCGCGACCGATCGCTTCCAGTTCACGCACCCGCCGCGCATCGTTCGGTCCGCGATGCAGCTCGACGGCCAGCCAGGCGCGATCGCCGAACGTCTGCCGCACCCAGCGACCGTGCGCCATGTCGACGATCAAGTCAGGTACCCACAGGACCAGCGTGCCCGGCAAGCCGGTGGCCACGTCGGCACGCGTCAGGCGATAGGTGCCTTTCCCGGAAGCGCGTCGCCCCGTCGTGATCAGGCTGCACAGTGACGTATAGCCTTCCTTCGTTTCACACAGCACGACGATCTTCGGGCCATCGTCGAGCTGGATTTCCGAACCCACGATCAACGGCACACCCGTTTCACGGGACGCTTCCAGCGCACGGACGATGCCGGCGAGCGAGCATTCGTCGGTGATCGCCAGCGCGGCATAGCCACACGTCTTCGCGCGCTCGAACAATTCGCGTGCACTGGATGCTCCCCGCCCGAACGAGAAGTTCGACAGGCAATGGAGTTCCGCGTAGGCCGTCATGCGAACCACCCGTGAATCATCCAGCCGGTCTGCTCATCGGGCGCGCAGAACGCCCAGGCCTCCTGCCCCAGTGAAGTCTCGATGACGTAGTAGTCGCGGCAGACTTCACCGCCATCCCACCAACCCGTTTCCACACGCTCCGGACCGGCCAGGATGATCGGGTTCCCGCCGCGCAAGGGGATGGGACGTGGAAGCAGCCAGGTGGGGCGTGGGTGCGGTTCGATCGGCACTTCGTCATGCGTGGCCTCGCGCTGGGCACGCTCAGGCCGGGGATCCTGCGTGCTGCCCAGCCGATAGACCGCGCCATCGCCCAGCCGCGCGCGCAGTCGCTCGCGCAACTGCTCGATCGCCAACGCATTCGCCGGCCGCTCGTCGAACAGGTCGCGACCCGCGGGCACGAACGCCGGCAGATCGCGGGCGCTCAAACGCAATGCCAGCACCGGCTCGGGCAGCGTCACGTGTTCCAATCGACCGCGCGCGAACTCGAACAACAGGGCGCCGTCACGTTCCGGCGTCAGCAGGCCCACCGGCACATCGGTGAAACGCCCCTCGCGGTGCTCCAGGCGCAGCAGGAAGCGCTGCACTCCACCATCGCGACCGGCCAGATACGCGGCCAGATCATCCACCATGCGCCGCACCGGGAAAATCAGCGCAGACTGGTTCTCGACCTCGTGGAGCAACTCGATGCGCAGATCGAACGTGTCCGGCGGCCGATACGACGCCAGGCCAGAAGGCAGGTCACCGGTCAGGCGATCCAGGGACGCCAACAGTTCTGCGCCAAAGCGTCGACGCAGTCCGTCCCGCGGCAGCGCCAGCACTTGACCCAGGGTGCGGATGCCCATGCTCGGCAGTGCCGTGATGGCATTCGCGGGTAACTGACTCTTCGCGATCGGCACCCGCTGCAGGGCGTTGCGCAGCGTGTCGACGGACAGCACCGCTTGCCCGTCGGACACCGTGGTCAGCACATGCGCGGCGTGAGCGGTCGGCGCCGCCGCCATGCGATGGCGGAATCCCAGGTCGGTGAAGTCCGCCCGCAGCATGGATTCAAGCCGTGGCCACGGCCCGAACAGGCCCATGCTCTTGCTGACCTCCAGCACGATCGCGTGCGGCAGCAGGCTGACCTCGGAGCTGTAGCGGTAGGCCACGGCAGCCAGGAACCGGTGCCACCGTTCCACCGACTCGCGGTCATACGGGATCGCTTCGAAGTGCGACAACAGCGCTTGCGCAGCGCTCAGTCGTTGTCCGATATGCAAACCTGCCGCTCGGGCGGTTTCATTGACCGAAACGATCGTGCGTGCGTTGACCGGCCCGTCGACGAGCACCAGCGGTCCCTCCGTGGGACGGCGTCGGAGAATCCCATCCAGCGCCAGACTTGGCAGGTTGATGCAGGCCCATAACATGTCTGAGCGCCATCAATGGACAGAACGCGGCAAGGGAATGGCCTGGGCGGGCACGGCCCCGCCTCGGCATTTGCGCACCCAGACCTGCGGGCGCGGCGGTGCTTCCAGTTCCAGTCGCAGCGCGGCAGGCGAGGCGTTGGAAAGGTGGGAGCGATCGCGGAACACGAAAGCGAGGGCCTGCCCGGTGACTGCGGCGACCTGCAGGCGACGCAAGGCGCGATCGTCGGCGTGATGCGGCCACGCCAGCACGGCGGCGCAGCTTCCTGAGCGCAGGCACTGCTCGGTCGCCCAGAGCACATCCTTCTCGGAGGCAGCCACGATTTCCACCCGGCGCATGTCGACACCCTGCTGACGCCAGCCAGCGACACACGGTGCATACGGTGGCGACACGATCACCACGTGGCGCTGACCTTGGGTCAACCGGGCGAGCGTGGGCAGCAGGAGTCGAAGTTCACCCACGCCATCGACAGGCAGCAGGATTTCGGACAGCGCAGCCTCGGGCCAACCGCCTGCGGGCAGCACGGCATCGAGTGCGCCCCATCCCGTAGGCTGCTCGCCGATCGGCACCTCGGGAGCACGACCGCGCCAGACCTGGCGGGCATCGAGCAACGCGGACAGCGGAACCACGGCGCTCATCAGCTGCCTCGCAACAGGCCCGCAAACAGACCTTCAATCGCGAAGTCTTCCGTCGGGTCCACGTCGATCGGCTTGAAGCCCGGACTGTTCGGCATCAGCCGGATCACGTCGCCCTTCCAATGCAGCCGCTTGATGGTGAATTCGTTGCCGCGGACACGCGCTGCGACCACCTGGCCGTGCCGGGCTACCGGCGTGGCGTGCACTGCCACCAGATCACCGTCGAGGATCCCTTCGTCGCGCATCGAATCGCCAACCACTTTCACCAGGTAGTCCGGCCGCAACCGGAACAGCGAGCGCGACACGCGCAGGCTGCGATCGACCCGTGATTCCGAAAACAAGGGTTCGCCGGCCGCGATGCGGCCGATCAGGGGTAGATCGAGCGTGTCGGCATCCATGGGGTCGGACTCGCGCACCAGGCGAATACTGCGGGCGCGGTTGGGTTCGATCGTCAGCCGGCCTTTCGCCTCGAGCGAGCGGACGTGCTTGAGCACCGCGCTCACATTGCCGATCCCCAGGGCTTCGCCGATCTCTTCGAGCGTGGGCGACTGCCCATCGCGCTCGATCCGGGCGCGGATGAAAGCAAGGACGTTCGACTGGCGGCTGGTGATCTGGATGGTCATGGCTCACATAGTTTCACCTAAATAGGTGAAAATGAAAGATGGAAAAAAGCCGCGCCGGACCACCTGAGACAGATCAAGGGTTTAGCGCGCTGATCGCATCCGACTTCGAATGCGGCTTCCGTCCCAGCGTCCGCCGAAGCCATCTCACGGGATGAGATGGCGCCGCGATTCACTGCCCATCATCCGACCAGGCCACCGCATGAACGCCCTTCCCGACCGCTACGCATCCGATGAACTGGTCCTGCGCAACCCCAGCGATGGCCGCACGCTGGCCCAGCGGCTCTCGAAGCGGTATGCGACGAGGATAACCGGTGCCTTCGTCGTGCCCGGCCGTGAAGGTTCCTTCGCGCCGTTGCCCGCCGATCTGCCACCTGCGCTCGCACACGCCCTGCGCTCGCGTGGCATCGAGCAGCTGTATAGCCACCAGGCCGAGGCATGGGCGGCGACGCAATCCGGCGCGCATGTCGCCATCGTTACGCCTACCGCTTCGGGCAAGTCGCTCTGCTACACCCTGCCGGTCATCACCGCGGCGATGAAGCAGCACGCCAAGGCCCTGTATCTGTTTCCGACGAAAGCGCTGGCGCAGGACCAGGTGGCCGAGTTGCTCGAACTCAACCAGGCCGGCGAACTGGGCGTCAAAGCCTTCACCTTCGATGGCGACACGCCCGGCGACGCACGCCAGGCGATCCGGTTGCATGGCGACATCGTGGTCAGCAACCCGGACATGCTGCACCAGGCCATCATGCCGCATCACACCAAGTGGGCGCAGTTCTTCGAGAACCTGCGCTACGTGGTGATCGACGAGGTGCACACCTACCGCGGCGTGTTCGGCTCGCACGTGGCCAACGTGATCCGCCGGCTCAAGCGCGTGTGCGCGTTCTATGGCGTGACGCCGCAATTCATTCTCTGCTCCGCGACGATCGGCAATCCGAAGGAGCACGCCGAAGCGCTGATCGAGGATGCGGTGGCTGCCATCACCGAAAGCGGTGCGCCGACCGGCGACAAGCATGTGCTGCTGTGGAACCCGCCGGTGGTGAATGCCGATCTCGGCCTGCGCGCCTCGGCGCGGTCGCAGACCAACCGCATTGCGCGCCTGGCGATCAAGTCGGGCATGAAGACGCTGGTGTTTGCCCAGTCGCGCACCATGGTCGAAGTGCTGACGAAGTATCTGAAAGACGTGTTCGACAGCGACCCGCGCAAACCCGCGCGCATCCGCGCCTACCGCGGTGGCTATCTGCCGAAGGAACGGCGTGCGGCGGAACGCGAGATGCGCGCCGGCACCATCGACGGGATCGTGAGCACGTCGGCACTGGAGCTGGGCGTGGACATCGGCAGTCTCGATGTCGTCGTGCTCAACGGCTATCCCGGCTCCGTCGCCGCCACGTGGCAGCGGTTTGGCCGCGCCGGTCGCCGGCAGCAGTCGGCTCTGGGTGTGCTGGTGGCGAGTTCCGACCCGCTTGATCAATACCTCGTGCGACACCCGGAGTTCTTCCAGGGCGCGCCGCCGGAGCACGCACGCATCCAGCCCGATCAGCCGCTGATCCTTCTCGACCACATTCGTTGCGCTGCCTTCGAGCTGCCTTTCATCGGCGACGAGATGTTCGGCACCGAAGTCGCCACGCCCTGGCTCGACGTGCTGGGCGAGGAAGGCGTGCTGCATCGCGAAGGCGATCGCTGGGAGTGGATCGCCGACAGCTACCCGGCCATCGCCGTGTCGCTGCGCTCGGTGGCGGACGGCAACTTCGTGGTGGTCGATCGCACCAACGGACGCCAGACGATCATTGCCGAAGTCGACTACACCGCTGCGCCGGTGACGCTCTATGAGGGCGCCATCCACATGATCCAGTCCGTGCCCTACCAGGTCGAACGGCTGGATTGGGAAGGCCGCAAGGCCTACGTCACGCGCACCCACGTGGACTACTACACCGACGCGATCGACTACACGAAACTCAAGGTGCTCGATTGCTTCGACACGTCCAACGCCGGATGTGGGCAGGCCCACCATGGTGAGGTGCATGTCGTGAGGCGCGTGCCCGGCTACAAGAAGATCCGCTTCTACTCGCACGAGAACATCGGCTTCGGCCCCGTCAACCTGCCCGACCAGGAACTGCACACGACGGCGGTGTGGTGGCAGCTCCCGCAGGCGGTGCTGGATGCGGCGTTCGAGCAGCGACAGCAGGCGCTTGATGGTTTCCTTGGAGCGGCCTACGCACTCCACATCGTGGCGACCGTCGCCGTGATGGCCGAGGCGCGCGACCTGCAAAAGTCCGTGGGCAGCGGCGACGGTGCATGGTTCGTCAGCGCCGACATCAGCGGCCGCGGCCAGATCCGCGGCAGCGACGGGCAGCCTGCCGCTCTGGCGCCTGACGCGCCGTTCACGCCGACGGTTTATCTCTACGACGCGTTCCCCGGCGGCATCGGCCAGAGCGAACCGCTGTTCAACCGGCGCGAAGACCTGGTGGCGCAATCGGTGACCCTCATCGAACGATGCGATTGCCGCGGCGGCTGCCCGGGCTGCGTGGGCCCGGTGCTTGCGGCCGATGAGGACGCGGCCACGACACCCAAGGCTTTGGCGTTGCGCGTGCTGGCGCTGCTGGTGGCGCTGTGAGCGCCTTGGCGGCGCGGTTGCGGCAGCTGCGCACAGAGTCAGGCCAATCGCGCCTGTCCGAAGCGGCTACGCCAAAACCCGCCCTCGCGCCCGACGTGTTCCGGTTGATTCAGGCGCGCTCGCGCATGCAGGGCGTGGCACAACGTGCTCCGTCCAGTGACCGGTTCGTGCCAGGAGCCGAGATCGCGCCAGGGCTGTTCTTCACCGAAGCGATCGTGGATGGGGGACGCCCTGCTGCGCTGATCGATACCGCGTTTGCGCGCTGGGACGAACCCGTTGCCCACGGCCGACTGCTGCATTTCGATACCGAGACGACCGGCCTTGCTGGCGGCACCGGCACGCGCGCGTGGATGATCGGGGCGGCGGACTGGCTGGCCGACGGGCGTTTTCGCCTGCGCCAGCTGACCACCACCACGATGGCCGCCGAAACCGCGATGTTGCGAACCTTTGCCCAGTGGCTGCAACCCGACACCGTGCTCGTCAGCTACAACGGCAAGTGCTACGACTCACCCCTGCTGAAAGCGCGCTACCGCCTGGCGCGATTGCCGGATCCGTTGTTCGGGCTCGGTCATCTGGATTTGCTCCATCCCGTGCGTCGACGCTGGAAAGGCGTGTGGGAAAACTGCCGCCTGGTCACTGCCGAGCGCGAGCTGCTCGGCGTAGTACGGGAAGACGATTTGCCGGGCTCGGAAGCCCCCGCCGCCTGGCTCGGCTATCTGCGCGGAGGGTCTGCATTGAATCTTAGGCGGGTGTTGGCACACAACGCGCAAGACTTGAAAAGTTTGGCTGGCGTGTTACTGCACTTGGCCGGACTGCCTCATTAGGCATCGGGCTAGCTGACCCGGTGCCCTACGCCCGATAACCCCATCTAATCGCTCTTCCTTGCCTTATCTGGTTCGATCGCAAGGCATTACTTCCATCGAACTCGACAGAAATTCTGCGGCCATCATCACGCGCGCCCCCACTAGCAACGGGCCGTCTGATTGCGCGGCACTAGCGACGATGGAGTCACCTGCGTCGTCTCGTATCCAGTGCACAAAGGGCTTTCATCGCCCACGTCCTGCGTCATGGACACCACGTCTGCCCGGACTGAACAGGTCAGAGATCAGTCGCGCGTGATTGCGACTTGCCGGAGACGTCGCCCTTGCCCTCGAGCTTACGGTGGCACACCAAGCCCATCGCAATCCTATGGGGTTGTATCGTTCTGATCGGAGGCTGGCACTCTCGAGCGGGCAACAATAAACGACATCCAGAATTGCGGAGGAAATGGCGTTCTGTAATGCCGGCACGCCATCATCACCATCACAAACATGCCGTACCGAACGGCTGAAAATGCGTCCAAGCCGACGATCGCTTTCGAATCCAGCTTCTTCTTCTCTCCCGCAATCAGCTCATCCACATCCGCAGGGAAGACAATGGGCGCTTCCGTGGTTCCGCTTTCGTACTGCGCAGACTCACGATACACGAGCGACTCGGTCGCTTCGTCCGCATACCAAAGCTGCAGGCAAATGCCATCAAAGATACTCCCCTGGATGCTCTGCAACTTGCGATAGAGTACGTCATGGCCAAACACGACGCTCCAGTACATGAGTGTCGGCACCAGCGTACTGAGATCCTTCAATTTCCCGACTTCCT
This sequence comes from Rhodanobacter sp. B2A1Ga4, assembly GCF_018101315.1. Lineage (NCBI taxonomy): Bacteria > Pseudomonadati > Pseudomonadota > Gammaproteobacteria > Lysobacterales > Rhodanobacteraceae > Rhodanobacter > Rhodanobacter sp. B2A1Ga4. The sequence continues at coordinate 238,464 of NZ_JADBJR010000004.1, read as the reverse complement.
CTTCCGTTAGCTCCCCAACCTCCAAAGCAACCAGGTCATCGAAGGAATCTGTGGAAATCGGGAAACATTTCGACGTCCTGAGACAGTAGGACACGCGGTTCGCAAGCTCATCCAACCACGCCTCCGCAGCCTCATTGTTGCCCGTCCCCAGAAGCAGCATGAACGCCATTGACAGCTCGATCGCGTTCTCGTCATAGCGTGGCGATCCGGACGAGGGATTGTTCTTGGTCAGCGAAACCAGGACCTTTGCGATGGCATCGGCGTTTCCGGCGGCGACTTGACCGTCCTCGCCACTGGAATTTTGAAGCTGCACTAGCCCAATCTCGGCCAGCACGCCGATCTGCTCGAACACTTTGCCCGTCACCAGCGCGTTCTCGCCCGCATAGACGGAAATCCCATCGCGCGCCATGAAGTACGGCCCTACCTTGTCATAGTAGGCCCTGCAGATGCGACCGTGGATCTGGTAGATGTCCCTGAACGAAGCCATCGCCGGTCGATACTTGAACAGCTCGCGCACCCGGATGAATTCCCAAGCCCATAGGCAGCATCGTTCCCCAACTTTGAAGGCGTTTAGCAGATTTCCCTCCTCATTCGCCCAGCGGAAGATGATCTCTAACACAAGCGCTGCGGTCCTCAGCTTACGGATGAACTTCTTTCGATGTGCTGTAGTGGGACGCACGCTGCCGTCGTGGCTTCCCAGCAGAAGCGCATCCAGCAGCTTGTATACATGTCGCAGGTCGTAATCCCTGGAACCGACCAGCGCGATGCCCCGTCGAAGATCCGCGCGCTCCGATGGGTCGATCGCGTATTCGTCAAGAAGATGCGTCTCAATAAGAGCCGCAAGATCATCACCTGACCAGAACTCGTAGCTCACACGTTCGGTCTGGTTGTCAGCGACATAACCGTTGTAATCCTGCGTCACATCTTGCTTCAGTTGGCCTGTGGAACAAACCACGATCCTGACAGGTAAACTCCGGTGCTCTGGACGAACGAAGCTGTGCAGGTAGGAATCCTTCACCTGATTCAACGTCGCCCGCACGGCATTGACCCCGCCATCCCAGTCCCGGCGCCCTAGGTCGCCGACTTTCAGCACGAACAGGAAGAGCGCTTTCGCTCCGCCCTTGTCCCTGCCAACGGCCGCAACGTCCACGCCGTTCTGCCGCACCCCGATCTGGGGACGGCTAATAGGAATGATCTTCATGCGCGCCAGCAAGTCGGGAAGCAGGCGATCCAGCTCCCCGGACTCCTTCAGTTGACTGAGGAACTCCTTGACAATCAGCTTCATTGCTCGCCGCCGTCCTTGTCCAGGTTGAATTGTAGGCGCTGCAGGTCACTACCTACCTTGTCTGTCGACTCGCTGCGCGGCAGGGACATGAAATGGGACATGGACGACATGTGCATCTTTTCACCCACTTCACCGTTCCGCATGGAGAACGATGAGCGACCTGCTTTGAGGTGAACTGTGGTGGCAATCTGACGGAAGATGGAGTTCTTACTGGCCTCCTCGAACGCCTTGTTCGTCAGACGGTAATGTTCTTTTGCGAATCGATGGCGATCCTCGGAAAGCGGCCGCAGTTCCTCGATCACAGGCAACGCATCCAGCGCGTCGTAGTACTCCTTCATTGCTTCTAGGATCTGCTGCGCCAACTGCCCCGCCGGCGCTTGTCCCTCCTTGACCACGACAGCCTCCAGGTATTCCCTGGTTGCTGTGGGATAGTCATAGCCAACAAAGTTCACCATCGCGTCGCGCACCAGCGAATACGTGCGAGACTCCGCGGAATCCGTGCGAGTCAACGACCAGACAAGGGAAATCCTCTGTTCTTCGCGAAGAACGTTTGCCAGCATGCGACGAACCAGGTGCAATAGGCTTGGTTGAGACATTCCGTCGAGGACGGATGCTGGGAATGCCAGACCACCTCTTTCGCGCAAGCCGAGATCGTCGAGAACGCTTCTCGCCATCTTCACGATGCCGATGTCGTCGTGCTTGAGCCATCTGGCGAGCAACGCCCCAAGCGCCTCATTGTCCTGCGCAAGAGCTTCGAACAGCTCGGAAAAACGCTTGGGAAACGACGGCGTATCGTTCGCGTTCGCGGCTGCCCACATGTCCAGCCACCGCAGACTTGCGGATTTGTCCGATGACTTGCAGCGGGCAGCTAGGATGTGATCAAGACCGTGATAGGCGCCCTCGCCCTGTCCGGACTTGGTGGCCAGCAGGTCGATCTTCTGCTGGTACCACGGCTGCATTTTCAGATGTTCGCCCCGGTATGCCAGATGATCCCCAATCTGCTGAACCACATAGGGTCGATCCAATGCGGCGATTTCGTCGATCAATCTGTGCTGATCGGGAGCGGTGCTGACCAGATTGAGGCCGGCTCCCACTGCGGCCACAAGCCGGCGTTCTACGCTCGACTGCAGACCTAAGCGGATCACCTCGACTGCCTTCTCAGTGTCCTCGGTTCGGGCGTCGCTCCAATCCAGTAGGCCCAAAGCTTCGATTGCCGGCAGCGAAACGAGTTCATTGCTGTCGACCACCAGCGCATGGATGCGCGCCAGCCAGGAACCCCTGTCGACGGCAGCTCCCCGAATCAGCGCCGTCCGCAGCAGCGGCACCAATCCCTCGCTCCGAATGGCCAGGCAGCCGGCCACGATCTCGTCGTGGTACGAGGGATGGTCCTTCATCCATTCCCCTGCCGCGTGGTGAAGGAGCGCTTGCGGACCTGCCAGCCCAGCCAGGACCAGCAAGTTGGGCACGTCGATTCCATCGAAGAACGGCAGGCTCGCTGATAGCACCCTGGAAACGGCGAACGCGTCCCCTCCCTCTCGAACCGCCTCGATCGCAGCTTGCAGGGCGTCCATTTCGCCCGAGTTATGGAGCCGTGCCAACGCGAGCCCACAGAGGTTCTTCTCGCGCGTCGGCCCGGAGGCAAGCCAGCACCGCTGCAATACTTTGAACATCTCAGACGGCGTCTTGGCAGCGGGAGCAATCACGGCAAGCTGGATATGTCGGATTGCTCTCTCCTTCGCGTACTCCGGATCGCGGAAGGACACCCGACTGTCCGACAGGTCACAGATTTCGCTGACATCGTCAGAGGTCAACCCTAAAGCCTCAATGCTCGCTGTGTCCGGCTTTGTCAGGGACAGCCAGGCCAACTCGTCCAGCTTGGATTTGGATTCGCTCATGTTCGTCAGGCTACCGCGCACCGTGGGTTAGAAGCTCGCGACATGAAGGATAGCCAGTTGAAATTATGATGCGCGCTAGCTGCCAATGTTGGCGAACCTGGGGCACAACATCTCCTACTTTGCTAAGTTCGCAATTCTCTGGCCGGGCGTACGAGACCATCAAGCCCTTCCCAACGGAAGCGCTTGAGCCACTTCGGGGCGGTTCGTACGCTCACGCCGGCCGCATGGGCCACTTCTTCCACGCGCAAGCCCTGAACGAGGATCCGCTCGACAAGCAGAGCTCGACTGCAAGAACCAGACAGGCACGTTTATGCAGGTTCATCCGGGGCTTCCGAGGGCTTGGTTGACTTCTCAACACCCATCTTCCAAAGGTGCCCCGATTCCTCAGGCAAGATTCGAATGGTTGCGTCCGGACGACGATCCCCATCCCAACCCACGATAACAGTCGCTGATCGCCACGATCACCTACGCCCGCTAGGCTTCTGCGTTAGGGCCGATCCTGCAGCCGACCGAGCTGCCTTGCTTGAGCCGGCATTCTTAAGCGCCTTAGATGCCGCCGAAGCTGCACCAGAGGACGTCGTTTTTGATGTGCTTCTCTGAGAAAGCGCCGAACCCGCAGCCGATTTCGCTGACTTGCTAGATCCGCTGTCGCGCAAAACTTTTGAGGCCGATGACGCTGCACGCTTACTTGTTACTTCCGACTTGGCCATTTTGAGCTCCCATTTGACTGTTTAGCTTCGTTGCGATGTCGTTAGTCGACGGATTTTTTAGAACAAAAAGCGCTAGAACAACAAGAATGGCGGCAAACACAATGGATGAAACAACACCGCCGGCAACGTTCATTCCAAATTGCGGCAACCATCGGCCGAGTTTTTGTATCTCAGCCACCACAATTCCTTGGGCTATCTCTTTCCTATACGCATCGTCAAATTCTTCGACCGCTTCTGCTCCGTAACTCTTCAGAGCATTCTCTGCCTCAGCTCTTGCTCTTACCAGCACGCTTTCGGGTTGTGATTCATACCACGTCCGAATGTCATCCGGCGCCGGCGAAACACCTGTGGTTTTAAGGTGATGTTTCACCCACTCGATTCGCTGCTCCTCAACCACCGCAAACGCCAACAATCCCAGCAGCCAATTTTCCTCAGACTCTTCAACCAATACCTGATAGATGTCATCCGATCCAGAATATTTGTCCATTCTTTCCCCCAACGCTTGCCACAAACGTGTGTCTGCCTCCTCAAACTAGGCGTCCGCTATTAAGTCTAGTCTTCTTTCGGCGCCGTTCGCCTGATCTCTCGCCATTCCGGGTCATCGAAAATTGTCGGTGCAGTACCAATCGAGGCCACAAGTGCTCGTGTGACCTCCGTGGCGCGCTCGGTAATGAAAAATTCGTGCGCGAATTTAGCCCCTACCCGATTGATGTCATCGGCAATGGGCAACTGCCCCTCGACCGATGAACCAATCAACGCTCGCTCAGTCGAGATGGGCAAGGCAACCAACGCCGGCGGATTGTCTTTGTGCAAGACGGCGCTCATGCCCTTTCCATCTGCGGAAAACGCCACGACAGGTACGTCGGACAAGATAAGCATCTCGCCTGAGAAGTGAGCTACCGACCATGTCAGTTGCTGAAACAGGGCAACGCGCGGGGCAGGATCTAGCCCCTTACCAAGTGCCTTAAGGTGGGTTTGCTCCGAACGTTCGACGGCCTCCTGCTCGAACCTGTTTGCCCCGCTCTCAATGATTTCAGAAAGCTCTCTTTTGAAGACTGGATCCGATTTCTTCCGCTGAATTTTGGCCCTCGCCAGGTTCTTGAACAGGTGTCTCTGCCCCGGCGTCAGTGTCACACGACGCTTTGCTGCCTCCTCCTCGATCATCCGCGCGAGCTCCGCGTCATCAATACGCTGCACGCCTCGTTCGAGCAGGTGTCCATCATTTGCATAGCTCCGCATCAGCCCGCCCATCTCCCGGAACCCATCTTCTAGAAGCGAGCGCATGTGCTTCGCACGAATCACCAGATGCGTCGCCAGTGAAGCGACCTGGGGGATGTCGTCGTCTGAGAGCAGCTCGCCCAGATTGAGCCGACGAACCACCGGCGCCAGCCTGCTCTCGAGGCGGTCGATCGCGTCGTCGATGGACTCAGGCCCTTCCTTGCCGTAGAAGTTCCGCTGCGCACCAATGCTCATAACGTTGCGGGCGTGCATCACGCCACGCGACTTGTGGTGCTCAACAGCTTTGTAGACGGGGCTTTTCATAGTCCCTCCTTTCGTGGCGAAGCCACGCATGAGGAACTGCGGTAGGTAGTGCTGATTGACGCCAGACATCATGTATCCCCTGATCGGCTTCGCCGAGCATAGGGCTGCGTGGTCTCACCGGTCGAGACAAGAAGCACCCGGGCTGGATAGCGCATGCAAAATCACAAGGCAGAGCCATAACCTGACGATGTCCGGTTGCTACCGTATCCTTCCTGTTCTCAGAGTCTGCGCTTGCACATCCCACGGTTGCTCGCCTGACACGCGCGGCAGGCAGGTTGATGGCGATCTCGATCGCCAGGGCCTCGCTACTGAAGTCGTCGATCACGTTGAACGCGCGAAAGCGTCGGCCATTCCACAAGGCGTCAGACATGAAGTCGATCAACCAGCCCTTGTTGACCTGCTCGCTGGCGTGATGCAACTGATCGCAGTAGCAGTGCGAGACGCGCCCTTGTAAAACCACGTGTGGGCATCGCGGCGCTGCGCTGCCGTGCCCTGATAGAACCGTTTAGCCAGGCGCCCGCTAACCACGGCGGACACCGACCAGAAGCGCCGCTTATTCATTTCCAGTTCATCTTGGCGAGCCCGATAATTTCTCCGTACTTTCGTACGCCCGTCACGTGTCCGGGTCGGTCAGCAATTCAGCCGAAGTACACGCAGGGGAAAGGCTAGCCAGGGATCTCGCAGGAGGCGTCATGGACGTGTCGCGTGGGTCGCAGCTTTCGTCGGCGGACAGACCGCCCGTCGCCTTGCAGGTCGCCGAGCCTTGGCCACCCCCCACCACACGCGCCAGCCTCGCGCTGTCCCCGCTACGCCAGTTACCCCACTACTACCTGGCGTTCTTGCTGCCATCTGTTCATTCGACCCTTCATTCCGACTGCCACAGACAGTCGCCGTTGTTCGGGCACGGTCTGTCAGTCTCTTTCTTCGCAGCAGGAGACTGACGATGTCAAACGACAAGGATGGAAACGTAGAGCCAGCAAGCCCGGGGCGGGCATATCTGAAGGTGGATGATCTCGGCCCCCCCATCACTCGTGACTTCACCAGCCGAACGTTCGGTTATCGCGGAGAGGTGCCGAGGTGGACGGCCGTTTCCGCTCCCAACCTAACAAGGCCGCCCTACCGGCGCATTTGTGCGGTTAGCTGCGGAGACGACGGCGCAGTGACCTCGCAGGGTAGCGGCTGGTACCACGCAAGCGGACTTGTTCTGACGGCCGCCCATGTCGTCGCCGGGTACCAGACCTTTTCCATCCGTTTCGCGAACAGCACGAGCTGGATCCCGGTGCCCTCAGGCAGCATCGAGATTGACCCGGGTTACAGGCGCCGCGGCGTCGGGCAACCGTGCTCGCCCTTCGACCTCGCTCGTATCCACATCGATCCGATAGCGGGAGAAGACTGCCAGGCACAGTTGGATTTGCCTGACGACGAACTGTATCGCGCGATCGGTTTCCAGGGCGACGTCTTGGTGGAGCACGCGGGAACCGGGCGCGTGGTGGGTCCTTTCGTCACATACGAGGCGGAAACCGGCGAAGGCCACAGTGGCTGTCCCATTTTCTACCACCAGAAAGTGTGCGGCATCCATGTGGGCTATTTTTCAGATTCACGGGAATATCTCACGGGCGCGGCCCACGCGGAGAACGGTTGCCTCAACAGCGCCGTCCGCATCACGGCATAGGGCATAGGAGAGTGCCATGTTCATTCGGTACGTATTTGTGCTGGCAGGGGCTGTCCTACTGTCATCGTGCGTGACTGTTGCCGGCAGCAAGGGGCCACCTGCGGCGCTGAAAGGCAAAGATGTCTACTACGACACCCAGACTGTGATGGGCCCTTGTCCTGGTCAGGGGGAGAGCGCGCTCCTTGTGGCCTTAGGCTCGGCGGTCATCGCGAAGGGCGTCTCCAAAATCGGGGACGCCATCAAGGCAGCCGGTCAGCTGGACACGCAGACACTCAATGCCCGCCGGAATATCGAGCTCCAGACCGATGAAGGTCTTCCACCTTGCGTTTTCGTGGCGCGTGGGTGGTTCTTCAGAGAGCACCACGATAGCGGCGCCGATTTTTACAGCGTTCCTGGGGCGTCTTTCTCAGCGACGCCAGACACCGTCAGCGGCAAGTTCTGGCGCATTGGACTCGATCTGGCAGCGACGCCGGATTTCTACTTTGTTGGAAGGTTTACCACGTCTACAGATAAGTCGGCCAACGCGATCATGCCGATGGAAGCCGTCCTGAACAGCCCTGCCAGCAGAAACCTCCTGCGTCCCTCGGGCACGCGCTACGTGATGGTCGCGTTCGCCTTAAGCGAGGTCGGGGCGGCCACAGATATCTCAAAAGGCGGTGGTGCGACGATTACCCTTGGTGCCATGAAGCTCAGCGAGCGACTGAAGTTAGCCAAGAGTCCTCTTGAGGACGCTATGTGCGCTGAAGATGCCTGGACAAGGAAAACGACTGACAGAAACCATCTCTATCCGTCCGGGAGGGGATGCCCCTCTCAAGACGACATTGACCACCTGCGTTTCCTGATGCGCAGCCCGTTTGAAAGCAACTGGTTCACCGTCAAGTCGTTTAATAAGCCCACTCCTATGTTGCTGCAGGCCCTCGTTACCGAAACCCAAAACCCCTCCAAGTTCCTGCAATTCGTGGGAGATGTCTTCGGAGCGACTCAAGACTCGATCACCAAAGAGCTTCAGAGGGCATTGATTCCTTCCGTCGGGAACGACGCGACAGCAGCCGAGGACGCTACCAACGCCGCCGCGAAGGCCGATTTCGACAAGGTGCAGGGGCAGGCCATTACCGCCCTCAAAGCGTGCGTTGCTGCACCCAGCGATCCGAACGCACGGATAGCGGCCCGCGGCGCTCTGTGGGCGCTGCAAGAGGCCGGCAGTAAGGACAAGCACCCAACAGGTGCACTCAGCCCGGACTCCATCAAGATCAATGGGAAATCCAAAGTCGAGTGCGAAACCCAGTTGAACGCCGTCCTAGTCCTCTAAGTTCTGCAATCACTGGAAGGTGGATCAGTGATCCCAAAAGAAGGCCGGCTGCCAATGGCACAGATGTCACAGCCTCTGTGGGCTGTCGGCGGCTTTTAATTGAATTGCCCTACCCCCGATAACGCGCCCTAATCGCTTGCCCGCCCTCAAATGAGGCACCGTCCTGCGATAAAGGCGGGGGTGGACGTCGATCAGAACCCGGGGCAATTCAGATTCTAGGACAATTGGCCTGTAGAGATTCCGACTCTCAAGTCACGAGACTAGACCCATGTCTGGCAGGGATCGCCATAGAGGTTCATTGCCAAGGTTCGAGAGGGATCACCGCTAATTTCTTTGTTCGCATCGTGGCAGGCCTGAACAGCGACCTTGCCTGACTTCCAATGCTTCAGGAACTTCGGCGCCCAGCTTGCTGCGACCATGGCTTCGATGGGCCAAGGGGAGGCAATGACCGTCAAACAGCCCATGGACAGAAGCTGCTTGGCTAAGCCACTGGTGGTGTTGGCGTCCGGCACCTTGTCTGAGCGGCCACCGCTGCAAACAAACAACACCGCCACACGCGAGTTTCGAACAGCCGCTGCGACCACGTCAGCCGGGACCTTCAGCGTCCCCTCGTCATTCAAAGTATGGAAGTAATTGCCCTCAGGAGAGACTTGTCCGTGGGCCGCGATAAACACTAGATCCGAGCCTGCCAGTGCGGTGGGCGGCTGGTTGCTGGTATCCAATACTACGCCATGGTCCTCAAACTCTCCCTGCAGATAGCCAAGTAGTACGTTGAGTGTCTGTGTCTGATCCCCGGCGTTGGATATCCAGGCGTTTAGTCGCGGTGAGGCAGCAGGAAGGCGTTTGAACGACTGCGCGAGCCAAGCTAGGGACGGTGCCGCACCAACAGGTTGATAGGTGCCGAAAAAGCCGTTGTTGGTCCACAGCAGATTGCCTGGCATCGAACGCAGTTCTGATTCCATCACGACAAGGGTAGCGCTCGATGGGAGAGCCTCCCATTTACACCCGGTCAGGGACCGTTGCATCGTGTCTTCCTTCTCCCAGCTCTGGGTTCCTACGTCCTTGCAGTAGTCATATGGGTACTTCCTGGACCACTTCTTAAAGGTTTCGTAGCTGAAGGCTTTTTCTTCCACAAGCCTGAACTGACCTTCCTCATACCTCAGGGAGACTAGCTCTCCGCGGTTGTCGAACGAAGCCATCACTAGCGCTATCCCACGTTCACGCAGATACTCGGCTACTTCCGTGATTTCCGTATTGGATCCGAACGCGACAGGGGGGCTTGCATGCCGCGTCCATCCCGGGGCGGCGACGCCCCTGTCAGCCAAAATCTCAAACACCAGCAAAAGCTCCTTGGGCTCTACGCGATTGCGCTCAAGGGTCAGTATGGTCCTAGCGGCGACGGTCAGTTGCGCTGAGTCGTACGCGGCATCGGTAGCGAACTTTGCCGGCTCTAAAGACCTGTATTGCACCCAAAGAGCGCCGATCGGATCCTTGCTATCTACCAGCGATTGAACGAACCGCTTTGATGAGAAGGGGTTGTCGGCCAGTAGGCTCAACGTTTCAGCTACCCCATCGGGAATATCAGCGTTGAAGGTCTTGGAAAGCCTGATGAGCTGGCCGAGCAGCGTCATCGCCTGAACGCCTTCCTCACCTCTATCAAATGCCTCCCGCGCACCTTCAGAGGCACGTCGGAGGAGGTCAGGGAGTTCGTCGACACGGGCTGGGACGTCGCGAATGAGCCTTTCGAACTCGATCGTAAGTCCAATATGGATCTGCTGGTGCCGATGCTCGCTATAGCTTCCGCTAGACCACAAAGCGCTGTTAGATAGTTCCAACGCTTCCAGGGCATGGTCAAGTAGTTCGGACTCCCTAAGCAGTCTTACCCAGAGGTTGATCTCATTGAAGTTGGTCAGCGGCGTCTGCCCGATGTTGGGGCCTGCAATGGCACACGCAAAAGCAACCAAGCTGGTTCGACGGTCCTGGAGACGACTGTAGACATCGGCCATGCTGAACCATGCAGCTTGTGCCCTGGACCGTGAATCGTTGCATTGTGAGAGCAGCTCTTCGCAGAGGTCTCTGGCCTGTTGTGGGTATCCGGCGTTAGCGAGCCTAGTCATTGCCACCCGGAACAAAACGACTGTGAAGTCGGGCGCAGAGGTGTGAGGTGCAACACCACACCCCAGGAGAAGCCAGTTCTTCAAGTCATTGGTGTCCTCGACGGACTCAACTGCTATGGCCCCTGAACTCATCAGCGCGCAGATGGTTGCCATGCACACGTCTGGATTAATAGTGATTAGCTCGCGCGGCAGCTTGGTCTTACCAGGTATACATGGCTCTCGATCCACGAGCCATTGCGCGCAAGTCTCTGGGAAATTGCTGTTCTTTAGCGCCCCAAATGAGCTAGGTGCGGGCGACATATCTGGGCCGAGGATGAGCCCTCCCTCAGCAATGAGATCGAAGATAACCTTCAGGATCAGTGGTAGCCCGATGTCGCCACTTCGATCAACTGACAGCAGCTCTATCAGGCGCTGTCGGACGTAGCCCCGTTCCGGACGCACAGCCAAGTAGCCAACGATTCCCTTGATGATGTCCACAACTCTGGACTCAACGAGCGAGAAATCAATTGCCCCTCTCCTCAGCAGAAATGCGTCGAGAGCGGCCAGCATTCCTCTAACCTCGTCCTCTTTCTTCGATCCGACGAGGCGGACTCCGACCTCAAGCGCCGCTAAGACCTTCTGTCTTGCAAGCAGGTATCGAAGAACAGCTAGGGGCACCAAGTTGTCACGTGATACGTGGGCCAGTCCCACCATCGCCTCGATATCAGGCGAATCCGCATCTGCGAGCTGCTGCAAACGAAAAAGGGACTCACGGGAGCCCATGAACTCGGCGTGGAGCGCCATCGCCGCATCGGCGAAGCGCTCCTCGGCTAGGGCCCGCTGCCAGACAAGATTCTGGACGCCGGTACAGGAGGGGTATTCATTAATCATGCGCGTCTCGAAATGGGCCTGAAGATCCGTGGCGCCAATTCGTTGGGCTATCCGGGACGCTACGTACAGCGAGTCCACCGGGAATGCTTCGTCGCCTATAGGATCAAGAAAGGTCTTCGCTTCTGCATCAGCACCGGCGTCTGCGCATACATGCGCTAAGCGGAGCAATGCTTCTGGGGCAGGGTCATCCGGAAGTACCAAGCGCTTTACTTCTCTGTAGGCTTGATCTGGCAAGCCTGCAGCGTGCAGCATCTGGACGCCTAGCATGTTTGTATCAGACGCGTTCGCCAGCCCTAAGCTTTCTAGTAGCGCTAGCGCCGCTCCTACCTCTCCATTGGCAAGCATTTGGTCGCACCGAGCGAGTCCCTGCTGGATCCTTGGCTCCCAATTCCGATAACCGTTCTGCTGATTCATAGCGACCCGCTGATCCCGACGTCCATGATGTCTGAGCCACAGTCTATCTCTCAGAAGTGTCTCCGGAACCCTAGATGATTCACCTTGGAGATATGCAGGGGCAAGGCATGCAAGATCCCATCCAGTAAGTGGGCGAATGTCCGCTGTAACTCGGATCTGGGGTGTAACGATTCGGCGCGGGCATCGGTTTTTCGCCCAGTAGAAGTCTCCCAACTTGGATTGTCACCCTTTAGGCCTCGTTGGGGGTCGGCGTCGAAAACGGCCTCTCTCCCGCGAGACCGGTCGCCATTGTTTGGCCTGGAAGGTGCCGCCTCTAAAAACTTGAAGCGGCACCCCAAACCTTACGTGCTTTCAGTTCTCGACTACAAAGCGGACACCATGGAACGCTGCTTGAACGGGTGATCCGTGACATGACTCAGCGTCAGAGTTGAACCGTTCCAAGCACTGTTTTCGTGACTTTCCGATGCTCCGGAAACGGGGTTGAAACGCGACATGGCTTCGATCAACTGCTGCGCCTCACGACTTACGCTTACACCCTCTCCAAAGCGCGCGACGCTATCTATGCTGCGAACATGCGATTCACGATGGATGGAACCCTGCTCGCTCGGCCAATCCCATAGTGCGGCGTGGAGACGTCCGCGCTTGTCCAAAAGGACTTCGGAAGACGTGCTGTCGGTTACCGAATTGGCGGCATCGTTCGTTCCGAACGCCATGGCCTGAGCATCTGGCACAAGACTCATGGCAGACGTTGACGACGGCGAGAAGCTGGCCGCCGTGAAACCTGCAGGTAACGGCGTGAGCAAGCTTCCAAATTGCGAGGCGGGAATTGCGTAGCCGTCGCTGGGCTGCACATAGCTGATGGCAAGATCGCCACCCAGGAAGTGGTTCTGCACACGCACCTGCTGGGCTTCGTCGCCATCCACCAAGATGATCAGGTCGTCCCCGCTGCGATGGAAGCTCAACCTCGTGCGGTTGACGCCGTTGAAGAAGAGCCAATCGGTGCCGCCGCCGGTGTTGTCGATCACGTCGCTGCCGGAACCGGCCTGCCAGAGGTACTTGTCGTTGCCGACTCCACCAAGGAGCAGGTCGTTGCCGTCCTCACCCACCAGGGTGTCGACACCAGCACCGCCGATTAGGATGTCGTTACCCGAGCCGCTGAAGGAGCCGTTGCCACCGGACAGGTAATCATCACCGTCACCGCCGACGAACTTGTCATCGCCGCCGAAGCCGAAAATGGTGTCGTTACCGCCCAGCCCGTGGATGAGGTCGCGCCCGTTCGTACCGAGCAGTTGCTCCCCAGCGGCAGTGCCATCGACGGTGGTGGTGTAGTCACTGTCATTGCCGGGTTCTCCCGGCGTGCCGGGATCGCCGCTGCCGCCGCCCACCAAGGCATTGATCGCGGCGGTATCGAGCATCGAACCGCTGGCCGGCTGCACGTAGTCGATCGCGTAGTCGCCACCCAGGAAATGGTTGGTGACGCGCACCGTGCTGCTGGTATTGTCGTCCACCGTGATCACCAGATCATCGCCATCGCGGCTGAAGCCCAGCTGCGACGCGGTGATGCCGTCGTTGAAGAACACGCCGTCGAAGCCCCCATCGGTGTTGTCGATGGTGTCCTGCCCGCCGCCATAGACGTAGCTGTCGTCACCCGCACCGCCAAGGAGCATGTTGGTGCCATCCTCACCGCTCAAGGTGTCGCTGCCAGCCCCGCCTTCCAAACGATCCACGCCTGAGCCGCTGCCGCTGCCATCACCGCCAGCAAGGTAGTCGTCACCATCGCCACCCTGCAGCATGTCGTCGCCCGCCAGACCAAACAGCTGGTCGTCACCGGCCAGTCCCTTGATCAGGTCCTTGCCGGCACTGCCTACCAGTTGCTCCGCGGCAGCCGTGCCCTCGATAACCTGATCGTACTGGCCACCGGTGCCGCCACCAGCCACGATCTGGTTTATCTGTGCCGTCGTCAGCATGAAGCCGCCATCGGGCTGCACATAGTCGATCGCCGCGTCGCCACCCAGGAAGTGGTTCGTCACGCGCACCGATGGCGTCGTGGCGGCGTCGACGAAGATCAACAAGTCGTCGCCGTCCCGGCCAAAGGACAGGCGAGCGCGGTCCACGCCGTTGGTGAAGAAGACGCCATCGTTGCCGCCGCCGGTGTTGTCGACCACATCACTGCCGCTGGTCGCATCGAAGACATACTTGTCGTCGCCGGTACCACCGATCAGCAAGTCGTCGCCACCGCCAGCGACCATGGTGTCGCTGCCGCCCATGCCGTTCAGGACATTGGCCGCGCTATTGCCAGATAGGTAGTTGTCCAGCGCGTTACCGGTACCATTGATGGCACCGGCGACGTCCATCAGGAACAGGTTCTCGATGTTGGCGGAGAGTGTGTACGACGCCGTCGTCTGCACCGCATCGGTGCCCGCATTCGCGGCTTCGATGGCGACATCCGCGGTATCGTCGGTAATGTAGGTGTCATTGCCCGCGCCACCTTCCAGCTGGTCGATCCCGGCACCACCGTCGAGGTAGTCGTTGCCGGCGTCGCCCGTCAGACGGTCGCTGCCGTTGCCGCCAAACAGCGCATCGTCACCGGCCAGGCCCTGCAGCAGATCATCACCGTCCCAGCCGCCAAGCGTGTTGTCGCCGGTGTTGCCGGTGATCGTATTGTCCAGCTCGTTGCCGTTGCCGGTCGTGACACCGCTGGCCAGAATCAGGTTCTCGACATTGTCCTTGAGCACCAGATTGGTCTCGTAGCGGCGCTCGACCGTATCCAGCCCCTCATCGACGTTTTCGTAGACCCAATCGGCACTCGACTCCTCGATGAAGTAGTCGTTGCCCAACCCACCATGCAGCGAATCGGCTCCCAAGCCGCCTTCCAGACGATTGTTACCATCGTTGCCGATCAACACGTTGTCCTGATCGTTGCCAGTGCCGTTGAGATTGGCCGTGCCCAGCAGGGTGAGGTTTTCCAGCGTGGCACCCAGCGCGTAGTCGATGCTCGACTCGACCGTATCCTCGCCTTCGCTGGGTGCTTCGACAACTTGGTCATCCACGTTGTCGACGACGTAGGTGTCGTCACCTAGACCACCCGTCAACGTGTCGGCACCCGTGCCACCATCCAGTCGGTTTGAGGATGAGTTGCCGAGTATCGTGTTATCGCTGCTGTTGCCCGTGCCCTGCCAGGCACCGCTGCCTTCCACGAGCACCAGCTTTTCGATATTCCCGGAAAGGGAATAGCTGCTGTGCGCATTGACGACATCGAAGCCTTCGCCGACCTGCTCGACGATGACATCGCTTTCGGTATCGACGACGTAGGTGTCGTCGCCGATGCCGCCGGTCATCTGGTCGACACCGTAGCCGCCATCAAGCTGGTCGTTGCCGGCGCCTCCGACAAGCGTGTCGTTCCCGCCATTGCCCAGCAGCACGTCGTCGCCGTCCTGACCTTCGAGACGGTTGCTGCCGCTATTGCCGATCAGTTCGTTATCGAGCGCGTTGCCAAAACCGTCGACTGACGCGGAGCCGGACAGTTCCATGCGTTCAACATGGGCCGGCAAGGTGTAGCTGACGCTGCTCTGGATCGTGTCCACGCCCTCGTCCGCCACCTCGACCACCACATCACCGATGTTATCCACGACATACATGTCGTCGCCGGCACCACCGGACATCTGGTCCTGGTCGGAGCCACCATCGAGCACGTCGTTGCCGGCACCACCGCGCAACACATCGTTGCCCGCGCCGCCCGCCAGATGGTCGATGCCATCCTCGCCGTCCAGAATGTCCTCGCCCGTGCCGCCATTCAGTTGGTCGTTGCCGATGCCGCCGGAAAGCGTATCCAAGCCGTCGCCACCTTCCAAAACATCGTCACCGGCACCGCCGACCAGTTGGTCACTCCCAGCTTCACCATAGAGCTGGTCGTTGCCATCGCCACCATCGACGACATCATCGCCCGCATCGGCATGCACGACATCCAGGCCAGCCAGGCCATTGATGGTGTTGCCCAGCGTATTGCCAAAGATGGCATCGTCGACCGACGTGCCCAGCAGCACCTGCGCATCGATGTCTTCAGGAGAAAGACTCCACAGCGATCCGGTGTCGATGGCCAACGCCATCTTCGCCAGTCCCGTAGCCGCATCGAAGAACTGCTCAAAACGAATCTCGTCGGCGGCGCTGCTCGCGAACCGGACGACCAGGGTGGTACCGTCGCGACGCATGCGCACGTCGGAAGCCGCCAACCCGTCAAGCGCGAGGGTGCTCAGGCCCTCCGTGTCCGAGATCCTATCCTTGCCATCACCCTGCGCAAACACATAGCGATCATCGCCTTGGCCGCCGTACAGAAGGTCGCTACCCGTTCCGCCTGCCAGGGTGTCAGCTCCGGCACCGCCATGGATCTCGTCGTCACCCTCGCCACCATCAAGCTGGTCGTCGCCCGCTTCACCGGAAAGCCAATCACGGTCCGAGCCACCGTCCATCACGTCATTGCCTTCACCGCCGTATATCGCGTCGAGGCCGGCACCACCGAGCAGATGGTCGTCGCCCAACCCGGCGGTCAACGTGTCGTTGCCGTCCTCGCCCGACAGCGTGTCCGCTCCGTCACCGCCGTCGAGGAAATCGGCACCGGCTCCACCGGACAAGGTGTCATTGCCCGCCCCGCCGGTCAGCGTATCGTCGCCCAGGCTACCGGACAGCACGTCGTCACCTACGTAACCGGTGAGGATGTCGTTGCCATCGGTACCCACCTGCACCAGCGCCTTGACCGCGTCGACATTCCACACGGTCCCATCGGCGAAGCAGATCGTATCCAGACGGAACGCGCCCGCGCCTTCGTCCCGGAAATACTGCTGCACATAGACACGGTCGTCACTGCCATTGATCTGTAGCGACAGGTCGTCTCCCACTCGCGTGGCGATTACGTCCGATGCAGCAATGCCTGCAGCGAATTCGAGGCTGTCGATCCGACCCACACCGGCGTCGTAGTTGTAGATGGTGTCGCGACCATCGCCCCGCGCAAACACATACGTATCGTTGCCGGCGTCACCTGTCAGATAGTCGCTGCCTGTACCACCTGTGAGGCGATCATTGCCATCACCGCCGGCCAGACGATCGTCGCCGGTTCCACCGTACAGAACGTCGTTGCCGGCACCGCCCGAAAGCGAGTCGTTGCCATCGTCGCCGGAAAGCGTGTCGTTGCCATCGTCACCGCTGAGGCTGTCCGCACCGGCACCACCAGAGATCGTGTCGTTACCACCGCGACCCACCAGCCAGTCATTGTCAGCGCTGCCCACGATGACATCGTCGGTTTCGTAACCGTAGATATCGTCGTTGCCGTTACCAGCGACGAGGACCATGGCCTTCACCGCCTCGATATTCCACGTCGTACCGTCTGCAAAGCGGATTTCATCCAGGCGGTAGTCACTGGCACCGTCATTGCGGAAGTAGTACTGCACATCGACTCGATCATCTGTGCCGATAAACTGCATGCAAAGATCATCGCCACTGCGCCAGACGCGTAGATCCTCCGGTAAGAGCCCCGCTTCAAATTGTAACGTGTCCTTCCGGCCCGCCGACACGTCGTAGTTATTGATAGTGTCGTGCCCCATCCCCTGGCCAAAAACGTAGAGATCGCTACCGGCGTCGCCGCTAAGAAAATCATTGCCGCCATCGCCTACGAGCTGGTCGTCACCGACCCCACCTCGCAGAGAGTCGTTGCCACTACCGCCTTGAAGAATGTCGTGGCCCGCACCCCCAGAGAGTGAGTCGTTACCGTCATCTCCTAACAACATGTCATCGCCCGCGCCGCCTTCTAGCGAGTCGGAGCCGCCACCACCCAACATGATGTCAGCGCCCGCGCCACCGGTTAGGGTCTCGGATTGGCCTGCCACCTGATCCCGCCCCACGATGACATCGTTGCTACTGCTTCCGGTCGCTGCAAAGTTTGACGTGCCTTGACTGAAGAAAACGCCGATCGATGCCATCGTGCTAGCAACACCTGGCTGATCAATACTTTCTCCCAACCACTGCCTGAGTAGCGTCGCGCCCTGATCCCAACCCATGCCGATATAGTCCTCCCCCTGGAGTTGCATCAACTCAGCAAGGTCCAGCAAGGCATTCGACGGGTCGGTGACTCGCCTCGCGGTGAGCGCTTCATCCAACGCTGTGAAGTCAAAGCTCAGTCGAAGGGTTTGCGAGGACACGCTCAACCCGATGGCGTCGATATACGCCTTCAGACGAGTCTGAGTCGCCAGCGTCATATACGAATCTTCAAAGAACGTGTCGTACACCTTGCGATACGACTCAATGGTCGAGCTACCCCACCAGAGATCGGTGATTGGTTGGTACCCGAGTAATGCCTCCACGACCCGAATCATGTGTCGCGTGTCGTCATCCAGCGTCACGGGTGGAGTGTTCGCAATAACCTCGTTGGGCCGAAGGTTGATGACATTCGTGGAGTTAGGATCCAGCACACCACCCGAGGCGTGGAGAACGATGTCGTCGTCGCTGTAAGACGGGCTAGTCTTGGCCCATTCAAATAGCAAGGCTCCGAGCGTGGAGCGCTGGTCATCTCGCGTAGTCGCCGTCGCGTAGGTTGCCAGGAGTTGCGCTAATACGGGTGACGCGACACAGGCTGCCTGAAGGTCGCGCAACTTGCCGAAGCCTTGCAGACTTGGGAGAAGCTTGATCTGCTCAGAAATCACCACGGCTTCGCTATAGCGGGTGTGAAGCGTGTCAACGTCAAAGTCGAAGTCCTGCATGACGTGACTGGAGACGGAACCATCGGCATTACGTCGTTCGAAACTGCCACCACCTTTCAGTTGACCGCCATCGACTGCTGCGTTAGCGGAGCTCGTCAGGCTCGTATTAAAGAAAAGGATACCCAGCTGGTCCAAAGTGAACAGCTCACCAGCATCGCTGATGCCGTTACCGTTCAGATCCCGCCACGCCCTTAGGGAGCCGAATGCTGCGTCGGACTGATCCACCTTTCCGTCGCCATTTGAATCAAGATCAGCTAGAGCCGCAAACCCATTCGAAGCTCTTTGACCGTTGGAAAGTAGAGTTTGGTCGCCGAAGAGTTCGCTTCCCGAGTCGATGGTCCCGTTTTCGTCGATATCGCGAACCAATAGCCCGTCCGAAGGATCGACCCAACCTGTGGCTTCGCGTATCCCGTCACCATCATTGTCAAACAGGGCCCCATCCGCGTTCCCTTCTGCCTTCGTCCGGACTATGCCGTCGCCGTCAAGATCCAGTGCCACGGGGTCGTAGCGCACAATCCGATAGGTATTATCACTTTTGATGTTCCCCTCTGCCTCTTCGATCGCTTGGTCAATCGCTCGCTTCCGATGACGAAGTTTCGTGTAAGCGTTTCCGTACAAACCACCAGACAAAAATCCGTTGAGCTCCTGATCGAACAATTTGTCTGTAGTGAACTCATCGTCTATGCGCCGATCAAATTCAATATACTTGGTGCCAATCGTCGCCTTGATACGTACCGATGGAATAGGAGGTGCGTAGGGATCAGTGGGGTGCGGGAGCCATGGTCCTGGAGTCAAATTAATCCCAATTGTCCCTCCGACGACGGACAGCCCAGGTATTTTAACGCCCAGCGTTATTGACTCGGCTGAAAGGGACGTTCCTCCATCATCAATCGAATAGTTCCCGGCAACCTTGACCTCCATGCCCCCGGATGTCGCGGCACCTCCGGATACGCTGACGTTGCCTTGCGGATCTACGGAAAATCCCGCCGTGCCCCCTGGGGTGCCGGATTTGGCGGAAAGCTTCACTTGGTTCGTGGTTACGTTGTATTTCACTTTCAGCCAACTAGGTAGAGTACTCATCGCTTCATCTCCTTATGCCTGCGTTTAGTGACGTGATTTAGAAGTAGGAGTGGCAACCCGATAAATAGAAGTACCTTGAATAGCCACAGGAACTTCTTTGGTCGAGCAGTTTTCTCATCTATGACCCTACGGTCCGGCAGCGTGATAGAAAGTATGGCGGCTCGGTGGATGTGCAGCTCCATGGGTTCGCCGCGCTTGATGTCTCGGAAATAGAACGGACAGAACCCACAGCGAAACGTCCGGCGTATGCCCTTCACTTTGAACGCGTAAATCACATCATCCGAGGCTCGGCCTTCGTAGACGGCTGCTACCGTCATGGGTTGTTCTTGTGCGTGAACTTGTAGAACCATCAGCAGCGTGACTGCGAGAATAGCCGGCACCCGTCGGGATGACCTGGCGCCCCTACCGGGTGATCGTGCAGTCATTGCGTCGACGTACGGTGACTCAACCCCAAGACCTTGAGCTATCGGCCGCTCCATTAATTTACGACCTGCAGTATTTCGTGGCTTCCACTAGGTCCTTGACTTCGACGCCATGGCAGAAGTAGTGCGGGGTAATGCATTCCATGAAGGATCGCTTGGCATCTTTCTGCCTGTCTACATTGTTACCAGCGCCCAATAGCTGCGTCCTCGCAGGCGTTGCGCAGGCCGCGCTGCGTGAATTAACGAGCGACTGGCACGTTTCGGGTGTTAGGTTGTATTCCGTCTTAGCTATGGCACAGCGTCGAAGTGCTGCATTACGAAGCTTACCTAAGGTCTCATCTTGCGTTGCTGGACTTGGAGAGACGGCCTGTTGAGACCACGACACCTGCGGGCAAGACGCGAATGCGCTTATTGTCATCAATGCGACGGCCAAGCTGGCACGTGTGAAACGTTTCCGAGGCGAAGTATGGTGACTCTGATCAAGGAGAAGAGAAAGCAGCGTTTTGTCCATAACGACCTACCTGTGTGTGAAACATTGAGCCGCATTTACGCCATCGATGTGAACGGTAGTGCGCGGCGATATGTCTGAATGAGATGTTCCTGTAATGGACTCCCATGAGAAAACGTCTGTTGTCGCAAGAAGCAGGACTCTTGTCACGAATCCATGCCAGCCAATCGAATGGTCATCGGTGCCCATGAGAACCGTGTGTTGATGGACTTCAAGTTCATGGGCTCTCGCAATGGCAACTGGACTTTCTCCAGCTTCATGACTACCGTGGTTCGATTAACTACCTTGTTCTCATCGTTCCCTCATTGATTCTTGTGCCCCTCTCTGAAGCGGCGAAAGAATGTAGTTGATCACACGACGTTTTCCAGTGTTGATCTCAGAAGTCAAAGTCATCCCTGAGGTCAAATGCACAGTTACACCATCGATCACCAGCGCCGTCTTCATCATCCTCACCCGCGCTTGATAGACCAACCCGAGCTTCTCGTCCTGAATGGCGTCATGGGAGACACTCTCCACGATGCCCTCAATGTAACCGTAGCGTGTGTACGGAAAGCTCTCGACCTTGATCGTGGCTCGCTGCCCTGGTTGCACGAAGCCGATGTCCTTGTTGAGCACCGTAGCTTCCACTTCCAGCTGCTCGTTTTCGGGCACGATGGAGAGAATGGGCTGGGCGGGCGTGACCACACCACCTACGGTGTGCACCGCCAGCTGTTGGACCGTACCGGCCACAGGAGCGCGCAACTGCATGAGGGCATTGCGTTGGGTGGTCCTGGCTACTTCGGGCTCGAATTGCTGGATCTGCTCGCGCGCCTGACGCAACTCATCTAGCAACTGACGGCGCGTATCGGTCACGGTGACCGATAACTCTTCTCTCGCTCCGGTGATGGCGGAACGCAGTTCCGCTTGGCGGCTGCGTTGCCCAGCAAGGTCGCGCTCGGCGTTGATACGTTCTTGCTTGCGCTGCAGGTAGTCCTGCTTGGGAACGTAACCCTTGCCGAGCAGCTTTTCGTAGTCCACCACCCGGGTGCGCGAGATCTCCAGATACTGCTCCAGTGGAACAATCGCCGACTCGACCGTACGCAGCTCCGCCTGTTTTTGCGCAACCATCGCCTCAAGGCTCTGCTTCTTGGCCGCGAAGGCAGCAAATTGACTGAGTGCCAGTTGCCGGGTGGCTTCAAACCGATCCGCAGGCAGCCAGGCCTCGTTCGCCATTGCCGGGAGCGCCCCTGCATCCATCGCCTTGACCAAGGCCGTGGATCTTGCGGCGGCAAGTCGCGCGCTGATCAATGCTTCTTCAGCCTTTTTGCTATCGGCCGAAGTCGCGGTCGCGTCCAGTTCAACGAGAAGCTCGCCTTGTTTTACTGCTTGACCGTCATGAACCAGCACGCGATGCACCACCGCCGTTTCGGCTGACTGAATCACCTTGGTCCGGCTGCTGGTAACCGTCTTCCCCATGGCTACGGCAACGACGTCGAGCTTGCCCACACAGGCCCAAAGCAATGCCACGGTGAACAGCGCCATGATGACCCACAGGCTCCGGCGTGGTACCGGGGACAGGGGCGTGTCGGCCAACTCCAGATGTGCCGGCAGAAACGCCAGTTCCTCGCGCGTGCGCCGAATCGGCTCCAGGGCACGACGCTCCGCCCATGCCACACGAAAGACCTGACCGTAGCGCCGAAGCACGTCCCCTATGGCGCCCACTCTGCTCGTCATGTGCGTCAGCCCTGCTGCAATTGGGAGAGGTGCGCGAAGTGCCCATCGGGGTGCTTCAGCAATTCATCGGGCGACCCCGTTTCCACGATGCGACCTTTGTCGACGACGACGATGCGGTTGGCATGCCTCACGGTGGAAAGCCGGTGGGCAATGATCAGTACCGTGCGGCCTTGGCAGATGGAACGCATGTTGGCCATCACTGCGCGCTCCGACTCGTAGTCGAGTGCACTGGTGGCTTCATCGAAAATGAGAATGCGTGGGTCGGCCACCAGTGCGCGGGCGATCGCGATGCGCTGGCGTTGTCCGCCGGATAGGCTGGCGCCGTGTTCGCCAACGATGGTGTCGTAACCTTGCGGAAGCTCCACGATGAACTCGTGGGCGCCTGCCAATTCAGCCGCCCGAATCACTCGCTCCAGCGGCATGCCCGGGTCGATCAGCGCGATGTTTTCGCGCACGCTGCGATTGAAGAGAAAGTTCTCCTGCAGCACGACGCCCAGCTGGCGCCGCAGCCATGCGGGATCGGCCAGCGCCAGATCAGTGCCATCGACCAGGATGCGGCCGCGTTCGGGCACATAGAGTCGCTGCACCAACTTGGTCAGCGTGCTCTTGCCGGAACCGGAACGCCCGACGATACCGACCACCTCACCCGGCTGGATGTCGAGGTTGATACCCGCCAGCACTTCGGCGGTATCGGGGCGATAGCGGAAGCTGAGGTTTTCGAACGTGACCCGGCCCTGGATCGGCGGCAACGCCATACGGCTGCCACCCGCCTCCGTTCGGGTGTTTAGGATGTCGCCCATCCGCTCCATCGAAATGCCGACCTGCTGGAAATCCTGCCATAGCTGCGCCAGACGGACGATCGGCGTGGATACCTGGCCCGACAGCATGGTGAAAGCGATCAACTGACCGACCGACAGCGTGCCGTCGATCACCATCTGGGCACCCCAGTACAGGACTGCGACGCCGACCAGTTTCTGCAGCAGCTGCACGCCCTGCTGGCCGATGTTGGCCAAGTGGGTCACGCGGAAGCCGGCACTGACATAGCCCGCCAACTGGTTATCCCAGGTGCGCACCATGCGTGGATCCACCGCCATTGCCTTGACGGTACCGATGCCGGCGATCGTTTCGACCAGGAAGGACTGGTTGTCCGCACTACGCACGAATTTCTCGTTGAGGCGGGCTCGCAGGGTCGGCGTGATGGCCGCGGACCAGATGGCATAGAGCGGTAGCGAGATCACCACGATCAGGGTCAACCAACCGCTGTAGAAGAACATCACCGCCAGAAAGACGAAGGTGAACAGCAGATCCAGCACCGAGGTCAACGTCTGGCCGGTCAGGAAGTTACGGATGTTTTCCAGTTCGCGCACGCGGGCGATCGTGTCGCCCACGCGACGCGATTCGAAGTAGGCCAACGGCAACGCGAGAATGTGCCGGAACAGACGGGCACCCAGTTCCACGTCGATACGACTCGTGGTGTGGGCAAACACATACGTGCGCAGCCCTGATAGGACGACATTAAACAGCGTGATGACCACCAGGCCGACCGTGATGACGGTCAATGTGGTCATCGCGTGATGCACCAGCACCTTGTCCATCACCACCTGGAAGAACAGCGGTGTGACCAGGGCGAATAGCTGCAGGAAGAATGAGACAATCAGCACTTCCAGCAGCAGCTTGCGGTACTTCACCACCGCCGGAATGAACCAGCTGAAATCGAACTTAGCCAGCTCGGCCACCATCGAGGCGCGCGAGGCGACCGTCAGCAAACGGCCGTCATAACGAGCCAAGAGCTCATGGCGGGACAGGATGCTGGGACGCTGGAGCGCAAGGTCGTGGATGAGTACCTTCGCATCGTCGACCTTGGCCACGACGAACGCCGTGCCGTCATTCATGAGGGCAAGCGCGGGCAACGCCACGCGATCCAGACGCTCGGCAGGTTGTCGGACTACTTTGGCCTTGAGGCCCAGGCGCTTAGCCGCGAGCAGCAGCGCGGTCTCATCGAAAGGCTGATTGCCCCTGCCAGCGTCGTGCCGCAGTTGTGCCGCGTCCGCCGCAATACCGTGAAACTGGGCCAGCAACACCAGCCCTTGGAGCGGCTGATCGTTTGCGGCACCGGCCGCTTCCGAAGTTTCAAGCTTTTCGCGTTGCGGTTCGTCGGCAAGATCATCAGCAGTTACTGCGCCATCCATGCTCAGCCTCGGCTTCTCATACAAGATTAGAGAGGCATGCATCCATCACGTAATACGCGTTAGGGATTGGCCTCTTTCCAGAGGGGAATACCTGTTCTCAACACGCATGCGCTCGCCCCTGCATTACGAAACGCAACATCGTGCGCAACCGTAATTTCTTACTAAGTCTGCCCGCGGACGATGACAAATACAATTCGGCATTTGTGAAGTAGATCGCAGTTGTAAGAGGGGCATCTGAATAGAAGCCTGGTGGCGGCTCACTGGGGCTTGTCGTGTCGGGCTTCCCTGATAAACATTGACGGCATGGGCCGACAATGTCAGCTCGGCAAAGCTGTCTGCATCACGGCGGAGCGCGCATCTTCAAGGAGTTCCGCTGCCCAAGCGTTAGGAAATTTCGATTCTTTAGCTAATTTCCAAGGCCCTGACGCAAAGGCGTACCCGGAGCACCGAGATAGCCAGCCCTATGTCACTCCCGGCCGGAGCGCCCCGAGAACCGCTCCGGGTCGAAGCACACGCCCTAACCCTGATAACGATCGCCAATCACCGATAGTCATAGGATCGTGACTCAAAGCCAGCTTCGAGACGCTGCCGATGTATCAGGATGTCGGTGGTGAGCGACGGCCTTGGCTTCTCAGGTTCCGTAGAACTGGATACCGTGATGGCATAGCTCGGGGAGCGGCTCGTCGGGAAGAACGCACGTCATCGTAACGGGAAGCGCCAACGGCGGTGACACGGAGGTCAGCTCCAGCGTCGTGAGCTGCACCATACGTTCGTTGTTTCCCTTGGCCACCACCAAGGTGAGCAACAAGAAAACGTCTGAATCGTCCGACCCGCGGTGGGCTTCCACCAGATAGGCGGCTTGCACGGAGGGCTCACGCTCGTAGAGACCACGGAGCGCCAGCACCAAGGCATCCGTCGGCACGGATGGTAGGCACACTCCGACCTGCTCATTCGTCCCCAGCGTTTCCCTAGAAAAGACGCCAAGCGGGCGGCCTTCCAGGAGAGCGCCGATCTCCGGCGGATAGAACGTCAGCTGATCTCGGTTAGGGTTGAGTATCAGGGTTGCGCCGCGAGTCAGCTCAAAGAGCCGCCGCCCGGCCATGGCCACGATCATGACCTTGCCTGCGGCTGCCACTACCTCCGCTTGTTCCCGATCACTGAAAAACGGCAACACCGTCTGTCCGTTGTCGGGCCTGATGAACTGAACGAACCGGATGCGATCGGGCGGCGCAGGTCCGGTGGGAACGTGCGCATACACCGTGGCCTCCATGAGTGCCTTATAGAAGCGCTGCTCGGCATCCATGATATCCGTGGGATTCGAGGCGGCCCTCGCCGCTTCAAGCAACGCGTCAAGTGGTGATCTGGCTATCTTGGGCATGCGACATTCGACGAAAGTTGGTTCGCGTCGGCGATGGGTGCGATCGGCACCTACGAATTGTTCCGACGCCGTATTGGCAGATCATTCCGACGAAGCTACCCGCCGGGTGGGCTCGTCAAGCGCCGGCGTCTTTCGCGGTTCGCGCGAAAGACGTCCTCGAAGCGGTCAATGAAGTCGTGCGCCGCACCGCGGAAGCGTAGCGCGTCGGCAGGTAAAGACACACCCAACTCGCGAGCGATGTCCATCGCGTACTTCACTTGGCTGTCGGTCGGCAGCTGCAGGTCGGGATCAAGGCATGCTGCGAGCGAATTCGCAAAACATTCTGACAAGCGCTCAACAAATGCGAGGTCGAACTCTTCGTGGCAGGCCCGCTCACGCTGCACGCCAAGCGCCTCCCCGAGCCGATCGTCCATCGGCACGGGGATGGACCACTGATCTTCGAACACCAGTTGCAGGAGCATGGACTGGTTTCCTATCGGTCGTAGGGTGGCCAAACGCTGAGGCTATCAGCAAAACTACGAATATCGTAGTATCGGCGACGCGGCAAAGCAACGAATCTCGTAGGGGTTATCCTCCACGAGAATTCCATGTCGCGCCCAAGCGAACCGTCATCCATCTTCAGCAAGCGGCTGAGGCAAGCGCGTCAGGATGCCGGTCTATCCCAGAAGGATCTGGGCATCCTCGCCGGTCTGGATCCCTTCGTGGCTAGCACACGCATCAATCGATACGAGCAGGACGTTCATGCCCCGGATCAAGCGACGGCGAAGCGCCTGGCGAAAGCGCTCGGCGTGCCGCTGGCGTATCTCTACGCCGACAACGAACGGCTTGCTCGAATGATCCGTGCCTTCAGCGCGCTGGATGCCACTGAGCAAGATAGGCTTCTACAGGCCATTGAACACGCGTAAGTGCTCTCCCTTAGGCCTCCTTGCCATTCAACAACCGGTCGAGAAAGGATGTGCGCTGCGGCGTATTGTTTTGTTGCACCTCGTTCTTCTGTGGGCTGACGTAGTCCGCCAAGGGCAACCCCCCTCCTAAGAGGGGCACCGGACGGCGTAATAGTCGATTCGGCGCGTTTTCGGGCCTATCGCCGCGCTTCGAAACAATCCACGGCGGATCGTAAGCCCAGCGCCGGGGATACTCGACTTCTTCACGAAAATTCTTGCCAATCGATCTCGACACGCGCTGGGAGCCAATAGATATCCTTAGCCATCATGCTTTCGATGCACTGGATGAGCAGGCCCACATCAGGGCGCACCCAATCAATCCGAGCAATAGACGGTAGTAGCGTGTACAGAGCCGCCAGGTGCTGACAAAGGCGATCGTAGTCGAGACAAGCGAACGCTTCTCGAACCAGCGCCAATATCGCGATGAAGCCGAAAAAGTCACCACGCAGGGCGAGTGCCGCAGAATCCTCCCATTCCGTCGGCGAAGGTGCACCATCGTAGAGCATGATCCATCGTCTCTCGTTGTTGGGCTCCGTCACGAAAAATGGTGAGACCGTACCTCGAGCAGCGTTGGCGCTCAGACGGTTCGGCGTTAACAACGTCCCGACCGCGTGGACCCATTTCGTCCCGGGAATCGCCTGCTCGAATCGATTGACCCAGGTCTCGCTCACATACCGCTTTCCGCGCCTCCACTCGCTCAATAGTGTTCGCTTCAAGCCATCGCCACTTTGAGGTGATGCGTAGGCGTCGAATCGGTCGATGAACGCGTCTATCTTGGTGTCACCTGACGCCTGCCAAGCGTGCCGCACCCAAAGTCGGGTTGCCAGGATGCGTAGTTCTGTTCTCATCGCGCCTGCGCGCTCCTATCACCGAAGTGTCGTGAAGTCTAGACCAATGTTTTGCAATGCGCGCTGCACACCAACTCACGAGTCTCGATCCGAGCACTAGCAAGCCCTACCGTTGGGCCGACGTGTGACCAAGCACGCCCTACCAAGACTGCAGAAGACATTGCATAGATGGCCACTCAGACAGAGCGCGAAGCGGATCTCCGCACCCGATTCGGTGACGTACTGACACTGACAGACTTGGCCGTGGTGCTGAGGTACTCCAGCGTTGGCGCCATCCGCAAAGCAAATAGCCGTGGTCAGTTGCCTGTGCAGCTCGTCAAGATGACGGGACGGCGAGGATGGTTCGCAACCGCCGAGGCGGTCGCGGAATATTTAGCTTCGCTCGAAGAGGCGCGCAAGCAGGCAAACCAGCCTGACTAACCGTCCCAACCCCCGAAGTCCTTAGCTCAAGCGCCTTGGTTGGGTTTCTACCCGCCCCCGTAGACGCAGGAGGTCCCATCCGATGGATGTCTAGTCGATTTAGCCGCCAATCCCGCGCGCACAAAAAAAGCCCACAGCGCGCCAACGCTACGGACTTTGATTTTGCTGGTACACGACTTGCCCGCAATTTAGTGTGCGATCCCCTCCCTAGTCAAGCAACGGGCGCCCTTTCTTGGGCGGCCGCGGCTCCCCGCTGCCTGGTTTCGAACCAGGAAGTTGACTCACCCATTGGGAAAATTCGTGCCGCAAGAACTCCACGCATCTACACATCGTCGGCCTACCCAACTGCCGCGACGCGCTCCGTGGTGCCACCAATCCTTCGTCGTAGCGGCTAGTCCTCGCTGCGCCAAAACGCGCGCCCCACCACCGACGCCTTCCATGACTGGGCGCATTGCCCAGCGGGCGCTCGTGTCTGGGACGCGCCTACCACCCCAGCCTGCACTCAATCGATCTGCCATCACCGGCAGGGTCGACGCATTCACTTGGAGAAAATTCATGTCATCGGCAGCCCTTCCATTCGATCCACGGGCCCTCACCGCAAGCGAACTCAGCAATGAGGATGTCTACATCACCTATTCGCCAAAGGCCGCACGTGCCGTCTCGCTTGTCGGCATTACCCGCCTGGCCTTTTTTCTCAAAAACGAGTTTGACCCGGCGGCGGAAGCCGTGGTCGAGCGGCCACGCAGCCTCGAGCTGTATTCAGGCCGTACCGTGGAGCTCGACTTTTGGACACGCGGGACCGACGGCCGCGAAACCTTTTGGGCAGTCCAAGGTATCGAGGAATGCGAACGTGTCCAGGGCGGCCTCCAGGCCAAGGACGCCACCGTTTGGGATCAGGCCGCCCATCGAGCAGGCCTTTCACTACGTTTCGTCTTTGAGCACGACCTGCAGCATCGAGCGCAATCCATTGCCAATTACCTGCGCCTTTTACCCCACATCCAAGCAGCGCGACGCCGTGCCGAGGTTCCCTCCATTGCTGGGAGGGTGAAGGAGCTGTTCTCTCCGGTCGTGACCTCACTCTCCTTCCAGCAAATTGAAGGGTCGTTGAGCCAAATCCCGGCAGATGTAGTGCGTATGGCTACGTGCACCTTGCTGCACGAGGGTTGGCTGGGGTTTCAGAAGGAGTTGCCGCTCAGCAGCCACAGTCGCCTGACGCGGGGGGCGAATGATGGCTACTGACGTCTCCGCTGCACAAATGGCGGATGCGCTCCGTTGGAAGCGTCCGGATCAAAGGCTCGTCCTCGATCGCCATCAGGCGCAATTCCAGTCGCGCTGCGATGCCTTGCAGGCCTACATACTTGGCGCCTCGGTGCGTCACGCGGCGATAGACCACGGGGTCAACCGAGTGACACTCACCAGCGTGATCGCGAAGGCCTTTTCGGTCGCCCCAGATGGAGGACTGTACGGCTATCGGGCGTGCCTGCCCTGGGGTGCGCGCCAAACCTCGGAGATGGTTGCTTCCGTTCCAACCCAGGGTGCGCCCTATGCGCTCAAGTCCCTGTTAAAAGTACTCCCCGAAGTCCGGGATCTGACCGGCACTTTCATTGCGCCCCTGCCGCCCGGAAGATTGCCGCCCTCGTTCTGCCGGTTGATGCGAGAGATTCGCGGAATCGTCTCGAAACGCTTCGGCAACAACTGTTGGCCGCTGGGCCAGAAAGACAAGGGAAGACGGGCGTTTGCTCGCTACATCAGGGGCATGCGCAAAGACGCGCTCGTTGCCGGCAACCTCGACGCAACGACTTTGCCTGAGCCCAAGATCCAGTCGCTCAGCCAACTGTTTCATCGCCAACCGTACGACCGCTGTGAATTTGATGCCCACTGCAAAGATGTGCACTTCATGCTGGAAGTGCCCAACGCACGCGGGGAACCCATCAAGCTCAAGATTTCGAAAGTCTGGGTTCTGGTTGTCGTTGAGGTCGACTCCTCCGCTGTGTTGGCGTGGAAGATCGTCTTCGGGCGCGGATACACCGCTCTCGATGTCGCTCAATGTTATGCATCCTCCCTGCGCCCGTGGACTCCAAGGGCGCTTTGTGTTCCCGATTTGAACTACGAGCCGGGTGCGACCATGCCGCAGAACCTAGAGTTCGGGGCCATGAGTGGCCGGGTCACGGCGATGGACAACGCCTTGGCGCATAAGGCGAGCCTGCCCCTCGAAGCATGGGTGGGCAATTACGACGGCATCTTGCACTTGGGCAAACCGCACACGCCGGAGGGGAGGCCCGCGGTCGAGCACTTCTTCAACCGCCTGGAAATTGGTGCACTCCGCGATTTGCCCGGAGGCTACATCCCGACACGTCACCTCGGGAAAAAGGCCACGCCCGTATCCGAATGGCGAAGCACAGATCACCCCATCTCTTTCCAGGCACTGGAAGACGTCATGGACGTGATCATGACCAGCTACAACATCACGCCGTTGCCCGCTCGGCAAAATCGCAGCCCGATCGACATCCTTCTCAACTACCCCAATACCCCGCATTTCTGGCCGTCACCGCCGCACAACGAACTGGATGCCAAGGCACTGACCTCTGAAATTCGTACCGTCAGGTTTCGCGGCTCCCAGCGCCACAATAAACCCGTCCATGTGCGTTTTATGGGTGTCGTTTATCGCCACCCTACTCTCGACAAGAACTGGGACCTGTTGGGTAGTAACTACAAAGCCCAGATTGATCTCGAAGATTTGCGCACGCTGGTGCTCATCGACGAATCGCTCAATCACGTGTGCACATTGACCGCGTCGTCGCCCTGGAACATCCATCGCCACGACATCACCACGCGCCGTCGCATTCTCAAGCTGAGCCGGAGTGGCGAACTGGAAATCCGCGGCGCGCACAGCGCGATTTCCGCCTACGCAGCCTTCACGCTCAAGAGCTGCCAAGAAGGCCGCGCGAACGCCGCTGATCAGATCGCTCGCCTGATGCAACTCACCACCAGTGGGGCGATAACCGTGTCGTTTTCCGACCCAGCCGCTCCTCAAGACGTGAAACCCTCCACGGAGACGCCGCTCACTGGCCGCGTTTCCTTTGACCACGTGAAGGACTGATCCATGAGCACGCATCCCATGTTCAAAGATGAAGGGCGTCCCGAAGTCGCCACCCGGCCGACGATTCTCCTGGCCGAGGCTATTTTGATCGCGCTG
Source organism: Rhodanobacter sp. B2A1Ga4 (assembly GCF_018101315.1). NCBI lineage: Bacteria > Pseudomonadati > Pseudomonadota > Gammaproteobacteria > Lysobacterales > Rhodanobacteraceae > Rhodanobacter > Rhodanobacter sp. B2A1Ga4. The sequence goes on along the minus strand of NZ_JADBJR010000004.1, from coordinate 207,206 downwards.
GAGGATGGCTACCGAGGCATTCAAGTGGCCGGGCGATCCGGAGACGGAAAATCCACCGCGTCCCGCTACCTTCGCTCGCACCCCAGTTGGCTCAAGCAGCCCACGCCGACCGCGTGGGTGAGCATGCCGCGGCGGAGTAACGGATCGGACAATGTCTTTTATAAGGTGATCCAAGGAGCGCTCAACCTTACGTCCCATCCACGGGCCGCAGCGATTGATCGCCTCTCTCACATCGTCGACCGGATCTCAGCCGAGTGCGAGCAGATGGCCGCCCGCCGATTCGTCCTGTTCATCGATGAAGCCCAGCGATTGAGCAAGGATGACTATGAGTACCTCGCCAATATAGACGACGGCGTAAGCCTGGACGGGTATCGGCTCTTCTGCGTGTTCGTCAACCAGTCGGATGACTCATCGGCTGAAAAGGATAACCGGCGCTGCCAGATCGATGACATGCCGCCGCACGTTGTCCGCCGTTTCTTTATGGCGGATCACACCTTTCGTGGCTTGGTCGGCATTGCTGAAATTGCGGAAGCGCTGGGTCGCTACGACGCCATGGAACACGAGGGTGTCCCGTTTAGCGCGTACTTCGCGCCTCAGGCGTACGAAAAGGGATGGCGCTTCGCCAGTGATGCACAGAAATTCGTGAAGGCCGTCGACGAGATCCGAAAGGAGGCCAATCTAAACGGCCAGAGTGACTTCCCGATGATGATTCTTGAACTGGCCGTCAAGCGCTTGCTGGTTCATATCGCAGGTGGCCAAGAGGTCTTTCGAGAGTTCTCCTACGAAAGCATCAAGGAGGCCATCATGCGCGCTGGCTACTTGAAATTGGAATTCTCTCGCGCGAGGCAGTTGCGCGGATGAATAGACACATTGCGGCACTTACCAAGATCCAAAGGCTTATCGGTGGCGATCTTGCACAGGTCCCCTACATCTCCTCTTTTGGGCGCGCCTACAGACTTTCACGGCTCAATGGCCTTTGGCTGACGCAATTGCCCGAAGTGCTCAAGACAACTTCCACGATTCAAGCAGGGCTCCGCGGCGGAATCGTTCCATGGAAAGAGATGGACGGCTGGGAGGCATCGCTTTGGGGTCGGGAGCATGACCTTCTTCCGCACCATTGGGAGGACTGGCATCCCTTTAGCGACAAATCCGAGGCTCACGCAGACCTTCTGCGCGGCTGCCGCCAGTGTCTTGCGTATGGATTCCACACCATGCTCCACCAGTTGCCGTGGATCGCGACCTGTCCGTGGCACGGAGACGGCCTTGTTAAAAATTGTACGTGTGGGCGCTCATTGCTACCGCACAAGGGGCGCAGTGCCGACTTCCGACTTCTTCACTGTCCTTGTGGGATTGATCACTACCAACGCAACAAAGCGCTACTCGGCATGCATCAGTGGCCGAAGGATCAGGTGACTCGCGCGATTCACGAGTATCTCCACTCTACGGGTCGAACAAGAAAGACGACTCGCCTTCTTCCCGCGGGTCGCCTCTATAAGAGGGAGGACTACAGGTTTGTCTCACAAAATGCCTTTCCTCGGGGCAGCGACGAGCTTTGCGCCTCCTCTCCATTCGCACGGTCTGGGTTCGACGAACACTCTATCGGGCATGCGACAAGCAACGAGGAAGTCGGAGCGATCCTGCGAACGTGGTGGCAGCCAACCTTCTTACGACCAGGCCTCCCCTGTCCTGTCCTCAAGGAGCACTGCGATCAGGTCGTAGCGTACGGATTGGATGCCCGACGCCAGCTCGATGCGCTGAACTTCTCGGCGACCACTATTGAGGTGAGCTCGGCGAACATCTCTGTGCTTGGCTTTCCAATCCTGACAATCGACCCGGATCGGGTTCCTGCAGCTGCCGTCAACGCATCGATCGCCAGCGCAAAAAGTGTCGGACGGCAGTTGCTACTTGCTGTCTATGCATCGCCGGAAGCAACCACGGGCGCGGATTGGCTAACACCGATGGATGAGCTCACCTTGTGGGCGATGCAGTCGCGGTCAGCGAAGGTGCTTGCGCATGCCCTTTCGTATCTGACTTCGCTTTGTGCCATCGACAACATTCGCACCACAGTCGAGTACATCCGATCCGGGCGTGAGGAGCCCCACTTCGCACTGATTCTTGGCCAGCCGATCGCGCTGGTTTCGTTCGACCCTACGCTGCATATCCGTATCGGCTACCAGCTTCCTGTAACCACCACGCAAGGAACCACCTATGACTCTCTATGAACATCTGGATAGCCACAGCGAACGGACACGGGTCGCTATTGAGTCAGACCTAGCGAGGTACTGTTCGTGGTGCCAGCGGATGGAGGTGATGCCGATCCCAGCTTCCGAGGACCAAGTCGCGGCTTGGTTGGAGGATGCGATCGACGAAGGCCTTAAAGTCTCCACGATCAGGCGCCTCCTCTACAGCGTAGGGCAAGCGCACGAAGCCCGAGGATTCATCCCTCCGTCAAAGCAGCGATCGTGGAAGCCTCGTTGGGATCAACTCATGGCGAAGCTTGAGCTCAATGGACAGACTGAACGTTCGCAAGCCGACGAATTGAATGCGGTCAACGTCGCTAAGGTCTTGGCTACCCTCGGCGACTCTCTGCACGAACTTCGCGACGGTGCATTGCTGGCTCTGGCTCTCGACACGCTCTTCAAGCCATCGGAACTGGTCGAGCTTTGCCGGGAGCACATCATCGAATCCGCCGACGGGAGTGGCCAAGTTTGCTTCATACCTGAAAACGGTTCGGCATTTGCCTACTCCGATACGCGATGGATCTCGCCGGATACCCTGAGGCGAGTCCTTCGTTGGTGCGAAGCGGCGGGTATTCTGCACGGCCCGCTTGCTAGGCCAATCGGGGGACGGCGTAAGGGACCGAAAGACGCCTCGTCACTGGCTCTTAGATCGCAAGAGCTCAGCCGCATCTTTCGTCGACGGGCTCAGGCGGCTGGCCTCATTGGGTACTTCACTGCCTACTCTCCCCGCGTTGGGGGCGCCATGGATTTGGCGCGTGCTGGAGCTACCGTAGAGCAAATCCGGACTGCTGGCGGGTGGCGAAGCGCATTTGTTATCGATCGGAGCACGTCGGACCTTCGCGGAGCGACACCTGCGATGAGGTCACTCAGGCTGTTTCGCGAAAGCTAGCCGCCTTGGTCAACTCAGCGGCCAAAGTTTTTTGGTCGATTGAGTTCCATTGCATAAATTTCTTGGCATGCCGGCGCGCGTTGTATAAGTCTCTTGGCACGAGCGCGCGCTGGCATAACTTTCCTGGCACGGTCTGGTACCAAGCACAGCGATAGTCCGACACGTGTTTCTAAGTTTTTCAAGTAGTTACTGCGGCCTAAGTTTCTTGGCCGCATCCAGTACCACTTCAGCCTCATGGGCGTCAGATGTATTGACGTTGCGCAGTCGAGCAAATGTTTCTTCCAATACGTCCAGCCGTGCTTGGCTGGCGGCGCGCTGGGTCTCCGCTTCTCGCCGGTGGTCCCGTTCGGTGGTCAGTTGAGTTTCGGCCGCCCCGAGCTGGGCCTGCAGATGCGCCTGCCCTTGTTCGGCCTGAGCCAACCGCATCTGCAGGGTCGGATGCTCCTTGGCCAGCGGCAGATTCGCGTCGTAGGCGTGCTGCAGTTTCTGATGCTCGGTGCGGAACTGGCGGAACTCCTTGTCGAGCTGATTGATATGCTCAGTCATCCGGGCATTATCGCGGTTGAGCTGCAGTAGCTCGTGGTTCTTGCTCGTGACGGTGTCATTGGCTTGTCGCAGCTCGACCTGCAGTCCCTGCACCTGGTGTTCGTGTCGGCGCTGCTCTTGATCGCGCTGTTCCTTGACGGCCGTCCGATAGTGCTCCAAGGCATCGCGGGCGTGCTGGTGTTTGTCTTCCAGCGACTGAATGTGCGCTTCGTGCTCGGTCAACCGAGTAGCCATGCCGGCGACCCGCTCCTCCAACTGCTGGACGAGCAACGCGCGATCACGAAGCCCCTGCTGGGTCTGTTCGTGCGCAGCCTTTTCGTCCTGCAGGGCGATATCGGTGCGCTGAAGCTGCGTGCTGAGCGCTGTGGCTTCTTGGCGGTGCTGTTCCACAGCTGCGGTCAGCGCGTGGCGTTCCGCCGTGATGCGTTCTTGCGCCGCGGTGATCCGGACTTCGGCCTCCTCGTGCAGGCGTTCGGCCAGCCTGCCGACCAGATCCTGCAAGGCATCGCTGATCGCCACCGTCGCGCCGACACGAGGCCCGTCCTCGGCCTCCAGCTCCTTCAGATAGCGGTGGATGGTGGTCTTGGAGCCGGTATTACCCAAGGCCACCCGTAAGGCGTCGACCGACGGATGCTTTCCTTGCGCCAACAGACTGTCTCGCGCCTTCTGGACCTCGATCTTGTACAAGCCGCCACGTGCCATACCAGTCCCCGATGGATTTCATAATGCATTACATACCATGTAATTACATACCAATCAATACGAATAATGTCAGAGAGAAACGTAATTTCTGAGGCGGGATAATGTTGGATTATCCCGCCCGATGCTGCTTAGACGCGAAAAAGGCGCCCGACTCCCGTACAGATGCCTGACACTGAGCGGCTAGCCAGAACGGCCGGGCATCAATCGAATGCTCAGACCATGTAACCAATGTCGGAGGCGCCGGTTGGGTAAGCGAATATCGTGTTCTTCAGGTCCGCAGCGGTGAGATCGTGGCGGATCGCGAGTGCGAAGAGATTGATGACTTCTTCGGCATGCGGACCCACGAGATGGGCGCCCAAAATGCGATCGCTGGCCTCGTCGACCAACACCTTGAATCCGTAGACGGGCTCGGCCGCTTGGCGGGCCGTGAACCAGCCTGAGGCTTTTTGCGATTTCATCTTGAACTTCAGCCCTTCCTCGCGGGCTTTGGCTTCGCTCAGCCCCACGGTCGCCATGGGCGGGATCGTAAAGACCACGCTCGGCACGCCCCGATAATCAGGTCGCCGGTGATTGCCCTTGAGGAGGTTTGCAGCCACCACTTTTGCGTCGTGGCTCGATACGGGTGTCAACGGCGGTCCGGCCTGGGCGGCGTCGCCCGCCGCGAAAACCGCGGGATTGGACACGCTCTGCAGGTACTCGTTGAGAATGAGGCGACCGTGCTCGTTGGCGATGCCCGCCGCTTCGAGATCGAGCGATTCCAGGGCAGGCGCTCGCCCGGCGGCGTGTACGACGAGATCGGCGTCGACGGTCGTTCTTTCACCATGGGAGCTTGAGCGCACCCGGTAGCCAGCGACTGTTTTTTCGATCGCCTCGACCGTGGTTTCCAGACGCACATCCACGCCGAGGATATCGAACGCCTGCATCAGCCACCCGACGAGATCCGGATCAAATCCGTTCAACAGGCGCGCACCATGCTGAAGAATGGTCACCTGTGCGCCGGCGCGAGCCGCGATGTGCGAGAACTCAGCCGCGATGTAGCCGCCACCGACCAGTACGATACGCTGCGGCAACGCCGGTAACGCCAGGAAGTCCTCGTTGGTGACCAGATGCTCCTCGCCCGGGATATGCAGTTTGACCGGTTCCGCACCGGAGGCAATCACTACGTGTTTGGCATCGAGGCAGTCATCACCGACCGCGATGGTGTTCGGCCCCGTGAACCTGGCTTGCCCATGATAGGTATCGATCCCCTTTTCGCGATATCGCTGTTCATGGTTCGCCGGCACGGGATCCGTGAAGCTGCGCTTGAACGTCATCAAATCGGGCCAGTCGATCGCGACGTTTCCGGTCACGCCTTTACCCCGCATCCGTCGGACGTGATCGGTGGCATCCACGCCGCCGATCAACATCTTTTTAGGATCACAACCACGCAAAGCACAGGTACCGCCGAAGGGACGGTAATCAATGACCGCCACACGCCAGCCGGCGGCACGTGTCTGCATCGCAGCCACCATCGCGGCAGTCCCGGTCCCGATCACGACGAGATCATACGGTTTGACCATGGCGCTCTCCTTTAACTCGGTAAGGGGATTGTTGTCCGTCACACGTGAAGGCCCTACGTAATTTAGAACGCGGCAATTCGGGTGCGTAGGAATTCCTCATCCTGTTCGGATAGGTCCGCCAGGTTCTTCAGTGCTGGCAGGCGGCGTACCTCGTCCATGGCCATCGGAAAATCCAGGTGGGGGTTGACGCGGTGGTAAGCCGAGCCGAGCAGGCCTGCCGCCAACAGATTGATGTACTGCGACTGGCTTTCGTTGACGACGTTGTGGAAATGCGCGCCCCAAGCCAGGCGCCCACCGCTACGCAAGCGATCCGGGTCGTAGGGCATGGCGCATTGTTCGCCGGTGCCCACCGACAGCACGGCCAGTTGTTCCAGACAGGTGGCACCAAGATCGTAGGGCGGTGCGATGCCGCGACGACTCGGGCGGCCGAACCGGAACGCCTCGACCACACCCAGCAGTGCGGGATTGTTGGCATACAGCCCACCGTCGACGAGGTCGGTCAGATGTTCCGTCGAATGAGCAGCGAAGAAGGTCGGTGCAGCGGATGTGGCCAGCGCCAGTTCGGCGAGGCGATCATCGTCGTGCCATACCCCTGGCTTGACATAGTCGCTCCGAAACAGATGAGGCCGAGCGTTGATCAGCGAGACTGCAGTGACGCAGACATCGGTCTGCACCTCAGCTAGCGTCAGGTCGCCAAAAAAGGCTTGCATGGCCTCACGTAACGCATCGCTGCGGTAACGGGGGCGGAAGTTCCCCATCCACCCGAAGCGCCGCATCGCTGAGCCGAAGATGCGTGGCAGATGTGCCTCGTACAACGCCGATATCTCGCTCACCGGTTGGCCGAGCGCCAGTGCCAGAGCGATGATCCCGCCGGTCGAGGTGCCGCAGATGAGGTCGAACCGGGCACCCAAAGGAAGCACGACGCCGGTCAGCATATTCAGATACCCCTCGACGCGTTCGAGAATCTTGAGGGTCAGGTATCCGCGGGCGCCACCGCCATCCAGTGTCAGCACCGAAAACAACGAGGTTGCGGGATCAGCATGAGGCGTTGGGGGCGGCACGGGATTCATGGGTGACAGGGCGTTTAGCTCTGAGCCTGATCCGTCTTGTTACTTTCCGAGGAAGGCGTCGCCGCCGGCACCGTTTCGTGCTCGGCGCGCGCCGAGAAACGCTGCAAGCACGCCGGGCCGCAGAAGTGCGCGACGTAGGCCATGCCTTCCGGCGTCAGCGCGGCGCTCAGCGGGATCTCTGTGCAACAGATCGCGCAATTGACGATGGGGGTGTGGAGCGTATTCATGGGGAGGTCCCCCTGCGGTCGAGGTCTCGTGATCAGCGCACCGTCGGCCGGCGACACGGTCATGACCGCTTCCGCAAGGCTCGCAACGCGCTCGTCAATGACAGTATGAATAGTGTGGCTAACCCGAGGATGGCAACACCGAAGTGGTTGCTGAGCGCAGCACCCGCGGTTGTCCCTGACAGGAGGAGTGCCAACAGCGGAAGGTGGCAAGGACACGTCAGCAAGGCGAGCACACCCCAGGCGTAGGCTCGCCCACGCGAGGTGTGTGTTGCTCCGTTGAGATCGGTATTACGCATGGGTGCTTTCCGCTTCAGCGCGCGAAGACTGGGCAGTCACCATCGTCACCAACTGCTGATCCAGCAGCGCCAGCGTCTCGCGTCGTGCCGCAATCCACAAATGTAGGCGCGCCACGCATTCTTCGACGTCGGTGGTACCGCGGTCCAGCGCGTGACACAGGCGAACCAACTCATCCAGGCCGATGCCGGCCTCGAAGGCCATGCGCACGCATCGCAGCCGCGCCAACGCCGGGCCATCAAAGATGCCGTAGCCACTCTCTGTGCGCCACGCTGGGTGGACCAAGCCACGCAACACGTAGTCGCGCACCACGTGAACGCTCACGCCAGCGTCCTGCGCCAGTTTGGATATCGTGTAGGCGGTCACGGTCGTCTCGCTTCGATGCTCGCCTTGCCGCGTTCCTCGGTGAAGGAGCGCGGCTTCAGGAAGGCAGCGCGGCATGCCGTGCTGCAAACCGGTTCGGAATCCTGTCCGTCCTCAAACACGAACACTGAGTCGTAAGGAATCCACGTACCGCAAACAACGCACTCGACCACTGGCAGGCTGCAACAGCTCATGGTTCTACCTTCCTTTCGGCTATCCCGCGCAGCACGACAGCTGTTTTACATCCTTGGTGAAGGTCTGCGCCGCCAGCTTCAAGCCCTCGACCATCGTCAGGTACGGGAACAACTGATCGGCGAGCTCCTGCACTGTCATGCGTGCCCGGATGGCCAGTGCGGCAGCCTGGATGATCTCGCCCGCTTCTGGCGTGACCGCCTGCACCCCGATGAGCCGGCCGCTGCCGGCCTCAGCGACCAGCTTGATAAACCCGTGGGTGTCGAAGTTGACGAGCGCCCGTGGCACATTGTCCAGTGAAAGCGTGCGGCTATCGGTCTCGATACCTTTCAGGTGAGCCTCCGCTTCGCTTAGGCCCACGGTTGCGACCTGGGGCTCGGTGAACACCACCGCTGGCATCGTGGTCAAGTCCAGCACCGCTTCACCACCGGTCATGTTGATGGCGGCACGCGTACCGGCGGCGGCCGCCACGTAGACGAACTGTGGTTGGTTGGTGCAGTCGCCAGCAGCGTAGATGTGCGTCGCACTGGTTTGCATACTGCGGTCGATTACGATGGCGTTCTGGGCATTGACGGCAATACCCGCGGCATCCAGCGCGAGACCGCGTGTATTGGCGGTGCGGCCGGTCGCGACGAGCAGTTGATCGGCACGCACTTCGCCGCGCCCGGCGGTGAGCACGAATTCACCGTTCGTATACGCGACCTGGCTCGCTTGCGTGTGCTCCAAGACCTCAATGCCTTCGGCGCGGAACGCCGTCGTGATGGCCTCACCAATGGCTGGATCTTCACGGAAAAACAGCGTGCTGCGCGCCAGGATCGTCACGTGACTGCCCAATCGGGCAAACGCTTGCGCCAGCTCCACCGCAACCACTGACGAGCCGATGACAGCGAGTCTTGGCGGAATGGTGCCGCTGACCAGTGCCTCCGTGGATGTCCAATACGGGGTTTCCTTCAAGCCCGGGATGGGCGGAACCGCCGCGCTGGCACCGGTGGCGATCAGGCAGCGATCGAAGGAGACCTCCGATTCATCCCCCGCCATCGACTTGACGACCAGCGTGTGCGCGTCCTTGAAACGCGCTTCGCCATGCAGCAGCTGAATGTTGGGGTTGGTGTCGAGAATGCCCTCGTACTTGGCGTGACGCAGTTCGTCGACACGACCTTGCTGTTGGGCAAGCAGTCGGTCACGCCGAACCACCGGCGCCATACTGGAGATGCCATCATCGAACGGACTGGTTCGGCGCAGGTGCGCCACGTGCGCGGCGCGGATCATGATCTTTGAGGGCACACAACCGATATTGACGCAGGTGCCGCCGATGGTGCCGCGCTCGATGACCGTCACGCGAGCGCCGAGTTCCGCGGCCTTCAGTGCCGAAGCCATGGCCGCGCCGCCGGTGCCGATGACAGCGACACGCAGACGCTGCTCGGCATCGATGGGCTTGGTGTCGACATCGCTGCGGGGCTTGAACAGACCGCCCAACGAATCCAGCGCCTGGTTGAGCCTGGACGGCTTGGCCGCGGGTATGTCGGCGTGCGATGACGGAGCTGCGGCGACGCGGTAGTTTTTCGGCAAGGTCGCGTTGAGTTGATCCAGACTCAAGGGCTGGATGCTGCGGATGTGCGCCACGCCCTGCGGGTAGGTGACGTCGGCCGCGACGATGTCGGTGAGCGTCTTGAGCGCCTTTTCGACATGCCGAGCACAATCCGCGCAGGTCATGCCGGTCACGGAAAGGGTTTGTTCGTTCATGATGTTCCTGGCAAATAGGGGTGTGCCGCTTCGGTTTCGAGCCGAGCGGCACACCGTTGAATCGATAGAGGGTCATACCAACATCGCAGTCGCGGCATGGCCCGATCAGCAGCAATAGGGCACCACGACGATCAACAGAAGCACGATGCCGATGACGATCGCCGCTGTGATGAGGTCGGTTTTCTTGGCAATCAGCCACGCCTTCATGTGTTTCATCTCCGGATGTATTGCCAAGGAGCCTGACCGTTGGCTATTCGCGGGCTCGATCCAAGGTCCCTGCCAGCCGAAGGTCATGGCGGCCACTCAGCAGCAGGTGCGGTCTCGGCTCGCTCCGCCGTGACTTTTTCCCGGCGGGGATACGAGATCCCAGATCGATACCGCGACCATCAACACCAGACCGGGATAGAGCAACCACGCCGTGGGCAACCCCATGGTGCTCATGAGCAAGGCGGCCGCCAGCACCAGGACGGGACCGATCATGCCAAGGATCATCCGTGGCCATTGCCGATGACGAAGTCCGCCGATCACATTGGCTAGCAAGGCGAGGACGGCGAACAGCGGAAGCAGGTAACGGATGAACACGCCCTCATACTGGCTCAAAAAGCCCAGCCCGATGGCGGCACCCAGGCTGGCGAGGGCGGGAAAGCACGCCGCGCAGCCCATCGCCGTGACGATGGCACCGATCACGCCGGCTTTGTCGGCCGTGCGCGTAAGAGGATTAGGAAGGGACATGGGAATGGCCTTGGACGCTTCAGTGCTTAACGGTGGAGGGGTAGCCCGCATCCGTCGTGGCGCTGACGAGTGCCTGCGTGCTGGTCTTGGCATCATCGAAGGTCACAACGGCTTCCTTCTTGTCGAACAGGATCTCGGTCTTTTCGACACCGGGAACCTTGGACAGCGCTTTCTTGACGGTGATGGGACACGCGGCGCACGTCATGCCGGACACCGACAGGGTGGCGGTCTTCGTAGCCGCCCAGGCAGGCGCGGAAATGGCACTGGCAAGGACGATGAGAGCGGCAAGTTTCTTCATGGGTGGATCCTCCGACGGGTCAGTAAAACAGCGGGGTGAGATAGGGAAAGGTCAGTGCCACGAGCACCAGGGCTGCGACGATCCAGAACAAGACTTTGTAGGTGGTCCTGACCTGCGGCACAGCGCAGACATCACCGGGCGCGCACGCCGCGGCAGGCCGGTAGATGCGTCGCCAGGCGAAGACCATCGCGATCAGCGCTGCGCCAATAAAGTACGGGCGGTACGGCTCAAGCACGGTCAGGTTGCCGATCCAGGCGCCACTGAACCCAAGGGCGACCAAGACCAGCGGACCAAGGCAACAGGTCGACGCCAGTAGTGCGGTGATACCCCCGGCCAGAAGAGCGCCGGAACCTGTTTTCTGGATGCCTTGGGTATTTTTCATGGAGGGCTCTGCATGGATGGGGAAGCTATGGAAGCACTCTATTCGCGTACTTAGGTACAGAGTCAAGCGCCAGGATTTCTAGCGTCAACCCGCTGCGATCAGTTGGTGCTCCAGCAGGCTGCGCAGACAAACCGCGAGATCGAATGCCCCGTCGATGGCCCGCGCCGCCGCATGCGCGGCCTCCAGATCACGCGTATCGATCAGCGCGGCGATGCAGGCGAAGCTCGCTGCGTCCAGCACTGTCATCGCCACCTCACCGCCATCGCGCCACAACACGACCTGTTCGCCGCGACCATCCAGCTGCAGCCGCTCGTCTTCGGGGGCGGTGGCGTAACGCCAGATCGTCAGCACCGGATGCGCACTGGCCAGCAGGCGCACGCTGGGATGCAACTGCCAGGGTAACGGTGGCGTGTCGTCGAGCGTGGCCGGGGCCAGTGGCGATGCTTCAGCGGCCAGTGCGGACTGCTGGCGTAGCCACTCCAAATGCGCCACATCAGGCAAATAGGCAAATGCTGCCGCTTCGGGCATCGTAGCCAGAAACGCGGCGAAGGCGCCGCCGAACGCCTGCAGGTTGCCGCGCGTCGACGGATGATGCAGGCGATAGCGCATCGCGGTGGCTTCGAAGAAGTCCTCGCCGACCAAGGCTCGCACCGCGGGGTACGTGGCGCGCAGCGTTTCAATCTGCGTACTGGCGATGGCGTTACCGTACACCTGCAACCGTGCAGCGGGGGCGAGGCCGGCACTGACAACCCACTGCGCGAAGTCACTGCCGCGATCGAGCACGGCGTTGGCGAAACCGCGTTGCAACTCAAGCAATGTGGGTGCGGTGACCATTGAACAGGGCCTCGGCGCGACCGACTTCCGCCAGCAACACCTCAAGTTCGGGAATGTCCTGATCCCATTCGATCAGGGTGGGCACGAGGCCGAACAGGTCCAGTGCCTCGGCGTAAAGCGCCCAGACTTCAGCATCCACCGGCCGGCTGTGGCTGTCGATCAATAGCGGTAGCGCGAGATCGGTCTTGCGAGTAAATCCACCCAGGTGGATCTCGCGCACCGCCGTGCGCGGCATCGCACGCAGATAAGCATGCGCGTCGAAGCCGTGATTGACGCTATTGACGTAGACGTTGTTGACGTCGAGAAGCAGGCCGCAGCCGCTGCGACGTATCAGTTCGGCGACGAACTCCCACTCGCTCATCTCGGCGTGTTGGAACGTGAGATAGCTGGAAACGTTCTCGACCAGGAACTCGCGGCCCAGCGCGTCCTGCACCTGCTGCACGCGCGTCACCATCAGATCCAGCGCCTCCCGGGTGAACGGTAGCGGCAGCAGGTCGTTGAGGTGGATGCCGCCGATCGCGCCCCAGCAGATGTGATCGGAAACCAGCCCCGGTTCGAAGCGTTGCACCAGCGCACACAGCGTCGCCAGATGCTCGTCGTCGAATGTGTCGGCCGATCCCAGCGAGAGGCCGACACCGTGCAGGCTCAGCGGATAGTCGGCGCGCACATACTCGATCGCCGCATGCAGTGCTCCGCCGTCTGCAAACAAATTCTCACTGTGCACCTCGAACCACGCCACGCGCGGACGTTCGCTCAACACCCGCTGCAGGTGTGGCGCGCGCAGACCGATCCCGACTCCATAAGGAGCTGAGATCGGTCGCGCCGCGAGCGTGCTCGCGTCGTGCATCATGGCGTTGCTCAGCCCTTTTGTGCCGGTTCGAGTTTGCCGCCGTCGATCTTCTCGCACAGGCCCTTGGGCACCGCGACGAACGAGTTTGGATCGCGGGCTTTGGTGTCCTGGCCGGCGCAGGAGTGGCCTGCAGCTTTGCAGTCGTTCTTCTGCGCCGCGTTGATGCCGTAGCACTTCTCCATGTGACTCATCGACATCGGTTTGCTCTGCATGCCTGCGGCCGAAGCGACGGTGGTCAGGCCCAACGTGAGTCCTCCTGCCAGAACGGATTTCAGAATGGCTGCGGTGTTCATTCTCAACTCTCCAGTACGTGGCCAGAAACACTCCGGCCTTCATTTGAAGGTGACACGCGGACAGCGACATCCTCATCTTCGAATCGCGCGACCGGTCAATGCCCGCTATTGGCGCAGAGCCTACTCCCGTACTTTGGTACGACATCAAGCGTGGATTTTCCAAGACCCACGGGAGCCTTGGCCGACGCCTACTGTCCATCTTGACCCGGCCTGAGATGGAAGGTCGGATGTGCGCATGCGATTTCCATGATGATGTCGCTTAGCAGCTGGCGTGCTTCCTGCTCGCAGCCTCCGCAGCCACCCGAGCAACCGGTGAGCCACTGCAATGCTTCGAAACTGCGCACCCCTGCCACCACCGCGCGGCGAATGTCCTCCTCGGTCACGCTGTTGCACACGCAAACGTCATTCATGATCCAGCTCGCGTGGCGAAGCCGTCCAGCCGTAGCCTGAGACGCTGCAGATCGCAGGCGTCGGCCCCTGCATTAGCCTGAAACACGGGGTTGTATCCACGATCCACGGCGCGAAGTCGGCACGTCAACCCGCGTCCTCGGGTAGGAGCGCCGCGGGCGTCAACCACGCATCCAGCTGCGACAATGCCTGTGATCCGAGATGCTGCTGGAATGTGTCTCGCGCCACCCCGAGTAGCCGGGCAAGCCGAGCTTCGATGGGCATGGCCTCGTCGACCACAAGAACCTCTTGTAGCGCACACGCGAGATCGCATTGCAGCGCAGTCCCATCGGGCAACGGAACGCGTGCTTGCGACAGCCGCTGGACGAGACGGGCGGCGATGGTGTGCGCCTCCTCCTGACTGAGCTGATCGACTGTCTCGCGCTGGTACCAGTACGAAGGGTTCGGAAATGTGGCAAGCAACGGCGACGACGACGCGGCAGCTACCAAAGCCACCTGGCTGTCACCGTCACCGCCGAGGGCAGCACGCAGGAGGCCGACCTGCTGGTCGACCCCAAGCTCACGCAGCCATTTGATTGCGATCACGTCGCCGCGATGGTGTAGCCAAGCCTCTGCAATATCAGGATGAACCTCCAGGCGTGCCAACACGGGTTTGGCAAGGCACCCGCAACCGATCTGCGGCACCGCCTCGCACACAAGCGGCACCGAGTAGATGCCAACGGACACGGACATGGGCTTCTCCAAAGGGATGAACCGGGCGTAAGCTACTTCCGTAGTCATATACGGAGTCAACCGGTATGGGAAGCAGTTCAGAGCCATTGACCATTGGCTCGTTTGCCAAAGCCGCCGGGGTCAACCTGGAAACCATTCGGTTCTACCAACGCAAGGGCCTGCTCCCGGAACCGGATAAACCGTACGGCAGCATCCGGCGCTATGGTGGTGTGGATGTCGCCCGGGTGAAATTCATCAAATCCGCCCAACGGCTGGGTTTCAGCCTCGACGAAATCGCGCAGCTGCTCACGTTGGAGGATGGCACCCATTGCAGCGAGGCGGCGGAATTCGCCGCGCGGCATCTGGTCGACGTGCGCGCGCGCCTGAAAGACCTCAAGCGCATGGAGACGGTCCTGTCCCGACTGGTGGCTCAGTGCGATTCGCATCACGGCACGATTGCCTGTCCCCTGATTGCCTCACTGCACAGTGGCTGAGATGAGTGCTTCTCCGCCACCTCCGTCGATCGATCGGTACCTCGCCGCCGCCACGCGCGCCAATACCCGGCGCAGCTATGCGTCGGCGGTGCGTCATTTCGAAGTTACCTGGGGTGGACACTTGCCGGCCACTGCCGACAGCGTGGCGCGCTATCTGGCCGCCTATGCCGGCACTTTGTCGATCAATACGCTCAAGCAGCGCCTCGCTGCACTTGCGCAATGGCACACTGCGCAAGGATTTGTCGATCCAACCGGCGCATCCGTCGTGAAACAGGTGCTCAAGGGAATCCAGGCCCTGCATCCAGCGATGGAAAAGCGGGCCGAGCCTCTGCAACTGATCCAACTGGCCAAAGTTGTCGATTGGCTCGACCTGGTCATCGAAGGTGCGCTTGGACGGAGCAACGGTGCCGCAGCTCTGCGGTACCGGCGTGACCGTGCCCTGATTCTGCTCGGCTTCTGGCGAGGCTTCCGCAGCGACGAGCTGATTGGCCTGCAGGTCGAGCATCTTCAGCTCGTGCCGGGTCAGGGGATGACTTGCTTCCTTCCACGCACGAAGGGTGATCGTCAGCACGAGGGCACCACGTTTCGCGTTCCGGCGCTGTCGCGCTGGTGCCCCGTCACGGCCACGAGGGACTGGATTGCCGCCGCGCAGCTCATCCAGGGGCCGTTATTTCGCCAGGTCGATCGCTGGGGGCACGTGCCGGAACGCCCGCTACACGCCAATAGCATCATTCCGCTGTTGCGACGCTTATTCACTCGGGCCGGCCTGTCCGCCCCGGACCTCTACAGCGGTCACTCGCTGCGACGGGGCTTTGCCGGCTGGGCCAATACCAACGGCTGGGATGTGAAGGCGCTGATGGAATACGTCGGCTGGAAAGATGTGCACTCGGCCATGCGCTACCTCGAAGGGAACGATCCCTTCGCGCAGGCTCGCATCGAACGTGGGCTGGCCGACATAGTTACCTTGCACGTGGGACATGATGACGACTAACCAGCACCGCTTGGCGATCCTCGCCGGCGAAGAAATCGACGAACTTTACGGCCTGCCACGTTTCACAGAAGACGAACGATTGCTGTACTTCGACCTGAGTGCCGCCGAGCACGCGGCGGTAGCGGCGCGTCGGGGTACGACTGGTGTGTATCTCGTGCTGCAGCTGGGTTATTTCAAAGCCAAGCGACAGTTCTTCGACGTTGAACCCGAAGCCGTGCGCGAGGATGTGAATCACATCCTCGCGCGGCATTTCCCGGGTAACCCCTGGAAGGCCATTCAGTCCCCCACGCAACCGACACGTGTCGCACTGCAGAAGCTCGTTCTGCAACTACTCGATGTTCGCCCGTGGAACCGTTCCGCACGGGGGGCACTGATTGAGCGCATCCAGCATATCGCCATGCGCTCGACTCAACCGCGCTACCTGCTGCGCGAAGCGCTCCATTACGTGGAACGAGAACGCCTTGTTACACCGGCCTACAGCACGTTCCAAGACATCATCGGTTTGGTAGTCACCAACGAGCGCGTGCGACTGGCGGGTTTGCTGGAACAGGCGCTGACGCCCGACATGCGCAGCCAGCTCGACGCGTTGCTGCAAGCCGGTGAATCCATGTATCGAATCAGCGCTCTCAAACACGAACCGAACGATTTCAGTTACAAGGCGCTGAAGCAAGAAGTCGAACGACGTCAGCTCTTCCAACCGCTGCATGCGTTCGCTCAGCAGTTTTTGGCAGCGGCAGGTATCTCGCAGGAGAGTGGCAAATATTTCGCATCCCTTGTGATGTACTACACCGTCTACAAGCTGCAGCGCATGGCGCCGGCCACCACACGACTGTACCTGCTGTGTTTCGCCTACCATCGCTACCGGCAGATCAACGACCATTTGATCGAAGCGTTCATGGTTCGAGTGGAGGGTTACGGCAAGCAGGCCAAACTGGCCAGCGAAGAAGCGATGCGGCAAGCGTTGACCGATGCGAGCGAGCATCTGCAGGCCGCCGGTGAGGTGCTTCATCTGTTTGTCGACGATACGATTCCTGATAATGCCTCGTTCGCGACGGTAAAAGCCAAAGCGTTTAGCTACCTGGGTCCCGAGCGCATTCCGCTGGTGGCCGACTACATGCGCAACATCGCCTTCGACAAGGTCGGTTTCCAGTGGGCGTACTACACCACGCTCTCGCCGACCTTCAAGCGAAACCTGCGTCACCTATTCACCGATCTGGATTTCGCTGGCCGGGTCGAACATGCGCCACTCATGGCGGCCGTCGATTTCCTGCAAGGCCATCTGCGGCTGGGGCATACCCCACGACAGATCGACCCGGCCTCGTTTCCCGTCGACCTCATTCCCAAGCGGTTACGTGGCTATCTGTTCACCACCGCCGATGAGAAAGGGCGAGCCAAGCGGCTCGACGTCGATCGGTACGAATTTCTGGTCTATCGTTTATTGTGCGACGCGATGGAGGCCGGCAATGTATTCGTCATGGACAGCAACGAATATCGGCGCTTCGAGGATGATCTGATCAGTGATGAGCGCTGGATCGACAAAGAGGCGGTGCTGCGCGACCTCGATGCCCCGATCCTGCAGGCCCCTATTGAAGAGACCTTGGCCGCGTTGCGCACTCAGCTGGACGAGAAGTTTCAAGCGGTGAACGCCCACATCGCCGATGGCGACAATGCGCACATCACGGTGCGCGGCAAAGGCGACAAACGACGCTGGAACCTGATTTATCCCGCTCTTGACGAGTCCCTCAACAACCCGTTCTACGCGCAAATTCCGGGCATCGGCATTGCCGATCTGTTGTGGTTTGTGGCCGGAAACACGGGATTTCTTGGAGCGTTTTCGCATGTGCTGGAGCGCTACGTTAAGCAGCCGCCGGACCCTCGCGAGATTCTCGCCTGCATCGTTGCCATGGGTACCAATATGGGATTGTGGAAGATGGCCGAAGTCTCCGGTCTCAGCCATGCCTCCTTGTTGGCCACCGCCCGCAGCTTCCTGCGGCAGGAGACCATACGCGGCGCCAACGATGCCATCAGCAATGCCACAGCACAGTTGTCGGCGTTTCATCTTTTCAATATTGGCAATCACTTGCATTCGAGCAGCGACGGTCAGCGCATCGAAACCCAGATCGACACGATCAACGCGCGACACTCACCGAAGTATTTCGGCATGAAAAAAGGTGTCAGCGTCTGCACGGTGGTGGCCAACCACGTGCCGATCAACGGGCAGGTCATCGGTGCGCACGAGCACGAGAGTCATTACGTGTTCGACTTGTTGTTCAACAATACCTCCGAGATCAAGCCCGAACAGCATTCGACCGACACCCACGGCACCAACCAGGTCAATTTCTGGGTGCTGCACGCGTTCGGTTATCGCTTCGCGCCGCGCTACCGCGATCTGCGTACGAAGGTCGATTCCTTGGTCAGCTTCAAATCACCGAATCAGTACGGCAATGCTCTCATCAAGCCAGCACGCAAGGTCAATGAGGCGCTGATCGTGGCCGAGTGGCCCAATATCCAGCGGATCATGGCGTCCTTGGGGCAGAAGGAGGTGACCCAGGCCACGATCATCCGCAAGCTGAGCAGTTATGCCCGGCGGAATCAGACCAAGAAAGCCCTGTGGGAACTGGACAACATCTACCGGACGCTCTACATCCTCGATTTCATCGACGATGTCGGCTTGCGTCAGAGCGTGCAGAAGGCGCTCAATCGAGGTGAGGCCTACCATCGCTTCCGCCGCGCGATCGCTTACGTCAATAGCGGAAAATTTCGCGTGCAAACCGAAGCAGAACAGCAGATCTGGAACGACTGCTCGCGCCTGATCGCCAACGCGATCATCTACTACAACACAGCGTTGCTTTCTCGCATTTATGACCAAAAGCTCACCGCGGGAGACGAGGCCGCCATCGAGATACTCAGAGGCATGTCGCCGGTGGCTTGGCAGAACATCAATTTGTTCGGCACCTTCGAGTTCAGTCCCGGCGAGACCAGGGTCGATCTCGATGCGTTAGCCGCGCGCTTGGTGGACTTGGTCAACTGGAACCAGGCGAACCATGACCTCAATGATCCCGGAATAGCCTAAAATTGAACATCAAGATATTGATGTGAAAGCTATTTTATAATATCGGGGGATGGGCACAAATAGCCTGCTTGCGTTCGAGCCGCTGGATGACCAGACCGTTGTCGCCGATCCGTACGAAATCATTCTCGGGAAAGCTTTCGTCCACGTGCTTGGCTAATGTCGACATCTCTGCCTTGAGCTGGGCGACAAAGCCGGCACCGTCCTTGGGCAGCGAGGTGATCTCGCAGTAGCGGCCCAGTTCGCCGCCGTACTCCTCCCACGATACGAGGTGTTCGCGGTAGTCATCGAAATCGTTGCTGTGCGCTGAGTACAGATCACCGGACTGCAGGTCTTTCATGATCGACATGCAGATGAACAGTTCAAGGTATTTTCGGTGAATGCGTGGTTCGTCGTCGGGCGACACCACCACGACCAAACGGTGCCAGGCATCGGGCAGCCAACGCTTCAGGTCGATCCCTTTGGGAAGGACCGCGACATCGAGGTGTTCGCGGCGTGCCGTGCGCCATTCCCGGATCCAGGCGATGGCCCTGACCAGCGTATCGTCTTGTGAGCTGGATTGAAGTTCGAGCACTTCCAGGCATTGGTACAGCAAGGCACGCTTGTCGCTGTAAGGTTTCAACATGAAAGGCAGATAATTATTCCCCGCAAAGGCGGCATGCTCATCGCATTGAATGATCCACTGTTCCGGATCGTCGCCCAGCACCCGTTCCATGTTTTCCACGCGGCTCTTGGCCGACTCGCCCTCCTGCATGGCGGCCAGCACCTCGCGAAACTGGCCAATCAGGCGATCGGTCTGCTCGGCATGATCCAATCGGTACTGGCGCAGACGCTCCTCGGCCTGGTTGTCGATGCCGTGCATGATCTTGATGAAAATGCTCGCGACATCGTCGGTGGCTTTTTCCAGCTGGGACTGGATCAGCAGCACGGCCAACGTATGACGCTTGAGCGGCTTGACGGCACGGATGTCCTTGGCGTCCAACGCACGGGCTTCCAGCATCATCTGATGGCGTTTGGTCACCGCCATCTCGCGCGTATCGGGTAGACCGTGGCCCAGGCTTCTGAGCCAGCGGATATGCTCAAGAAACTTGGCTACTTCGCGAACGGTGGGCCGTTTCGGTTCCTGTTTGAGTTGATCCCAAAGGGTGACGCCACGCCGCCGTACGATGAGATCATCAAGCATCTGGCGTTGCTCGGCCGACAATTGTCCGTCGATCGATTTGAAAATGGCCGAGTTGACCGCATTGCGCGCGGCACGCGCCGCACGCACGAGCTGGGTAAATCCCGGCAGCTCATATTTCTGCCGCACGAGCTCTTCGATAAGGACATTGATGATGTCCTCCAATTCCTGTTTGGTCGAAGCCGCCTCGCGAGCGATCTGTTCCAGCCAGGTCCAATCGGTGTCCATAAACCGGCGCACGCCGACGAAGTCGCGAATCTTCTGCAGGTGCAGCGAGCGGCTACCCGATGCGTCGTACGCCTTCAATTCGCGCGCGGTGGGAACGCGCATCTGGGTGCTACCGCAGACATGATCGACAATCGTTCGTGGCAATGTTGACAGCGGTTCGACGTAGCCCAAGCGTTGAAGGATCTTGAGCTGGATCAGCAGCAAGGCCTGGGTCGGCTTACGGGCGGAGATCGCCACGGCAAAAGCGCACTCGTCGGCGGTGGGCGTGTAAATCGCCGTCAGGTCGCGGACGCTGAGATCCTTTTTCAATCGGGGATAGGCCGTATCCTGAATCGTGCTCATGCAAATCCGCTATCCGACACGTGCAGGCCGAAGCCACAAAGACGAAAGGTAGAGCATGGAAATCCCGACGGCTTGACGGCCCGCGCAAAACACCCACGCGGGTCAGCAACCGGGACGATCGCCGAGGCCCTCGCTACGGACGGCCCACGACAACTTCCCCATCTTCCTTGGTGAACGGCAGGGTGATCGGCGGGAGGATGTCGAGCACGACTTCCGAGGGACGACATAGCCGTGTGCCCAGAGCGGTCACCACAAAAGGACGATTGATCAGGATCGGATGCGCCAACATGGCATCGAGGATGACGTCATCGGTGATGCCGGCCTCGCCCAATCCCAGCTCGGCGAAGGGCGTTCCCTTTTCGCGCAGGGCCTCGCGCGGCGTGAGCATGGCTTCGTCGATGAGCTTGATCAGTTGCTCGCGGCTCGGCGGCGTCTTGAGGTATTCGATCACGGTGGGCTCGATGCCGGCGTGGCGGATCAGCGCCAGCGTATTGCGTGAGGTGCCGCAGTCCGGGTTGTGATAGATCGTGGCGGTCATCGGTGTCGCCGTGCTCATCGTCAGCACCCTCCACTGGCGCAGCAACGGGTCTTGGCCGATTCCACCACCACCGGAGCCGGCGCAGGCACTTCGATTGCGCCGGCGGCCACCAACAAGGCGTGCGCCTCGGCCGCACCCTTGCGCTCGCTGTAGCGGTCGACCAGGTAGTCGCTGCGATCGCGCACCATCAGCGTGAACTTGAACAGCTCTTCCATCACGTCCACGACGCGATCGTAGAACGGCGAGGGCTTCATGCGGCCGGCGTCGTCGAACTCCTGCCAGGCTTTGGCGACTGACGACTGGTTCGGGATGACCACCATGCGCATCCAGCGGCCGAGTACGCGCAGTGCGTTCACGACATTGAAGGACTGCGACCCGCCACTGACCTGCATCACCGCCAGGGTACGTCCCTGCGTCGGGCGCACACTGCCGTCTTCCAGGGGCAGCCAGTCGATCTGATTCTTGAACACGCCCGTCACCGCCCCGTGTCGCTCCGGACTGACCCAGACCTGGCCCTCCGACCATAAGGACAGCGCACGCAGCTCCTGCACTTTGGGATGCGCGTTGGGCACGCTGTCCAAAATGGGGAGCTCGTGCGGATCGAACACCCGCGTTTCGGCGCCGAACTGCCGCAGGATGCGCTCGGCCTCCAACGCCAGCTTGCGACTGAACGACTGGGGTCGCAGCGAGCCATACAGGATCAGGATGCGCGGCGCATGGCGGGAGTCCGCCGGCAATGCCAGTTTGGCCAAGCTCGGCGTTTCCAGCACATCCGCTGCAATGTGGGGCAGATCCTGCAGGGTCATCGTTCGTACGTCCCGGTTGCTTTGATTCTATTATTCTATCATCATAGAAATATGGAAACCAACACCGCCATTCGCTCCCTTGCCGGGCTTGCTCAGGACAGCCGTCTTGGCATCTTCCGCTACCTCGTGACCTGCGGTCCAGACGGCGCTGTGGTCGGTGAGATCAGCGAACACGCGGGCTTGAGCGGCTCCACCCTGTCATTTCATCTGAAGGGCCTGGTGCATGCCGGTCTTGCCGAATCCTTTTCCGAAGGACGTTACATCCGCTACCGCGCCAACTTCTCCGCCATGCAGGGTTTGGTCGACTACCTCACCCAGCATTGTTGCGATGGGCATCCGGAGCGATGCCAGCCCATGAAACCCGTCTGACCACTTCCTTCTTCACCCGAGAGCATCGTCATGTATCCGTGCCGCGTTTTATTCATATGCACCGGCAATTCCGCACGCAGCATCCTGTCGGAAGCCACCCTCAATCATCTGGGCAAAGGTCGTTTCGAGGCCTATAGCGCCGGCAGCAAGCCGACCGGACAGGTCAATCCCTATGCGCTGGAATTGTTGGCCAGCGAAGGGATATCGGTTGAAAACCTGTCGAGCAAATCTTGGGATCGCTTTGTCGGCGACGATGCACCGCCGCTCGATATCGTGATCACCGTTTGCGACAGTGCGGACAAGGAGCCTTGCCCCGTCCTGTTCGGTAATTTTGTACGTGCACACTGGGGTCTGCCCGATCCGGCCGCCGTCAAAGGCAATGCGATCGTGATCGATGCAGCGTTCCGGCGGGCGCATACGCTGATCATTTATCGGCTGATGGCTCTTATGAATCTACCGGTTGAGACAATGTCGCAAGACGCGCTGAAGCAGGCGCTCGACCATATCGGCACGATTTCTGATGATGACGAGGACGACGCATGACGCAGTTGAATGTCGACACGGTAGCCGCCGACCAGCCGGTGCCAGCGCGCATCGGGTTCTTTGAGCGGTATCTCACCGTCTGGGTGCTGCTCTGCATCGTGGTGGGCACCTTGCTGGGACATCTGCTGCCGGGTTCGTTCGAGGCACTGGGCAGCATGTCCGTCGCCCAGGTGAACCTGCCGGTGGCCGTACTGATCTGGCTGATGATTATCCCGATGCTGCTGAAGATCGATTTCGGCGCCATGGCCGGGGTACGCCGCCAGTGGAAAGGGATTGGCGTGACGCTCTTCATCAACTGGGCGGTCAAACCGTTCTCGATGGCGCTGCTGGGCTGGATTTTCATCCGGCATGTGTTCGCCGGCTACCTGCCAGCTGACCAGCTCGACTCCTACATCGCCGGCCTGATCCTGCTGGCCGCGGCACCGTGCACGGCCATGGTCTTTGTATGGAGCAACCTGTGCAACGGCGAGCCAAACTTCACACTGAGTCAGGTGGCCCTGAACGACGCGATCATGGTGGTCGCCTTCGCACCGATTGTGGCGTTGCTGCTGGGCATCTCCTCGATCACCGTGCCCTGGAACACCCTGTTCCTGTCGGTGCTGCTCTACATCGTGGTACCAGTGGCGATCAGCGTGGCGCTGCGCCGGTGGATGCTTTCGCACGGCGGCCCTGACAAGCTGCAGGCCATGCTGCATCGATTAGGGCCCGTATCCTTGGTGGCTCTCCTGGCGACCCTGGTGCTGTTGTTTGGCTTTCAGGGCCAGCAGATCCTCGAACAGCCTGCGATCATCGCCATGCTGGCCATGCCGATCCTGATCCAGGTGTATTTCAACTCCGGCCTAGCCTACTTGCTGAACCGTCGGTTCGGTGTGCCCCATTGCGTGGCCGGTCCTTCGGCGCTGATCGGTGCAAGCAATTTCTTCGAACTGGCCGTCGCCACGGCCGTCGGGCTATTCGGCGTGCATTCGGGCGCAGCGTTGGCCACCGTGGTGGGCGTCCTGATTGAAGTGCCGGTCATGCTTTCCGTGGTGCGCATCGTCAATCGTTCGCGCGGGTGGTACGAAGCGCGAGCCTGAGGCCGCGAGGGGCCGCCACACGCCCCTCGCTTCCCTGACTTGCTGTCATACAAGCGTCATCTTCTGCGCCTACATTTCGATAATCACACGTCTATAGAAATATAGATAAAAGATTACCCACAGGGAGAACCCCACCATGCTCCACGTCACTACCTTGGCACGCCGCGCTCTACTTGGCCTGGCCGTCAGCTTCGCGTTGTGCACCGTCGCCCAAGCGGCCACCGAAGTCACCGGCGCTGGCTCGACGTTCGTCTATCCCATCCTCTCCAAGTGGTCGTCGGCCTACAACCAGCAGACCGGTGTGCAGGTGAACTACCAGTCGATCGGCTCCGGTGGCGGCATCGCGCAGATCAAGGCCGGCACGGTGGACTTCGGTGCCAGCGACATGCCGATGAAGGTCGATGATCTTGCGTCGCTTGGCATGGGTCAGTTCCCTTCGGTGATCGGCGGTGTGGTGCCCGTCGTGCACATCAACGGGATCCAACCGGGCGCGCTGAAATTCACCGGCCCCCTTCTGGCCAACATCTTCCTGGGCAAGGTCACCAAGTGGAACGACCCGGAGATTACCGCGCTCAATCCGGGGCTGAAGCTGCCCGATGCGAAGATCACGGTCGTGCATCGTTCGGACGGTTCGGGCACTACGTTCAACTGGGTCAACTACCTGTCCAAGGTAAGCCCGGAGTGGAAAACCAAGGTGGGTGAAGGCACGTCGGTGGCGTGGCCCACCGGCTTGGGCGGCAAGGGCAATGAAGGTGTGGCCGCTTACGTCAAGCAGGTTCCCAACGCGATCGGCTATGTCGAATACGCCTACGTGATGCAGAACAAGATGAGCTACGGCCTGGTCAAGAATCGGGCCGGAAAGTTTGTCGCGCCGAACGCGGAGAGCTTCCAGGCCGCAGCGGCCACCGCCGATTGGGTTCATGCGAATGACTTTGATCTGGTCATGACGGATGCCCCCGGCCCGGATGCCTATCCAGTGACGGCCACCACCTTCATCATCATGTACAAGCAGCCGAAGAATGCCGAGCGCAGTGCCGCCGTCCGCGCCTTCTTCAAGTGGTCGCTGGAACACGGTCAGCCGCAGGCCAACGCGCTGGATTACGTGCCGCTGCCCCCGGATCTGGTCAAGCAGATCGAAGCCTACTGGGCCAAGAACTTCAAGTAATGGCTGTGCGGTGATCGTGCCTGGTAGCTCCGTCACCGCGCTACCACGCCGCCCATCCGGGCCTCCTGGATGGGCGGCACCTTTTCCCAGTGCGAGGTGGTCGGTGATGGCAGACGATTTGATACCTTCGATACCATTGATGCCCGGTCCATCTGGCCGACCGCGACGCGCGCCGCGCCGTCGTCAACGACGCATCAGTGATCGCATCGCCGATCGGCTGTTTCTCGGCCTCACCGGTGGCGCTGCCTATCTGGTGTTCTTCACGCTGGCCGCTGCTGCCTTGTCGATGGCATGGGGCGGGCGCTTGGCCTTCCATACGTTCGGCTGGTCGTTCTTCACCAGTACCGAATGGGATGCGGTCGCCCACAAGTTTTCGGCGCTGGTGCCCATCTGGGGCACGATCGTCACAGCCACCATCGCCATTGTGATCGCTGTCCCGGTCGCCCTGGGAATCTCGATCTTCCTCACTGAAATCGCCCCGCCATGGTTGCGCGGTCCGGTCGGCGCGGCCATCGAGCTGCTCGCGGCCATTCCCAGCATTATTTATGGCATGTGGGGCCTGTTCGTTTTCGTGCCTTTCATGGCCGAACACATCCAGCCTTGGATGATCGATCACCTCGGCACGCTGCCGGGCATCGGTCGCTTGTTCGACGGTGCGCCGATCGGCATCGGCATGCTCACCGCCGGTATCATTCTCGGCATCATGATCATCCCGTTCATTACCGCAGTGATGCGGGACGTGTTCCTGGCCACGCCGACGGTGCTGAAGGAGTCCGCTTTCGCGCTCGGTGCCACCCGCTGGGAAGTGATCAAGGACATCGTGCTGCCCAATAGCCGCACCGCGACCATTGGTGCCATCTTTCTCGGCCTTGGACGCGCCCTGGGCGAAACCATGGCGGTGACCTTCGTGCTGGGCAATGCGCACGAGTTCAGCCTGTCGCTGATGCAGCCGGGCAACTCCATCGCAGCGGCCATCGCCAACGAGTTCACCGAAGCCGATTCCGACATCTACCTGTCATCACTGATCGCGCTGGGCTTCATTCTCTTTGTCCTGACGTTCGTGATCCTCGCACTGGCTCGCCTGCTGTTGCATGCGACGCGTCGCGAAGGAGCGATGACATGAGGCGCTGGCTATGAACTCGCTCTATAGACGTCGCCAACTCATGAATGCGCTCGTCATGGTGGCGTCGACGGCGGCCACTCTGTTTGGTCTGGGCTGGCTGATCTGGATCATGGGCACGACCCTCTTCGAGGGCGCGAGTGCGCTGGATCTGAAGCTCTTTACCCAGATGACGCCGGCGCCGGGCGAGTCCGGCGGTCTGCTCAATGCCTTTTATGGCAGCCTGTTGATGACGATGATCGGCCTGATCATCGGCACCCCCATCGGCGTGCTGGCCGGTACATACCTGGCCGAGTTCCAGCGGCGTAGTCGCATGGGTCAGGTGATTCGTTTCACCAATGACATCCTGCTCAGTGCGCCTTCCATCGTCATCGGTTTGTTCGTCTATGAGCTCGTCGTCCGGCCGATGGGGCATTTCTCCGGCTGGGCCGGTGGGTTGGCGCTGGCGATCATTCTGTTGCCGGTCGTCGTGCGCACGACGGATGAAATGCTGCAGCTCGTGCCCGGCGGCATGCGCGAGGCGGCATTGTCGCTGGGGCTTCCCAAATGGAAGGTCTCGGTCCGTGTACTGCAACGCGCGGCCAGCACAGGCATCCTCACCGGTGTTCTTCTGGGACTGGCGCGGATCAGTGGCGAAACCGCGCCCCTCCTTTTCACGGCGCTGAATAACCAGTACTGGAATGCCAGCCCGAACGGCCCGATGGCCAACGTGCCGGTGGTCATTTTCCAGTACGCCATGAGCCCCTACGACCAGTGGCACGCCTACGCGTGGGCTGGTGCCTTCGTCATGACCATGTTCGTGCTGGTGCTGGCAGTGAGTTCCAGGGCCTTGTTGAATCGCAGCAAAAAACTGCGCTCATGAACGTCAAGAGCGAGATGACCCTGATGGTCGACAGCATCGAGCCACACCTGCGCGTCCGCAATCTGGACTTCTTCTATGGCGCGCAGCAGGCCTTGAACAAGGTCAGCGTGGATTTCATGCCCGGCAAGGCTACCGCGATCATCGGCCCGTCCGGCTGTGGCAAGTCGACCTTGTTGCGCGTCCTCAACCGGGTCTACAGCCTCTATCCCGGTCAACGTGCGGCAGGTGAGGTGGAGCTCGATGGCGAGAACATTCTTGCGCCTAGCTACGATCTATCGGCTTTGCGTCTGAAAGTCGGCATGGTGTTCCAGGCGCCCATCCCCTTCACCATGTCGGTGTACGACAACCTTGCGCTGGCCCTGAACCACCACGAAGTGCTGTCGCGCGGCGAGCTGGATGAGCGCGTGGAGCTGGCGCTACGCCGAGCCGCCCTCTGGGATGAGGTGAAGGACAACCTGCGCAAGAGCGCGCTGGCACTCTCCGGAGGCCAACAGCAACGGCTGTGTATCGCACGGGCCATCGCGATCGAACCGGAAATCCTGTTGATGGATGAACCCACCTCGGCGCTGGATCCGATCGCCACCACGAAGATTGAAGAGCTGATCGACGAACTTCGCACCGACTACACGATCATTATTGTGACCCACAATCTGCATCAGGCCGCGCGTGTGGCGCAGCGCACGGTCTTCATGTACCGCGGTGAGCTGATCGAACAGGGGCCGACCGAGAAGATATTCACGGCACCGGACAAGAAAGCGACCCACGACTATGTGACCGGTCGGTTCGGGTAGCGCCGGATGGCCAGTTCGCTACACTATCGACACGTACCTTCGCTGCTAGATGCTCGACCATGCAAACCTCACAGACCGTCAAGATGCTGTCGGCGCTCGCGCAAGAGTCGCGCCTGGCGATCTTTCGCCTGTTGGTAGCGCAAGGACCGGAAGGTCTGCCCGTGGGCACGATTGGCGAGCGACTCGACATTCCCAATGCCACGCTGTCGTTCCACTTGAAGGAACTCTTGCACGCGGGGGCGAGTTCAATTCTGAAGTGCACCACCCAAAGCCGTGGAGCGGCGCAGGTGCGGTAGCCTGCACAGCTTCACCGCCAAGTGGAACTGCACATGAGCTACACACACCTGAGCCAAGACGAACGCTATCAGATTCAGCACCTGCGTAGGGGCGGTTTTTCGGCTCGCGAAATCAGCGCGGAGTTGAAACGCGCGGCAACGACGATCAGCCGGGAGCTTCGACGCAACCGGGGCGACGCCGCCAAGTATCACGCGCGGAGCGCACAACGGCAGAGCGCGAAGCGTCGACATGCAGCGAGCACGCAAGCTCGGATCGGGCCGGAGCAGTGGGCTGCCGTGGAAGCACGGCTGACGACGGAGCAATGGAGCCCCGTACAGATCGCCAGCGAGGCATCCATCAGCCACGAGCGCATCTATCAGCACATCGCCGCCGACCGCCAACGCGGTGGCGAGCTGTGGCGGCATCTGCGCTGCCGCAAGCAACGGCGCCGCCACCATCGCTGTGGCACACCGCGGCAGCGTCAACGTTTTCGGGGGCGGCGCATCGCCGAGCGGCCGGCCATCGTGGAGACTCGCAAACGGGTGGGTGACTGGGAAGGCGACACCATCGTCGGCAAAGGGCTGGCGCGGGTCGTGACGCTGGTCGATCGCAAGTCCGGCCTGCTGCGCATGCGGCTCGTGCCCAACGGCGAGGCCGACACGGTCATGCGCGCCATCATCCATGCCTTGCATCCCCTGCGAGCTCGCGTGCATACCCTGACCTGGGACAACGGTAGCGAGTTCGCCGAGCACGCCTTGGTCGACATCGCCCTGACCGCTCGGAGCTATTTCGCCGAACCGTACTCCTCCTGGCAGCGCGGCACCAATGAGAACACCAACGGCTTGATACGGCAGTACCTGCCCAAGAGATGTGACTTGAGCAATTACTCCGACGCCGACATTCAAGCGATTGAAGACAAGATCAACCAACGGCCAAGGAAACGTTTAGACTTCCGTACGCCACAACACGTTTTCGATATCTCCTTCAACCGTGGTGCACTTCGTAGTTGAATCCGCGGGGCCTGGTAACCAGCCGGCAGACAGGGCGTTTCGTCTACTACGCACCGATCATCGATGCCATGAATGGACTGGTCGGGTTCTTGACAGAAAACTGCTGCAGTGCCAGCGGTGAATCGTGCATCGTCGTCAAGGCCTCGCGCTCGCCGAAAAAGGCCGCCGTTAAAAAGGTATCCGTCTCGCCCAGACGGCGGCGCGCCTCACTAGAATGAGGTCTGTGCCACCGGGCAAACCCGACGACGTAGAGCTACGCCTTCAAGTAGTCATCGCACTCGGCGATCAACTGCTGTACTTCGGGTAGATCGACGTCAGAACGGGCCAATAGTATTTCCCGCAGCGCCCCGATCTGCGCGTTGTCTGGAATCAACTCTGATGGACTTTCCCACATCCAGTCGATCACGATCGATGAGAGCTGAGTGGCCGGCAATGTGGCCACCTCATGGCGGGTGGGTACGTACATTCCCGCCCGAAAAACCGGGCTATCCAAGCCATGGCTTTCCCGGGCCGCCTTGAACGCGCTCTCCGGCATACCAAAACGATCGTCGGGGTCAGTCATGACACGTCTCCGTAGGACACCGATGGCTCGTCGCGTGTTTTCGTGGTGCTGGCATGTCGTGCATCCTCTTCGGCATGAAGGTAGATCGATGTGGTGCCAATGGAGCTGTGACGCAGGTTCTGCTGGATGTGATGGATGGGCGTGCCGTCCTCGGCCTGATGCGTAGCGGCCGTATGCCGTAGCCAATGCGTCGATGCACGGCGCACACGTGTGGCCTTGGCCTCATCCTGTCGTTGCAGCGTCTCTGCCACGCGCCGGAAGGTGTCCTTGACGATCTGGTAGATCGCCGTGGGCGTCAGCAGGGACGGACGTCCGGCGATGCCCAGAATGGCCGGGATATTGCCGTCGCCCGAAGGCAATGCAGGCAGTCCGTGGAAACGCCGATAGCGTGCGAAGTCCTCCATGAGACCCTCGCTCAGGGGTATCGTGCCTTCGACGTCGCCTTTGCCCACGGTATGCAACCACCACCGGCCACGGATATGTTGAAAGTCGCCTTCGCCGGCGGCTGCGGCTTCGGCGGCCCGCAGCGCGGTTTCATAGAGGAAGCGCAGGATCCAGCGAGCGCGTTCGTAGCGTTGCCGTTCCCGCGCGGTTGTCTGTGGCCAACCGTCGACGACGTGTAATACCTCTTCCCAGAGGGCACGGTCCAGGTAGCGTTCGATCGTGCGTCGTGTTCCGCGACGTGCCCGCCGTCGCTGCAACACAAACGGGCTGCCGGCGAGATAGCCGGCGCGCACGAGGTAGTTGAACAAGCCCGCCAGAATGCCCAAGGCCTGGCGCCGACTACGCTCGGCCAATGGTCCGACGAGTAGTCGTCGATGCTCGCCCCGACGGGCGAGATCGGCGTCGCACCAAGCTGCAGGGGGATGGGCAAGAAATGCCTCGTAGGCGATCACATCTTCGCGGGTGAGGCTCGACACGGGTTTGCCACGCACTTGCGTGGCCCAAAGCAGCAATCGCTCGGCCTCCTTGCGGTAGCTGCGGAAGGTATGCGGCGAGTCATGATATTCCGCCAGCCACAAGCCAATCGCGGCTACGTCGTCGTTGGCGGCGATCTGCCGCGCCACGCTGGCCGGGGCGCGGTTAGTGCCGGCGCATCCCGACAGAGCGGGCGGCAACGCTTGGGGCAAGGCTAAAAGGCTCGCTGCAGGCTCAGTCATGCTTTCCGATGTCCGGCACCACGGGAGAAGCAGCGTACTGCCAAAAGACTTTCGATTATAGGAGTTATCGTAAATTTCATGGATGAATCGTTATGTATATAACGTAATACTGTGATATACACAGTTCATATTCTTCAAAATCGACCCTCTGAGCGACTGGAACTACCCATGAGCCGTGTCAGCGATACCCGTCAACGTACCCGTGAAGCCGCCGCCCAGCTCGTTGCTGGCGCGAAACGGCCGCACGAAATCACCGTTGACCAGATCTATGCCGTCATCCAGCAGGGCAGTCGAACCACCATCAACGATGAGTTGAAACTGTGGAAAGACGAGCGAACGAAAGTCGACGCGCTCAGTGCCGACTTGCCACCGGCAGTGGCCGACGCCATGCGCTCGCTGTGGGTCGCCGCCGTGGAACAAGGGGAGCGGGCCTTTACCGAACAGCGTGAGGCAATGGAAGCCGAGCTGAGCTCGATCCAAGTAGAACGCGACGTAGCCACGGCCTCGCGCGATGCGGCGATGGCCGACGGACAGCAGCGAGTGCAGCAGGTGGCGCAGCTCGGCGAGCAGTTGGCCGAACTGCAGCAGCGGCTGGTCAGTGAGAGTGCAACAAAAAACGATGCGCTTGGCCAGATCCGCGGGTTGCAGCAGGAAATCGCCAGTCTACGTACCGAATCCATGCGTCAACAAGAAGCAGCAATCGCCGCCCAGGAGAAGCAATCCACCGAATTTCAGGCTCGTCTTGCCGAGCGTGACCTGGCCTTTCAGACCGAACTCGGTACCACCACCCAGCGACTGGAAGCGGCGCAGGACCATATGCTCCGGCAGATCGATGAAGCACGCGAAGGGCAGCGTCATGCTGAAAGGGCGCTGGCCAAGGCTCAGCGGCGACATGAGGAGCAGCAAACGGAGCTTACCGAATTACGTTTGCGATACCGCGAACAGCTTCAAAAGCTCGAACAGCAGCGCACACAGATCGAAACCCTCACGACCGAACGGCAGACGTTGACGCGGCAGGTGCTATCGAACCGGGGGCAAATCGATGGAATGGAACTGGCTTTGCAATTGCTGGCTGCCAAGGCCTCAGGTACAAAGAAAAGCACCGGCGAAACGCGCAAACCTGCCCAGCGGAAGAAACGTGTGGACTCCAAGGGACAGTGACGAAGAGGCATTTTCAATGCCGAGCTTCAGCGTCCGGGAGTTGTTCAGCGTAAGCCACCAGCTCCGCAGAAACTGCTATTACTAGGCTTAATACAGTTACTTAGCTGCATTCCTGCGAAAATTTCCAGAATCCCGGCCGTACCTCAATTAGCCGTAGAGACCTCGACCGGCAAGCAGGGCGCGTACTCCATCCACAGTTCGGTGATGCGCTGCATGATCGCTTGCGAGCCAGAAAGTGCCGCCAACTGGCGATAGCCGAAGTGGAGAATTGCGTTGCTCCCTCGCAACTGCTGACCAGCCAATGCAACGGGATAGCCGTTGCCGCTGCGGTGTAGGGGATGGATGCCTGCGTGCACGTAGGAATTTAGGCCATGCCAGAACGCGGCGTGGAACTGTCGAAGCGGTTCGGACAAGCCGTGAGGTGCCTTTTCCATGAGTTCCTTTAGCATCACCGTTGCACCAGGCAGCTTTCGAGCAGCGACATCCGATTCCATGGTCAGCGGCCCACTCATCAGTTGGATGGCCTCGTCAGGCGCGGCGTAGAGCGCCCATGCTCCGCGCACCAACGCTTCGAACTGAAGCCTGATAAGGGAAGTTCCAGAGTGGGGACAGTCCACTGCAAAGCATCCTCGGGCAGCCGAGCCGTGCTCGATTGATAGCATGGCTGCCACAGCAGCCGATCGGTGGCGAGGTTCCTCCAACTGCAGAGGGGGAGCTTGATCCAACTGGCGCTCCATTGCTTTCTGGAACGCGTCCGACGCGAAAAGCAGATCCTTCAACATGAGGATTACGCCGCGAGCCGATGCTCATAAAACGCGAGCGGACGATCATCCAGGATGGCCTGCAGCGCGGAGGTATTGGCGGAATCCGGATTGAGCCAGGCGTCGACGTGCTCCGGCTTGATCTGAATGATGCACCGGTCATGGCCAGCGGCGGCGACCTCCGGTGGTGGCTCGTCCGTGATGGCCGCGAATGACCATAGATCCTCAGTTGCCGACGTCCAATGCGAGTAGAGACAGGCAATGATCATGTCCTGTGCCGGCTCAGGATTGAACTCAAGCACGACGTTCTCTTCCCGTTCGCCTGGGGCGAGATCGCGATGTTCCATGGTGTGGCGAGCCACATTTTCATAGAACCGGTTCACGACCATCACAGCATGCGTATGCCCAAACTGGTTTCTCCAGAAGCGCTCCAGATTGTCCCGGCGCGCGTTGTACGTGCCGGAGACCCGGCCATCCTTCGTTCTGTCGATTGACGCGGGCATCCCTTCTGGACGGCAGTGATAGCGCATGGGCATCACGACCCTTTTCCCCTCCCGCACGAGCATCACCGAAGCGTAACTGTCGGGGAAAATTCGAGAGTCACGGGCCTGCGGTTCCGTCCGATGAAGATCAGCCAGCTTCCCCTGGATATCTGGGATCTTCTGATTTGCGATGCGCCGGTCCTCCGTCGCCTTCTTCGTGGGCTTCGGACCAACCAACACCCGCTCGGCATCTGCCAGGCGCTTTTTTTGCTTGAATAGTTCCTGCTCCAGCAGGCCTGCCTGTGCGACATCGAACTCGGCGATGAAAGCTTTCGCCTGTCGTTCCTGATCTGACTTCGGATTGGCGAAGGCGTCCGTCATCGCCTTTGGAATCTTGATCTTTGCACCACGTGCGCGATCGCTGAAAAGCCGCACGTATTCTCCGATGGACATGATCGCACCGAAGGTTCTGACGAAGTGGCGGTAGTCGGCCCATTCGCACGCGGAAAAGCACATGATCAGATTTCCTGTGGCCAAGCGACAGCTTGATGGTAACGCGAAGTTGGCATGATATTGGTTTCGTCTACGCGGCTGACCACCACCCACGTTGTGACCTATAGAACAGGCTTGATATCCCGAAGGGTGAACGTCTGTCTCGAACCGTGAGATGGGTGGGTATCAGAATTCAAGAGACTCGACCATGAAGGATCGAAAGGTGCGTACACGGACGGACGATTCGCTGACCTGCACGAATCGAGGCTACGCGTCGCTTGTCGATCCAGTCAGCGCTCCGGCGGCACTCATGGGGGCTGCGAATCCCCAAGCGGCACTTCGGCGTGCGGCCACCATGAAGCAGCGCCGCTGCTTGAACGAAGCCATACGGGTCGAACGCCAACTTCGACGGGAGATAGCTCCCGCTGATGCCGTATATGTGCTCTCATGGCTCGGTGCCCGGTCCGTCACGATCCACGACTCAGCGATGACGCCCGCCCAGTGCCTGCAGTGGCT
This sequence comes from Rhodanobacter sp. B2A1Ga4, assembly GCF_018101315.1. Lineage (NCBI taxonomy): Bacteria > Pseudomonadati > Pseudomonadota > Gammaproteobacteria > Lysobacterales > Rhodanobacteraceae > Rhodanobacter > Rhodanobacter sp. B2A1Ga4. Next base: position 172,878 of record NZ_JADBJR010000004.1, on the reverse strand, counting down.
TCGTCGAGCACGGAAAGCTGTCGGTACCCAGCCACGTCCTGATCGTCCCATGCCAATCTCCGACGCCGAACGCCGCGTCCTCCGCAGGGCCGCGGACACCCGCCAAGGCTGAACGGTTATTTGGTCGCTGTGTAGCCGCACTACACTCCTTACGGACTTCCGGCAGAATCTCCCATGGTGAACATCATCGACGCCAACACGGTCTCCAGAGCCAAGGCCCTCGCGTTGAAAGCTCATGCTCACCAGGTTGACAAGGCTGGGAGGCCATACACGGATCATGTGGCCCGTGTCGCCGCGGCCGTCGCCGGCAACTACCGAGCCGAAGCTGTCGCGTGGCTTCATGACGTCCTCGAGGATTGCCCGGCGTACGCCTCGGAAGTCAACACGTTTCCAGTTGCCATCGTCGACGCCGTTAGGCTACTCACTCGCACGCGCTCCACACCTACGGAGACGTACTACGACCGGATCAGAACCTCACCCGTAGCCTTGGCCGTCAAGCGTGCCGACCTCGATGACAATGCCGACCCCGATCGCCTTGCACTTCTACCTGAACACATAGCCACGCGGCTGTCCGCCAAGTATCAGCACGCGCGCCGCGCGCTCGAGCTCGACGCGTCCTGACCTATCGTGGACCCGAGCCATTGGTGAACGGTTGGCCCGTACTTGTTCAACCTTAGGTGCCGCCGTCCAATTCTCGTCGAAACGCTTGTACCAGATTCAGGGTAGCCTCGGCGATTGCCGTAAAGTCGGCAGCGACCTCGACTCGGTGCCGCGACCAGGCAGCGCGGGCGTGGAGTGCGGTGCACGCGGAAAGAAGAGGCTGAGAGCCCGTCGGGATTACCAGGTTCTTCAGCGCGTGGATCTGCTCGAAAGCGGCCACCGGGGAACCCGTGACGGCGTCTTTCGTACCGGCGATCAGAGCTCCTTCCAACTCCGCTAGCAGCGCGTTCGCGTATCGGATGCATGCCACCCGGTTCACCTGCGCCATGATGGCGAGTTGAGAGCCTACCTCGACCGCGAGATTGTCTTGGTCGAACATAGCGAGAGCCTCTGTCTCCACTGGACTTAACAACCATCTGCGGCGAAACCAGGCCCGTTCGTACGAGTGAGCCACCGCCTACAGGGTACGGCGCCGTACGGAGTATTCCCCGGATTGCGGTATTATCCGCCTGTCGAGTGCGGGGAGCGGTCGGCGCAAACCAACGTCAAAGGCTATTCAGCGCGGCTCCAAGGACGCTGATGCCGACGGGTTTGTGCAATACCGTGAGGGCACCCAGGTTGGTGACTTGGGTTACCAGGTCAGGTGATCTGTCCGCAGTCATCACGAAGACGGGAATCATCGAGTTTGAGGTGGCCAGCTTGGCTTGCAGTGACGTCAAGAAGGTTGCCCCATTGATACTCGGCATGTGGAAGTCAACAAGTATGCAATCGAACGCCATCTGGTCAAGCAGCAGGAGCGCCGCCAAAGGGTCGTGTGACACGACCGCACGGTGGTCGAGCATTTTGAGCGCTTCGGTGATGAAGATGGTGTTGGATACTGCATCGTCAATGACCAAGACCCACATGAGTCGTTCGCTCGAATTAAATTGACGATCACGCTCCGGTAAACACCGACCAACGCGAAGAGCCAGGGATGAATATATTAAGCCAACTGGAAGGCAAGGTCTGCATCAACGAGGATCGGCGCGAGCTGGCCCAAGCCTATCTTCGCGTCGTCATACTTGTCTCGTGCATGGCCTACTGCTTCTCGCAGTACGACACCACATATCTGCGTGACATTACGGTCCTAGCCTTCCTCGCGACCCTGTTTTGGCTGGGCATGGCGTGGCGCAGAGTTGGTCGTGACCGTCTCCGTCACATTGGTGCCCTCATCTACGACTGCTCGATCATTGGGTTGGTGATGATCGGCTTCGGCAGCGGCATGATGGGCATGTTCGCAGTCTTGCTCTGGGTATCAATCGGCTATGGCCTGCGCTACCGCAGCCCGCTCTACCTCAAGCTCGGCATGCTCCTCACCAGCGTTACCTTCATCGTCTCCGCTCTCGTGACGAACTGGCAGAACCTCGGTGTGTTCCTCACGCTTTTGTTCACCCTGATCATCATTCCGCTGGCGCTGATGCGGCCAATGACGGAAATGATCAAACTTCTTGAGCGATTGGACGCTGCCAACAAGCTCCTCGACGAAGCCAATCGGACCAAAACGCGATTCATTTCCGACGTGTCCCATGACCTGCTGACGCCGGTGAGCTCCATCATCGGTTACTGCCAGCTCACCCCACCATCCGTCGACGGCATTCGCATCAACGCCTACCAGTTGACCCGCCAGATCCGCGCCATCATTGGTCGATCGGCCGCCGAGGATCTCAGCTACGACGAGCCCGACGAATCCTTCATTCCTGCGGATCTACTGAAACAGGTAGCGACCATCGTCAAGCCTTTGGCAGAAAGTCGCGGCATCCATATCGAATTTGCCCGCGGCGGCATGCTTGGCACCGTTCATGGTCCCTATCACTCGCTCTCGATTTGCCTGATGAATCTCGCTAACAACGCGGCGAAGCATTCTGCCGGGTCGCGTGTGACGCTCTCAGTGGCCGAGGAACCGGGCGGGCTCGTGTTCGACGTTTCTGATGACGGTGTTGGAATACCAGCAGACCAGCAGCAGCTCATCTTCAACCGGTTCCACCGCGGCTCCGTCCCCGCGACCGTCGACGGACTTGGCCTTGGCCTCGCCATTGTAAAAGACACCATTGAAAGGATCGGCGGGAGGGTCGACCTTACGAGCTCCGGCGCTGGGTCCACCTTCCGCCTACACGCACCAGTGACCATTGCCGAGCGCTCGGTCGTACCGTCCGTCGTGAGTTCGCCTTCATCGGCACAGTCGGCAGTGACCCAATCGGCGACGGTGTTGTTCGTTGACGACGAATTCCAAAGTCGCAATGCCTGGTCCGGCGTGCTCCGCGAAGCGGGCTACGTAGTTCACTCGGCGGCGTCAGGCGTCGAGGCACTTGCTGCAATCGATGCCGGCAATCGCTACGACATATGCGTCCTCGATTACCGGATGCCCGGCATGAACGGTATTGAGTTGGCCTCAGCGATCCGGGAACGCCAGCCAGCTATGCGGCTGATCGCGATCAGTGCCGACAAAATGGGCAGCAGACCGTCTGTCTTCACGCAAGCCCTCGAAACAAGTCTCCTTGACGGCGCGCTTCAGAAGCCTTTGCACCCCACTACGCTCCTTGCAACAGTCGAGCGGCTGCGTCCTACGCGGAACGATCAGCAAGTCGACGTCCTATCCACTCCATGATGAGTCATCTATGAAAATTCTTGTCACCGGTTCCTCTGGCTGTCTTGCCTCGGCGCTTCTCCCTGTCCTGTGCGAACAGTCCTTCGTGGAGTCGGTCACTGGCGTCGACGTGGTGCCAGGCACCTTTACTCACGACAAATTCAAGAACACGCAGCTAGACATCCGCGACGACCAGCTCCCGATCGTCATGCAGGGCCACGATGCCGTGATTCACCTCGCGTTCGTCGTCGCCCAAGAGAAGCGCTCCGAAGCGGAAATGCGTAGCGTCAACGTGGATGGAAGCGCGAAAGTGGTCAACGCCGCGCGAGCCGCCGGCGTGCGCAAGTTCATCAACATGAGCAGTATCTCGGTCTACGGGAGCGGGGAGAACATGGCTGAGACCTTGGTGCCAGCACCCCCGACCTGGTTCCCCTACGCGCAGCACAAGCTGGCTGTCGAGAAGTACATCCAGCAGAACCTGCCTGATGCCATCCAGTTCCGCGCGCACCTGATCGTCGGCGCAAAGGCGCGGAAGTTCCTACGTGAAATTTTCCTGCTCCCAGTGTGGCTCGACTTCGGTTCCAAGCAGCCCAAGCAGCAGGTTGTCCACGAGGACGACGTCGTCGATGCCGTCATCGCCGGCCTGCAGCAAAACGTGAGTGGGCTGTACAACCTCGCGGCTCCGGACATCATCGCATTAGGCGGCGACTACATCCGCAAGGGTCAGGAGGAAGGCCGCAAGATCCGCCGAGTGCGATTCGGCGTCGTTCGAGCCTTTGCAAAACTCGGTCGGCTGTTCATGCAGAAGGACCTGCTCACTCTGATCGCGATGCTGGATACGACGTCCACGGCCACCTGTGCCAAGGCCACGCGCGATCTGGGCTGGCATGCCAAGCGATCGGCCTGGGATGCCAGAAAGGACGCTCTCAAGTCGCTCAACAAGGCCTGACCAGTCAATTGGTCCGGTCAGGTCGAGACAACAATGCAACAAGGAGGATGATGTTGTCATCCACATGAGTATCGCGCCCACAACGCAACGCAACATGTCCGCCTGGAATCGGCGGCAGGAGCTGGAATGGACACCATAGTGCCCCGCCAGCTCCGCGGTCAGTTCGCGTTCGTTGTGGCCGACGATCATCCGTCGGTGTCACTAGCTGTGTGCCAGATCTGCGAGAGCTGGTTGGGCACGGAGAGTGACAAATTCGAAACGGCGCTCTGCAGCCGCGCGCTCCTCGACCTGTGCGCGACTCCGAGCTCCCTGCCCCGGATTATCGTGCTGGACCTCGTTATGCCTGGCGAGCTCAAGCGAGCGGCGTTGGTTCGCGCGGTTCTTGAGACCGACCCCCAGGCGCGCGTGGTGGTGTATTCCGCCGACGAGAGCGCGTTTCTGGTCAGGGCGGTCATGAGCGCCGGTGCAATGGCCTACGTATCCAAGAGCAGCCCGGCCACCGAGCTCGTGGATGCCGTTGTCGCAGCGAGTCTTGAACGACCGCACATCGACGCGCGCATAGATATGAAGGCCCTCAAGGTGCACCCCTGGGCCTCCCTTACGGACAGCGAACGCGGGATTCTCCTGGCGTTCTGCCGGGGCGACAAAGCGTCCGACATTATCGCCAGCACGGGCCGGAGTTACTCCACCGTGACGACCCATAAATACAACGGCCTGAAGAAACTCGACCTGCGCGACGGCAGCGAGCTCATGCCGTACCTGTATGCCAATGGCCTCATTTGCGAGCTGGATGACGATTCGCCGCCGTAGGCGTGGTTCTGCGCTCAGCGCTACGCGCCCATCGATCACCGCCCCCGAGCAGCGCCAAGATGCCTCGTGACTAGCCACTCCTTCACATCCACGCATGTCCTTTGGCTGGTGCCTGATCAATTTGGCTCACGTAAGCGGCCGAAGTGAAAATAGCCCGGCACCGGCCCTTAGGAGTTCAGTAAATTTGTTGATGTCGACCCGCCAAGGGCTTCGGGGTCACCCGCCATTTCTGAAAGGAGAGCGTCATGAAGAAACTCAACTCGAACGGGATCAAGACTCAGGGGCAGGAGTGGTACGGGGTCGACAAGTTGGAGATCTTCTATCCTGCGGTCTCGTCTTGCATCACGGTCACATGCGTCGTCAAGGAAGGGCTGGCGGGGTTGCACTTAGCGTCGATGTCTTTCTCCACCGACGCAGACATTGCTGAATACGGAAAAATCGCCCAAGGCGCGACGGCAATGTACGTCGTGGGAATGCTTTCGCTTCGGTGGGAAAGTACGTCCACGGAGGCTAAGAGGAATAATACGGGGCTTACTTATGGCGCAGGTGATGGCGGCACACTGATCGCCCGACTGCGTGAGAACACGGGTTTCGCCGGAATCGTACAAGTAAACGACACTTCGAGGCCGGACGCCGAATTGGATATCACCGCAAAACTCGCTGGTGGTGCCGTCATTTTCCGAGTGGCCGACAACCTCTGCGAAGAGCAGTTGGTTAAGTTCACCTCCATCGCTGGCAACGTGATACTCCCTTCGCCGATAGCCTCGTCTGGCTGCATCATTCTCTGACTCTGGGGTGGGGGCCGGGGACTCGACTACTGACCCATAGCTGCAACACGTGACAACCCCGTCCGTCCGTTTCCGATCATTGTTGGAAGGCCAGGCTCACCGGAGCCCCACCACGACTCCGGCCTTTTGCGTCAGACGATCGGAACGCCTAGACCGCCTCTGCCCACCTTCACTGCGACAACTGACCTGTTTCGCCACTGAAGCTGGCCACGGCCCATGGCGATCCCGTCCGGCAGTGACGTGGCAGGCTAGGAAAAATTCTGAGCCCAATGTTCGCAATCTCGTAGATTTCCCAATTCTCTTTCCCTAACTCTGCGCTTATCGTGCTTCCCGTGATGGTTCGAGGCACCTCTAACCGTGCGCATATTCGGGTCGAGGTGCAGTTCGGGATCCGCGGTAGCGGATTCACCAGCGTCTGCCACGGTGATGCCGTGCTGGATGGAAACAGTCACCAGGGAAGATCAGAGTTATGGAACAGCACGGGACGTGTATCGGCGACGGATCGCCAACCACCAAGCTGCCGGCCCTGCCGAGCGCCGAGGGTGGGCCGGCCGCATCGGCCAGTGACGCCACATGGGGAGAGAAGGTGGAGATCTGCATCGCACGGACATCGGTTGCCCAAGGAGTCATGCCTTTTGGCTTCGACGCCCTCCAGTCCTGGGATCCATGCGAGCCGATTTTTGCCGTGCCGCCAAGGATCGCCTTCAGGTCCCGCACATTCACCCGGCCGCCACTACCGCTTGAGGACTGCCAGGGTGCGGTACTCGAGGACGATCTCCTCCGTGAATGCCCGTCATGCGGACGTGTGCACCTCGTGGCCCAAGCGACCAAGCTCTGCACCATCTGCCGGCTCAATCCCATGGCTGTCGCGATGCGGCATGGTGCCGGTACTGGCCAAGCGATCCAGCGAATCAGGCAGCGCCACGTACCGAGGGCTGGCAATCAGTCCATCGGGAAGCTGGCATCCGCCACCGACTCGAACCGGGTGTACTGACCGAGGAAGTTCAGCTTCACCGTGTCTGTTGGGCCGTTTCGTTGCTTGCCGATAATGATCTCGGCCTTGCCTTTGTCCGGGCTGTCCTTGTTGTAGTACTCGTCGCGGTAGATGAACATGATGACGTCGGCATCCTGCTCGATGGAGCCGGATTCGCGCAGATCCGCCATCACAGGCCGCTTGTCAGCACGCTGCTCGAGCGAGCGGTTGAGCTGCGACAGAGCGATTACCGGCACATCGAGTTCCTTCGCGAGGGCCTTCAGGCTGCGCGAGATCTCCGCGACTTCCGTTGCCCGGTTTTCCTTCGTGCCTGTCACCTGCATGAGTTGCAGATAGTCGACCACGATCAATCCAAGCCCATGCTCTTGCTCGCGATGGATACGCCGTGCGCGGGATCGCAGCTCTGAGGGTGCCAGAGCCGGCGTATCATCGATGAACAAATGGCTGTTCGCGGTCAGCATGGCAATCGCGTTGGTGATTCGCGGCCACTCTTCCTCGGCAATTTCACCCGTTCGGAGGTGCTGCTGGTTGACCCGCCCAATGGAAGAGATCAGTCGCATTGCCAGTTGGCTGTGCGACATCTCCATCGAGAAGACCAGCGTGGCCTTCTTGGCCCCTATGGCCGCAGCTTCGGCGATGTTCAGGGCGAACGCCGTCTTGCCGATCGACGGCCTGGCCGCTACCACGATCAGGTCGGCAGGCTGCAGGCCCGCCAGCAGCCTGTCGAGTTCGGGAAACCCAGTCGACACACCCGTCAACTGGCCCTGGTTCATGTAGCGCTTCGACAGGACCGCGAACGCATCCTTGACCGCATGCGCCACGGGCACCACGTCCTTCTGTCCCTGTGCCGACGTGGTCGCAATGCGGAACACGCGCTGCTCGGCATTCTCCAACAGGGCGTGGCTGTCAGGACCGGCTGGATCGAGTGCCTCGTCCGCAATGGAGGTGCCCGCCTGCAGGAGCTGGCGCTTGACTGAGCGATCCCTGACGATGCCGGCGTAGGCCATGATGTTCGCCGCGCTGGGCGTAATGTTGGCCAGCTCGATGATGTAGCCCTGCAGCTCCGGGGAGATCATCTGCCCCGAGCTGACGAACCAATCGCCTAGGGTGACCGCATCGAACGGCTTGCCGCTATCGGCAAGTCCACGAATCGCCCGGTAGATCAGCCGGTGATCGCGACGGTAGAAGTCCTGTTCGAAGAGTCGGTCTGCAATGCGCTCGAGGCCGTGCGGGTCGAGCATCAGGCCGCCAAGAACGGCTTGTTCCGCTTCGATCGAATGCGGTGGAATCCTCACGTCAGCATCGGACATGGGGCGGACTTTGGGTAAAGGTGACATGAGCATCCCTGCGAGCACTTATCACGATCTTCCACCCAACCCGAAGGGGGTCCTAACGGTGATTATTCACGCGTTCCTCGGCGCACGATCAGCGCATTCCTGACCAACGTCCGGAAGCCGCTGAGGGAGAGCCGCTTCCGTCTGGCTGTCCCGCCACCGGTGCCACTTTCTGCGATGACGCGCACGTGATCCCGGCTGACGTCGGTGACCAGCACGGTACGCCCGTCCTTGAGGCCAAGCAGGTCATCGTCCTTCGGGTTGTCTCTCGGGTCCCGAGGTGCCGGCGGCCGCATTCCGCCGCGGCCGTTGACGGTGCCATCACCCACGGACAGCGACGAACTGCAGCCCCTTGGAGCTGGCCAGCATCAGCGAACGCAGGACATCCATCACCGCGTTCGAAAGGTGAAACGCCACCTTGTCACGCCAGAGCACGACACGAAGGTGTAGTCCCCCGTGCTGCTCGTCGGCGTGTCGATACTGACGATGATTTTCACGCAACCGCCGCACCAGCTCATTACCGGCTTCGGTGATCGCCGCGGCTGCCTGCTCGTTGCCAGCCATGACGCATGCGGTCGCGAGCGCCAGGAAGGCTTGCTCCACGCGGACGAACTGCTCGTGGGTGAGGTAATAGGGCTTTTCGCCCTGCTGTCGCGTGAGTCGGATGAAAACGGCGGTACCGAAGCTGTCCACGCAATTGGGAACGATCAGGCTCGGCGGAACTGGGACGGCGAAGGAGCCCAACAGCTCCTGGGAAACGTACTCGGAGGCGCGGTCGGGTAACGACTCGGGTGAGATGCGCACCACGAACCGTTCGTAGAAGTCATGCAGCGACCGGGCTCGTGCACGCGAGATACGGGACAGTGCAAACTCAGTCGCACTCTGTGTGCCTCGCACCGGCTCGTCCGACCACCGGAGCAGGTCGTCATAACGGACGTCCTTGCGCACGCCTCGTGGATCCAGTCGCGGTCGCTCGCGCCTCACCAGCACCTCAGCAAGGTCACGGAAAACGTCCTGTGGAGACAGCGCACGGTCGGGCTGGTAGTTGATGACAGGGGTGTCCGTGCCGGCGTTAAGCACCTTCTGCAGATTGGAGTTGATGCTCACGACGCCCGTCGTCTGCTGCTCAAGCTGGTCCAGAATCGATTGGTAGGCGGTGTCCAGGTCGCGCAACAGGCTCGCAGCCTCTCCGACCAACACGGTGACCTTCGTCGTTGTCGCGAGCTCAGCAGCCTCGCGCGCGATGCTTTCGGCCTCTGCAGCTTCTGCAGTAGCACGTACGGCGCGTGCCGCCGCGTCTTTGGCACGCTCTGCGGCAGCCAAGGCCAGTTGTGCTGGGCTTTCCGGCTCCGACTGTGGTGCTTCCGTCGTCCCGAGTTGCGGCCCCTGTGCCGACGCGGTGATGTGCATGATTGGTCCCTGTTCATTCCATGCTGGGGACATCGGCGTCCGTCGCTCGTGTTCACTATAGGCGACCGATGGGTGCACCTAGGAACCGAAAAACGGCGGTTAGCGAGCTATTTTCCGGGTATGTGTCTATGGCCCGTTACGATCGACCGCTTGCATCTGCAGACGGCGCCGTGCTGCGGCGGTGTAACTTTATGCAAAGTACAGTGCGACCGCAGCACCGAGTCCAACCAGCCACACGAGGGAACGCACGGTCGCCCAGTTGGCAAGATAGGTTCCGATGAATCCGATCCGTGCTGCAACAAAAAGCAGCGCCAGACCATCAACATGCACCTGCGCAGCACCCAGACGCTCGGCGATGAGCACGCCGGCGATAAAGATGGGTAACGCCTCGAAACTATTCTGTTGGGCCGCATGCGCCCGAGCATGCCAACCCGACAGACCAGCCAACCACTGCCGAGGATTGTCGTTATCAAATCCACCGTCGTGACGTGGTCTACCGAACCCCTTCGACTTGGCCAGGACAGCGCACGCGAAGGGAAGCAAGCAGGACACAAGAACACATACTTCAGCGATCGTCATTCAGTGAATCCCAGATGGACATCAGAAGTATCGCGTTGACACCCCGCAGCGAGCAAGCTCGGTAGGCGCACATCCGATTCAAAGTACCCCCGGGCCGACCTACGCGTTTGCTGCCCGCTTCCGCCGGTGCCAGAAGGCCCACCAAGACCCAGCTGGCTCGGCGGCGTCTTCCTCCTCGCTGAGGATCTCGCGCATCATCGTGTTGATGTCCTCACCAGCGACGATGGGGCCGTATAAGAGCGCAGCGATTTTTGCGCGTGAGCGGAACGTCCCAGTCCGCCCAGTCCGTTTGAACAATCCGTCGGCGACCACAAGGGCCTTCGTGAGGCCTTTGACATCGACCGTCATTTCATCCGCCATATCTGCATCCTCTGTTGCGTGCGCTTCGCGCCGATGGTGCCACCAAATCAGTCAACGGCACAGGGCTCCGTCCACAGCCGCGCCGCACACCAGCGCTACGCCTTTGTGCCGGCCAAGACTTCCTGGATCTGCGCAGCGCGCTTCTGTCCGATCCCCGGAACAGCCATCAGGTCATCGACCGAAGAAGCGGAAATGGCGGCGATCGATCCGAAATGCGCCAGCAGTGCCTTCGCCAGTCCGGCCGAGACACCCGGCACGCCCTCCAACACGTAGCTGCGAGCCGACAGCAGCGCCTTCGGCTTCCTTGACCGCAAGCCTAGCTCGTAGCCGAGTCCGCTGCCGGCATGCTGCCCCATCTTCACGAGGAGATACGCGGTGTGGGTCGAGTCCAACGAGTTGATCACGTTCATGCCTTGGATCATCCCCAGGAATGAAATTGCGCCGGACGTCTGCGCCACGGACATGCGCTGCCGGCGGCCAAATACGTCGCCCTCAAGGATTAGAACAACCAACATCTCGGGCTGGTGCTTCATGCGTTCGGACTGGTTGAACAGTCGCTTGTCCTCATCGATTACGCTGGCCTCAAAGTCGGCCACGGATTTGCGCTCGACCAGAATCCTGCCGTCGATGAGGTAGTCGCCAAGCTCCAGCGCGCAGACCTCCACGGTCGTGTTGGGGGCATGCCTCAGAAGTTCGACGATCTGTGGCGGCTCGCGATGGTCGACCTGAATGTGGATCGGCTGCGTAATATTCGCGATCGAGGTGATGTCGAGACCGTGAGACGCGGCGGCCTCTGCGGGACGCACAGGGAACGACCCGGATGCCGGCCTCCCGGGATTCGGACGACCTTTTGCCGCGCTACGCGCCGCAATTGCGATCGCATCGAACGACGGATCCTTGTCTGACCCGGACAGCAGGCCCGACTCAAACAGATCCTTCAGGATGACCTCCATGACATCGTCAGGCACTTCGCTCATGTCGTCGGAAGCGACCTGTAGCCTGTCGTTACGCCCGCGCTGCAACCAGACCTTCGCCGCGCAAGGTAGTCCTTGGATGTAGATGCGACCGCGCGCATCGTTGCCAGGCGGACACCAGAAGTTGAATCTGAGCGTCATGACAGAAATTGACCTCCATTCAAATCACCACGAACAGCAGCGTCACTCCGACTCATCATCAGATCCATCCTCTAGCCCGGTACCCCACAGTCGTTCAGTCGGCCACGAAGTGTCGAACAGATCATCCACCTTCGTCAGCATTTCCGCGACGTCGGCGGTCACCTTCCGATAGGCACCGCCAGGATGGAGCGCGTGGCTGTAGCGATCACGCAGATCCAAGAATGCCGCCGCACGTAGTGCCGTCAAGGCGCAAAGTACCAGGAAGGCCGTCCGCTGGTCGTCGTCCACAAACACTGGCTGTTTGCGTAGATACCCAGGGCGACGAGACGGCGTGAGTTTCAGGAAAGCAGCAATGGGCCCGCACCAGACCGTCTCCAGTTCCAAGATCAGGTCGACAGAGTAGGACTGCCACGATTTCCTGGCGCGCGGGAGGCCCACGTCTTCATCGACCATGCGCAAAATGTCGATGCCGTCCTGTCGGGCGGCAGCGGCGTAATGCCCCATGGAGTCGGACATCCTCGTTCCCCTCTCTGTTTGACGGCCGTCGTGTGGTTTACGGGTCGGCTGCATCACCGAAATTTAGTGCAAGCGATGCCGCCGTACGGCTTCTTCCGTCGGCCGACTCAACCGTGGTGCCCGGTACGGGAGGCCGACCGTGTTGGCCGCATTGACCGTGATGGTTTCACCCACGGTGAATCCCTCCTTGCGAGCGACGATGGCTACGTAGTCGACGGCGTGGATTCCGTCAGCCTCAGCCAGATGGAGGCACAAGTACGGCTGATCACTTTTGGTATCGCCTCCGCGCGGTCCAACCGTGATGTAGCTTGCGCTGACGATCACGATCGCCGTCGCTCCCGCCTGCTCCAGCAACTCCACCAGGGACTCGAGGGAGCGATCGCCACTGTGCTGGTAGAAGCGGTCCTGGCCATCCGGTACGACGCCAAGCACGAACCCGATGTTGAAGGGTACCGGCTTGTCGTGTACGAGGATCTCCACGAGCGCCTGCGCCAGTGCCGCTGCGCGGCTCAGTAGTGCTCTGCCTTGAGCCGTCGGGAGCTCGGTGGTGATCTTCACTGCGGTGAGCATTCATTGCCTCCTTTACCCATGACTGCCCGGGCATCCTGCGCCGGGCTACTCGATGTTAACCGTAACTACGCTGCTGGCCACCACCCGTCGACTGGCCCTGCTGCTGGCGGTTGCCTCGCGCCTGCTGCTTAGCGAGATGCATCCGGGTCGTGACAATGCAGCGTCCTCGCACCTCGTCCTCTCGGCACCCTCGAAGCAACGCCATCTGCTTCAGGAACACGTCCAGTACCTCGCCGATGGAATTCTCGTCGACCTGGCAGGTGCGCGGCGCGAACTCGTTCGCCTTTCCCTTGCCCAACGTGAACTTGATCGTGCCGGCGTACTGCCCCGTCTGCCAGTCGGCGCTGAGCCACTTGTCGTCGTGGTTCGAGAATCGCACGCCCTCCAGGTCGTGATACAGCAGCGAGGTCATCAGCTCGAATTCGTTGCGGGTGAGCTGGAATCGCAACTTGTTCTTCCAGTCGTAGACTTTGTTGGAGCCCTCGGCTGCTTCGACGCAGACGGTCGGTTCGTCATGGCGGTTGGTCGTCGCGTCGAACGTAAGTGCCGCGCGGCCACCATGCGCCTTGGCCTGCAGGTATTGCCGCGTCCCGGATTCACTGTTCCCGCGCGGCGCAGACGTCCGTTGGGGAGCATCGTCGCCCTCACCGCCGGACCGACTCCGTGGCTCGTCACGGTCGTCGCGGTAAATGCGGTGGACGTTGTCGCGCATCGGGGGCTCGTCGGAATGGCGACCGAAGTCAGATCCTCGCGGCGGTTCCGCATCGCGGCGCTGGTTCTGGTGGGCGTTGGGAGGCGGCATACTGTTGCGCGCCACGGACACCGGTTGGGTTCCATGACGAGGGGGCACCGCCCCCTGCTGGGACGCGACAGTCGGGTTGATCGGAGTGGCGCCTGCCCTTTCCACTTGACCTGCAGAACGCGGCCTCGGGCTCGACGCGGCAGTCGCTGCTGCTGGTACCGGAGCTGGCGCGGTTTCGACTCCGGCCGCGCCCTGTCCCGATTCCTGGTCAGCGGCATCGCACAGCCATTGACTTAACTGGCGCCGATGCAGGGCGTCGCCGCGGAGCGCGCCGCTCACCACGGTGCGCACGGCGTCCAGACCCTGCGCACGAAGGACGCTTGCGCCCTGATCGTACGTAGTGCCCCGGAGGCCGCACCGCGTAAGCTGCGCTAGGAACCCAGCCACCTGTCCGTAATTGCGTAGCGCAACGATGGCAGCGGCGTTGTCGGCCGCCGCTTCATCGATGGCCCTGAGTACCGTACCCATCCCCTTGCGTGCGATCACGGTTTCGAGCGCCTTGTGATCCAGCACCATGGGGCACTTGATCCCGGCGAGCGCGGTGTTGAAAGTGTCGAGCGAGAGTTCCATGGCGTCTTCCTAAATCCGATGGCCACCGAGTCAGGGGCATACCTCAGGAATAGCACCCGTCAGCCCGACGTCCAAACCGTGGTTTCGACGATCACCGAACGTCAGCGGGCACCACTCGCGGAAGGCAGGCTACTACCCTCGCGTCGCGTATCCTGCGACTGACTTTCAACACCGCCGGACATGGCTTGAGCCGCATCGCCATAGAGGTGCCAACCGTTTTCCTGGTCAAGCACGGCGCTGAAGGGGACGCCTGTGTCGACGTTGACGACTTGGTAGATCGGCGCGTGGAACTCGGTCACCACCCGACACAATCCGTAGGAGCGGTGCATGACCTGGCTACCCACCGCCAGCCTGAAGCCCCTCGGGATGGACGCTCCGGATACCTTGATCGCCGCGCGTCGCGCAGCTTCCGCGGCGGCTTCGGCGGACAGGGTGACTGAAACATGGGTGGCACCAGCGAGCTCCAGGTATCGGTCAGCCACGTCCGCCCGCCTGGCGGGTACGGAAACCGGCGCTTCCTGCTTGATCGCATGGTGCAGGGCTCGCGACAGTCCAAGTTCAGCCTCGTACAGGAACGGACTGGCATTGCCATGTCCCCTCGGCACCAGGTCGAGTTCCGTGCGAAGCCGCGCGAGAAGGCTGTCCTCCGGGTGGAACAGCACAAGCTGCTTGATGGCGCGCGTGAAACCCACATACGCCAGCCGCCGATCTTCCTCGAGGGTGTCGACGTTGCCATCGGGGAATACTCCACGTGCCAACCCGACCACGGCGACCAGCGGCCACTCCAGTCCCTTCGAGCGATGGAGAGTGGTCAGCCGCAGGTGATCGCCTTCAGGCGGCTTGTCCTCTTTCTGGGCTACCAGCGGACTCAGGACGTCCAGGAACTGGCGCGCTGTGCCGGAGCGCTCGGCCAGCCGCACGAATGCGTCCAGCGTGCCAAGCATCTCGTTCGCCTGCTCCGGCGTCGCTGCGCTTCGCTGGATCGTTTCGCGCATACCCGTCATTCGGATGTACGCCTGAACAATGGTGCCCGCTGGCTTATCGGTCAGCGCACCACTCGTCAGAAGTCGAACCGCATCGGCGCGCTGCTCCAGGTTGGTCGCAGCGCTGGACCGACTCTTCCGAACCTGCGCCGCCGCTTCCAAGATGATGGCGTGCAAACCCATGCGAGCCGGACCTGTAGTGGCCGGCTCCATAGCCTCCGCAATCCTCTCCAACACATGATTCTCGACAAAGGTTGTCGGTGTCGTGAGAAGACTGAAGAGGAACGTGAAACGCTCGTCCGGGGGAATGATCCAGTAGTCGGCAACGAGGGACACGGCGCACACCAGTGACGCGACCTCGGGAAGGAATAGCAGCCCCACGCGGCCATAGACATGGTACGGAATACCGGCTTCTGCGAGCTCGATTTCGTACGGCACCAAATGGCTGAAATTGCGCCCGAGCACTGCCGCGTCGCGCAACGTGCCGTTCTTCCAGCGCGGGGTGACTAAGTCCACAATCCCGCTCGCCTGCTTCGCCTTGACCTCAATGGTCTCCACGGTAGTTTCGGGATTTCCATCAGCAGCAATCATCATCGAGCGTCCACGCTCGTGGTTGTGGACGATCAGGTGATTTGCGACCAGGGCGAGTTCTCTCCCCAACCGAAACGTGTAGCTGAGCGGGAAGTGTTTGCACGGCGAGAACGCATTGGCGAATTCCTCTGTTTGGATGGCTACTCTTGAGCCTCTCCAGGAGTAGATCGCCTGATTGGGGTCGCCGCAGCCGAGAACCCTACCCCGACTACCGGCGAGGCCACGCATCATGAAGAAGCAGACATCGTTGATGTCTTGCAGCTCATCGATAAGAATTTCGTCATATCGGTTTTCGAAGTACTGCCAGAGATCTGGATCTTGCGTGAGTGCGACCATCGGACGATAGATCTGGTCGTCGAAGAACATGATCTTCTGAAGGTCCTGCTCCTTGAGAAAATTTGCGAACGCCTGCACGTACGGTCGGCAAGCGACCGCATACGTTCCCGCCCTCCAAACCTCTTCTGCCGAAGACAGGCTCGACTTAACCAGCGTGATGAACTGCAGGAACTCCTGGAACTGTTCCTTGGATGGCTGTGAGCCCTGACCATGGACACTCAGCCACGCGGCTTTGAGACTGTTGCGCGCCAACCTCTCGAGGTTCTTTCCCTGCTTCAGCTGCCAGGCGTCAAGCCGACCCATCGACACCAGCCTCTTCAGGATCGCATTTCCGACAGAGTTGAACGTGCGTACTTCGGGCAGATCTTTCTCTCCACAGACGCGACGAAGCCGCGCCACGAACCCTAGCTGCGCATCTTTATTGAACATGACGGCCAGGATGGTGGTTGGATCGCGACCGATGCGGATCAACCTTCGCAGACGTGCTACCAGGACGGTGGTCTTTCCCGAACCGGGTACCGCCTCCACCAGAGCATGGCCACCCTCATGGTTGACTACCGCCATCTGCTCGGCAGTGAGAGTGCGCGCGGTCTTGGTGGTGTCAATCATTTCCTGAAGTCCGTATCAGTATCGGGTCCCTCTGCTGATGCTACGCACCGACCGGGGATGTCCAAGAGAGCTTATTGCTCACGGCGGCCACCAAAAGAACCGTCGAGTTCCGCTGAACTATCGTGGCACCGAAGGAACCGTGGAAGGGCGCGAAAACACCCCGATAGAGAGGGAATTTCCCCGCTTTGGACGTCCCCGCAACGTGGTATTTCTATCCACGCGCGAGCTCGACGGTCAGACGCACAACGGTTATCCGGCTGCAAAACCGTACATTTGACGTAGCCACATCAAGGAGGATTTCCCATGGCCACACCATTCTCGCAGCGCGCTCACACGCCTTCCACCGTCCTGTGGCTCGACCTGTTTGTCGCCGCAACCTGCGTAGGAGTACTCATTTGGCTAGTGGCCGCACCTGCGCACCCATCCGATGACTTGGTGAACGTGCTGACTGGTTCTGTCACCGCACTCGCCGTCGTAGGCCTTGGGTGGTTTGGCGGTCGGGCACTACTGGCCTGTTGGTCATCTGCTGCCAACGCACTGCAATCCAGCACCTCCGACCGTCCTTCCAGCGCAGAAGTCCCCCCAACGCGCACGGCGAATACCGCCGTCGTTCTACCGTTCCACGCCAAGACTGTGCCGCACGTCAGGCCGGTCGCTTCCGCGGGTCGCCCGACGCCGGTCAGATCCAATGGTGGTTCCGCAACAGAAAATGCTCATGCCTCCGATGATTTTGGCGACTTTGCAACCAGCATGCTGGTATCGGAAGCCACGGGGAGCGTGCTGATGGGTGCGGCAGTAGGCGGGTCACTCACCGGTGCCCTGGTCGGTGACCTTGTGGCAGACGAACTCAACTGCGACCAGGATGCGTCGCCATCCAATGAAGAACCCTGCGATGCCGGCGGGAATGCGTCCAGCGGCGATGATTGCAGTAGCGGGTGCGACGATCCCTCGGGCAGTTCGGACTGGTAGTGCCGATGCCTGTCTCACCATTTCACCATCTCCCTACGGACACCTCCATGCTCGTGCTTTCAATCCTGCAACCTTGGGCGTGGCTTATCGTTCACGGCTATAAGGACATCGAAAATCGCCGCTGGCGGACACGTCAGCGCGGTGACTTCCTCATCCATGCAGGTAAGCGCTGGGGTCGAGAGCAGAAGGACGATCTGGCGTACGTCAGGTCACGGTTTCCCGATATCCCCTTACCCGACAAATTCGACCTCGGCGGTATCGTCGGGGCCGCGCGCATTGTCGACTGTGTCGACTCCTCGCCCAGTCCATGGTTCAGCGGACCCTTCGGGTTTCAGTTGGCCGAGGGACGTCCTGCGCCAGCATTTATCCCGCTCCGCGGGCAGCTTGGCTTCTTCCGGATACCATTGGCAACGATGGTTCAGCCCTTCTAAGTGACGCGGAATTATGACCCCGTCGAAGGAAACGCACGCGATGGCATTGAATCAAAACAGCTCACGTATGCGTTGGCAGTTCGTCGGCTTGACGATACTCATGCTTGGCGCATTTCTCCAGATTCACTCGATGGTCGCAGTCCCGAAATTCGGCGACGGGTACGCCGAGCACATCATCCTTCTCGACCAAGCTTGCAGTGAGCTGCGTAGCGCAAAAATGTTGGACGACAGCAAGCCAACGAATGACGCGTTCCCTTGCTCATTCACCGGATACACCTACGAGACCCAGATCGCCGGTCTGCTCACCGTCGACGGAATCAGCGAGAACATCAAGGGGCGTTGCCTCACCATAGCGGCCAACGTCATCGACACGCGCCGCAGCTACGTCGAAAAAGGCTACCCACGTCAAACAGACATGCCCGCCCACGTGCTGGCGAACTGCAAGGGCAAGATTCCGTAATCTTGGTCGGCCAGCGGCCACTGCTAGTCGCACGACCTATGCCATTATTTCTCTACCAACGAGTTGCGGGAACTGGGGGATAAAGCCCGGCGGTTCCCGTCTAGCGATTCCACTCTCAGGGACTGAGGTTTCCCCACGTATTCATGCGGGAATGCTCATCTGATCGAGCATGGCTGACGAAGGCTTGCGCAATTGATCCACCACTCGACTGAGTGGGACATGTAGCCATCGCCGGACCAAGGCTTCACGTCCCAGTCGCATGATGGAGTACAGACGGCGCTTGGATCGAAACGGCGCGAGCCACTGATCGACGCCAGTCGCCTCGCATGCCATGCCGACCAACCATGTGGCAAAGCTAGCCAACGCGCTGAGCAGGAGCAGAACCGCGATGCGCGGACCTTTGCGGGTGAGACTGTCTTCGAAGGCTTGTCCGTAACGATGCGATTTTAGGTCACGAAACGACAGCTCGATTTGCATGCGCCGAGCGTATAGCGCCACCAACTGGCGCGCGCTGAGCCTAAGGCTTGGCGACGCCATCAGTAGCCATGGCTCTCGCTCGCGTTTTGCATGGTTGCGACTGTAGGAGCCACGCGCTGGCAAGCCTTGTCGGGTGCGGTGTTTACGCCCGCGAGCGGGCTTGGCATGTAGCACGACGTGCGCGGTCAACGGCTTGCTGCGCGCCACTTCCATTTGTCCAAGATCCTGCGGTGTTTGTTTGGCGCGTTGATACATCGCCTTGCAGGACTCCCACGGTGCCGGCCTGTTTGGCAGCGCAACAGGTCGCAGATAGGTGGTGTTGCGCAAGCGGCCCAGCCATTGCCAACCCATCGCCTCGACGGCTCGGAACCATGGTCCCCGGAAGCCGGCATCGGTCACCAGAATCGGGCTGGCGCCGTCCGGGAGCACGCATGCCAGCCGTTGCAGAAAGTGCTTCTCGGCCTTCGGCGAGCCCTGCTCGCTGGCGGGAAACACCATATCCAGAATGGGGAGCGTGCGACCTCCCACAGGTATGGCTGCTCGCAACAGATGCCAGCTGCGGTCGGCCTTTAGATCTGACCAGTCGACCACGATCACAGGTTGCTTGCTGCGCACCAGCCAGCGCGTCATCGCACTGTAAATATGCTCGCGCTCAGCATGCAGATGCGTGTTCCCCAGCAGCCTGTCCAATGCCTTCAGCGGAGCGCGAATACGCTCGGCGCCTTGCCATGCGCGTGCCAAGTCAATCAGCGTCAAACGTCGGCCGTGAACCGTGGCTTCTACGGCGTTCAGCAACGCGCGACTACGCAGCGCATGCATCGATCCGAGTGCGTCACCCAGGCAGTTTTGCAATACTTCGGTCGCGCGCATGGGGTGGTCTCCTCTGGCTTCGTAACCCGTGGGGAATGACCGCTTCATGCGCGCACTGTTCCTTCAATCCGCACGCAACGTGTTGATTGAGCGAGGGGATTCGTGGGGAAACCTCAGTCTCAGGGAGACGTTTTCTATGCGATTCATTTCTGTTCTCTTCGGTCTTCTGGTCACAGGCGCTGTCTCCGCACAAGGCACCGCGCCGGCAGCACCGCCGCAGTACAGCGCCCATATCCAGCTGACGAGCGGTAACACCGTGGCAGCCAATCAGACCATCGACATGGTGGGCCGACAGATGTCTACCCTGCAGGGAACGGGTTTGAACGACGCAAACATCAGCTACCGACTCAAACTCACGCCTTTCTGGATGCCTGACGGGTATGTCGGGGTGCGTGTGGATGCCTGGATAACGACCAAGGGACCGGAAGCCACGGTCAAGTCCGGTGGAAAGAAGTTGAGGCTTCCTGCCACCTCGCATTGCGAGTCAGCGCCGATGGGCAAGGTCGCCCTGGGTAAGCCCACGACGCTCTTCAGCACCTCCGGCGTCAATGACGGAGGCTACCAGGGTCCCATCCCTGGCTGCTCACTCACGGTCACCCTGTCCGAGAAACCGCAGGGGTAACTGCAGCAGCAATAAGATGGACGACCCCATCCACCCGCTCGATGCGCCCGTCGACCACGACGACGGGCGCTGATCGCAACACCACCCGATGCAGTTCGGCCACATCAGGCCACAGGACGACATTCAACCAGGCCGTCTCATCCTCAATCGTCAGGAATACCGTCCCTTTCGCTGCCGGTGGCTGCTGGCGCATACCGATCAGACCCGCGACACGGACACGTGTGCGGTGTGCGAGCCTGGCAGCGTCAGCCAGCGTGGTCAGACCGGCCATCTCGAAGGCGCGTCGATGCAGGCCCATGGGATGGCCCACTGTCGACAAGCCCATGGTCGAGAAGTCGCTCATCAGCAGTTCGTGGTGCTCCGGTGCCTTCAACGTCGGCACCGGTTCTGCAACCGTGCCGAACAGTGGCAGGGTCGCCTCGATGCCGGTGGCCACCCAGCGGGCGATGTGCCGGTGGCCAGCAAGCGACTCCAGCGCGCCGGCGTCGGCCAGTAGCGGCAGGTCACGTTGGTCTAGCGCGGCACGGGATGCCATATCCGCGACATCGCGAAATTGCGCTTCCTCCCGGGCGCGTATCAGGCGAGTCACGCTATCGCGACGTAGGCCAACGATCGCGCGCAGACCCAACCGCACCGCCTGCCGGTCAACCGCATCGTCGGGACGCAGCGAGCTGAAGCCCTTGCCTTCAAGATGTGCATCCCAACCAGACAAGCGAACGTCCGGCGGACGAATCTCAATGCCGTGGCGGCGCGCGTCCTGGAGCAACTGGTCGGGGGTGTAGAAGCCCATCGGTTGTGCGTTGAGCAGGGCCGTGAGAAAAGCTGCCGGCCGGTGAGCCTTGAGCCACGCCGATGCGTAGGCGAGTAGTGCAAAACTCGCGGCGTGGGACTCAGGGAAACCGTAAGCGCCGAAGCCTCGGATCATCGAGAACACCTGCTCTGCATAGGCAGGCGAATAGCCTCGTTCGTTCATCCCTGCGAGTAGCCGTGTGCGGAAATGGTCCAGCGTTCCATGGCGCTCCCACGCACCCATCGATCGGCGAAGCTGATCGGCCTCGCCAGGCGTGAATCCAGCGGCGACCACCGCCATCTGCATCACCTGCTCCTGGAAGATCGGCACACCCAGCGTGCGCTCGAGCACACCTTGCACTGCCGGCGACGGATACGTCGCCTTCTCCCTGCCCTGCCGGCGACGCAGATACGGGTGGACCATGCCGCCCTGGATCGGGCCTGGCCGAATGATCGCCGTGCACACCACCAGGTCGTAGAAACAGGTGGGTCTCAGACGCGGCAGCATGCTCATCTGCGCACGCGACTCCACCTGGAACACACCAACCGTATCCGCGCGACGCAGCATCGCGTACGTAGCTGGGTCATCGGACGGGATCGCCGCGAGGTCGAGATCCTCGCCCCGGTGCGCGCGCAGCAGGTCGAACGTGCGCCGGATCGCCGACAACATGCCCAAGGCCAGCACGTCGACCTTGAGCAAGCCCATCGTCTCAAGGTCGTCCTTGTCCCACTGGATCACTGTTCGCCCCTCCATGCTTGCCGGCTCGACCGGTACCAGATTGTCGAGCGGCGACGCACTGATCACGAAGCCGCCGACGTGCTGGGAGAGGTGCCGCGGTATACCGACGATCTGGCCAACCAACGCGAGCAGTCGATGTAGCTCGGGCGTCGAAGGATCGATGCCCGCTTCCGTCCAGCGCGCGGGAAGCTCGCTGACCTCGTGGCCGGCGAGCTGCGCAAGCCGCCCTACCAGCTCCAAATCGAGTCCCAACGCTCGGCCGACGTCGCGCACGGCACTACGCGGCCTGTAGGTGATCAGTGTGGCGGCCAGTGCAGCACGATCGCGCCCATACCTCGCATAGATGTACTGGATGACCTCCTCACGTCGTTCGTGCTCGAAGTCCACGTCGATGTCAGGAGGTTCGTCGCGCTCACGCGACAGGAATCGCTCGAACAGAAGGTTGCCATGCTCCGGATCCACGGCGGTGATACCCAGCACGTAGCAAACGACGGAATTGGCTGCCGAGCCACGGCCCTGGCAGAGGATATTCCGCGATCGGGCAAACCGAACCAGATCATGGACAGTGAGAAAGAAGGCCTCGTAGCCCAGCTCGGCAATCAACGCCAGCTCGCGCGCGATCTGCGCGGCGATCGCCATCGGCGTGCCGGCCGGCCACCGTCGGCGCGCGCCCTCTGCCACAAGGTGGGCGAGCCAGTCGGTGGGGGACTGGCCCAGCGGCACTACGTCGTGCGGGTGTCGATACCCCAGCGTGCTGAGATCGAACGTGCAGCGTGCGGCGATGTTTGCGGTCTCAGCCAGCAGCTCTACCGGGTAGATTCCACTCAACTCGTCCAGCGTGCGCAGATGACGCTCCCCATTGGGATAGAGCTCGCCGGCGGCACCCGCGAGGGTCTGCCCCATCCGAATGGCTGTAACTGTGTCCTGCAGCGCCCGCCGCCCGCGCGCGTGCATATGCACGTCACCGGTGGCTACGCAGCGCAGCCCGTGCCGGTAACCGAGGTCCTGCAGAGCCGCCAATGTCCTCGCATCGTCGTCACCACGGTGGAGCTCCACGGCGATCCATGCCGAGTCCGGATGGGACGTGGCGAGCTGCCCCGCCCACCGGTCGGCGGCTGCCGCCACGTGGCCGAGCTTGTCGGTCACCACCAGCAGCGCCAGCACGCCCGTATCTTCCGCCGGCAGATCCGACCACGACGCCCGGTAGCTGCCCTTGGGCGCACGCGATCGCGCCACGGTGATCAGTCGGCACAAGGCCGCATAGGCCCGGGCGTCGGTGGCCAGCAGCACGATGCGCGCGCCGTCGTCCAACCGGATCTCCGTGCCGACAATCAGAGGCAGCTCGGTCGCACGCGAGGCCTCCAAAGCGCGGACGATCCCGGCGAAACTGCATTCATCGGTCATGGCCAGCGCGGTATAACCCAGCGCCTTGGCACGCGCGAACAGCTCCCGCGCACTGGATACGCCATGAAGGAAGGAGAGATTCGAGAGACAGTGCAACTCGGTGTAGTCCATCAGCATCGCTCCCCACCGAGCGGCTGGTGGTCACCGTGACGCCGACGGCCCCCTCCCAGATGCTGGCCATGTGGTAGCATCCTTGCCGGCGCTTGCCGGCGCCTGCTGCTCACCGAAGGCACACCCCTGCGCGGGGACGGCGTCCAACTGAATACTCCTGATTCCCCCCTGTTGGCGGAACTGGGCCGTGAGCACCTGGCGTCCGTCATCAGCGGAGAGTCCTCATGCGTTTTATCCCTACGACCGCTTCGAAGGTCGACACCCTCAAGAAGAAAGCCAAGGCGTTGCAGCGCAACGGGGGTGGCCAATATGCCAAACTCCTCGACCGCGCGGCACGTATGGCCGGCTATGAGCACTGGCATCACGTCACGTTGTGCTTCCGCGAGACCGAAGGCATTGGCCAAGACCGATCCCTGGCAGGCACCATCGATCAGGTCGTGCGCGCGGAGCTCAATGGAGAGGTCATCCTGATCGGCACTGGCAGCGAGGCGTCGACGTCGCAACCCTTCCTTGCCTTCTCCACAGGCATAGGTGATGCCTGGCTCCTCGATCCGATCCAACATCAAGCGTGTTGCCTCGTTTGGCGTGGAGAACGGCTCTCGCAGGAGATCGAGGAAGACGCTCATCACCTGGTCATTGGCTGGGACGGACACTACGAGCTGCGCGGTGCGTTCTTCGAAGTGGCCACCGAACATCCGGCGATCGGCCGACGCGCGATCGGGGGCTACCCGACCGACGCACTGAGGGCCTATCTCCTTCCGGCACAGCCAGCCGAGGAATCCATCCTGCAGGTCATCGACCAAACCGACGCGGTTCCACTCACTCCCGATGTGATGGCTCAACTCATGCGGGACGGCTGGGAACGCGATCGTCTCGATGCAGCTGCACGGCACGGCGCGCGCTACTCGCCCTCGCGGAACACAGTCGTGTTCCCCCCGGTATCCAGCGTGGCATCGTTCCGGTAGCCGCCAGCAAGTCACGGCACTCATCCGAACAGGCCGTGGAGGAACCAGTCGCCGGTGCGCAGATCCTGGTACACCCAGACCGTCTCACCGGCGGCCCCAACAGCCCGGAAGTAGTCTCGGCGGGCATCGGGACCGTCCCACCAGCCGCCCTCGATGCGCTCGGGCCCGGCCAGTATCTGGTCGGCGCCCGCATGCCATGGTCGTGGTACCGCCAGCAGCCAAACCGGCCGGCGCGGCGCAGGTGCAGCCACGACGCGGGTCGCACCGGCACCTCCTCGCCGCTGAGCACGCTCCGGACGCGGGTCGGCGACGACACTCATGCCGTGCACGGCCCCATCGCCCAATCGAGCCCTCAACCTCTCGATCAGCGCGTCGGCGCGCTCGGCGGCGTCCTCCGGCCCAGGGAACAACGTCCGCGACGCCGCCGAAGCCGCACGCGTCGACACCAAACGCAGGGATACGCCACGTACTGGCCCAGCCCACGACGTGCGTAGCAGTCGCTCTTGCGTCAGGAGCAGCAGTGCGTCCGCATCCGCGGCACCCACTGCAGATCCGATCTCAAGCACCGTCGGCGGCGCGTTCTCGTGGGACAGCACCAGCGCCCAAGTGGTCGCGCGCAGCCCGAGCATACCCACGTGCGCCGACAGGTCGCCGAGCAACCGGCGCAAGGGGAACATCAGGCTCTCTGCTGTAGGTGCCGCGAAGTCCCATGCGACGTGCCGCTCAAACTCCACCGGTGCTTGCCATGCGGCACGTGGATCCGCCCGGTCGCCCTGCAGTTGGTCGAGCAGTACCAGAACTGAGTTGCCGAATCGCCGAGCCAAGCCTGCCCGCGGCAGAGCGAACACCTCACCGGCTCGCCGTACGCCCATGCGCTGAAGCGCGGTAACCACGCTCACCGGCAACGGCAACGCTTCCACAGGCAGGTGCCCCAGCAGTTCGTGCAGACGCTCCCGCCCGCTCACCAGCGCGCCCGGTGCCGCCACAGCAAAAACTTCCGCCGCCATTGGCGTTGGTGCCACCGCCTCGTGCCAGGTGATCGCAGTATCGGCAAAGGCGCGCGCCACCGCCTCCCGCACGCCGACCACGCCGCCGAACAGACGCTCACTGGCTCCGACCTCCCCGACCAGCGCCGGGATGTCGGGGCTCAAAACCACCTGCGAAGTCACTGTGGCCAGACGGGGTGCCAGTTCCACGAGCAGCTGGTCGACCTGCACGACGCTGTGGTCGATCACGTCGAGCAAAGGCACCAGTGCTCGTGCAGTGGCCAGCGACATTCCCGAACGTATCCCGCCCGCCTGCGCCGCCGCGCTGGCCAGCACGACGATTCGGTTCTCGACGACGACACGCGGTTCGGCTTCCCTGCCCGGCCGCGCCTCAAGGGCGAGCAGCGGGAAGTGAAGCGCTATCCAGGTCACGATCAATATCCAGGTGAAGTACGGCGCCAGAGGCACCACGGCGTTTGAGAATATTGACCCGCAGCCGGCCAGCTTCCGGTGTCAGCCCCAGGCGCAATGGCGCAGCGATGGGGTGGGCACCGGGCGGTGCCAGCACGAAGCAGAGCGATCGACCATGGGCGGCCGCAACCTGCAACCGCCGGATCGGCCGGTCCTGGGTTGGCGCGGACTCCCACAGCAGTACGGCACCGGCCACGCCCAGCAATTGTTCCGCTGCCCACTGTCGGTCCTGAGGAGACGTGGGACGCACGACCAGCAGTCGATCGGAATCGATGGCGAACCGGGAAAGCGCAGCCAGACAGGGATCGGCCGGCGGATCGACGAACGCAATCACCCCCTCCACGCAGGCAAGGGCCGGCGCGATCAGCCGGATCTCGCCGATGCCGTGCTGGCGGAGCTGCAGCTCCGTGACGGCACCGCGCGGCCAACCGCCACCAGGGAGATGTGAGTCCAGGACGGTGTAGGCCGACGGCGTGACGCCGGCAAGGTCGCCGCCGATGGATCGGCCGGCGCGAAACACTTCGCGAAGTTGGAGAGCAGTGACAGCCATCGGAACACCGCCATCAGGCGCCTCGGATCAAACCGGCGAACAGTCCCTCGATCGCGAAATCCTCGGTCGGGTCCGGATCAATCGGCGCATACCGGGCATTCGCCGGTAGCAGGCGGATGGACCCGCCGCGGTGGTGCAGTCGCTTGATCGTGAACGCATCGCCACCAACCCGCGCCACCACTATCTCGCCATGCCGCGCGCTCGGCGTGGCATAGACGCCGACAAGGTCACCATCGAAGATCCCCTCTTCGAGCATCGAGTCGCCATGCACTCGCAGCAGGTAATCAGGTTTCAGCCTGAACAGGTCGGCGGAGACATGCACCGTGCGCTCGGTGTTAGTCTCAGCCGTGATCGGCTCACCAGCGGCCACGCGGCCGACCAGCGGCAGGGCTAGTACAGGGCCAGGTAGCGGTTCAGCCGGCTGCGCCAGCCGGATGCCTCGATGCCGACTGGGTTCGAGCACCAAGTATCCCTTCGCGGCGAGGGAACGCAGATGCTTGAGCACCGCACTGGGCTGGCGGATGCCAACCGTGGCGCACAGCTCTTCCAACGTCGGTGCCCCGCCAGCGGCCAGTCCGGCCCGCACGGCGGCGAGAATTTCCTGCTGGCGATCGGTGAGCTGGAGGGTCATAGCGTCAAAGTTTCACCTCTTTGGGTGAAAATTGGAAGCGACCACCCTAGTTGATCGGCTGAAACATGCCGGCTGCCGGGCCGACCACGCTCGCCCGAAGAAGATCGTATAGACCACGGAGTTGGATCCTGACGAACACATCGGTTGAACCCGCCCCCTCCGGAACGGGCTCCAGCAACGCGCGCAAGGTCATAGCGTAGTACCCGGCGGAATCCCCGCGAATGAATACTCCCGGCCAGTCGTCACCGAACTGGACCGGGCCGTTCTCGACGCGTGTTTCCGGTGCCGACAGGATCCTGACCGCCTTCGAGCCAGAACTGGACGCTCCTGCAATCTCGCGAAAGCGTCGCTCGACGGGAGCGGTTGCCCCGATCGACAAAGCCAGGCGCTCGGCCGCCTGATCGAGGCTCGAATTGCTGGTGTACCGATGGTCGTAGTGGAACGTGCAGTAGCTATGCGGCGTCGACCCTGGGGCCTCACTCTGCACCATCACGTGGTGATCGCCGAGGAGGTCGTTCTCGATCCAGACGACGTTGCTGTAAAGATGCACGGCAGTGGCCAACGGCACCCTTGTCTGATCACTGTCGCGAGGTAAGGCGGCCTGATCACTGTCTTTCGACATGATTCCTCTCCAGTTACCGGTATCTCACCTTGCCCAAGCCGAACACCTGCACGCGACGTTCCTCAGGGGCACCGAATACGACAACCTCCCCGACGCCGCTGATCCGAAAGTCGGCGAGCTTCGAGGCGAACACTTCGGCGTCGCCAGCGCCACTGATACGGCCGTGCACGCGCTCGCAGACCAAACCACCGCAATCAACATCACCAGCGCCGCTGAGATGAAGCCGCAGTTCTTCGACACGCCCCGTCACACGCGCGTCTCCAGCACCGGAAACATCGAGCTCGAGCACTGGCTGCTGCAGATCTTCGATCATGAGGTCACCGGCACCCGACACGTCGATCAACGCCAGATACGGCGCGTCGACCTCGATTCGAATTGCCTCGTGACCGCGAACCACAATACCGTCATGACTGATCGTTGCGCCGCGACCGTTGTGTCCGATGGTGATCGATCCGCCGGCGACGAGGCTGCCAACCCCTGCAGAGACGATGGAATCGCCCCTCCGGCGCGAAGCAAGCGCTTTCTTGTCGCTCAGAATCAGGGTGTCGCCGAGAACTTCGATCAATACCCGCTCAGCACACTGGGCCGGTGTTGCCATTACCCGCACCGCACAGCTTTCACGTCGACGAACGACGACGTCGAAGGATCCCGTCATCCTTAGTCTCCGGAAAGTCGGGACACCACGACCGGGCTCAACGACGACCTTCAACTCCTTTTCCATGGGCTCCAGTAGGGCGTCGTACGCCGCATTTGTTTTCGCATTTTCCCCCGGGCGATTGCGAATCAGGTAGTCGAGGAGTGCATCGGCATCCGCGCCCTTCATGAGTTCGGCATACAGCAAAGCAGTCACTTCGCCTCGGACTTCCGATGGCAAGACGGATTTCGTGGCGCTCAGAAACCTGTCCACGCTCTCACCAGCCTGACCGAGTTTGGCAACGTCAAACGAAGATCGGTCGGTCATGGCGTCATGGGCCCCTTCACCCGCGGCTTTTTCGTTCGGAACCATCTGGCTTGGTCCCCGCCTGCCGAAGGCTGGAGCTGTTGCTCGAGATACCCAGGCAATCGGCAGGGTCCGAGCAACTTGGGCCGAGGGCGCACGACCTCTCCAGACCGCTGCCGCCACTGCCCTCCACCGGAAGTGCACGTGGCGTCGTCGGGCCACGTCGCATGCACCAGGTGATACAAGCGCACCAGATAGTCGTCCTGCGTTGCCAAGTGTCCAATGTGCCATGGGAAACGCACAAGGAAGTCCGACTCATCTTCCAGTCGTTCGACCACCTCGCGGTGTTCGTCGAGGCGCTTGCCGACCGTCCGTGCGAAGTGCAGCTTTTCGCGAATCACTGACGTTGGTATGAACCCCAGTAGCGAGAGCGGCCGAGCAAGCAATTGCTGAATGAGCGTCACAGCTGCTTTCCCAGTATGACGATGAAGGTTTTTGGAATGCTTCCGATCTGCATGGCAAAAGAGGCTCGATGGGTTGGAAATGGTGACCGTGCTCTACGGTTGACGCCTACGGTACGTCACGATGATTAAACGGAATTCGGACTACTCCAACTTGGCGCTTTGCAGGCTGCCGCGGGAGCCCACGGACTACCTGCAATCGCCAGCCCAGTGCCCGGAAGCCTTGATGTCCATGATCATCGGCTCAGGACGCTTGGTCTCGTCGCTCAGCGTTGTCGTGATGTTGCCCGTGATGGTCACGGTTCGCCCATCGTTTCCCGTGGCGACGTCGAGTGCTTCCGTCATCGTGTTGCTCTTGTCGTCGTCCGTCGACACACACGTCATGACGGAGTGATAGCCCGTTGCAGTAGCAGTCTTCGCTGCCGGCGTGCAATGTGTGACTGCGGTACCCTCAGGCTTGACCATGGGCGACTCACCATCGGTCTTCAAACAAAGTTGCCACTGGCGAGGAAAGCTCGTGATCGGTTTGCCTTCCAGGACGACGTTCACCTTGCCTGCGTAGTCCCACAGTCCCTTTTGCGCGACGGCGGTGGCGATGCCAGCCGGCGGCGCTGGAGATGTACAGCCGGACAGGGTGAGCGCCGCGACAAGCATGCCGGTAGCGAAGTGGTGGCGAGTGTGCATGGCAGTTTCTCCGCTCCGGCGCTCAGTGGTGTTTGACGAACCAAAGAACCGCCATGCCGGCGACCAGCAGCCACGTCACTACGCGAATGGACTTTGCATGTGCCTGCGCCCACGCCTCGCCTTTGTTGGCTGAGTCCGTGATGCGAGTGGCAGGAATTTCGCGAGATGTCTGTCCGGTATTGACGTTCGAGTCCATCGTGTCGTGCTCCTTGATGAGTCAATGAGAGAAGTGCATTAGGTGAATGGCATAGGCTCCGCCGCCGAGGTGAGCTGCTGACCAGAGCGTCGACGCGACGATGTCGGCCACGACAAAGCGACCAAGGTGCAAGCCGCTCATACCGGCGACCAGCGGCATGATCGACCGCATGGGCGGACAGAGACGGCCCACAAGCACCCCGATCTCTCCGCGCCAGCGCACGAGGCGCGTCGTGCGCTCAACCCAGGCGGCATGGCGTACCAGCGACGGCTGGCTGAGGAAATGTTGTCCACGCGTGAGTCCCCACCGGTATGACAGCGTGTCGCCGGCGATCGCACCAACCGCCGCGCAGACGATCAGCGGCACAAGGATCTCCATCGAGTGCGAGCTTGCCGCCCCCACGGCGATCAGGATGGTGCTGCCAGGCATGAAGGTGCCCACCAGCGCCAGGCCTTCCACAAAAGCGACCAGTGCGACCAACGCACCGGACCATGCCGCGTGGGCGACGATGAAATCGACGAGGGCCTGCAGCATGACCGTCTCCGGGTCGGGTGAATGCGCGTCCCTGCGCGAGGGCGTTAAGGTGTCACGCTGGCCATCTGCCGGATCGGTACGGTGACCCGATAGGGTGGGAAGCACACCAGTGGATCGGTGTGATGACAACCGCCCACTTCCACCTGCAACGCGGGGCTCGTCGCCCCCTCAGCCAGCGCGTAGGGCACGCTCATCACAAACCGTCCTTCATAGACCGTTCCGAGATTCAGGCTCGGATCATCAGCCATATACCCGGCGGGCAACGACAGCTCTCCGATGCGCACCTGGTCGTCGCTCGGCACCACCTTCACCCGATCCCGGTAGATTGCGTACCCAGGTGCGATGGACCACGTCAGGACGACACGGCCAGGTGATTCGCGCACGGCACTGATCTGGAAGGCTTGCTCGGGAGCGAGGAGATCCTGGGCGTAGGCGCACACGCCAAATGTGGCCAGCAACAGGAAGGTCAGATGGAAAAGACAGCGTTTCATGCAGCTACCTGGTCGTTGTCGTCAGGGAACGTGGGATGGGAGTTAGCGACGCGCTCGCGCAGCAGCTCGACAAGGAGACCCGATTCTTCATGCGCCGCCGGCGGCGCTTGGCGAATGGCACTCTGGAAGGCATGGCGAAGCCAATAGCTGGCCCTTTCACTGCGAAGAAGTCCGCTGACGCTGAACATCGGCGTCGTTGGATCGAGCGCGTTCTGCAAGGCCAGCGCGTCCTTGAGCGCATCGGCACGTGGTCGACGCTCCCACGCCAGCATCAGCCAGTAGCGGAACCAACCGGATCGGTTGGGATCGGTCATCGCGGCACGGAATGCCGGGGTGTCGCCGCGTTGGGGTGTCATGACGCGCTCCGGTGCCCTTCAAGGGCGGTACGCGCATGCCGGTCGAGCACAGCGACCAGCACATCGGCATCGTTCAGCGCGTCAACCGGGTCGCGCGCCAAGGCGGAGCGCAAGCTCTCTTTGAGCCAAAAGGACGTTGCAGGATCGGCGAGGATCTCGTGGACCGCCGGAATGTCTTTCTGGGCGATTGAGGACATGCTCTGCTCCGTGCCGCCCTGCGATTGGTGATCCATCTCCATGTCCGCAGTCTAGCCTCTGGCTCAGATCGTCCCCGCCTAAAATGTGCCTGTTTCGAGCGCCTTTTCGCCGGACGCCCCGATCGACCAACCAGTACCCATCTACTGGTGCCGGAAAGCGGTAGCTTCCGTCACACGGACGATGGACGTTCGAGGAATTGCGCGCGGAGATCAGCAGCAAGCATGGGGTAATCACTCGCCGCCGCCTTGATATAGGCGTCGATCGCGGCCGTCGCCAAGGGATCACCCACACGCAGCACGAAGTACTCCGCGCCTTCCGGATCCTGCTTACCGTCGACTCGACGAACGTCGTACTTTCGGAAGGCTCCCTGGTGGGTCGCGGGCTTCGTTGCGTCCCGCTCCTGAAGGGCGTTGGTGTTGTTCATTCTGACATCTCCCATTGGCGTCGTACCACGTGTTGTCACTCAGGTGGCTCCGTCTCCGTCCACCCCATCCGCTTCAAGCGTCGACGGTTGTCAGGCGTGAGCCGATCCATCCTCCGCTTGATGCTCCACATGATCCCCGCCCGCACTCCGCTACGACCGATCACTGCGCTCGCGCCGTCGTCAGCTTCGAGCTCACGCCGCGGTAGATTCGCCCAAACAAGCAGGGCCAGCGACCCAAATCCGATGACCAGGCTCAGCAAACTCGAGTTAGCCAGTTGCACCAGCAGCGTCATCGCTCCGGTGCACAAGAAAATGCCTATCGCTGCCAGGGGATGACCGTGCGTGACCCGCGCCCAAAGGTGGCTGAGGATGTACTGCCGCGCGTAGAACGGTGCGTCGAGAAAGTCCCGACCGACGACCACCCAGCCCAACCACAAGAAGACGCCCCCATACAACCGCGCCACCCAGGATGGGACGAATACGAGCTTGGAGCTGATCCACCGTCCCCAGCGCGTTGGGCTGTTCTCGCGCAGCCGCGCATAGTCCGCCTGCCAGCGGGCTTCGGCCTCGGCGTCCGTGCGAGGTCGACGACCTTTCATCCCTGTTCCCTTGTCGACCGTTCTGCCAAGGGAAGCACGTCCGCACCGCTTGCACGTGCCTCCCCGCCCCACTGGGACTCGGTGGAAGCGACGTCGTGGACGCTGGCGCGCAGTACCGCGCGCTCCTCGTAGTCCAGTCGCGGCACGCCACCACAAAGGTGGCCTTGCCCGAGCCAGATGACGCCATAGCGGTGCCACGTGAGACCTGTGGCCGACGCCGTGAACACGTCGTGTCCCGAAGCCCATGCGAACTTTTCAGGGGTCGAGCTCAACACCACCCGAGAGGACACATAGGGCAGCGCCATGCGCTCCTTCCAGGCAGCCTCGAGCACTGCCTCCAACACTTCCACGGGCTTGAGCGCGAGCGCCACCTCCACGGAGTGAGCCACCTCCTCGGTCTTGTACAGATCACGCATGCGTCCACGGTGCGACGATTCGACGAACTGCACCACATCTCTCAACAGATGGGTCGTGTAGATCGCCATCGCCTCCAGCGCCACGTGGAAGTCACCAAGCACAGGCACAGGGGCCGGGAATTCGCGCTCGCAGCGAAAGCCCGTCACCATCGAGGCAACAGGCCACAACATCATCTCCAGGCGCTTTCTCCGGTCGTCGGCCGGGTAGCCAAGACGTCGGTAGGAGTTGCGCAGTAGCGTCAAGGGATCGGCCTGGTCGTCGCCGACGTCACGCAAAGCCTGCCGAAACTTCAGGCCAAGCGATACGGGCTGCGCGGCAAGCATCGCGTCGAGAATCACGGGAACAGCGGGGGCATCCAGCATGGGCATGATTAGCTTCCAGAGGGCTGCAGGTCGACCTGGATGGTGGCGTATGGATCGAGCGTCGCCTGGCCAGTGGGTGCCGACAGAGTGATAGTGAACGACTTGGATGTAGTGCCTCCGAATGCGCGGGTCGGGATCGTCACGGATTTCTCGCTCACGTCCCCGTTGCCCCAATAGAGGGTGCTGTTGGTACCGCTGTAGTTAGCGCCGTCCGCTGCCGTCCCGGCAGTCGTGCTCACGGTGACCGACACCATCCCGAGGCCACCGTTACGGGTCACGCTCACGACCACCGGCTTGCCTGATGTCACGGAAAGGTAGCCGGAACTGAAGCTGACCTGGCCGGGGCCGGTCGGCGTGGAAATGACGGCCGTAGGAACCGAGTCCATGGCTTCGGCTTCGATCGACGATGACGCGGCTGCCGGATCCATCTTCCCGACTGTAGCGTCCGTGCGGTCGCTGGCAATGAGGCGCGATGGATCGCCAATGTCGCTGCCGCTGCCGGTGTATTGCACCTGCATTTGATTCCCGGAGAAGAGGTCGGCTGGCAGATAGCCACCGAGTTCCATTCGGCCGATGATCTCGGACGTGTCCGTGTTCGTCAGGGCTCCCTTGGCCATGTCAGCGAGCGAAATGCCCTGGCAGTTCGGGCTCTTGGCCGTGCCCATGTCGCCGATGCCTTCGGACAAAAGCTTCTCCCGGAGGATCCGGCTGGTTGGCGAGTTGAAGCAGCAGTACTCCTCCTTCTTGATCAGGCACACGCCGAGCACACTCGTGGAGCATTTCGAGCCAAGGTAATGGCATTCACCAAGATTCTTGCCCACGGCGGTATCGAAATCCGAGCCGTCGCAATACCAGCCGAGGTGCGGCTTTACGTTCGCATCCTCGTTGGCCATGAACTGATCGTTCATGGTCTGAAGATCACCAGACTGTGGCGAGTTCGCCGGCGGCCCATTACCGCCGCCGTTGATGTTCTCGTAGTTCGACGTCAGCGGCTGGTCAAGCGAGAAGGTGTTGGCACCACCATTGATCTGCGACCACGCACCTTGCACGTGCTGAACGACCGCGGCCTGGTTTGATGCGTTCGACTGGCGCTGCGTCTGCGCATATTGCTTCCACCAGGCCTGCTGCTGATCCGGCACGGCCGCGCGGCAGCACTTCAGAAGGCTGCCGAGAATGTTGCGACAGCTGAGGTGGCGCCCTGCGAGGAATCGGAGATGCTGGTAAGTCGCCGCCGAGATGCCCTGAGTGAACCCCATCGGCTGGCCATCGCCAGCAACTTGCTGGTTCGGCAAAAGCCACTGCCTTGCCTGCGCGGGCGTCCACCCGGCAGGCGTCGGCGGCGTCGGGTTCGGTGGGTTGCTGTATTGCGGAGCGGTCTGCGCGAGCGCTCCGCCGCACGCGATCAGCGCAGCCAAGAGAATGGCCTTGCGCAGGCCGCGCTGGTAGTGGGACTTCCGTGTCATTGCGTCATGCCTCGCTCATCAGTGATCGGAAATGCCCGGGGCCTGCACCGGCTCCGGTTTTGGCGTTGGTGCCGGAACCGCGGGCTGGGCGCCCTGCCAAGTCCAGTCGTTGGAGATCGTCTGCACGATGACCTGCCGGGCAATGGATTTGTTGCGGTCCGTCGTCTCTGCCGGGCGGCTAGGGGGTGTGCAGGTACCATCCAGGCAAGGTTGCGCGCTGGTGCACGTCGTCACGGTGCTCGTGTTGCCATCGGGCACCTGCACTTCCTGGATGCAGTCGTAGTCGTAGGTCATCACGTAGCAGAAGCCGTTCGCATCCGTGGCCCCGTCAGCACAGTCACTGGTTTTGAGGATGCACGCCTTGTTGTTTTCCAGGTCCTGGCACGTGTCCGGTGGACTGCCGCTCGGCGGAACCGTCGTGCATTGCGTCGCGCCGGCATCGTTCGTCCAACACACTTGGCCGCCCTGTCCGTCCCAGACTCCGGTGCAGTTGAAGTCGAGCTCGGCCTTCATGCACGTGCCGCCATCACCCTGAAACAGCGCCGGCTGCTGCTGAATGACAGACGCCGGAACGACGATGCCGTCAATGGTCACAGGCGCATTCTGGTCGCACTTCCACACCACGGAGCAGAAGCTCGTGGGTTGTGTGCTGCAATTTCCGGAGTCGACGATTTGGAACTGGTACTGCGGAGCGCCGTTCATGTCCCACGAAAGGTGGACACCCGGTCCATTCGCCGGAGGAGTCGTCCAATCGGTTCGCACGGTTTGGAAAATCGCCACCCACTGGTTCGCCAGTGAGGGCGTTTGAATCAGCGATACGGTGACGCCGGAGACCGGGCTGGTGATCGTCCACGCAAAGCCGGTGATCGCGGTGTCTCCCGGATAGATCTGGTCGGCGATCGAGACGGAAGTGGTGACCGCACCGGTACCAGCACATGCCTCCGCCAGCGTGCCGCTCAAGCAGGTCGGCGTTGCCCCCGGGTACAGCGGCGTGGGGTTCGGTGCGTTCACCACGATGCCATCGATCGTCTGCGGCGCGTTCGAGGTACAGCTCCACCCCATGTGGCAATAGGTATCCGCGGTCGTGACGTTGCAACTGCCGGTGTCCGCATACCCGATGACGATCTTGTTCGGGCCGGCAACCTGCCACGTCAGATGCACATGCGGCAGCGGCGGCGCAGCACCACCGTTGTATTGACGCGTTACCTGAAAGCTTGCCGTCCAGCCGTTGGCCATGGTGGGAGCCGAGATCAAGCTGACGGTCACCAACGAGTTCGGATTCGTCACCGTCCACGCAAAGTTGGTGATGACGGTGGTACCTGCAGGCAGCAACGACCCGATGCCGACGGTGGTGCCGATGGAACTGGATCCACTGCAGACGCGACTCAGTTGGCCCGTGGTGCAGGTGTTCGGTGCACTGGGGAACAGCGGCGCGTAGGTCTGCGCCTGAGCTGCTGAAATCGGATAGCCGCTGATCGTGGTCGGAGCGTTCTGCGTGCAGGTCCACTTCGTAGGACAGGCCGTGCTGCCAGTGTCGGAACAATTGCCCGTGTCGCCGGTACCAAACTTCACCGTGGTTGTTGCGATCGTCCAGCTCATGAGGATGTGCGGCTTCTGCGGCACGTAGCTGAAGTCCGTGCGGGTCACCGAGAAGCCTGCTACCCATCCGTTGGCCGCGCTCGGCGTTTGCGTGAGCGTTACCGTGACGCCAGGCTGTGGGTTGGTGACCTTCCACGTGAAGTTGCTGAACCCCGTCCCCGGTGATGACTGCGCGTAGGCCGTCGGAAGAATCCCCTCGAAGATCTTCTCGGTCATCGGCTTCGGCCGTGCGGCATCGCCGGTAGTACCCGGTGGAATGCTCGGAGCAATACTGATCGTCGACGTGTTGGTGGCACTGCCACTGCAGACTCGGTTCAGGGTGGCAGCCGCGCACGAAGAACCGGCACCGGGAAACAGCGGCGACTTCGACTGGGCATCAGCGACCGTGAGGGAAATCCCGTTGTACGTCGTCGGAGCGTTCTTCGTGCAGGTCCACTTCGCCGGACAATCGGCGGTGCCAGCGTCGCCGCAGTTGCCCGAGTCCGATACTCCGACCGTATGACTCGGAGTGCCGTAGGCTTCGAACTCCATGTATCCGATCCAACCATTGAACATGACGGGCACCACTCGCCCGCCGTCCTTGCTCATGGGAGCCACCTGGCCAAGGCCACCACCACCGCCTGCCGGGCAGCTTGCAACGAGTTCCGCCACCCAGCCGTTGGCCATGGACGGAGGAACCATCACTCTCGGTTCGGAGTAGCCGGTGTTCTGCGTGGGCACGAACCAGATGTTGCCGATGGTTTGCGTACCCGCCGGAAGATTCGAGCTGACGTTGTAGTCTCGCTCGTCAATCGAACACTGGGCCCCGCCCGGCGTGGAAACCAGTACCTTGACGAGACCCAAGTCGGCGGGAGATCCATTCGCGACGGTGACAACGCGGGCGCAGGATTGTCCACCACTCTCCGTGTTGACCGGCAGGTCGCCTTGCGCCGATCCGGACGTGTTGGTCGTGCTCAGGGACGCGGTGATCTGGCGCGTGCACGAAAGGCCACCTGTTTCTGTGGTCAGCTGCAGGTCGGCATCGTCAGCCTGGCTGATGGTGGTCGGGTACTGGGTCACCGTGGTTGCGCGCGTGCACTGCGTGTGCGAACTGTCCTTGTCGACGTTGAGCACCGCGTCCTTGTTGCCGGGAAGGATGGTGTAGGAGGCATTGCCCGTACGGGTCCGCGTACACGCTGGGCCGCCATTGCCCGGCAACATCACCTTGTTGCAGGTCTCGTCGTTGTGGATTGTTCCTGTGCCTTGTGTCGGCGTGCTAACCGTCTGCGAGCTGCATGCTGCGAATACGTCGCCAAGAATGTTGCCGCCCTTGGAGTTATTGATTACCGCGGCCGACGAGTTCATGGTCGAATCGTTCGCCACGCTCTTGTCGGTATAGGTGCGATTGGCGGCTGAGTTGTTGACCGTCGTACTGGCCTGAGTCGTTACATCTGTCCTGAAGTCGTCGGCCGCAGTCTCCTGGTCGTACATGGCCTTCAGGCCAAGCAGATCCTTGCCGTTGTTCGCCTGCTGCAGCCGGGTCACATAGCTCGAGTCCGTCGTATTCGGGACAAGGCGATTGACGTCGATCTGTTGCCCATTGACCGTAGCGACACCAAGGCCCTTCTCGCCGCCCGTGGTCACCTGAATATTCGGCTTGGCCGCAAGCACCGCGTCGCCAAACGTCCCCGCGTCTGCGATTTCACCGCTCACCACCGAAGATGCCACAGCCGGTTTGGACGGTGCGATCGAGGTCGACGAAGTCGCGGGCTGCGTCCCAGTCTGCGCGCCGCCAGCTACGGCCGGCGGCGAAAATGCACCGACGCAAATCACCACCGCGGAAACGATGCCGATAATCAAAGCATGATTTAGGAGGTGGCGATCTTTCATGACATTCTCGAATAA
Organism: Rhodanobacter sp. B2A1Ga4; assembly: GCF_018101315.1. Lineage (NCBI taxonomy): Bacteria > Pseudomonadati > Pseudomonadota > Gammaproteobacteria > Lysobacterales > Rhodanobacteraceae > Rhodanobacter > Rhodanobacter sp. B2A1Ga4. Next base: position 134,574 of record NZ_JADBJR010000004.1, on the reverse strand, counting down.
GGGTGTTAATGTGCGGTTTATATTAATATCCACCGCTTAGTTTACCAATATACCTCGCAATATTCCGTATATCTCCACTCTGCGATAATAAAATCCTCTCCCCGATAAGGGATATTCCGCCACTCGCCCCAATTAAATACCGAAGCGCCAAGCCAGTGATTTCCACTCTTCTCCGGAACCGGATAAAAGGTCTGCAGGCGGTATTCCTGCTTCTGGATCATCGGATTGATGGAATCAGCACAGGTCGAATCGTCCCCGTAGGTTCGTCGCGCCAACGTCCGTCGACTCAGGGCCGCCAGCGCACGGAACGTCACAAGAGAGGCATTGCGCTGGGGATCGTCGTTGTTGTTGACGTTTCCCGTGAACGGGTAGGCGTGGCCCCATGTGCCGGCGCACCAGTACATGAAGACTAAGGGCTTCGACACCGTTGACGCCACGGCATCGACAGCGCATGCAGCGATCGCAATCGGATTGGCAAAGAGCTTCGCCTCCGGCTGCGTGTAATAGGACATCTCGTCATTGATCCACGTCGGGTCAATTTCCGAGATATAGGCGATATCCAGATCCTGGCCCTCATGCTTGTCCGCGTCCGATCCCACAAGGGCGTCGACCAGGTAGTTGGCTGGATACATCCACCAATGAAAGTTGTAGAACGTGCTGTCCTGGGACTGGTTATCACCGCCGGCGTCGTGGGAGTTATAGCCACCCCACCGCGATAGGCCGCCGAAACCGGTATTACTGGTCGCCGAACTGATGCTGCTGTCCATGAGCGGCTTGCCCATGATCGGAGAACACCAGGGCTGCCGGACGATCTCGAATAGGTGCGCCGGCTCCCAGAGCCCAACCACCGTTCCGAGACTGGGAATACCGAACGTCTTGCCCGGGCAGATGCACTCCGGGAACGCCGTGTCGCTGGGTAGCGGGCCGTCCCCGATGGGAAAGCCCTCGATCACCACAGGAAAGAAGCACGACCAGCACAGGCTGGAGAACATCGCGCCACCGAAGAAGTTCGAGTCGGGGCACGTCGCCGCACTCAGCGAAATGCCGCCACTACTGGTGGACGTGCCGCCGCCCGCAGCCTGTGCATGCGACAGGCCCGGAAGAAGGAGCGCGATGGCCAGCACCGCGCTCCACAAGGTGACTCGCTCACCTTTCATTGTCGTCGCTCTGCGCACCCGAGACCACATGGCGAGGCGACGTCGGCCGCTCCATGAGTTCGTTGCGCAAGACCGTCACGTTTTTCGGCGCGACAATGCCGATCTGGGCGGCTCCATTTCGGAACCCAACGAGGGTCACCTCGACATTGTCCCCAATGGTCAGTTTTTCACCGCGGCGACGCGTAATCAGCAACATTAGACCCTCCCTGGTGCACTGGCACCTCGTTAATGACGAAGACCGAACTGTTCGCCGTGACCACACTCGGCACGGCCTCTAACTTCCATGTATCGACGATGCTTTGGTTGAGCATGTAGATGGCGTGGCGCATCTTGTTCTCGACGTCGCGGTAGCCCTGCCAGCTACCCTTTCGATCGACCTTGGTCGTAATGAGCATCACGGTGATGTCAGGGTTGGCCTTCAAGAACGCCACGGCGTAGTCCACTTGCGCCGGATCCGTCTCGTCGAAAATGAGCAATTTCTGGTGGAACCCTATGTCCTTGAGCGGATTGAACCGGTCGCCCTTTTTCGCGATCACCTTGCCGTCCGGCAGGGTGATGTCGTGCGTCACGACCACCGTAGGATCGATCGTGTACGTCTTCTGCTCAGTCACCGCCGGCAGCTCGGTGAACGGGACCTTGGTCCAGTAGCTGTCGACGGCGTGCTTCTTCCAACCCTCGACGTCAAAGGCCTTGGCCTTGGCTTGCATGACCTTCATCATGTCCAGCTCGGCGACCACCTTCACCGGACCCAGAGTGCCCAAGTCGCCCGTCCGGCCGTCCTTCACCTGCGCCGCGATCCAGTTCGGATCGGCAATGCCAGACACACGGGCAACGACCTTGCCCTGATCGTCTAGCTCCTCGAGCACCGGCACGGCCGCCACGTTTTCCTGGCTGAAGTAGATCGGATCGATAACGATCGAAGGCAGCCGCTCATCGTGCTTGGGTGCCGCCTTGTGCAGTGACATGAGGTACCGGCTGAGCTGGCTGATGGTCTGGTCCGGCTTCATTCCGCGGAACACCAACTGCATGTCGTCGTGACCCTTGCCAAGCAGCATGGCCATGCGCACGGCGTCGTCGCCCATCGACTGAGACACGAAAAGTCGGAAGTGCACGGGTCGGTGCGCCGCCGCTGCCTGTGCCTTCATCTGGCTGACCAGCGCGTCGCCGGTGGGAGAGTCCATGCCGAGCGTCTGGGCAGCTTTGTCCAACTCCGCCTGCATGGCGGTGGGCGTCCGCTGCGTCAGCGTTGCCAGCGTCGACGCGTTCTCCTTCTCGGCTGCGGACTGACGTCCATCGGCATCGGCTTGCCAGTTCGACCCGACGACCTTCTCCGGATGCGAGATGATGTCGGCGCTGTCTTTCGCCAGCGAGGTCAACTGGTCGTAGTCGCTGGCATCCGCTGCCGGCTTCGTCGTTGCAGCATTGAGATCCGCGGCGTGCTTCAGCTTTTCCCGCTGGATCAGCGCCGTAGCCTGCCTCTGCCACTCATTGCCGGACCTCGGCGTCGCCGGCACGGCGACGTCCGGCTTGACCAGGGTGGCGATCGAGGCCTCCGGCAGTCCGGCAGAACTCGACTCCGCAACTTGTCCAGCGGTCTGCGCGAAAGCGGAACCTGCCACCAACGCCAAAGCGAACAATGCCGCTACGGTTTTCGGAAAGCTCACCATAAGTGGTACGCCCTCGCGTTCACCTGCATGCGGTTGATCGGCCCCCAGTACCGGCTGTCCCACGTAACCGACGTGGTGCCGAGAACAACAAGCTTCCCAGGGGGCACGATGTAGTCCTTGGTCACCTGCGCGATCGTCATGTGGCCCTTCCGCAGCGTTTCAGCACTCACCGGGCCCCAAAACTTGCCGTTGATCGAAATGCCGGACGCATTCACCACAACGTGGTCACCTGGTAGCCCAGCCACGTACTTGACGATGCGCATACCGTTCGGCATGAGAGGCGCGCCTTCCGACTGGTACTGGTACGTCTGATTGCGCTCGATCGTTGTCGGGGCGTGCGTGGTCAGTACGAAATAACGCCACGGCAGACAGCCCTGCGATTGCATCTCGACACCCAGGCGCCAGTAGTGACTCACGCCCAGCCACAGGAGCATCCAAGCGATCGTGGTCCCGCAAACGATGTTGAGGATCTTGTTCGCCGACCAGCGCGGGGTCGACGATTCCGGCCGTGCGAACACGCGCTCGACGATTCGACGGAAGAATCCACCTTTGACCACGGCGCTCACGGGTTGGCCTCATAGGTGGACGGATACGCGTACACATAGCTGGCATTGAGAACCACGTAGCCGTGGTCGCGCAGCGCCTTCGCTTCTGCCTTGGTCTTGGTAATCGCGGCCTGCACGGATGCTGGGGATCCGGCCGGATCCATGCCCGAGGTCACTGCCTTCTCCACGTTGATGACAGCAACGGGCGGCCGCGCGGACAGAGCTGGCTTTAGCTTCCACTGGTACAGAGCGCAGGCCACAACAAGGGCCGCCACGGGAGGCCAGACCACCAGCAACAGCAGCTTCCCCAACTCCGTTTGGTTTTTGGACTCCGTGCTCATGCAGCCAAGCTCCCTTCGTGCTTCTTCCCACGCTGACGCAATACCTCCTTGATGGCATCCACGGTTGTCATGCCCTGATCCGTGAAGGCCTTGAGCGCGCTGACATCTCGCGCATCGGAACTGAAAAGCAAAAGATTGAAGTCCGATTCAACCAGGCGCCCGACACCGGTGCCTGCCGGGCCACTGAACAGAATTTCGGAGTACTCGCCCTTGACGGTGTGCACGGATTCCAGCAAGGCGTACTCGCCATCGGACATCGGCAGGCGACCGGTCTGCTTGACCATGGCGATCGACTCCTTCTTCTGGCCGAGCAACAACTTATGCGCGGAGTTCTCAACAATCGCCTCGGAGCCGGACGAGGCATAGAAGTCATTGATGGACTGCGTACAGATGGCTGCCGTCGCGCCAAACTTTCGCAGCTGGCGGTACCAACCCACGATGAAGGTTTTGGTCTCACCAGAGCTGAGCAATTGCCATGCCTCATCGATGAGGATGATCTTCGGCATGTCGCGCGGTAGGCTGTCCATCGACTGCTGGATCGCGTACATGATCTGCAACAGCACCAGCCGCTGCAGGTGCTCGCGACCGGACAACTGCTGCAACTCCAGCACGACCAGGCGGTTGTTCAGATCGACGTTGGATTCGCCGTTGAAGAATCGACCGTATTGGCCCTTCGACGTGAAGGCGAACAGCTGATGACCCACGTCCTTGATGCGGTCGTCTCCCTCCGCCAGGCAGGCCTCAGCCAGCGCATCAATGGTGAGCTTCTTCCCATGCTTGTCCCATTGTTCGGTGAGGATACGCATCACGGCAGGCAGCTGGAATTCGGAGAAGCCCTCCTTCGGTGCCGCCATCACCGACAACACGCCAACCAGGATCTCCACTTCGTCGACGAAGTTCTTGACGATGGAGAACGGGTTCAAGCACAGGTCGGTGTCATCAGTGAACTCGATGTACTCGCCACCCTGCTGCTCGCATAGCTTTTTGTACGAGTAGCCCTTGTCGATGATCCAGGCGCGGCCGCCGATGGACAGGAAGTTCGACACGATGTTGTTCGCCAGAAAGCTCTTGCCCGATCCGGACTGCGCCGCGATCACGATGTTGAAGTTGTTCTCGGAGTCGTAGGGCGACCAAGGCATCAACTGCCCGTCCCGTGCGATGAGTGTCAGCAGCGGGTTGTAGCTACCGCCCCAACTTCCGATCACTGGAAGCATGGGAACGACGTGCGAAGTGGCCATGGTCCGATAGGAGGCAAGGAAGTTCCGCGCGTCCTCTTCTGCTGCGAAGGGCATCATTTGCGCGAACATCGCGTGCAGCGCGTAACGATCAGGCAAGGTCTGGAAGCCAGCCGTGCGGAACATGCCTTGTACCGCCGTAGCGGCCTGGATGGACTGCTCGCGCGTCGTCGAGAACGTCGCGGCTGAGATGTAGGCGTAGACGATGCGATCGCCCTTGTTTACCGCATCGTTCATGATGCGCAGGCTTGTCGCTCGCTGGGCGTACTCAGGCACGAACCGGGCGAGCCGCCCTTCAGCATTTCGTGTTGCCCACTGAAAGTCCCGGAGCAACGCGCTGCGTTTGGCCTCGTGGTCCGGATACAGAATGTTCACCGTGTAGAGCACCGGATCGCGCATCGCGCGCATGCCCTTCATGATGTCGCCCATGTAGTACTGGGCAAGGCCTGGGTAAAGATAGTCTGGGTACCGCTTTGGGTGCTGGATGCGGACGTGGCAGTGCGAGCCGAGGCGAATCTCATCGGAATCGACTTCGATCGCTGTATCTGGATCGAGCAGTTGGTTGCACAGCAGCTCGCCAGCCTCGTGATCGGACTGCGCGGATCTGCGCCAGATCGCATCCGGTCCGTGATTGAGAATGGATTCCATGAAACGGACGTAAGAGCCGGCAGAGAGTCGCTCGAAACGGAATCCGATGGTTTTCAGTGCAGCTTCGAAGTTCTGCTGCAGCTCACGGATGCGCGTCATGTCTTCAAACGTCGGATCAGCTGAGCCTTCTTTCATCGAGGCGCAGATCACGAGGCGCATCTGGCGAAGCCGCGCGCCGGCCACCTGGCCGATCGGTCGCTGGGTAAGGTCGCGCAGGAAGCTGATTCGCTGGCGCGTCATCTCGCAGAGGGTCGGATCAGTCTCGTACTGACGCATCATTTCGAAGCGGAGCAGCACGTCCTCGATGTCCGGAGACGCATACAGGCAGAACTGAAGGATGGTGCCGGGTGGAAACGGCACGTTCAGCAGTGCATTGAGCGCTTCGCCCATTTGCTGATCAAAACCCGCGATCGGTTTGGCCATGACACCAAAGCCCATGCGATCGGGCGAAACTACAAAGATACCGTCATCATCGTGATAGGCATCCACTACACCAAACGTGCGAACCAACGCTTCCTGGCGATCTTCGTACTGCACTGGAGTCTCCTTGTGGTGAGTCCGTACCGGCCATCCGAAGACGGCCGGTACGATGTGGGCATTCCCTGCCCGTCCTTGAGTACCTGCATTCCGTTGCTTTTCAGACGCCGCTCTCCGCGGCGCGTTGCTTACAGGGCGAAGGTGAAGATGCCCGTGATGATGGCCGGGCCATAGGCCAGGGCCAGCGCGAAGCCGATACCCAGGGCGATGGCAACCATCGACTGCTTCACGATGCCCATGCCCATGCCGATCAGGAACGCACTGACGGCGAGCAGCTTGCCCAGGTCGCCGTTGGCCCAGTCGGTCACGGTGGTCAGCATGGTGCCGAAGCCGGTCGTACCAGTGGTGCTGCCGGCGAAGGCGGTGCCGGTCAGCAGTGCGACCAGGGCGAAGAGCAGGCCGTAGTTCTTGACCAGCAGCGACGAGGAACGGACAGCGCGGTTGCCACGGATCTTGGAGAACAGGTTCATGAGAAATTTCCTTATCTTTGATGCCACGGATGGAAATCCGTGCGGTCGTCGGGCGTGTGGCGTATCACCCTTTGACTTGCTTCCTGCGCTGCATCCTGTCGGATTCTTTGGGGCGTACCCTTTGAGTGCCACCCCGAAGTTTTGCCGCTACCCCCGCGTGACGATTGGTTGCCGGGGCTGCTGCGTGTTTTGCGATCCTGCTTGCCACGGATCCGGACCACCGGAGGCCGGACCTTGAGCTGGCTGGGGCGGGGCCGGCGGATTGCTTGCACCTGGCGCTCCAAGCAGTTGGAACATGTTGTCGTCGCTGTCGGTCTCGTGCCGCGCGACTGACCACTGGCGAGGTGTGATCTCGGAATAGATGAAGTCGCCCATGTGCAGATCGCCGCCCTGGTCTTGCCACGGCGCGATGTAGATCCGCATGATCTTGGCTTGTTCCCGGAAGGCATCTACGGCTCCGTCCGGCGCATAGGCGGCCGTGCCGGCCGACACAGCCGCATGGGCACGTGGAGCGCTCCGCGTGCCGGTCTCCTGCGGAGACAGCACCACCAACGTGTCGCCCTGGACACCCAGTCCAGCCTGAGGCCGCGCACGATGGCAGCAATTGGAGGCGCTCGGCCGTGCCGCCGGCGGCACCGCAACTGCGGCGGAGGGTGCCGCGGGCGCGGGTGCCGACACCTCAGTGATCGGCGCTGTCGGCTGCGCCACATCCCCCCCCATGCTTTGGCCGTCCTTGAACCGTTTCTTCGCTTGCTTCGGGTCGAGACCCGTGACGTGGTCCGCCTCGTTCGTCGCCGTGTAGACGTCCGGCGCGCTCATGCAGGTGACGCCACTCGGGTTGGGGCAAGCGAACTTATCGGTTGCGCACCCACCCAACAGCAACGCACTGGCCACCAGCATGTATCGAATGCGAAAGTTCATCGTGTCACTCCTTGACGTTTAGTGTGCTCAACATTTCCTTGACTGCGCCGCCGAAAACCCGTCGTTATTTGGCGATTTGCGGGGTTTTCGGCTAACGCAACACACCCATGTTTGCGCCATGCTCCAGGACAAACGAGATGCGCTGACCTGGGTCGATCTCGACGACCGGGAACATCTGGTCTGCCAGTTTCAGGTAGTACTTGGCGATCTCGTTGAAGGCAGAACCCACGCCTCCGCCGAGTGCTTCCGCTCCAGCGGTTCCCGCCGAGGGCAACGTACCTGGCGACAAATACGATTGCTGGTTTTGGCCACCGCCGAACGCCTGTGCAGTGCCCTGCGCGAGCCCCGCCAACGCAGCCTTCGCAATGATCTGTCCCTGGCGAGAGACAAGTCGACCGCGAATGCCCGCCTTGCCGTCCGGACCGATCGCAACCATTTCAACCTTGATGTCGATGACTCGGTGGTCGGTGCGAATGCACGAAATGGAGCTCGCCCGCATGTACGCTCTCTCGCTCGCCAGGTCTCCGTAGCCAGAAGCCAGGACGAAGCACTCGCGTACGTCGGCCCGGTATCGGTTGGGAAGCACAGCGTCGTGCTTGATGCGCACCAGCATGGGGATCGGATTTGCCATCGCTTCCTTGCCGGTGGCCGCATCGACGCCGGTAATGTTGACGCCAGTCAACATCGAGCCTGAAGGAAGGTAGATGGTCGGTACCTTGGCGCCCGCCTGATCTGCTTTCGCAGACGAATCCTGCTGGACAGGGGTCGGCTGCTCCGCCTCGATTTCGCGAATCGCGCTCGATGCATGAAACGTCGACTGCTGGACTGGTACAGCTTGCGCTGCGCCACCCGTCGGAGCGCGACCTTGAGTCGACCCTGCGTCAGGGTGCTGAGCCATGGTCTGCCGCATGGATTCGACTTCGCGATGCAAGGCGTCCAGGTCGGTTGCCATTTTCTGCTGGGATGTATTCGAGCCGTCACCACCCATGCCCTGCTGCCGCGCCTGCTGAAGCTCCTGCGTCAGCTGGGCAATCTTCTGGTCCTGCTGCTTCTTGTCTGACTGGATCTGATTCATCTGGTCAGAGATGCCGTTCACACCAAGATCGCGGGCATCTCCACTAGGCAGCAACGCGTTAGCGATCTGGGCCTTCGCATCCGCACTGTTACCGGCCGGCTTGGTTCCGGAACTTCCGAGCGCCATCCACGCGAGAAGGAGGACGCCAGCCAGCACCCCGGCGGTCGTCACTTTGCGCCTGCTACCCGGGCTAAGCGCTGCCCAGCGCTCCTTGGCAGTCAGCTTGTTGTTGTTGGCGGCCATCAGCGCACCCCACTCACGAGCGAGGGACGCGGCGCATCCACAGGCGAACTCGGCGGGGCTTGAACAGCGACGTACAGCTCGGTTGATTGCCCGGGGCCCAGATGGGTGCGTGGCCACGCGGCCACTGCAAGCACTGACGTGCCCTTGCAGCCACCTTCATTGATGTCTTGCGCTACAGGCGACAAGTTCGTAACGATCGCCACTACAGCGTCGACGTTGAAACCTGTCATCACCTGCTTCGGCTCGATGCGTAACGTGCCCATCGCACACCGGGGCATGAGTGGTGTTGCGCCGTTGACCGTGGCGAATGTGAACCCATCGGGCACACGACCATCAGCCATGGTCTTGAAAAGCGTCTTGACGGTGTCCGTGAACGGCTGGTCGGTTTCCCAACCCTTCGCGACCCCTGCGTTGCCTTGCACCTCGACCACTTCCTGGTCCTGCGACGGTACATAGCCGACGAGGTCCAGCGAGACGCTAATCGGAGGAATGGAGGCCGGCACCATCGTCACGGAGATAGCGTTGGACTGGTCACCGGCATCGTGGATGAAGAACCCGATGGGAGCCTGAGAATCGGGCGCCACGTACACCACGTTGCCTTTTACTGATGTCGTGGCATTGCTCGTCGTCTCGATCACCGGCTTTTTGAACGGGGTAATCAGACGGTTAAGGTGATCCTGCGCGACGCCGAAAAGCACATTGATCCCAGGGCGCACGTGGAGGACTGCCGGTGGAGGCTTGATTCCTTCGTACTGTCGGGGTGCTACTGGCCTTGTGTAGGTCGTCTCAGCACTGTTCGCTTGCGCCGTTGGCACCTGCGCCACCCCGGGTACTCGGGCCGCCGGTACGCGATAGTTCGGCGCGGAGGATGTCGACGGTCCGATGACTCGGTCGGGCTTCGCGACACCAAGGGGTGATGACGGGGCTGGCGCCGTCGGCAAGCTCTGCTCGACTTGACGCTGAACCTGTTGACCTGCCGTTGAGTTGGCCGGCACGGTTGGGGGCAACGCCTGCGCACCCGCTTCACCAGCAGCGAGTAGCAGCGAAAGGGCCATCATGGAAATCCGGTTACGCATCCTTGCCAATCCTCCAATGTCGTTCGTTCGGTTCGATGTTGCGCATGCGGCCCGCTTACCGTTTCGGGGCCGGCGGCACCCACGGCCCTTCGTACGTCTGCAGCGACGTGAGCGACACCATGTAGTTCCGGATCGTGATTCCCAGCACGAACGTCTTGACGCTCTGCTTTGCGCGCTGCTCCATTCCGCGCATCGTGTATTGACCGCTCACCACAACGACGTCCTGCGAGGGAACGTAGAAGACGTCCGTTGGTATAAAGCTGGTCGAGACCGACTGGTCCTTGATCGTCTTGGTTTCCCGGGCGATCAGCTCCATCAGATCCTTGTAGATGCTCGCTGAAATGTACGGCTGCATCATTCGTGCGGTGAAGTCTGCCGTCCGCGGCGTCACATTGCCTAGCGCGCCCGCAAAGTAGGCACCCCACGTTTCTTTCACTTCCGGAGAAGCGTTGTCCGGCAGGAGCGTGCCAGGCGAGGTGAGGCCCGGCGGAATCTGCACAACCGTCTGCTTGCGTGCAAACAGCGCCACTGACAATACGAAAATGACGATCGTGAGGCCAAGAATGATGAGGCGCGAGATCTTGTTCTCGTTGACTGCGCCACGGAACGTGTCGAGATAGGTTTGGCCCTTCATGTCGGGAAGATCCGGCGGATGAACGGGTTGATCCCAATGCGCAACTTCGAGGGCGACACAACGCCGTACCAGTGCGCCAGGTGCATCAGATAGCCATCAGGCTTGCTGTCCTTGAACCGACTGAACGCCCAGCTCAAGGCAATGCCGAGGACAATCGAAGTGAACAGCGCGTGGAAGAAGATACCGATGCCTAGCAGTGCCGCGAAGGGAATGAACTGATCCATCGTCCACAGCAGGAAGCGCTGTGGCGCATCGACATCTTTGGGAAAAGCTACTCGTTCCATCGAGCTGAGCTCCGTGTTCGGGAGGCTCTACCTTAGTGAGCTGCCGCAACGATGCGCCGCTGAAACTGGCCGGTTTGAGGGGGATTTGCGGGGGTCTGTACCTCGCGTACAGATCAGCAATTCATGTCACTTCTGCACAAAAATGTGCTCAACCTCACGGCCGTGATTGTCACAATCACCCGGGCAGCCACGGACTGCGACTGTGAAACCAGGGGCTATGCGGCGTGATCGTTGGTGCTACGCTTTTCACATCGGACGACAAGGATCTTCGCCATGACCATCGGTCACCTTCTCACTGCCGGCAGCCTACTTGTGCTGCTTGGCCTCTTCTTTCTCCCCTTTTTGGCGTGGGATCGGAAGCGCGAGCACAAGCATGGCGCCCAAGATAGTGACTGGCTGGAACCGCCTCGGATGGAAGAAGTAGTCTATCGAGACACTCTGAAACTCAAGTCACCGTACGCACCCGATTACGATCCGCGACCTCGTTGGCCTGACCAGGATCTGTAGCAAAGAAGGGTGACCAAATGGTCACCCTTCTTTGTATGAGCGGTCTGGCGACCTGACCGACTACTTCAACGGCCGCAAGCCGTCTGGGCCAGTCGATGTCTCCTCACGTGCCGGAAGAGGCACCGTCGCCGACGTGTTCACGCCATGCTCGGAGCCCGCGGACGTCAGTATGGTGTTGTAGACCATGTCCCGCTCATTGGCCGAAAGTTTGGGCATTACTTGTCCATACTCATGCGCCATTTCGGGCGTCGCTCCATTCTGGGCCTGAGTCGTATGCACCAGAGCCATTGCCTTCAAGAGGTTCGGATCCTTGTCTCGCCCAAAATCGGACTGCTGGAGGTAGCTCAAATTGCCCGCGTACGCCGCGTTCGTTGCCGCCCGTGTCCCGGGGTCCTTGGTGTTCTGATAGACCGAGTCCGGCGTGATCCCAGTGAAGTCACTGAAGCGGAGCGACCCGAAGTTCTGATGCGTCTGCCCCTTGAACTGGCCGGCGGTCATCGAGTCCCCTTGACTTGCAAGCTTCATAGCCGACTGGACGTTCGTTGGGCCTTCATTGTTCGCCCAATTCCAAAGCCCCTGAACGGACGCGCTTGCGGCCTGGCCTATCTTTCCGAACCCTTCGACGGGTTCTGACTCGCGTGCTTCCGCGCCTTGCTTGATGCGCTGACCCGCCGCCTGCTGGCCAACGGCCGCTTCGTGACTTGACCCGATACCGGCCGCCACCTGAGCGCCGACCGATTGATCGATCTTTCCGCTCTCGGAGTCAAACGCCGCCTTGGCGAAGCCCATCCCAATGTTGCTCGCTTCGGTCGAATTCGGATTTGACGCACCGGACCGACCGACGGCATCCGACGACTGGGCCGCGCGATTCCCTCCCGACATGTTTCCGGCGTTTTGACCAAGGACGGCACCCATGCTGGGCACACTCGGCGCGCGACTGAGCTGCCCCTGGGCCTGCTCCGCCGCTGCACCCGCCGATACCGCAGATCCGACCCCACTGTTTCGCGTAGGCTCTGCACCTGCTCCTGACTCCGCCGAACCCGCCGCGCCGAAACCCGCGCTGGCAAGTGCGCTCACGAGCGCCTTGGCACGGTCACCCTCGTACCCCGAACGCAGTCCAGCGCTGGCTGGTACCTGGCCGCCCAGGACTTGTAGTGCGGCCTGTACTTTGCGTACCTGCGAATCGCCGTTGCGCCACGGCGAGTTGTCGACTTGACTGCTAGCTACCTTCATAGCGTCCGCGCCACCGAATTGGAGCGCATGAGCAATGGTCTGGGAAGCGGTGCCAGCACGAACAATCCCCATAGCCGCGTTGTTGGAACCCATGGGGCTGGCAATGCCGATGGATGCGGTAGCACTGTCCGCCTTCGAATACTGATCTTGGGCGCTCTGAAGATCGCTCAAAGACTTCTTATACGAATTCCCGGACTGGACGGATTGCGCCGCTGTCGACCCATCGCTTGCCTGCTGCGTAAGCGTATCCTGCATGGCGCGCGACTGCTGCACGGAGAAATTCTGATCCGTTCCTGCTTTCGTGGTGACGGCCTCCTGCAACCGCTTTGCGTCACTCATCGAGAAGGTTGAGCCATCGCTCCCAGACATGCCAATAGATGCGCCGATCTTCGTGGCCAGCCCTAGGTTGCCGCTCGCGGCCGCCGACACCATGGCCGAAAATGCCGCCTCGTTACCCTTTGACGCGCTGAAGTTCTGGCTCTGCCCCCATGCCGCCATGAACTGCTGGCTTTGTGTCCCGGAATGGCTGAAAGCCCTCGTACCAGACACGGTCTCACCTTTTGTGTTCGTATACGAGTCAGAGATGCCAGTGGACGCTTCCGCAGCGAATCCGGCAGACGCCGATTGCATCCGTGAACTTGCAGACTGCATAGACGACTGGCGAACGGACTGGCCCGTGTACATTGGCTCGGTCTGCTTTCCGCCGGTGAGCGTCGTCCCCTCCATGGAGTTCGACCCGTATCGCGACTGGACGTCCATCACTGCGCCCGGGCTCACCGCATCCGGCGAGGCGACCTTCTCGTTGACGTGATCCGCACCCTGGAGCTTCCCAGCCAGCGACGTGGCCGCCATTGCACCGCCAAAAATCAGCATCAGGGTCAAAGCAGGTGTCGAAGCCGCAAGGAGCGAACCGACGGCCAGCCAGTTGCTAATCTCCATCTGGAGATGCGCGGTTGCCGCGAGTGAACCAAGCGACATGGAGGATCCACCCTCAGCCGCCGCGACGAGCATCGCCGTCACGCCATGCTGAGCCATTGTGATTTCGAACAAGTTGCAGATAGACATCACCGGCAACCACAGCATCACCCAAATCGTGAGGATGAGGTACTTGCCCACCATCTGAATGCCCCACGAGCCGAAGCCGACCAGCAGGGCCATGAAGGGCGCACACGCATAGATCATCGACTCAAAGAACGCAGTCATCGGGCGCGCCACCGCGCGGAACATCGTTTCGTTCGCGGCCCATTGCGTATCACGTTGCCGCAACGCCTGATTCATCATCAGCGCCGACAAGATGTCTGCGCCAGTCGCCTGGTGGTTGAGCGATGCCGCGGTGTTCTGGGCTACGAGCGTCGACGACAGGGCCACATAGGTCTGCATGTCGGCGGCGCTGAGGCCGATCGACTGGAAAGAATCGGCCATCTGTTGGGTGGGCGGTATGCCGGGAACCAGCACGAAGGGCTTCGCCCGGGGAACGAGCGCACTGACGAATGCGCCGAATGTGTCCGCGCTCAACACCTGATTGGAGACGACCTGAAACCCCGTGCCACACGGATAGTCGGTTTCGGTGCCATTCGCATTCGTGAAGGGGAAGGTCAGAAAATTGTTGTTGTATCCGAGACCGCCAGTCGTCATCGTCCCGAACGTCGTCCACGGGTCGGCGACGTTGTTTGCCAGCGCAAGACTCAGGCGATTCGTGTTCGCGGCGACATACGTGCAGTTGTTCAGATACGAGGCCTCATTCGCCAGGACGGCGGGCAGGGTGTTTGTAGCGCCGGCCGTCAGCGCCGGCAGATTCCACGATTGCACGTCATTGATCCATTCGAGCGTCCGGCCAAACCCGCCGGTACCGTCTGCGCTGCTCACGGAAGGCAAGCCGTATGCCTGCTCCATGTCTTCGGTCAGATCGAGCCCAAGCGTACTGATGACGTGACCCGCGAACGCCACGCCGAATGGCACGTTGTCGACTCGGTAGGCACCGTTGAACACCGTCCCCGGTGCGCCGCCCATGTCATAGATCACGACGTTGCACCGCATGCCGAACATGATCACAAACACGATGAAGGACAGGAATAACCAACTGAATTCCATGCGCTCGAGGCCTGACGCCACAGCCTTGAACCCCGTGAGCAGCAGGCCGAGGACCAGGCCGAGGCAACCCAGCTGCAGGAGCACGCCGGCGTTGCTGAGCATCGCAACGGCATCGAGCACGTGCTTCATATACAGACCATCGCCGATCGAGTAGATCTCGTAGGTCTGGCCGATATTGGCGAACAGATTACTTGGCACTGGCGTCTTCCTGACTTGAGGCGGTGATGGCGGCTCAGCCCGCGGGAGTTTGCGGCTTGAACGGCGGGGTAAGTTCCTCGCTCATCTGTTTGTAGTACTCCAGGGCACCGTTCTTCGCCGAACCGTCCCGCTGGTACTTGGCGTTCAGCTCCAGGTTCCGTTGCATCGACCGATGGATCATGTCGCGAATCGGCGTCTTGTCGATGTTGTCCTTGAGTTGCTGATTCACGGCATTCAAGCCCGAGTCGAGGTCGGCGCTGATGATGTGGAACGCCATGTCTGCAGCCATCTGGTCAGCAAAGCGCATGACGAAGTTTTCCGCTGCCACCGGCGATCGAATGGCGAGCTTGACCGCCATCTGGATGTCCGAACCTCCGAACTGTAGGAGGGCCAACTCGCTGCTTGTGGGTGCGTTGCCTTGGGCGATGTCGTTGATCATCCCGTTGGGATTTCCCAGTGAAGGATCGGTCAGAACGCCGGCGGCGGTGCCGTCCGCGGTCCCCAGCATGACCGTGACGATCTCTTCCTTCAGACCGATGAAGCTCGCGTCTTCTACACGCTTGATGTTCGTGCAGCCTTCCGCGCCATGCGGGTCAGTACCCACGCATGTCAGGCGGGCAACGCTCTTCCCTTGGGTGGCACCTTCCACCAGGTCCGTAATATCCATTGAAGGCTGCCACACGTGGGTGACGAGCTGCCCCTTCGGACCTACTTGCCCGCCAGTGGGTGCTCCCGCTCCGCAGTTGGTATCGTCGGACGTGCAAATGATGATCGTGCCGGTCAGCGACTGGATGTCCTCCATCAGAGAGTTGGGGTCGAGGAGGCTCGAATTGCTCGAGTTGGTCGCCCACACCGCCGTGTCCTGGTTTACCAGCGCTCGCCACACGATGTTGCCGCCTTGGAGGGCTTGCGCGGTCGCGGGATCACCGGCCTTGAGGGCGGCATCAGGCGTCGACGAACCACCTTGTTGCTGTCCGGCCTCCGCATCGTCAACCAAGCCAAGCTCGGCACCGACAATGTGCGATCCCTGTTGGATGTTTGAGGCCATGCTGTCGTCGCCACCCATGTTCATGAGCGACTGCGCGATCTGGCACGAATTGATATTGCCCGAATTGATGGAGTCCATCTTGGCCTGCATTTCGGCCATGATTTTCTCGCACTGGGGGCACATGCTGGTCAGCGCGAGCTTGAAGGCATAGGCAATGGCGGCAGACACGATGGATCGAAGTGCGGCGACCAATTGCGCTTTGCTGATGAAGCTGAATGACCCCATGAAAGCGTCGATGCCACCGCACCCTGCCGAGATGTGCGGTGGCTCGAAGGACACGAGGTTCACGTTCATCAGCTTGTTGCGCATCTGGAAGTCGCCACCGTAGATCACACCGCGACGTGCGCCGTTCGTGATGGAAGGATTGGTGGTGTTCGACATGACGTCGCGGAACAGGCCACGAGACTGCGCGCCCGTGCCGGCGCTTTGCGCGAAGGCACCGCCGACGAAGCTGAGAAGAAGAAGCACAATTAGCAACCGCAGAGTTTTCATAGATGCTCCTAGTTCTTGCCCATCCAGGGTGTCGACGGTGCCTTCGTCGTGCTGTCGTCAAGCGTGTTGAGATCGGCGGCCTGAACGCTGTGGGTACCTGCGGCGCGAAGGGCAGCAAGCACTTCGGCGCTGTCGTTGGGATTCTTGATGCTCTGCGCGCTGAAGGTTGCCGTCAGATATTTCTGCGGCAGACCCAGCATGGCCTTCTGGTAGTCCTGATCACTCAGCCAGTTGTTCGCGCGAGCCACTTCCATCACACGGGTTTCCAGTTCTGGCAACGCGCGCAAGCCGGCCTCCAGAAAGACCACTTGCTTTGTGTCCGGATGCACGAGGTACATCGTCGGCGTTACCGTAACGCCAAGGGCTCGGCCCTGGCCCTGATCGGTCACCCAGTTGGGGTAGTCGCCGTTGACCAGCGGCAGGTTGTCGAGCGAGATGGGCAGCACGTCAAACCCGTACTTCGCCGCCATCATCTTCAGGAGTGGCGTCTGGCGCTGGCAGTAGGGGCAGTCCGACTTGAAGAAAAACCAGATCGCGGTCTTCTGAGCGACCTTCGCCATCGCCTCCGTGCGGCCCCTGTCCACGGCCTGGTTGACGGTGAAGTTTGCGTACCCGGACGTCGGGTGCTGTGACGTCTCGTCCAGTGCCGGGTTTGCGGCGACGTATTGGATGTAGTTGTTTGCAAAGACCTCGGACTTGTCCATCGCCAACTTCTGCACGTACGCGAACAGTTCGACGTTGTCCTTGGTCGGATTGTCGATGGCCCGATCCCGGATCTTGTCGATGTTCGCAGCGATCCAGGCAACCGAACCGATGGGTGGCTCATTTGCCTGTGTGGGGGCTTGCGATTGCGCAACGGGAGGTAGCGGCGGCGGCGCAGCTGTTTCGGATTCAGCGGGATCGTCGTACCAAAACCATCCGTGCTGCTGCGCAGCCGTCGTGGTTGGGCGAACAGAGGTATCAGCCGTGGCCGATGGGGCGGGCGCGTCCTGCGGCACCGTTTGAGCGGATGCACCGAGACACGCGGCCGACAGGGAAATGGCGAGGGCGAGTTTGGCGAGCATGCGAAGATGCTACGGAACCACTCGCTTGGTCGAACACCGAAACCCGGCCGTTTCAGGACCATTTGCGGGGATATTGCACTCGAGCGAGACCTCGCCCGGATGGAGAGATCGCTAGTCTGAGCTTCCCACGGCAAGCCGCAATCGCATCCTTCGCTGGGCAAGGCCGCTCACGCGGCGCGGTACCGGAGTCGTCGATGCTGGGTTGAATACAGGTTGGCCAAGTACGCTGGTGCGCGAGCTGGGCTTGACGACGTCGGTGATCGTCTCGGTCAACCGGCAAATGGGGCACCGGCGTTCGGTGCGTTCGCTGGCTGCTTCAAGGTGACGCGTGTTGCAGACACAGCAAGTCGTGAGCCGGAGCACGCCGGTCTCCATGGCCATGACCGCTTCAACAAGCCGCTCCCAGTCCACATTTTCCACTTGCTTGCTGGCGTGCCCACGCATTGTCCGGACAGCGGAAAGAACGTGGTGTGAAAGCACACTTGGAGATGGCATGACCCGCAACTGCCGCTCAATCAAGCAGGCAAAGACACTGGTGACCAGGTGGAGTTCGATGCTGTTGAAGAGGCCTTCGAGACTCGTCTTACGGCGGCCGACGCGGCAACTGCGGCCGCTGGCCTTGAACAACTTGTGGACGTTGCCATTGGGGATTCCGGTGAGCTTCGTGATCTGCATCGGTGACAGATCGAGATTCACCAGGCCCTGCGCCTGAGCCATCATGCCATCGTGCTTGTCGCCGACCATCGCCTTAACGAATAGCACTTGCAGTTGCAGTGAGCCGTCGTACGCCTTGCCAACCAGTCGCGTTGTCATGCTGCGGCCCCTTCGTAGGCCATGACCCCAAGCCCGGCGATACCCAACCTCTGGGGGTTGGTAGATTCGGCAACCACCATCTTGACCAGTAGGTAGAACGCCGGTGCTGGCGTCATTCTCAAAAACAAATTTGCTCTTGCGAGCCGATGCAACCGAGACGTTGTAGCGTCGCGGATGCCTTCCAAGAGACTCAGATCACGAATACCGAAGGCCAGGCCTGCGCTCCCTGCATCGCGGCGCGCTTCCTCTCGCAAGCAGACCAGGGTGTCGAACTGAAGCTCCGTGGCGGCGTCAACGAATCCATCCGGTAGCCCACAGTGCCGGGTAGCGGCAACGTCGTCCGGATGCGCGAGCTCCTGGCGCAGAGCGGCTTCTCCGCCATGGCCAAATGTCAGCTGCGAGTGGTCCAGCACCGTGGCGCGCTGCTCGGCCGACATTCGGCCAAAGAGATACACCATCTGCTCATTGCGTATGGCAAAGACTTCAAGGGCGACTTTGGGGCTCTCCTGAATTACCGCGACCACAAGGTCGAGGTAGCGAGTCGCCAAGTCTTCGAGATCGGTCTTGAGATGCATCGGTAGTTCCCTCCACCCTGCCCGTTTCACCGGGCGATGCTTTGCTATATATCCCCACAACTTAGCAGAATATTAGAGCTGAACTCCGCTGGTCAACTAGACAACTCAGTTCAGATATTCACTCACGAATGCATCGATCGCGGCCGATCTTGGCGGCTCAGCAGGAGGCTTCTCCGCCGGCACCACGTCCGCATGAGGAACTTCTGCTGTAGAGACGCTGATCGGCAGACGAAGTTCACCCGTGGAGCACTGACCTTCCAGACTCAAACCCAGTGCCTCTGCGTGTTGACCCAGTCGGGCCAAGTAACGCAACCGCTTCCCTCGCGCCCGCGCTCGATACCGCTTCAGGTCATCAAGCAAAGGCAGATCCTGTGGCAGCTTCCACCACAGAATCATCCGGAGCGAAGGGGTCGACACGTCAGCCAGCCTTCCGCTGCATCTCGCTGTAGCGCAGGGCCATGCCAAGGTAGCCGCGCGCGTTGGCCATCACCGGGTTTGGCGTGATCGTCACATCGGACGCCGGGAATGCGCGTTTGGCCGCCGCGTGAAACAACATGGCCGCCCCGCCGGCAAGCAGCACATGGTCCACCACATCTTCGTTAAGGCGCATGGCCGAGGCAATCTTCGACATGGCGATGCGCGCCTTCTCACCTGCAGCTGCGTCGATGAAGGCACGGAACGGTACCTGGATGGCACCCAACCGAAGTATCTCTTCGCCACTTTTGAAAGCCCCGTCGAGCTTCTCCACCGAGAGCGGAACGCCGCCGTGAGCGGCGGAGATTGCCTGGGCCGCGGCGTCGAGGATGGTCGACGTCGCGGTGCGGCTTGACCCTGCGCTGCCGTCGCGCATGCCGCCGCTCTGCATCAGTACCCAGTCCACGGAATAAAACCCGACATCAATCACCAGTACCGTGCGTGTATCGCGCTCGCCCGCCTTCACCGGGACCGGATGCTCACTGAGGAAGCCGGTGTAGCTGCCCATTGGCTGGGCGACCACGAAAGCATTGCGGACTTCGACGGTGCGATTACCGCCAAGCACATGCACGCCTTTGAAGCGGCTGGTGATGACGTCCTTGACCTGCTGGCGCCGCGGACCGACAAACTGGGAACACGGCACACCAGTGACGAGCACGTCGATCGTTCGATGCCCAAGGGCCTCGAGCTTGGCGAGGCCGGCGAGATAGAGCGCCAGGTATTCGTCCGTCGATGGGTACTCTTCGTGGGTCTGGCGCGCGAAGCCGGAGAGGTAGGTTGGATCGATACCGCCTACCCAACGGCGACCATCAGGCAGCAACACCTCTTCACCACCGTGTAGCTGCGGAGCGCCGTTGGCAAGTCGAGGTGCGTGTTCGATCGGAGCGGCTCCGATCGGAAGAAGAAATGCATCAGCGGTGTCGACGTCGCCGCCCTGCTGGGCTGCCATGACCTTGAGATTGCCGTAGCCGACGTCGATCGCTACTGCGGATAGGTGTTTGCTGTTCATGCCTTGTCTCCCTGGCGTAGGTTGCTTTCCGTATGTCGACCCGCGTCCTGCGGATCCATGTTCGCGGTGGCACTCTGCCACAAGGTCGGCGACCGAGCAAACGGCCGCTTTGCAAGCTGCGAACTCGCCGCTATTGTTGGGCGCGCTGGAACAAGACGTCTCCGCGGAGGTCGGCTGACGTCTTATATTGGCGGGCCACTCCAGAAATCCGCCGGTTTTTCCCCAGCCGCCTACGTATTGCGCCCTGACTCAATGCCTCCGACGCCGCTGACTTCGCGGCACCTGCGCAACGATCTAGATCGCCGTCCAAAACGTGCAGATTCGGAATCGTTACGGCGGCAATCAGAGAGCGACTTCCGGAGATTTCGGCAATTTCTAACGTGCAGATTCATGACTGCCACTGGCGTTGATGCAGACCCGAAGCGTCGAATCTGCACGTTACGAAAAGTGAAAAACACGGGAGCCGGCGCGCCAGCTGTGATGCGCGCGGAATCAAATCTGCACGTTACGTTTCCAACGCCTCCTGCCTCTCGACGGAGCTACGAAAAATCAATAACTTATGAGCGCCGCTGGTGAGCCCCGCCAATATGCAAATGCAGGGGTTCTCGCTCACATCACCCGCCAACTGATCGCGTGCCGTCGGGGAAACATTGAAATTTTGGGGGTGGGAGCCGGCCAAGCGCTTATAGGCGCGGTTAGAACCTTCCGCGCAGATAGATAAAGGTAGTAGTGGGCACCAAAATTGCGGCATTGGATAGAACGACTCAACGGAAGGAGACAACGAATGCTGATCAACAACGGGAGTAATTCAGCGGAACTCATCACCACAGCTGAAAGCGTCTTCCAGAAGCTGCAGATGGAGATCGACCGGGACGCGGACGCGCTACAGAAGGCCTACTACGAGGAGAAGGAGATCCTCTACAACAAAGAACTCGACCGCCTGAAGGGAGAGCTTGGCGACCCACACAAAGCGCTCAAGCGCGCCTACGCCCCGTTGAACTTTCATGCGCGAACTGAAGACGATCGACTGGAAATCTACTGGTGGCTGCGCCATCGCCGACCCACTGTCGGAGACGCAAAAGGGGCAGTGATCCGACGCCGTCTTCCATGGGGTGCTGCGAAGACCAAAGATCGCAAGGGCTACTACCTTCCCAATCTGCTCTGCCACGCCAAGAAGTGGGAGGCCCAACTCGTGAAGCAAGTGGAGGCCCACGCAGTGACGCTTCGGGAAAGACGGGCGGCTCTCATCGAGATGCAAAACCGACTCGCGGTATACCGGCGGCTGCTAAACCGCGAGTACGCGGTGCCGAAGGAAGTAGCGCCGAAGGTCACCGATAGCACCGCCACCGATCCAGCCGAGCACCCGCTTGTTGCACCCGCACCACCAAGGCGGTCAAATCCCACCGTCGCAGGAAGTGAGAATGGGAGTTAGGTGACACCTCGCCGCCGCGATACGATCCAGCTGTAAGACAACCTGACCACAAGCCTCGCAAGGACAGCGAGCAAGGAAAGCACATGGATAACAGCGTGCGTCACACCCTCGCAGATTCGCTCCACGATGAGCGTCTGCCCGCTACGCCTCGGCTCTGGGCCAAGGTGCATGCCTACCTCGGACACCCCATCCCGCTGGCCGCGTTGCTTCGCAGGCCTTGGGTGCACCTGCGCCATCCGCTACCAACACTCAGCGACATGCCATCGACCCAAGGCGCAACCGTCCTTCCGTTCCGGTGCCGTCAGGCACCGACCCATTTGTCCACCCAGGAGAGGAACCATGACTGACACGCAGACGTCCGGCCCGCAGCCGACCGGAGACAACAACGCCATTACACAGGCGGCGATCGCCATCAAGGCGATGGCGGAGGAGTACCACGAGAAGACCAGGCGCGACGCCCGCTGGACCAAGATCAAGCGGGTATTCATCGTCGCGTTCTTCGGCACATGCCTCATCGGTTACTGGGCCGGGCTCAGTCGGTTCACGTCCAAAGGGCAGATCGGCAACCAGTCTGTGCCGTCTGTAGCGGTCATCGACATTCACGGCGAAATCCAGACCGGCGGGCTCAACGACGCTGACCACGTGAACCCACTGATCGACAAGGCCTGTGCTGACCACAACGTCAAGAGGATCCTGCTAGATATCAATTCTCCGGGCGGTTCGCCCACGGAGGCGGAGCGCATTGTCAGTGAAATCGCGCACTGCAAGTCGCTCCACAAGGACAAGGCCATCGACACCCTGGTCGAGTCCATGGCGGCCTCTGCCGGGTACATGATCGCCATGCACACGGACCGCATCTATGCCAATAAGTACGCGGTGGTCGGCTCCATCGGCGCGCTGATCACTTACTTCGATGCCAGCGACCTCGCCCACCGTCTTGGCATCAACCAGGAGATTTTCCGCTCGATGCCTCTGAAGGGCGGTCCGTCCATGTGGACCAAGACGTCGGCTGAAGACGCAGCGATCAACGCCGAAATGGTCAAGGCAATGGGAACGGACTTCCTCAACGATGTAGTCAAGTCGCGTGGCGACAAGCTGAAGGTTGACCGTGACACCCTGTTCTCCGGTCGCATCTGGACCTCCGACCAGGCGCTCGCGATGGGCCTGATCGACCAGCAGGCTGTGATCGAAGACCTGAAGCAAGGCCCGATGAAGGATTTGAAGTTCGTTCACTACGACGACCGCTCGCCTGCCCAGAAGCTGTTCAACACCGAGGCCTTCATCCATTCGGTGATGTCGGCTCTCAATACTCCGACCATCCGGTAACGACCATGAAGTCGCGCCAGCACAACCGTCCACGCTACGACGCCTCGTACCTTCCAGCGACCAAGCTGGCAGAGCTGGGCTACTGCGAGACGCGCATGGTGCTGGCGCGCCGTATCGGGCCACGTGTGACCAAAGAGCAACAGTGCGCACGGGATGCCGGATCGGCGGAACACGCACGATTCGACCGACAGGTCAGGACACAACACAACCGGCCGGTGCCCGCACAGGACCGCCGATGCTTCATTGCCACCGCCGTGTACGGTGCGGACGACGTTCGCACGCAACAGTTGCGGGATTGGCGCGATTCGGTTCTGGACCGTTCGACCACCGGTCGCCTGGCCATCGCGGCGTACTATGCGTTCAGCCCGTGGATCGCACGGCTGCTCGTGTGGGCACCAGAGCTGCAGCGTCCAGTCAGAGCTGCACTGGATTTGTTCCGTCAAGGATTGACGGTTAGCTCGACCCAAGGAGAACACCATGACCACGATGGCTAAGGGCACCGGCACACTGTCGGTTCCTGCAGTAGACCCCAGGGATCTGCTCCTGTATGGCGAGGCCATGCAAGCGGACCGGCACTACACCGACCTGTCGCCCTTCTGGGACAAGGCCGTACACGATCATCAGTCCGGTCGCGACGGCGTGGCGCTGCAGCGGGCGATGCTCTACATCACGACCACCGAGCTGCGCGGTGCCGACCAGTCGCGAGCGCTTGTGCAGGAAGCGCAGCGGAAATTCGTTGCGCGCAACGAAAAGCTCATGGCGCTGCCGACGGACTTTGATCAAGTGCGCTCAACGGCTCCGAGCCTCTGGGACCAGCACGACCACCTGGTCGCCGTGGGACGCACGCTCGCTGATCAAGCCCTCGGTGCGGCGATGTCGGTCAGCCGACTGCTGGCGACCTCCCCTCTGAAACAGCTTGACCGGACGCTGGTCTGGTTGTTCGAGCACAAGACGAAGGCGAGTCTGGTGTGGACCGAGCGCTCACGGGAGATTGCGCTGAACCGCTTTCCGTGGCTGGCCGACCATCGCATCGACCTGAAGCTGGTCCGCAAGGGATCGCATGCGTCGGCGTGGACGGTGGCGTACACCGCCTGGGACGACCACCCGGACGCGTGAAGGGAGAACGACTGTGACCATGGATGGCGCAATGACTCTGCTACTGCTGATCGTGCTGCTGGTGGTCGCCTGGTGGCTGCTGGGACGGGATCACCGGTCCCCTGCCGACCGCGATTACGAAGCAGACGAGCGAAACCGTATGCCGGCGGAGCTCGCTGACGGGAAGCTCGTCCTCTCAGAGCAGTACAGGCGCACCGACGTTCCGCGCAAGCTGGGTGCTCGGTTCGACCAGGTGTTCCTGACGCCGGACGGACGGTTGGTACCGGTGGACACCAAGCGCCGTCGCCGTACCCGCGTCACGCCATACGACCAGATCGAGGTATCGGTCCAAGGTGCCGTGCTTCGCCATGGCCGGCCTGGCCCGTTGAGTCGCTACGAGGTGGCGTCGTATGGCTACCTGCGGATCGTTCGCGAGAGCCTGCCGACGGTCTACCTCCGATTTCCCTTGCTGGGTGACTGCGAACTCGAAGCGCTGGTTGACCGGTATCAGGGGATTCAGTCCGGTGAGGTCGAACCTCGCGCCGCACGCAGTCCGGCGATGTGCCGCAAGTGCGCCTACCGTGCCGACTGTTCGGCCGACGTCGCTCGCCTGCGCTGACCCGTTATCACTGGCACCAGTCAGCACAGGACAGAGAGTCCGATTTGACCCAGCCTGCCGGCGCGGCCAGACCCTTTCGAACGCAACTTTGATCCCCTGGCATACCGCCTACCGTGTGCGCATCACTTGCCACGCGGAGTCAGCATGTCGTCCACGCCCTCGTTTACTGCCGGCCAGTCGGCTTCGGATCGCTACGCGGTGCTTCGAGCCTATGCCGCCTCGATGGATACCGCCTGCTCTCGGCTCGTGTGCACCGTGGTGAACTTCAACGCAACCGTGTCCGCCAATCCGTGTGGCGTGCACCTGCCATATTCATCGCTGAAGCTCGATAGCGCTTTGCGAGAGGTGC
Organism: Rhodanobacter sp. B2A1Ga4; assembly: GCF_018101315.1. NCBI lineage: Bacteria > Pseudomonadati > Pseudomonadota > Gammaproteobacteria > Lysobacterales > Rhodanobacteraceae > Rhodanobacter > Rhodanobacter sp. B2A1Ga4. Next base: position 109,416 of record NZ_JADBJR010000004.1, on the reverse strand, counting down.
CGGATTCCCTCCTCGCCGAGATGGTCCGCCTGGTTGGATTGGCGCTGTCCTCGACGGGAACGCCGATCGCGATCGACCTGCAGCCCTATCGGGAACTGTACTTCGGTCGCCAGAAACTCCGTGACACGGAACCCTTTTCCTGTCTCGACGTGGTTGAGCGGTTGTGGGCGGAGTATGCGAGTCGCGGAGAGGCGATCAGCTTGTCGCAGGCCGCTCACCGATTTGCCAGTACCTTCGGCTTGCGGGGAAAGGTCCCTGGTGCGCTGGTAGCTGGCTGCGTGGTGCTGGTCTGCGGCACCCATGTCGATCACACGTGGGAACCCGCGCGCTATGGGTACTCCGCCCGTGACCGGATCCGTGCCCACCTCGCGGCGCTGGTCGAGTGCCTCCCATTGGTTGACCCTTCCCTTTCTGCGTCTCAACTGCAGAGTGAAGTCGAAGCGTTCACGGCGGAGATGGACGATCACCACTGGGCACCTTCCGCTGGCGTGCGTCGACAGGTCGGCGGCATCGCCATTCGTCCGTACCAGACCAGCGTGAAGTACCACGTCCCACAGGCATTGGCGCAGGCATTGAACCTGTTTGCTGCCGAGCACGCAGCGGAGTACTTCCTCGCCGCCTGACCTGGGGGCACGCGGGTGCCTGTCGCCCCTGGACGATGTCGCGTGTGTGTCACCCTCCCATGGTCTCCTGAATGCCGCCACCAGTCGTGTGCGGACCGCACATGCCGTAACTGCCGTCATTGGGGCAATTAGCACGGATTCGGCATCTGAGCTAAAATTAGCTGAGTCCAGCTACAATTATGCGATACGCGGAAATGCCGCTAATTCCAGAGGTGCACCGCCATGGCTCTACCTGATCGCCTACCCTACTTCCCCCGTCCCGACCTCCTTCAGTCAATCCTCCGCCTGCTGCTGTCAGGTGCGAATGTGACGCTGTTTGCCCCTCGCCGGCACGGCAAAACCCAGTTCGTGCGAAACGAGCTGCTCCCGAACGTCCATGAATCGGGCTGGTTCGCGGCGCGGGTCGACCTGTGGCGCAACCGAAAGGAGCCAGCGAAGGGTTTGGTGGAAGGCTTGGAGGCGATCGCCTACGCGGAGAAGAAGACCGGCGTCCTGGGTACCAAGCTCAACCTGAAGTCCGTCCGGACCAAGTTCCAGTTGCCTGGCGTCGACATCGAGGGCGAGTGGGTGCCGTCGTCGGAGACACCGACGATTCCCGATGCCAACCTCGAGAACCGCCTCGCCAACGCGCTGCACCGGATTGCGGACCATGGCCAGCACGCGCTGCTCGCGCTGGACGAGTTCCAGGCACTGGCGGAGCCGGGCAACGAGAACTTCATCGCAGCGTTCCGTACGGTGCTGCAGGACCTGGAGGATCGCCTGAGTGTGATCTTTACCGGGTCGTCCCGCGACGGACTGAACCGCCTCTTCCAGCGCGCCAAGGCTCCGCTGTTCCGCTCCGCGGAATCTGTTGCGCTCCCCAACCTCGGCGACGACTTTGTCGATTCCCGAGCCGACTACCTTGCCGACGTGGCGAGCCTGACGGTCGATCGCGACGCACTGAAGCTTCTCTTCCCACGATTGCGCTACACCCCCCAATTCCTCAACGAAATCGTCAGGGACATGCTGGTGGCGGGCGACGCCGACGTGAACGCCGCGCACCGCCGCTGGCTGGAGGGCATGCGGCACGGGGAATACGCCGATCTCATCGACGGCCTGGGCGACGACGATCTTGCCGTCGTGCTGTGGCTGGCGACCAGTGGCGAGAGCTCGGTTTACACCGCCGAGGCGCGCAAGGTGATGGGCGGCTTCATGGCCACGGGTGGCGAACCAAGCGCGTCGCGCGTGCAGTCGGCCGTTCGCCGCCTGATCCAAGCCGGAACGGTGGATCCCATGGGCGTCCAAGGCTCCTACGAGCTGGCCGATCAGGGATTCCAGATCGTTCTGTCCGAACTGGTCGGACCGTTGGTCATCAGGCGCGCCGCGGGCAAAAGTTAGTCCACGGACGGCGGCATCGCGACGGGTGGCTCAACTGCGCTGATCTTTGCGAGGTCGACGTCGGGACCAGAATGCTCCCGATATCCACACCGGAGCCACCCCATGCGCGATTGCAACCACCTGTTGCCCCTCTCTGATCTTCGTGACGCGGTCGAAGCCACGCTCGATGCAGGCATCCGCTTCACCGATGAGTTCCAGTCAGCCTGCCGCTCGACGTGGAACAGCACCCTGCCCGTTCGGGAAGCGCGGCTTGCGGACGTGCAGCTGCCGCCGGATGTCTCCTGGGAGACGTACCGCGACCGCTGCAACGAGCTGCGTGCCGAACTGGTGCCGAGCGAGCGTGGTACCTGGGTGGTGATCCGCAGCCACGGGCCGCACGGTGTCCTGTTCCACACGCTGGTTGCCGACGGCCTGGGGCAGGTGCGTGGTGAGCGCAATGGCTGGCTTCAGGAGCCGACCTTTCCGGAGGTGATCACTCGCCTGATCGAGGACGAGGTCTACAGTCTGCGCCGCTACGTGGAGGAGGAGCGCAGGACTGCTGCCGCTGTGGCACGCGTGGCAGACCTGAAGCTGAAAGTCGGCATGACGCTGCGAGGCGTGAGCCTGGGTGAACACACCTATTCGAGCGGTGTGGTCGTCGAAGTCGATCGCGGCGCGGGGCAGGTCGGCCTGACCCTCACCAAACGGGGCTCCCGCCGGCGTGTCCAGTACACGGTGTCGGCCTGTGACTTGTCCTTCCGGGATGCGCGGCTCCCTGCAGCAGCCTGACGCGTTCGTGCGAAAGTATGTCCCGTGCCGACCAGGACACCCCATCGACGGAGGCCTGCATGTCACCTGCCGACAGCCCAACTCCTGCGCCTGCGGACGTCGCCGGTGCGCGTTGGAACCTGGTGCTCGACGCTGTGTTCTACGTCCTCACGGGCCGTCGGCTCGATCCAGGCCAAGTGGGCGACACCAAGCCGGGGACGGTACCGGCGACCGTCGCGACCGCAGCCAGGCTCACCGAGGTGCGGGCGCATCCCGTGGAAGCGGAAGACCCTGAGGGCGATAGCTGGGCGGTCGAGTTGGCGTGCGCACCCTTCGCCGCCCCGGATCGCCTTCGAACGGTCACCGAGCATCTCGACCTCACCATGGTCGCCCACCTCGGCTGCCACGCGGAGCGCGGGGACGCCGGCACGATCCTTGGACTGGCAACCGGCGCTGAGCTGACCGTTGTCTTTGCTGGTCACCGACCGACCGAAACCCTGTGCATTGGCGAGTCGTTCGATGCCCACGTGCGCCTGCAGTTCGAGTTCGGGTCCAGTCGGGCGAGAGCGCGTCTTGAGCAGACCGAGGTACAGGCGATCAACCAGGCCATGCTCGCGTCGTTGGCCGCCGAGTTGCCGGGCATGCCGGATACGCAGGCGCGCGCGCTCCTGGCCGACATCGAGGCTTTGGCTGAGCAGCTGCGGCAGCGCACTGGCGAGACTTGATCAGCCAACCCGCGGACACCGTCTCGTGTCGCGACCGGACGACGCCATGGTGCATCGCAAAATTGCTGCTCCTGTTTCACAGCATTTGGATTCGGGCGAAGATCGCGTGATCCGGGGAAATTGGTTCGGCCGGTTGGCTTCGGAGCGATGTGGCAACAGGTGGAACCTCAGAACAGTTGGAGTGAGTCCGTTGAAGATTCGAGAATTCTCCGAAGGGGTAGCGAGGTGGCAGATCACGACAGACCTCAAAGCTTCTGTCGAACGTCGTCCTTCGCGGATCTCCAGGTACACGCCCATGTACGCGTCCTATCCCCTGCGCGCGACCAAACTGACACTCCGTGAGAGTGAGGGGGAAGATGGTGTGGTAGTGCTGACGGGACAGGTCGGTCACCAGGGGTACGGGGCAGATATCACCGTCGCGGCACGCATTTTCGGATCAGTTCTCGATCCCATCGTGGAATTCGAGTGCCCATGCAAGGACCTGCCCTGCCACCACGCCCTGGCCCTCTGGGAGGCTGCACTCAGGGAGCTGTCCGCTGGATCGTCCCCTGCCACATTCGTGGCCACCTGCGCAGGGCTGATCGAAGACGTTCGACATGTCCGGACTGAGCGCCGGCCGCCTGAGCCGAACGCGACGTTTGGTCTGGTCCTTAAGACGGACAAAGCTGCACCATCAACCAACTTCTCGGTCCCTGTGAGCGTGGCGTTCTATGAACCCATGCCTCCTGGCTATCGCCCTACCAAGCTTGGCGAATTCATGGACCTCACGCCGGATGCTCTGACGCCGGAAGATGCCGCCAAAGTCGCCCTGCTTCGGCAGGACTACACCCGAGGTCGGCTCTCCTTGGGGAACCATGGTTTGATCGATAGCCACGCCAAGGAGGGGGTCTTCGAGGAATTGCTCGCAACGCAGCGCGTGTACATGCGCCAGTTCGGCAGTAACCCACTCATCTATGGTGAACCGATTACTCCGACCCCGAGGTGGCGACCAGACGACGACGGTGGGCAGAGCCTGGTCCTGGTAGATCCGGATGGCCAGGAGGTCACCGAGGTCCTCCGATTGAAGGGCCTCTGGGAATTCAACCGTCGCACCCGCGTCATGCGCCGCCTTCTTGGCGACGAACGACTCATCACGCGGTTGAATCAGGCCGACGTGTCGATCTTGCCCACGCAGGTTCACGCGACCCGTTCCTACATGACGCGCCAGGGGGTGGCCGATGTCCTGCCGTTGCCTTCTGACGCTCCTGCCATCCGCGACATCAAAGGCCCGGTAACGCCAATCTTGCGTGCGCGCCTCGTGCGTCAGACCGAAGGAGAGCCGTTCCCGGTAGCTACCCTGACGTTCGACTACGGTGGTGTCGAGGTACCGCCATCGGCATTTGCTGAAGGTGTGGCGACGATCCGGACACCGTCCCGTGTCGACCGGATTCACAAGGACGACGACGCCCACGCCATCACGTTCGATCGCATCGTCTCTGCGGGGTTCCAGTTCACGTACAGCCGCCAGCTCGGTGGTACGGGTCTCGCCGGCGAAGACAGCGCGTGCGTGAATGGTGGCGGCGCGGCGATCGACGATCTGCAGCACTTCTGGCAATCCCTTGATATGTGCGAGGCCGCGGGAATGCAGGTGATCCGGGTCGATGCGTTTCCCGTGCAGGATCTCGCCACCACGCAGTCCTATCACGCCATCTCGGTATCCAGCGACGACGCCTTCGATCTGGACGTCGGCCTCGAGGTTGAGGGGGAACGGTACTCACTGGCAGACGTCATGGCCGCGACGCTGGCGGACCGGCGATTCCCGATGACGCCACGCAAAGACGAACCACCGGGAGCCCGCTGGACGCTGCGCCTACCAACCGGCTCGCTGGTGCGAATTCCTCTGGTCGACTTGCGGGCCATTCTCGCGCCCATTGCCGAATGGCTGGGTGGCGAAGGTCGTCGTCCGGACGGGAAGGTGCGCATGCCTCGTATCCAGGCCGCCTTGCTGGCGAACCGGGTCAGTGCGGACGCGCCGCGCGTGCTGAAGGAGATGCGCGCTGCCCTGCGCCATCTTGCCGCCATTGAGGCAGAACCGTTACCTGTGACGTCACCGAAGTTTGTCGGCGAACTGCGCCATTACCAGCGCGAGGGCCTGCGTTGGCTCAATGCCCTGGCGGACGCCGGCCTTGGCGGCATCCTCGGCGACGACATGGGACTCGGCAAGACGATGCAGGTGATTGCCCACGTCCTGCACCTGAAAGACACCGGCCGACTCGACGAACCGGTACTGGTCATCGTGCCAACGTCAGTCACCGGTACGTGGGCTGCCGCGTGCGAGACGTTCGCGCCGACCCTCAAGGTCGAGGTCCTGCACGGTACCGGGCGCAGCCTCGTCCATGAGCGCGCCCGGTCGGCGGACATCCTGATCACGACTTACGGGACGGCCATCAAGGACATAGAGCGCCTGGAGTCGCAGCACTTTGCGCTGGTGGTCGCGGACGAATCCCAGAATGCGAGGAACCCTCGCACGCTCACGGTTCGCACGCTGCGACGCCTTCGTGCCCATAGGCACCTCAACCTGACGGGTACGCCGCTTGAAAACCGCCTGCTGGACCTATGGTCGCAAATGGACCTGGCGGTACCGGGCCTGCTGGGATCCGAGAAGGGCTTTCAGCGAGGGATCGCCGGGCCGATCGAGAAGGAGGATTCGGACATCCACCGCGTGGCGCTGAACCGGCGCAAGGCGCCGTTCCTTTTGCGCCGCACGAAGGAGGAAGTCGCCACGGAGTTGCCGCCCAAGACGATCACGACCACCGTCGTCGAACTCGAGCCGGCGCAGCGCGCTCTGTACGAGACCATCCGCGCCGCCCAGCATGAGGCCGTGAAGGCGGCGATCGGCGAGCGCGGCCTGAGCCAGTGCGGCATCGTGGTGCTCGATGCGCTGCTGAAGTTGCGTCAGGTGTGCTGCGACCCGTCGTTGGCACCGATGGCATCGGCCAAGCAGGTCAAGGGCAGCGCCAAGCTCGACGCACTGATGGAACTGTTGCACGAAGCGGCAGATGGCGGTCGCAAGGTCTTGGTGTTCTCCAGCTTCACCCAGATGCTCGATCGGATCGCCAAGCGCCTTGAAGCTGAGGGCATCGCTTTCTGTGTCCTGACGGGCGAGACGCGCAAGCGTGACGCGGTGGTTGCGCAGTTCCAGACCACCGACACGCCGGTGTTCCTGCTCTCCCTGAAGGCCGGCGGCGTGGGACTGAACCTGACCGCTGCCGACACCGTCATCCACTACGACCCCTGGTGGAACCCGGCAGCCGAAGACCAGGCCACCGATCGCGCGCACCGCATCGGCCAGATCCGGCCGGTGAACGTCTACCGCCTGATCGCCAAGAACACCATCGAGGAACGGATCGAGATCCTCAAGGCGCGCAAGGCGGCGCTGGCCCAGGCGATCCTGAGCGGTGAAGGCGACGCCAGCCGCGGCTGGACTGCAGCGGACATCGATCACCTTTTCGCGGCCTGACCGGCGGCCAGGGGAGGGATGAGCGCCCCGGCCCGGCTTGCCGTATTGGCGCGGCATCTTTTGCATGGCGGCGACTCGGCTATGCTTCACCACGAAGCGAGCGCTGGGGCAGAATACCCGGTGCCACTTCTGGCCGTAGTTGCGGTCATTCACTGGGAACTCGTCGATCCATTCAAGACAAGGAAAATGCCATGCGCAAGGGAACGTGGAAGGGATTCATTCTGGTAGCCGGCCTCGCGATCGCGACGGCTGCCCTGGCCGATACGCCGCAGGCGGTGCCATCCTCCGGCCCGCAGAACGCCAAAGAGCAGCAGCTGGTCGAGCACCTGCAGTCCGCCTACCACGCACGCGGGCTGACGCTCACGCCCGAGCGCGAAGAAGCGATGCTGCAGCAGTACCGCCAGATGCAGGCGCGCTCCGCCGATGCGCAGGCCATGTCTGAAATGGGCGGTCTGACGCCGGCTCAGCGCGTGCAGGTCGCCATGGGAACCCAGCCTTCCGCTCCCCCGGCCGCTCCCTCGCCCGGTGCTGGCGGCGCGGCCGCGCAAACGCCGTCGCTCGCCCCCCAGGCCATGCCCAGCGAGCGGGCGGATGACGCAGGCGGAAACCCTGCCGCTGACTTGGTGGCTGCCGTGAATGCGCGTCACGCGCAGGGCGCGCCGACCGACTTCGAGTGGCGGCCCGACGGCTTCGTTGCCGACGGTCAGTCGGTAATCGATCACGAAGGCCGCATCGTCCAGTGGGATGGCGACGGTCAGTCCGGAGACGTCACGTATTTCGTAGTGGTCGCACCCGGCCAGTTCGACGTGCGCTTCACGAACATGCATTCGACGCTGCCGCCGATCACGGTTGGCACGCTCTACATGGACCCGACGGGTCAGCACTTCACCTCCGTCGACGGGCAGACGGTCGCCGGGGCGATCCTGATTCCGACGAGCCATGGCGTCGTGATGGCGCGCGATACAGCGATCTTCAGCTACGAGTTCGGCCAGCCGGTGGTATCGCAGGCCCTGCCGCCGCAGTACATGCTGGCGAGCTATCAGCGCGGCTCGGTCGGCGCGACCGGCTACGTGCTCCTGAAGCGCTACATCAGCCAGGCCGAGAAGCACGATCCCATCGAGGGATTCAAGGGTCTGTTCAAGATCGCCGAAGGAAAGGTCACCAGCAACGATTTCGCACTGTTCAACATCAAGACCGGCCATGCCGTCTTCCTGGCGATCGATGCACCCGGTACCGGCGGCAATGTCTGGGGAAGCGACGGGCGACCCAACTACCAGCACTATTTCTGGCAGATCGACTGGTTGCCCAATCCCAAGGGCGTGACGGCCGTGGTGCTGGAGAACAAGTTTCGGGATCTCAACGCAATCCGGCTTGACCGCGATGAACGCATCAATGTCCGCCATCGCACCCTGGGCATCGAGCGCTTCAACGTCTATCCGCTCCCCAATGGCAGCTTCAGCCTGAGCGACAGTGGTACCAAGACCGGATTCAAGTTGAGGGACGAGCAGGTGGACATCAACACCCTCTTCCGGAACGAGGAAGCGGTGACCCAGAAGCCGACCGACGCCGACAGGGTGCGTCCGGCGGGCTGACATCGGGCTAAGGGCAAACGCGCGGGGTCCTTCGGCCCCGCCTGCCACGACGGGCGCACCGTCGCCTCTGCACGGAGAACCCGATGGATGCTGCCAGCGAAACGTCTCTTCTCGAGCTGGCAGAACGTCCGGAGTCGCCGCACTTTCGCGCGTCGGCCGAGCGGTTCGTTGCGGCAATCGACCGGGACCGCCTCGAGGTAGCCGGCGGCCCGTTCGGTATCTTGACCAGCACGCTTCCATTTCTGAAGCCCGAGTCGAGCGAGGATGTCGCACAGTGGGTACCTCTGCGCTGCGTCATCGGCATGTCCTGGCGCTGGACGGAACCGACGACGCGCCCTGGCCGTGAGGATCTGGCTGCCTACTTGCTATCGCCGGCCCGGGCCGATCGCACCGATTCGGATGGTGCGTCAGGCTGGTGGGTACCAGACATGGGCATCGGTGCCATGCACGAAGGAAAGAACCGCATCCGCTACCTCCGCGACATCTGTGGTGCCACGCTCATGCCGGCTTCGATGGCGATCCTGCGGTTCCCACGCGCCGATCGGCTCCAGTTGCTGGAGGCTTACGCCGGCGCGGGGACGTTCTACACCCTGCTGCTCGACGGACGCTGGTTGACCGTGCTGGCGCACCCTGCCCTCTCCCTGCCGCTGCTGCGCGCCTACGGCATCCACCCGGCGTCGTGGCCGAACCGTCTGCCGTCGATCGATGCGCTGCTGGGCTCCAATGCGTGGCAGTCCTACGCCCATGGAACGCCGTCCGCTCTCGACGTGGAAGCGTGGCAGCACCACCGACGCGCGCAATACGACCGACTTCACGGGGAGCCGTTCGACATCCTCGACAGCTCGCCGCACTGGCCCGGCTTTCTCCGTCTTGCCTGGGGTGCGCTCGCCAGCGGTGTGGCCGCTGGCATTCTCACTGCGTTGAGTGACAGCCACCTCGGCGTGCTTGGCGTGGCCGCGCTCGCGTGCGGGGCCGTCGGCCTCGGTGGGCTGCTGGCGCTAAGCTTCCCCGTGATCAAGGCGCCACGTTCCGTCTGGAAGCGTGGCCATGGCGACTCCGGGACGGGCGGCAGCAGGTAGTCGACCACAGGGCTGGCATGCGCCAGTGCCGCCCAGAACCCGGCCGAATTTTGCTTCGGCCACCGCGCGACGAAGATAGGGACTCTCGCCCGGATGTCCCCAATGACCACGACCAGCCGCTATTTCGTCTGCAACGAGAACACCCTGTGCTATCAGGCGGCAGGCGACACCCGTCTTGGCGTTCTATCCGGACCGGTGACCAAGGGCGGCCGCAACCCGCTCGACGGATGCTTCACGGCAGGCCCGCGCGACGTCCTGCGCGAGGCCACGCAGGCAGACTTCGAGGAGTACCGCTGCCAGCCGCCGCGTGGGCTGTTCGACACGCCAGGGTCCATCCTCGGGACGTCGAACCGACCAAGCGCAGCACCGATGAATGACGATCTACGCGAGACGCCTGTGGCAGCCGATACATCCGCGGGTGGGACGGCCGTTGAACCGTTCTTCCGGGGCACTCACGCCTTCACCGGAAACCCCCTCTCGTACTTCTTCACCCGGGCGGCTGCGATCACTTGGGGCCAGTGCCATGGCGGTGGCCTCCTCAAACAGTCATCCCCGCCACGGGGAGACGACGAAGGCGTTTGGCGGATCGAACAACAGTGCGCGCGGTAACAACTCGCGCCGTCCCGACCTCGGCGAGCACGCGCTCCCTGGTCGGGCAGCTCTGTGCGTCACGCGATTAGCGGCAGGGCAGCGTCCTCCCGGCACTCTGGCCCGGGCAAACGCGCCATCGTGCCTGCCAACTCCTCACTGTGGCCTTGCTGAACCTCGGCCCGCACTTACCCTGGGTCCTGCCCATCGCCGGCGTCGGCTGTCGTGTCTCGCAGCCGGCCAGCGATCCGCCGTTGTCTCGAACAAAGAAACTGCCCCGTGAGCGCCATCTACTTCTGCACCCCCACCCGCCTGTATCGCGTTCCGGTCGTTACGGGCGAGGAAGCTGCCTGGCTCAAGATGGAGGAATGGCACGGTCGGCTGACCATCGAGGCCGTGCTTGAGAAGTTCCCCCAGGCTGAGTGCCTTGACCATGGCGCGGACTCCGTCTTCTTCGTGGATGACCAGAACTAGGTGCGCGCGAAGTTCGGTCGGACTCGGACCCTCCACCGCACACAGGCATACCCTCGCAGGTAGAGCGGTAGCCACCGCCCCGGAGCGACCTTTCTTCCACCTGCGGTCAATTCGCCGTGGAGGTCTGCGCTCTTGCGGATGCACATACCGGACCGCACGATTTCGTGACCAGCGGAGGCGAGATCTATCGGTGGGAGACCGACTGGAAATGCTTGTGTGAGCACTGCCAAGCCTGTGACGGCGACTACTGCACCTCCTACTGGCCAATGACTGAACAACTGCCCCGCTGACCTCGACGCCAACTTAGTCGCCACGGGACATAAAGGTTCCGATGCGAGTCCGTCTCCGCCACGCGGTGGCCTTTGAAGAACTTCACGGATGTTTTGGCCCCCGCGGCCCGCGCCATGATCCGGCCGGCCTTGTCCGACGCACCGTCCTAGAGCCTTCGCATCCGAGGTTTCCGACCATGCAGCGCAACTACGCACTCGAATACGCAACGCTCCTCCTTGAGTTCGCCTTGAACCGACGCGGCTACGACGTGCTCGACAGTGAGCAGATCGAAGCGATGGCCGATCCACTCCAATGCTTCCCGATGCTTGACGACTTCGAGGCGCGGCTGGGCCTTGACGTCGCCGAAGCGCGCCGTGTCCTCGCGGAGCTGCATGCGGACACGCCGTCGACCTTCGGTGGCTGGAAGGTGGGCGACAAGGGCACCACCCGGGACGGACGCGGATACGAGGTCAGGGCTATCCAGAACCACGGCGGGATCGAGGCGTTGATCGCTGGGCATCCACACCCACACATGGTCTTCCTGTCGACCGGACGCTTTTTCTCTGACGATGCAGACGGCCGCGCCGACGAAAGCGGTCATGACCTCATGGCTCCGACGGAACGCAGGCCGCTGTAGTCGCGAACCAACGATCGCAGCCGGCGCTATCTGAGGCTGACGGTCAACTCAGCCAGAACAAGGCACCACCACAGGACACCCACCTCATGCGCACCGACCTTGCTCACTTCACCATCAACGGCACGCCGCTCTGCGAGTGCCAGTACGTCGCGAACCACGAACGCCTTCGCGCTGCAGGGTCGCCGCGTTGCGAGGCAACGGTTGCTGAGCAGCTCGCGAAGTTCGCGGCGCTGGCGGCGCAGTTTCCTGGCCGCGTCGCCATGGTGCATGGGGCGTGCCCGTCGTTGGGGTCCATCCTCCAGGTTCCGAAGGCCGCGGTGGACGACGCCACCGCCGCTGCGTAGCCAGCAGTCCCGTCCCCACGAACACGTCGCCATTGATCGGAGCACCTTCATGTCACCGTTCGCCACCCTTTGCCAGCAGATTGAGACCATCCAGGCCAAAGGCCGCATGGCGCTGGCCAACCCGCCCCTGTCAGATCGCGTTCAGGCCGCCATTGGCGCAGGCCTTGTGAAGTCGACGCCAGTCCTATGCGGACCGCTGCGCGTGGCGACCGGCGAGGTCGCGCTCGAACTCACTGACGACGGCAGGAAGCTCTTGCCAACGAGAGATACTCCGGCCTGACTGACCGGCGCGTCACGCCGCGCGGCCATCGCCATTAAAATGGCCACGGCAGCATGAGCCAAGGAGACGATGTGACGGCGGATCTATCGAGCATCTGGTACCACGGCACGTTCACACCGCCACCGCAGGGCGCGCCTTTTTCTCCCTTCACTCACCTAGGTACCCGCGAGGCGGCCGTCGAACTGCTGACGGATCGCTACTGCCTGGACGATTGTCGCGGCGAGGCGAGGATCTTCACCTTCAAGGTACCGATTCAACTGACGCTGCTGGAAGTGCCTGAATTCGATTCGCCGGATCCTCGAGTCTGGGTGAGCAGGCTGTCGAAGGACAAGCGCTTTTTCAAGACGCCAGACGACTCGGTTGCCCTCGCGAGTCACGTCGGCAGCGGCAGCCATGAAGATCGTCCCGTGCGGCTTGACCGCTTCGGGCTATGGCTGAAGACCAAAGGTTACGCCGGCATCCAGTACGTCAACGAGCACGAAGCGGTGGGGTCCACCAGCATCGCTGTGGCGGATTCGGCCCATCTCATCGCGGGACCGGTGGAGACGGTAGATCCGCTCGAGCTGCGCGCCCTTTTCGAACAGGTCAAGGATCGACCCAAGTACGCGACGTGCCAGGCTTTTCCGTCCACCTGATCCGGTCGAGCGCCGCCAACCTTCCTGCTGCGTGCAGAACAGCGATCAACTTTGGCGGCAGAGGGAGTGGTGCATGGTGATTGCACACCGACTCCACGGAAGCTGCCATGAGCACCACCCACGCGAACTACGCCGCCCAGAGCTACACCCGCAATCTTGGTAAGGGCGTCCTGACCTCCGGCTGGCGCGTCATGCGCGGCGACGACGTGGTGTGCGACTGCTACGGCGGTCAAGATCGCGCCGGCCGCATCGCCGACCACCTCAACGCCACCGAAGCCCCTGACGCTCCGCCGGCAACGAGCTCGACGAGCCCCCGCCTCCCGCAGCTCGACGTCGAAGCACAGGCTGTCCTGCTGGGCACCTTGCGGCTTCTCGATCTGCAACTCGCACAACCCCCATCGCCGGAAATGCTGGCGGTCATGCGTCGGCAGATCCGCTGCGCGCTGGCCGATCACGCCGCGGGGCGCGAGCACCTCTGCGAGCAACTGGCCACCGGTGCCTACCGTCGCGCCTACTCGGCCTGACGCACCGCCATGAATCAGGCACACGATGCGATCGCCGGAGCGTTGACGTCCGCGCAGAAGGAGACCCTGCGCGCGACCCTCGAAGGACGCCTGCTTGTCGTCTGTTTTGGTGGCGGCGTCGACTCCACCGCGATGCTGGTGGCGCTGCATGAAGCTGGCATTCCGGTGCAACTGGTAAATTTTGCCGACACCGGCGGAGAAAAGCCTGAGACGCTTGCGCACGTCGACGCCATGAGTCGCGTACTGCAGTCATGGGGATGGCCTGCGGTGACGATGGTTCGCAAAACACCGCTGCCGTCGACCGGCTACAAGGACCTCTACGGCAACTGCCTTGCCAATGAAACGCTTCCTTCGCTGGCGTTTGGGATGAAGAGTTGCTCCATCAAGTGGAAGCAAGGGCCTCAGGACCAGTTGCTAAAAGGCGTGAAATCCGGTCCGAACGCATGCGCGCCGCACCCCTTGTGGACGGAGGCGAAGGCCACCGGGCAACGCATCACGAAGCTCATTGGCTACGACTGCGGCCCGGCCGATCGCCGCCGCGCCGGCAGTCTTGCGTCGGGTACCGACGAGTTCGACTACGCCTATCCGCTGCAGCTGCTTGGCTGGGAGCGCCATCACTGCATCAAGGCAATCACCGAAGTGCTCGGACCGGGCATGGTGCCCATCAAAAGTGCGTGCTTCTACTGCCCCGCCAGTAAGGCATGGGAGCTTTTCTGGCTCGCCGCGCACCATCCGGATCTCATGGAAAAGGCGCTCCACATGGAACGCGTCGCCCTCACGGGACGGCACAGTCGGTTCGACGTGGCCGAGTTCGGCGACACGTGGGAAGACCTGGTGAAAGGAGCCGAACGCTTCCCGAGTTCCAAGACCACGGTCGGGCTCGGACGCAGCTTCGCCTGGAACCACTGGGCGCGCGTCCACGGCGTGGTTGACGAACACTGCCGCGTGCGCACGGGCGAGGACGATCGCGCCCGCTTCGTCGCCATGGCGGACAAGCTGCGCGACGCCGGCAACGCGCTCGATGCGCGCAGTACCAAACCAGCCTGACGCCTGGCGAATCGCCCGGGCACCGTAACCCCGCGAACTTTTGCAACGTCGCCGATGCGCCACCGTGGCTTCGACCTTCTCTGTCGGAGCCACACATGCGCCCAGCCACCGCCATTCTCGCCATACCCTCGTTGCGTTTGGCGGTCGCAGCCGCCCTCGACGCTGGGATTACGCCGGACGAGGCCTTCGTCGACGCCTGCACGGTCGCCTGGAGCGCGGCCTTGCCAGCCATAGAGCATCGCTTGCCGTACGCGGTGATCGACCGTCGTTCGGACGATGATGCGCAGTTCGCGTTGGAACAGGCCACGCGCCTTGCCGTGGCTGCTGGCCGCCGCGGCACGTGGACCACGATCGTCAACCAGCGCCCTTCTGCTCACAGCACATTCCACTCGCTGATCAGTGCCGGCGGCGGGGTTCTCGAATGCGTCGACTGGTCGTCGGCGCCGACCTTCGGCGAGGTGCTGGATCACCTGGTGAAGAACGAAGTCCACAGCGCTCGGCAACACCTGCAGGGCGAGCGATTTCGGCAGTGGGTCTCAGCCGCGATCTCCGCGATCGGGATTTGTCCTGGTGCGATCCTGCGCCACCTCACGATTGGACACCGGCACTTCCTGAGCGCCACTGTGTTGTCGGTCGACGAACGCATCGGGACCTGCCGGCTTCTCGCCGTGAAGCCACGCACGCTGGAGCGCTGCCAGCTGCGCGCGTCGGTCCTGGATATTGCAACGCCCGATCCCGTGGAGATGACCGTAACCATCAAGCCGCTCACCACCACCACGGGATGAGTGCCGATCCGCCCACAGAGCTAAATGGTCAGCCGACTACAAGCGATCGACGACAGCGGGACGTCATATCGCGCCATTTAGCGGACACTCGAGACCACGTGGGCACTGTGCACGACGCTCACGGCAACCGACCAAACTTCGGAGTCGACGAAAGTCGGAGAAACGACCCCCGAAACAGCGCCTTTTCCCACACCGCCCGAGCCCAAAGGGGCTCTAGCCTGTATAGGCTTCGACGCAGATACGTGGCGATCGCCGCCTGCCTGAAGCTGGCTCAGCGTTTCCCTAGGAACGAATCTACAATGACCCGCTCGGCAACCAACCGCATCGCCTTCACGGTACAGACGCCCAAGAAACAACCGGTCTACGGGTTCTGTCCGCAGGGTATGTTGGCTAGCAGCGAATTGGCTGCCGTTGGCCGTCTTCTGCGGCGACGTTCCGACCTTCGGATCGATTGCGGTGCCACACCGGGTACTATCCAGGACGACAGGAGGCGCATGACAAGGGATGCGATCAGCACACGGATTGAGCAGATCGCTGCCAGGGCATGGCAACGCAACACCGATCTAGCGATCTACAGCGTCGTGCACATCGACCGTCTTGGCGTCGAGGCGAGACTGCAGGTTCTAAGGATCTCACTGGACGACGATTGGCGAAGGGGAACGAGGGATTTGTGGTGGTCGTTTGAAGGGCGACGGTTACGCAACGACGGCACACTGGGGGACCGCCACGAGGAGCTGAGCTTCCGCGTCGCAGCGATCACCCGCCGACACCTCGATGGTCAGTGGCGACCCGTGCTGCAAGTCCGCCAGGAGACTGCCTAATGCACTTCCATCCAGACAAGCTGGTGTTCGGTGTAGCACCGGGCATTCTCAAAGACTGTGCCCAGCAGCTCTGGAGCAACACCGGCAAGGCCGATTTCTGCGAGGAAGACTTCTTCAAGGCCCTTGGAGCACCCGCTCCCGAAGGCCAATCGGTCCTACGTGAGCTGATCCAAGCCGACTTCGTTGCACATTCTCGAGCGAGACCTGGGCGATACGACTACACGCGACTGTTTGGTCAACTGGCCTGCGCAAAGATTTCCAATGGCATCCCAAGACTTGAGGCCAACGAACTGCTGGTCAAGATCATGGGGGCCGTTGACCAGGTAAACGCCCAGCCAGACCGGTACGAGCATCGGGTAAAGAAACTGGCTGTTTTCGGATCTTGGCTCGGCGAGACTCCGGTTCTCGGGGACATCGACATAGCATTCGAACTATCTGAAATTCCGCACCTGTGCGCTGTTCGGGAAGATGAGGATCCATTGATTTGCAGGCATCGGACCTCAGCTTCGTATTCGCGCGCCGCTCGCGCCCTGCGAATACGCCAGCCAAATAAGGTCAGCCTTCATCACTTGAACGACGTGATACGTCTCGGCACGTTCTACCAGTTCCTATTCTGGGATAACAAACGATCTGTAGCCGACGGCCTGGAGCTGATCCGCAACCACCGCCGATGAACCAGGATGCTCATTTCGATGAATGCCTCACGTACCAACAACAAAAGGGCTGCACGGCAAACCAGCCTGGAGACGGACCACTTCTATTCTGTCATTCGCCTTGTTCCCAATGTCCGGCGCGGCGAGGTTGTGAATATTGGAATCGTTGTCTACAAGCCAGACCAACTCGACATCCGCCTCTTGTCGGAACGCGAATGGGTCAAGGTGCACGCTGTCGCGCCTCTGCTGGATCGGTCACTTGTTGACAATCTGCAGGCTGTTTGGGATCACACGTGTTTCCACATACAAGCACCGCAGGAACGGCAGATGGCTTTGGAGGTGTCGCCTGATGTCTACGCCTCCAAAATGTACACCTTTGTGGCCACAGAATTGAGCTACGAACATGACCTTGATGCGTTGTTTCGTGAGCTTGTAGCGCCCTGACTGCGTCGCGTCTCACGGTGAATCCCTACCAGCGCGGTGCCACCGATTGCATTCCGTTGCGGAAACACTATTATCAAACACAGGCCACGCCACCTGTCCGCCCGTAGCGCATCAGCGCCCCGGCAAAAGGCGATCAAACCCAACCTTCTACACCCCACACTTCCATGCTGGAGGCTGTGTGGTAATACGGGCGCCACCCATGAGCCTCCAGGATAGAGGTGTCTTATGAACGAGAACACGGAACTGTCTCAGTACAAGCTACAGGCGACCCGCCTTCGCGATTTCCTCAAGGCAGGCGGCTCGGAAATTCAGCATGCGCACGCACTCGAAGCCGTGGCGAAGATGCACGGCTTCCCCAACTACAACACGCTCAAAGGTTCGGTGAGCACACTTGCCACGAAGAATGTGTCCACAGGCAAAGCCCAGCGGGACCGCTTGGCGGATGCGCTCGACAAGGCACTACATGCCGAGGTGACGGTTGTGCCAACGTCCCTGGCGGTGACTAGCGCGCTGGAGATGTACACCAGCGCCCGTAACCTGCTCGGCCACCATATCGAAGTGGGCGGGGTTCCCATCGAAGGCGTGTTTGCGGAGATAGTGACGCTCTGTCCCGACTTGCCTCTCGCCATGCTAGACGCGGCTGCACTCGTGACGCCGTCCGATCAGGACGTAACTCGGTACGCGCCCTATGTCCGTTGGCTCGAACCCATACTCGCAAGGTGCAAGCTCCTCATCCGTCACTTGGATGGAATGGAGGACAATCAAGCCACCGAATCATTGCGGGAACAATTGCGGGTTGAGGACGCAGCAGCAGCTGCTGCCTATGGCCTCGCCCTGGCAGCCCTGGAGAATGAGGACTACTTCGCTATACCTGGATATCTCGCGCTGGCTGACATGTACAGTCTCGACGATCCCGATGTGGACCTGAGTGAAGATGCGGCCATCGCTTACCTGACTCTCGGGGCTTACGAAAACGCGTTGGACGCTCTTGGTGACGATGTCCCTGGGGCGACGAGCAACGGGGTAACTCTCAAGTCGATCATCCAATCGGTCATCGCAGTCTCCGAAGGACGCCAAGCGCAGGCAGCGGTGGAAATGGATTTGCAACGTGATGGTTTTGCCTGCGAGGTGGTTCGCTTCATCCGAGAGTCCACGAGTCATCGTGATGCGTTCATGATCAAGGATCACCTTTTGCCATTCATCAGCGATGTTCCGATCATCAATGCCTTGCTCGAGCCTGACCTGGCGGTCGCTCTCGCGCGCGCAGCTCTGAAGGATGCACCGGTCGCGGCGTGGCTGGAACTCATCGCGGCGTCAAGCAATTAGTATCTCTGCCGCCTTCCGCGGGTAGATTCGCCAGCATCTTGTCCCGTTTCGCCGCCACGAGAGACTGGCTCCGACCTTCACTGTCGGAGCCAGTTCATGCCCCACGCAATGACCACGTTGCTGTCCATCCCTGCATTGCGCGCCGCCGTCGAGACGGCGCTTGATGTCGGTGTGTTCTATCAGGACGCCTTCGATAAGGCGTGCCGACCCGCATGGGATGCCACTGCCCCCGCTACCGAGTCCCGCCTACCCGACGTTGTCCTGAGCGCCGAGGAAACGTGGCTTGCCGCGAGGCCCCGGGTGGACGCGCGACGCGCCGCGTTGCTCAGTGCTCCCCGCGGCGCGTGGGCGCTGGTCCGCAAGCCACTGGCTGGCGGCAGGGAATACTTCAACGCCTTGATCCACGACGGCATGGGCGAGATCCACGAGCGAGCCGATGGTTGGAGCGCTCCACCGACGTTCGCCGAAGTCGCCAATCGCATGATCGGGATGGAGGTCTATCGCGCGCGCCACGATGTTGAGCGCGAACGTGCCATCGCACGTGCCGTCACGCGACTGTCAACGCTGAACCTCGCGGAAGGTTCCACGTTGCGCGACGTCGAGATCGACGGGACGGTCTACTCCACCGGCATCGTGGAGGAAGTGTTCCCGGATACCGGCGCCGTACGGCTATTCCTCACCGAGCGCGGCAGTCGCAATCGGTTTCGCTCCACGGTCAGTGCCACGTACTTACGCTTCCGCAGCCCCGCCGCGCCACGCTCCGATAGCCCTGTCCAGCACCTGGAACTAGCCTGAACCGGTCCGGTGGCGACATGGCCAATGGGTCCGCCAGCGTGAAGGTACCGGTCGTCGGGTGCCGTACAACGGGGAACCTTCCTTGCGACCTTCCGCATCTTTTGTCCGGGGATCGGCATCAGATACTCGATGCATCTTCCAAGGAGACACCCGATGCCGACTTCGCCGAGTGACAACGTCAATGCCGCGACCAACTCCACCGCTGTCGCGGCCTCCGCTTGCGATCCCCTGACGCTGGCCTACGTGGCGCTTGGCGCGGGGCGCGCCTTGGATGCGAGAAAGCGGACAGGCTGCCAGACCGCCGCCGGCGAGCTGGACTTCATCAGCGACGTGATCACCCACGCTCCGTTGCTCGACGCCATGGCGGCCGACCGCGACTTCCATGCGGTGTTCGTCTACGAGGTCGCCGAGCCCTTCGGAGAGCAACTGGCCGATCACCTTCTGGACGGGAACGAAGCAACGGACGAGTTCGTCAACACCCTCGCCACCACGCTGATTTCGGCGGCGTCGGATCTCTGATTCTGGCGCAACCACCACCCCACGATTCAAGGACTTCACGATGACTGAGCAACGCGGCGCGGCCCATGTGGTCATGGGCACCACTCCTCGGAGCCTTCCGGTTGGCACCTTTGCCGACTTCAATGGCAACCGCTGCAGCGTCCAGATGAGTTCGCTCGCCAATCTGGAGGCCATCTGGTTGGGCGTCGACGATGCCAGCCCGAAGGTGCTGCACAGCGACGCCAAGAACCTCGGCGTCGATACCGACAAGACCTTCGGCTGGGTCGAGTATCCGATCCCGCCGGAAGTGAGCCTGACCACGCGCATGCATTTGAGCCGCGAACAGGTCGCAGCGTTGCTCCCCATCCTTCATCGATTCGTCGACACAGGTTCGTTCTAATCCCAGAGGCAAGGAAACCCCCGTGCAATTCGCCACCCATGCTTCCGTGTGCCCATCCCCATCGGACGGCACACAGCACGACGACGTTTCGCTGGCGGCGCTGCTCGCCACGCATACCTACGCGCAAGTCCAGGACCTGACCGGACTGTCGAAGGGCACCATCTATCGAGCGGCGCTGCGCACCGGCGCACGCAAGACCGAAGCGCGGATCGCCGAGCGCGCGACGGAACGCCGGCAGCAGCAGCTTGCGTTCCTGCGGGAAATGCTGGACACGACGGCGACGGCTGACGTGCTCGACTTCCTTGCGGGCCTCCCGGATGAGAGCGTGCAATGCCACATGACCAGCCCGCCCTACAACCTTGGGAAGAAGTACGGCGCGGCACCGGGCGCTGACGCGCTGCGTATGACCTATTTCCACGGCTGGATGATGCAGGTGATCAGCGAGCTGGCGCGCACGGCTCGCCCCGGTGGCGTCGTATGCCTCAACGTGGGGAAGACGCTTGACGAAGAGGGGACGCTCTACCCCATGGACGTTTTGCTGTTCGAAGACATGCGCCGCGCGGGACTGACGTTCCAGAACCGCGTCGTCTGGACGCAACCTCACGGCCTGACGCCGTCGCGCCGCCTTGCCGACAGGTACGAGACGATCCTCATTTTCAGCAAGGGTCCGGTACCGACCTTTAACCCGAACGCCGCGCGCCAGCCGCAGAAGCAACCGGGCAAGCGGAGTTACAAGGGTCCGAGTAAGGGAGAGCTGTCGTGTCACCCGCTGGGCGCGTGGCCCACCGATGTCTGGAGCGACATTCCGAGCGTCCGTGCGAATCATCCCGATCGAGCGCACGGCGCGCATCCGGCGCAGTTCCCGGTGCGCCTGGCCAAGCGCGTGATCCTGCTCTACTCGCTGCCTGGCGATCTCATCTGCGACGTGTTCGTCGGCTCAGGTTCCACGGTGGTGGCGGCGATCGAAGCGGGGCGCGCGTTTGTCGGCGCGGACTTGTTCTATGAGGACCTGCGTGCGGCCCGCTTGGCGGCAGCGACTGCCGACACCATCACCCCCTTGGAAGGCGTGACCGAAGAAAGCCTTGCGGTGTGGCAGGCTGAGGCGCGCAAGGTCCATCGCAGCGCGCTGACGCTGGCTCCAGAGGCGGAAGTCGCGCAGTGCGCCGACCTGTTTGGCGAGATGTGGTCGGCAAACCAGCGTGATCTTTAGCTGGCTTGGGTTACGGCTTTACTGAGGACGTCGCACTTTCGCGACGCCAACCCAGGAAAGCCCGATGAAGAAGAACATCCTCCGCAGTGCTGCCATGGCCTTCGCCCTCGTCGTGGGTGCCGCCATGGCGATGCCCAGCGTGGCGATGCCGACCAACGCCCCGACCGCCAGTGTGTTCGCCGCCACCCCGTCGCCGGGCACCTCCCTGTCCATGCCCGCGACCTATGGGCCGGTGATTGGCCACGGGTTCGCCGAGTTCAGCGGCAACACCCAGAGTCAGGGCAGCAACCCCTGCGATCCGATCACTCCGCAGAACTGGTGTTCCTGCGGCGGCTGTTCGGGCAGCTAACCAGCCTCGGTACCGAGTAGCCCTCGAAGGCTCGCCCGCAGGCGAGCCTTCTTTTTGCACGCTTGCCGAGCTGGTGCGGGCGCTCTGCGATCTCAGTCACCGGTCGTCAACCGACCACGGTCTATCAACAGCAGCCAGTGGGCGCATTCGGAAGGCCGGCGATCTTTGCCGTCGCCCGCGGCGGGTGAGACTTTCATCGTCCAAGCCAAGGTGACTCCCATGCATCGCGAACAACCCACCCATACCTTCCGTGCGCTCAACGCCGTCGTTGCTGCGTGCCGCGCGGCACTGCCACGCAAGCGCGATGTCGTCCTGCGAATCTGCGTGCGCCGGACCTTCCAAGGCCACGAGGGCAAGGTGCAACTGAGCGATCCAAGCTGGCACGTCTGGCACGGCACCCAACGCGATCTGAAATCCTTGCTTGCCGCCGCGGGGATCGACACGACGCGCGATGCCGAATCGCACCAGTTCACCTTGGCCGCCACGCACGCCGCGGTCTCCTTCCATGACGCCCAGCCGGCAAGTCGTGACGTGACCCAGCTCATTCAGGGCATGTGGGTGGCGCGGGCTGGCGCAAGGAGTGCCCTGGCATGAATCAGCTGCAGGCCTACGTAGAGGCCCACGGCCCTCACCTCACGGTGGACGGACGCCAACTGACCTTCTGCGGATTGTCATCGGATGCCGATCTTGCCGTGGCGACGTTCACCACGTCGCGCGCCAGCTACACCGCCGTCATGTGCCCACTGGCGACGCTCCACCAGAGGCCCGGCGCGGAGGTGTGGGCGGTCGTGGGCGGTCGCCGGACGATCGCGAAGTTTGCGCTGCACGCCGGCGAACTCGTCCCGCTGCGATAGCCGCGCCGGCGGCCGCACTGCGCCGTCGAAGATAAAGAAAAGTCGGAAGCCTCCGCATCTTTGGTCGCCCGGCAATTCCGGTTCACTGCATGTGTCGCAACGACGCGACATCAACTTGGAGCAAGCACGTGAAAACGAACCTCTTCCGTACCAGCGCCCTCGCCTTGGCCCTCACTCTGGGCCTGGCTGCAGCATTGCCGAGCATCGCCACTCCCGCGCACGCCGCGAACCCGGCAACGACGGGCACCAGCGCGCAGGTGCTGCCCGTCGGTTACTTGCCGGCACTGAGTCCGTCCGGTTCCGTGTCGTTCGAGATCCAGGCACCGGATGACTGCAGCCACGTCACGCACCAGAACTTCTGTTACTGCACCGGCTCGCCGTGCCACGACTAAGCCGATCGCGTCGGTAGCTGCCTCTGAAAGCCCGCCACCCGGCGGGCTTTCAGCATGTGTGGGTAAGTCGTTACGAGCACTCCGTGCCAGCCACTTTCGAACACGTCCTTACAGGACAGTGAAATGGCCGGCGCTGAGTGGCGCTGCGCCTGTTCGGTCCGCATGAGGGCGGACAAAACCTGTTGCATGTTTTTGTCGCAGAGGTCTTTGAGACGCTCTGGGCATCTCCTCACTGGAATGCCCATGCGAGTCTGCGCCGCCACCGCTACCCTCCCCGGCCTTCCTGTCGTCGATGCCGTTGAGCGCATCGTCGCAGGCATGGCCGAACCACTACTGGGCCACCTCGACCACGCTCACATCCAGTTGTGCCCGCAGAACCGTGGCCAGCTCGACGCGGCCCTGTGCGAGACGCTACGCGAGCGGTGGCCGCAGACGGCATTCCGCCCCCATGCCAACGTGCGCGTGCTGCCGCGTCTGCGCGTGTTCGATGCGTCGTCCGACCCCGCAGCCGCCGCTCCCCTCTTCCACGCTGTGGCAGATGTCTGCAAGCGCCTGGCCTCGCCCGCCTATACGGTCCACGCCGGTTACCGCGCGAACGCCACGATGGCGCAGATGATCGACAACGTGCGCCGCCTGCAGGACATCTTCCCTTGTCCTGTCGGCGTGGAAGGTCTCTATCCCGACGCGATGCGCGGGCAGCTCATGGATTGCTGGGCCGACTACGAGTACGCCCTGGCGGCTGGCGTGCCTCTGGCCATCGACCTCTCACACCTGCACATCGTCATGCGCCGAGAAGGCCGGTGCGATGACGTCGTGCGCGCGCTGCTGGCGTCGCCGACGACGCTGGAGGTTCACGTCTCCGCCAACGACGGGCGACGCGACTCGCACGATCTGCTGACCGTAGAGCCGTGGTGGTGGCCGCTGCGCGATTCGATCCACCCCGACGCCATCGTGTTCAGCGAAGGCAACCAGCTACGAACCCACTGACCACCACCGAAGGAGAACCCATGTTCGACGACACCCTCACCACCTCGCTCACCAGCAACGAACCTCGGGCCCGTCTGAGCGCCCTCATCGGGCTCTACGGCACCCTGACCGAGGAAGTTGCCGGTGAAATCGCCAAGCTTGTGGACATGGCGTTTTCCAGAGCCGCCGAAGCGTCGTGGCAAGTTGAGTTTCACTTCGACGATCAGGGCGGCTACTTCCCTGTCGTTCAAAGCTTGGCGATTACGATGACCGATGGAACCAATCTCTACCCGCCCGCTGCCGTTGACGAGTGGGACGAGGCGATCGACCTCCAGCGCAGCCACTTCGCCAACGATCCACGGGTGCTTGAAATGCTCGATGCCATCGAAGACCACGACGACTACGTGGCATGGCTCACCGAGCGTGCTGGCATTGAACGCGACCTGCTCGACCAGATTGCCGAGTCGGTGCTCGTCTACGCCTACGCGACGCGAAGCGACGGCTCGCTGGAATGGCGGCCAATCGCCGAACCCGCACCGCCGGAGCCCGGTGCCGATGTGCCGCCGGCACCGACCGAGGTGCGCAGCGACTCCATCCACTCCAACGAGGAGGCATGACCATGTCTGCAACCGACAAGATGGCGAGCGATCACGGCCTGACGGCTGTCCAGTGGGGCCTCATCTGGCGTGTCGTCCATTTCATCACCGAGGGGGACTTTCCAGCCGACGACGCGTTCGACGTGGAAGAGGCAGGCAACGTCCCGTCGGTCTTCCAGGACCACACGCTGCACGTGGGCGCTCTGCATCAGTGGAGCGGAACTGCATCCGACGGTCTCGGGGCTGTGGTCTATCTGGAGAATGTGGATCGTGACGCACTGGGACAGTCACGGAAAATCGCTACGCATCTGGGGCTGGCCGTGCATGCCACCGCCGATCTCCACCAGGACAGCGGGAGCGGCGAATGGCTCACTCACCTCGTCGGTTCGGAGATGAGCCTCAGCATCGACGGCAGCGAGCCCGAGTATTGCGACGACGAAAGCGATGCGAGTGTCACGCTGACGTTCGACTTTGGCGCACCCGAGCCGCGACAGGAGGCCGCCGACAGGACCGCTGACGCCATGAATTCCAGCATCCTCGCCGCCCTGCGAGCCAATCTTGAATTCATGCCGGAGCGCCAGCGGCTTCGCCTGGTGCCAACCCTGCAGGAGGTGGTCTGCAACGTGTTGCCGCTGGCGGCGTGACCAAGGTCAGTGGCACCACGGTCTCCCCGACGGTGCCACTGCCTTGCAACAGATCGCCTGTGGCGAGATGATCGACGCGACCCAACCGGAAGGGTCGGCGGTGAGCGTGGCGCTCATCGCCTGCGTCATGGAGCACGACGCTGCGCCTGTGCGCTATCCCGTCCGGTTGCCAACGTCAGTCGCCTCACGACTCGACCAACGGGGACATCCATGGACGTTTCGCAGCTTCAACCCAGCAAGCGGTATCGACTCACGGCTGGCCCGCGGGGGACGCCAAACGGCGGCCTGTGCCCGGCAGTGTCGAAGGTTCGCCGTTTACTCCACCACTTCCCGTCCGAACGAACAGGAACCGAGGGCACTCCATCCGGGTGATCGTAGAAACCGCGTCGATTTTTGCGACGTGGCGTGCGCTCAGATGATGTTGCGCACATCCACTCACCCTGACGGAGTTCCACATGGCCGCAGCCAGCCAGCGCACCATTCCTTCCGAGATTTTGACCGTGCTCGCCGCCGGTACCGCCGAGGCAAACCACTTTCTGTTGCCGTCCCAACTCGACCGGAAAACCTACGCCATGACCAACAAGGTCCTTGAAGCGCTGGGCGGCAGGTGGGATCGCCGTGCAGGTGCGCACGTGTTCGACGGCGGCGACTGCCGCGAGCGCCTCGAAGACGCTCTCGACACCGGAAGCTACGAGCGCCCCGATAACCTCGGCTGGTTCCCCACACCGCCCGCGCTGGCCCAGCGCCTGGTCGACATCGCCGGCGATGTGCGCGGCAAAGTCGTGCTGGAACCGTCTGCAGGCGACGGTGCCATTGCCTCGGTCCTGCATTCTCGCGGTGCCGATGTGCGCACCGTCGAGATCGAAGCGGGTCGGGTGAAGACGCTCGTGAAGCTGCTTGGCGCGAACAACGTCGCACAAGGCGACTTCCTTGCCGTCGAACCGTTCCCCGTCGATCTGGTGCTGGCCAACCCGCCGTTTGCCCGCCGGGCCGACATTCACCACCTCACGCATGCACTGCGCTTCCTGAAGCCGGGAGGCAAGCTCGTGGCCATCATGGGTGCTGGCATCACGTTCCGACAGGACGCGTTGACGACAGCCTTCCGAGCGCGCCTCGCCAGCATCGAGCTGCTGCCGGAAGGATCGTTCAAGGCGTCGGGGACGTTCGTCAGCACTGTCATGGTCACCGCCCACGGCTGAATGACCTGCAACGTGCGCCGAAGCGACCTGATCTTTGCCTCGGCGCTGCGGTAGCCACACTCCTCGCATCCAACTGCCAGCGACTACGTCCATGAACCGCACTGTTTCCGAGAAATCCACCACCCCGACGCTCAACGTGAGTGAAGGCCCGGCAACGCCTGCACGCCGGGCTCATCGCTTTCGTCTCAAGCTCGCGAACCTGTACCAGCTCCGATGGACCACCATGCCGGAGGACTCCATCGGTGGATGGGCCAACCCTCAGGCCAACCCCAAGGGGCTCTATGGCCCGGGGCTTCTCGACCAACACTTTGGCAACGCCTGCGACTACGGCGCGTTGTTCACCTACCTGTTTCGGCGGTTTGGCTTCCCCAATGCAGGCTCGGACGACTACAAGGAAATCGCCTGCTACGTCCTGACCACGCCGCTGCCCGACCTGGTGATGGTCGCTTCACCGTCCGTTGGCGACTGGCCGCGACTGTCCTTGCGATTTCAGGTCACCGAAGAGGCGTGGAACAAACTTGAGCGCGAGCCTCGGGCCGCATGGACGCGCAACCTGGTCGCCTGGGTCGAGGCCGCGGGGCCACTGCCAGATTGGATGGATGACTGGCTCGCATTCTGGCGCACGAAACCTGGCATCCAGCCGCTGGCGAAGGGCGATGCCTCGGACTGGGCGATGTCGATTCAGGACATGCACTTCGTCCAGTTCGAGCTCAAGGACGAACGCCCTGCAAACTGGAGCGACGAGTTGTACGCCCTCCTGCAGAAGGTCGCCGCTTTCGTGGAAACCATCCATCGGGAGTTCAAAGCGATCGAGCCGCACCCGGCGCACACTGTCCACGATGCCGACTGGCGCAACTGGCCGGACACCGATCCGCTGAAGCGCTACTACGCGGCCGCCGCCACGGCGCTCGAAGACCTGAGCACCCCGGTGCGAGTCAGGGACTCGCAGATCAATGCGCACGGGCGCGTGCCTGATGGGGATCCACTCGCGCGGCGCACACTGAAGGAACCCCGCAGTGCCGGCTTCGGCGTAGGCCACTTCGTCAATCGGCAGCCCGGCATGGCCATGAAGATCCTGCGTGAGGCCCAGCGCCCCAACGGAACCTTCCGGGAACCACGATCGGCAGCGCCGACGGCCCAGCGGAAAGCCTGACCATGAGCTACTGCCGCTTTTCCTGTAACCAGTATCAATCCGACGCCTACGTGTACGCGGGCCTCGGCGGAGGCTTCGTCACGCACGTAGCTGCGCGCCGCTATGTCTTCGACCATCCGCTACCAGCGCCCGTGCCCTTCGACGGCGAGAACATCGACGCCTATGTGAAGTACGCGGCCGAGTTGCAGAGCCGGGTCGACACCGCAACGTTCGTACCGATTGATCTGCCGCACGCCGGCGCGACGTTTGATGACGCCGATGCCGGAGCGTGCGTCAAACGACTCCTCAGCCTTCGTGAGCTAGGCTACCGGGTCCCGCAGGACGCGATTGATTCCCTCCTGGAAGAGACCCTTCCGCAGACCCGCCGTGACCTGACCGGTAACCAAGTCCCAAGCGATTGCGCGCGTCCACAGGGGCAGGCCGCGCCGGTTTGCACCCGCTGCGATGGTCGCGGGCGAACCACGGCGCATGCGGTCTCCTGTAGTTGGTGTGGAGGAACCGGCGACGAACCGCGCGACGCCACCAGGGCTCATGGGACGGAGTAAACCCGGCCAAAACGATGCCTTTTCGTCGATCTTTCCGCGGAGCGCCGCCACTAGACTTTGCCTTGCAAACGAGCATCGCAACTGCTCGGTCTTGATGATCTCCTCCGCCGGCGTGCGCACATGAACACCACATTCGATCCGGCGACGACGCCGGTACTGGCGACCGACCACCCGCACATGCGCAAACCCGACGCGACGGCCACGGAAGGCGCCGCAGTCGAGGACGCCGAGACGCTGGCACGGGAGGAAGCGCTCAGGCACTCAACGCTGCGTGTTCCGCGATGAGCAGCACCAACGCCGTCCTGCGGCGACTAAGGAAGATCCTCGCCCTGGCGGAAGGGGGCGTTGAAGGGGAACGGGAAAACGCCAAGGCGCACCTGGACACGCTGCTTCGCCACCACGGCCTTTCGATCGACGACCTCGCTTCCCCGGGAATGGCGGAGGTCAGCTTCTACGAGTTCGCCGTCGAGGGACCATTTGAGGAACGGCTCGTGCGCCAGGTCGTCGCCGCGGTGACCGACCAGGTCGAGGTCAAGACGTTTTTGCGGAAAGGGAAACGAGGCCTCAGGGCCTACCGGCTGACTGCCGCGCAATGCGCCGAAGTCACCCTGATCTATGAGGTGACCCGACGGGCATTGGCGAGAGAGCTGGAATGCACCTACAAGGCGTTCGTGCAGGTCAACGAGCTGTATCCGTCCACAACAGACGAGCCAGACCACGCGTCCCCTGGTGATCGGAGTACCGAGGAGCTCGTCCAGCTCTTCAGCCGCATGACCACCATGGATCGCACACCCATCCACAAGGCGCTCGAGTAGCGCAACGTGACTACCCAGCGAAAGGAAATCGCGCATGCCTGACCACTTCACTGACCCTACGGGACTCACATATCAGATCAAGCAACTCTCGCCTGCCTTTGCGGCGGCCTGCTCGGTACTCAACCTCACTTCATGCGCGCTCAGCGCTCGATCCCATCCGCATGGGTGGTGGATCGTACTGTCCTTTGCGAATGGCGCCTTGGGGCTCATTTGTGCCAGGCAGTCCTGGTTGTCCTACGCCGCACGGAAGTCACCCAGCCAGGGCTGAATGTGTGCGTGTTTTGGGATGGGATCGCGGAAGGACACGAAGATTCAGGAACGAGCCTCGATGGGTTGCGCCTCCGATTTTGCATTGATGTTGACCCCTGACCGACTCATTGCACACTGATCGAGTGCTCTGTTGCACACCCTCATCCGTTGACCGGCCCACAAAGGATCCACCATGCGCCAATACCTCGATCTTCTCCGCCACGTCTTGGAGCACGGAACGGACACGGCGGATCGCACCAGCACCGGTACCCGCAGCATATTCGGCTGGCTTACCCGATGCTGTTTGTTCGGCTGGCCATCAACAAAGCGCTTTTAAGCTTGTCCCTTAGGAAACACCATGAATCTCTCGAACCGGCTTTTTGTGTGGACGAACCTGCGCGGTGCCCTGATCGCGATGAAAGACCAAGCCGAGCTGTTCGGCCGCTGCGAAACCACCGACCAGTTCAAAGGGTTGGAGTGGGCGACTAACCAGGTGCGAGAACTGCGCGAGGAAGTTGCTTGCTTGTTGGACGTAGCCATCGAGGTGGGCAAGCCTATCCACGAACTTTCGTTCGACGAGCTGTACAACTTCACCAAAGAATCGCTGATTGACTCCACGGCATGGTAACGACGCAACCCGCTTTCGTGAACCGAACCCGGCGAGACGGGCGTCAATCGGGCGTAGGTGGTGCGACCGCCTGCAGGCGGTTGTAGGTGGCGCAGGTCTGCGGACTAGGCGTGGGTGATCTCGTCCATACGCTGGGCGACGCTCACATCTACAACAACCATGTGGAACAGGCTCGCCTGCAGTTGACCCGGGAGCCGCGACCGCTGCCACGACTGAAGCTCAATCCCGATATCCACTCGATCTTCGATTTCCGATTCGAAGACATCAGCTTCGAAGGCTACACGCCACATCCGGCCATCAGAGCCACAGTAGCCGTGTGACAGACCGGGGACTCCCGCTCGCGGACGAGCGGCCCACGCAAGCGCCTGTAGCATTGCTGGAAAACCAGCATCCCAGCTCCTGAGACCTTCGCCACCTATCGTCTACACGAAGACCCAACCGACAAGGAAAAAGCCATGTCAAAACTGACCACGATCATCCGCGCGCTCTGGAAACATCACGGCTTTGAGTCACTGGTCGCGATCGGCTTCCTCCTCACGGGAGTCGACGGCCTGATCACTGGTGTAGCCATGTTCTTGCATCCGCCAGCTCAACTACCCGGCATCGAACCACTGGTAGGGCCCGAATTTCTGGTCGCCGGTGGACTGTTTGGCGTAATCATCTGCGCCGTCGTGCTGTTCAAGAACGTACGCACGGAGTTGGAGGTGCTGCGATTCAATGCCTCCTCCCATGAGGAACAGAACGCTGTTCTCGCTCGTGAGCTTGGCCTTCCGGTCAGCAAGATCCTTGCGATGCGTCCGCGAAAGAACCCTTAGTCATCCGCCGGCCACGCCGTCGTGGAAGTCATCTATTACCCCATCACGGGTACCCAACCAGGAGAAAGCCGTGCAGGTTGCCGTCACCATCTTTCTTGATGTGAACAACCCGGATGATTTCCGCCGTGCCGCTCACGACAGGGCCATCGCCGATGGTCTCGGTGATGAGGAGGCGTCTTCGTACCTTGAAGCTGAGGAAACCAGCCTTGGCCAATGCGCCGTCATGCTCTTGGACCCCGGCACTTCGCCGAATGGCTCCTCGATCATCGACAGCGCCACCACCTCGGCGTAGTTCGCGCGCCCGGCGACGCTGTCTGTCGGGACGGAAACGCAGGCCATTGAGTGGATCGGCAGGGGTGGTGGATGTGCTGGCCACCCCACGTGCAGCGAGAAACACAGACGGTTCGAGGCCGGTAACGTAATCGCTGAACTACACGCCTCAACGCGCCGGGATTAGCGCCGGCCCGATCCAATGAATGGCTTGGAGTCGCCGAATGACTCCTGTTCTTTTCGACCAGGGATCAGTCGGCAGGATGTCGTCGTCGAAACAGAGAGAGGGACGCTCCCATGCAGAACCAAGGCAATACCTTATCGACCAAGCTCGGCATCACCCTCACCGGTGCTGACGAACGCACGGATATCGCCGCGTTGCTGCAGCTGCTGGCGGATCATCCGACATTGGAGATTGGCCTGCTGTACAGCGCAACGCCGGAAGGGCGACCGCGCTACCCGTCACTCGACTGGATCCACACTGCGGCTCGGCAGCTGGCCGGCCGGTGCGCCATTCACGTCTGCGGTCTCCTGGCGCGCGCGCAGTTGCAGGCTGGTGAGCTCCATGCCCTGGTACGTCACGCGAGGCGGGTTCAGGTCAACGGCGACGTCTCGCGTGAGCAGCTGCCTCTTCTGGCTGCGCAGGTGCACCAGCTGATCACTCAGTACAGCCCACGCGTCACTGACCTCTCGCTCACTGGGACCGCCGGCAATCATCAGCTGCTGGTTGACGCCTCCGGTGGTCGGGGCGTCGGACCTTCGCAATGGCGTCGGCCGGCGACAACCAAGGCCGTCGGTTTCGCCGGTGGGTTGGGCCCGGACAACCTGGCCAGCGAGCTCGAGCGCATCCTTCCGATCGCGCGGGGCGATTCGTGGATCGACATGGAACAAGCACTGCGCACGGACGACTGGTTCGACTTGTCGCGCTGCCGGCGGGTGCTCGCGGTGTGGGAGACCACCCTCGCTGATCGCATGCACCCCACCGAGACCACGCGCAGCGCCATCGAACCAGCCAGCGTCTAGGTCGAGCGACACCGTCCTGAGAAGTCGGAGAAATGGGACCAATGATGGCCGGGTTTCGCACCTTGGAGGTCACCGCCGCGCTCGTAGGATGGGATAGGACCCAACCCCTCGGCGACTTTGCGCGTGAACTTTGAGCGCGCGGCGAATGGCCGAGTATCCGGAGACCCATTTCGACACGAGGTACGTCATGCCTTCCGACATCCAGGATGTAGCCGCATGAGCGCGGTGATGCTCAAGCCCGTATCGGTGCAACGCCGCCACGACGTGTGTGAGGACTGTTCCGTCCGCCCGGAGGTTCGCCGCCTCGGCCCACCGGCTGTCGGCGGCGCACCGACCGCACGCTGTTGCCTGTGCGGCTGTCGTCTCTCTGCGGCCGACCCGTCGGCCCTGCCGGCTCAGCCACGGCCGTTCACCGTCGCCGATCGCTCACTGATCCGCCGCATGGGCAACATGCTGCCGGCGCACCACCTCCTCGAGCTGCTCAACGATCGACTGGTTGCCGACCTCGGGCCGGATGCTCCCCGCTACACCGAGGTGATGCTGTCCGATGCCCTGAGGGATG
The DNA here is from genome assembly GCF_018101315.1 of Rhodanobacter sp. B2A1Ga4. Classification (NCBI taxonomy): domain Bacteria; kingdom Pseudomonadati; phylum Pseudomonadota; class Gammaproteobacteria; order Lysobacterales; family Rhodanobacteraceae; genus Rhodanobacter; species Rhodanobacter sp. B2A1Ga4. The sequence goes on along the minus strand of NZ_JADBJR010000004.1, from coordinate 76,983 downwards.
CGGGAAGCGATGCCGGCGGTGGCGGCGACTGGGCCAGCCTGCGTCGGGTGCTGGCCAAAGCCCGGCGCGACGGGCTGCTGCAGCGGCTCACGCCGGCAATCGTCGAAGACTTCGCGGTCATCTTCTCGCTGTCGCCCGCACAGGCGCTGCGCCTGCGCGAGACGATCCTGTCGGCACAAGACACCACCAACGGAGGGATTGGGCGATGACCGGCGTAATCCAGCGCAAGGAACTCCTGGGTGCGACGCTCAATCTCGGCGGCGCGCCAGTAGATCTCACCGACTACGCCACGACCGGCCTTCGCATGATCGCCATCGGTCCGAGCGGAAGCGGCAAGACGAACGCGGGACTCGTCATCTGCGAGCAGTTGGCCGAGCAGGGCTGGGTCGCCATCCTGGTAGATCCCGAGAAGGAAATCCGAGGGCTGTACCGGGAGCCCGTCGCCTCGCCGGAAGCGCTCGCTGAATGCCTTGCTAAACGCGACCAGCCCATCGTGGTGATCGACGCACCCGACGCCACGGCTTTCATCCCTTATGGCGAGGTGATTTCCGAGGCGGCTGACGCGTACCGCAAGCCGATCGTCCTGATGATGGATGAAGGGCAGATCTTCTCTGTGCCGCGCGCGGGCCGGAACAGTGGTGCGGCGGGCGAAACGACTGACATCGTCAACGACATGGCGCAGCGCGGCCGCAAGCGTGGATTGGACATCGTCATTACAGCGCACCGCTTCACAGGCTCGATCAATCGGACGCTGTTCGGCAACATGAATCTCACGCTCGTCGGCCAGCAGACCGATTCGACCGTGTGGACGCACCTGTCCCCCCTCTTCCGTTCGCACCGTGTCGCCTACGGCGATCTGGCCTCACTGGCACCGGGGGAATTCTTCTGCCTGAGCCGTCGCGGCCTGGATCGCTTCCGCCTGCCCCTGGCAAAGGCCATGGAAGGCGTGGCGATCGCCGCACGTCCGTCGGCCCCGATGTTTCCGACGAACTTCGCCCAGTGGGATCGGGCCATGGCTTCGATGTCATCCGACCGCCTGAGCGCGATCAGTGATGAGGTCATCGACTTCCTTGCAACGATCGCCGGCCTGACGCCGGTGCAGGTCGCCTCCGGCCGGCGCGCGCTCGCGGATGAGAGGGATGGTCGGTGAGAATGCTGGATCGGTCCGAACCCTGGGTAGCGTTCGTTGCGGCAGCGCCGAGCGGCACGCGCGCCTACGACCTCGCTGCCGTGGTTGGCCAACCCGTCGAGGTCGTCGATAGGATCCGGCACAGCACCAGCCGCCCACAGATGGCGGCGCAACGGTGCGAATTTGCCGAGCTGTTTGCGCGTTGGCATGGCCGGGCACCGGCGGAAGCTGATTGGCCGGTGCCGCGCGTGATGAACGGCCGCTATGAGTGGCAAGCCCCCGAGATCGCGCTGATGGCGACCCTGGTCGGTCAGATGAGTGTCGACGACATTGCTGTCGCACTCACGGCACGGCTGCGCACCATCACCTCCGACGTGACCGCCACCCGGACAAAGGCGTCAGTAGCGTGTGCACTGGCCCGAAGCGGCCTGCAGACCGGCGATGTGCTCGGAGGCATCACGGTCTCGGAGGCTGGACGCCAGCTGGGAACCGAAGAGCCTGTGCGCGATGCCATTCGCCGGCGCGAACTCAAGGCGAGCAAAGTCGGCCGGCTGCTGGTGATTCCCCATGCAGCTTGGCAGATGTGGATGGCTGGTCGCCGTCCGCCTCCCGATGATTTCGTGTCGCTCGCCAGCCTCAAACAGTCGCTGGCCATCAAGTCGGACAAACTCGCCGAATTCGCCAAACTCGGCTACGTCCCGGAAGCGGCACTCTTCCACGCGCATCCCGGCCAGGCCAGCAGTATCCGTGGTACCTGGTACCTGCCCAAGGTTGTTGCCGAGCAAATGCTCGCCGATCGCCGGGCCGGCAGGCCCATGCCGTGGCAGGGCAAACCCTTGATGACCAACCTGCGCCAGACGTGGCGCAAGTGGGAGCCGCGCAAGCATCCGCCCACGTGCGAGACGTGCGCCAGAATATGGGGTGCCTCCGGTGCCCCTGCGTCGTGGGACGAGTTCGTCGAGCGCTACCCGCCTCTCGAGTTGGGCGCGAAACGACACCTCACCCGGCAGTGGTCGCCGGGGCTTACACCCACGGCCGTTGCTCGCAAGGCGAAGCGCAGTCTTTCAAATGTGATTCGCGCGATCCAGAACGGCCAGCTCAAAGCACGGATCGAGAACGGCAAACAGTTCGTGTCCCAGAGTGATGCAACGCTCTGGGTCGCACGCGGCGCTCAGTCCGGTGAGCGAGCCCACGAATGGGTCGCATTGTCTACCGCCAGCGACCGTTACGGTTTCAGTCTGGACGAGCTGGCGGCGATGATCGTCGACAAGCGCCTCACTTCCCGCATCGAACCGGCCGGACCGGGGCGCGGTACGACGCAGGTGCCGTGGCGTCAGGTCGCGCAGCTGCGCGAGGAAATCGGATTCACCGAGGAACAGGCAGCGGCCAAGGTTGGCGTGTCAGTGCCCGAACTGCGTGACCTGCTCGATGGTGTGCAATGGCGACTGCAGTCGGCCTGCATACCGTTGGTCACAGTCCAGGCGCTCGTGAAGCGCCGCCAGTCGAACCACGGCCACACCGTGGAAGACGCAGCGGCCATGCTCGACCAATCCGTGACATGGATCCAGCAGCGTCTCGCCGAGGGTGTCGCACGACTTCACAAGACTCGCTGGAGTTCTCGCGCCTACCTGACCGATTTGGGCCTCGAGGCGCTGCGGCAAGCGGCCATCGCCGGTTCGGCTGAGTGGACGCCGCCCAGCAACTGGATGATCTGCTCGCAAGCGGCAGGGCTGGCGGCCGTGTCCAAAACAACCCTTGGGAACTGGGCCGCACAGGGCCTTGTGACGACGGCGGGAACGTCACGCGGGCCGGTCTACGAGCCGGAGTCCGTGAAGACCCAGGCGCGGGCCTATTGGGCCAACGCGCGATTTGTTCGAGATCTTCGCCCGGACTGGCTCAAAGCAGAGGTTCCAATGTACCGGCCTCGCGGTCGTCGCGTCACGACGACCGCCCACGGGTCGAGGAATTCCCTTTGAGCCAGCCCATCGAACCGCGACGCGTGCCAGAACGGTGGAGCATGATCGAACAGGCAATCCATGCGCGTGCCGAGTGGGCCTTCGCCCACATCGCCTCACTCATCAGTCGGGCCAGTGTGGGCTATGAACGGGCGCGTGTACTGGCAGAGAGAGCCGGCAACGACAACCAGGACGCACCCTGCCCGACCTTGTTGGCGGATATCGCTGAACTGGCTGAATCCTTCGATGCCGGGCAGGCCCACACCAGGGACGCGGATCGCGTGGAGTCGGCCCTGCTCGCCAGCGATTGGCAGGCTCTGGGGTTGCCTACGCCCACGGCGCTTCTCGCCCAGCTACTGGCGAGCGGTTCGTATTCAATCGACGGAACTCTGCTCACTTGGGAGCGTGATCTTGAAGTGACCTGGTACACCAACGCCTACGGTATCGACGGTGCGCTTTGCGGCAGGCCTGACCTGGCAGTGCTGCAGCGGTTTCTGACCGACACAGCACGCGGCATCGAGTACGGACCGGTTCCCCACTAACGCATCGCAAGCCGCACACCACCCATGGAGCACCAACGCATGACGCACGTAACCGACCCTGCCGTCGCCCCCCAATCCACCCGGCGGCAACCACCCGCCGCCACCCTCGCGCTCAAGCACGTTCCGGCGATCCTCGACGCGGCGCGCTGGGGCCACGCCGCAAAGTTGGCCGGCTTGGCTGAAGACGTTGCCACGATCCTCGAAGGCAGCCATCCCACGTTGGCCAAGTCGATCAGGCGATCTCAGCCCCTGACGGCAAAGCCCCTGGTTGCAGCTCCTTCGGATCTGATTGACGTTCGCCGTTCCGAACTGAGTCTGGACGATGTCGTGTTGCCCGACGGGGTGCGCAGGACGTGCGACCGGCTTCTTGCCGAGCAGGCGAATCGGGACCACCTCGCCGCCTGGTCCGTTCCACCATGCCACAAGGTGCTGATCTCCGGTCCGCCTGGCAACGGCAAGACGATGCTTGCCGGAGCGCTGGCGCATGCGATGGATGTCCCGTTCCTGGTCGTCCGCTATGGCGGTCTGATGGAAAGCTTCCTGGGTGCCACCGGAAAGAACCTGGACAAGGTCTTCACCTGGGCCGCGACCGGACCCTGCGTGCTGTTCCTGGATGAGTTCGACGGCATCGGCATGGATCGGGGCAAGGCAGGCGACGTGGGTGAACTGCGTCGCGTCACGAATCAGCTCCTGTTGACCATCGATCGGCTGCCGTCACATGTCGTGCTGGTGTGTGCGACCAATGCGCTTCATCTTGTCGATGAAGCCCTCCGCCGCCGTTTCGACACGCCGATCGAGATCCCGTCCCCGACGTTCGACCTACGCCTGGCTTGCGCCAACAAAGAACTCGCCCCGGAGCGCTGCAACGGGATTGACATGCGAGGACATGCTCAGGCCATCGCCGCCACCGGCGTGGCCGAGAACCTCGATGCAGTCGCCAAGGCCTGCCTGGCCGTGCGCCGGGAACATGCCTTGCGCAGCATCGCCGGGAAATTGCAGGACATGGACGGATCCAGTGCCAACGGCGAACTACCGTTCGGCCCTCCGCTGCCTGCGACGTCGTCCTGACGGACCGCCGAAAACCGCCAGAAATGGGTCAAAAAACGGCGGGTTTGCGCCATCAGGGCGGTCGCGTGCCGCCGGTAAAGTGAAGCGATCGAGGAACTGTGGGGGTTCGCATGAAGCGACCAATCCGAAACGCGTTGTGGATTCTTGGCGCACTGTGGTGCGTGCTCGCCATGGTTTCCCTTTGTCTCGGGCCTGGCCAACGCGTGTTTCCCCTTGTCGAGATGGGCTGCATCTCCTGCCTGATTCTTCGCCTTGCGCTCGATCGTTGGATCAGCCCAAGACCCGTTTCGGACAGGGACAGACCTTCGACCGCTGCGCCCGAGGAAAGGCTTCGTGCTCCGTCGTCAGGGAAGTGAGCCTCCCTCGATCAAGCACTGAATGACTCAGCCGCCGCATCAGTCCCGCGCGCGGATCACTTCAACACGATAAGGAACATCGACATGCTCTTCTGGTGCCTTGCTGTCATCCTCGCGATCGTCGCCAACGTCATCTACATGCGGGCATCCCGTGGTGACCAACCGGCCCCGACCGAAATGGGGCTCGTACTGCTAAGCCTCACCGCAGCCATGGGCTCGGTAGCTTCGTTGTATCCGGTAGCTGGCCGCCACCTCTTGCGCGCGCTGGATAGCGCCCTACCTGCACAGGGATCACAAGTTCACCTGCTTGTCGTCGCGGCCCTGATGTTGCTGATTGCCGGCACAACGATGGGGGGGCTCATGATGCCCGGCGTCCTCCATAGCCGCTCTGGACGGCAGGGTCAGCCCGACTGACCTGGGTGATGCCTCGAAAGATCGGAATCAGATCCGCAAGGAAGGAATCCCGCGATGCTCTACTGGACCTGGGCCTGTGTGTTTCTCGTGGTCGCCGTTCTGCTTGCTCTCGTCGACGCCGGAGACACCGAGCCGACTGATGCCACCGGGTTGTCGTCGTTGTGCACACTGGCCTCCGTCGCGCTTCTCTGGCCGGTCGCCGGCAACCGCGTGTTTGCATGGCTTGACACCCATCTCCCGCAACCGGCCGCGTCGATTCATTTCGCCACGGCTGTTGTGCTGTTCGGCCTTCTCGTTGTCGTTTACTGGGGTGCCGTCTTTGCGACGGCGGAAGGCATCTGTCGCCTCTGGACAAAAAGGCGGTCCGTTGACGCCGGAACATAGCCATGAAGAATCACGAGCCCCCGACCACCACCCGAGAGCCCGAGCGGAACTCGCCAGCCACCGTCAACCTTCTTGTCCCAACGCTGATCCGCCATCGGATTCTTCTCCTGGTTCAGTTGAAGAGAGTGGCCAACGTAGACAGTGTTTCCGTTGAAAGGGAAGCGGTAGAGGTGGTCAACCACGTCGACGATCTTGTGCGCCGGGAAAGAAGGGCCAGAGAGGCACTCGAACAGTTGGTGCTGCTGGAGCCCATCGCAGCGAACCTCCCACCTGGTCGCTACCGCGATGAGGTCGAGCGCATCGCCCGGGCGGGTCTCGCGGATGACGACCGCGGACCCAATGACCAACCCGATTGCAGCAATCCAACACAACGCGCCGGCGTCGCCGGAAAAGGACTTTGACATGAGCCAGTACACGCCAGAACAGACCGACCTCCGCCACCTCATGTATGCATCGGTCCAGTTCGATCACAGGGGTGCAACGGACCTCAAAGCTCCCGAACTCGCGGCCCTGGTAGCGCGTGGCTGGATGCATGAGCTCGATGATGGTGACTACGAGATCTCCGATACCGGCAAAGCACTTCTCGACGCTGTCATGGACGTCAAATAGTCGGCCGAAGAGGGGTTGAGCGCACATGCCGAACGCCGACGACTTCTAGAAAACCTGGCCGATCTTGGCTCCAATCCAGGACATGGCAGTCTCACTCAGTAAGAACGGAATTCGCACCAACAGGACCACGCCATGACTGACATCTCAACCGCCGCCACGGCCTTCGCCGATCCTGCCTTCCGTGCGGCACTGGCTCGCCTCGTCAACCTCGCCAACGACGCGACGGCGCACCTGCAGCAACGGTCGGCAAATGACCCCGATGGGGTGACCCTTGCAACCCAACTCGGTGAGGCCATCAAAGCCGTCGACGCGGTGGCGGAGAACACCCTTGAGGACCTGGCTGAACCGCCCATTCGTCAAACGCAACGGTTTACCGTTTTCATTCAGCAGGCGGACGGCCACGGAACCACTCACATCTCCGTGCACTCCGTGGTGGATGCCGATACCGCCATCCAGAAGGCACTCGAGCAGACCGGTGCGGATTGGTGCGTGCGTGACACGACGGACTTGCGCGTCCTGGGTGTGGTCAACGGCGACGTCTCCGTCCAGCGTTGGGATCCGTGGGCGGAATGATGGACGCCGCAGGCGATTTGCAGTCATCGCAACAGTCGGAGCGCGACATCCCCGCCCCGGCACACCACTTCAGGAGCAATGCCATGGGTCCGTTCACGCATCACTGCTACAGCGACGCTGAAGTAGCCGCTTTGGAGCTGAAGCTCTCGGAGCAACGAAGCGCGTTCAATCGCGCTGACGGGTGGCGATTTCTCGCGGGGGCGGCCATCGCAATTTCGATGTTCGTAACCATGGGAGTCTGCTCGTCGGCAATCGACGCTGCCACCAACCAGAGTTCGCACACCCCTGTGGCCTTGTATGTCTGCCTCACCCTCATGATCACGACGCTCGTGGCGTTTGCGGTGTGCGCGTACCGCATGCCCCCGGAACCGGACGATCTGAGTTTAGGGGCATTGGGGAACGACTATTTGAAGAACGCTCTGGAATGGAGCCAGGCCCACCCGGAGCTTCGCAAGGCGGTCGCGACCTGGCTTCGTGACGGTAAGCAGTTGCGTGTGCGCGATCTCGATGCGATTGAGCGATATGCGCGGCAAGCAGATAGGGAACGCGAGCGTACCGAGACACTCGAAGCGTTGAAGAACGGCGCAAGCTTGGTCTGAAGACGCGGCTTCCAGGCAAAGCGGACAACACCATGCCCCACGTAGTCATCGACGGCATCCAATATGTGCCCCGCGCCGATGTGGCTGAAATGACTGACGAACGCCTCCAGGCTGCACTGCAGGAGTTGGTCTCCATTCAGTACTTCCAGGAACGTCACAAAGCTGTCGCCCAGGCATGGAATGCACTTCATGCACTGGCGCCGGAGCTGGCGAAGCTGGCCGCCGAGGATCCGCGAGCGGCATTCGAAAGAGTCCACGGCGCGCAGCAGCGGTGATGTCCTGACCGCCTGGAGCGCGAAGACAAGCTGCGGCAATACGCTCACCCATTGGAATCAGGATCCATGACAAGTCGTGCCGACTTAACCTGGCTTAGCCCGACACCAGAGCGCGCCAATGCCCACCCTGGAGAGACTCCTCAGCTGCGTATTGGCATTCCGCACACCGGAGGCGCGTTGTGTCAGGCCGCATGGAACTCGGGCCTCCCGGTCATGGTGTCGGCATCCGCCTTTTGGGACCGCAGAGCGCTTCGCTTCCGCACTGACGGCCATTTTAGCGCGCTGCAAGACTGTGACTTTGCGCTCGACTCGGCGGGCTTCACGGCGATGCTCAACTGGAAGCGCCTTGGGCGACAACCAGGAATGCTTGGCGTCTTCCCGTGGTCGCTTGCCGACTATGTCAACCTGATTGGTGTACTTCGACCGGCGTGGGCATCACAGCCGGACATGTGTGTCGAACCGGAGATCGCCAACGACGACGAAGTGCGCCGGTATCGCATCGAGGCGACAGCGGCAATGCTCGACGCACACCTGACGCTCGTGGCGCGCTGGCAAGACCTCGGTGCCTTCTGGCTCGCGCCGCCGGTGCCGGTACTTCAGGGTTGGTACCCGGACGACTACGTTCGCAGCCTCGATCTCATGCAGGAGGTATGGGCGCGACACGATGATCGCTTTGATGCGCCTGCACTGATCGGCATCGGGAGCATGTGCAGGCGATCGCTGCGTGATCGAGAAGTGGGAATCATGTCGGTACTCGATCAAATCCTTCCGCGGCTGCCGTCCAGGGCTGTCGTGCACCTCTTTGGAGTCAAAGGTGCCGCCATGGCCGAACTGGCGGACATTCCAGAGGTAGCCTCGTTTGACTCCATGGCGTGGGACTTCAGCGCGCGCGTCGCAGCACGGAACGCCGGAGGCTCCTGCAGCATGGCGCATCGCATTCGAGTGATGCGCGACTGGTATGAGAAGCAGCGGCCGGCACGTGCGGCCGACCACGTCATCCCGATGTGCGCGTGATCTTTTCCACACGAGCTGCGGGGAAAGACTGTTGCCATACCCTACCTAGGACACCGGCATGGATGGTTCCAGTCGTCACGTCGCTCTGACACCCGAGATTGAGGCACTACTCGCGACCGATGCGGTGGTCGCCGTTGGGGTCAGCGGCGGCAAAGACAGCCAGGCGGTCGCCCTCGCTGTGGCGAGGCACCTGGATGCCATCCATCATCGTGGACCTCGCATCCTGGTTCACGCGGATCTCGGCCGCGTGGAATGGAAAGACTCACTGGCAGTATGTGAACGTCTGGCCGAGCACCTTGGGTGGGAGCTGCTCGTCGTGCGACGTGCGGCCGGCGACATGCTAGACCGATGGGAATCCCGTTGGCTCAGTCGATCGCGCGCCTACGTCGAGCTTGAAACCGTGAAGCTCACGCTACCTTGGGCTTCACCGAAATTGAGGTTTTGCACGTCTGAGTTAAAGATTTCGCCGATCAGTAGCGCGTTGCGGAAGCGGTTCCCAACGGGCCCCATCGTATCCGTCGACGGTGTGCGCGCACAGGAAAGTCTGGCGCGCGCCAAGAAGGCTGCCAGCTCGCCAGCGACGAAGCTCACTCGCCGGGAACATGTCGGCGTGAACTGGCACGCGATCCTGCCGTGGTCCATCGAAGATGTGTTCGCCGAAATTGATGGTGCCGGTCTCGCGCCACACGTCGCCTACCGAGTCCACGGGTCCAGCAGAGTGAGCTGCAATTTCTGCATCATGGGTTCACTGGCGGACCTGACCATTGCCTCCAAGCTCGACGAGCACCTCGATACCTACTTGGCTCTGGTCGACCTTGAGTGCCGCTCGACGTTTGCTTTCCAAGGCAATCGCTGGTTGGCCGACGTTGCTCCGGATCGAATCGGCGAGGACCTGCGCACGAGGATCTCGCTGGCGAAGACGTCGGCTACAGCCCGCCGCGCCGCTGAGGCGAAGATCCCTCCCGAGCTCCTGTTCGACAGCAAGGGCTGGCCATCGTTTGTCCCTGACGCATCACAGGCCAAACTGTTGGCCGACGTGCGCCGTCAGGTCGGCGATGCCGTGCACCTGCCGGTGCAGTACACCGACGCTGAGGCCATTCGGTCCCGGTACTCGGACCTGCTCACCACACGCCTCGCGAAGGTGAGCATGACGGTGCGCGCGATGAAAGGTGTGGCCATCGATCTGCCGGGCCGCACCGGACAAGATATCGCTGATGGGATGACGGATCGAAGGCCTCGGCCAGAATCGCTTCCCGTGGAGACGGTGTCGTGAGCGCTGTCCCGACCCAGCTTCAGCTATTTGCGGCCGTCGCGGCCGCCTATGCCGACGCCGCCGGCGGCCGCCTTGACAATGAAGGCCTGTACATCGCCGCGGGCGATCGCGCTGGAGTGCCGGAAGGTGAGCGGCGCGGCCGCAGACCGGTCGGGACATCGGCGCAACCACGCAACCTGTTCCACAGGGCGGTGCGTTGGCACCAGCAGACCCTCAAGCACATGGGCGTGTTGCGGCGCGTGCCCGGCGAGCGTGGCGTGTGGGAACTCGCCGATCGCACAGGTAGCGGACTCCATCGTGCGTTGCCAGGTGTGCGCCTCGTCGCGTTCTCGACGACGTTGGGCGTCGCCATCTGGGGCGACTGCATCGACACCTTCGAGAGACTCGATAGCCCTATTACCCTCTGCATTACCAGCCCGCCCTACTGCCTTTCGGTCCCCCGTTCGTACGGCAACCCCAAGGAGGCCGACTACACGGACTTCATCGTCGCCAGCCTCAAACCCATCGTGCGACACCTGGTGCCGGGCGGCAGTATCTGCCTCAACCTTGGGCAAGACATTTTTCTTCCCAACTCCCCCGCCCGTTCCATGGTCAACGAGCGCGTCCTGCTCGCCCTCCACGATCGGCTGGGCCTGAAGCTGCTGGACCGACTCGTGTGGCATAACGGATCAAAGCCACCTGCCCCCACCCATTGGGCCTCGGTGAAGCGCGTGCAGTTGAATGCTACGTATGAGTTCATCTACTGGCTCTCCCCTTCACCGGAGCTGGTTCATGCAGACAACCGGCGGGTACTGCAGCCTCACACGAAGAAGCACCGCCGACTGATCGACGCAGGCGGTGAGCGCCGCGATGCGGTCTATGGCGATGGTGCCTATCACGTGCGCCCGGGCAGCTTCAGCAACCCGACCACCGGCAAGATTCCTCGCAACGTCCTGCAGTACGGCGGCCGATGTGCCGACACGCTTCGGTACCGACGTGACGCGGCCGCACTCCGCCTGCCGGCGCACGGGGCAACCATGCCGTTGTCGGTTCCTGACTTCCTCATCAGATTCCTGTCCGAACCCGGCGACATAATCGCTGACCCATTTGGCGGTACCGTCAAGACCGGAATTGCAGCCGAAAGGCTCGGCAGGCGCTGGATGGTCACCGAGCACATGCTCGATTTTCTTCGTCCGGCCGCCGAGCGCTTCCGTGACTTCGACGGCTTTTCGATGCCTGACGACGTCGAGGTTTGGCCATGCAAGGCCGCCTGAGGATGATGGGGCAGCTGTCAATTCAGGGCGACCTTTGCAAGCGGCCAGCACGGTGCACGCTCTGGGCACTTGTCGATGAGTGATGCCGTGATGGCCGAATCAATCGCCCGGGTTGGCCGATCCTGTACTCGACGCCTGCAGGAACCGTGGGGACGTGGTGACGCGACCGACAACGACCACGATGGTCTTGGGATACCCACCGACGATGACTATCGGCTGCTCGAAGAACACGGCGGCTTGTCCGCGCTTGAACGTGTTGGACTTCACGCCGTGGCAGATCGCCTGAGCTTTTACGGAGGACACGACGATGGCACATGATTCGCACGGACACGCCCCGACCGCCGGGTGGTCAGCAAGGCGATGGGTTAGCCAGGAGGACGCGTTCCACCTGTGGGGCCCCGGCGGCGTCGAGTGCGACGTGATGCCGGACGATGATTCCGAGGCAGGGATATTCCTGCGCGCCTTGGCGCAACACCTTGAGGATTTCAGTCGTAGGAGGGACGGGCTGTGACGCGTGTCCCCGACTTATTACTATGATCCGAACCGGTACGGTGAATGTCTGACTCTAATGGCGCGTCACCAGCATGGTGAGCGGGTTCTCGCTCGACACCGTTCACCTAGTCTCGCTCGACAGCTACGACCCAGTCTCCATGCGCCAGTCCTCCCCTTCCTGTTGAGGTACTTCCTGTGATGTTCACCCACGATCACGACTCACCGTTCCCGGTCCTTCGTCACTGCACCTGGAAACACCTTTTGCGTGAACTTGAGGCGGGACACCATCGTGCGTTGATCAAGTCAGGCCACCTGCGGATGGAGGGTCATAATGACTGCACGGCCAACCACTTCAGGCTGGCCCCCGTCGTTGCGCTTGCCTACCTTATCGCGAAGTCATGCTCGGACATCGACCGTAGCCCTACGCTTCGCGTGGTCGTGATGGCGGGTGAGGAATTCGCCATCGCCGATGGTGGCCGCTGGTATCGCCTGCTGGGGGATCTTCTGGGCGAGACGGTGGCCATTGATTTCACGATGCTGCTGGCGCCGACCATGGATGCCACCGGCCTGACAGATACCTATGATGCCTCGCTCAACCGAGCGCTGCTGGCTATGCCTCCAAGCACCTCGCGCGTGTTGCGATTAGCGGACTACCTGGCCGAAGGGCATTCGCCGGACATCCTTTACATCCCCTTCGTTCCTATGGCGGATGTTTACAAGACACTGCTGCAGGCTGACATGCTTCCGGAGCTCTTGGCCCGTGGAACGACCCTGATGGGCGTCAACCTGGCCAGTTGGGCAGAACGCGACACGGCGCTGGCCCTGTTCGAGGCCAACGGTGTGGGCGAGGGCGAGGCGATCGATTCGCCCTATGGACTGGGTGAGTGCATGAGCTGCCCGGATGACTGGTCGATGGGGCGCTATGGTTGGGTCGTTCGCCCAACAGTGGATGAAGTCGCGGACATCAACTGGGGACGGATTGCGGAAATCACGCGTTTCTGGGGCCACTTCGGCGGTGACCTCAGCGAGGGACATGATAATCCGCATGCGGGACTATGGTTGCAGTTGGGAGCAGATCGGCAGGGTGTCCTCGCCGGCACCCGTGGTCGCGGCGTCAACCTGAAAACGCGCCAGATGTATTCGGTCGACTATCTGGATGACGGCGGTCACATGCTGGAGCACTTAGGCGATGTCCCTAACCATTTTGAGCTTGATCTGCCACACGAGGGAATGTCGCGCCTGGACCGAGCGATGTACGCCGATCATGCAATGGCCATGCCTTTGTTTCCGGGGGACATGAAGGAAATCATGCAGGACGCCAAGCACGAACTCATCAGCGGCCGGCTCAACGACTTCGTTGTCTCTTCCCTAATTCAGGGCGGCTACACAGGAAAGGGAGCCCAAGAACAGCTGGAGCAATTGGCAACGATCCTTGGGGGTGAGAGCGGTGTCGAGGCCGGCGTCCCGATTTTTGTAGCAGCGGACAGCAACAACGTGCCCGGAATCGTGGCCGCCGTCAAAGCGGGACAAGATCCCAATATGCGCGATGGCGAGAAATGGACGCCGTTGTGCACGGCCGCCTCCTGTGGCGCGACGGACGCAGTGACCGCGCTGGTTGAGGCTGGCGCGCGCGTGAACGATCCTACGTCTTTGGGCTGGCGTCCTATCGACCTCGCCATCAACCGGGGCCATGCTAAAACCGCCATCGCGCTGCTCGACGCGGGAGCGGAGATCGACAACCCTCCCAACCCGTTCGTCATGAACGCACAGGCCATGCTGCGGTCATCGCTTGCGCCAGCATCAGTGCTCGCGTGGCTGGCAGCGCGTGGCCGTACCATTTGACGATTGCGGATCGCTCGCTAAGCTAACCAGTGCCTTGCAGGATGTAACGCGCAGCGGAGGGCAAACAGCATGGTGAATTCGATCTACGACACCGGGGGTCGCCCGGTCAACCGTGTGACCAAGGAAGTCGTAGGCAGCGGCGAACATTACGAGCACGTTCCGAAAGGCGAATCCAACGTCGATCAGAAAGTGGCCTACTCAACGCGGTCACTCGCGGAGATTCCGCTCAGCATTCGCAATCTGCTTGGTTACAAGTTTGGACGCCTCACCGTAATCGGCCTTGCATTGGTTCCGAACCGATGGGTAGTGCGCTGTAGTTGCGGGGTGTACAGCCTCCGCACCACGAAGGCCATCCGCAACACGAAGAACAACATCGACTGTTGCTTGTCGTGCATGCACCAGCTGTATCTCCGCCGACGGGAGCATCACGCGCGCACCGGGCGCGACATAGAGCTTGCGGAGCTTCCAGGGGCATGCCCGAACAAGCCGGCTCCGCCACCTCCGGTAAAGACGGGGGTGTACAAGTCGCGAACCATTGGCACGAAGGATTTCACAGCCAGACCGTCGGCAAGGCCGGATGATCCGGTTCACTACACTCAACGGCTCACGCAGCTGCCTACTTCAATGCAGTCGGCGTTGGAAAATGCGATTGCAGGTAAAGTCAAAACGCAGCAGGAGCGGTCATGAGTCTGTTGGGGTGACACTCATTAGCACGCGACCCCATCTCCCAGACAGCAGCCACGCTACGCGATGCAAGTCAGTGTTCCACTTACCCACGTGACCTGAGCGTACTCGCGGACGACGGTCGATACTTTGCTACCGCGTACCGAAGGGATATCGTTGCGCTGAAAATGGGGCTCGCGCGCAGCCTAGTCTTCGCCGGTCTTGAGCGGTGGGGGGCATCGGCGATGCTTGAAGGTTTGTAGGAGGACCCCGCGTGGGGCGACCTCGCCGGTTTCGGAAACGTCGCAACTAGTGGGACGTCGTTTGATGCCGTGGATCTGGCTTTTGACCGATCTTTCAGGCCATCAGGAAAATGGTTACATCGGTGTACCACCTCGCACCGAGACCGATCATGTCCACTGCTGCCATTGCCCTGAGCGCCGCCGATTCCCTGTTAGCCATTGATGCCCTCTTGAAAGGCGAGTGGGACAACCCTGTCCTCATGGCCGTAGGCCCGCTGCCGGTCGATCGCCTTGATGTCGTGCAGCTGATCGTCCAGCGCGCGCTCGATGGCGAAGTGTCGGCGGTGGAACGCGCTCGTCTTGCCTGCGTAGCCGTCGAGGGCATGGAACCGGCGCAACTGCGGACGGCGACGCCGGGCAAGTTCACCGCCGCGCTCAGCGTCTGTCAGTGCCTCATGACATCGCCCGACCTGCAGGGATTCAACGCCGAGCAGGATGACGATGACGACGTCTCGGGAGGTGACGCGGTTTCCGTGCTAGGAGAGCTGTGGGAGACGATCCGCGAGGCGGCCGGCACCGTGAAAAGCACGGAAGAAGGAGCACAGAGGTGAGCAAGCAAAAACAGGCGGCGGCCGGCGTGAATGCACCGCCGGCGATGCAAGCCTCACCGCATCCCCATCTGCCCTATATCCTTGCGATCGCCGACAGGCGCATCCCGGTGCGCGACCTGTACGACGCCTCGGCCGTCTATCAAGGCGAGCGCGACTCCTCCGGTGCGGGCATGTCGACATGGCTGGAAGGCCAGATCTACCTTGGCACCGAGTATGTGGCCCGCGTCTCCTACAACGGCCGCGTCTGGCGCACCAAGCCATGGGTAGATGGCGACGTGCCACTGCTGGAACCGGCATGAACCGCCGCGGATCCAACGGAGACCTTTTCTGCAGTGGGTGTGGCGAGTCGTCTTGGGTCTCGCAATGCGAGACCTCGACAGGCGACGATACGCCTGCCAATGGCCAAGGAGGCTGATCGTGGATAAATGGGTGGTTCTGGAATGGATAGATGGACGGGCCACGGAAGTTGGCCGGCTCTCCCGCTGGGAAGACGCCGATCTGTTGCGAACAGGCCTCGCCGGTACGGTAAGCATCGATTCTGCCGAATCGTGGGAGCAGAACCGGGCGCGTGACGAGCGGAGACAGGAAGTTACTCAAGAGGTTGGTGCGCTCGCGCTATGAGCATGATGTCGATATCGCCCATCGATCCGTCGATTCGCGCCACCATCTTCTCTCCGGATCGGATGTACCGCTATGCGCTCTGGCGGGAGGTAGACCTGCTCGACAGTCGGTACGTCCTGTTCATTTGTCTCAACCCGTCGACCGCGGGTGAGTTGGAGGATGACCCGAGCGTTCGGCGCATGGTCGACTTCGCGAAGCGCTGGGGCTTCGGAGCGCTGTGCGTCGCAAACCTGTTTGCATACTGCTCAACCGATCCTGACGTCATGAAACGCGCAGCGGATCCTGTCGGGACTTTCAATGACGAATGGCTCGTCGCACTGGCCAGTCGAGCCTCGCTCGTCGTCGCTGCCTGGGGCAAGGAAGGGTCACACCTGTCCCGAGCCGACCAGGTCACCGAGCTGATACCCAACCTTCATTGCCTGGTGCGCAACCTTGATGGGAGTCCTAGGCACCCGCTGTATGTACGAGCCACCACCCTGCCCTCCCCTTACCCGTAACCACCACGACTACTCGTCGCCAGAAGGATTTGTCGCATGCGTGTCACCGTCTCACTTCATTCGCGTCTCGTCATCATCCTGTCGATCGTCGCCATCGTTGGTGTCGTCGGTACCGTCATCGCCGGATGCATCGTTGTTGCCCGCGAGCCGACCACCTGGTTAGGCCCAGTCGGTCCGTGGCACACGTGCGCCTGGTTTGCCGTGGACACGGGCGTGACTGTCGCCTTGGCGTGGGCCGCCTGGACGATGGCCGACCTCATTGACGCATTGCGTGGACGCCAGACCATCAAGTCATGAACTTTGCGCGCCGGCGAGGGGTGCGATAACGAGACGCCATCTTTCATGCGGCGACCGCCATGAACGCACAACTCGCCTTTGTACCCCTCGGTACCAACGACATCGACCTTGCTCGCCTTGACGCGACCTGGAAGGCTGTCGAGGCCATCAGCGGGGAATTCGTGCGACGAAGCTATCTTGCCAGCGGCATAACGATGGCGACGCGAGGCGGAGCCACCACGGTCACCTATCGTGGTGTGGCTGTCGCGGCCATGCCTGCGCGATTCAGTCGACGGGATCTGTTCCGGACGCTGATTGATTGGCTCTACGCACAAGGCAGTCGCGTGTTCGAGGTCCTGGCTTCGCAGTGGGTTCCTACCTTACCTCTCCCTGCCGGTCATGTGCTGCTGGTGGACGCCGCCGCCGAGCTGAGTTGGGTGAAGTCCATTCGTTCGAATTCGGTGTCGGTCTTTGTGAAACCCAGGGAGGGGCTTCCGACCGGGTCCGTCGAGTTGAACGCGGAGTTCCGGATCTTCCTCGATCGCCCTCGGGCGGTTCTATTCATGGACTGCGATATTCCGTCCCGACAACCGTGGCCAGGACCGCCGCCACCCCGCTCGGACTTGATGGCCGGCCGCGATCGCTCAATCGTGTCTCCAACGTACGGGGAGCTGGCGGCCGAGTTGCGTCGACGATACCAATCGGGTCTTGCGGACCTGGCCAGTCTGGTCGCGATGACCCGGACGTGTTCCTGACGCCGGTGACGGGCTGGAGTGGGCGCGCGTGCTCGCGCATAATCGACGCCTCATCCACGTGACAAGGATCTGTCCATGCTTATCCTCACCCGGTGTGTCGGCGAGACGATCACGGTCGGCGACAACGTGACGATTACCGTGCTCGGCGTCAATGGCAATCAGGTGCGAATCGGTACGCGCGCTCCACGGGACCTGCAGGTGCACCGAGAGGAGATCTACCAGCGTATCCGGGACGAGAAGCAGAATCTTGCGGGCAAGTCACCTCGCCAGGACTGACGTCGGCACGTGACGCATCGGGCCGGCGAAGCAAACTTCACTTCCGCGGCTGACCTCTGGGCTCTGTGCCGGTGGCGTCAGCCCGTGGCCACCTGTTGCTCCGTGAGGAAGGCCGCCAACGACTCGACGGTTGTGGTGCCGGCGGCGATGGCTCGCTCGGCGACGTCCAGGACCGCCAGCTGGTCGGTCAATCGCAGCCCCTCAAAGCGGTAGGCCAGTGAACCGACTTCGGTGGCAGCGTGACGCTCCTTCGACAATTGGCGGAGCCGCAGACCGACCAGGAGCGCGTCCGTCGCGCGTTCAACCCGCAGGTCGCGGATCACTGTCGTGAGGCAGTGCCAATCAGCAACGGACCATCGTGCCGGCACGAGTTCTCGAATCAGCGATGCGTACCGGTCAGCGAGTCTGTCGATGCGGCCAGAGACGCTGTCGCCCTGCACTCGCCCGCTGGCGAGCAGATCTCGCAGGTGGGGGCCGATGAAAATCGTGGTCCGATTCGGGATGCTGGGCTGGGCCATGGCGGGTTCTCGGGGCGAGGTATGCGGTCAATGCACGGTTTATCATACCGATTGTGCGGGGGAGACGGTGACCGACAATCGAGGACTTGAGTGGACAACCGTCCAGTCTACCGGCCGTTGACGAGTAAAGCGTTCACCGATCAATGACTTACGCGTCAGTCGGTGCCTTTGGTGACGGGGGGTCGAGTTCCACATGGAACGGTCACAAATTGTTCCACGCTCTGAAAATGATTTATTAATCAACAACCTAACCGCTGTTGGCTCAAAATGTTTCACGGCAAACCTCGTTTGGTTGGTAGTGAGATATAGATCAAGAGCCTAAGAGCAACAGCAAGAGCAAGAGCCTCTGGGTTAGTGCACAGTTTTCTGTGCGTCGCACGCTGAAGTGGTCGTGGATCGGATGGCGCGTTCCACCGCTCCCTGCCAGTCAGCAGTGAAACCGCGGGGCGTCTTCCAGCGGTGATTCGAGACGAGCGAAAGCCCGGCACGAACGCCGCCGGCGAGGTCACCCTTTCCCAATTGCTTCTGCATGACCTGGAAGGCGATCTCGTCAGCGACGACGAGAGCCCTGCCCTTCCCGACAATGGCTTCCAGCTGGTACATGTTCTGCCAGAGCGTCGAGGCGACCACGTTGTTCGCTATGACGCCCGTACGGGTGGACTTGGGAGTCACGGTGCTGCTGGGGAGCGGACGTTCCTTTGGTGGAACCAGACGACGCAGCAGCGCCACGTCGTCGTCAGACAGAGCCCAGGACGGATCGACGATCAGGGGGCTGCCACCTCGTGTCTGTGAGGCGGCCAGCCGTGCTTCGGCTGGAAGGCGGCCAATCGCCTCCATAAGTTCAACGGGCGACAGTGTGACCCGGGCCGGGTCGGACGGTTCGGTCTGATGCTCCTGTGCTTTCGCGTGCTCGTTTAGTCCCTCGTCGTGCAGAATCGGGGCCGAATGGAACGAGCGGCCCACGGCACCGATCAAGTTGGAGAGAGGCTCTGCGACCTCGTCAATGACCCGGGCCGGGTCACGCGGCCGGTCGGCTTCACTCTCGACATCGGGCATTTCTCCAGTCGGTACGTATTCCGCTGCCGGAGCGTCCGCAACATGCTCCAGGGCTGCGAATCCGTTCACTCCCTGCCGTCCCTCTGCCCACGGGCCAGCCAAGTGCGGAGTGACCCGGCCCGGGTCACCTGTGTCTCGGGGCCGTTGCCGAGTCCCGTGGTGCCGTTCATCGGAGGAACCGTTGCGACGAGCGAATCGAGAACCGCCTACCGCGCTGACCCGGCCCGGGTCACGGGCCACCTGCGCAAGGCGGAGCGCCATCCCCGCAAGACTGGTTCGGGTAGGAGCCCCGCGAGCTGCGATGGTTGTACGTCGTACGAGACCCGCCTCCTCCGCGGCCTGGTACGCCGCACCGATCGTGTTTCTTGACACATTGAGGCGATCGGCCATCCAGTCGACGGGAACGGCTTCGGTGTCGATGCCGTGGCGCAGGAGGCGTGCGAGCGTGTCCAGGACCACGCGGTAAGCGGCACCCGAGAGTTCTGCGCGCACGAGGTGATCGAACAACGAGATGACGGCCTCGACGGGAGCCGAGGATGCGCCGGCGCTTTGCACCGGGGATGGAAGCGTTTGCACACGGGCTGATTGCCGTGCTGATGAGTTCAACATGGGGCTCTCCTAAATTGATAGGCAGAGCGCACCCGTTGACGGCCCGGATGGGTCAGAGTAAGGTCGCAAGTGTCACCTGTGCGTTGTCCTTTCCCTGCTCCACCTGGATACCGCCTTCGATGAACCCCTTGGTTGGCGCCTGGGGGTTTTTTCGTTTTCTGGGGTACGCCAGTTGTTGTCGAGCGATCTGCGCTACGTCATGGCGAACCCTCCCTGGATTGGGGTGCTGACCCGGGCCGGGTCAGGCGGAAACACGTAGTCCAGATCGGTACGTCCGAGCGACCTGTACCGACTCAACCGAAACGCTTGACCCGTGAGTGACCCGGGCCGGGTCACGTGGCAGGGTTGCCATGCGGCGGTGTCGACGCCTGCCGCAGCGCGATGACCATGACCTTCCAACGGGCGGCAAGAACCACGACAGACCACGCTGGCGGGAGCAGGGCCAAGATTGCAGCCGCCCTGGGGCCTGCTGTTCCACTTTGACTTCCAGGCTGATGCAGGCAGGCTCGGCGACCCTCCACCATCGGTAACAGATGAAGGTGGCTCGGCGTGATCGAGCGAGCCGTGGTTGGCCCTGACCCGGGCCGGGTCACGCATCACGACCCGCGGGCTCGCGCGCATGGCGAAACGAGAGCGGCTGGAAGCTGGTCGGACTGCGGCCGACACCGGTGGCGATCCTCCGGGTGAGTGTCGTCCGGCCGCGTCCGCGATCGCTCCGAGGTGCTCCCTAAGGAAACCCGCCAGAGACCGGGACAAACACCGAACCGCTGACCCGGCCCGGGTCACGCCACGATCGCCAAACGGCGAACGAGAGGTAGGAATCGGTAAGGCCCAGACGGACCCGTCGAAGGTGAGTGGGGCGACCCGGCCCGGGTAAGCGCATCCCTGGCTCCGATGAGTGCGATTTGAGAATCGGTCCCACGTTGCCCGCAGGGGAACACTTGGCCCCGATTTCCCTCCCCAGAATGACAAAGGCCCGGGAAGTCCCGGGCCTTTGTTTGGTGTCGCCATGAGGCGACGTGGAGGGCAGGGTAGCGTCACGTACCTGATCCTTCCTCTTCGCGCCAGTTCACGACAAGATCCTGGATGCGCTGGAGCAGGGCGTCGGGGGCGTCTTTGTACAACACGACAGCCGGGCAACCATGAACCAGGCGAATCCGCCCCAGCACAGAGCCCTCGCGCGTGATCACCTTGTTGCGAGACAGGACGCCCGCAAGGCGGCGATAGATGGTGGCCGGACGAAGCCCTGCCTGGCCAACGATGCCACTGATCTCCGCCTCAACACGTGGGCGGTCAGCTTGCCACGCCTCGACCAGACGATCGACCCACTCCACGCGAATCTCGCGAGGATCCGGAAACGCCGCGATGATCGCGTCAGGAAGGTCTGCAAACTTCAGCAGGCGCTGCACAATTGACTGGGAAACACCAAGTTTGCCGGCCAAATCGCGGCCAGACACGAATGTCTTCTCGGCGATTAATCCGCTGTAGTGCCTGCCCAGCTCAAACCCGGATAGTTCCTTACGGCCGGAGTTCTCCGACCGCATCTGCTTCAGCAACTCCTGGTCGCTGTAGGCATGCACTTCCGCCTTGAACGGGAGGCCGAGCTCGAGACAGGCGGCATGCCGGCGATGACCGGAGGCCAGTTCGTAGTCGAAATTGGGATCGCCCTCGATGGGGCGAACTTTGGCAGCCTCCGTGTTGCCACCGGTGCCCCTGATCAGGTCACACAGATCCTTGAAGGCAGCGTCGACAAACGCGTTGGGGTGGCGGTCGGCAAAACGGCTGCGCCTGACCCGGGCCGGGTCAAGCTTCAGCGCGAGGTCAGCACCCTCAATTTCCTTGGTCTTAGCATTAGCGCGGGCTTCGGCTTCGGCCTTGTCGCGCGCCAGCTCATCCACCTTCGCTTCTGCGTCGGCCAGGCGTGTGCGCAGCGATTCATTGGCGTTGCCCACCATCATCCCGACGGCAGTTCCTGGAGCCGACAGTGAGCGCTTGGTACCAGGGACTGCCGCGGCCGGCTTCATGCCTTCCGAGATCGAGTCAAACAATTTGTCATTCTTGGAGGAGAGGCTCATGCGACACGCTCCTGCCTTTCAGGTACGGCCACATCTACGGCGTCATCGGCAGCAGGAAGCTCCTCATCGAAAAAGTCGGCCTCGGGGTGGTAGACCACGTCCCATTCCTCCGGCTTCTCCCAGACGTCCCAGGTGTGGCGAAGGGCATCGTGCAGCTGCGCGTACGCCTTGTCGAACGCCTCGCGCGCACGCTTGATGCTCCGGCTGCTGCCCTCGTACTTCTCGACGTCGTAAACGGTCTGGAAGTCCGAGCTGGCGTTGGTTGCAACGCGAGTAGCCGGGATCACGTCAGGGAGGAGCCAGTCCTCGCAACCCATGGCCAGCAGCTTGCGGATGAACTGCGTCGACTTGTCCTGCTCATCGACGCGGGTCTGAAGCACGTGCACGGCTTCCCAGAACTTGGGATGGCCACCAGCCTGGCGGGCCTGCGTGAGCACGTCGCGAAGGAGGGACCAGAAGATCACCGAGCTCGCGAAGTCCAGGCTCGATGGTGGTACCGTCATGAGCAGGTGATCTGAGGCAAAGATACCCGTCGACGTCAGGAAACCGAGCGCCGGCTGCGTGTCGATCAGGATCAGGTCGTAGCGCTTGCGCAGGGCGGGGAGCTGCTGCGCCAAATACTCGAAGATCTCGCCACCCCAGTCTTTTGCCGCCGCGGCCAGTGCGAACTCGCGGCTGTACAGGTGCTGGTTGGCCGGGATGAGGTCGATGCCAGGCCAGTACGTCGGTCGACAGACCCGCTCGATGTCGACGGGCTCGTTGCCAAAGATGCCTGCGGCAGATTCTTCAATAGAAACATCGAGATACGGCGACACGCCAAAAAGCGTGGTGGCCGACGCCTGGGGATCGAGATCGATGACAAGGCAGTTGTATCCGCGTGCCGCCATGTATTGGGCGGTGGTCACCGTGGTCGACGTCTTGGCAACGCCGCCTTTGAAGTTGGCCACCGTCATGACGATCCCGTGGCCTTCCGCATACGGGTGCTTCAGGCCCACCTGGTTCGCCATCGTGCGCACTTCTTCCAGCGTGTAGTACGTGCGGGAGCCGGTGCGATCGCCACCGACAAACTTTCCGTCGGAGACACGATGGATAAACTGGCTCTTGGTGAGGCCCAGCGTCTCAGCGGTCAGGTTGAGGTTCAGGCGCGGTGCGACCTTGCGTGAATCCGGCCGGAGCGCGGCTTCTTTGACTTTGTTGAGGACGAGTTCCATCTGGGCAGCCCGTGCCTCGATGTCCGCGCGTCCGATGCGATAGTGGCGTTGCTTGTCCATTGACTGAGTCCCGTGTGCGTGATCGCCATCGTGGCTCGGCGTCGCCTGGCATTCCTGAGCGGAAAATCCGGCGCTATGGGTACCTTCGTACCCCAAATGAACGTCCGTGCCAAAAATAGGTACGCGGGAATCATCCACCATCGGGAACGGTCGCGCAACTGGTGCGGCCCGAAAGAATGTCCAGTCACGACCAAATTCCCGCTTCCGCACAGCGGGACGCTCCCCTTGAGCCATACCTGCTTCCTGAAATCCAGCAACAGGGCGACAGCGTACCCAGCCGCCGGCAGCGTAGCGAAAGGAAACTGGGCAGATATTCGCCGATTTACGCCGAGTCCGCGTACCGAAAATAGGTCCGTAACGGCGCAGTTTCCGTGCGCAGGCCAGTCAGCTCCCGGGGAAAATCATGTCTCGACGGCGGAACAGCTCCGATCTTTTGGACTGTCACGCCAGCAGCACGATTGCGCATCGCCTCAGGAGCAACCTTCAATGGATCGACCCTCGGTTACCGTGCCGTCCACACTGGACGCCGATCGCCACACCGCGCAAACAAGGCAGGGCGCATGGGCAGGGATTCGAGCGGTAGCTCGGGCATTCCTGATCAGTCTGGTGGTGATCGCCGCCTGCATCGTTGCCGTCATGGTGGTCTGCTACGTCGCAGGCCTCCGGCTCGGACCGAACTGATCGCCATGCGCATCATGGAGCCACAGCGCGTCCCATGGAACAGCAGTTGGCGCTGGTGTCGTGAAGCGGCGCTACTGTCCGGCCGGTGCTTGGCACCGTGCATCCTGGTTGCGATGACCTTTGGTTTGTTGGTGCTGATGACGGTGGGTTCTCCGGTCAGCGATCTCGCTTCCTGCATCGGTCTCCTCTGCCAAGCACTGCAGGTCGCCTTCATTCACGCCACTGAGCATCGCCGCGGGTACCTCGCAACAATTCTGCAGGCGCGGTCAGGCTGGCTCTCGCTGATCACTCTCGCCGCCTGCTGTTTTCTTGGCGTATGGGGATTGCGGGCGGTCGGCTGGAGCGCATCGAGCTACCCGGAAATCCACGGTCTGTGGATCCGCGCGTCGCTCATGGTGATTGACCAAGCCTGCGGCTGGCTGTTGGCTCCACCCATTTTGCTGTTCGTACCCCTGCTCGTGACGGGCCTTCCAAGCGCGGACTCAGCAAGCCAATTGGCGCGCAAGGGCACCTTGGTCAACCTCAAGCCCTTGGCGATCCCCATGGTCGGGAGTCTCGTCTTCTCGGCCATCGTGCGGCTGGTCGCCATGGCAACTTGGCCTCCCATTCTTCTTGTCGTTGCTCTGGCGCTGCAGCCCTTGCTAGCCGGCTACATGTACGCCGCCTACCGACACGTCTTTCTTGGCCTGCCACCTATCGAGGAACGGCGGGCGGCCTCATCCCATTCCCTCGCCACGGAAGGTTCCACATGATTCAGATCACCTTGTCCAAGCTCCTGTTCGACCGTGACTCCGGTTTCCAACGGCAAGCCCTCAACCAGGACGCGCAGGCCGGCATCATGGACGCCATCCGCTCCAACCCGGGCTTCGCGCGTGAGCGCATCGAGGCTGTCGTCGCCGATATCAACGACCAGGTGGGCAGGGGAGACTCGCCCGATCCCATGGTCATTCTCGATGCTGATCGCGCACTCACCCTCTACGCACATGCGTGCGAATGCCACGAGGAAGCCCAGCACTTCGCACACGCTGTCGCTTCATTCCTCCGTGGTGCGTACATCAAGGCGCACGCGCTGCGCGCATGGGACGCACTGACACCAGATCAGCGGCATCAGGCGGCTGACCCCTCGAAGATCGTCGTCAACTACTGAACCGGGAAATCAATCATGTCCGCAAGCGAAACGCTCAAGCAGATGGCGGGTCTCCCGCACGTCCTGGTGCTGGAGTCCGATCGGGGAGGTGCGCCAGAGGAAGTTCTGAACCTGATGAACGGCATGCGCGCGAGGCTGGCGAAAGATCGCAGCGGCTGGCTCAACGGTATCGGCAAGGACAAGGTGCTTGAGCTTGTGTTCCCCGCATCCTCCATGGAGCACGACAAGAAAAAGGACGTCCATGTGCTCGATACGACGCGCACGTTGACCACGTCCCAGGAACAGCAGCTGCTAAGTGTCTGGAGTGCCCAGGCCAGTAGCCTTGCTCCCTCGGTACCCGCGCCATGAAGGATTGGGTATCCACTACGAAGCGACGAATCCTCACGATGGGATCGGCGATTGCTGTCGTCGCGCTCGCCGGCGGGTTCTGCTCGAGTCCGGCCCACGCGTGGGGGCGAGAAGGGCACGCCATTGTCGCCGCGATCGCGGAGGCTCACCTCAATCCGGTCGCACGAGCGGAGGTCCAGCGCCTGCTAGCGATCGAGCCGGGAGCTACGATGGAAAGCATCGCCGCGTGGGCGGACCAGCACCGAAACCGTGACACCGCGCGTTGGCACTTCACGAACTTTCCCGAGGGCGAATGCCACTATCGACCGGAGCGCGACTGCGCATCCGGCGAGTGCTTGGTCAATGCGGTCGACAATGAAGCGGAGATCCTTGGCGATCGAAGTCAATCCGACGAAGTCCGTGAGCGCGCACTGAAGTACGTCATCCACCTCGCCGGCGGCGACAGTTCCCAGCCGCTACACAACTATGGGCCAGGCAAGGGTGCCAATGCCTATCAGGTCCGTTTTGACGGGCGCGGTACCAACCTGCATTCCGTGTGGGATTCCGGACTGATTCGGGAGATGGCCCGAACGCGAAGCTGGTTCGGGATGGGTCCGCCGGGAAAGCCCGACTACCGCGCGTTGACCGAGCGCCTGGTGAAGAAGTCGATGTCGATGCCGCCGGCTTCATCGACCGATCCGCAGGATTGGGCCGAAGCCGCATGTGCGGTGGCCAACTCCCCGGGGCTGCTGCCTTCGCGCAGCGTGGGAGAGGCCTACGTCCAGCGGTGGACGCCCGTGGTGGAGCAGCAGCTCCTGACTGGCGGCTTGGATCTGGCGGCGCTCTTGAACCTCGAACTCAGCGGTAAGGCGGAGTAGGGCATGCGCAGTTCCAACCCGATCATGCTGGAGGCCAGGTATCGGACGTGGGCGATGGCATCGGCGGTAGCTGGACGCGCCGTTCGCGCGCAATCGCGAATCCGCCGCGCCTTGTACCCGGGCAAGGACGATGGACAGGACACGGTCATCTTGATTCACGGCCTCTGGATGGGCAGCTCCTGCATGCGTGTGCTTGGCCGTTTGTACGCGCGGGCAAATCATCGCGTCGTGTTTATGGACTACCTCTGCGACACCGATCCCTCGGCTATCTACCGCACGATCGCAACGCATGTCGCCCGCGCCAATGCCCTTGGCAGCCGCGCGCATCTGGTCGGCCATAGCTGCGGCGGGGTGCTCGCTGTGTCGTCGTGGCTGCAGAGCCAGGGCCACCTGGCCGTGGATTCGATTCTGTGTCTCGGTTCGCCTCTCAACGGCAGTCAGGCGGCGCGCCGCCTGCTTGCACACCCTGCAGGTAAACGAGTGCTCGGGCGCACAGGCGAGCTGCTGGTGCATCCGCTTCCCGATGGGCGACCCAATGGCGGTGGCCCTGTGCCTCGAATTGCCATGCTTGCCGGCACGCGACCCGTCGGTGCCGCGCGCTGGCTCGGTGCGGTCAGTGACCAAAGCGATGGAACCGTAGAGCTCGCCGAAACCCGATGGCCTGGTCTCGACCAGCATGTGGCGATTGACTGCACCCACCGAGGATTGGTCCATTGGCCCCATGTGGCGGCCCTTGCCGTGGCCTTCACGGAAGGGCACGCGCTACCGAGCACGAACCTCTCACACGAATAACGACCGGATTGCCATGGACGACAAAGCCGTCGCTGTACTCACAGTTCTCTCTATTACTTGCTTCGTGCTTGCCATTGGCCCAACGCGCGCAGTGCTGAGCCGCTGGATACCATCGCAGGCGCGCGCGCTGGCGCGCTTTGCCACGGGCCTTCTCGTTGTCACTGGAGCACTGCTGGCCGGGCTCGGCAGTGTGGCGATGCCCTACGTCATTCCTTCAGGCTCCATGATTCCGACACTCGCCGTCGGCGACGTGATCCTCGTCAATCGCCTGGCTTACGGCGTGCGTACACCGTGGGGGCAACGGCTCACCACAGGACACGGACCGACCCGTGGCGATGTCGTGGTGTTCCGGTTCCCGGGCTTCCAGTGCCCTGACGGCGCGCACGTGGTTCGTAGTGCCGATCAAAGCTGCATCGATCCAAGCAAGCCAGTCGCTTCGGAAAACTGGGTGAAGCGGGTGATTGGCTTACCAGGGGATCGCGTGAGCATGCGTGGCGATGATCTCGTGATCAACGGAACGAAGGTCACCATGTCCCACGTCGGAAAGTATCGCGGCGACCTTGGTCAGCCCGATGACCGAACGCTCATGGCGCACGATGGGCAGGTCTGGAACGAACATCTCCCCGGAATGACGCACCAGGTCGCCATCATGTCGGGCTACAACATGGCCGATCCCATTCCAGGCAAGGTCGTGCCTTCGGTGCTTCCTGAGGACTGCTATCTGGTCCTGGGCGACGACCGACACAACAGCATCGATGGTCGATGGTGGGGCTGCGTGACGCGCAACGCCATCGTCGGCCGCGCCGACCGGGTGCTTTTCTCCTGGGCAAGTCACGATGGTGCGCCGTCGCGCACGTGGATGGCCGTCCGCTAGTCCACGCGAAACTCGCCGCCAAACCACGTCGTTTCCGACCAGTCACGGACAGCGTCCGACCTACACTGGTGTCGATATCAAGGAGTCAGTACCCATGGACAAGGTCAAGCGCCTGAATCTCATCAGGCAGGTAGCCAATGGCGATCCCATTTCGCCGCCGCCGAACGTGCCGCCAACCGTTGCATCGCTCCCTGCTCAACGTCGCCGTCGCGGCCCAACTCCCTTCATCACACCGACGGAGCCGTGGCGGCATCGCGCGCTGCCCAATGCGATGTACCTCGTCTTGTCACGTTAAGGAGAATCACCGATGTTCAGGAACCTCTCGTTGTTTCGCTTTTCCGCCGCAGTCTCCCGAGACCTCGAACGCCTGCCGGAAGCGCTGGCCGATCACCGCCTGCGTCCATGCGGCCCGGGTGAGATGGGTACGCGCGGGTTCGTGCCGCCGGTGGGTCGGACGGCAGAGGATGCGTTGCATCGTCGCCTGCAGGATCGGCAATTTCTGGTCGTCGGTACCGAAACGAAGCTCCTGCCCGCGGGAGTCATCAACGACGAGCTGGCGCGCAAGGTGCAGAAGATCTCCGACGAGGAGGGTCGCCCTGTCGGCGGTCGCGAGCGCAAGCGACTGAAGGAAGACGTCCTCAATGAGCTCCTGCCTCGTGCATTCGTGCAGCAGTCGCGCATGGGTGCCTACGTCGACACCGCGCAGGGATGGCTGGTGATCGATACCGCCAGTCGCAAAGCCGCAGAAGAACTTCTGTCGCAAGTGCGAGAGGCGCTGGGGAGCTTCCCGGCCGTGCCGCTCGCACCCGAAGAAGGCCCTCGCGTCCTGATGACGGATTGGCTCGCCGGAGGGAACCTGCCCAGCGGCTTCGCGCTGGGCGATGAATGTGAACTGCGCGACCCCGCGACCGCGACCGGCGCGCGCTGGAAGGGTCGCGCTGAAGACCTCAGCAGTGAAGAGGTCCGGGAACATCTGCGCAACGGAAAGCAGGTCTTTCAGCTGGGCCTGGTCTTCGCCGATCGGCTGTCGTTCGTGCTCGGGGAAGACCTGGTGATCCGCAAACTCAAGCTCCTTGATGTTTGCATGGACACGCTCGATACCGACAACAACGACGCCGTCGGAGAATTCGACGCCATGAATACCCTGCTCGCTGGCGAGGTTGGCGCACTCCTTGCCCGTCTCGCCGACGTCTTTTCCATTCCTCGACCGGCTGACGCCGACGTCGCGGACGCGGGAATCGAGACACGCAAGGCCGCGTGACCTGGCCGCAAGGAGAACCATCACCATGACGCGCCCCCTCATTTCATCGGTCTTGACCCGTTGCGTGTGCACGCTGGGAGTTCTGATCACGCTGTCAGGATGCCAGCGGCCGGTCACCATCGACGCGGCCAACCACAACGCTCTGGACACCTCCCTGCAGACGCTCGCGAAGGCTGCACCGACCGTCGACCGGAAGGAACTCGCCGACGCGGTGGCGTACTTCAATGCTGCCTACTTCAAGGGAACGCCTGACGAACGGCTCCCGGATTGGCACGCCGTGCAGGACATGGATCGCGCGGAGTTCCTCCACTTCGTCTCGATTATGCGATCTGCCACGGCTCCGGCGAAGAGTCTTCCCCCGGACGCGCCCGACCCGGAAGTGACGCGCAGGTTCCTGGAGACGCTGCAGCTCGAGCACGACCTGCTTGTGGAACGCAAGGATCAGGCGCATTCGGACGGTCACTACACGGTGGATCAGTTCGACTGGGCGCAGCCTTTCTTCACGCCGCCGGCTCCCACCGATTCGGTGCTGACCTCGCAGGCGACGTTCATGCTCAACTTCACGAACAGGACTGAATTCAACGTCTACCCGCCGACGTTGCATCTGTCGATCGTCGACCAGGACAAAGGCGTTCCGGTGTTCGATGAGGATCTGGATTACCTTCCGGAAGAGACGAAGAAAGTCAGCACGAACACCATGAAGCCGGGCATCGGTTGGAATCACCCGGACCCCATCGCGCCCAACAGCCCGACCTTGCTGCGTTACGTCTGCTGCCAGCAACTCAAACGACCGGTGGCCAACAAGCTGATGGAGAACTTGCCAAAGAACGCGAAGTTCGAATACAGCATGACGGCGATCCAGGACTACACCGAGCACGACGAACTCGACCACACCACGTACACAATGGCCGAGAACACAGCGCTCGTGTCCGATGACCGCTGCATCGCTGACATCAAGTCGCGCATGAAGACATGGACACCGGAATCTGCCATTCCGGCATGTCGCGAGGGGCACGGTGAAGACTGAGCACTACCTCATTCCCATCACGCTGGCGGCCTCGGTTGTCTGGCTCGCACCGTCGGGCTTGCCGTGGGCAGTTCGCACGGCCGCCGGGTTCGTGGTTGGGGCTGGGCTGTTTGCCTGGTGGATGTTTGTCCGCGGCAAGCGTAGGCAACCGACCCAAGCGCCTGCCACGACATCGAGGCGTCGGCGTGGGCCGGTTCGATCCAGCGACGCGGTTCTCTTGCGGTGGGCGATCATGGCCACGCTGCTGGCGGCGTTGGCTGTGGCTCTGGATCACCCCTTCGCGTACCAGGTCTACCCGTTTCTGGTGGTCGTGAAGCGCGGTGCCAATCCGGTCGAGAGCGAGACGACGTTGCATCGGTTCAGGCGCTGGGTGCTGCAGGCCATCTGTGTCGTCGCGATTGTTGCGCCGGCGGCGCGCCTGTTCACGGCCGGTGCCGCAGCTATTCCGGCTCCGCCGGCGACGACGGTCACGCTGATGGTTGGTGCACTGGCGCTCGTCGTAGCATTCGGTGCCGATCCGCTCGCGCGCCGCGTCTTTCCCGCGCGTGAGGTATCGGGTCTTCGGATCTAATTGCGGGTGCCGAAAGCGAGATCCGGTTTGACGAGCAGGTGAGAGCAAGGAATCGAAACGATGCCTGAGAATGATGACCCCTTGGCTCGATTGCCCACCTGGCAATTGGTCTGCCTGATGCTGGCTAGCACGAGTGCGGCCGGCAGCGCGTTCTTTCTTATGGGCGCCCTAGTGCTCGGGTGGCCTGGTGCGACGGCAGGGATCGTCGTGTTCTGTCTCGGGGGTTTGGCTACGGCGCTCTTGAAGCCTCGAACGTAGCTCGGATGTCAGAAGCATCGAGCTGGTCGAGAAGCTTCACCCAGAAGTGCCTCAGATTGAAATCGGCGGCAGCCAGGTACAAAGACAATCCAGGCCCCACGCCTTCGGCATGCAGAGAAACGGGGCGGCTACGCCCAGCAACTCGAAAGAGTGGCCGCTGGCAACGTCGCAAAGCCGCAGTGGTGATTCGACCGCGCATCGCATCATCGCCCGCCGATTTCAATCTGAGGCACTACGCTTGCTACTTTCGTCGAAGGTGCGACACGTGGGCACCGACCGCATCAATGTGCGGGGCACAAATCACACGCGGCCGTAATTGACCTCGCGGATGCCTTTGCGATCGCGCAGGGCAATGGCAGCCCGATTGAGATCGTCGCGAAAGACGACAGGGTTGGGCATGCCGAGCATGACCAGGCGTGGCGTAACGAGGTCGCTGCTGTCGACGACGATCGTGCCGATTCCAAGGATGTCCTGCCACCACGTCTGATACAGCGTCACGTCCTGCACGCGGAACAGCTCAAGGCTCGTGAACTTCCGCATGAAGATGCCACGACGGACGTGGATACGCTCGGCATCCACAGTGTAGGAGATGGTGGAGGTCATCATGAAGCGCAGAAACACCAGTGCGACCACGAGAATCACCGGTGCAAGGATGAGGACATGGGGTGCCTTCAGCGTGGTCCGGCACCAGGTCACACCCACGAACATGATGAAAGCAATAAATAGGGTAGGGGCGTTCACCGCCTGGGATGGGGACCCCTGAAACAGGATCGGGGCCACGAGCGTGGGCTGCGACGCGGCGGACTTATTCGCCATCCGGAGATCTCCAGTCTTTCATGAAATCGGTGAGGTAGGCCGGTGGCCACAAGATCAGGGTGGCCAATGCCACTGCTGCCGCGATGGCACCGCACGTGTCACCCATGTTGGCCGGGGTGCCCTGGTGGAAGACCTTCAGCATGACCAAGCCGTAAATGATGCTGGTGCCGAAGGACACGAGGAGCCGAAGGGCGAGATCCTTGGCGAGTCGTTGGACCCGCTGTCTTTCGGTTGGCATCACGGGCTTCCTTGAGTAGTCGGATGAGCAGGGAGGGCCGGAACATCACGTAGGCGAGCCAGAGGACGTACCCGACCAGGAACCCAGTTCCGATCATTTGCCATTCGGCGGTCGACCATGAAGGGCCGGACATGTCGAGCGGGAGCTCGATCGCTGCGGCGCGGCCGACGTTGAGAGCAACGATCGGAGTAGCGATGCACATCGCCAATCCAGCAATGTAACGCCCCGCCCAGCGCCATTCGCTGGGACTTTCCACGGCACCGCTGTGGCGGCCGGGCGGGGTGTTCACGGCACGACGCTACTTTGCCTCGGCGACCTTTTCGCCGGACGTGGGTTGGTGATCGAGCTCCTGCAGCTTCGCCAGCATCTGCGCCGGCGTCATGAAACCGCCGATCTTGCGGCCGGTCCGGTCGAAGACAGCCGGCGTACCATTGATGCCGAGTTTCTCACCGAGTGACAAGAGGGTGGGGAAGTCCGCAGAGTTCTTGCACGTGGCGGTCGGTACCGGCTGCCCATTCATGGCGGCGCTGTAGGCCGACACAGGGTCCTTGGCGCACCAGACCGATTGCATCTGCACCAGGTTGGGTGCCTGCATGCCGGCGCGCGGCCACGGAACGTAGTTGATCTGGATGCCTTCGGCCAGGTAGCCCTGGGTGTTCTTGAAGAGCAGCTGGCAATACCCGCAGCTCGTATCGGTAAAGGCGGTCACCACATACTTCGGGTGCTTCGGCTTGAAGCTGATGACGTCCTGGGCAGGAATGCTGGCCAGCGCTTCGACCCGTACGTTGCCCAGAACGGCGTCCGTGAGGTTCTGCTTAGTCTTGGTGTCCAGCAGGACGCCGTAGAACAGGTAGCGACCATCCTCGGAGGCGTACATTACGGACGCGTCCGCCACCACGGTCTTGATGCCCGGGAAGGGCGAGTCGGAGATCTGCTTCAGCTTCGCCTGCGGGTTGATGTCGTGGACCAGATGCCGAATGGCTTCGACGGTCTGCGGAGTCACATCCTTGGCCACCACCGGTTGTTCAGCCGGGCTGTTGGCCGCTGCCGGTGTTGCGGCGAAAGCGACGCTGCAGGCAAGGGAGAGCAAAAGGGCGGGCAGTACGGCAAGACGGTTCATCGGCACAGCTCCTTGTTGGCAATGGCCCGGCGGGCCTCCTATGCCAAGCATCTTAGGGAGCGATGCCACGGTATCGGATCAGAATCTGGCCGATTGTCGGGGTATTTGCGGAGATGTTGCGATCCGTCGTGGACTGAGGAAAGTTGGTGGATCTTGTGCGTCTCGCGAGGTGAGATAGATGTTGAGTGTCCCAACCACTCAGGAGAGTCTCGTGTTCGTCGACCGCTTTGCCCCGTATGCCGTCAACATCCTCCGGATCCACTTCCGTGAAGACCTGCCCTGGGCAGCCACCGAGCTGCTGAAGGATGGCGAAAAGATCGGCAACGTCCGGCTGGAGGCTGAGAACGGGCGTACCGTTGTGTTGTACGAATTCGACACGGTCCGCGCGGACTTCGAGTTTCGCAGCCATCTCAGCCGGCTGTCCCCGACCTTTCTGGACGAGATGCCTGCCGACGAAGAGTCCTTCATGGGTCTGTTCTTCATCGGGCTGGTCGACGCCTGGCACCTCCACACCACGCTGACCAAGATGTGCGAGCATCACACGTGCTTCCGCCTGACAGGTGATGTCGCGGATACCTGGCGTGTCGCAGACAAGCCGTACTCGCCGTCGGTAGCAGACGAGCTGAAGGACATGTACGGCAGCGGGCTCGAGGCGGTCGCCAACGCCATGCTTGTCGCCGTCAAACAACAGTCGACCGAAGTGGCGTCCCACCGCCACCGCCGGTCCCGGCGGAAGCTGGCCGCGGTTTCGGCAAATAGTCGAAAAACCATTGAGTTTTCGAGCGCTGAACAGTCACCGGCGCAGGTAGAGTGCATGGCGTGACTCCGAAGGAAAGGTCTCGTCATGGATCGACCGCAAAGAATTCTGCTGGCACTGGCGCTATGTGTGCCCGTGATCACCACCGCCGCGCAAGGGTCGCGCACGGTGCGAACGATCACGGAAACAGAGGCGGCTCCAGCACCCGCCACCAGCATGGGCGCGCCGGCTTCGGCCGTCTCTCAGGCACCGGTTGCACCGAGCGACGCCGACAAGACCCGCAAAGTGCAGGAACCCGCGACAGCCGCGTCGGCCAGCACGCCGCCCGTGGACGCAGCAGTTCGCACCATTGCTTCCGTGACGCCAGTCGCCCATACCGTTTGTCCTGAGGGGACGCACGTCGCGGCCACTCAACAAGGCCAGATCCGTCAGGTGGGTCAGGATTTTGACCAGGTGATCTCCGGCGTGGCCGTGAGGTCGTGCACGACGGCACCGTTGGCCGAGATATCACCAGCCCGCCCGCCGGCTCTCGTTGACGCGGCACCACGACATTCGCACCGCCCCTTGCCGGAGAGCGATCCCAATGTCCGGCAGTGCGTCCAGCATGCCGCGCAGGTGTTTGGTATCCACCAGCTGCCCTTGTATCTGATCCTCGATGTCGAGGGCGGTACGCTTGGCAAGGTCTCGGCCAACACCAATGGCACCTATGACATCGGGCCGGCCCAGATCAACTCCTGGTGGTTACCGACGCTGGCCAAGGCCGGCATTTCCGAGGACGCGCTGCGAGACGACCTGTGCACCAACGTCCTGGCGAGCGGTTGGATCTACGCGCAGGCCTTACGGCAGACCGGCAACATGGCCAAAGCCATCGCTCTGTACCATTCTCCAACGCCGAAGCACCAATATCGGTACCTGGGCATGATCGATAGCGCGATCAACCGCCGCCTGGCACCAGCGGTTGCCATCAACAACAAGAAGTAGAAGGAAATTCGTCCCCCATGGGATACGCCAACGCCTACGTGCAGAAGCATCTGGAGACGATCGCGAGCAACTTGCCTCGCCTGATCGGTGTGAGCACAGACATCATCTTGAATCCACGCACCAACACCACGCACGATGGTTTGACCGTGTTTCGGCGCAACGGCACCTCCACGCGCATCGACATCACCGAGCGGGTCGAAGGTCGCGCCGTCGAGCAGCTGATCAAGAACTGCGGTGTCAACGACAAGGCCGCGGCCGCGATCGCCGAAGCCGGGCGGCTGCTGTACAGGATCAATCCACGCGGAGCATGGTGCGTGGAAGCCGTGCGGGTGAATTCGCCCCTCATCCTGGCGGCCTATGAGCATCCGGACGCCAACGAGCGGTCAAGCTACGCGCTATCTGTCGTGGATCGCCTGGCAGAGATGCTTCCGACCGTGGCCAAGGTCATTGGCGAATCGAGTGAGGTCAGCACTGTCGGTGGTGGACGCGTCCGCAAGCGGACCTGGATCCGCTTCGAAGACCTCCGGGGCCAAGAACTGGCAGCGATCGACACCAGTGTCCTGCAGGCGCACGCCCGGGACGCGCTGCTTCGCCTCGAGCACGAGCACCTGGACGTGAACCTTCATCGGCTGGCGCTGTGGTCCAGGCAGTTGCAGATCGAGCCGGTCGACGTGCCAGGAGCCAATGAGGACGCTCAGGTCGAGGCCGCCGGGGAGGTCATGAGCCTGCTTGCCGTTGCCATGGTCACCTTCGCCGCCGACGAGCTGTGGCTTCACCGCTCGGCTCAATAATCACCGGAGCCCTCCCGGAGGGAGGGTGACAGCAGGGGTCCAAGAGGGACATGGATAAGCAGGAACTCATCAAAGCGGTGCAGAAGGCGACGGGCCAACACCACGACGACGTCAAGTCGATCGTCAATACGCTGTTTGAGTGTATCGGCAGCGCGCTCGCGGCTGGCGAAGGGGTGAATATCCGCAGCTTCGGCCAGTTCACCGTACGCGAGGTCAGCGGCCGCACGACCAAGGATATTGGCACGGGCCAGCTGCGCTGGAACACCGACTCCATCGTGCCTACCTTCCGGCCGAGCAAGCCGCTGAAGCATCGCGTGAAGTCAGGTTGGGGCAAGGGTCGGGGCAGGGGCCGGTCATGAATCGCCGTGTTTCGCGCGATGCATGGACTCGCTACGTGGGCGAGCCGGCCGTCATGCAGCCGGCTGCCCGACGGTGCGCGAATCCAAGTATGAGCGCAGTGGTCAGCAAGCCCCGCCGGCGCGCCTTGCCCCGGTCGGCCATCGCCTCTGCGCTGGCGGAAACTCGAGTTGCTGATGCCGCCATCCCGAATGTCCAGGTTTTCAATGTCGACCCGGTGCCGAAGCCGCGTATGACGCAACGCGACAAGTGGATCAAGCGGCCCTGTGTCCTGCGCTACCGAGCACTGGGTGACGAATTGCGCTTGCGTGGGCTGAGGATGCCGCACCGCTACAGCCTCATCTTCATCATGGCCATGCCAGCAAGTTGGTCGGTTGCGGAAAAGGACGCCGCCAACGGCCTGCCAAACCTGCGCCGTCCTGACGCGACGAACTTATCGAAGGCAGTGGAGGACATCGCGCTGCAGAAGGACGAAGCGCTGTGGGACGGCCGGGCGCGAAAATACTGGGGCCATCGCGGGCGCATCATCGTGCTCAAGCGCGATGTCGACCTCCTCGCATCTGTCGACGATGACGCAAGGTGCCCAGCAGAGTTTCTGCCGAGCCCGTGAAGCGCCTGTCCGACATCTTCCCGAAACGCATGGGCCTGCGGCGAGTTCGTGGGCCGCGCGTCCTATGCGCCGTCTGCGACACGCACCAGCTGCCGAGAGACGTACGCGTCACTGCGTTGGACCTATGCGACCCAGCGTGTCTCGTGACGGAAGTGGAGTTTGCCTGCACGTGGTGCGGCTTTCCCGCGCGCCGGCGCTATCGCCTCCAGGTCATCGACGGAGCGGTGACCCATACGGTATTCGATACCGACTCCAGATCATGGGAGCTCGTTCAGGCCGAGGAGATGCCTCCTTCGATCTGGGGCGTGTGGGACCTTGTCGCGATCCTCGCGGCGATCGTTGTCTACCTGGCGTTGCCGTCGACTGACCAGTCGCTGGGAATGTGGCTCGTTCTTTGTCTCGCGGCGATGGCAGTACGCTGGGTCGTGACACATCTTGGAGCGATCAAGTGACAAACCACGCCAGCCGTCCGTACCTGTACCTTGGCACCCGCGTTGACTCGCCGGAGCCAACGTTCGGCTGGGTCGCGTGGCCGGTGACAGATACGTTGGTGTCGCGCCTTCGCCATGCCTTCATGCAGTGCGTGGATCGTCGCGAGGACCGCGTGGTCTACGAGGCGACCGGGTCACTGTGGAGCCCCACCGCCACACCGGCCGTCATGAGTCCATCCGTAGAGGTCTCTGCCGAGGGAATGTTTCGCCTGTACGGCTTCGCCGAGCCCGAGTTCAACAAGGTCTCGACCTCATGGCACGACGTGGAGCGTTTCGCTGCCAACGTTGCTTCCGGTGAGCGCTGCTTTGAGGAAGATCCCGAGCGCCTGAAGGACTTGTGGCAGCTCGCCAAGCGGCGAGGTGCGTCCCAGTGACCGTCGTTGTACGCCAGAGGGAACGCAACCCGGAAGTCATGGCGGCTGCGCAGGCGCACGGTTACGACGCGCTGCAGTCAGCCATCTTGTCGGCCCGCCTCACCAACACCGATCTAAGCGTCGTCACGCCGAGTGTTCGCGATCTGGATCCCCCTGATCAACTCCCTGATATCGATGTGGCAGCCGATGCGATCGCCGACGCAATCATGAGCGGTCGACCCTTGGCCTGCTTGACGGACTTCGACTGCGACGGCAGTTCCAGCGCATTTGTGTTGATGGAATCGCTGGTGGAGCATTTCCACGTGCCGACCCAGCAGGTGACGCTACTGATCACCCATCGCATGCGCGAAGGCTACGGCGTCAGCGATCGCTTCGTCGATCGATTGCTTGAGGACTGCAAGCCCAACACCCTCCTCATCACTGCCGACCAAGGAACGTGCGACAACGCCCGATTCGAACGCCTCCGTGCTGAGCGCGGTTGCGACACCGTTGTGACGGATCACCACGGGGTGCCGGAGGCGGGTCCGCCGGCGGCCGCCATCGCCTGCGTAAATCCTGTGCGCACAGACAGTGCATTTCCAGATCGGTGCATTGCCGGTTGCTATGTCGCCTGGCTGACCATGTGTGCCGTGCGCCAGCGCCTCATCAAGCGCGGCTGGCTCGCACCAGATGCACCGTCGCTGGCGTGCCTGCTCGACGTGGTCTGTGTGGGCAGTGTCGCCGACCTGATGTCGCTGCGCACGTCGAAGAACAACCGCGCGGTCATCAACTACGGGTTGCGTCTCATCAACGGGCCGAATCCTCGACCGGTGTGGACCGCCCTGCGTCAGTTGATGAAGAAGGAAGGCCTCTTCACCACCAAGGACCTGTCTCACGGGGCTGCCCCTCGCTTCAACGCGGCGAGTCGCATCGACGATGCGATGGCCGTGCTGCGGCTCCTGCGAACGCGCGATCCCATGGAAGCGATGGTGCTGGTCTCACAACTGGACGCAGACAACCAGCTCCGCAAGTCGATCCAGCAGAAGATGTCCGAGGTTGCGCTGGAAATCGGGGCGCTTCAGGCCGAGGCCGGGCGCTCTCTGATCTGCGTGCACTTCCCCGACGGCCATGCCGGTGTCCACGGCATCGTCGCGTCCCGGCTGGTCGAGGCATTTGGACGTCCTTCCTGCTGCCTGTCACCCAAACCAGATGTGCCAGGCATGCTGACGGGATCGTTGCGCGCGGTTGCTGGCGTCAACATTCGTGGGGCGCTGGCCGTCGTGGACTCGAAGTATCCGGGCGTGCTCAAGCACTGGGGCGGTCATGCCGGTGCTGCCGGCATCGGCATCTCGGAAGAAGACGTTGAGCGATTCCACGACGCCCTGTGCGATGCGGTCATGGAGCAGGTAGACACGACGAAGTTGGAGCCGGTGCTCTGGGTTGACGGCGAGCTCGGTGAAGCTCCGTCGCTGGATACCCTGTCGCGAATCAGTGCACTCGAACCCTACGGGCGTGAGTTCGAGGCGCCGGTGTTCGTTGACCGCTTCACGGTGACCAACATGCGCATCGTCGGTGACGGCACGCATCTGAAGCTCGACCTGCAGGACGCTCGAGGTCGGCGCTGCGGCGGCATCTGGTTTCGTGCCATGGCCGCCGGCGAGGTTCCGCCCGTCGGTGCAGGTGAAGAAGTGCGACTGGCCTATTCGGTCGCGCTCAATTGTTTTCGTGGCAAGGAATCGGTCGACCTGCAGGTGTTGCAGGCCGTAACGGACTAACCCCGTCGTCCTACGCGGACGACAACACATAAGGAACGTGTGATGAAACCTCGCATCTTGAAAGCCCTCGTGGCGATGACCCTGATTGTCGCCATCGGCTTTGCGGCCACCGTCGCGGTGAGCCACATGCCGGTCGAAGTGAGCCTGGCCTCGGGGCAATGTACGACCAAGCCGATCGGGCCGTACGGGATTACCAGTGGGCCGCTTCCGTGCCGCTTTGCCGCCTATCCGTTCCCGTCAGACGATGGATGGGTGGTCATCGGTGCCGGCGGCGAAGTGCAGGATCAGTGCCTGAAGATCCCCGCCGATGCCTTGCGCAAGGGTGCCCTGAGCGTGGTCTGGTCCTCACGTCTTCTTTTCCGCTTGCCGGCGCGGTGCCACGACAGCTACGCCGTGTACCACCCGGGCCAGCAGCCGATGGTCGATTTCGGCCGGCTTGCCCACCTCTTTGGCCGGCCATCGAGCGCTCCGGATCCGGTGGCAAGTCGCGCCACGAAACTAGGTGTGTCAACGAAATAGTGTAACGGGGTCATCGTTTGCAATGATTACTTGTAATGATTACAAGTAACGCCATTGTTGGAGCGGTGCGATGCCACGAAAGAAACCCACTACCAGCCCTTCGCCTGGAGCGATCGCTCAGCGGCGCTTCCGGGATCGCATGAAAGAGATGGGACTGGCTCCCTATCAGGTCTACATCCGCGAGGAGCACAAGGAGGCCCTCAGTCGCGTCGAGCAGACCCTTCGATTACCAACTCTTCCTTCTTACGTTTACCTCATGGACAACCAATCAATGGCACACCACTGGACGACCCACTCTCTGTTTGACGCTCTTCTTGCCTCCGACTACGTGAAGGAAGGCCGCGCACGGATCACGCTCGAGCGCGGCTCGGAGGCTGTGATCTACATCGAAGCGCACGATCACGGCGATCTGCCCATGCAGATGCTGGCTTCCGGCACCGAGATCCAGGTGTCCACGATTCTCTGCCTGGCCTCCAGCGTGAAGGATCGGGGCACCTTCAACGAGGCCTGCCTCCGCCTGAATCCCATCTACCCGTTATCGAATTTCGGTCTGAGCACCGTAGGTGGCGAGGACGCCTACATCGTGTTCGGGCAGCTGTCGGCGATGTCGCCGCTGGGGAACGTGATCGAGGAAATCCACACCCTCGGGCACTGTGCGACCCAGGCCGCCAACGAACTCCACTCCCACTTGAACTGAGGCAATCATGGCCATCATCGAAAAGCTCATCACGCTGGTGCGCGGCACCGCCACCGACGCCGGTCAGGCGATCGTCGACCGCAATGCGATCACGATCCTGGAACAGGAAATCAGAGATTCCAGGTCCGCACTCGATCAGTCGAAGGTCGACCTGACCCGGCTCATGGCCGAACGGAAGCTCGCCAGCGACAAGCTCGACGCGAAGAAGGCGAAGGTCACCGAACTCAGCGCATCCATCCAGAAGCTGGTGGACAAGGGCAGCGAGCAGTCCCTGGCGTTGGAGGTTGCTGGCAAGGTCGCCGGGCTCGAAAACGAGATCAAAGCCGACGAAGCGACCGTCAAAAGCATGGACGACAACATCGAGCGACTGCGCGGCTCGATTCGTCAGGCGGAGTCGACAGTCGAGCACCTCTCGCGTCAAATCGACACCGTCAAAGCGACGGCGTCGGTCCAGCGCGCGCAGGACGCGATCGCAGCGCGCACGTCGGGCTCCAACACCAAATTGCGCACCGCCATGGACTCGCTGAGCCGCATCCAGGAACAGCAGCAGCTGAAGGATGCTCAGTTCGACGCCGCCAAGCAGCTGGAAGACACCAGCGGCGACGGTGATCTCCAGGCGCGGTTGCAGGCGGCGGGCGTCGTGCCATCCGACACGGCCGCGGCGGACGTGCTCGCTCGCTTCAGTAAGCCGGGAGCCTGACGCGCCACCTTGCCGGCGGCGCCGCACCGGCGCGGCCGGCTTCATCCACAGGGACGAAGGATCACACCATGTTCGAAAATCTATTCGGCACGAAGGCCGAAGTGGAGTCTGCGTCTGCCACGCCCCGCGGCGTCGGTGGATTCCGGCTCGGCGGTGCCGTTGTCGTCGACGCGCTTCTCTTCAAGGCGAACGCGGGCGCTTTTGGTTTTGAACCGCCGGCGGGCGACCAGCCCATTGAAGCACTGGGTACGGTCGATCTGGGCGGAGGCACCATGCTGTATCGCTGGTACGTCGAGGACGATGCCTGGTACCAGGTGAAGGCGACCGCAGGTCAGGTCGACGAGATCAAGTTGTTCGTGTATGCCGACACCATCAATCCGCCCACTGCCGACGCGTTCCGTCAGTGGGTCGAGCCGACTTCCGATCTCGGCAAACCGCAGCTGACGTTCAACGGAAAGGCCTATCAGCGCGTCTGGGGTGATGGCCCCACCGACGCGTGGGCACCGCCCGTCGCCTACGACGAAAGCGTCACCCACCCACCGGGTGACACGGCCGACTTCACCATGACGCATTACTCGATGCTCTACCAGCGGGAGGTCGAGGGATTGCCAGGACGGTTCGAATACCTATTCGTGTCCGCAGAGGATTACGGCCCGAACAGCTTCGATGTCGTCTTTTCGTTGGGCATCGACGTCACTGACGCCGATTTGTCGATTACCTGAGCCACGGAAGGAGAGAAGCATGAAACGTTCAACCTGTGCATCGCTGGTGCTGATGGGCCTTGCACCCCTGCTGCTGACCGCATGCGACGATAGTTCGCCGGCCACTTCGCGCCAGACGTTTGCGACCGTCGACCAGTGCGTGCAGGCGGGGGTCCCCAAAGACACCTGCCAGACCGCGCAGACCCAGGCGCTGGCCAACGCCTCGAAGGAGTCACCGCATTTCGGCACCCGCGAGCAGTGCGTCGCCCAGTACGGCGCGGACATGTGTCGTCAGGGATCGGACGGCTCCTTCTGGATGCCCGCGCTGTCGGGCTTCCTGATCGGTCGAATGATGGACAACAACCGCAACCAGGCCGTCTACATGCCGGCTGGCCCGGTGTACCGGCAGTCGTCTGGCGCATATACCTCCCCGTCGAGCGGCGTCTATGGTGGCAGCTACCGGTCGAGCTCCAGCGGTTGGAGTTCGAGCGCAAGCGAAAGTGGCCACGGGAGCAGTGCCGGTTCCCGAGCGATCACGGCGGGACGCGGTGGCTTCGGCTCGTCGCATGCCATGGCCGGCAGCTGGGGCGGCTGAGCATGCGACGGATCAACATCGCTCCACGCACCGACTGGCAGCAGACGGCGGAGGCCTATGGCTTCCACTTTCACACCATCGAAGGTGAGGCGTACTGGGACGAGTCGGCGTACTACGCCTTCTCGTTGCAGCAGATCGAACGCGACATTGAGGATCCGACGGCCGAGATCCACCAGATGGCCATGGCACTCGTGGGCGAGGTCATGCGCAGTGAGTCGCTGCTTACCAGACTCGCGATTCCATCCTCGCACTGGGACTGGATCGCCGATAGCTGGCATCGAGGTCAGCCGCACCTCTACGGCCGGATGGATCTTGCCTATGACGGCACGGGTCCCGCCAAGCTCTACGAGCTGAACTACGACACCCCGACCTCGTGCTACGAGGCCGCGTTCTTTCAGTGGCTCTGGCTCGAACAGCAGATTGAGCGTGGTGCGCTGCCGAAGGGCACGGACCAGTTCAATTCGATCCAGGACAAGCTCGTGCTCGCCTTCGCCGAGCTTGCCAAGGATTTGCCGCGACCGTCCTACTTCAGCTCGGTTCGCGACAGTATCGAAGACCGGGGCACCGTCGACTACCTTCGTGACTGCGCCCAGCAGGCTGGCATCGCCGCGGGGAACATTGCGATCGAGGACATTGGCCTTTCCACGACCGGAACCTTCACCGACCTCAACGATACCGTCATCGGTACGCTGTTCAAGCTGTACCCGCTGGAGGATCTGTTCGCCGACCGCTACGGACCCGCATTGACGACGTCCGGCCTGCAGCTCATTGAACCACCCTGGAAGTCGGTGCTGAGCAACAAGGGCATCTTGCCCCTCCTTTGGGAGCGCTTCGAGGGGCATCCGAACCTACTGCCGGCGTATTTCGAGGCATCGGAGCCAACCGCGCTAGCTGCGGGCTGGGTGCGGAAGCCACTCTTCTCGCGAGAGGGTGCGAACATTCGGATGCGCACCGCCGAGGGCAGGACGGTGGAGTCAGACGGACCCTATGCTGGAGCGCCGCATATTCGACAGGCGTACCACCCGCTGACGAAATTCTCGGGCGGTTACCCACTCATCGGAAGCTGGGTGATCGGCGACTCGCCGGCGGGGATCGGCATCCGTGAGGACGCTGGACTGATCACGCGAGACACGTCGCGGTTCGTACCGCATGTGATTCTGGACTGACGTGCTATCTCACAGGCAAGCAGTTCACTTACCGTGTTGAGAGGTGGTTAAGTTGAATATAGCCCGAGACTGATCGATGGCCCGATTCTTTCGAGCTTCAGTACGACAATGTAATCTCACGAATCCGAGAAAGGAGAGCGGTTTATGTCCAAGAACAGTGCCGACAACAACGACGGTGATCGTCGCAATAGGATCATGGAGCTTGAACAAAGCCTCCAGCCCTGGATGACGGGCAAAGACACGGAACAAGTAGTCGCTGATCTCGTAACTTTCCAGCTAGCGTTGCTGGCGCGCAGATTTCCGGCCAAATTAAAGGCTGGGGACAAAAAGAAAATTAAGGACAATTTCCCAGATGCGTCAGACGCGCTGATCGCTGAGCGGTCCATGTCCAAAGAGGGGCTTGCATGGGTTTTGGCCCTGGCCACCCAGATGGCGGAGATCGCCATCGACTACAGCCCGCTGTCGCACTGTAAACCTTCTATCGACAACGACGAGAAACATCAGGCTGTGATTCGTGATGTGCTCGAGCCGCAGGTGTCTGCAGCCTTCGAGGCATCCGTGGAAGCCGGACTCTCACCCTATGGTGCTACGACGATGTTGATCATCTTGGGCGTGATCAACGGAATCAGGCACGGGGTCCACTGGTCGGCCGTTGCCCGACCGCTAGTTGAGTCGGTCACGGTGGCTCTTAAAAAAGGCGGAAGCGTCGAGCTTTCCCCGGAACAGGAAGAACTTGCGCTGCAGGCGCTGATGGGTCAGATGGGGATTTCCCGGAGCGAAGCAAAAAAATACGCCGAGCTTGCGAAGAAGAGGATATTGGAAGGTGGTTAGTCACTGTTGACTAACCACTCCCTGGAGGGGCGGTGGGGCACACACCCGCGAGATCGGTGTTCGCGGGGACTGGTGGCCCCAACAGCTCTCGTTTCATGCGGCACCTGACCTTGGACTCACCTCCAATACGTCCGCGGCGCGGCTTTCGACCTAACGTGGTGGGAATCGGTGACCTGTCGGCTATTTCTGTCCGAACTGTGCCGGAGCTACCGCTTCTTTGGGTGTCCAGCTGCAAAGCTCCGC
The DNA here is from genome assembly GCF_018101315.1 of Rhodanobacter sp. B2A1Ga4. Taxonomy (NCBI): domain Bacteria; kingdom Pseudomonadati; phylum Pseudomonadota; class Gammaproteobacteria; order Lysobacterales; family Rhodanobacteraceae; genus Rhodanobacter; species Rhodanobacter sp. B2A1Ga4. The sequence goes on along the minus strand of NZ_JADBJR010000004.1, from coordinate 32,178 downwards.
GCTGGAGTAGTTTCTGCCGAAGGCATTCGAGCCTCGTACGCCTTCTCGCGCAACGACCTGACAGAACACAGCCACCGTGCCACTGCGAAGGATCCTTCCATCGGCACCATTGTGAAGTCGGTACCGCGCAAGCACCGAGCTTTGCATCAGTCGCTTCGACGTCGGGATCAGCGTCGAGTAGCCTCGGTCGGTCGCATTCTCGCTGGTGAGCTGGATGTCCAACACCGTGAGCCCGTCCTTCTTGGACAACGTGAGCAGTGCCAACGCTTCATCCGCAGCCGACGTCCCGCCGGCGGCGTCAGGCTGCAGGGTCTTTGCAAGATTCCCAAGGGCTGTAGCGGACTGGGTAAGTTTCGCGGTCAGCGCTTTGCACTCGGTGCGGTCACTAACTTCCGTCGCCAGTTGCGTCATCTGCCCGGCCAGGCTTTGGGCATCGCGAACTGTCGACGCAATGTCGGCGTCATGGCCTTGCGTAATGACAGGTGGCAAGTAGACCTCGCGGCTCGTGCCGCTGATGGCAGGAAACAGGTCGTCGTTAGCCAGTCCAACTCGGAAGGGCGACGGTTCACCCACCGTGGGCCGAAGCGTGTCAGAGATGCCCTTCATGGTCCCCAGCATCGTCTGCACAGCGGCGAGCCACGGGTTGAAGGTGCTGGGCAACCATCCACCAACGGTGGCCGCCGGAACGACGACGTTGGCGAGGGCCAGTCTGCTCACAGCGCCTTTCGGCGGAGTCGGTTCGCCGCCGCATGCTTTTGTCCCAGATGACTTCCGCGCTGCTTCCAGTAATCCTTGATAGGCAGTGATGATTGTCTTCGAATAGGCGATCTGCCCCTCGACGATCCGACCAGTATCGACAGCGCGCACGAAGTCGCCCCAGCTGCTCAGCAGCACGGGACCACTGGGGATCGTGCCAGTCGCTTTGGTACCGATGAGTTCGCTGGCCTTCTGAGCCGCCAAGAGGTCGAGCCAAGAGGCGAGGGTGGCCTTTCCAGCGGTATCACCGCCGCCGGCTGCCGGAGTATCGGGCTTGGCGGCGGCCTTGGGCGTGGACTTAGCTCCGACACTTCCGTCGGCCGGAGCTGGCGAACCTGACGACGCGGCGGCGGCGGGACCATCGCCCGCCCACGCCAACTGCCCCAAGGCGCTCACGCCGACCACCAGCCACAACATGACTGCGTTCGCTTTCATGCAGGTTCCCCCCTTCCATTGGCGATGCCGTTCTATCACCGGGTCAAGGCCGGTGGAAGTGCCGTCGTCGAGAATCTTTCGGTCCGGCAAGCGTCGTCGTCGCCCCAGGCTTCGACGACACGCATGGCAGCAACGAAATGGTGCCGAACTTCAGGAGCGAGAACGGCTGGGTAGGGTGGGTTGTCACCTGCAGATGGAGTACTGCCATGCAATTCCAGATCGCGCGCACCGACCTTCAGCGCCAGCTGCAACATGTCGCCAGCGCGGTACCGCGCGGCACACCACCCATGCCCGTCCTTTCCAACCTGCTCGCGGAGGTACGTGCCGGCCAGTTGCATCTGACGGGATCGGACACGGAAGTCACCATGCAGGGTGCCTGTGGGCTGAGGGAATCGTCCACCGACTCCTCGATCACGATCCCGGCAAAGAAGCTCCTCGATATCGTGCGCGCATTGCCGAGCACCGTGGACGCACTCGAAGCACGGCTTGTCGATCGCGACTGCCTGCAGATCCGGGCTGGTACCGGCCGCTACACCCTTGCCACGCTGCCGGCGACCGAATACCCACAGCGCCCCGTGGTGGGCGTCGCAACCTTGCTGAAGCTCAGTGATGGCCTGCTTTCAAGCCTGGTCCATGCGGTCGGCTACGCCGTGGCGTCGGCGGATCAGCGCACCTACCTCAACGGCATGCTCATCCACGTGGAAGGCTCAACGGTCACCTGCGTGGGCACCGATGGGCTGCGCATGGCGGTCGCCCGCGCGGCGCTGCCTCGGGACGTTGGCCCAGCCAAGCAAGTCATCCTTGCGCGGCGCGGCATGAACGCGATGCTGACCATGCTCGACGGCAAGGATTCGCCCGTCGACCTGGCCATTGGGTCACGCCACCTGAGCATGACCAAGGGGGAACAGTGCATGGTGTCAGGCCTGATCGACGGCAAATATCCGGACTTCGCCCGGGTCCTGCCCACAGGCATGAGACACGAGGTGAAGCTCGATCGGCGGGTTCTCCTAGACGCCGTCAAGCGCGCGACCATCATGGGGTCCGACGTCAAGGACGCCGTTGTCTTCGACTTCAGCGGTGACATCCTCAGGCTTTCTGCGTCGGCCAAGGACAAGGGTGACGGCAGTGAGGAACTGTTTGTTCCTGACCTGCGCATGACGATGCGCCTCGGTCTCAATGCCCGATACGTGACCGACGCCCTTGCCGCGCTTGTCGAGGACACGATCTACCTGCGGGTCAACAGTCCGAGCGAATCCGTGGTGCTGTCCAATGGCGATGGCAACGACCACGTCATCATGCCGATGCGGCTCTGAGAACTGTGCGTGCGGAATGGGGACGGACGTGACAACGGGATCAGGTGTGGTGCGCCACTGGAAGCGCGAGGGTGCCGATGTGTACATCGGTCGGCCCGGCCCGTGGGGCAACCCGTTTGAAATCGGAATCCACGGCGACAGGGCAGCCGTTGTCGAGCGCTACCGCGCCTGGTTGGCGGCCCAGCCGCACCTGCAGCGCCTCGCGCGCCGCGAATTGCGCGAGAAGACGCTGGGCTGCTGGTGTGCGCCACAAGCCTGCCACGGCGACGTGTTGGCCGCGGTGGCGCAAAGCACTGGCCCTCGGGAATCCTGCTTTGTCTTCGGTTCCAACTTTGCGGGTGTGCACGGTGCTGGTGCCGCGCTGTTCGCGAAGCGTTGGCGCAGCGCACAGGTCGGGGTTGGCACGGGCTTCACTGGCCAGGCCTACGCCATCCCGACGAAGGATCACGCTCTCAAGCCGCTCCCACTGGCGACCGTCAGTTCCGGGATTGCCAGGTTTCTCGACGATGCTGCGGACCATGCGGACACAGTGTTCGAAGTCACCCGAGTCGGCTGCGGACTCGCCGGCTGGCAAGACTCCGATGTCACCCCGCTATTTATGGACGCACCGGCGAACGTGGATCTGCCCTACCGCTGGCAGCGGATGCGGGACCCGGCATTGCCGCCAAGGGTCATCGTCGCCGGGTCCAGGGGCTTCGACGATCTGGAGAATCTCAACGCTTCCCTGGATCGCATCCTTTCGCGGATGCCCGACGCGGTGATCGTCAGCGGTGCTGCAGAGGGACCGGACACGCTGGGAGAGCACTACGCGCTTGCCCGGTGGCCGGATCGGGATGTGCCGTTCATGCGCTATCCGGCGGAGTGGGATCGTTACGGGAAGGCCGCCGGGTTCATTCGCAACCAGCAGATGGCCTGGGGAGCCTCGCACCTTGTCGCGTTCTGGGATGGCCGCTCGCCAGGCACCAAATCCATGATCGGGCTCGCAGCGCAAGATGGTCTATTGACTCGAGTTGTCCACATCGGAGTGAGGTCGGACACCGACAAGGCGGGCCTTGTACGTCCTTGAAATGTATTGTGATACCAAATGTTATCCACAGATCGCACCCCACAAGAATCGGTCGGCTACCGACCGAGCGCCGGAGACTTCCGTTCCCACGGACGCTTTCGGGCCGATCTTTGACAGATGCTTCTAGCGCCTACGGTGCTGGCACCACGTCCACCGAGGCTGACCCGTGAATCGTACCGATGCTGATGCGATCGTCGATCGCATGCAGGAGATGTATCAGGAGCTCGACGCGGCTCTGCGCTCGGCAGAAGTCGTCGCCGTGAAAATGGAAGCCATCAGCGAGGTTGGAGCGGGATTTCAACATGCCCCGCGCCATACGAACCCTTTCCGCTACTTGAGGGCTTCCGACAAGGTCGCGGAGCAGCGCCGACAGCTGGCCAAGAACATCTTCCGGGACGTGAAGGAGCTGGTCGGAGAGGCTTGTGCGATCGGCAGCACGCCATTGGTGGTCGACGACGAAGGACTGCTCCGCGAAAAGTGGTTGCCGGAACGACGCGTGGCCGACGGTTTCAGCCCCCGCGCCGTATTCGACGATCTCTGGCGTGCGACGGCACCATCGGCCACGGAAGACGCCAGCCGGCAAGTGGCCAACGCGTTCATCCGGGCCTTTTGCCTACGACCAGGCAAGGACGTCAAGCGCGTGGGTGGCTCGATCGTCCTGGAGGTCCGGGTCTACGAGTGCACGATCTTCAAGAGCGTGGGTCAGAAGCAGTACTCCAGTGATCAGCCGATCCGCGAGGGTGTCGTCGCACTCGCAGGTGTGCTCTCCATGATGGACCCCTCGCAGACGGACCGGCTGTCGCGCGAGTTGGACCGTATGCCGCGAACCTTCTATCCGGGCGGTCGTCCGGCTTTCGCCTTTGCGACCGACGGCGGAAACATCACGGTCAGCACCTTCCTCGGAAAGGCCGAGTTCCGCGTCCCGGCTGAAATGGCCCAGGGCATCAACGCGTTTGTCGCGGAGCACGGAACCACGTGGCGCGACGCAGCCTGACGGTCCTGCAAACGAGCCACTTTGCCTCGCTCTGCACTGCGCTACCGTGCACGCATCAGACACCCCACGACATGGAGTCGCGCATGAACTCATCTACCGGTAGTCTCGCCCTCCCATTTCGCATGCCCGCGGAGTCCGCGGCAACCGTTCACCACCACGGCGTCGGTTGGGTAGGCGACCTCGTTTCGCAGGTGCGCAAGGTGGCACGCGCCTGTGCCGAGCACGGTTGCCGGCAGTTCGCCATCCACGTCGATCTGACGGGCTCAGCGGAGCCGGCGATGGATAGCCTGCGCATTGCGGCCAACCTGTTCTTGCGTGCATTCGAGCTGGCGTCGTCCTTGGTCGGCCGCACCCGTGCGCTCCTCGACCCAGCCGTGCAGGCCATGCGCCGTCGCTACATCATGCTCAAGACTCGCAGCGCGACTCTGGCCGCCTGACGCTAACAGCCATCCCAGGGTGAACGCCAGGCACGCTTTGAATCATTTATGATTCACGGCACCGCCAACTAGGGAAAGCACGTCGCTGACCTCAGCCAGTCAGGCCCGACCTCACCGAGATCAAGGATGACCTACATGAGCTACGAACCCCATCAGAAAGTCCACGTGCAGGTGACACAACGCATTGAGGATTTCAATGCGCCACGCCACGATGATCCTCGCTTTCCCCGCAAGCAAATCCGATCGTTTCTAAAGTGCCACGGGTATCGCGGCGTCGCCCTCGATGCTGAGTGTGATCGCGTCATGGCAGGTCCGCCGCCTCAACTGATGGTAACGAGTCCGGCCGAAGGGATCCTGCGCAAATATCCCTACGGTTGGGAACACCGTCATCTTCCGCGTTTGTGGAGGCGAATGTTTCACGGAGCGAAGAAAGAGATGACCATGGTTCTGCCTTTCTGCGTCGATGAATTCCATACCCATACCCTCATTTTTGCCCCACCCGGTGCCGGCAAAACATTCTCGATCTGACGGAACTTTGGCGCATTGCGTTTAGTGATGTCATGGAGGCATGAACGCACAGCCTTCCTGGTACGACACCCTCCGCAGCATCCAGTCGCTCGGCTCCACTGCCGCCCGGCCAGGTTCACTTGCCGGCCTGCACGCGGCGCGCCAGGCACACGCTGGCCAGTTCTTCACCCCAAACGATATCGTCGCGCTGCTGTGGCGCATCGCCTTGCCGGCGATGGACCGGGCGCTCGCCGCTGAACCGCGGGGTCGCATCGCATTGTTCGACAACAGCGTCGGCAGCGGTCGCATGTTTCAGTTCGCCGACCCGGATCGTCACCAGCTGTCCGGGTGTGATCCGCACAAGCCGTCGGTGCTGGCGCTCGCGCAAGTCGCGGAGGCGGCAGGCTTCCACGTGGACATTCACGCTGCCAGCATGGAATGCGTCCGCGCTCACGGATACAACGTGGGCCTCATCAATCCGCCGTTCTCCCTGCATCTGGACTCCCCGCTGTTGGAGCCGTTCCTGTGCACCACGCGCGGTGCCTACGGCCCTCATTCTTCCTCAGTCAGCCATGCCTACGCGCTGGAGCAAGCGCTGTACGCGTGTCAGATCGTGGTTGCGGTCGTGCCGACGAGTTTCGCCGCACAGGTGAGGCAGACGGACGATAGCCGGCGGTTGCGTGCCGTGATCCGCTTGCCCTCAGGCAGCTTCCTTGCTGAGGGCACCGACGTGGATGTTTCGGTCGTCGTGTACGGAAGTGATGAGCAGGAGTCCGCGCCGGTAGCCTTGAAGCTGGTCTCGCTGGTCGATCCACTGCCCAAGCTGGATCTCGACTGCTTCTGCGCCCACGAAACGCGCGCCGACATGCACGTCGTGGGGATGGAAGACGACGACCCGGCCGTTTCGCTGGCGGTCACTGGGAACGCGCGCGTGCGGATCGTGCACGACGGCCGCAAGCTGTTCTTGGGCTTCCACTGTGGGTTGGTCGAGGCCAAGTGCCGCAATGCCCTGATGCGCCATCGCCTCAATCCGAAGCGCCCGGACGACGGCCGCTATCCGGCGGGCGTGCGCTTCGCCGGTCAGGGCGTGCTCGACCTGGAGCTCTATCTCGCCCAGCCCGATCCGATCCGTGCCTTGTCGGAAACCCTGGACGTCATCCGGCATGCTGGCGGTCAGCCGGAGGTCGATCCCGGTCTGCTCGGTTACCTGCGCCGCCGGCACCGTGCCCAGCGCCGGCAGGCCACACCCTTCCGGCGCACCGCGCTCGTCGCTGCCGGTGAGAACGGTACGGGCACCCTGGTCGCCACAGCGCGTCGGTCGGTCCAGTGCGACCGCACGAAGTGGGGATCGGGCGTGTTCCGACAGGGGGCGGAAGTCGCTTTCAGTTTCGTTGCTGGTACCTACGAGGCCAAGCACCCCGGCACGGGTGAGGTACTGCGACTGGAGGGCAAGGCATTCCAGGCGGCGTTCGATGTGATCGGCGAGGTGACGTCGGAGGAGCGCTGGACGCCGATCTACGCCGGCCGCGAGGCGGCGTTCCCGAAGCTGGGTCGCGACTTGCGTCTGTCGTTCACGCGGCAGGGTATCGACCGCGTCACCGGATGGGACTTTCAGATCGACGATCTGGTCGACCTGCGACTGGCGCGCCACGGCATTCTCGGATGGACGATGGGCCTGGGGAAGACGCGCGGCGCGCTGGGGCTTTGCCTGTCCGGCGGCGACCACAACCTGATCATGGTCGAGGCCGGCTTGGTCGGCGAGCTCGTCGAGCAGATCGAGGAGGTCGGACTCCCCGCCGACCTGTGGCAGGTCATCGTCTCCCCGGAACAGTGCGACGACCTGCACAAGATCAACATCATCAGCTACAGCCGCGCACGCATGCCGGTTGCAACAGGGGCAGGGCGTCGAACCTATGCACGGTTGCTGCGCCGGCGCATCCACACCCTCGTAGCCGACGAAGCGCACCTGCTTCGCGCACCGGACACGGAGCAATCGCGTGCGGTGCACATGATCAGCCCGAAATGCCGGTTCCTGATGACGGGTACGCCGGTGGCCAACTATGTGCGCGATCTGTTGGGGCTGGTCCGCTACGTCGGCGGCGACGGCACCGCCATTCAGCCATTCGGATTGCATCGTCCGCACCTGACCCAGGAGCTGCTGCGCGACATGACCATGGCGGCGCGCGGGACGGACGTATTCCGCGAACGGCACGTGGTGACTGAGTGGGTAACCCATACGTTTGAGGACAACCTGACGCGCGGCGCAAAGCGCGAAGTGCCGAAGGTACGCAATCTTGGCGAACTGCGATCGTGGGCCGCGCCCTTCGTTCTTCGCCGCGTGGCCGGTGAGCCGGAAGTGGCCAGATACGTGCACACGCCACCGCACTCCGTGGTGCATCACGAGGTGCCGTGGGACGACGAGCACCTGGCCTACTGGCTGACGGTGGCCGACGACTTCAGCGCCTGGTACCGGGACATGCGCAGCAAGAACGGCGCGAGGGGAATTCAGATCAACCTCGTCGCGCTGCTGGCACGCATCGGCGCAGTCCTGATGGCGGGCAACTATCCGCAGCACGGAGTACCGGGCTTCCCGTACCGCGGTGGCCTGACCAGCAAGCAACGATTTCTCATCGACCGCGCCGAAACGCTCACCAACGAAGGTCACAAGACCGTCGTGTTCGTGAAGAATCCAGGCATGGCGAACCTTGTGGCCGCGCAGCTTCAGCGGCGTGGTATCGAGGCGATCAGCTTCACCGGGGAAACGAGCGTGACGGAGCGCCGGGCGCTGCTGAAGCGCTTCCGGTCGAGCGACGTGCCTGTGCTGGCCGCGACGTACGGTGTGGGGGGCACGGGGCTCAATATCCCGGAGGCCGACCGCGCCCTGCTCGGGGCCCGGTCGTGGACGACGAAGGAAGAGAACCAGGCTCGTCACCGACTCCTGCGTCCGCAGCAGACAAGAAACGTGGTGATCGAGACGGTGGAGCTGCCGGGAAGTCTCGACACCTATCAGGCCATGATGCTGCGCTTCAAGAACGATGCCACCAACGCGGCGGTCGACTTCCTGGAGCCCCAGTTGGAGGAAGCTGAATTTCAGCATATGGACAGCATCATCGACGACTTTGTCGCAAGCCTGGCCCAGCGCCACGGCATGACCACTTCCGATTTCCGCAGGAGCGTCCGCTGTGCATGAGTCCAATCTCCCCACGAACGTGCAGATCGGCGATACCCACGTGACGATCAAGCGGTCGGGGCGTACCGGCACCACCACCGCCGTGATTCTAGGTCGCGAAGAGACCAAGGAAGGCACCCTCATCTGGCTTGATCGCGTGGTCCACCACGGCCGGTCCGAGGCATTTACCGACGGATGGCACGGCGAGGGCGCGGTGGTGACCGTTCTGTCGCAGACCCAGCCGGTACCGGGTGCCAACCAGGTCGAGCCGAAGCCGGCCTGAAAGTCGGAATTCGACGGGCCGTCCAACCAGTCGTACACTGGTGCTCGCCAGAGACGCCTCTGGAATGCGGCCCGGCTGGGCTGACGGTACGACCCACAATTTGGAGCGGTAACCCCACATGGATGTGCGGCGCAATCTCATTGCTTTCCTTGCCTGCTGCCTGGCCACATCGGTCATGGCAGCGGATGTCCAGTACACGTTCAGCGGCACCAACTACCCGAGCCTGGGTGCCGCCGAGGCGGCCATGCGCGCTGCCAACCCGAACTGGGCAAGCAGCCTGCACGTGTGCAGTGTTGCCAACGGCACCAACCTTGCCTCGATCACGTATTGCACGTCGCCACAGGCGGCGCAGTACTGGATCAGCGACTACTCATCGCCCGGCATCGGAAGTCCCGGCTGCAGCGCTACGACCGGACCGTTCGTCAACTACTGCAATTCCGAAGGCATGCTGGTGTCCGCGCTGTCGTCGCGTGCTGCCGATGGCACCACGACCTGTCTGGTCGGGCAGAGCGAGTCCGGGTACTACGCGTCGTCGCCGAACAGCTGGACCACGTCGTATTACACGGTGGGCGGGACGAACGTCTACTTCGCTGACGCGAGCTTCTACAGCGGATATAGCACGTCGCGCTGGGTGACCTTCGAGACTCGCGCCTGCTCGGCGTCGAGTGGTGCGCCCACCAGTCCGAAGTACTACGAACTCCGCCTGGATGAGGCTTTCCAGTGTCCGGCCGGATTCACGCCGGACATCGGCACGCCGCTCGGGCAGTTCCCTTTTGTCTGCAAGGGCGGGTCGGTCACCATCGTCAAGCATGCTGCCGAGAACGTCACCTCGTGCCCGCACACCGCACACCCGTGCGCACCGGCCACCGGCGAGAAGCTGCTGACCGAAACCGACTTCACCTGGCGCGGGCACACGTTCACGCGGATGTATGCGTCCGGACATGAGACACCACCCACTGCCGGCATGGGAACGGCGTGGTCCCACGGCTGGGCCGACTCGCTCATTCCACCAGTGCCATCGCCAACGCCGACAGCAAGCTGGCGCAACGGCCGCAACGACCTGGAGACCTTTGCTTACGCCTCCGGCAGCAGCACGACGATGCTCTCGAAATCGACACCGGGTAGGACGCTGCAGAAGGAAGCCGACGGCACCTGGCTCCTGAGCGATACGTCCACGACGGTGCGGCACTTCAATGCGGCTGGCCAGCTGATCAGCCTTGGCGACGTGAATGATCCGACCGGCCAGCTGTCGTTTGCCTACAGCAACGGCCAGATCGGCACGGTCACGGATGGTACCGGTCGGCAACTAACCTTCGGGTACACCAATGGATTGCTGTCGTCGGTTACCGACGATGCAGACACGGCGTTGGCCACTTACGGCTATGACTCAGCGGGAAGGCTGGCCACGGCCACCTATCCTGGCGGGAAGGCGCGCACGTACAGCTACGGCGAGGCCGATCACCTGTGCATCAACGCCACGGGTTCCTGCCAGGCCAGTTACTTCACCAACGCGCTCACCGGTGTGACGGACGAATCGAATCGTCGCGTCCTCGATGCCACGTATGACGAATCGGGTCTGGTGCTGAGCAGCACCCAGCCGACAGGATCGAGCAGCACCACGTTGTCGTATCCGGCGGCGTCCAATACGACGGTCACGCAATCGGGGCAGGGCACCGTCGCCTGGACTTTCACTACCGACCCAAGCCGCCGTCCGCTGACGCGCATCGTCCACGACGGCGCACGCCTGGTGAGCACCGAGACGTGGGTCTACGGGGCTGGCAACAGTTACATGGCGTATACCGGTCCTACAGGCGCCATCACCAAGACGACGTACAACTCGGCGGGCCTGGAAAGCACACGGATTGAGGCCCAAGGTCTCCCCGAGCAGCGCACGATCACCACCACCTGGAGCACGGGCGATGTGCCGCAGGCCACGGGTGTCACGGTCCAGAACGCGTCAGGCGCCACCGTCGCCCAGACGACCACGACGTACAACACGCGACATCAGGTCAGCACGATCACCGTCACCGACCCGGTGCTCAGCACAAGCCGCACGACAACCCTGACGTACTGCGAGGCCGCGGATCTCGGGGCAGGCGGTTGCGCGCTGCTGGGTCAGCTCAAGACGGTGACTCGCCCGAACGGCGGGGTGACCACATACGCCTATCGCACCAGCACTGACCCGGCCGGGACGTACTTCACCGGTGATCTGTACCAGGTTACCGATGCTCTCGGTCATACCCGGACGTGGCTGAGCTACGACGCCGATGGTCGCCCGACCCGAACAGCGGATGCCAACGGCGTGATCACAGATGCCACGTACACGCCGCGGGGCTTTCCCGCCACGTTGACCGTACGCGCCAACGCCGACGGCAGCGCGTCGCCACAAGACGCCACGACCACGCTCGGAACAGATGACGAAGGTAACGTCACCAGCACCACCGATCCGGACGGCGTGACCACGACCGTGACGGTCGACAGTTCCGGCCGGCTCAGCGGCATCACGGACGCGCTTGGCAACCGCCTGATCTATGGCCTCGACACCGCCGGCGATCGCACGAGTGAGACCGTGAAGGATTCGGCTGGAACCGTGCAGCGCTCGCTGACCCGGACTTTCAACACCCTGGGCCAACTGCAGACGGTCGTCGATGGTCTCGGTCGGACTTCGCTGACCTATCCCTCCATTGACGGGTACGACGCAGCCGGGCGGCCGGTGCACACGATCGACGGCCTCGGCACGGAACGCCGGCAGGCCTACGACGGATTGGGACGCCTGAAGACGTCCAAGGAGGACACCGCCGGCATCGATCCCGGTACCGCCAACGCGCAGACCGCCTTCGCCCGAGATGCGCTCGACCATCTGACCGGGATAACGGACCCGGCGGGCCTGATCACGACGTACAGCCCGAACGCTTACGGCGACACCCTGCAGCGGGTGAGTCCCGACACCGGGACCACGACGCTCACGGTCGACCCCGACGGCAACCCGCTGACACGCACCGACGCGCGCGGCGTGACGGTGACCTCGACATACGATGCGATCGACCGCATCGCCGCCTCGTCGTATCCCGACAGCACCCTCAAGGTGACGTACCACTACGACGAAGCGGACGCAGTCACCGGGTGCACGGGTTCGTACCCGATCGGCCGACTGACTCGGGTGATCGAAGCAACCGGTACCGCCACGGTCTACTGCTACAACCGGCTCGGCGAGGTCACGCTCAAACAGCTGACGGTCGACGGCGCGATGACCTCGACGGCATACAGCTACACGCTGGCCGGACGGCTCAGCGGGATGACGTACCCCAGCGGAGCACAGGTGACCTACGGGCGGGACGGCGACGGCCGCATCAACGCAGCGACGTTGTATCCCGCCGGCGGCGGCTCAGCAGTGAACCTGGTCACCGGAACCACTTACGAGCCCTTCGGCCCGATCGCGAGCTACACTCTCGGCAGCGGTCAGACGGTGACCCGGACCTTCGACAGCACCGGACAGATTGCGAGCGTGAGTAGCGCGGCCCTGGATTTGGTGTACAACCGCGATGTCGAGGGCAACGTCACGGGCCTGTCCGGCTCGTCGACTACAACCAACGGGTTCGGTCTCGATGCGCTGCAGCGGTTGACGGTGGTGACCGACGGTACCGCTACGGCCTTGGAGTCGTACACGTACAACACCACCGGCGATCGACTCAGCAAGACGACGTTTTTCCAGGATGGCGGGACGTACGCCTACGGCACCGGCACGCACCACGCGAGCGCGATCGGTGTCTACGGGCGCACGTACGACGCCACTGGCAACACCCTAACCGCAACGATGGCCGCGGAGCCCTTCAGCTTCCGGTACAACAACCGCAACCGCCTCGACCAGGTCACGCGCAGCGGCAACGTGGTGGGTACCTACACCTTTGACGCCTTCGGCCAGCGGGTGGAGAAGATCGCCACGTTGCCAGCGGCAATCACCAAGCGATTCGGCTACAACGAGACGGGTCAGCTGATCGCGGAGGAGTCGAATGGCACGTACCGGGAATACGTCTACCTCGACCAGCTGCCGGTGGCCGTGATCGACACTGGTTCCGGCGTCAATCCGACCACCACGGTCAGCTACCTCCACGTCGACGCGCTCGGTACGCCGCGGGTGGCCACCACCAGCACCGGAACTTCAATCTGGTCCTGGCCGCTGTCGAACAACGCTTTCGGGGAACAACCACCGGTCGACATCGGTGGATTGGGATTGAACCTCCGCTTCCCCGGCCAGTACTACGACGCCGAATCCGGTCTCAGTGACAATATCCAGCGTGCGTTCGACGCCGCGCGCGGTGGGTACCTTCAGCCAGATCCAATCTGGCCCTATGGCGGATTCACGACTTTCGGCTACGTAGAAAACAAACCATTGACGCAGGCCGACCCGCTTGGTCTGGAGGCTGTGGCATTCATCACGCATCGTCATGTAAAGGCGGCGGACTTCGGTTACTCGACGCCATGTCAGACCAAAGCGGAGAAGGAATTTGCCATTAACCTAATTCCTTTTGTTGGTACAGGGTATGACCTCTACAAGCTGTTCAACGGAGACGGCGGTCCCTCAGAGGTAATTGACGGCATTGGCACTACAGCTGAAGTTGGCGCATCTGCTGCCGAGAAAAGTGCCACGTCTAGCAGCAACAAGGCGGCCCTATTGCGGTCGGCGGGAATGTATAACCGTCGGCAGAGGGAACTTACAGCCTTTGCAAATGCAGACCGGCAAGTTGGGAGCGTTCTAAAGATCGGTGTTCATTCACTGTCAACTATAAGCTTCGTTCTCAACGTATACGAATACAAAAAGGCGTACAACTCATGTCCATGCAATCAATAGCCAACAACAACGCCAAGCGTCTTGCAATGGTCGCCATGGTTTGGGCTTTTATCCAAATAATCACGGGGTACGTCACCACATTGCCGCGAAACGCTGCGTTGGTGGTCTGCGCATTCTGTGCCGTTGTGACGTTGGTACTTTGGTTGTTGCTACCGTGGCTAAGGAGAAACTCTAAATCAAAAACGATCAGTCTGAGGTTCTATATGTTCATTCGCTGGTCTGTCTTGGGAGCGTTCATCTGTGGATTCATACTACCGCTGGTATTCGGCTATTTGACAGGCGACAAGATCAAGCTCGCAGTGGTTGTCTTTCTCGGAATATCGTCTTTTTTTTCCGTGGTGCTAGCCTCGAATTTGTATGGAAAGTCTGTTTCTGAATATTTGGACCGACATTGTCACCTTAACGAAACTCTATAAGCGTTGGCAGTCGGCGCGAATCCGGTTGAATCGGACGATAGGCGCGGGCCAGGGTTACTTGCGTTTGAATACCACCAAGGCCAGTCTCGGGCTCTATGCAGAGCAGCGGCTGAAGATTGCGGCTGACGGCACCCCGCACGGGGTTGGGATATACCTACCCAACTGGTCAAACTGGCATTAAGTGGTGAGAAAAGTATGTCTGGAGTAGGTGGGACGTCACCAAAGACGAGAGTTCAAAAAGTTGTATGGTGGGTTGCCTTTTCGATTTGTTTTCTGTTCGTCCTGTACGTGCTGGTAAAGAACTGGTGACGTGCTCATGGTGAGTCCGGGCACCGTCACCGCGACGCTAACATTAGGACTATTGTCATGGGGACACTAACTAAAAAGCAGTGGGCGCTTTATGCGTTCTCAGCAGTCCTGACCCTAGTAATTCTTAGCTTGGGCCGTGACGAGATAACTACCTCGATCACGGGTGCCCAACCGGACAAAGTCGGCGTTCAAGAGTTGCGCAGCGAGCTTCAGAAAATACCACTTTTCCAAGGCGACCACTGGAGGGAGCCTCCGATCGTGTACGACAAAGGAGTTATTACTGGCGTCACCGGCCACGTTCTATCGTCGCAGCCACCTGAAGTCGTATTGCCCTACTACAAAACACTGTTACCGACTCTTGGCTGGACTAAGGTGAAGGATGAAATGCTGGTCGACGGCAGACATCTAATGTATTGCAATCAAGGTATTAGTTTGAACATTGACGCAGCAGAAAGAAGAGAGGGTACTGACTATTATTTCGGGTTGGTCTGGACAAAGTACAAGTCAAGCGACGCTTACTGTCCCCAGGCACCACCAGTAACCAGCTGACGGTCGACGGCGCGATGACCTCGACCGGTTACAGCTACACGCTGGCCGGACGGCTCAGCGGGATGACGTACCCCAGCGGAGCCCAAGTCACCTAGGGGCGCGACTGCGACGGACGTTTCAACGCCGCGACGCTGTACCCCGCCGGCGGCGGCACCTCTTACGAGCGGTTCGGCCCGATAGCGAGCTACACGCTCGGCAGTGGCCAGACGGTCAGACGGGCGTTCGAGAGTACCGGTGATCGTCTCAGCAAGTCGACGTTGTTCCAGGACGGGGGGGACGTGCAACTGCGCCGGTTGCGTGGAACGATCGGCCGCCAGTATTCGCTGCTACCGGGGGGCATTCCGTGAAAAAGATGGACGCAGGTTGGATCATGGTGATCTCTGTTCTGTTTGCAATGCTTTCGGTCATATTGCTCTCATTTGCAGTTCAATGCGCTTGGCTTTCCTCAGCAAATGATTGCGACGTTGATTGTGCCAATCGAGCAGTCCAAATTGGCAGGCTGATGTGGACACTGTTTGTAGCTAGCGCAGTGGGCTCGATGTTGTCGCTCGCGTTCGGCTTATATCTGCGAGTTAACAGGGCCAGAAAAAAATGATGTAGTCATGCTAACTGCACTCGACGGTCTCGGCACCGAACGCCGGCAGGCCTGCGACGGCCTGGGACGCCTGAAGACGTTTATGGAGGCGGTACCGCCAGATCGAGTTCACTCGCGACGCGCTCGACCGCCAGGCATCACCGATCCGGCCGGTCTGGTCACGACGTACTGCCCCATGCCTAAGGCGACACCTTGCAACGGGTGAGCTCCGATAGCGGCACGACGATTCTCACGCTCGAGGCGGAAGCCTGAGCGGAACTCTGTCCATTGACGACGCCAAGAATGGAACTGGGCAGGGTATACGTCCCGATTGAGTAAGAGCCGCAAAACGCAGGCGAACTTTGGGGGGTAACTTGGCGGCTTAGATTCAGGGCACTCGACACCAAGAGGAGTCCCCATGTCGCTCGATACCGCCGCACCGTCCGAAGTCGCGGTTATTCCGCTCGCCGCCATTCGGGTGGTCTACAACCCCCGCCGCGCCTTCCGCCCCGAAGCCCTGCAGCGTCTCGCCGAGTCCATCCGCGAGAACGATTTGATCCAGCCCATCGCGGTCCGGCCTTCGGACGATGGTGAAGGGTACGAACTGATCGCGGGTGAACGTCGACTGCGCGCGATGCGTCTGCTTGAACGCGTGGACGCGCCGGCCCGCATCATCTTCTGCGACCACAATGAGGCTCGTCGTCTGTCGCTCCTGGAAAATTTGGATCGTCAGGATTTGTCTCCCGCCGAAGAAGCCCTTGCGGCGCGCGATGCCCTCGACCTTGCCGACGGTGATCGGGCAGCGACAGCCTCGCAGCTCGGCTGGCCTGCAAGCAAATTGGAATCGCGTCTGTTGCTCCTGCAGGCGTCGGTCGACGTGCTGGATGCGGTGGCGGACGGACGCATCCACGTGGGCCACGCGGAGCTGCTCGCCGGTTTGCCGGAAAGTCAGCAGAACAAGGCGCTGGGTCGCATCATCGAGAACAACGTCACCGTGGCCGGGCTCCGCGAACAGGTGAAGGGTGTGGTGATCCCGCTTGCCCAAGCCATCTTCCCCACCGGCGCGGGTTCTGCGTGCGAAACCTGCCCGTTCAACACGGCCCTGCAGGGGACGCTGTTTGGTGAGGCGGTGGCCGGCGCGAATTGCAAGAACCGGGCTTGCTTCACGGCGCTTACCAACACGGAGCTGGAAGCGCGGAGAGCCCGCTTGCAGGAAGATTACGCGACCGTCGCGCTCTCGACCGAGAAGGACGAAGCGTCGTACACCGCCTTGATCCAGAGCGGCGCGGGCGGCGTCGGGCCGGAGCAGTACAACGCCTGTCGCAGCTGCGAACACTTCGGCGCGCTGCTCCACGCCAAGCCCGACGCGCGCCTCGGCCAGGTCGAACGGCCAACCTGTTTCAACCTCTCCTGCCACGGTACCAAGGTCCGCGCATACGCCGAATCACGGGCTCCCGTGCCGGCGGTAGAGGATGGCACGTCGGAGGATGCGGAGGCCCCGACCAAGGCCACCTCTGCCAAACCGGCCGCTGCAGCCTCCCGCGCAGCTGCCGCCTCCAAGGCGAAGGCCAAGACCAAGCACACGCCTGCACCGGCGGCGTCGAGCGTCGCGGCCAAGGCAGCGATGAAGCCAGCGTACACGGCGGCAGCGACCGGACTGATGACCACCGGAACGAAGGCACCTCTCGCGGTGGCGATCCTCGCGATGGCCAAGGTGATGAACGAGGCCGGCATCAGCCTGCCTGACGGCGTGACGGTCAGCGGCAAGAAGCCGGAAGACATCATCGCGAAGCTACTCGGCAAAGAGGAAGCGGACCTCTCTCGCCTGTTCGGTGCCACCGCGTGTGCGCTGGTCACCGGCCATCAGGCCAGCCCGCAGTTCTCGCGCAATGACGTGTTTCCCGCCGTCATCGCGGCCTCGATGGTGCAAGGGCAGGGCGTCGATCTGGCCCAGCACTTCACCGTCTGCGAACCGTACCTCGCAGCGCACACCAAGGAAGGCATCGGCGCGCTTCTGGAAGAGAGCGGCTTCAAGAGGTGGCTCACGGCGCAGGACGACGGCGAGAAGCGCTGGAAGGCTTTGCTCGCCAACAAGAAGGCCGAAATGCCCAAGGAAATCATGGCCGCTGGGTTCACTTGGGACGGGTTCGTGCCCAAGGCCGTCGCGAGCGTTTCGCCCCGCGCCTTCGTCGGCGTCTGACAAAGGAAATCGTCGAACTTTTGGCGCGGCCCGCATGGGCCACGCTGGAGTCGTCGCAGCACGAAAGGAACTGACATGACAACGACCCTGACCTTCAATCTCAACACGCTACGCCCGATCCTGGCGCATGCGGTCGCCGCCACGTCGCAGCGCCCGACCTTCGCGCACCTCTCCAACCCGGCTTACTGGAAACCCGGCGTCGACCCCACCGCACGCGGATGGGTCGAACCGGGCGACATTGACCAGACGAAGTTGCAGGCGTCGGTGTGGCTGGTGAAGGGGGCGGGCATCGGCATTGTGTCGGCAGGCGATCCGCAACAGGCCTCTGAGGACGGCTCCGGCGGGCCGCGAACCGCCTTCGCGGCAGGGTTCGATCCGGTAAGGGATGCCGACTGCGCCTCCCGCGCCGATGCGCTGCTCGGCCGCGACGAGTTCACCGAATCCGTCGATGCCCGCGAAGTGCTGCGACTGATGGAGGCCGCGCCGCACGCACGCACGCTCCGCATCCGGGTCAGCGCCCACAAGATCAGCATCGCGGTTCGCTGACACCCACTTCAACGTCCAACCACTTTCACGGGAGTCCCACTATGTCGCAACACCCGATCAACCTTCTGACCTCGCTGGTACGCAAGGGCGACAGCGTCAGCCTGAGGTTCCGCGCCGTCGACGCCGGCACCCAGGTCGTGTTCCAACCCAGCATCAAGGGCGCGGATACGGTCGAGTCCGATCCCGCGCTGGCCCAGCAGATCGCTGCGCTGGCCTTGCCGTTTGTCTTCACGGTTCCCGCTGGTGCGGACGTCAATGACGCCCTTTCCGAGGCGCTGGAACAGATCAGCCAGAGTCGGCAGGGATTGGTGTCGGCCCATGCGGCGTATCAGGCGGCAGTTGACGATGCGGCGGCGCGTGCCCGGCAAGCCACGGCTGAAAAGGGCAAGACAAAGGCCGTGACCAAAAAGCCATCCACCACGGGGGGCAGTGACGCTGCTTCCGGTGACGATGCAGACGGGGGCGACGCCGACGCAACGCAGGGTGGCGAGCCGAATGCGGCTGCACCTGTTCCCGCCCCGGCGGTAGCGCCGGTTCAGCCCTCTGTTTTCGACGAAGAGTGAGGAAGCGATCATGGTTGAAGTGACGACTCTCACTCGCGTGTTCAAGTTCGGCCCGACCACTGTGCCCGACCCCGCTCCGACACTCCCGCCGGAGGATGCGTTCCGGCTACTGCAGGGCGCGTTGACGCATCTGGCCCACGCCACGCTCGAAGGGCCGGAAGTCGTCGGCGATCAGTTGGTGTACACCATCGTGCGTCCGCCCGCGCAGACCAAGGGAGCGCGGCGCACGCCGCGCCCGACCAGCGCGGGGCAAGACGACGTCGAAGCGGCGGTGAAGTCGCTGCAGGCGTGGGCCAACGCCGACTCCACGTCCGGCTACGACCATGTCCTGCACCACGACTGCGGTCAGTTCCTCCTTCGCTGCCGGCAGCGCAATGCGAGACCCGTTGATCCGTTCCTTGTTGGCCTCGCCTGATCCCTTCCGAACTTTGCGCCCCGGCCCTAACGCGTAGGGTCGGGGCAGGTAGTTGACGGAGTCGGCATCATGTTTCCATTGAGTTCAGCCCATCTGACGGCTGACGTGTTGCAAGGCGCGCAGGGCATGGCCACCGGCAGCCTCGCGCTCTATTCCCGCCCCTCGCGCGCGCATATCGCCGCTGCCTTGCGGCGGCAGGTCCGAGGAGGACTCGTAGCCGCGAGAGAAGTCCGGAGCATCTTCGCCGCCGGCATTGCCGGCACCGATGGCCAGGTTCGCGACCTCGGTAGCACCCTGGTCGACCGGGCTCGCGCCCGAATGGGCGACTTGCCGCGTCTTACCAAGGCTTCCACGCGCTGCCCGTTCAATCCGAAGTACGACGATCCGCAGGTGCGCAACGGCATCGTCTACTGGGGCGCGGCGCTGATGCGCGCCGGCGCGATCTCATGGGGCGGACTGGCGCGCGCATTGGCTCGCGGCGGAGCGAACCCGACGATGGCACTGCGCGGTGCCGGTGAGGCCTACGCCAATCGAGTGCTGACCGACATGTTCGCGCGCTTCGGTTGCGAGCCGCGCGCAAAGACGTTCAAGGAGCCGTTCTGGCAGGTATTGCCTGCAATCCTCTACGGCATCACCGGGGACGATGCACCGGCAGTGGTGATGGCAGCTGGCCCGGCGGCCGGCAACTGCTCTTTCACCCTGTCGTCGCTGGACATCGACATGGATCAGGCAGACGCGCCGCTCCTATGCGCGTTGCTCTCCAAGTGGCCGAGTCACGCGTTGACGGTACTTGCGCCACACGAGTTCGTCGGCGATGGCTACCTCGGTAACGGCCAGTTCTGGGAGGACGTCGGCTCCTATGGCAACGAGCTTCTGGACGCACAGGGAAACGTCGCACTGACGGACGACTTCCTGGAGCACATGGAGATGGAATACGGCTACGAGCGGGAGTCCGAAGAGGACCGTGACACGCTCGAACGCTGTGTGCGCTTCCTCGCCAAGCGCAAGGTGCGAATGACCGATTTCAAGTCGCGCGATGCGGTCGGCAAGGGATTCCGTCGCCATCTCAAGCAGCACACCGGCGAGCCAACCAAAGCGGTTCTCTCTTCGTTGTTGCGGCTCAACGAGGAGGTCTCGGAACGGCTTGCCGGAGCAAGGACGCTCTCGACAGTGGAAGCCATGTGCGAGGAAGGCTACGGGTCCGGTCTGCACATTGTGAAGGCAAATTTCTGCGGCATCGAGGATCGCATCCTCGACGAACACGAGCGCATGACGTGGGAAACCGGCTCGGACGGCACGATTGGCATCACGCCGACGAACGCTGATCCATGGAAGGTATTTGAACTTTGCGTGATCGAGGCATGCGCCATAACAGTCATGTCCTACCTCATTTCCCAATTCAACGAGGCGCAACGTGACTGACGAACTGCAACCCACTATGGCACTGCTGGTACACACCGCCGGAAACATGCAGGGTGACTCATCCGGTGCCCGGCAGCTGGTGCTGACGATGCACGACATTGTCCGAGGCACCAACGGCCCGATGCTCAATGCCGGCCGGATTCTGTCGCACGCTGACGCCCAGGAACTGGGTTCGCGCCTACTGACCCCTGGCACGGCGCGTCGGGCCGGTATCCAGCTGGTGCCCGAGGTTCTTCTGCGGGAAACCAACACGGGCTTGACGTGGTTCCGCCCGGCCCAGCGCACGCATCAGCACTGGCGCACGGAGGGAGGAAGGGAAGTCATCGACGCGGTGATCCCTGGACTGGTCTTCCACGTCGAGAACGGCGTGCTCCACGTCGCTGCGTATGCGGGAGCCGAGCGGCCGGCACTCAACACGCCGCTCTACCACGCACCTATCGGGAACGTGCACGATGACACGCTCGTCTGCACGGGCAACGCCACGCTGCCGCGCCAGCAGGATCAGGAGTCGATCCGGTCATGGGAGCGAGTTCTGTTGGCCACCAACTTTTCGCACATCAACCACCCACGGACGCTGGCCGCGAAGGACACCTCGACCGAGCAACTCATTGCCTTCTGGAAGAAGCGCAAGCGGTACACCACGCCGCCGGACGCGCGATTCTTGCACCCGCTGCGCAAGACGCTGTCCGCCTGGCTGACCACCCTGACCGGGGAGGATGAGTGATGTTTGCCACCGAGCAGACAGGTCCGCTGGACGCAGCCATCGCGCAGATGCTGCCGATCAACGCGGTGCCGCTGGAAGGAACCTTCTCGCCGCTGGCTGGGGCGGGTCGCCGCCTCCTCGTCGCGCGGGACGGGATTTACGTCGAGGCAGCCAACGACGCGCTCTATGTTCGGCTGCGTCTCGTGGCGCTGCACACGCCGTACGGTGAGCTGACCGAAGGCGTGGCGTTGCGTGGAGCCCCCATGCCGCGCGCCTTTGCGCGGACGCTGATGGAGCGCTCGCTGGCCAGTCACCCTTGTGAAATGGCCGCGCTGATCGTCGCTGACGCTGGCGAGCCGGCTGGGTACCGACTGATCGAGCCGGAAGGGCAGGGCCACGTGGGTCAGGTGACCTACGCCGACCACGGATACGACGACGCCATGCTCGTCATCGACGCGCATAGCCACGGTCCCTTTCCTTCCATTTTTTCCCATACAGACAACGCGTCCGACCGCTCACGCGGTGGGCCGCACCTGAGCGTGGTCTTTGGGCACTGTGGCGAGCGCGCATCGACGACAGTCGCGATCAGGGCGTGTGTGGGCAACTACCTCATTCCGCTCGATGAAACCCACTTCTCGGAGCTGTTCGCATGACCCGGCACCGCTTTCCCATCCCCGAAGCGTTCATGGCCGACCGCGCCATTCGCGTGACCGTCATTGGTGCCGGCGGCACCGGCTCGTTGTTCTTGAGCGACCTCGGAAGGCTCGACGCCGCATTGCGTGCCCAGCGGCATCCAGGGATGCAAGTGACGGTGTATGACCCCGACACGTTTTCGCCAGCCAACTTCGGTCGCCAGCTGACCACGGCCGGCGACGCAGGCTTCAACAAGGCGGTCATGACCGTCGGGCGCATCAACAACTTCTACGGCCTCGACTGGCTCGCGGTGCCCGAACCACTCAACCCGACCCGCCACCGCCTCATGGCGGATCTGGTGATCGTTTGCGTGGACAAGGGAGAGTTCCGTTACAAGCTCGGCGAGCACTATCACGACGAGCAGACGGAAGCACTCTGGATGGACTTTGGAAATGGTGCTGCGCTGGGGCAAATTGTGGTGGGTCACCTCGGCAAACCACGAACGGGCTTGCGCCTGCCGAACGTCTTCGACTTGTACGGGGCCGAGTTGCTGGCCGGAGACGACGATGATCTACCGTCGTGTAGCCTGCAGGAGGCGTTGACCCGCCAGAAGTGGGCAATCAACCTCAACATGGCGACCGCCGGTGCGACGCTGCTGAGCACGTTGCTGTTCGACGGCGAGCTGTCCGAGCACGGCGCGCTGATCCGGCTGAACCCGCTGCAGGTGTCACCGTTGATGATCGACACCGACGCGTGGGCAGGTTTCGGTTACGAGAACGCGGACTGACGGGGGCGCAGGGCCGCTTTTTGTCTTGTGCCGACGAGATCAGAGCGAGTCCAAACGCGCAGGGAGGTCTGATGCGCGAAAAGAAGTCTCGCGTTCTTTGCGACGCGGAAGTGACGGCCAAGATGGGTCACTTCCACCCGCGAGGATCGTCCGATGTCCGACACCACCCAAAGCATTTTTCCGGCAGCCACCGCCAGCGCTACCGATGCGGCGCACACCGTCTACTTACCGGCGCACGCGACGAATGAGTGGGTCGATGGCCCGGCATGGCTCGAATGGCAGGTCACACCGGCGATGGTCGCCCACCTTCAGGCCTTGGCTGCACTGGCGATCGAGAACAACCTGAGCGCCGTGGAGCTGGAGCCGGGTGGCGTCAGCTGGATGCCCGCAAGCATTGCCGATGAGCTGCGTTTGGGGATGGACACTCTGGTGCTTCGCTCCGGCAAGTATCCCTACCTGTGGTTCCGCTCATATCCCAAGCACGTGGACGGCCCCTGCGAAACCGCGCAGATCAACCTGAGCGATCTGGCCGACGCCGTCGCCGGTGGTGAGCAGTATTTGGGTGGCGAACCGGAGGAACTGAAAGCAAGGATGGCGGAGTGCGTCGAGGAGGAAGAGGACGAGGCCGCTGCCTGAGACGAAACCTCACGTGGCACCTCTCCCATCACTTCCAAAGGTAATCACATGAACCTGCAATCTTCCACGCCTGCCGCCCAGTCCATCCGTCTGACCTGCCGGGAGGGAACCTCCAACAAGGAATACCGTGCGCAACTGGTTGCCAGCGGTGATGGCTGGGTACTCAGGGCGCAGCACGGGCCAATCGGCGGCACGATGAACGACGCCGACAAGATCACGACCCCCGTGGTCTATGAGCGCGCCATGCGCGAATACCTGAAGCTGGTGAAGTCCAAGCTGGCGAAGGGGTATGTCACCAGCGACGAAGTTGTCGCAGGCCTGGTCGATGTGCCGCTGAAGGCCTTCGATGCCACCGATATCCGCCCCATGCTGTTGCATCCGATCGACGACGACGAGCTGGATCAATACCTGCTCGATCCTCAATACAGCGCCGAGGAAAAGCACGACGGTGAGCGTCGCATCCTGGTCGTAGAGGCGTCGGAGGGTGGCACCGCCGTCTACGGCGTGAATCGCAAGGGCGTGCGAGTGCCGCTACCCGAAACGGTGGATGCCGCCATCCGGGCGCAGATCGGAGGGAACGTCAAGGGACGTACCGTGCTGGACGGCGAGATCATCGGCGAGACGGTCTACCTGTGGGACGTGATGGAGCATGAGGGTCGCAACCTGCGGCCAGAACCCTTGGTGAACCGGCGCGCCGTCCTCGCGCGTCTGATCGCCACCTGCGACAACGTCAAGCTCACGCGGGTTGCGCTGACGACCCAGGACAAGCGGGCGCTGCTCGAACGCGTGCGCGCAGCCCGCCGAGAGGGCATCGTGTTCAAGAGGAACGGTGCGGCCTACGTTGCAGGCCTGAAGTCGTCCGATGCGGACTGGCACAAGTACAAGTTCGTGCAGTCGGCCACGGTACGGGTGCGCGCGCCCAACGTGGGCAAGCGGAGCGTGCGTGTCGAGGCAAAGGATGACGAGGGCAACTGGCGCGCCCTGGGCAACGTCACGATCCCGCCCAACCACACCGTTCCTGAGTCTGGCGCGATCGTCGAGGTCGAATATCTTTTTGTAGCCAACGTTGGTGGCGCACTCTACCAGCCGGTCTACCTGCGCGAACGTGCCGATCAGGACGAAGGCGACTGCGTCCTGAGCCAGCTGAAGTACAAGGGCCTTGCCGAAGCCGCGTAGCGTCAAAGCCCGGGTGCAGCCGCCTTGTGTGTGCTGCACCCGGAGCGCGTCCGGGCGCGACCCACACCGAAAAGGGTCCAAAAATCCGCCGATTTCGACGGGGTTTCAGGCCTCCCAGTGGGGTGCCGGCGGATAACCTACAGACAAGACCATCAGATGAGACAAGGAGGTTTCCATGCGTGCCAGTTTCATCCTCAAACGGAAGCAGGCGGTAGGCCAGTACCTGGGTGTCAGGGGCCGTGGCTTCGACGTGGTAGACATCGTCAGGGCCGAACGCTTTCCCACGAACGTCCTCGCGGCGCGCTACGCCGCAGCGGCATCCGAAGATCCGTCGATACCGGACTTCGAAGTGAAGCCCGACTTGCGACCGCCGCTGCATTCGGCCACCGGCGCGTGCCGGGTTTGCGGTTGTACCGAACACTTCGCCTGCCCGGAAGGCTGCAGCTGGGCCGAGCCGGACTTGTGCAGCGAATGCGCGCATGAACTCGTCGACTCGGCGAATGCGGCCAGAGCATGAGCCTTCGCTCGGGGTCGTCTGGCTGGGCCGTCATCACCGGCGTGACTGCCTTGGCGGCGATCCTGCTGTACGGATTGGCATGGTCGCGTGACAAATCACTTCGCGCCGCGTTGGTCGGTCAGCCACCGTCGTTCGAGCATTCGGTATCGGGCCTGCCATCGGTGGTGAGCATCGTGGCCGAACACATGCCCGATGGTCCTGCAGGCGGGAAGACCAGGATCTCGTTGGCGGACATGGCCCCTCGTGGCTCCGGATTTGTGGTCACGGCCGACGGGGACATCGTGACGTGCGCGCACGTGGTCGCCGGTGCAAATCGCGTCTTGGTGCGCTTTGCCGCTGGGTCGGGACAGGACACTCCGGTGCCAGCACAGGTGATTGGGGCTGACGCCGAAACTGACGTCGCGCTCCTGCATGTCGACGCCAAAGCACCGCTGCCCGCGGTCAGCTGGGGCGACTCGACACACCTTCAGCTGGGCCAGTGGGTGCTCGCCATTGGTGCGCCGTACGGTTTCGAGGGTACCGTGACGCAAGGCGTGATCGGCGCGCTGCACCGGAATCTCCAGGCACCTGGTGCCAATCCGGTGCGGTACATCCAGTCGGACGTTCCCGAGGCACCCGGCAACTCGGGCGGCCCCTTGCTCGACCTGGATGGCCGGGTGATTGGCCTCAACGCGCAGATCTTCGAAGCGGACCACGGCAGTTCGATGCCGCTGTCGTTTGCTGTGCCCAGTGCCGACGTGATCCGGGTGGTCTCCCAACTACGCAAAAGGGCGCGCTGACGGCTACGCGCTTGGTGGCCCGTCGAGCAGGTCGCCCAGCACTTCAGCCGACGCTGGAATGAGGGCCAGCACCGGAATGCCTCCGGGCTGTGGCCGCATGATGACCACAGGGACGGCGTCGACGTCTATGGCGTTCGAGGTCGCCAAAAGGATGTGATTGTGTCCCTCGAGGATGGAGGCCAGCTGCTGGTGCGCCAGAACGAGCTGGCGGCTCACGACCTCGACCAGCATGCCGGGATTGGACCCGTGCTCGCGCTCGGCCGTAACCATCAACCGCTCGTAGAGCTGGGCGACCATGCCAACAGAAAGCACGCGCAGCGCGTTCGATGACGTGGTGCTTGCCACGATCGCCTTGGGTATCTGGACGAAGCTCGACGGCTCAAGAACCACGCGATCCCACTGGCGGAACTCATCGTCCCCAAGTCCCTGCTCCAGTAGTCGTACCGTCCGCTGGTAGAAGGCTACGAAAAAGGCCATCTGTGCCCAGCCATGCTCGTCCGGTGCCGACTTTACGTGGTCGCCGATATCCCGAACGATGGCCCGCAGGACCTCAACGACCGCCGCAGTGGCCGCGTGCATCGGCTCGGTAATCGGAAGAAAGACCGTGTCCTGGGGGAGCTTCGTGATCCGCACGGCCTGGAAAGGGCTTGAAGGCTCGGCAAACGTCGTGGTGCCCAGCGCATGACGGCCGGGAAGCAGGAAGGGTGCGTCGTCGTCAGGTGCCGGCGTCGCCCATGTGATGTCGATCGCGCGCTTTTCAGCCAAGAGCGCGATCCGGACCGGGAGGGCCGGCTCCTTGAAGAGGAACGACATATCCCGGTCCGTTCGCAGCAATGCCGCATCGCAGAAGGAACGCCAGTGAGCAACCAGGCGTTCGGACAGCGCGGTGATCTCCCCCACGAGCAGTTCCTTGGGGTTCTCATGTGGCTCTGAGACGATGGCACCAAGGCCCTTGATGACGTCTTGAAGCGCCTGGACGTGGGCCAGGTGCCATGCCTCGACCGTGGTCGGAGGTGCCAACCGGTCATCGCGCTCGCGAGGGGGGGGATGGTATGGGGGCAAGGCGAATCCTGTCTGTCCCTGAAGATGACGCGAAGTATGCCAGTACAGCGCCGCCAAACGTGATAGCAGCGTACCAAACTGCAGGTCAACGGGCCGCTGGTAAATCCACGGCTCGACGGGTAGGTATCGCGCAATTGCCTGTGTAATGACCGAGTTTCAAGGTAAGTCCTTCGGTTCGCGCGCCCTAGACTTTCCCTCAGGAACTCACTCACAGGGATGTCCATGGCAAAGAACGTAAAACCGCAAAAGCGGGGAATGGTCGCAGCGCTCGTACTTGCCTGCCTCTTCATCTTCTTCGGGTTGCTGGCGCTGAGAACGCGCCCGGCCCTACGCCAGCACATGGGCCAAATCATCAGCGGCGTTCCGACGGCCGACGGTGGTACCAATGCCGGGCAGACGGCTCAGGACGTGCTCGGGCACATCTTCTCGACGCCAACTGTTCGCGACCAGACCACCGCGCCTGCTGCCGCGGACGACGACGTGCGCCAGCCCACGGCCGATCGGGTCACCATGGCGATGGCCAGCCGTGGTGCAATTGTCGGTGCGCCACGCCTTCTGTCTGGCAATGCCGTCGAGGTCGGCGGGCAAGCCTTCACCCTGTGGGGGATCCAGATTCCCTCCACCAACTACCAGTGCACCACTGGCTCGCGCCAGTGGTTCTGCGGCGATGAGGCCACCAAGTCCCTGCGTGACTTCATTGGCGATCGCAAGGTGGGTTGCTATCCGAAGGGCCAGGATCTGAATGGTCACGCGATCGGGCGGTGCTTTGTCGGCTACATCGATCTGGGGTCGCACCTGGTCGAGGAAGGTTGGGCGCTTCAGCAGCCGCGTATCACCAACGACTACAACATGGTGCAGGAACTGGCCAAGGCTCACCGGGCAGGCCTCTGGGGTACCGACTTCGACCCGACCACATTCGTCAACAACGCCGATTGAGCGAAGGAGCCTACATGCCGTCCTCAAAACGATTCCAGCGCTCCTACCGGCGACGTTCATCGCCCACACCCCCCACGACGCTGCCACGGGTAACGCCGACCGCCAAGCCTGTGGACACTGCAGCGACCGTACGAGCAGAATCGTGGGCGCTGCGTGGTGCCATCGGACTGCTTGTCATCATGGTCGCGGCGCTTGGCTGGATGCGGGCCGAGTGGGGTGACACCGCAGCGCCGGTGCGACTGGGAACGACCCACGCCACCAAAGTCAGCGACAACGCCGGGTTCGTCACGCCAGCCCAGCAGAAGTTCCTCGATGCTGCCAACCGTAGCTCCAACAGGACGTTTACGGCTGCCGAGTGGCGCGCGTTCCAGTCACAGTTGGAAGGTCGCGTTCCTGATCCCGCGTCGATTCAGTCGCCTAACGACGGTGCGGTGGCAGTATCTCCAGCGGCGGTCGCCCCGGAACCCGAAGTGGTCCCCGTGGTGACACCTGACCTTCCCGGTTACAAGATCGCGATCGACGGGAGCAGCACCGATGCGCTCGTGGGGTCCATCAACGCCATCACGGCCGCTCTGCCCGATCACGACGCCAGGGTGTTCCAGAAATCCGTCCGGATGCTGATCGTGGGCAGCATCCCCGTCGAGCAACTGGTTGCACAGCACGTCCAGCCTTCCGAGCTGACGGAAGCGCGTCTGCTGGATGGCGCGCGATCCAGGCTCAATGGCATGAAGGCCATGGACGTGCTGGCCGCGGCCACCGCGCTACACCAGAAGCTTGTGCAGCAAAGCCAGAACCACACCGGTCCATTCGCTGCATCCGCTCAGGGTGCCTCGAACGGCTGGGGAAACTGAAAACAATGATAACTTTTGCAGCTCCATGTGCCGGGTATGTTTGTACTGCAACACAAAAGCGCCCGTCCTTCCGGGTATGAGCAGCAACACCGAACGCAGCCATAGCACGGTCTGCCAATTCAGTGATTAACTTGGAGTAAAAAGAGCATGAGCAGCAAAGGCGTAAATCGCGTGATTATTGTGGGGCATCTCGGAAATGATCCCGAAACACGTCACACCGGTAATGGTACCGCGATCACGAGCATTAGTGTCGCCACCAGTGAATCATGGACCGATAAGCAAAGCGGCGAGAAGCAGGAGCGCACCGAGTGGCACCGTGTGAAAATGTTCGGCCGGTTGGCGGAAATCGCTGGCGAATATCTGACCAAGGGTCGACAGGTTTACATCGAAGGCCAGCTGCGCACCGACAAGTACACGGACAAGGAAGGTATCGAGCGCTACGCGACCGACATCATTGCCAACGAAATGCAGATGCTTGGGACGGGGCAGCAAGAAGGTGGCGACGGCCAGCGCCGGGCACCGAGCCAGGGCAACCAGCAGCGTGCCAACGGCAATTCCAACCGGAACGGCAATGGCAATGGCAATGGCAATGGCAATGGCAATGGCAACAATCGTGGCCAGGAGGCTGGCCGCCAAAGCAATCAGGGCGGTAACGGTGGCCGCTCCAATGGGAATGGCAACAGCGGCTATGGAAACCGCAACGGAAACGGCCAATCCGGGGGTGGTGGTAATGGCTCATCGCGAAATAATGGCGGGTATTCCGATAATACGGGACATGATAATGGGTCATTTCCAGACGATGTGCCCTTCTGATAACCGATTGTTAACACTTTCGAGAATGTCTGTCTCGGGGAATGGAATGCATATCCCGCGGCTAAAACAAAAAGTTGTGGCCGAGTTTCAAACCAATCGGCCACATCTGTTTAGGGCAGTAACAAGAACGGAGTCATGACGCAATGAAAGCGTTCCTGCGTGTAGTTTTGACCAACCCGTCGATTGCAATTCCTCTTGGCATTCTCGGGCTTCTTCTCGCCTATCTATTCCTCAACGCGCCGAAGGCTGTCGGGCCCGTCATGAGCATCTTCCTGATCGGTGCCGCAGTAGGCCTGCTCCACCTGATCACTTCGCGCAAAGTCCCGCCGCCCTGGCGCAAGGACGACCAGGACACGAGAGACAAGTGAACGCTGCCGCTGCATCCAACGCGGAGGATCGCCCGCGTAGTGCTGCTCACGCGGCGCTGCGATCGTTTGGCATTTCGCGACCCTCGGAAACGCCACTTCTGGTACCCGAGTCCTACCAGGACTTCACCGTCCCTGTTCGAGATCTCTCTTTCCTTGTGGAAGGGGAGGCTACCTTCGTCGTGGCCACCGTCCAATCGACGCCCAGTCGGAGCAGTTCGGGGCCGCCGCGATTCGCCTTCTTGCTGGAGGACGACACGGGTGGTGCGTTCAGAGCAGCGGTCTTCGGTGACGATCCGGCCGCGGTCAAGGGAATCGGCAAAGGACGCACGCTCGCCTGTGTCGTCAAAGCCAAGGATCGCGGCGGCACGCGCTGGATCACTGTCGTCGAAGTCATCGAGCCGGAATGGGTAGGGCGCGTGCGCCCGGTATATCCCGTGCGCAAAGCCGGCAACCTGCGTATGGAAGTGCGCGCCATCGTGCACGGCTATCTGCCCCACATGGTGCACAAGGCGAGCGCCTTCCTGGCCGAGCAGTTGGCAGACCTTGCGCCGATGCCAGCCGTGCTGAAGGCAGTGGGGTGCGGTGGGTGGTCGCTCGAACAACTCCTCTGGCAGATCCATGCGCCGGCCTCGCTCGCGTACGCCGAACACGCGCGAGCGGCCTACATTCGCATTGCGGCGCTGGGCATGCGCCTGCGTGCTCTGCGGTCGGCCGAGCAGAAGCCGACAACGCCGTTGGTTCTTCCCACGCTCGACGATCGCATTCGGTCCCTTCCGTTCCGCCTGACGGACGATCAGCGTCGAGCTGTAGAGGATATGCGTGAGCGGCTCGCGCGCCCGTACCAAACGCGATCGATCCTCAGTGGTGAAGTCGGCAGTGGAAAGACGGCGATCTGCCACGTCCTGGCGGCGGCCGTGTCTGATCTTCCCACAGGTCGTGTCTTGATCATGGCGCCTACGTTTCCTCTGGCCAAGCAGCTCTACGATGGCTTCATTGCCGTCTACCCCGAGGTGCCGACAAGCCTGGTCGCCGGCGAAGATGATGGTGCCGACCCGACGCTGTCCCGCGTGGTGGTGGGTACCAGCGCGGTGCTGACGCGAAAGATCGGCGAGTTTGTCCTGGTGGTGGTCGACGAACAACAGCGCTGGTCGCGTGGCCAGCGCGAGCACTATCTCGCGACCCAGACGCATCTGATGGAGATGTCGGCGACATGCATTCCGCGCACGGTGGCTCTGATGCGACTCGGCCAGGTCGAAGTGTCGGAACTGCGGCAGACCCACTCGGAAAAGGTCATCAAGACGAAGCTCTGGGTCGGCAACGATTCGGTCGGCCCGATGTTCCGGCAGATCCGCGAGGCCGTGATCAACAAGCGCCCCGTGCTGGTGATCTATCCGAAGAAGGAAGCGGATGATCGCAAGGTGGGTAGCAAGGGCACGATGGCCAAGTCCAACAAGCCGTCCACGCCGGGTGGAGCAATCGACGAGCGGCACTCGGTAGAGTTGGCACTCCCACGCTGGGAAAAGCTCTTTCCCGGGCGCGTCCGCGCGATCACAGGCAACGACGAGGACGAAGGGAAGGCTTCTGCGCTGCAGGCAATTGCCGACGGGGATGCCGAGATCCTGCTCGCCACGACGGTGGTGGAGGTTGGCATTTCGCTGGCCAATCTCTATTACATCGTCATTGTGATGCCGGATCGCTACGGACTGACCACGCTGCACCAGCTGCGTGGGCGCGTTGCCCGAAACGGGGGTGAGGGCTTCTGCCACCTGTGGGCACCAACCGAGCTGTCGGACAAGGCGCTGGAGCGGCTCAACGTGTTCGTGGAAACCAGCGATGGATTCGCTCTTGCCGAGGCAGACCTGCGTATTCGAGGATCTGGCGATCTGAGCGCCGACTCGTCTACGCAGTCCGGTGCGGATGAGACATTCCTCTACGGCGCACCTATGAGCATCGAGACGTTGGAAGAGGTGGCCGACCTCTGGGAACAGTTGCGCCCCGAAACTAGGCCAGAAACCGCCCAATTTTAATGTCGCGTGCGCAGGTCGCGTGGCTAGTCTTGTCCGTACTCGGTTATGGACGACAGCCACCTCATGCAACGGAACCTCATCGCGCTC
>NZ_JADBJR010000003.1:0-462579 GCF_018101315.1 Rhodanobacter sp. B2A1Ga4 | reverse complement strand
AACGGTTGCGTCGTTCAGTCTTTCGTTACGGCGCTGGCGACGCCGGCCGGTGCCGCCTGCTGCTGCAGCTGGCGGTGCGACTGGCGCGCGTTCCGCAGCAGGTCCTCGCTGTACCAGCGGCCGTTCTCCTGCAGCAGCGCCGTTTCGGTCGACAGCGGCTTGCCGAGCAGGGTGTAGTCGACCTTCACCACGGCATGGCCGTTGCTGTTGGAGAGCGGAGTGAGCTTGACGGAATTCAGCGTGTCGTCCACCGACAGGCCGTAGATCGCCAGCAGTTGCTTGAGGCCACCCCAGCCGACGGTGTACTTGCCCATGGTGGCGTCGAAATCCAGCGCGCGCAGCTGCTCGGGGCTCTTCAGGTCCAGCTTGCGCGCCGTCGCCACGGCCACGCCGACCGCCTGTTTTGCCCTGGCCGGGTCGAACCACGGCGTCTGCTGCGCCCACGGCAGGAGTACATCGATCACGCTGCCGGCCTGGGTCTTCTGCGTCTCGCTGAGGGTGTGGCTCTGGGCGACGGCGCTCTTCAACATGGCGTCGCCGACGCTGATCAGCACCGGCAACTGGTCCTTGTATTGCCGTTCCATCGCGGCCAGCTGCGGCTGCAGCTCGGCGTGCAACCGGTTCTCCGCGTCCGGGCCGGTGAGCTTTTGCATCGTCTCGTTGAAGCGGGTGCGGTCCTCGGCGGTGAGCGGCCGCAGGTCGCGCTGCTGCAGGCTCCAGTCGGCACGCATGTTCGCGTAGTCGGCCGGCGGCAACGCGTGCTTCCACAGGGCGTCGAAATCGCCGGTCTTGAGCAGCTCGATCGAGGCCTGCAGCGCGGCCTCCGGCGTGCTGCCGCCCGGTTGCGCCGCCTCGTCCTTGCCGTGACAGGCGCCCAGCAGCAGGGCGGCAAGCAGCGGCAGCATGGCGTGGCGAAGGAAGGGAAGGCGCATCGGCGGGCTATCGCGGTGAAGTAGCGGGCGGAGGGCGCCGCGGGGCGGGGTGAGCGCGCAGGGTAAGGGCCGCGGTGGCATCGAAACAAGGGTAGGGCGCAAGTTTTTGCGTTGCCAAAAAGAAAACCCCGCGGGCGCCGGGCCTCGCGGGGAAATCCGGCAGAGCCGGAAGGGAAATGGCCTTGCCTGCAAAGCTCTTGGTCAGCAGGTGTTGGCAGGCGAAATATTACTTGCTCGTTAAAGCTAAGGCAATGCTTTTGTTTTATATTGTAAATTATTGTTTTTAATAGATATTAATCATTGGGTTCGCAGCGCCTCGACCTTCTGCCGGCGCCGTTGTTCGGGCGAGGCGCTCCAGTCGTTGTTGAACAGCGCCGGTTCCCAGGAGCCGTAGGTGGGATTGGGCAACACGAACCAGCGTGTGCCGATCCACGGCAGGTAGTCGGCGACGGCCTTGCGGCGGCCATCGGCGGTATTGGCGAGGACGTCGACGAAATCGCCGATCTGGTCGCCGAACTGCATCAGCACGCGGTAGTGCTGCGCCACCAGCTGGCGGCGGCAGCCCTTCTCGCTGCCGGCCTGCTCGCAGCCGTCCACCACGGTGCCCAGGCCCAGGAACGATTGCGGGCCGCTGACCGGCAAGCCGGCGTTGCGCAGGTTGGCCAAGGTGGCCTGGTCCAGGTCCTTGGCGCGGTTGGAGATGTAGATCACCGCGATGCCGTGCTTCTCGGCGAAGCGGGTGAACTCGACTGCGCCGGGCAGCGCGCGGGCGCTTTCCTCCCGGCACCAGGCCGCCCAGTCGGCCTCGTTGTATTCGTGGTTACCCTGCACCATGCGCGCGGCGAACGGCGAGTTGTCCAGCACGGTCTCGTCGATGTCCAGGATCACCGCCGGCCTCAGGTCCTTGAGCGGCGTAGTGCGGTCGCCCTTGCCCAGCGCGTCCCAGTGGCGGTCGTGCAGCGCCGCCAGCAGGCGTGCCTGGGCATCGCGGTAGGTCTGCAGGTAGATCAGGTCGTGCTCGATCGCGGTCTGGCTCCACGCCACGGCATTGAGGTTGTCGTTCGCGGCGACGGCGGCCGGCGCCGTCGGTGCGGCCGGCGCCACGGCCACCGGTTGACGCGGCGTGGTGGCACAGCCGGCCAGCAGGGCGAGCGCGAGCAGGGTCGTGGGCAGGCGGAATGACATCGGGAAATCCCTGGACATGAAGAGGCGAACAGTGAACGGAGTTTACGACAGCCCTGTGGCAGGGCTGGCAGCAAGGGCGGGCTGCTGACAGACTGGCGGCCCGCACCCACGGCTTCGTCCCCGCATGGATTCCCCCTTGCCCGCGCTGCGCGAGCCTTCGCCGGCCATCCGTTACGCGAGTTACCTGCTGACGGCCGCGGCCCTGCTGCTGGTCGTCGAGATCCACCTGCTGCCGGCGCTGCTGGCCGGCCTGCTGGTGTTCGAGCTGGTGCAGGCGATGGTCCCGCTGCTGGGCCGGCGCATTTCCGGCGACCGCGCGCGGGTGGTGGTGGTGGCCGTGCTGGGCGCGGTGGTGGTGGGCCTGCTGATCCTGCTGATCCTGGGCGCGATCAGCCTGTTCCACAACGAGATCGGCAACCCCCAGTTGCTCTGGCAGCAGCAGCTGATGCCGCTGGTGGAGAAGGCGCGCCAGCAACTGCCGCCGATCCTGGTGAACAACCTGCCGGACAGCGTCGACGACCTGCGCGTGGGCGCGATCGAGCTGGCGCGCAAGCATGCGGCCATGTTGCAGCTGGCCGGCAAGGGCGCGGTGCGGGTGTTCGTGCACATCATCATCGGCCTGGTGCTGGGCGCGATCGTGGCGCTCAGCCGGACCCGCCCGGCGCACCAGATGGGGCCGCTGGCGGGGGCACTTAGCCTGCGTTGCCAGCGCCTGGCCGAGGCGTTCCACAACATCGTGTTCGCGCAGGTCAAGATCTCGCTGATCAATACCCTGTTCACCGCGATCTTCCTGCTCGGCGTACTGCCGCTGATGGGTATCCACGTGCCGCTGGCCAAGACCCTGGTGGTGGTGACCTTCGTGGTCGGCCTGCTGCCGGTGCTCGGCAACCTGATCTCCAACACCGCGATCGCCGTGGCCGGTTTGTCGGTGTCGCTCGGCGTGGGCATCGCTGCGCTGGTGTTCCTGATCCTGATCCACAAGCTGGAGTACTTCCTCAACGCGCGCATCGTCGGCACCCAGATCCGTGCCCGCGCGTGGGAGCTGCTGGTCGCCATGTTGCTGATGGAAGCCGCGTTCGGCCTGCCCGGTGTGATCGCCGCGCCGATCTACTACGCGTACCTGAAGAGCGAACTGGAGGCGGAGCAGCTGATCTGAGCCACCGGGCGGCGGTTCAGTCCTGCAACCCGATGCCGGCCTCGCCGAGCAGCTGGCGCAGCTCGAGCAATTGCGGTTCGTAGTGTTTCCAGCGGCCGATCGCGGTGCCGTAGATCGGTGCGCGCACCTGCCAGGCATGGGGTGTGTTGACCGGCGTGGCGTTGTTCTCGGGGCGCAGGCAGGCGTCGTTCCAGGACAGGTCGCAGAACGCCAGCAGCTGGCGCGCCGCCGTCTCGGGCGCTTGCACCAGCGATTCGTAGGGCAGCTCCAGGATGCGTCCGGGCAGCACGTTCCGCCAGTGCGCCATCAGGCGTTCGAACTGGATGTAATACCGACCGGTGTCGAGCAGGTCGTAGGAGTAGTCGTAGTAGGGCGACTCCCGGTCGAAGAAGTGCCGGAAGTTGCCGAGGCAGGTGTCCAGCGGATCGCGGCGCAGGCAGACGATCCTGGCGTTCGGCAGGGCACGGGCGATGAAGCCGGCATACAGGAAATTGTGCGGCAGCTTGTCGATGAAGCGCGGGCGTTCTGCCGTGGCGGGCCGGGTGCTGGCGAGATAGGTGGCGCCGAGCCGTCGCCAGTCGATGGCGGTAGTGCGGGCGGCGATGTCCGGATCGAACAGCAGCGGCAGCCGGCCACCCGCGGCCTGCTGCAGCGCCGTCGGGAAGTTCTGCAGCTCGCCCGCGGCGTACACGTCCGGATGGCTGGAGAGGATGCGTTCCAGCAGCGTCGTGCCGGTGCGCGGCATGCCGATGACGAAGATCGGCTCGGCGGTGGGATCGCCCTCGGCCGGCGCGTCGTGCACGGCGGGGAAGGTGCGCAGCAGGGCATCGAACATCGCCTCGTCCTGTCTGGCCGCATAGGGGCGCAGGCTGCGTACCGCCGCGTTGCCGCGCAGCAGGTGCCCGAAGGCTTTCGGATAATCGGCGGTGTCGTCGTACTCCTTGGCCAGCGCCAGGTTGAGGTAGAGCCGTGCGCCGATGTCGTTGCCGTGCTGCGCCAGCAGCGACTGCAGCCGTTCGAGGTGGTTGGTGGTCGGGGCCTGCCGCCGCAGCTGGGCCAGGTTGAGGTGGGCTTTCCAGTAGCCCGGTTCGAGCCGGATGCCGGCCTCCAGTTCGCGCTCGGCGCCCTCGCTGTCGCCGATGGCCGTCAGCGCATGGGCGAGATGGAAACGGGAAGAAGCCTGCGCGGGCGTGAGCGCCACGGCGCGGCGGAAGACCGCCGCCGCTTGCGCGAATGCCTGGACCTGGGCGTAGACCAGGCCCAGCGCCTCCAGTGTCATCGGGTCGCCGGGCGAGGAGTTCATGGCCTCGTCGGCGACCAGCCGGGCTTCCCGCATCCGCCGGACAAGGACCAGCGCCCTCGCGTACTGCGCGAGGAAGTCGGCGCGGCCGGGTTCCAGCTGGGTGGCCCTGAGCAGGCAGTCCAGCGCCTGCGGCATCTGCTGCGTCTGCATGCAGGCCACGCCGGCCATGAAATGCACGATCGGATCGTGCGGCAGGACCGGCAGAAGCTGCGCCGCACGCTGCTGCACCCGCGGCCAGTCATTCTGGTTGAATGCCTCGATGAGCCTGGTATAGGCCCGGGTCGGGTCGGTCATGGAAATCCCTGGCGCCGGCAGGCGCGTGCGGCTGGCTGTCGTGGCGGGAACTGGAATGCATTTGTCCCGGGCCGTCAACTCAACCGCCCGCCAGCATCGCCTTGATCCGCGCCATGTGCGACTCGGCGGTCTCGCGGGTCACTTCCTTGTCCGCTTCCGGGTCCTTGCCCTGCCAGTGCAGGTCGGCCTGCGGCAGCTCGTGCAGGAAGCGGCTGGGCTGGTTGCGATGGATGTCGCCGTAGCGTTTCGTCTGCGCCGACCACGACAGCGTCAGCAGTTCCTTGGCGCGGGTGATGCCGACGTACATCAGTCGGCGTTCCTCATCGACGCGGCCTTCGTCCAGCGCGCCCTCGTGCGGCAGCGTGCCGTCCTCGCAGCCGACGATGAAGACGAAACGGAACTCCAGCCCCTTCGCCGCGTGCAGCGTCATCATGCGCACCGCGTTGCCGGGCTCGTCGCGGTCGGCGTGGCTGAGCAGCGCCAGCTGCGAGGCGAGGTCGCCGGCCGTGTTGCCCCCCTTCTGCATCGCGCGGAACCAGTCGGCCAGTTCCTTGAGGTTGCCCAGCTTGCGTTCGCGCACCGTCGCGTCGGGCGTGCCGGCGGCGATCTGCGCGGCGTAGCCGGTGCGTTTCAGGATCAGCTCGACCAAGTCGGCGGCGCTCTGGTGCAGCGAGGCGCTGCGCAGTTCGTCCAGCAGGTTCGCGAACGAAGCCAGCGCGGCGGCCGGGCGCGGGGTGAGCTGGCGCAGCACGCCGTCGCTGCGGGTGGCGTCGAGCAGGGACGAGTGGCGCGACTGCGCGAGCTGGCCCAGCTTCTCCAGCGTGGTCGCGCCGATCTCGCGCTTCGGCACGTTGACCACGCGCAGGAAGGCGGCGTCGTCGCTGGGGTTGGTCAGCAGGCGCAGATAGCACAGCAGGTCCTTCACCTCGGCGCGGTCGAGGAAGGACAGCGCGCCGGTGAGGTGGTATGGAATGCGCGCCAGACGCAAGGCTTTTTCAAGAACCCGCGCCTGGAAGTTGCCGCGGTACAGGATCGCCATGTCGTCCCAGCGCGCCTTGTGCTTCTCGGCCAGGGTGGTGGCGATCGCGGCGACGCGCTCGGCCTCGTGCTCGGCCTCCTTGCATTCCAGCACGCGGATCGGCGCGCCTTCGGGGTGCTCGCTCCACAGCTTCTTTTCGTGGCTGTGCGGGTTGTGCGCGATCAGCGCATTCGCCGCGCGCAGGATGCGCTTGCCGCAACGGTAGTTCTGTTCCAGCTTGATCACGCGCAGGTTCGGCCAGTCGCGGCCGAGCTGGTCGATGTTCTCCGGGTTGGCGCCGCGCCAGGCGTAGATCGACTGGTCGTCGTCGCCCACGCAGGTGATGCCGCCGCGCTCGCCGGTCAGCGCCTTCAGCAGGCGGTACTGCGCGTCGTTGGTGTCCTGGTACTCGTCCACCAGCAGGTAACGCAGGCGCTCGCGCCAGGCGTCGCGGCACTCGGCATCGCTTTCCAGGATGCGCAGCGGCAGCCGGATCAGGTCGTCGAAGTCCACCGCGTTGAAGGCGCTCAGGCGCTGCTGGTACAGGTCGTAGATGGTCGCCGCCTCCAGCTCGCGCGGGCTGCGCGCGGCGGCCAGCGCCTCCTCCGGCGACAGGCCGCCGTTCTTGGCGCGGCTGAGCAGGTTGCGCAGGCCGAACAGCGCGTCGGGCTTGGCGCCTTTCGGCGCCAGCTCCTTGACGATGCCGCCGCTGTCGTCCGCGTCCAGCACCGAGAAGCCGCGGCGCAGGCCGGCGCGGGCGTGCTCGATCTGCAGGAACTTCAGCCCCAGCGCGTGGAACGTGCTCACCGTGAGCGCGGCGGCATCCTCGCTGCTGACCAGCTTCGCCACGCGCTCGCGCATCTCGCGCGCGGCCTTGTTGGTGAAGGTGATCGCGGCGATTTTCGACGGTGCCAGCTTGCGGCGCTGGATCAGGTGCGCGATCTTCTGGGTGATCACGCTGGTCTTGCCGGAACCGGCGCCGGCCAGCACCAGCAGCGGGCTGTCGCAGTGTTCGACGGCGGCCAGTTGTTGCGGATTGAGCATGGATCGGAAGACGGGATGAGGCGGTGCCCGATGGTAACAGAGCACCGCTGGCGCCCCAGTCCGCTTCGGCGATAATCGGCCGCACGGCAGCCAGCGGGGAACGGCATGACGGAACCGGAACTCGAACAGTGCGACGTGGCGGTGATCGGCGGCGGCCCCGGCGGCAGCACCGCGGCGGCGCTGCTGGCGCGCCGCGGCTACAAGGTGATCGCGCTGGAGAAGGCGCATCACCCGCGCTTCCATATCGGCGAGTCGCTGCTGCCGATGAACCTGCCGGTGTTCGAGCGCCTCGGCGTGCTGGACAAGGTGCGCGAGCTGGGCGTGTTCAAGTCCGGCGCGGATTTCGAGGCCGACAACGCGCGCGGCTACAACGTCTACGCGTTCGCCCGCGCGATCGGGCAAAGCCCGCCGCACGCGTACCAGGTGTGGCGCCAGGATTTCGATGAGATGCTGTACCAGCACGCGCGCGAATCCGGCGCCGACGCGCGTGAAGGGCACGAAGTGCTGCGCGTGGAGCAGCGCGGCCCGCGCGCGAGCCGGCTGGACGTGCGTACCGACGACGGCCGCGACTACGTGATCCAGGCGCGCTACGTGGTGGACGCCAGCGGCCGCGACGCGCTGCTGGCGACGAAGAAGAAACTGCGACGCAGGAACGCGCAGCACCAGAGCGCGGCGATCTTCGGCCATTTTCGCGGCGCCAACCGCCGCAACGGCGAAGATGCCGGCAACGTCAGCATCTACCGGTTCGAACACGGCTGGATGTGGATGATCCCGCTGCCCGACGGAGTGATGAGCGTGGGCGCGGTGTGCCAGCCGGAGTACCTGAAGCAGCGCAGGGGACGCACGGTGGAATTCCTGATCGACACGCTGAAACTCAATCCGGCGCTGTGGCGGCGCGTCGAGCAGGCCGGGCTGATCGGCAACGAGGTGCATGTCACCGGCAACTATTCTTACGACTCGACCCGCATGGGCGGTCCGGGCTGGGTGCTGGTGGGCGATGCGTTCGCCTTCCTCGACCCGGTGTTTTCCTCCGGCGTGTACCTGGCGATGGACGGTGCGGAGCGGGCCGTCGAGGTGGTCGATGCGGCGTTGCGCGAACCGCGGCGCGAGCGGACCCTGCTGCGCCGGCTGGAGCAGCGCCAGCGCAAGGGCATGGCCCGCTTCGCGTTCTTCATCCACCGCTTCAACGGGCCGGTGATGCGGCAGATGCTCCGTTCGCCGCGCAACACCTGGCAGCTGGAACAGGCCGTGATCTCGATGCTCGCCGGCGACCTGTTCGACACGCCGAAGGTGCTGTGGCGGCTGCAGCTGTTCAAGCTTGTCTACGCGATGGGCGTCCTGCGCGACTGGCGCCGCAGCCGCGCCGAACGCCGCGACCGCCTGGCCCAGGCGCGCGCGTCGTTCACCGGCGGCAACGCGCCGCCGGACAAGGCCTGACGTGTGCTCCCTCCCCTGCTCGCAGGGGAGGGTTGGGATGGGAAGCTCTTGTGCCTTCAGGCAAGCCATCGACACCCGGCTGTCGCGCTACCATGCATGGTCTTCAACCGAACGCGCACCATGGCCAAGCTCTATTTCTATTACTCGGCGATGAACGCCGGCAAGACCACCACGCTGCTGCAGAGCGCGTACAACTACCACGAGCGCGGCATGCGCACGCTGATCCTCACGCCGGCGCTGGACAGCCGCTACGGCGAAGGCGTGGTCGCCTCGCGGATCGGCCTGAAGGCGGCCGCGCGGCGCTTCCCCGGCGACGAGGACCTGCTGGCGCTGGTGGAGGCCGACATCGCCGCGCACGGCCCGCTGCACTGCGTGTTCGTCGATGAGGCGCAGTTCCTCGCCAAGGCGCAGGTGTGGCAGCTCAGCGACGTGGTTGACCGGCTGGGCATCCCGGTGCTGGCATTCGGCCTGCGCACCGATTTCCGCGGCGAGCTGTTCGAGGGCAGCCGCTACCTGCTGGCCTGGGCCGACGAGTTGCAGGAGATCAAGACGATCTGCCACACCGGGCGCAAGGCCACCATGGTGGTGCGCGTGGACGAGCACGGCCGCGCCGTCACCGACGGCCCGCAGGTTGAGATCGGCGGCAACGAACGCTATGTCTCGGTGAGCCGCGCCGAGTTCAAGAAGATCAGCGAGGGCACCGGCCGCATCGAGCTGCAGCAGACCGTGCTGCCGCTGGGCGAGCGCGAATGAACCGAGCCACCAAGGAATCCGCATGAGCGAAGTCACTCCCCCCGCCAGCTGGCCGCGGCCGTACTGGCAACCCGGCGAAGACGAGGTGGTGCTGCAGTTCTACGTGTTCGGCAAGTTCGAGCTGGAGCTGCTGATCCCATCGCCGCGCTACGGCAGCCCCGGCCTGCCCGCGGGCGTGGAGATCCAGCGCTTCCAGAACGCCGTGCTGCGCCAGTGGGAGGGCTATCCGCTGAACGGCGCACTGGGCCGGCTGATCCAGGAAGACACGCCCGAGGCGTACGAGCAGGCGCGCATCGCGCCCGAGGTGCTGGTGGTACGCGGCGTGCTCAAGGACGGCGCCAGCCTCGACTACCTGCGCGACACGCTGGGCGTGCTGGCCGGCATGCTCGACGTGGGCGGCAGCGCGATCCTCGACCCGCAGATCCTCACCCTGTTCGACGCCGAGCACTGGCGTCACCACTATCTGGTCAAGGACGGCGCGCCGCCGCGCAACCACGTGCTGATCCTGCGCAGCGACGAGGGCGGCGACCGCTCCTGGGTGCACACCCGCGGCATGCGCAAGTTCGGCCGCCCCGACCTCAGCCTGCGCCACGTACCCGAGCGCGATCTCGACCGCGCCGGCGTGCTGTGCGAGAAACTGGTGGAACTGCTCTCGCTGGGCGCGCACTTCAGCGCCGGCCAGCAACTCGACGTCGAGGGCATCCCCGGTGGCCTGGTGGCGCAGCCGGGCGGCAGCCTCGACGACCCCGAGTTCAACAACACCCACATCGAGTTCCGCTGGGCGGAGTGAGTCGCCGGTTCAGTGCTGGCAGTGCGGGCACCAGAACGTGGAGCGCTGTCCCAGTGTGACTTGCCGGATCTGCGTGCTGCAGACGTGGCACGGCTCGCCGGTGCGGCCGTAGACCATCAGCTCGCGGAAGAAGTAGCCTGGGGCGCCGTCGGGGTTGAGGAAGTCGCGCAGGGTGGTACCGCCGCGTTCGATGGCCCAGGCCAGCAAGTGCTTCACCTCGGCGGCCAGCCGTGCGTAGCGCGCCCGCGAGATGCTGCCGGCTGGCTTGCGTGGGTCGATGCCGGCGCGAAACAGCGCCTCGCTGGCGTAGATGTTGCCCACGCCGACGACGATCGCGTTGTCCATCAGGAACAGTTTCACCGCCGCCGTGCGGCCGCGCGAGCGCTGCCACAGCAGGTCGCCGTCGAAGGCGTCGGTGAGCGGCTCGGGGCCGAGCCCGGCAAGCAGTTCGTGGATAGTGCCGGGCGGCTGCCACAGCAGGCAGCCGAAGCGGCGCGGATCGGTGAAGCGCAGGATGCGTGGTGCCTGCGCGCTCGTGCGCTCCAGTGCGATGTCGACGTGGTCGTGCTTGCCCACCGGCGCGTCCGGCGGCAGCATACGCAGCACACCGGTCATGCCCAGGTGCAGCAGTGCGCTGCCGGCCTCGGTGTGCAGCAGCAGGTATTTCGCGCGGCGCTCCACCGCGTCGATGCGCTGGCCGGGCAGCAGCTCGCTGATCTCCGGCGGGATCGGCCAGCGCAGGTCGGGCCGGCGCAGGATCACGCCGGTGACGCGGCGGCCGACCACGTACGGCGCGATGCCGCGGCGGGTGGTTTCGACTTCGGGCAGTTCGGGCAAGGCGTGACCCCGCGGCTCAGTGCAGCTCGGTGGTCGCCGTCGCCGGCGAGCGCGGCACGTAGCGCGACGATACCAGCGCGATGCGCTGGCCCACGCGCACGTAATGCTGCGGGCCGGTGACCGAGGCCTCGCCGAATTCCAGCGGCTGGCCGTCCAGCGTGAGCACGGCGCGCGGCGGCGCCAGCCCGATCTTCGCCGGTTCGAAATCGCTGGCCGGGCGCCAGCTCAGTACGGGCGCGGCGGCGGTGTTGGCGAGATCGCTGAGCCGGGCGTCGATGGCGCGCGTCGGCGTGCCGTCGGTACGCCACCAGTGGCCGTCGCGTTTTTCGTAATGCAGCGTCGGCGCGCCGGGCAAGCTCAGCGCGATGCGGCCGATGCCGGCCGGGTCGAGCGCGGTGAGGTTGCCGGTCTCGCCGCGCGCATCACGCTGCCATTGCCAGGCGGCCAGCACCAGCAGGGCCGCTACGGCGAGCAACAGGAGCAGGCGCTGGCGGATAGCGCGTTTCATCGCTCAGCGCCGACGCCG
Organism: Rhodanobacter sp. B2A1Ga4; assembly: GCF_018101315.1. NCBI lineage: Bacteria > Pseudomonadati > Pseudomonadota > Gammaproteobacteria > Lysobacterales > Rhodanobacteraceae > Rhodanobacter > Rhodanobacter sp. B2A1Ga4. The sequence goes on along the minus strand of NZ_JADBJR010000003.1, from coordinate 451,304 downwards.
ACGCCAAGCGATCAGGCCGCCGACCAGCAGCAACAACAACGGCAGCACGACCAGGAAACCGATGCTCAGTACATTCAACTCGGCCTGCGAGATTTCCAGCAGCCGGTCCGGTGCACCACGCGGCGGCAGCTGGACCAGCTTGTCATCGCCCAGCAGCCAGTCGAATACGCGCTCGCCCAGCGCACGGTTGCCGCCGTTGCCGAGGAAGGTGTTGGACAGGAAGTCGCCGTCGCCGATCACCACCGCACGCTGCTCGCTCTTGTCCGGGCTGGGCGACAGCCGGCTCAGCGCGAAGCCGAAGTCCAGCGGGCCCTTCAGCTCGCCGGCATCGGCGTCGTAGTGGATGTCCGAGGGTTTGCTGTTGTCGATCGGCTGGAACTCGGTCCAGCTCTGCGCGCCGGAGCGCAGGAACGGCTTGACCGCCCAGTCACCCTGGCTCAGCTGGGCCAGCGCGGAAGCCTGCGGGAACAGCGTGGTCAGCGTGAAGCCGCGCGTGATGGCCTGCGGCGGGTAGCTGCCCAGCGCGATCAGGCGTGGGTCGCCCAGGCCCAGCGCGGCGCCGGAACCGTCGACCAGCACGCCCGGCAGCACGCGCACGCCGAGCGCGGCGGCCAGCGGCGCGAGGCCGAGGTCGTCGTTGGACGGCTCGCTCAGCCACAACAGGTTGCCGCCGTTCTGCACGTAGGCGACCAGCGCCTGCACCGCGGCCGGCGGCAGCGCCAGGCTCGGGCTGGCCAGCACCACCAGGTCGGTGTGCTCGGGCACCGCCGTCACTTGCGCGAAATTCAGCGGCACCGCGCGCATGCCGCGCGCTTCCAGCTGGGTGATGAAGGTGCCGAGGTCGGCGTTGGCCTGGCCGTCGGCGCGCCGTTCGCCGTCGCCGGTGACGAAGGCCACGATGCGGTCGCTGCCGCGCAGCAGCCGTTCCAGCGCATTGGTGAGGCTGCGTTCGGACAGCTCGTCCAGCCGCTGCTCGCGATCCTTGTAGTGCAGGATCAACGCGCCGTCGACGGTGATGCCCAGCTCGCGCATCTTCGCCGGGTCCAGCTGCGGATCGACGAAGCGCAGCGTCAGATCCGGCTTCACCGCCTGGTAGCGCTGCAGGAAGCCGGCCACGGTCTGGCGCAGATTGCCCTGCGGGTTGGCGTAGCTGACGATCTCCACCGGGCCATCGAGACGGGCCAGCACCGCGCGGCTTTCCGCCGACAGGCTGGTGCGGCCGTTGGCGGTCCAGTCGGCCTGGTGCGCGTAGCGCGTGCCGAGGTATCCGATCGCCGCAGCCGCCAGGACCAGCAGCAGCGCGAACAACCAGCCGTCCAGACGTCTGAACAGCGCGCCCATCAGTTGCGCTCCTTGTCGGTCGCCAGCCGGCGCGTGGCCAGCGCCAGCGCCAGCGCGACCAGCAGCGCGAACCAGACGAGGTCGGCGCTGGAGACCAGTCCGCGCAGCAGCGGCTGCAGGTGCGTGCTCATCGCCAGCCAGTTGATCGCACCGCCGTTGACACCGGCCATCTGCGCGCCCAGGTTCACGCTCCACAGCGCCAGCGCGATCACCAGCGCGGCGGCGGCGGCCAGCGCCGGATGCGAGGCGAAACTCGAACAGGCCACGCCGACCGCGGCCAGCGCCGCCAGCATCAGCGCCAGGCCCAGCGTAGCGGCGGCCAGCTTGCCCCAGTCGAAGTGGGTGGCGTGCATCAGCGTCAGCGGCATCGCCAGGGTCAGCACCAGCCACAGCAGCAGCCAGCCCAGCACGGCCAGGTACTTGCCCAGCACGATGCGCCAGGCCGGCACGCCCGCGGCGAACAGCAGCGGCAGGGTGCCGTTGCGGCGCTCGCCGGCGAGCGTCGACATGGTGAGCAGCGGCACCACCAGGAACGCCAGCTGGGCCAGCTGGCCCAGCAGCGGCACACCGACCAGGTCGATGAAGCCGGGACCGTCCGGCAGCGCGGCGCGCTGGATCTGCCCGGCCAGGAAACTGCCCAGCAGCAGGGTGAAGTTCCATGCCAGCCAGGCCAGGGTCAGCGCCGCCAGCACCCAGGCCAGCGGCCGCACCAGCAGCCGGCGCCATTCCAGCCGCGTCACGGCGACGGTGTTCACGAGAGCGCCGCTCATGCGGCGCGCGCCGGTGCGGTGTTGCCGTTCATCGCGATGCCGAAGAAGGTTTTCTCCAGCGCTGCGTGGTCGTCGGCGCGCACCGGACCATCGTGTCGCAGCGTGCCTTCGTGCAGGATCGCCACGCGGTCGCACACCGCGGTGACCTCGGCCAGCAGGTGGGTGGACAGGATCACCGCGGTGCCGGCTGCGGCCTGCTCGCGGATCAATGCGCGCAGCGCGGCGACCTGGACCGGATCGAGCGCGTTGGCCGGCTCGTCCAGCACCAGCAGGGCGGGACGATGCAGCAGCGCGCAGGCCAGGCCGAGGCGCTGGCGCTGGCCCTGCGACAGCACGCCGGCCAGGCGCCGGGCTAGTGGTTGCAGTTCCAGACGCTCGATGATCGCGCTGCGCGCCTGGCGCAGCGTGGCGCCGTTCAATCCGCGCAGGCGGCCGTGTGCGTCCAGATGCTCCTCGACGCTGAGCTCGGCCCACACCGGCGCGCGTTCCGGCAGCCAGCCGATCTGCGTGCGGGCCTGTTCCGGGTGTTCCAGGAAATCCTCGCCGTTCAGCTCGATGCCGCCGCTGTCGGGGCGCAGCGCGCCGGCGATCATCGACAAGGTGGTCGATTTGCCGGCGCCGTTCACGCCCAGCAGGCCCATCACCTGGCCGCCTTGCAGCTCCAGGTTGAGATCCTGCACGGCGGCGCGGCCGGCGCGGCGGCGGCTGAGCCGGTGCAGGCGCAGGACGGTACGGGATGAATCGGCAGGGGGCGAAGTCATTGCGTGATTGTCACGGCGCCCCCATCGTTAAACAACAGGCGCACGCCACGGACGTGGATAACGTCACCTTAGCGTCCGGCTCTTGACCGGCTGCTATGATTCGTGGTTCGCCGTGCTGGCGGGTATGGAAACCCCCGATCTACACTGCCTCCATCCCTCACCCGGTGCTTTCCATGCTCGACGCTGTACTCAATTTCCTGAATGACGGTCTCACCGGCGCAAGCTGGGGCCAGATGCTGGTCTACATGCTGATCGTGACCCAGCTCACCATCTTCACGGTGACGCTGTACCTGCACCGCAGCCAGACCCATCGCGGCGTGGATTTCCACCCGGTGCTGGCGCATTTCTTCCGTTTCTGGGGCTGGCTGACCACCGGCATGGTCACGCGCGAGTGGGTGGCGGTGCATCGCAAGCACCACGCCAAGGTCGAGACCGAGGAAGACCCGCACAGCCCGATGATCTACGGCATCAAGAAGGTGTTCTGGGACGGTGTCTCGCTGTACCGCGATGCCTGCGAGTCGAAGCAGGACATGGAGCAGTACGGTCGCGGCACGCCGGACGACTGGGTCGAGCACAACGTCTACGGCGCGCACCCGTACTGGGGCCCGACCCTGATGCTGCTGATCAGCATCGCGCTGTTCGGCGTGATCGGTGCCGCGCTGTGGGCGGTGCAGATGGTGTGGATTCCGTTCTGGGCCGCCGGCTTCGTCAACGGCATCGGCCACTGGGCCGGCTACCGCAATTTCGAGAGCGCCGACACTGCGCGCAACCTGATCCCGTGGGGTTTCTGGATCGGCGGTGAGGAACTGCACAACAACCACCACGCGTTCCCCAGCTCGGCCAAGTTCGCGCTGCGCAAGTGGGAGTTCGACATCGGCTGGGCGGCGATCTGTGGCCTGCGGGCGGTCGGCCTGGCCAAGGTGCTGCGCGTGGCGCCATCGCTGGATGTGCGCCCGAACGTGCGCCTGCCCGATGCGGAAACGCTGAAAGCCGTGCTGACCCATCGCTTCCAGGCGATGACCGACTATTACCGCGCGGTGATCGTGCCGACCCTTGGCGAGGAGGCGCAGCACGCCGGCGAGAGCATCAAGTCGATGCCGCGTCGCCTGCGTCGTGCGCTGGCCGACGGCGGCCGCTGGCTGGACAACGAAGGCCGCGAGCGCATGCAGGCGGTGCTGGCCAGGCGTCCGACCCTGAAGACCGTGTGCGATTTCCGCACCCGCCTGGTGGCACTGATGGAGCAGCGCGGCGCCGAGCAGGCGCTGAAGGGCCTGCAGCAGTGGATCCACGAGGCCGAGGAGAGCGGTATTCGCTCGTTGCAGGAATTCGCGCAGCGGCTCAAGGGCTACAGCGTCGCGACCGCCTGAACGTCGCAATACAAGGCTTGCACCCACAGAACCCGCCCGATGGCGGGTTTTGTTTTTGAGGGGCGCGGATGGGGCGGATGACCGGTCGGCTGACGTGGAGGAGTGGTCCCCACCCCGACCGACGGGCAAAAGAAAACCCGCCACATGGGCGGGTTTTCCTTTGAGGTGTCGCGTCGCTGCAGCAGATGCAGGTGCAAGAGCCGAAGCGATCCCTGCCTTCGCAGGGATGACGTTCTGACAGAGCCGCCGCGCGGAGCGCGGACGGGTCAGGACGTCACTTGATCTTGCCTTCCTTGTAGATCACGTGCTTGCGCACGACCGGATCGTACTTCTTGAACTCGAACTTTTCCGGCGTGTTCTTCTTGTTCTTCTGCGTGGTGTAGAAGTGGCCGGTGCCGGCCGAGGAGATCATGCGGATCTTGTCTTGCGATTTGTTAGCCATGGCTCAATCCTCAGACCTTTTCGCCGCGGGCGCGCATCTCGGCAATCACGGCCTCGATGCCATTCTTGTCGATCGTGCGCAGGGCGTTGTTGGAAACGCGCAGCTTGATCCAGCGGTTCTCGCTGGGCACCCAGAAACGACGCTCATGCAGGTTCGGCAACCAGCGGCGACGGGTACGGTTGTTGGCGTGCGAGACGTTGTTGCCGCTCTGCACACCCTTACCGGTGACTTGACATACACGGGCCATGACGACCTCCGTAATTCTTGATTGACACCCGTTGGCCAGGGTGAGATCGGCCCAGCGGCGCCATGCGCCACGCGATGCTGGAGTTGTCGCAACGCATGATCGTGAGGTCCGTACCGCGTGGCGGACCGCCCGGAAGCACCGGGTCGACAGAGGCGAGCCGCGTATTCTCGCAGAAAAACAAGGCTGTGCGCAATCTTGCGGCGTTTCGCCAGCGCCAGCCGGCGTGCGCACCGCGGGGATGTATGGAACAATCGGTCTCTTTTATACACACGACCCAGACCCGAGGAACTCCCGATGGCACAAGAGATCACCAACGACCAGGCCAACGGCCAGGCCAGTCAGCCGCAGCTGGTGATGCAGAAGATCTACGTGAAGGACGTGTCCTTCGAGGCGCCGAACGCGCCGCAGATCTTCCAGGAGATCGGCGAGAACGAGCAGCCACAAGTGCAGCTGAACCTGGGCCAGAAGGCCACCGACCTGGGCAACGACCTGTACGAAGTGGTGCTCAGCCTCACCCTGACCTGCACCATCGGCCAGCGTACCGCCTACCTGGCTGAAGTGGAGCAGGCCGGCCTGTTCGGCATCGCCGGCTTCAACGAGGTGGACCATGCCGGGATCATCGGCAGCTACTGCCCGAACCTGCTGTTCCCGTATGCGCGCCAGGTGATCTCCTCGCTGGTGCTGGAAGGCGGCTTCCCGCCGTTCCTGCTGCAGCCGATCAACTTCGACGCGCTGTTCGCCGAACAGCAGCGCCGCGCGATGGGCGGCGACGCCGCCCCGGCCATGCTCAACAGCTGAGCCGTGTCCATGCCTGAAAACCCGAAGCTGACCGTCCTCGGCGCCGGCTCCTGGGGGACGGCGCTTGCCGCACTTGCCGCGCGCAACGGCGTGTCGAGCACGCTGTGGGGGCGCGACCGCGAGGCGCTGGCGGCGATGGCGGCCAGCCGCCGCAACCAGCGCTATCTGCCGGATGTCGAGTTGCCGGCGCAGCTGAACTATGAAGCCGACCTGGCCGCCGCCGTGCGCGGCGCCGGCATCGTGCTGATCGTGGTGCCCAGCCACGCATTTGCCACGATGCTGGCCGAGCTGGCGCCGCTGCTCGATCCGGGCACCGCGATCGCCTGGGCGACCAAGGGCTTCGAGCCGGGCACCGGCCGCTTCCTGCACGAGCTGGTGGCCGAGCGGCTGCCCGGTCATCCCGCGGCGGTGGTCACCGGGCCGTCGTTCGCCAAGGAAGTGGCCGCCGGCCTGCCCAGCGCGGTCACCGTGCATTCGGACGACGCGGCGTTCGCGCAGCAACTGGCCGCCCTGCTGCATGCGCCGAACCTGCGCGCGTATTCCGGCGGCGACGTGCTCGGCGCTGAGCTCGGTGGCGCGATGAAGAACGTGCTGGCGGTGGCCACCGGCATTGCCGACGGCATGCAGCTGGGCCTGAACGCCCGTGCCGGGCTGATCACGCGCGGCATGAACGAGATGCTGCGCCTGGGCGTGGCGCTGGGCGCGCGACCGGAGACGCTGATCGGCCTGTCCGGCCTCGGCGACCTGGTACTGACCTGCACCGGTGACCTCTCGCGCAACCGCCGGCTCGGCCTGGCGCTGGGCCAGGGCGTGGCGATCGACGAGGCGGTGCGCCGGATCGGCCAGGTGGTGGAAAGCATCCTCACTGCCGACGAGGTGGCGCGGCTGGCCGACAAGCACGGCCTGGACCTGCCGATCAGCGCCGGCGTGCGCGCCGTGCTGCACGGCGAAGTCACTCCGGCCGACGGACTCAAGGCGCTGATGGCGCGCGAGCAGAAGCCGGAATATCCACAAGGCCTGTTCGGCGCCGCCTGAGCCATTCGCTGCGCGCCCGGGCGCTTTGGCCCGGGTGCGTTTGCGACCATCGCATCGTGCCCCTGCGCTGCTAAGCTCAATGTTTTGGTCGTCGCCACGGATCGCATGCGCATGCAGCAACCGGACGAAAAACAGCACGTCGCCAGCGCGCCTTCCGGTGAGGACGAAGCCCTGCCGCAGGCATGGCGGCGGCTGCTGGCCGCACCGAAGCCGGCGGTGGCCGACGAGCACGGCGTGCTCGGTTTCTTCCTGGAAGTGATGCCCGAAGAAGGCGCTGCATTCGCCCGGCTGGACGTCGCGCCGGTGCTGCTGGCGGCGGCCGAGCATGGTCGCTACGTGCGGCCGGTGCCGCTGGACAGCCGGCACCTGGCGCAGTCGCCGCTGCAACCGCACGAGCAGCGCCTGGCCGCGACCATGCTGGGTTTGCCGCAGAGCGTGCGCAAGGGCCGCAGCTATGCGCGCCTCGGCGGCCACGTCGGCGATACCCTGCTGGCCGAGATCCTGGATACCGCGCCGTGTTTCCTCGGCGGCCTGGCCGGGCTGCGGCTGTCGCGCGGCAAATCGCACCAGCTCAACTGGCACTGGCAGCTGGAAGCGGACGGCAGCCAGCGCCTGCTGCCGGTGCTGCCGCACAGCCAGCGCCTGCTGCGCATCGACGGGCTGTGGTACCTCGACGCCGAGCGCGCCACCGTGGGCCGCTTCGACGCCGCCGTCGAGGAAACCCGCTGGCTGGAGCTGCCGCCGCTGAAGCACGAGCACGGTCGCCGCCTGCGCAACCGCCTGGCCGGCAGCCGGCTGGCCACGCGGGTACCGCTGCCGCTGGTGTTCGGTGAGGTGCGCCGCTCGGCGCTGGCGCCGAAACCGGTGCTGACCCTGCATGCATTGACCCGGCACGCGCGGCTGGCCGCCGGCACGCCGCCGCTCGGTTATGCGCGGCTGGCCTTCGACTACGCCGGCGAGCGGCTGCCCGCCCGCGGCGGCGAGCCGCTGGTGCGGCGCGTGCGCAACGGCCAGCTGGTCGAGATCACCCGTCGCCGCGCCGAGGAACTCAGCGCGATGGAGCAGCTCGAGCGCGCCGGACTCACCCCCGGCGTGGATACCGAAGGCCTGCCGTGGGACGTGGCCGAGACCTTGCCCGACGACGCCTGGCTGTTTCCCGGCACCGGCTACGCCGGCGCGCTGGAGGTCAACACGCCGGCGCGCTGGCTGGCGCTGCGGCCGAAACTCGAGGCGGAGAATTTCCAGGTCGAATACGCGCCGAGCTTCCCGTTCGAAGTGCTGGAAGGCCCGGTGCACTGGTACGGCCAGGCGGTGGAAGACACCGACGATCACGCGTTCGACCTGGAGATCGGCATCGAACTGGACGGCCAGCGGCACAACCTGCTGCCCGCGGTGGCGCAGGCGCTGGCCGAGCATCAACTGAACCTCAGCCCGGCGCCGAACGAACCCGAAGACGCGGTGTGGTACGCGCCGGTCGATGCGCGCCGGCGCGTGCCGGTGCGCCTGAAGGAATTGCGCGGGCTGCTGGCGCCGCTGGCCGAATACCTGGAGAAGCCGCGCAAGAAGCTGCACCTGCCGCGGGTGCAGGCCGGTCGGCTGGAGGAGCTGGCCGCGGCGATGCCTGGCGACGGCACGCTGGAGGCCGCCGAGCCGTTGCTCGGTTTCACCGCGCGTCTGCGCGACGCCGCCGCACGCGCCAGCGACGCGGTGCCCGACGGGCTCACCGTCGAGCTGCGGCCGTACCAGCGCGAAGGCCTGCGCTGGCTGAACGCACTGGCCGAAGCCGGCGTCGGTGGCGTGCTCGCCGACGACATGGGCCTGGGCAAGACGCTGCAGCTGATCACCCACCTGATGTCCCTGAAACAGGGCGGCGTGCTGACCCAGCCGGCGCTGATCGTGGTGCCGACCAGCCTGATCCCGAACTGGCAGTCGGAGATCGCGCGCTTCGCGCCGATGCTGCACGTACTGACCCTGCACGGGCCGCAGCGTGCCGAGGAATTCGCCCAGCTGGGCGCGCAGGACATCGTGTTGACCAGCTACGCGCTGCTGCCGCGCGACGTGGTCGCGCTGCGCAAGCAGCCGTTCGCGCTGATCGTGCTGGACGAGGCGCAGCAGGTGAAGAACCCGCGCACGCAGGCACGCCGCGCGCTGCTCAGCCTGCGCACGCCGCGCTACGTCTGCCTCACCGGCACACCGCTGGAAAACCACCTGGGCGAGTTGTGGTCGCAGGTGGATCTGGCGGTGCCGGGCCTGCTCGGCGACGAGGGTGCGTTCCGCCGCTTCTACCGCATCCCGATCGAGAAGCAGCATGACGAGGAGTGCCAGCAGCGGCTGAACCTGCGCATCGCGCCGTTCATCCTGCGCCGGAGCAAGGCGCAGGTGGCGAAGGAACTGCCGCCGAAGACCGAGATCACCCGCCGCGTGGTGCTGGAAGGCCGCCAGCGCGATCTCTACGAAGGCCTGCGCCTGTCGCTGGCCGAAGAGCTGCGCGAAGTGATCGCCCAACGCGGCATCGCGCACTCCGGCATCGTGGTGCTCGACGCATTGCTGAAATTGCGGCAGGTCTGCTGCGATCCACGGCTGGTCAAATTGGAGGCGGCGCGCGGCGTGCACGAATCGGCCAAGTTCGAGCTGCTGATGGACATGCTGCCGGCGCTGCTCGACGAAGGCCGCAAGGTGCTGTTGTTCTCGCAGTTCACCGGCATGCTGAAGCTGATCGCCGCCGAGCTGGACCGCCGACGCATCCGCTACGTCACCCTCACCGGCGACACCCGCGACCGCGCCGAGCCGGTGCAGCGCTTCCAGAACGGCGAGGTGCCGCTGTTCCTGCTCTCGCTCAAGGCCGGCGGCGTGGGCCTCAACCTCACCGCCGCCGACACCGTGATCCATTACGACCCGTGGTGGAACCCCGCCGCCGAGGCGCAGGCCAGCGACCGCGCCCACCGCATCGGCCAGGACAAGCCGGTGTTCGTGTTCCGCCTGATCACCTCCGGCACGGTGGAAGAGCGCATCGAGCAGCTGAAGGAACGCAAGGCCGAACTGGCCGCCGCGGTGCTCGAAGGCGGCGGCAGCCGCGAGAAACTCAGCTTCGACGAAGGCGACCTGGACGCGCTGCTGGCGCCGGGCTGAGCCTTCGCGTCACGACGGCCGCAGCCGCGTGCGCAGCAGCGCGTCCACCGACTGCTGCCACTCCGGCGAGCCGGGTTTCGACTGCGGTGCTTCCTGATCCAGCTTGTCCTGCACCGCCCGGTTCCATGCGTCCGAGCCATGTTCCGGGCCATGGCCGTCGTCGCCGATGTGCAGGGAACGATCGACCCACGCATACCATTCGGGCGAGCCCAGTGCCACGTTCGTCGGCGTGGACTGGCTGGTGCTGCCGGATGGCGGCGGTGCCGGCGAAGGCGAGCACGCGGCGAGCAGCAGGGCAAGCGGCAGGCTGGCGACGAGGCGGTACATGGGAGGCTCCGTGGGCGACTGCCACGGAGCCTAGCGCGGGCCCATGCGCGGGTGATTAATTTTTCATGATGCGCGGCGCGCGGTTCAGCGTAGGTGGTCAGCCACTCAGTCGCGCGCGGCCACTTCGTCGATGTGCCACAACAGGTCGGCCGGGTCGCCGTACACGCGGAACGCGCCGGATTGCTGCAGTTCGGCGTGGCCGTAGCCGCCGGAGAGCAGACCCACGCCGAGCGCGCGGGCGCGCTGCGCGGCGAGCATGTCCCACACGCTGTCGCCGATCACCAGCGATTGCTGGATGTCCACGCCGAGGCGTTCGGCGGCAGCCAGGAACAGGTCCGGGTCGGGCTTGGCGTGGCGTACCTGGTCGCGCGTCACCACCGGTACCTGCGTCGGGTCGACGCCGAGCGCCGCCAGGTTGGGCGCCGCCGTTTCCATCCGGCCGCTGGTGGCGATCGCCCACGGGATCTGCTGTTCGGTGAGATAGGCCAGCAGCTCGCGTGCGCCAGGCAGCGGCCGTACGGAACCTTGCGCATGCTGCCGGTTGAACGCCTCGGCGTGCCATTGGCGCAGGCGGTCGAGGCGGTCCGCGGTGATCGCCAGCCCGGTTTCGCGCAACAGGATGTTGGCGAACAGTCCACCGCTCATGCCGATCTTGCGGTGGATGCGCCACACCGGCAGCTCCACGCCCTCCCGGTCCAGCGCTTCCTTCCACGCCAGCACGTGCTGGTAGACGCTGTCGATCAGGGTGCCGTCGAGGTCGAACAGGAAGGCGGTGTCGCGGCGGGGCATGGCGGTTCTCCCGGTTCAGTCGCGCGGCAGCAACGAGCGCCCCGACTCCAGCACTGCCAGTGCCGCCGCGCCGAGCAGGCCCGGTTCGGGGTTCATGATCGCCTGGGTCGGTACCTTCTCCATGATGTCGCGGAAGCGGCCCTTGGTCTCGAAGCGCTCGCGGAAGCGGCCGCGTTCCAGCCACGGCAGCAGGATCGGGATCAGCCCGCCGGTGAGGTAGACGCCGTTCCAGGCGCCGAGCGTGAGCACCAGGTCGCCGGCGACGCTGCCGAAGATGCCGGCGAAGGTTTCCACCGTGCGCGTGCACAGCGAGCAGCTGCCGTCCTTCGCGCGGGCGGTGATGTCCTCCGGCTTGAGCGCGTCGGGCGTCGCGCCGACCATGTGGCAGATCGCGTCGTACAGGTTCACCAAACCCTGGCCGCAGATCAGCCGCTCGTTGGAGACGCGGCCGAACTTGTGGTTGAGGTAGTCGAGGATGGCGATGTCCTCCGGCGTATGCGCGGCGAAGCCGGCGTGACCACCTTCGGTCTGCAACACGCTGCAATGGCCGCCGCGCACCAGCAGGCCGCCGACGCCCAGGCCGGTGCCGGGGCCGACGATGGCGAAGGTCTGCTCATTCGCGGCGCCCACCACCGGGCGCGGCACCGTGCCTACGTCGACCAGGTCGTCGCCCTGCAACAAGGTCACCGCCATGCTCTGCGCCGCGAAGTCGTTGACCAGGTGCACGTATTCCAGACCCAACGCGCTGGCGGTTTGTTGCGCCGAGATCGCCCACGGATTGTTGGTGACCTTGACCGTCTCGCCGTCGACGATGCGTCCGGCCGCGGCCACGATCGCGCGGCTCACCTTGAGGCCGGTGTCGGCGAGGTAGTGCTTCGCCGTCTCGACCAGCGAATCGTGGTCGGCCACGCGGTAGCGCCGGATGCTGTCGGTCAGCAGCGGCTGGTCGCGCGATGGATCGGCCACCCCGAAACGGACGTTGGTGCCGCCGAGATCGACGAGCAGGGTGGGGATGTTGCTGGACTGGCTCATGGAACTTCCTGACGGCGTGAAGCGCCAAGCCTGCCGGCGTCACGGCGGTTAGTCCAGTGTTTTGCTGGCCGCACGGCGTAAAATCCCCCCGGATACCGCCCCACGAGACCCTTGCCATGAGCTTTCCCGCCACCCGCATGCGGCGCATGCGCCGCGATGCCTTCTCCCGCGCGCTGATGCGCGAGCACACCTTGCTGGTCAGCGACCTGATCATGGTGGCGTTCGTGATCGAAGGCGAAGGCCAGCGCGAAGCGGTGCCATCGATGCCGGGGGTGGATCGCCTTTCCATCGACGAGCTGCTGGAGCTGGCCGGCGAATGCGTGCGCCTGGGCATCCCCGCGCTGGCGCTGTTTCCCTCGCCCGCCGCCGAGGCGAAGTCACTCGATGCCGCCGAAGCGTGGAACCCGGACAACCTGATGCACCGCGCCACCCGCGCGCTGAAGGCGAAGTATCCCGAGCTGGGCCTGATCGGCGACGTGGCGCTCGATCCGTACACCACCCACGGTCAGGACGGCCTGATCGACGCCGACGGCTACGTGATGAACGAGCCCACCGTCGCGGCGCTGATCAGGATGTCGCTGGCACAGGCCGACGCCGGCATGGATTTCGTGGCGCCGTCGGACATGATGGATGGCCGCATCGGCTCCATCCGCGAGGCGCTGGAAGAGGGCGGCCACATCCATACCCGCATCCTCGCCTATTCGGCGAAATACGCCTCCGCGTTCTACGGTCCGTTCCGCGACGCGGTCGGTTCGTCGGCGAACCTCGGCAAGGGCAACAAGCACACCTACCAGATGGACGTGGGCAACAGCGACGAGGCCCTGCGCGAGATCGAACTGGACCTGCTCGAAGGCGCCGACGCGGTGATGGTGAAGCCGGGCATGCCGTACCTCGACGTGCTGCGGCGGGTGAAAGACACCTTCGGAGCGCCCACCTTCGTGTACCAGGTGTCGGGCGAATACGCGATGCTGAAGGCCGCGTCGATGAATGGCTGGCTGGACGAGAAGGCGGTGGTGCTGGAGTCGCTCACTGCGTTCAAGCGCGCCGGCGCCGACGCGATTCTCACCTACTACGCCGTCGACGCGGCGCGCTGGCTGCGCGGAGAGTAGTCGAGGCGGGGAAGCAGCAGGGCAAATCGACTCCCTGGGGCCTTTTGGACGGGTGGAAATGAAAATGGTAGGCCCTCGTGGTACGGCATGCCGGGCTACCATCAGTTCGTAAGGTTTGCGGTGTTGGGGATGTCTGATGCTATTGGCCCATCTGATATTGCTGGCTCAGATAACTCACCGTGGTGTGGGTCGCGGGGGATGTGGTCTTCAGGAAAACAGGGCCATCGTCGAAAAGACCCGGGCGATGATTTTGCATGACGCACCGCTGGACTCGCTGGTTGGCGAATTTCCTACTCCGGGCGGCACCCCCGAGTGTGCAAGGGTCGTATTTTCAATTGGTGGTGATGGCCATCCGGTTGACGTGCGCGTGGTCGAGTCGTCCGGAAACGTTGCGGTCAATATGGCGGTCGTCAGGTCCGTCAAAAAGTATGTAATGAAAAAGGAATTGCCCCGTTGGTTCAGAACCTACATGCTGGTCTTCCGCGTTGATGACAACAAGATGCCACCAAACTATGTTGATGGCATGAGGCCAAACCAGCTTCCATGACGAGTCATCTAGCTAAGCTAGCTAAAGAGGAATGCCTGCCCTCCGCAGGAGGGTGAAGCGCTGCTTTTCACAATGACCGATCGGGATGCGCAAGTCCGAGGCGCTCGCGCGATACCATTGTCATCTCCGATCGCAAACCCGAGCCCGGAACGCATGACCCCCACCCGCCTCGAAATCACCCGCCCCGACGACTGGCACCTCCATCTCCGCGATGGCGACGCGCTGGCCTCGGTGGTCGGCCACACCGCGCGGCGGTTCGCCCGCGCCATCGTGATGCCGAACCTGAAGCCGCCGGTAACCACGGTGGCGCAGGCGGAGGCCTATCGTCGGCGCATTCTCGCGAGCCTGCCGGCGGGTTCGCGCTTCCAGCCGCTGATGACGCTGTACCTCACCGAGAACACGCCAGTGGAGGAAATCGCGCGCGCCAAGGCCAGCGGCAGCGTGTTCGCAGTGAAGTACTACCCGGCCGGCGCCACCACCAATTCCGATTCCGGCGTGCGCGAGCTGTCGCAGGTGTACCGCGTGATCGAGGCGATGGAGAAGCACGAGTTGCCGCTGCTGTTGCACGGCGAGGTCACCGATCCGGCCATCGACATCTTCGACCGCGAGCGGGTATTCATCGAGCGTCACCTGCTGCCGCTGCGCGAGCGCTTCCCGGCGTTGCGCATGGTGCTGGAACACATCACCACCCGCGACGCGGCCGAGTTCATCCGCGGCGCGCCGGCCAACGTGGCGGCCACCATCACCGCGCATCACCTGCTGCTCAACCGCAATGCGCTGTTCGAGGGTGGCATCCGTACGCACAACTACTGCGCGCCGATCCTCAAGCGCGAGGCGCATCGCAGCGCGCTGCTGGAAGCGGCCACCAGCGGAGACCCACACTTCTTCCTTGGCACCGACAGCGCGCCGCATCCGCGCGAAGCGAAGGAGACAAGCTGCGGCTGCGCGGGGCTCTACACCGCCCATGCGGCGCTGGAGCTGTATGCCGAGGCGTTCGAGCAGGCGGGTTGGCTGGATCGGCTCGAAGCGTTCGCCAGCTTCCACGGCCCGGATTTCTATCGCCTGCCGCGCAACACGGATCGCATCGCGCTCGAGCGCACGCCGTGGATCGTGCCGGACGAATATCCGCTGGGTGGATCCACCTGCAAGCCGATGCGCGCCGGTGAATCGATAGCGTGGTCGCTGGTAGAACAGACCACTTTTTGACGAGACGCACGAACGCGTCGAACGTGTCCAGCAAGAGCGACCCCACCCCGGCCCTCCCCTGCTTGCAGGGGAGGGGGCGAGAGCAGGGCTCACTCCTGGCTTGGGCAGCTCAGTAGGCGAACTCGCGGAACACCGGATCGACACTGCCGTGCCAGGGGCCGTGGAACAGCTCCAGCTTGCGCTCGGCCGGGGTCTGGTTGGCTTGCACGATCTCGATCATCGGCTCGAGGAAGATGCTTTCGTCGGCGCCGTGGCGGTTGAGGCGGGCGCGGCGCTTGAGGCCGTGGCTGGCGATCTTCAGCGCTTCCTCGGCGAGGTCGCGCACCATGCCGCCACGGAAGGGCAGCTTCAGCGCGTACTTCGGCACGCCGTCGCGCAGGGCATGGCGTTCCTCGCGGCTGAAGTCCTTGACCAGGTCCCACGCCGCGTTCAGCGCTTCGTCGTCGTACAGCAGACCAACCCAGAACGCGGGCAGCGCGCACAGCCGGTTCCACGGGCCGCCGTCGGCGCCGCGCATTTCCAGGTATTGCTTCAGGCGCACCTCGGGGAAGGCGGTGGTGAGGTGGTCGGCGAAGTCCTTCATGGTCGCGTGCACGCCCGGCAGGGTGGGCAGCTCGCCGGCCAGGAAGCGCTTGAAGTCCTGCCCGGCCAGGTCGATGTAGCTACCGTCCTGGTAGCTGAAGTACATCGGCACGTCGAGGATGTAGTCGACGTAGCGCTCGTAGCCGAAGCCGTCGGCGAACACGAAGTCGAGCATGCCGGTGCGGTCCGGATCGGTGTCGGTCCAGATCTGCGAGCGGTACGACAGATAGCCGTTTGGACGTCCTTCGGTGAACGGCGAATCGGCGAACAGCGCGGTGGCGATCGGTTGCAGCGCGAGGCCGACGCGGAACTTCTTGATCATGTCCGCTTCGGACGAGAAATCCAGGTTCACCTGCACCGTGCAGGTGCGCGTCATCATGTCCAGGCCGAGCGAGCCGACCTTGGGCATGTATTCGCGCATGATCTTGTAGCGGCCCTTGGGCATCCACGGCATCTCGTCGCGCCGCCACTTCGGCTGGAAGCCCATGCCGAGGAAACCCAAGCCCATGCCGTCGGCGACCGAGCGGACTTCCTCCAGGTGCGAGTTCACCTCGCAGCAAGTCTGGTGGATTGTCTCCAGCGGCGCGCCGGACAACTCCAATTGGCCGGCCGGTTCCAGCGTGATCGAGGCCTTGTCGCGCGACAGCGCCACCGGGTTCTCGCCCTCACGCGCCACCTCCCAGCCGTAGCGGGTGGCGATGTTTTCCAGCAGCAGCTTGATGCCACGCTCGCCCTCGAAGGTGGGCGGGCGCAGGTCGTCGGTGCGGAAGCCGAATTTCTCGTGCTCGGTGCCGATGCGCCACGCCTCGCGCGGCTTCTCGCCGGCGGCGAGGTAGTCGGCAAGCTGCTGGCGGCCCTGGATCGGGGTGCTCTTCACGGCACTGGGTATGGACACGGGCAAGGCCTCGCTGGGGGAGCCGACACTATGGGGGCGACGCATGTCGACGAAAAGGGGTCTCGTGGAATGCGGGGCCATTAGAGCCGCGCACGCGGGATCGCGCCCTGAGCTGGATCAACCAGGTATGCACTCAGTGCGTGGGGGCGATGGCCGGGCAGCGAAGACGGGCCACCAGGGCGACGGGAAGACGGGCACGCGTACCGATTTGCGCCAGGGTATGTACGGGTCGATCCGGATGCTTGCGGTGGGCCTGGGTGATGCGGCGATCGTCCATGCAGGGATCGGCGCCATGATCGAGCAAGGCTTGAACGATGTCGGCCTCGCCTTGCACCGTGGCCCACAGCAATACATCGGCCGTGCCGGTTGCCGGACGCGGTTTCGCATCGGCCTGGTGATGTAGCAGGACGTTCACCGTGGCGACGTCTCCGCATTCGACCGCGATGGACAGAGCCGGCCCCGACGTTCTCGATGCACCCTCGTCCACGGCTCCCGTTTTTTCGGCCATCCTGAACAGTTGCGGATCGAGCGCCTTCATCTGATCCATGGTGGCTTTGCCGAAATTGGGTATCTGCGCAACGGCGTTGGCATCTGCGCCATCGTAAAGAAGGGCATCGACCGTTCCAGACTGCCCGGCCCAGACGGCGGTGATCATGGCGGCTTGCCGCCAGCGCGAAGCATCTGCCGAAGGCATGGCGCGCAATTGCCTGCGGACTTCGTCGAGCTTGCCATCACCCGCATTCACCATGAGTCTGGCGATCTCGGGGGAGGCATTCATTGCGCCAAGTTGGTAAGCCTTCCGACCCATCGTGTTCCACTGGGAAGCACATGGCTGGGGCGGTATTGGCAGTCCGTCGGCAATGGCGCTGTTGACCAGCAACATCCCGAGCACGATGAGCGCAAAGCGGACAAACATTGAGTGGCATCCCTGTCCAAGCGTTGGCTGATTCCAGCCGAAATCGTCACAAGTCACAAGCCCGCGAGCAAGGGCCGACCCGGAGTCGGCTTTTCATGATGTCACGTGCAGCGGACTCCCAACGCCATGCGGCCGAATGTATCCTGCGGCGGATCAGCCGCACCTCGCGCCGCGTCGTCAATGAGCGGAGTCGGGGAACCAGGCACGAAGTCGCCGTTTCAGTGACAGCGCCGGAGCCTCCACCGCATGCCACGAGCACCATGCGGCCAGCAGGGTGATGACGGCGGCCACGGCTGCCGTGGCCAGGTACGAAGGCGTCGCCGGCCACAGGTGCACGCTGAGCTGCTGCACGAAGTAGGCGTACAGATACGCGCCGTAGGACAGGTCGCCGAACCGGGCTGCGGAACGCAGGCCTGGCGTGGCTTGGTGTCCGAACCACAGGGTGAACGGCACCAGCACCGCCCATTGCGCCAGTCGTGCGTGTTGCAGCAGGGCGGCAGCCAGCAGGCAGGCCGCCACGGCAACCGCTACGATCAGGCGCCGCCGGCCGATCTCGACGGCGTACTGGCGCGCGCAGACGCCGCCAAGGAAGAACACCGTGTAGAAATAGCAGAGGTTGTCGAAGCTGTTGTCACGGGAGTGCCCGGGCAGCGTCTTGGCGTACATCACCGCGACCACGAGCAGCGCGAGCAGGCTGAAGATCCTCCGGCGCAGGCCGATGGCGCCAAGCACGGCGACATAGGCATAGCATTTCGCCTCCAGGGGTATCGTCCACCAGCTGCCATTGACCGCCGACAGGATGGCGTTGGCCGGCGTCGTGACGAATACGCCCGGCAGCGTGTAGTAGGCGCGCAACTGGGCATTGAAGGTGATGAAGCGGCGGGTCTCGCGGCCCAAGTACTCGTGCAGCGGCAAGGTGGTGAGCACAGCTCCGGCAACCACGATGACCAGCGTGGCGACGATCAGTGCAGGCCAGATGCGCAGGAACCGGCGCATGGCGAAACGCATGATGTGCGGGTCGTGGTACCAGCTCTCGGTGACCAGGTAGCCACTCATGGTGAAGAACATCGCGACCGCGATCGAGCCGAGCGTCATGCCCTCGGCCAGCGTGGCTTCATGCAGGCCGAGCAGCACGAACTGGTGCGAGGCCAGCACCATCAGCGAGGCGACCAGCCGCAGCCCGTCGAAATTGTTGGCGTGTTCGCCGAATGGTGCGGAACGAGGGAGGTGGGTCACGAAGATCCTTTTCGCCGCCAAGCCGATGGCCCGGACATCGCCCGAAGTCACCGCCACAAACAAACAGGGCCGGCGAGGCCGGCCCTGCTCTTCAGCGCTTCATCGAATTGAAGAACTCGTCGTTGGACTTGGTGTTCTTCATCTTGTCGAGCATGAATTCCATCGCGGCCAGCTCGTCCATCGGGTGCAGCAGCTTGCGCAGGATCCAGATCTTGGCCAGCATGTCCGGCTCGATCAGCAGGTCTTCGCGGCGGGTGCCGGAGCGGTTGATGTCGATCGCCGGGTAGACGCGCTTCTCGGAGATGCGCCGGGACAGGTGCACTTCCATGTTGCCGGTGCCCTTGAACTCCTCGTAGATCACCTCGTCCATCTTGCTGCCGGTTTCGGTCAGCGCGGTGGCGATGATGGTCAGGCTGCCGCCTTCCTCGACGTTGCGCGCGGCGCCGAAGAAACGCTTCGGACGCTGCAGCGCGTTGGCGTCGACGCCGCCGGTGAGCACCTTGCCGGAGCTGGGGATCACGGTGTTGTAGGCGCGCGCCAGGCGAGTGATCGAGTCGAGCAGGATGATCACGTCCTTCTTGTGCTCGACCAGGCGCTTGGCCCGCTCGATCACCATCTCGGCGACCTGCACGTGACGCACCGCCGGCTCGTCGAAGGTCGAGCTGATTACCTCGGCGCGCACGGTGCGGGCGATCTCGGTCACCTCTTCCGGGCGCTCGTCGATCAGCAGCATGATCAGGTGCGCTTCGGGATGGTTGTACTGGATCGCCTGGGCGATGTTCTGCAGCATCATCGTCTTGCCGGACTTCGGCTGGGAGACGATCAGGCCGCGCTGGCCCTTGCCGATCGGCGCGATCAGGTCGAGGATGCGGCCGGTGATGTCCTCGCTCGAACCGTTGCCGCGCTCCAGCTTGAACGCCTTGCGCGGGAACAGCGGGGTGAGGTTCTCGAACAGCATCTTGTTCTTCGACGCCTCCGGCGGATCGCCGTTGATGTCGTCGACGCGCAGCATGGCGAAGTAGCGCTCGCCTTCCTTCGGGTGACGCACGCGACCGGTGATGTAGTCGCCGGTGCGCAGGTTGAAGCGGCGGATCTGGCTGGGCGACACGTAGATGTCGTCCGGACCGGCCAGGTAGGACTCGTCGGCCGAGCGCAGGAAGCCGAAGCCATCCTGCAAAATTTCCAGCACGCCTTCGGCCCAGATGCCGCCGCCGGAGCGGGCGTGCGCCTTGAGCACGTTGAAGATCACGTCCTGCTTGCGCGCGCGGGCGACGCCTTCGTACACGCCCAGCGACTCGGCGAACTCCAGCAGCTGCGGCGCGCGCATGCGCTTGAGTTCGGTGAGGTTGATCACCCGGTCGTTGCTGCCGGGATCGGCGTTGTCGTCGTCCACCGGCAGGCCGTTCGGGTTCGGACGCGGATGCTGCTGACGTCCCTGCTGCTGTGGGTTCGGGTTGCCGCCGCGCTCGTTGCGGCGGCGCCGGCCACGACCTTCGCGACCTTCACGGCCGCCATTGTTCGGGTTCTGGCCCTGGTTCGGGTTCTGCGCCTGGTTCGGGCTCTGCACCTGGCCCGGATTCGGCTGGGCTTGCGGTGAGTCCTGGTTCGGGGCGGACTGGGCAGTGAACTCGCGCGGCTCCTGTACGGGGCGCGCTGCCGCCGGCAGGCTGGCCGCTACCGGTACCTGCACTGCGGGAGCCTGCGTCGACGCCGGTGCTGGCGTGGCAGGGCTGTCGGCGGCCGTCGCCTTCCCGGCGCTCGCCGCCGCGATCGCGGCGGCCGTGCGGCGCGGCGCGCGGGGGCGCGGCTCGGGTTTGTTTTCGGCAACAGGCCTGGCGTCGGCGCCCGGGGCGTCGTTCGGGGTTCGGTTTTCGGTATCGGACACGGGCAATCCTCGCGGGGCGCCGTTGAATTACAGGAGGGAGGGTGTGCGTCGCGCGGAAGGCGCAAGGGGACAGGACTGTCCCGACGGACGCGATGAATCTAGCACCCGCCGCGTATCGGCGTAAAGCCTCGCGAGCCTGCCGGACGGGGCCGGGCAGGCGGCGGACAGCGGGTTTGCAACGGGTGGATCAGATGGCCTTGTCGATCATCTGGGTCAGCTGGCCCTTGCTGACGGCGCCGATCTGGGTCGCCTCGACCTTGCCGTTCTTGAACACCATCAGGGTCGGGATGCCGCGCACGCCATAGGCCCGCGGGGTCTGCTGGTTCTGGTCGATGTTGACCTTGACGATGCGCAGCTTGCCTTCGTACTGCTGGGCAATCTCGTCCAGCATCGGCGCGATGGCCTTGCACGGGCCGCACCATTCCGCCCAGAAATCCAGCAGCACGGGGGTTTCGGATTTGAGCACCTGCTGTTCGAAGGCGTCGTCGTTCACATGGGTAATCAGGTCGCTCACCGGGCATCTCCGTGGCTGGGGCCAGAACTGGCAGGTCGAAAACAATGGGGTGGTCGGGACGGAAAAACAAGGAGTGACGACGGGCAGGGCCGTCATCGGCTACACTCAGGCGCCCACGAAGCGCGGGTTGAGCCGGAACAGGTCTTGCCAGGGCGGCAGACATTCATTCCAGCGCAACTCCGGGCACGATTCAAGGGTGACCTTCCGGGCCATCCGTCGGACCGCCGTCAAATCCGGCGTCGCACGCCGCGGCGCGACCTTGTCGACCCCGAGATTGAACGCTTCGCTGCGCACCGCGCACCCGTCCTGCACCGTTTCGCGCCGATCTTCGGCCGCTGGAGCGGGTGCAGCGCATCACGCCGCCGTCAGGCAAGGTTACCCATTCCGCATATGTCACAAACCGTACTCACCGACACTTTCTTCGCCAACTTCGATCTTCATCCGCTGCTGCAGCAGGGCCTGGACGACAGCGGCTTCACCCGTTGCACGCCGATCCAGGAAATGACCCTGGCGCCGGCGCTGGCCGGGCGCGACGTCGCCGGCCAGGCGCAGACCGGCACCGGCAAGACCTGCGCCTTCCTGGTCGCGCTGATGAACCGCCTGCTGACCACCCCGGCGGTGGCCGAGCGCAAGGATTCGGACCCGCGCGCACTGGTGATCGCGCCCACTCGCGAACTGGCCATCCAGATCGACAAGGACGCCAAGGCGATCGGCCGCCACACCGGCCTGCGCAGCGCGCTGATCTACGGCGGTGTCGACTACGACAAGCAGCGCCAGCAGCTGAAGGACGGCTGCGACATCATCATCGCCACCCCCGGCCGCCTGCTCGACTACCACAAGCAAGGGGTGTTCAGCCTCAACAGCGTCGAGGTGATGGTGATCGACGAGGCCGACCGCATGTTCGACCTCGGCTTCATCAAGGACGTGCGCTTCATCTTCCGCAAGCTGCCGCCGCGCGAGCAGCGCCAGGTGCTGCTGTTCTCCGCCACGCTGAGCCATCGCGTGCTGGAGCTGGCCTACGAGCACATGCACGAGGCCGAAAAGCTGGTGGTGGAGAGCGACAACGTCACCGCCGACAAGGTGCGCCAGCTGGTCTACTTCCCGGCCAAGGAAGAGAAGATGCCGCTGCTGCTGAACCTTATCGACCGGCACCAGCCGTCGCGCAGCATCATCTTCGTCAACACCAAGGCCGCCGCCGAACGCATCACCGAGCGCGTCAAGCGCCACGGCTGCCGCGTCGGCGCGATTTCCGGCGACGTGCCGCAGCTGAAGCGGCAGAAGCTGCTGCAGCGTTTCCAGGACGGCCAGCTGGACATCCTGGTGGCCACCGACGTGGCCGCGCGCGGCCTGCACATCCCGGCGGTCAGCCACGTCTTCAACTACGACCTGCCGCACGAGGCCGAGGATTACGTGCACCGCATCGGCCGCACCGCGCGGCTCGGTGCCGAGGGCGACGCGATCAGCTTCGCCTGCGACCTGTACGCGATGTCGCTGCCGGACATCGAGGCCTACATCGGGCAGAGCATCCCGGTCGCGGCGATGGAGCCGGAACTGCTGGTGATGCCGAAGCCGCGCGCGATCGATGCCGAATTCGCCGCGAATGCCGCCGCTGACAGCGCCGCGTTCGGCGACGTGGTGCCGCCGCGGCCGGGCGAGAAGCCACGGCATGGCGGGGCCTCCGGTCGTGGCGGCGAGCGCGGCGGGAACAGCCGTGGCGCCGCGCGTCCACCGCGCGAACGCCGGCCGGCCGCGGTCGACGGCGCCGCCGTGACCGAGCAGCCGGTTGCCGTGACCGTGCACAAGACGGAAGCGGTCTCGACGGACGGCAGCGTTGCCGCCGAGGGCGTGCGCAAGCCGCGTCGTCGTCGCGGTGGCCGCAATCGCCGCCGCGACGGTGCGCCGACCGATGGCGTCGAGACGACGGGTCACCAGCCCGCGGTTGCCGAGGGCAATCGCGCGCCGCGGGGCGAGCGTCGCCCGCCGCGCGAGCGCAACGCGGCCGAGTCCGTGGGCACCGGCCACAACCGGCCGTCGCGACAGGTTGCGGTGACCTCGGGCAAGGCCGTCGAGCATGCCCATCCGAAAAAGCCGGGCCTGTTTCGCCGGTTGACCCGGCTGTTTACCGGGCGCTGAGCCTGCCGGTCGCCGCGATGCGAATTCGCGGCGGCCGGAAGTCCGCACCTTGATGCCGGCTTCCCTTATCCTTGCCGCTGGTACGACGACACGCAGGCTCGGGGACGCTCGGTGATCCAGTTCGATCAAGTCAGCAAGCGCTACGAAGGCGGCCATGAGGCGCTCTCGCAGCTTTCGTTCGAGGTGCCGACCGGCGAGATGGCCTTCGTCACCGGGCATTCCGGCGCCGGCAAGAGCACTCTGCTCAAGCTGCTGGGGCTGATCGAGCGGCCCTCGCACGGCATGATCAGCGTGGACGGCAGGAGCCTGGCGAAGATCCGCCACAGCGGCATCCCGAAGTGGCGCCGGCATCTCGGCATGGTGTTCCAGGACCATCGCCTGTTGCTGGATCGCAGTGTGTTCGCCAACGTCGAGCTGCCGCTGGTGATCGGCGGCATCGCCCGCGCCGAACGCGCCCGGCGCGTGCGCGCGGCGCTGGAGAAAGTCGGCCTGCTCGCCTACGAGCGGCAACTGCCGGCCACGCTGTCCACCGGCGAGCAGCAGCGCGTGGGCATCGCCCGCGCGATCGTGGCGCGTCCCAGCCTGCTGATCGCCGACGAGCCCACCGGCAACCTCGACCCGCAGCTGGCGGTGGAGATCATGGGCCTGTTCGGCGAGTTCCAGCAGGTTGGCACCACCGTGCTGATTGCCAGCCACGACCTGCCGCTGATCAAGCGCATGAAGAAGCGCGTGATCGTGCTTGACCACGGCCGCCTGGTGGCCGACCTGGCCGCGCAGGAGGTGTTGTGAACACGTCGCCGGAAACCCTGCACGTGCCCGCGGATGCGCCGCAGCGCAACGTCCACAGCCGCGGCAACCGCTTCGTCAGCTGGCAGGAGCATCACCGCTGGAGCGCGGCGTCCAGCCTGCGCCGGCTTGCTTCGCGTCCGTTCGGCAGCCTGCTCACGATCGCGGTGATGGGCCTGGCGCTGGCCTTGCCGCTGGCGTTCTACCTGCTGCTGGGCAACGTGCAGCAGCTTGGCCATGCGCTAGGCCAGAGCCAGGCGATCAGCGTGTTCCTGCAGCCGGGCCAGACCGCGTCGCAGGTACAACTGCTCGCCAAGCAACTGGGCGATCGCCCCGAAGTGGCCGCCGTGGTGGTGAAGACGCCACAGCAGGGCATGGACGAATTGGCAAAGATGCAGGGCTTCTCCGGCGCGCTGCAGACGCTGGATGACAACCCGCTGCCGTACGTGCTGCAGTTGCAGCCGCGGGCGGGGGTGAGTGCGCACGCGCTGGAGCAACTGGTGGCCGACGTGCGCACCCTGCACAGCGTCGACCTGGTGCAGGACAGCGGCAACTGGCGGCAGCGGCTGGACGCCCTGCTCGGCGTGGGCAACCGCGTGGTGCTGGTGCTGGCTTCGCTGCTGGCGCTGGCGGCGCTGCTGGTGGTCGGCAACACGATCCGGGTGGACATCGCCAGTCGCAGTGAGGAGATCGGCGTGCTGCTGGTGGTCGGCGCCAGCGGTGCGTTCGTGCGCCGGCCTTATCTGTACGCGGGGATCTGGTATGGCCTGTTCAGCGGCATCCTGGCTGCGTTGCTGGCGGTGCTGATCGAGCTGGCGCTGGCCGCACCGGTGGCGCAGTTGAGCCAGGCTTATGACGGCAGGCTGCAGGTCGGCGGCCTGCCGCCGTGGCTGCTGCTGGCGGTGCCGCTGGTGGCGGCGGCACTGGGCTGGCTGGGCGCGCGACTGGTCAGTGCGTGGCAATTGCGCAAGGCCGTGTGATGGTCTTGCGCCGCAGTGACGTGAATCGCAGCCGCCGGATCCGGATCCGGTGCACTATTCCCAGTTGCAGCGGGTGCAGGGGGTGCCCCCGCAGATTCATCGGCGAAGGACAGCCACGGGTCAGGTGGGTGAACTAGGCAATGAGTACGAATATCAGCAGCCGTCTGCTGACCGATGCGCCGCGCGTGCTGGTGGTCGACGGTTCGCGCGTGGTGCGCCAGTTGATCACCCGCGTGTTGCAGGCCGAACTGCCGGGGGTCGAGGTGGTCGGCTGCGGCAGCGGCGCCGAGGCGCAGCAGGTGCTTGGCGAGGGCGTGTTCGATTTCATCACCATCGCGCTGCGCCTGCCCGACATGGACGGGCTGGAGCTGGCGAAGTTCGTGCGCGAGTCGGCGCCACAGATCTACGTGCCGATCGTGGTGGTGTCCGGCGACGTCGAGGATCGGCTGCATCGGCGCACGCTGGGCGAGCACGTCACCGACTATTTCGACAAGGCGCTGGGCTTCCAGGCGCTGGCCGAGTTCATCCGCGGCTACGTCAGCACGCAGACGGCGGCGGAAGGCACCGTGCTGTATGTCGAGGACAGTCGCGTAGTGGCGCTGGCGACCCGCCGCATGCTGGAGAAGATCGGCCTCACCGTGCGCCACGTGGTCAGCGTGGAGGATGCGCTGGCGATGCTGGAGACGGATCGCGCGCTGGGTTGGGTCGGCGCCGACGTGGTGCTCACTGACGTCAGCCTGAAGGGTGAACTCACTGGCGGCGACCTGCTCAGGCAGATCCGCGGCGAGTTCGGCTACGGCAAGGGCCGGCTGCCGGTGCTGGTGATGACCGGCGACGAGAACCCGGCCAACCAGGCCGCGCTGATCAAGGCCGGCGCCAACGACCTGGTCGAGAAGCCGGTCGAGGAGAAACTGCTGGTGACCAAGCTGCTGTTCCAGCTGCGCGTGGCCAGGCACCTGCGCGAACACGCCGCCGAGGCATGAGCGACGCGGCGCAGATCCGGCTGGAGCCGTCGTGGAAGGCGCGCATCGGCGATTACCTCTTGCGCCCCGAGATGCAGGCGCTGGCCGCCTTCCTGCGCGCGGAGAAGCAGGCCGGCAAGCGGATCTATCCGCCCGGCCCGGAGATCTTCGCGGCGTTCGAACACACCCCGTTCGACGCGGTGCGGGTGGTGATCCTGGGCCAGGACCCGTACCACGGCCCCGGCCAGGCGCACGGCCTGTGCTTCTCGGTGCGCCCCGGCGTGCGGGTGCCGCCGTCGCTGGACAACATCTTCAAGGAAATCCAGCGCGACCTCGGCATCGCGCGTCCCGACCACGGCTGCCTCACGCCGTGGGCCGACCGCGGCGTACTGCTGCTCAACAGCGTGCTGACGGTGGAAGAGGGCCGCGCTGGTGCGCATCAGGGCAAGGGTTGGGAGGGCTTCACCGATGCGGCGATCGACGCCTTGAACCGCGAGCGCGAGGGGATCGTGTTCCTGCTGTGGGGCAGCTACGCCCAGCGCAAGGGGCAGCTGATCGACGGCCGCAAGCACTGCGTGCTGAAGAGCGTGCACCCGTCGCCGCTGTCGGCGCACCGCGGCTTCCTCGGCTGCGGGCATTTCTCCGCCGCCAACCGCTACCTGGAAAGTCGCGGTCAGTCGCCGATCGACTGGTCGTTGCCGGCGCGGGCTTCACTTCCCGCCGGTTGAGATGACGATGACCGGTGTTGGCGGCTGACCAGCACGGCTCGCACGTGGGCTTTCGCGCGACGAACGGCATCGGCCAGCGGATAGCCCTGGGCCACGCCGGCCGCGATGCCGGCCGAGAGCATGCAACCAGTACCGTGCAGACGGCGGGTGGCCACCCACGGCGCGGCGAAGCGCTGCGTGCCTTCGGCGGTAATCAGCAGGTCGACCGCTTCCACCAGCGCGGCATGGCCGCCCTTCATCAGTACCGATCGTGGTCCGAGCGCGAGCAGGGCGCGGCCTTGGGCCTCCATGTCCGGCTCGCCTTGAGCACAGGCCGTGCCGAGCAGCGCGGCCGCTTCGGCCAGGTTTGGCGCAAGGCAATCGGCCAGCGGCAGCAGGCGCGTGCGCAGCAGGTGCAGCGCGGCCTCGTCCAGTAGTCGGGTGCCCGAGCTGGCGACGAGCACCGGGTCGATGATCACGAAGGGCGGGCGGCGGCGCTCCAGCTGTTCGGCCACGGCCGCGACGATATCGGCGTTGGCCAGCATGCCCAGCTTCACGGCGCGGACGTCGATCTCGTCGAACACGGCGTCCAGTTGCGCATTTACCATCGCGGCGGACATCGCCTGCACGGCGCGGATGCCCGTGGTGTTCTGCGCGGTGACCGCGGTCACTGCGGTGGCGGCATCGACGCCGAAGGCGGCGAAGATCTTCAGGTCGGCCTGGATGCCGGCGCCGCCGCAGGAGTCGGAGCCGGCGATGGAGAGCGCGCTGACAGCCGGCATCACGCGTCTACGCATCACGAGGGCAGGCCGGCGAGCGTCACCAGTGCCAGCTGACGGTAGCCACGGGATTGCAGCTGTCGGGCGGCACGCCATGCGCGCAAACCGCTCTGGCAGCACAGCACGACACGGCCGTCGGTGGGCGGGTGTTCGGCGGCGAACGCGACCATGCGTTCGGGGGTGAAGCGCAAGGCGTTTGCCAGCGGGGAGGTCGGCGCTTCGTCAAGACTGCGCAGATCGATCACGACGTCGCAGGGCGTGACGTTATCGACTTCGATGAAGCGCAGCACCTCGCCTTCGGGTTCGCCGGCATGGTGGAAATCGAAGCCGCCGAACGCCAGCCGGCCGGCGTCGAAACTCGTCAGTCGGCCCAGCGGCGAGGGCTCGATGCCCAACAGCCACTGCAGCACGAACTGCGCCTGCAGGCTGCCGAGCAGGCCGACCAGGCTGCCCAGCACGCCGGCGCTGCTGCAGCTGGTGGCGCGTGCGGGCATCTCGGGGAACACCGCACGGTAACTAGGCGCGCCGGCGCAGAAGCCGCCGGCGTAGCCGGCCAGGCCGACCGCCGACGCGCTGATCAGCGGCGTGTGCTGCTGCGTGCAGGCGTCGCTCAGGACGTAAGTGGCGGCGAGACTGTCCGCGGCATCGACGACGATGTCGGCCGCGCCGACCAGCGCCGCTGCATTCCCCGGCGTCAGTCGCTGCGGCCGTGCTTCCACCGCGATGTCCGGGTTCAGGCGCAGCAGGGCCGCGCGTGCCGCTTCCACTTTGCGTTCGCCGATATCGGCCATCGTGTAGAGCGGTTGCCGGTGCAGGTTGCTCTCTTCGACGCGGTCGGGGTCGACGACGATCAGCCGGCCGATGCCGGCAGCAGCCAGGTAGTGCAGCACCGGACAGCCGAGGCCGCCGGCGCCGACCACCAGCACGCGGGCCGCGGCGAGTCGGGCCTGGCCGGTGGGGCCGACTTCGGGCAGGGCGATCTGGCGCGCGTAGCGATCGATCATGCGCGTGCGCCGGTGAAAGCGGTCCAGTCCGCGACGCGGGCGGCCGGGTCGGGATGCCGGGTCACGTCGCTGACCACGGCGACGCTGTCCGCGCCGGCGTCGAAACAGCCGGCGGCGCGCTCCAGCGTGATGCCGCCGATCGCCACCAGCGGTCGCCTGCCGACCCGCCGTTTCCACTCGCCGATGCGCGGCAAACCCTGCGGCGCCCACGGCATCGCCTTGAGCGTGGTCGGATAGATCGGACCCAGCGCGACGTAGTCGGGGGCGAGCGCCAGCGCCTGTTCCAGCTCGGCGTGGTCGTGCGTGCTGATGCCGAGCCTCGCGCCGCGCGCGCGGATCGCCTTCAGGTCCGCCGCGAGCAGATCCTGCTGTCCCAGGTGGATGAAGTCGGCGCCTTCGTCCAGCGCGATCTGCCAATGGTCGTTGACCACCAGTTGCACTTGCCGCGCGCGGCAGATCGCCAGCGCCGCGCGCACTTCACGACGAACCTGCGCCGGCGGACGTTCCTTGATGCGCAACTGCAGCAGCCGGACACCGAGCGGGGCGAGTCGGCCGGCCCAGTCGGCGCTGTCCACGATCGGGTAGAACGCGGGGAACGCGTTCATGCCAGCCACGCCGTGCCCGCCACCGGCGTCGAGGGCACGGCGAGATCGCGCGGCTCCATCGGTTGCGCCTCGAAGCCGGCGCGGCCCGCCGCGATCGCGTGGGCGAACGCCCCGGCCATCGCCACCGGATTGCCAGCCATGGCCACCGCGGTGTTCAGCAGCACGCCGTCGACGCCCAGCTCCATCGCCTGCACCGCGTGCGACGGGCGGCCGATGCCGGCGTCCACGATCAGCGGCACATCCGGGAAGTGCGCGCGCAGCGCACGCAGGCCGAACACATTGTTGAGCCCGCGGCCGCTGCCGATCGGTGCGCCCCACGGCATCAACACGCGACAACCGGCCTGCAACAGGCGGTCGGCCACCACCAGGTCCTCGGTGGTGTACGGAAACACCTCGAAGCCGTCGGCGGCGAGTTCGGCCGCGGCTTCGACCAGGCCGAACACGTCGGGCTGCAGCGTGTCGGCATCGCCGATCACCTCCAGCTTGATCCAGTCGGTGTGGAAGATGTCGCGCGCCATCTTCGCGGTGGTCACCGCTTCCTTCGCCGAGTGGCAGCCGGCCGTGTTCGGCAACACGTGCACGCCGAGGTCGCGGATCAGCGACCAGAAGTCCTGGCCGCTGCGCTGCGTGCCGGCTTCGCGCCGCAGCGACACGGTGACCACCTCGGTACCCGAGGCGCGCACCGCCTCGGCGAGGATCGCCGGCGAGGAGTAACGCGCGCTGCCCAGCAACAGGCGTGAGCCCAGTTCGATGCCGTAGAGATTCATCGTTCAGCCGCCCTGCATCGGTGCGAGGATTTCCAGCGCGTCGCCCTCGGCCAACGCGGTCGTGTCGCGCTGACTGGCCGCCACGAAGCGGCCGTTCAACGCGGTGGCGACGATGGCCTGGTGGTAATCGAGTTCGTCCAGCGCCTGCGCCAGGGTGGTGGCGCGCACTGCGTTGGCGACGCCGTTCACGGTGATGTGCATGGAGCGGTTTCCGGGAGGGTGGGGAGGATCATCTGCGCAGCCTGCCGGGCGAACGCCGGTGCCAGCAGGAAGCCGTGGCGGTAAAGCCCGTTGAGGTACACGGTGCGGCCGCGCCTGAGCACGCGCGGCAGGTTGTCGGGGAAGGCCGGGCGCACGCCCACGCCCAGTTCCAGGATCTCGGCCTCGGCGAACGCCGGGTGCAGCGCATACGCGGCGTTGAGCATGTCCATCGCCGAACGCACGGTGACCGGGCCGCGGCGGCTGCTTTCCAGCAGCGTGCCGCCGAGCATGAAGACGCCGTCGCCGCGCGGCACCGCGTACAGCCCGAAGCGCGGATGCAGCAGGCGCACCGGGCGCGAGAGCCGGAGGTCGGGCGAGCGCACGACGATCATTTCGCCGCGTACGCCGCGCAGGGCTTCCAGCGTGTCGCGCGCGGCAAGGCCGCGGCAGTCGAGTACCTGGTCCGCAGCGATGCATTCGGCATCGGCATCCACGCCGTGGCGGATCGTCACGCCCATCGCCGCCAGTTGCGTGGCCAGCGCGGGCAGCGCGCGGCGCGGATCGAGGTGGGCTTCGTCGGGGAAGAACAGGCCCTGGCGGAAACGGCCGGCCAGATCGGGTTCCAGCGCGCCGATGCGCTTAGCGTCGATCGGCTCGAAGCGATCGGTGCGCCGGCCGAACAAGGCCAGCTCGCCGGCGTCGCGGCTGGCCGCGACCACCAGCGTGCCGCGCTGCACGGTTCCGACGAAATGGCGCTGCCACCACGCGATGGCGGGCGCACCCAGCACGGCCACCTGCGGCTCGGCGGTGGCCTGCTCGCACCACGGCGCCAGCATGCCGCCGGCGACCCACGCGCAGGCCTGCGCATGGTCTGGCGCGCGCTCGATGATCTCCACCCGGGCGCCACGCTCGGCCAGCTCCATCGCCGTGACCAGGCCGGCGACGCCCGCGCCGAGGATGCCGATGCGCATGGCGGCTACTCCGCGGTCGGCACGTAGAGCGTGGCGCCGCATTCGACGAACTCGCGCGACTTGCCGTCCAGACCGGCCTGCAACGCGGCCTCCTCCATCTCGCGTACCTCGCGGCGCAGGTCCTGGGTGATCTGCATCGAGCAGAACTTCGGCCCGCACATCGAGCAGAAATGCGCGACCTTGTGCGCCTCCTTCGGCAGCGTGGCGTCGTGGTAGGCGCGTGCCGTGTCGGGGTCGAGCGACAGGTTGAACTGGTCCTCCCAGCGGAATTCGAAACGCGCGCGCGACAGCGCGTCGTCGCGACGCTGTGCCGCCGGATGGCCCTTGGCGAGGTCGGCGGCGTGCGCGGCGATCTTGTAGGTGATCACGCCGGTCTTGACGTCGTCGCGATTCGGCAGGCCGAGGTGTTCCTTCGGCGTGACGTAGCAGAGCATCGCGGTGCCGAACCAGCCGATCATCGCCGCGCCGATGCCCGAGGTGATGTGGTCGTAACCCGGCGCGATGTCGGTGGTCAGCGGGCCGAGTGTGTAGAACGGCGCCTCGGCGCAGTGCTGCAGCTGCTTGTCCATGTTGAGCTTGATCTTGTGCATCGGCACGTGGCCGGGCCCTTCGATCATCACCTGGCAGCCGTGTTCCCACGCGATCTGCGTCAGCTCGCCCAGGGTTTCCAGCTCGGCGAACTGGGCCGCGTCGTTGGCGTCGGCGATCGAGCCGGGGCGCAGGCCGTCGCCCAGCGAGAAGGCGACGTCGTAGCGGCGCATGATCTGGCAGATCTCGGCGAAGTGTTCGTACAGGAAACTCTCGCGGTGGTGGCTCAGACACCAGCGCGCCATGATCGAGCCGCCGCGCGAGACGATGCCGGTGACCCGCTGCGCGGTCAGCGGCACGTGCTGCAGGCGCACGCCGGCATGGATGGTGAAGTAGTCCACGCCCTGCTCGGCCTGCTCGATCAGGGTGTCGCGGAAGACCTCCCAGTTCAGCCGGGCCGGGTCGCCGCCGACCTTCTCCAGCGCCTGGTAGATCGGCACGGTGCCGATCGGCACCGGCGAGTTGCGGATGATCCACGAGCGGATGTTGTGGATGTTGCGGCCGGTGGACAGGTCCATGATCGTGTCGGCACCCCAGCGGATCGCCCACACCAGTTTCTCGACCTCCTCGGCGACGCCGGAGGACACCGCCGAGTTGCCGATGTTGGCGTTGACCTTCACCAGGAAGTTGCGCCCGATCACCATCGGCTCCAGCTCGCCGTGGTTGATGTTGGCGGGGAGGATCGCGCGGCCCAGAGCGATCTCGCTGCGCACGAACTCCGGCGTGACGAAGGCGGGCAGGGCCGCGCCGAAGGCCTCGCCATCGGCCAGCCGGGCGACGGCATCTTCATGCACCTGCGTGCGCGCCAGATTCTCGCGCTGGGCCGCGTAGACCATTTCCTCGGTGATGATGCCGGCGCGGGCGAACTCCAGCTGGGTCACCGGCTGGCCCGGCCCGCCCATGCGCAAGGTGCGCTGCGCGGGACACGGCGCCACCAGCCGTTCCGCGCCGACCCCGCCGTTGTCTTCCGGGCGGGCGGCGCGGCCCTCGATGATCGCGAAGCCGCGCGCCCCGATCCACGCGTCACGCAGCGGCGGCAGGCCGGCGGCGAGATCGATCCGGGCGTCGTCGTCGGTGTACGGCCCGGACGGATCGTAGACCTGCAGTGACGGCGTCAGCGGATCCTTCAGCGTGATCTCGCGCATCGGCACGCGCAGCGACGGATGCTCGGGCGGCGTCACGTAGACCTTGCGCGAGCCGCGGATTGGCCCGGTGGTGACGGTCGAGGGTGTGGTGGCAGCGGCGGGATGGTTCATGGATCTCCTCCTTGGATGGAGATCCGGGGCGTGACGCTGCAACGGCGCACGGACGCGCCGACTGCGGCCGCCCATGGTGATTCCCGTTCCTACGCCGGCATGACCCGGATCAGGTTCAAGGGTCAGCTCGCGCTATCTCAGCCCCTTGCGGGGCACCCCTCGGAATGCGCCGCAGGATGGCGGCGGGGTCGAGGGCTGTCAAGCCGGATCGCACGACCTTCGGCACTCGCGGCGACGGAGAAGCCGCGTTCTGATGCGAACGCGGGAAGCGCATCGGGCCGATCGTGACGCGTCGTGAACGTAACCCCGGCCAAGCTGGGGGCGAAGGGAAGAAGAGGCTGGACAGGGTTGGTAAATATCTGTACCATTCGGTTCATTAAAAGCCCGGAACCAAATGCCGGGCTTAGCACTCCAACCACCCGAGTGCTAAACTTTGACGTTATTGCAGGAGGTTCCATCCATGTCTCAAGCCTTGGTGACCGCCAACTTCCCGCTGCCGAGCGTTGTCGGCAGCCTGGATGCATACATTTCCGCGGTCCATCGGATTCCGGTGCTGAGCTCGGAAGAAGAGCAGGCGCTGTCGCGCGACTATCTCGAGGAAGCCAACCTGGCGGCCGCGAAGAAGCTGGTGATGTCACACCTGCGTTTCGTGGTGCACGTGGCGCGCGGCTATTCCGGTTACGGCCTGCAGCTGGCTGACCTGATCCAGGAAGGCAACATCGGCCTGATGAAGGCGGTCAAGCGCTTCGATCCCGACCAGGGCGTGCGCCTGGTCAGCTTCGCGGTTCACTGGATCCGCGCCGAGATGCACGAGTTCATCCTGAAGAACTGGCGCATCGTGAAGGTCGCTACCACCAAGGCGCAGCGCAAGCTGTTCTTCAACCTGCGCAAGAGCAAGAAGCGCCTGGGCTGGATGAATGCGGCCGAGGTGAGCACCGTGGCGAAGGATCTGGGCGTACCCGAGGCGACCGTGCGCGAGATGGAATCGCGCCTGTCCGGCCGCGACATCGGCTTCGAGGCGCCGGTCGATGCCGACGACGACGCCAAGCCGGCACCGGCGGCGTTCCTGATCGACGATGGCGCCGACCCGTACGAGAACGTGTCCGACGAGGATTACGCCGACAACCAGATGGAAACGCTGAGCGATGCGCTGGGCCAGCTGGACCCGCGCTCGCGCGACATCATCCAGCGCCGCTGGCTGGACGACAGCAACAAGGCCACGCTGCAGGACCTGGCCGACGAGTACGGCGTGTCCGCCGAACGCATCCGCCAAATCGAGGCGAACGCGATGAAGAAGATGCGCGGCCTGTTCGCCACGGCGGCCTGAGCCGGCGCGTCGAGGCACGGTCCCGAACGAAAACGGCCCCGCGAGGGGCCGTTTTCATTTCCGCCTCTTTGACGTGTGCCGCTCAGCGCCGCACGGCGGCGGGCTGACGCAGCGCCATGCCCTTGAGCACGTTCAGCGCCTGCGACAGCGCGTAGTCGCTGGTGGCCAGCTTGGCGTCGGCGGCGCTGCCGTCGTCGTTGATGTCGGTGCCGGCCTGGGCCTTCTCGTTGGCCAGGTGGTTCGGCAGGTCGGCCTCCGAACTGATCAGCGCTGGCGCGTGGTCGGACGGGTTCACGGTGAGGTCGGCCAGCGCGATGTCGGGCTTGATGCCCTCGGCCTGGATCGAGGTGCCGTTCGGCGTGTAGTAGCGCGCGGTGGTGATCTTCACCGCGTGGTCGGCGTCCAGCGGCAGCACGGTCTGCACTACGCCCTTGCCGAACGTGCGCTGGCCCATGATCAGCGCGCGGTGGTTGTCCTTCAGCGCGCCGGAGACGATCTCCGCGGCCGAGGCGGTGCCGTTGTTGGTCAGCACGATCATCGGCGCGCCGGCGAGCTGGTCACCGGGATGCGCAGTAAAGCTCATGTTCGCGTCCTGCAGCCGGCCGCGGGTGGTGACGATGGTGCCGGCGTCGAGGAAGTCGTCGCTGACGCCCACCGCCGCGGTGAGCAGGCCGCCGGGGTTGTTGCGCAGGTCCAGCACGGCGCCCTTCGGTGCTCCGTGCTTCGCGATCAGCTGTCCCAGCTTCTTCTCCAGGTCGGCGGCGGTGTCGTCCTGGAACTGGCTGATCCGCACGTAGGCGTAG
Organism: Rhodanobacter sp. B2A1Ga4; assembly: GCF_018101315.1. NCBI lineage: Bacteria > Pseudomonadati > Pseudomonadota > Gammaproteobacteria > Lysobacterales > Rhodanobacteraceae > Rhodanobacter > Rhodanobacter sp. B2A1Ga4. Next base: position 416,507 of record NZ_JADBJR010000003.1, on the reverse strand, counting down.
CCGGGTTCCAGTTCGCGCACCTTGACGCTGCTGATCGCGATGTTCTCGCGTACCAGGTGCAGGTCGATCAGCTTGTCGCTGTTCGGGTGCACGATGGTCAGGTCGATCTTGCTGCCCGGCTTGCCGCGCAGCTGCCTGAACATCTCGTCCACGTTCTGCGCGTCGACCACGCTGCCGTTGACCTTGACGATGCTGTCGCCCGGCTTGATGCCGGCGCGCGCCGCCGGGGTGTCGTCGATCGGCGAGACGATGCGCAGGCCGCCGTCGACCTGCAGCACCTCGATGCCGAGGCCGCTGTACTCGCCGGTGGTGTCCTCATTGAGCTGGGCCAGGCCGTCCTTGTCCAGGTATTCGCTGTGCGGGTCGAGGCCGCTGAGCATGCCGGTGATGGCGGCTTTCATCAGGGTCTTGTCGTCGACCTTCTCCACATAGGCCTGGCGCACCACTTCGTAGACGCGGCTGAAGTTGCGGATGTCTTCCAGGCTCACCTGGTTGGTGGAACTGGCGGTGGCCGGCGCGTCGGCGCGGCTGTTGGCGGCCGGCAGGTCAACCGGCGGCGCCGCCACGCTGGCGGCCGCGGCCGGCGCGCTTTGCGCGCGCAGGTTCGGCGCGGCCAGCAGGAACGGGGCGGCGAACAGCAGGGCCGCCATGCCGATCGCCGGGCTGGAAGGGGATGGACGCATCGTGTGACTCCGTACGGCAGGCAACGCCGCGCCGGGGCGCGACGAAAGTGTGGTCAGGCATGAGACAACCGGATGCCGGGGTAATTCAGCGTGAACGTGTGGCTAGCCTGCGATGCGGCGGCGATCGCGTCAACGGTGCTGGCTCAGCCAGCTGCGCGGGTCGACCGGCTTGCCAGCCTTGCGCAGTTCGAAATAGACGCCGGTATTGGCGCCGGTGGGCGGGCTGGCGGTGCCGATCGCCTGGCCGGCCTCGACCTGGTCGCCGACGTCGTGCAGCAGGGTTTCGTTGTTGCCGTACATGCTCATCCAGCCGTTGCCGTGGTTGAGGATCAGCAGCATGCCGTAGCCGCGCAGGAAGCCGGCGTAGATCACCCGGCCGCGTGCCACTGCATGGATCTCGCTGCCGCCGCTGGCCTTGATCAGCACGCCGCTGCCGTAGCTGTTGACCACGCCGCTGGCCGGCCACGGCAGGTTGCCGCGGATGTTGGCGCCGGCGCCGCCGACTTCGAGCGGCGGTGGCGGCTTGCGCCCGGGGTGCTTCCTGATCGCCGCGGCGCGTTCGGCGGTGGCGCGGGCGGCGGCTTCGTCGATCGCCTTCTGCAGCTTGTCGAGCAGGTTGTTGAGTGATTGTGCGTTCTGCTTCAGCGCGGCCAGCCGCTGCGCCTGGTCCTTGTAGCGGGCGTCGGTTTCGGCGGCCAGCTTCTGCTGCGCGGCACGCTGCTTGGCCAGCGTGGCCGCCTGCTGTTCGCGCTGGGTCCGGGTTGCCTGCAGCGCCTGCTGTTCGGCGGTGATCGCATCTTCCAGTTCCTGCAGCTTGGCCAGGTCGGCCATCAGTTGCTGCACGCGCTGCACGCGGTCCTGCTGGAAGTATTTCGAGTACACCAGCGCACGGGCGATGCGTGCAACGTCCTCGTCGCCCAGCAACAGGCGCAGGTCCGAGCCGTGGCCGAGCGCGTAGGTGGCGCGCAGCAGGTCGGCGATCGCGGCGCGCTGGCTGTCCAGTGTCTGTTTCAGAGTGGTGCGCTGCTGCTGCAGCTGATCCAGCTGTTGCTGCTTGGCCGCCAGCTCGGTATCGGTCTGGTGCACCGCGCGCGCCGCGCCGGCCAGCGCGTTGGCCTGTTGGGCCAGTTCGGCGTTGACGCTGTCGCGGCGGGCGGCGGTGTCGGCCTGCTCTTTGGCCAGCGCCTCCATCTGGTGGTGCAGCTCGGCCAGTTTCTGCTTCGCCTCGACCTGTTCGCTGCGGCTCTTGCCGTCCTGGCGCGCCTGCAAGGCGGCTGTCGTGAACGTGGTGGCAAGACCGATGGCAACGGTGAGCAGGACGTGCTGGAGCGGGCGGACGGGCTTGGGCATGGCCGGATTATCACCGAGCCCGCTGATCCAGGCGAGACGCCGCCGCCAGGGACTGTCCCCGGGTCGTGCGTGGTGGCGACCGGAAACCGCAAGCGCATGGCCGCCGCCGGATGATTTCCACGGGCAGCCTCGCCGTACTGGTCGACGAATGGCGGCGGGCGGCATGAAGTCCGGCCATGGCAGAGTCGGCGATCTTCCTGCTTTCGTCGATCGCGTGGGTGCCCGGCGAACTTTCCCTGGCCGCGATGGCCGGTGTGGCGTAAGTTTCGCGCATGTGCCTGATCGCATTTGCCTGGGATACGCATCCACGCTGGCGCTTGCTGCTGGTGGGCAACCGCGACGAGTTCCATGCGCGGCCCAGTGCGGCGCTGGCGCGCTGGGACGATGCGCCGATCGTCGGCGGTCGCGACCTGGAGGCTGGCGGCACCTGGCTGGGTGTCACCGATGGCGGGCGCTGCTGCGTGGTGACCAACGTGCGCGACCCGCGCGACCCGCAACTGGGCACCTCGCGCGGCCTGCTCGCCACCGACTACCTGCGCGGCGCCGCCGATGCCGTCATGCACGCGCAGCAACTGCTGCGCACCGCCGCCGATTATCGACCATTCAACCTGCTCACCTTCGATGCGCGCGCGGCGTTCTACCTCGGCAACCGCCCCGAGCCGCGCGCGCAGGCGGTGACGCCTGGCGTGCACGGCCTGTCGAACGCCGACTTCAACACGCCATGGCCGAAGACCCGCCTGCTGATGCAACGGCTGCAGCAGTGGATCGAGGCTGGCGGCGACGCGGATTTCGCGCCGCTGTTCGAGGCGCTTGCCGACGAACAACAGGCTCCGGATGCGCAACTGCCGGACACCGGGGTGGGTCTGGAGCGCGAGCGCCTGCTGTCGCCGGCGTTCATCCGCGGCGAGCAGTACGGCACCCGCGCCAGCACCGTGGTGGCAATCGGCCACGATGGCCGCGGCGCGATCGCGGAGCGTCGCTTCGGGCCGAACGGCCGCTTCCACGGCGAGACGATGCTGCGCTTCGGCGAGCTCGTGCTGCGTCACTAGCCCGACGCCTACGCCGGCGATCGGCATCGTCGGCTGCCGGTACGTGCGGCCGGCGGCTAGCCTGTCGCCAGGTCCACGGAACGGAACGGGCACATGCGCATGAAATGGTTTTCGCTGGGCACCGGCATCGTGTTGTCCATTGCCGGCGTGGCGCACGCGACCGCGTGCCCGGACTGGTCGCCGGCACGGGCGCAGCAGGAGCTCGCCGCGCTGCATGACCGGCTGGACGGCTGGAACCACGCGTACCGCGTCGAAGGCCAGTCGCCGGTGAGCGACGCGGTCTACGACCAGGCCATGCAGCGCCTCGCCGCATGGCAGCGCTGCTTTCCCGCGCAGGCACCGGCGCCATTGGCGCCTCTCGCCGACGCCAGCGGCCGGATACGTTCGCCGGTGGCGCAGACCGGGCTGGCCAAGCTGCCCGACGTGGCGGCGGTCGAGGCATGGATGCACGCGCACGGCGACCACGACCTGTGGGTGCAGCCGAAGGCTGATGGCGTGGCGGTCACCCTGCTGTACGTGGACGGCCAGTTGCGCCAGGCGAGCAGCCGCGGCGACGGCCTGCATGGCTCGGACTGGACGCGGCTGGCGCAGGCGATCGAGGCGATTCCCAAACGGCTGCCCCATGCGCCGGCACGCGTGGTATTGCAGGGCGAGTTGTACTGGCGCCTGCCCGGCCACGTGCAGGCCGACGACGGCGGTGCCAACGCCCGTTCGACGGTGGCCGGCGCACTGGCGCGCGATGCGCTGGATGCCGACAGCGCGGCGCAGATCGGCCTGTTCGTATGGGACTGGCCCAGCGGCCCGGCCGACATGCCGGCGTGGCTGGCCGGATTGGCGGCGATGGGTCTGGCCGACAGCGTGGCGTATACGCAGCCGGTAACGACGCTGGACGAGGTGAAGCGCTGGCGCGAACAGTGGTATCGCCACGCGATGCCGTTCGCCGCCGATGGCACGGTGCTGCGCCAGGGCCATCGGCCGCCGGCGTCGAGCTGGCCGGCGGCGCCACCGGACTGGGCGGTGGCGTGGAAGTACCCGGCCGCGTCGGCGCTGGCCGAAGTGCGTGCGGTGGATTTCACCGTGGGTCGCAGCGGCCGCATCACGCCGGTGCTGGAGCTGGAGCCGGTGCAACTGGACGATCACCGCGTGCAGCGGGTCAGCGTGGGGTCGCTCAGGCGCTGGCGCGAACTCGACATCCGCCCCGGCGACCAGGTCGAGGTGGTGCTGGCCGGATTGACCATTCCGCGCCTGCAGTCGGTGGCGTGGCGTACGCAGCAGCGCGCGGTGGTGACGCCGCCGGATCCGGCGCCGCATGACGCGCTCAGCTGCTGGTCGCCGACGCCGGGTTGCGAGCAGCAGTTCCGTGCGCGGCTGGTGTGGCTGGGCGGCCGGCAGGGCCTGCAACTGGACGGCCTCGGTGCGGATACCTGGCAGGCACTGATCGATGCCGGCCAGGTCCGCCACCTGCTGGACTGGATGGATCTCACGCCGGAGCAACTGGCGAGCGTGCCCGGCCTGGGCGCCAGTCGCGCGGCGACATTGGCGCGCAGTTTCGCCGGTGCGCGCGATCGTCCGTTCGCGCGCTGGCTGCAGGCGTTGGGGGTGCCGTCAAGCGTGACGGCCGGACTGCCCGACTGGGCCACCCTGAGCGCGCGCGGGGCGAGCGACTGGCAGGCGCTGGAGGGTATCGGTGCCGGTCGCGCGAACCAGCTGGTGGCGTTCTTCGGCTGCCGCGAGGTGCGCGCACAGGCGGCGCGCCTGCACGCCGCCGGCGTGTCGGGCTTCTGAAGGCGGGTCCGGTGGTTCCGGCGGGACGGGCACGGCCCGCCGGCGCTGGCGTCGCGTGCGGCAACGGCGGCCGGCGGCACACCCGCTGCAAGCGTGGGCGCATGATCGCCAGTGGCCGCTTCAGCCCTTCAGTTCGCCATCGTGGTAATACCAGCGGCCGCCTTCCTGCACGAAGTGACTGGTCTCGTGCTGGCGTTGCGCACGGCCGCCGCCGAGGCGGTAGCGGGCGACGAATTCGACCGTGGCGTGGTGGTCGTCGATGGTGTGCAGGCGGCGCACTTCCAGTCCCAGCCAGGTCGGCGGCGGCTGCTGCGCGGACAGCCGCAGCGAGGCCGGGCGAGTGTCGGCATGCCAGCTGGCGAGCAGGTAGTCCTCGCGCTTGAGCACGTAGGCGCTGTAGCGCGAGCGCATCAGTTGTTCGGCCGTGGCGGCGATGGCGCCGTCATGCAGCGGCCCGCAGCATTGGCTGTAACCGGCCGGGTTGCCGCAGGGGCAGGGGGTCAGCGTGTCGATCGACTTCATGCCGCCTTTGTACCCGGTTCGGCGCGATCATGCAGGTCTGGTGTGTGGGCGATGCTCAGCCGTGGACGCGTTGCCACACGCGGCAGCGGTTGTTGGCCGGCATCGCGACGTCGGCGCGCAGGCGGAAACCGGCGGCGTCGGCCAGTGCGTCGACGGCTTCGGCGTCGCGGATCGCCATGTGCGCGCCGCGTGTCTTCAGCCAGGTGTCGAACGCCGCATTGCTGTCGCTGCTGTAGCGGCCCTGCTCATTGAACGGCCCGTAGATTGCCAGCATGGCATCGCCGGTGGTAATCGCGGGCAACCGTGCGAACAGCCGCTGCACTTCGGGCCAGGCCATGATGTGCAGGGTGTTGGCGCTGAACACCGCGTCGAACGGGCCGTTCGGCCAGGCGCCGCCGACGTCGAGTTCCAGTGGCGGCGGCGTGTTCGGCAGCGCCGCCTCGTCCAGCCAGGCGCGGATGCCGGGCAGGTTTTCCGCGCGGTCGGAGCTCTGCCAGCCCAGCTGCGGCAGCGCCGCGGCGAAATGCACTGCGTGCTGGCCGGTGCCGCTGCCGATTTCCAGCACATGTCGGCGGTCGGCGAAATGTTCGCGCAACACGCTGAGGATCGGTTCGCGGTTGCGCTCGCACGAAGGCGAGTGCGGCTTCTCCACGCGCAGGCGCGCGTCAGACCGGATGGCCGCGCAGTACGCGGGCGGGCAGCATCAGCAGTGCGCCGAGGAAGGCGAACACGGCGCTCACGGTGATGCCGACCAGCCGCAGCGGCAGCAACAGCAGCCACACGATCGGGTACAGCACCAGTGCCAGCAGCGCGAGCGGCCAGCAGAACACCAGCAGCAACAGCCAGAGCAGGAAACCAGCCATGCGGTGATCCTCGTGGAGGGGTGGGGTCGATGCCGACTTTAACGCAGGTCGACGCGGGCGCGCAGGTGACTCTCGACACCCCCGCGCGAAAGGCTCATGCCATCGGGTTCACGCCGATCAGCGCCAGGTGCAGCCACAGCGTGAACACGGCCCAGCCGGCGATACCGACCACCACGGCCAGCAGGTCACCGACCAAGGTGCCGGCCGGATAGACCGTGCCGGCGGCGCGATCGCGTCGGCGCGACACGATGAACAGCAGCACGGCCCACAGCAGGAACGCGCCGAACAGCAGCACGTCGTGCAGCATGCCGGTGGCCAGCAGGTGACCGACCGCCCAGGTCTTCACGCCCAGCAGCATCGGATGGCCGAACTTCGCCTTGAGGTGGTTGCGCGGGATGTACGCGGCCGCCACCAGCACGAAGGCGAACAGGGTGAATAGCGCGTTGAGGTGACGCAGCCACAGCGGCGGCACGTACAGCGGCACGGGATGCTGTCTTGCCAGGCCGAAGCCATACACGATCAGCACCAGGCCGATAATCGAGACCACCGAGTAGAGGCCTTTCCAGCCCAGCTCGCCAAACCGCGTCCGCTGCTGGTTGCGCCAGCTGTCGGCGAAGATGCGCAGCGAGTGGATACCGAGAAAGATCAGCAGGCCGAGGATCAGCACGGGCATGGCGGGATTCCGGTGGTGACGGCAAGCGCCGACTATAGATGGCTGCCACGTCGCGCCATAGTGACAATCGTCAGGAGACGGCTTCGACCCGCACGACCAGCGCCAGCGCGCCCGGCTGCACGGTCAGCGTCGGGGCAGCGGACGACGGCCGCCAGGCGTCACCCGCGCGCAGCATGCCATCGGCGCTGTCGATCGCACCGCGGGCGCAATACACCAGCGTGGTGGTGGCGTCGGTCAGGTGCGGCCCTGCATCGCGCCATACGTCGATCGCGCCGCGCACGCGTCCGCGGCGCAGCATCAGGTTGAAGTCGCGAGTGGGGCCGCCGACCAGCGCCACATCAACCCTCGCCTCGCCGGGAAACGCGAACGGCGCGAACGGCGTGGTTAGCGCGTGCGTCCGCCCGCCATCCACCGTCATCGTGAAGCCGGCGCCGTCGAGCAGCACGATCTCCCGGTCGATGCCGGGAAACACGGAGAACGGCGCGGCGCTGTCGACCTCGGCCACGCTCACCCGCCACAGGAAATCATCCATGCCGGCAGTGGACGGCTGGACGGCTATTTCGCGAGTGCGGCCCAGGCCGTTCTTCCACGGCTGCAACGGACGGTCGGCCAGGCGGATGATCATGCGGTCCTCTCGATTACGCGCTGGAATGGTGGCAGCGCCTTCAGCATGCCGCTGCCGTAGCGCTTGGTGACCACGCGTCGGTCCAGCAGCACGATGCGGCCGTGGTCGCTCTCGTTGCGGATCAGGCGGCCGCAGTACTGGGTGAGCAGGCGGGTGGCCTCGGGGATGCTGACCTCGATGAACGGGTTGCGTCCGCGCGATTCCAGCCACTCGGCATAGGTGGCGCCGACCGGGTCGGTGGGCACCGCGAACGGCAGCTGGGTGATCACCACCGTCTCGCACAGCTTGCCGGGCAGGTCCAGGCCTTCGCCGAACGAGGCCAGCCCGAACAGCGTGCTGCCCTTGCCGGCCTCGATGTCGGCGCAGTGCTCGGCGACCAGTTGCGACTTGCCCAGCGAGCCCTGCGCGCGCACCTTGCGCACCTGCGCGATCGGCAACTTCTGCAATACGCGGTCGAGCTTCTGGCGCGAGGTGAACAGCACCAGGTTGCCGGCGTCCCAGTCGAGGTTATCGGCCAGCCACTCGCTGATTTCCTCCGCGTGCGCCTCGCGTGCGTCGGGCAGCGTGCGCATCGCCGGCACTTCCAGCCGCGCCTGCGCTTCGAGGTTGAACGGCGAGGGCAGGCTCAGCGTTGCCGCGTCGTCGGGCAGGCCCACCGCGTCGGCGTAACCGCGGAAATTGCCGCCGGCGCTCAACGTGGCCGAGGTCAGCAGCACACCGCTGGCGTTGCCCCACAGCACGCTGCGCAGCAGGCCGGCGGCGGACACCGCCGAGGCGTGGCAGACCAGTTGCTGGTCGGCGCCCAGGGTGACCCAGCGCGCCAGCGGCGGCGCGTCGTCGGGATCGTCGCCGGACCAGGCGCGCCAGCAAGCGGCCTGCCTGCCGATGCGTTCCAGCGCGATGCCCAGCTCGCGCGCCAGCGCTTCCTGGGTCGGGCCGCCGTCGGTCATCTCGACCACCGCGCGGCGCACCGCGCCGAGCCAGCGCTGCACTTCGCCGGTGAACATTCCGAGCAGGCGCGCATGTTCCACCCATGGTTCGGGCAGCTGGCCCAGCGAGCCGCGGTACATCGGTTCAGCCTCGGCCGGATCGGGCAGCCAGCCGAGGCGGATCTCCTTTTCCAGTTCCTCCAGCGCGTCGCTGAGTTCCTGCAGCTTCGCGTCGCCGGCGTCCAGCGAAAGCTTGCCCAGGGTTTCCTTGTCGGTCAGTGAATACGCCGCGTGCACCTGCCGGCCGAGCCGGCTCAGCTGGCGCACGCTGGCCGTCATGTAGACCTCGGCCGCGCCGCGGTCGATCGCCTTGCCCGGCAGGTGGTGGGCTTCGTCGAACACGTACAGCGTCTCGTCCGGCCGCGGCAGGATCACCCCGCCCCAGGCCGGATCGTCACCGCCGTCGCCCTCGCCCGGCATGGTCAGGTCGGCCAGCACCAGGTCCTGGTTCGCCACGATGATCTCGGCGTCGTCCACCGCGCGGCGCGCGGCGAAGAACGGGCAGACCATGAAATGGCCGCACTTGCGGTTGGTGCAGCCGCCGGCGCTGGTGGTGATCATTGGCCGCAGCAGGTCGCTGACCGGCTCCGGCGCGCTGTCCATGTCGCCGTTCCATTCGCCGCGGTCGAACGCGTCGCGTAGCTTCGCCAGCGCCTGCTTGTCGCGCGGCTGCGGCGGCTTGCTCCACAGCATCAGGTCCGCCTCGAAACCGGCCAGGCCCAGCTGCGCGTCATGGACGCTGTTCGCCGCCATCAGCAGGTTGCGCGGGCACAGGTAGCGGCCGCGGCCCTTGGCCAGTGCCACCTTCGCCTCGATGCCGTTGAGTTGCAGGTACAGCGGGATGTCGCGTTGCACCAGTTGTTCCTGCAGCGCCACGGTGGCGGTGGCGATCAGCAGCTTCTTCTTCTGGAAGCGGGCCACGTCGACGCCGGCGATCAGGTAGGCCATCGACTTGCCGGTGCCGGTGGGCGCCTCGACCGCCGCCACGCCGCCGGCGCGAGCGAACGCCTTGGCCGTCTCGGCGATCATCCGCCCCTGTGAGGCACGTGCGCGGAAACCCGGCAGGCCGTCCTTGAGGCGTGCGTAGGCGGCGCGGATGGCGTCCTTGGTGGTATCGGCGAGCATGGGCGGATCGGGAACCTGCGGTGCGGATCACATGGAAACAGGGCGCTGGCCAACGGATGGCGTGGCCGGCCGGATGCCATGGGGCAGTTTATCGGTATTGCGCGTCGGCCCACATGAGGGCAGGCTCAGCAAAGCCCGACGCCAACGTTGCCGCATGGTTTCGATGGGTGTACTGGTCGAGCCCGGGCTTGGGGGGAGCTCCATCGATGAAGTGTGCCGATACCGTGCATTCGACGTCGCATGACGGATCGTTGCAGCTGAGCTGGCTGGCCCGGCTGATCGACGCGCACGCGCCGGAAGAAGTGGCCGAGGCGATCGCCGCACTGGTGCAGGCCCGGCCGGGCTGCATTGCGGCCGGCGTGTTGTGGGGGGTGGACGAGGTGGTCGCCGCGCCCGGCATGCCGCCGACCCTGTTCACGGCGGCGCCGTTCGCAGCGGCCGATGGGCCGTGGCTGGGCGCGGCCCGCCACGCGGATGGCCCGCACTGGCACCCGGACCGGCAGCGCGTGGCGATCCGCCTGTGTTCGCAACCCGAGCCGGCGGTGTTGCTGCTGCAACTCCAGCCCGCGCATGCCGACGCCGGGTTTTTCGCGGAACTGGAGGCACCGCTGCAACTGGCGGGCCAGCATCTGCGGCGGGCGCTGGAGTGGGCCGAGCTGCAGGATTCGCACGAGCAGCTCGAACGTTCCGAAAACCTGCAGCGCGCGCTGTTCGCGATCTCCGACCTGGCCGGCTCCGAGCGCGACATGCCGGCAATGCTGCGCGGCATCCACGCAATCGTCAGCACGCTGATGTACGCGGAAAACATTTTCATCGTGATGCACAACGCCGAGCAGGACACGATCCGTTTCCTGTACTACGTCGATGTCGAGGACCCTCGCGTACCCGGCGACGGGCTCGACATGCCGCTGAGCGCGATCGAGTACACCCTGACCTGGTACGTCATCTGCGACGGCAAGGCGCGCATGGGCAACGCCGACGAGCTGCGCAGCCAGGCCGCCGGGCCGGTGGCGCAGATCGGCCCCGACAGCACGGACTGGCTCGGCGTGCCGATGCTGCGTGACGGCCAGCTCGGCGGTGCGCTGGTGGTGCAGAGCTACCGGCCCGACATCGGCTTCAGCGACGAGGACCTCACCCTGCTGGAGTTCGTCGGCAGCCACATCCTCACCGCACTGGAGCGCAAGCAGGGCAAGGAGGACCTGGAGCAACGCGTGCAGCTGCGCACCCGTCAGCTGGCCGAGGCGAACCGTGGCCTGCAGCTGGAGATCGTCGAACGGCAGCGCGCCGAACACCTGCAGGCGGCGCTGTTCCAGGTTGCCGAACTGGCCACCGCGGACATCGGCCAGGACGCGTTCTACCGGCGCGTGCACGCGGTGGTGGGCGAGCTGCTGAACGCGGAGAACTTCTTCATCGGGCTGCTCTCCGACGAGCGCCAGCGGCTCACCTTCCCCTACTCGGTGGACGCGGTGCTGACGCCACCGGCCGAACGCGCGCTGGGGCGTGGCCTGAGCGAGTACGTGCTCAGGCTGGGACGGACGCTGTGCGTCGACAACGCGGACATCGAGGAACTTGAACGACGCGGCGAGATCGCGCCGGGACGCATGAATTCCCCCGCGATGTACTGGCTGGGCGTGCCGCTGATCGTGGGTGACGAGGTGATCGGCCTGGTCGCCGTGCAGAGCTACCGGCCTGACGTGGTGTACGGCGTGGCCGATCAGGAACTGCTCGGCTTCGTTGCCTCGCAGATCGCCAACAGCCTCACCCGGCGCCGCTCCGCCGAGTCGCTGAAGCGCGCCTACGAGCAGCTCGAACACCGGGTGGAGGAGCGCACGCTGGCCTTGCGCAAGGAAATCAGCGAGCGCGAGCGCATGCAGGATCAGCTGCGCCACCAGGTCATGCACGACTCGCTCACCGGGCTGCCGAACCGCGGCTACCTGCGTGACCGCATCGACCGCGTGCTGGCTTCGATGCAGCGCGGGTCGCAACAGCGCTGCGCGCTGCTGTATCTGGACGTGGATCGTTTCAAGATCATCAACGACAGCCTCGGCCACCTGGCCGGCGACGAGGTGCTGAAGGAGGTGGCGCGGCGGCTGGCAGGCTGCGTGCGCCATCCGGATCTGGTGGCGCGGCTGTCCGGCGACGAGTTCGCGATCCTGCTGGAGCAGGATGACCTGCCGGCTGCGGCGATCGCCGTGGCGCAGCGCGTGCTGGATGCGCTGCGCGCGCCCATGCCGGTCGCCGGCAAGGAGCTGCAGGTGACCGCCAGCGTGGGCATCGCCATCGGCGACGATCACTACGCGACGGCTGACGAGGTGCTGCGCGACGCCGACATTGCGCTGTACCGGGCCAAGGAACTGGGCCGCAAGCGCTACGAGCTGTTCGACGAGACGCTGGCGAAGAACGTGGTCGACGTGCTGACGCTGGAGGGCGAGTTGCGTCAGGCATTGCAGCATGACCAGTTCGAGCCGTACTTCCAGCCGATCTGCGCGCTCGACGGCAGCGACCGCGTGGTCGGCTTCGAGGCATTGATCCGCTGGAATCACCCGCGCCGCGGCGTGCTGCGGCCTGGCGATTTCCTGAAGATCGCCGAGGACAGCGGGCTGGTCGAGGCCATCGACTGGCGCATGTTCGAGCTCAGCTGCCGACGGCTGCAGCAGCTCGGCCGCAGCGATATCTTCATGACGGTGAACGTCTCGGCGCTGCACCTGCGCCATGCGGATTTCGACCGGCACCTGGTGCAGTTGCTGGAACGCACCGGCCTGGCGCCGTCGCGACTGGTGATGGAGGTCACCGAGGGCGCGCTGCTGGACAACCCCGAGCGCGTGCGCGCCACGCTGGAGCGCCTGCGCGCGATCGGCATCGGTGCGGCGCTCGACGATTTCGGCACCGGCTATTCCTCGCTCAGCTACCTGCACTCGCTGCCGCTGCGCATCCTGAAGATCGACCGCGCGTTCGTGCAGGAGCTGGACAAGGGCGCCAACACCTCGAGCACCACGGTGGTGGCGGCGATCCTGGCGCTGGCCCGCGCGCTGAACATCCAGGTGATCGCCGAAGGTATCGAGACGCCGACCCAGCGCGATGCGCTGATGGCGATGGGCTGCGAGATGGGCCAGGGCTACCTGCTCGGCCGCCCGGCGCCGATCGCGCAGTGGCGGGAGCCGCGCACGGTCGACGCGTGAGCCGGGCCGCAGCTGCGGCGCGGCCGAACCCGCTCAGCCGGCGGCGGCGATCTGCCGCAATGCCTGCTCGAATGCTTCCGGCGGCTGCCCGCCGGAGATCAGGTGCTGGCCGTTGACGATGGTCGCCGGCACCGAGTGGATGCCACGGCTCTGGAAGAACTGCTCCTGCGCGCGCACTTCGTCGGCGAACTCGTCGCTGGCGAGAACTTCCCGCGCATGTTCCGCGTCCAGACCGGCTTCAACAGCCAGCCGCAGCAGCGTGTCGTGTGCGCTGACGTCTTCGCCGTCGGTGAAATAGGCGCGCAGCAACGCCTGCTTCAGCGCGAGGTGATGGCCTTCCAGCTCGGCCCAGTGCAGCAGCCGGTGCGCGTCGAAGGTGTTGTAGACGCGACGGCGCCGATCCATGTCGAAGGTGAATCCCAGCGCAGCACCGCGGGCGCGGATCATCTCCTGGTTCGCCATGATCTGCGCGGCCGAACTGCCGTATTTGTGCACCAGGTGCTCGACCGCATCCTCGCCCTCCGCCGCCATCTGCGGATTCAGCTCGAACGGCTGGAAATGGATCTCGGCCGTCACCTCGCCATCCAGCTTCGCCAGCGCCTGCTGCAGCGAAGCCAAACCAATCGCGCACCACGGGCAGGAAACGTCGGAGACGAAGTCGATACGGAGCGGGGCGGGCGTGGACATCGGGATACCTTCATCGTGAGACAGGCAGTGCGGATACTGCCGATCCGATCAAGATGCGGCCACGATGCGGCGCAATCAACCGCCGGTCGGAACCCGGCTTCCGGCGATGCCCAGCGCCACCGCCTCGGCCACCTTGATGCCGTCTACCGCCGCCGAAAGGATGCCGCCGGCATAGCCAGCGCCTTCGCCGGCGGGGTAGAGGCCGCGGGTATTGAGGCTTTGCAGGCTGTCGTCGCGCGTGATGCGGACAGGCGAGGAAGTGCGCGTCTCCACGCCGGTGAGGATCGCGTCGTGCATCGCGTAGCCGCGGATCTGCCGCTCGAAGGCGGGCAGCGCCTCGCGGATCGCGGCGATCGCGTAGTCGGGCAGCGCGCTGTCGAGGTTGCCCAGGGTCACGCCGGGTTGGTACGACGGCTGCACGTCACCGAATTCGCGCGAGGCGCGACCGGCCAGGAAATCGCCGACGAGTTGCGCCGGGGCGCTGTAGTTTTCGCCGCCGAGCACGTAGGCGTGGCTTTCCAGTGCGCGTTGCAGCGCGATGCCGGCGAGCGGGCTGCCGCTGCTGTCATACGGCACGAAGTCGGACGGCTCGATGCCGACCACCACCGCCGCGTTTGCGTTGCGTTCGTTGCGCGAGTACTGGCTCATGCCGTTGGTGACCACCCGGCCGGGTTCGCTGGCGGCGGCGACCACGGTGCCGCCGGGGCACATGCAGAAGCTGTAGACCGAACGTCCGCGTCCGCCCTGATTTCCCTTGCCGTGATGCACCAGCTTGTAGTCGGCCGCGCCGAGGATCGGGTGGCCGGCCTGCGGACCGAAGCGGGCGCGGTCGATCACCGATTGCGGGTGTTCGATGCGGAAGCCGATCGAAAAGGGCTTGGCCTCCAGGTAGACGTTGCGTGCATGCAGCATCTCGAAGCTGTCGCGCGCGCTGTGGCCGAGCGCCAGCACCACGTGGTCGGCACGCAGCTGCTCGCCGCTGGCCAGGGTGACGCCGCGCACGCGACGCTCGCCGGCGGCGTCGGTCTCGATCAGCAGATCGTCCACGCGCTGGCTGAAACGGATCTCGCCGCCCAGCGACTGGATCGTCTCGCGCATGTTCTCCACCATCGAGACCAGGCGGAAGGTGCCGATGTGCGGCTTGCTGACGTAGAGGATCTCCTCCGGCGCGCCGGCCTTGACGAACTCGGTGAGCACCTTGCGGCCGTGATGCTGCGGGTCGCGGATCTGGCTGTGCAGCTTGCCGTCGGAAAACGTGCCGGCGCCGCCCTCGCCGAACTGCACGTTCGATTCGGGGTGCAGCTGGCGCTTGCGCCACAGGTCCCAGGTGTCTTTCGTGCGCTCGCGCACTTCCTTGCCGCGGTCGAGGATGATCGGGCGGAAACCCATCTGCGCCAGGATCAGGCCGGCGAACAGGCCGCAGGGGCCGAAGCCGATCACCAGCGGGCGATGCTCCAGCCGCGGCGGCGCCTTGGCCACGAAGTGGTAGCTGCTGTCCGGCGTGGGCTGCACGTGCGCGTCGTCGACAAAACGCTTGAGCAGTTCGGCTTCGCGCGGGGTGTCGATGTCCAGCGCGTAGATCAGCATGATCGCGCCGCGCTTGCGCGCATCGTAGCCGCGGCGGGCGATGGTGTAGCCGGTGAGTGCGGCGGCGTCGATGTCCAGCCGGCGGAGGATCGCGGCGGTGAGCGCGGCCTCGCCGTGGTCGAGCGGCAGCTTGAGGTCGGTCAATCGCAGCATGGGAGGCCCGGAACGGTCGGTCGGCTGGAGTGGGCGTGGGCCCGGCCGACTATTGTCGATGCGACGGTGCGCAGCCGACAAGCGCGCCTGACCTGCGACATCGTGTCCGGTTTCCGGCGGGCGCCGGCGCCGGCGCGGCGGGGCCCCGGGGTGACACGATGCGTCAGTTCAGGCCGCCAGCATGGTCAGGATCTGTTCGCCGGTGGCATGCGGGTGCAGCAGCAGGTAGTGCGGGCGCATGCTGTGGTCGTGCCGGCGGGCGGCGGCGATGCACGGCTTGCCATCGGCGGCAATGACGCACAGCCGGGCCGGGCGGCGCTGGTCCCACGGGCGGCGGAGCACCAGGCCATGCTGCGGGCCGCCGACGATGATGCATTTGATTTGTTCCATGACGCTTGCTCGTAATGAGGGAGTGGACAGTGGAGGTGTCACTTCCCAGCAAGCAGAAGGCAGGCCACGGAGCGGCGGTCGAATGTGGTGTGCATCACACTTTGGTAATTCCGGCACGATGGCGACCCCCACGGGCCGCCATCGTGCCGCTTGTCAGGCGTTGCCGATGAAGTCGGTTTTGCCGATGTCGGTACCGGCCTGGCGCAGGATGTCGTAGGCGGTGGTGCAGTGGAAGAACAGGTTCGGCAGGGTGAAGTGCAGCAGATAGGCCTGGCCTTCGAAGTGCATCTCGCCGTTGCGCATCTTCAGGTGGATCGCGCGGGTTTCGCTGCCGTCGATCTGTTCCGGCGTGAAGCTCTTGATGTACGCGATCGAGCGCTCGATGCGGCTGTAGGCCTGCTCCAGCGTGGTCTCGTTGTCCTCGAAGTTTTGCGGCTCCACGCCGGCCAGGCGGGCCACGCCGCGGGTCGCCATGTCGCAGGCGATCTGGATCTGCTTGATCAGCGGCAGCATGTCCGGGATCAGCCGGGTCTGCAGCAGCACCTCGTCGCTGACGTTCTTCGACTTCGCGTGCTGCTCGCCCTTCTTCAGCACGTGGGCGAGATTGCCCAGTGCGCGGACGCAGACGGGAACGGCGACCTGGTACATCGAAATGCTCATGGATGATCTTCCTGTGGTGGGTGAGTGGGTTCGGCGGGCGGGGCGGCGGCCGGCCGCCGTCGCGTCACCCGGGCCGCGATCAGCATGCCGGCCAGCATCAGCGCGGCGGAAAGCACGAAGGCTACACCGGGCAGGTGCACCGACGAAGACGGCGCGATCGACAACGCGAACACCTGGGCGAACAGATACGGCCCGAAAATGCCGGCAAAACTGCCCAGGCTGCTGATCGCGCCCTGCAGCCGGCCCTGCTCGGAAGGATCGACCTGCTGGGTCATGATCGACTGGATCGGCGGCATCGCCAGGCCCCACAGTGCCAGCAGCGGCACGCCGAGCAGGAACGCCCAGCCCACGTCGGCCACGCCCATCACCAGGAACGCGCCCACGCCGAACAGCATGCCGGCCAGCAGCACGCGGCGTTCGCCGAAGCGCGGCGCGAGCTTGCCGGTGAGCACCGCCTGCACGAAGCCGTCGCAGGCGCCGACCAGCATCAGCACGTAGCCGACCGCCTGCGGACCCCAGTGGTAGCGGTAGTCCGCATACAGCACGAACACCGTCTGCAGCACGTAGTGCGCCAGGTAGACCAGGAACAGCACCACCGCCAGGCCGAGCACCTGCGGGTGGCGGCGCAGCAGCTTCAGCGAACCGAACGGGTGCGCGCTGTGCAGTTCGAGCCGGGTCGTGCGGCGCTCCTTCGGCAGCGACTCGGGCAGGATGAAGCAGCCGTACAGGAAGTTGCACAGCGCCAGGCCGGCGGCTACCCAGAACGGCAGCCGCAGCGCGATGCCGCCGAGGAAGCCGCCCACGCCGGGGCCGATGATGAAGCCCAGCCCGAACGCGCTGCCGAGGATGCCGAATGCGGCGGCGCGCTTTTCCTTCGGGATCACATCGGCGACGTAGGCATTGGCGGTGCTGAAGCTGGCCGCGGTCATGCCGAGCAGGATGCGCGCGGCAAACAGCAGCCACAGCGTGGGCGCCAGCGCCAGCACCACGAAGTCCAGCGCCAGGCCCAGGTTGGAGATCAGGATCACCGGCCGCCGGCCATAGCGGTCCGACAGCGCGCCCTGCACCGGCGCGAACACGAACTGCACGATCGCGAACACCGTACTGAAGATGCCCACCCACCACGCCGCCTTCGCGATCCCGCCGCCGGCCAGCTGCTCGATCAGGTGCGGCAACACCGGGATGATGATGCCGAACGCCAGCATGTCCAGCAGCACGGTGACGTAGATGAAGGCCAGCGCGGCCCGGTGGCGCGGTGCGGCGGGAGTCGGCGACGGGTCCATGGGCATGGCGGGGCGATGGGAGGGGCACGATAGCCGAACGGCGGCGGCGCGGCATGTGCATCGGGGCGGCAGGGCCCGCCGCCGCCATCGCGATGAGGTTCACACGATCCGCGGCGCGGGCGCCGCCTGGTGGCATGGCGCGATACCATGGGCGACCCCTTCGCCGAGGAATCGCCATGCTCCGACGTCTGCTTCCCGTGTGCCTGCTGCTGGCGCTGGCCGCCTGTTCCTCCAACCAGGGGAGCACCGCCACGGCGCCGGTGTCGAAGGAGGAGCTGGCCCCGGCACCGGCTGCCACCGCGGCGCCGGCCGACGCCGGCACCAGCGCTGCCGTGCGGCAGCATCTGGCCGACTACGCCACGGTGAAACTCAGTGCCGACCTGTCGAAGTTCGACGCGCGGCAGAAGAAGATGATCGCGTTGCTGGTCGAGGCGGCCGACAGCATGAACGCGCTGTACTGGAAGCAGGCGTGGGGCGACAAGGATGCCTTGCTGGCGAAGATCGCCGACCCCGCCACGCGCGAATTCGCCGAGATCAACTACGGCCCGTGGGACCGGCTGGACAACGACAAGCCGTTCGTCGACGGCGTCGGCGCGCGCCCGCCCGGCGCGCAGTTCTACCCGGCCGACATGAGCAAGGCCGAGTTCGAAAAGTCGCCGCTGAAGGACAAGACCGCGCTGTACACCTTGCTGCGCCGCGACGCGCAGGGCCAGCTGATCAGCGTGCCCTACCACGAGGCATACAAGGCCGAGCTGGAAAAGACCGCCGGCCTGCTGCGCCAGGCCGCGAAGCTGGCGAAGGATGCGGGTTTCAAAAAATACCTGACGCTGCGCGCCGGCGCCCTGCTCAGTGACGACTACCAGCCCAGCGACTTCGCCTGGATGGACATGAAGCACAACCCGGTCGACCTCGTGATCGGCCCGATCGAGACCTACGAGGACCAGCTGTACGGCTACAAGGCCAGCTACGAATCCTACGTGCTGATCAAGGACCAGGCCTGGAGCGCGAAACTGGCGCGCTTCGCCAAGTACCTGCCCGAACTGCAGCGCGGCTTGCCGGTGGCCGACAAGTACAAGGCGGAAAAGCCCGGCTCCGACGCCGACCTCAACGCCTACTTCGCGATCTACTACGGCGGCGACGCCAACGTCGGCGCCAAGACCATCGCGATCAACCTGCCCAACGACGAACAGGTGCAGCTGAAGAAGGGTACTCGGCGCCTGCAGCTGGAAAACGTGATGCAGGCGAAGTTCGACAAGATCATGCTGCCGATCGCGAAGGAGCTGATCGCCGACGACCAGCAGCACAACCTCACCTTCGACGCGTTCTTCCAGAACACCATGTTCCATGAAGTGGCGCATGGCCTGGGCATCAAGAACACGCTGGACGGCAAGGGCACCGTGCGCAAGGCGCTGAAGGACCAGGCCTCCAGCTTCGAGGAAGGCAAGGCGGACATTCTCGGCCTGTACATGGTGACCCGGCTGGCCGACAAGGGCGAGCTGGACAAGTCGAAGCTGATGGACAACTACGTCACCTTCCTCGCCGGCATCCTGCGCTCGGTGCGCTTCGGCGCGTCCGACGCACACGCCAAGGCGAACATGGTGCGCTTCAACTTCTTCAAGCAGCAGGGTGCGTTCAGCCGCGATGAAAAGACCGGCCGCTATCGCGTCGACTTCGACAAGATGACCGCGGCGATGAACGCGCTATCGGCCAAACTGCTGACCATCCAGGGCGACGGCGACTACGACGCCGCGAAACAGCTCACCGACCAGATGGGCGCCGTCGACGCCGAGCTGGCCGGCGACCTGAAGCGGCTCGACCAGGCGCACATCCCGGTCGACATCCGCTTCGAGCAGGGGCTCGACGTGCTGGGGTTGAAGCAGCCCTGAGGTGCGTGCGTCAGGTCGCCGCGTCGATCCACGCGGCGACCTCGGCCGGGTGTTCGAGGTGCAGGTGGTGGCCGCCATCGAGATGGCTGACACGGATGTTCGCCACGCACTCGGCGCGGGCCTGCATCGGTGCGCCGGGCAGGTAGGGCGTGGCCGGTTGCGCCAGCAGCAGCGCGGTGGGTGCCGTGATGCCGCGCAGCAGCGCGTGAACCTGCGTTTCGGCCAGGCGCACGGCGCTGGGGCGGGTCAGCCGCGGGTCGCTGCGCCAGCGCCAGCCGCCATCGGTTTCGGCCAGGCCACGCTCGACGATCGGCTGCGCCAGTTCGGCGGGCAGGCCGCTGGCCATGCTGCGTGCGGCGACCGCCTGGGCGACATCGCGGAATATCCGCAGTGGCTTGCGGCTGGCGCCGTGTGGCGCCAGCGCATCGCGGAAACGCTGCAGCGTGTGCGAGCCGTCGTCGCCGAGCGGGCCGAGGCCCTCGATCAGGAGCAGGCGCTCGATCCGCTCGGGCGCGGCGGTGGCGACCAGCGCGGCGATGCCCGCGCCCAGCGAGTGGCCGAGCAAGGTGTAGCGATCCAGCTGAAGCACGTCGGCGGCGGCCAGCACGGCCTGCACGTAGTCGACGTAGTGGTAGCTGGCGCCGGCGGCGGGATGGCCGGAGTGGCCGTGGCCGGGCAGGTCCAGCGCGATTACCTGCCAGCGTGTGGCCAGCAGCGGCGCCAGCCGGGCGAAGCTGCCGGCGTTGTCGAGCCAGCCGTGCAGCGCCAGCAACGGCGGCAGCGTCTCATCGCCCCAGACCTGTGCGGCCAATGGCAGGTGCGGCAGCGCGATGCGGCGCTCGGCGGGCTGCGTCACGCGGCGGCTTCCGGCCAGCCGCCCAGGTGCCGGCGCACCAGCGCGGCGAGGCTGTTCACCTGTTCGGCGCTGTCGTTCAATGCGGGGATGTAGCGCAGCGTCTCGCCGCCGGCGGCGATGAAGAAGTCGCGGTTCTGCATCGCGATCTCCTCCAGCGTCTCCAGGCAGTCCACCGCGAAGCCGGGGCAGGCCACGTCGAGCCTCTTCACGCCGTCGGCGGCCAGCTGGCGCACGGTGGCGTCGGTGTACGGCTGAAGCCAGCGTTCGCGGCCGACCCGCGACTGGAAGCTGACAACCATCTCATCCTCGCCCAGCCGCAGCCGCTCGCGCAGCAGTTGTGCGGTGCGCCGGCATTGTTCCGCGTAGGGATCGCCGAGTCGCACGTAGCGCTCGGGGATGCCGTGGAACGACAGCAGCAGTTTCTCGCCGCGGCCGTGCGCCGCCCACCAGCGCTCGATGCCGGCAGCCAGCGCGTCGATGTGGCCGGGCTCGTCGTGGTAGTCGTTGATGATGCGCAGCTCGGGCGGCCAGCGCAGTTGCTTGAAGGCGTCGGCCACCGCGTCGATCACCGAACCGGTGGAGGTGGCCGAATACTGCGGGTACAGCGGCAGCACCAGCAGCCGGCGCACGCCGTCACGCTGCAGCTGTTCGATCGTCTGTGCCACCGACGGCTCGCCGTAGCGCATCGCCAGCGCCACCCGCAGCGTGCCGGGCTGCTGCCGGTCCAGCTCGGCCTGCAGTGCCGCGGCCAGCGCTTCGCTGCCGTAACGCAGCGGCGAGCCGCGTTCGTCCCATATCCGCGCGTAGGCGTGCGCGGAACGTTTCGGCCGCACACGCAGGATCACCCCATGCAGGATCAGCCACCACAGCCAGCGCGGGTAGTCGATCACCCGCGGATCGCCGAGGAATTCGGCCAGGTACGGGCGCACCGCTTGCGCGGTCGGCGCGGTCGGCGTACCCAGGTTGACCAGCAGTACGCCAGCCTGAACGGGCTGAACGGACGCCGCACCGGAATCGTCGGCAACGCCGGTATAGTGGTTGCTGCGTGGCATCGTGACAGTCGTGGCTGCTGGAACCGTGCAGTCTGCCACAAGCCCGGCGCACCGCGTGGCGCCGCGCCCATCCCCCGAACCCGAGTGGAGCTGCCCCATGTTGAAGACATCGCTGCAACGCCTGCTGCTTGCCGGACTGGCCCTGCTGTTGCCGGCGATGGCCGTGCACGCCGAGGATCCGCCGCTGGTGCGTGCCACCAACGCCGTGCGCGTGATGAATGACATCATGCAGGCGCCGGACAAGGCGATCCCGAAGGACCTGCTGCAGAACGCCCGCGCGATCGCGGTGATCCCGGACATGCTCAAGGCCGGCTTCATCTTCGGCGGTCGCCGCGGCGAGGGGCTGATCTCGGTGAAGAGCCCGGACGGCACCTGGTCCAACCCCAGCTTCGTCACCATGACCGGTGGCAGCGTGGGCTTCCAGGTCGGCGTGTCCTCGACTGACGTGATCCTGGTGTTCCGCACCCAGCGCGGCGTGGATTCGATCGTCAACGGCAAGTTCACCCTGGGCGCCGATGCCTCCGCTGCGGCCGGCCCGGTCGGCCGCACCGCCACGGCCTCCACCGACGCGCAGATGAAGGCCGAGATCTACTCCTACTCGCGCAGCCGCGGCCTGTTCGCCGGTGTCGCACTCGACGGTTCGGTGCTGCGCATCGACTATGATGCGAACGCCGCGGTGTACGGCGCCGGCATCACGCCGCGGCGCATCTTCGAGGGTGGCGTCAGCAACGTGCCTACGCCGGTCGTCGACTTTCGCGACCGGCTCGAAGAGTACACTTCGCGCTGATACGGAAAGGCCGGTGCGCGCGGCGCGGCGGGTTTCCGGTTCCATCCGTTTTCGAGGTAATACATGAGCATCTGGCATCTGATAATCCTGCTGGTCGTGGTGGTGGTGATCTTCGGCACCGGCAAGCTGCGCAACATCGGCTCCGATCTCGGCAGCGCCATGCGGGATTTCAAGAAAGGCCTCAACGGTGACGAGGACGAGGCCAGGCGCAAGGAAGAGGCCGAGCGTCTGCGCGCCGATCCGCCGGCCAGCCCCGCCGACAAGGCGACGCAGAGTCAGCGCGACTCCAGCGACTCAAAGTAAGCCGGACGGGTTGCGGCGATGATCGAGATCAGCTTCGGCAAGCTGGTGCTGCTCGCGCTCATCGCGCTGATCGTGCTTGGCCCGGAGAAACTGCCCGGCGCCGCGCGCACTGCCGGCGCCTTGCTGCGGCGCATGCGCAGCGGCTGGGACGACGTGCGCGCCGAGGTGGAGCGCGAGCTGCAGATCGAGGAGATCAAACGCGCCGCGCGCGAGGCCGCGGCGCGGGCGGAGGCGGCGCAGGGTGAGCTGGACGCCACGCTGGCGCAGGTGCGCGACCTGCCGAACGCCGCGTCGGCGGAGCAGGGTGCGGTGACGGCTGCGCCGGTTGCCGCCGCGCCGGAAACAAGCGCCGCGGAGGCGCCTGAGCACGCCACCGGCGACCTGTTCACCGATGCCGCCGCGCCGGTGCGGGAGGAGCTTCCGCATGGCCACGCCTGAACCCGAAGTCGACCTGCAGCAGGGCCTGTTCTCGCACCTGCTGGAACTGCGTTCGCGCCTGCTCAAGGCCAGCGCCACCGTGCTGGTGGTGCTGCTGGCGCTGGTGCCGTTCGCCAACCACTTGTACACCGAGCTGGCCGCACCGCTGGTGGCGCGCCTGCCCGCCGGCGCGCACCTGATTGCCACCGAGGTGGCCAGCCCGTTCGTCACCCCGTTGAAGCTGGCGTTCTACGCGGCGCTGTTCATCAGCATGCCGATGATCCTGTACCAGCTGTGGGCCTTTGTCAGCCCGGGCCTGTACAAGCACGAGAAACGCCTGGCCCGGCCGCTGCTCGCCGCGGCGCTGGTGCTGTTCTACATGGGCTGTGCGTTCGCCTATTTCCTGGTGCTGCCGGCGGCGTTCCGCTTCCTCACCGCGATCACCCCGCAGGGGGTGGAGATGATGACCGACATCACCCACTACCTCGATTTCGTGATGCTGATGTTCTTCGCGTTCGGGCTGTGCTTCGAGGTGCCGGTGGCGGTGGTGATCCTCGCCGCGGTGGGCATCGTCGACCTGGACAAGCTGCGCAGCAGCCGGCGCTATGCCATCGTCGGCGCGTTCGCGATCGCCGCCCTCATCACGCCGCCGGACATCACCTCGATGATCATGCTGGCGGTGCCGATGTGCCTGCTCTACGAACTGGGCATGCTGGCGGTGCGCTGGCTGGTGAAGCCCGGTTCGCTGAAGCCCGACGCGGGCTGAGCGCACTCAGTACAGGTCGATCGGGTCGACATCCAGCGACCAGCGCACCTTGCGCGCCGCCGGCAGCGCGATCAGCGCCAGCTGCCATGAGCGCAGCATGCCGTGCAGCGTGCGACGGCTGCTGGCTTCCAGCAACAACTGGCCGCGATGCCGGCCCGCGCGCAGCGGCATCGGTGCGGGCATCGGTCCGGCGACCTGCCACTGGTCGTTGAGCGGCAGCGCGGCGTGCGCCGCGGCAAGGAACGCGTCGACCTGCTCGCGCTGCGGCGCCTCGGCACGCAACAGCACCTGGTGGCTGTACGGTGGCAGCTGGATCAGCTGGCGTTCGGCCAGCAGCTCGCGTGCGGCGGCGGCATAACCGTGCGCCAGCAGGCTGCGCAGCAGCGGGTGTTCCGGCTGGTGCGTCTGCAGCAGCACGCGGCCGGGCTTGCGCGCGCGGCCGGCGCGGCCGGCCACCTGCACTACCAGTTGCGCCAGCCGTTCGCCGGCGCGGAAGTCGATGCTGTGCAGGCCCTCGTCCACGCCCACGATCGCGACCAGGGTGAGGTTGGGCAGGTCGTGGCCCTTGGCCAGCATCTGCGTGCCGACCAGGATCGCCGGCTGGTCGTCGCGCAGCGTGGCCAGCAATTGCTCGAATGAATCACGGCGGCGGGTGGTCTCGCGGTCGACGCGCAGCACCGGTACTTGTGGGAACTGCGCCAGCAGCGCTTCCTCCAGTCGCTCGGTGCCCTGGCCCTGCGGCTTCAGGTCGCCGGCGCCGCACGTCGGGCAGACGGTGGGCAGGCGTTGGCGATAGTCGCAATGGTGGCAGATCAGCTGGCGCCGGCCCGCGTGCAGGGTCAGCGGGCACTCGCAGCGCGGGCAGGCCGCATGCCAGCCGCAGGCGTGGCACAGCAGCACCGGCGCGTAGCCGCGGCGGTTGCGGAACACCAGCGCCTGCTCGCCGCGCGCCACCGTCTCCGCCACGGCGCCGAGCAGCGCCGGCGACATGCCGTGCTCCAGCCGCTGCGCGCGCATGTCGATGATCTGCACCTGCGGCGGCCGCACCGCACCGGGCCGCGCGCGCAGGTGCAGGGTGCTGTAGCGGCCGGCCGCGGCATTCGCCAGCGATTCCAGCGAGGGCGTGCCCGAGCCCAGCAGCACCGGCACGCCCAGCGCGCGGGCGCGCACCAGGGCCAGGTCGCGGGCGTGGTAGCGGAAACCCTCCTGCTGCTTGTAGGCGCTGTCGTGTTCCTCGTCGACGATGATCAGCCCGGCCTGCGGCAGCGGCGTGAACACCGCCGAGCGCGTGCCCAGGATCACCCGTGCGCTGCCGGCGCGGGCGCGTAGCCAGGCGCGCGCGCGGTCGCCTTCGGACAGGTTGGAGTGCAGCACCTCGACGACCACGCCGAGGCGCTCGCGCAGGCGCCGCACGGTCTGCGGCGCCAGGCCGATCTCCGGCACCAGCAGCAGCGCCTGCTTGCCCTGTGCCAGCACCTGCTCGATCAAGGCCAGGTAGACCTCGGTCTTGCCGCTGCCGGTGACGCCGTCGAGCAGGAAAGGCTGGTAACGGCCGAGGCTGGCGTCGACGGCGGCGACCGCCTGTTGCTGCTCGTCGCTGAGTTGCGGCGCCAGCGTCGGCGGGCGCGGACGAGCGGGCGGCGGTCGTTCGCTGCGCTCGAGCAGGCCGGCGGTGGCCAGCCGGCGTGCCGCGTCGCGCCAGCCGGGCTGGCGTTCGTTCAACTCCTGTGCACTCAACGCGCCGGCCGCCAGCAAGTCCAGCAGGGCCTTGCTGCCGCCACGGCGGCTGCCGGCGTCGTGGGCGCTGTGGCCGGCGCCGGTGAGCGACCAGTATTCGTCGCCGATCGGCGGCAGTGGCTTCGCTTCGCGCAGGGCCAGCGGCAAGGCATTGGCGTAGGCCTCGCCCGGCGCGCCGAGCCAGTAGTCGGCGGCCCAGGCCAGCGTCTGCATCAGCTCGGGGTCGAGCAGCGCGTCGTCGTCGAGCGGGCGCAGCACCTGCTTCAGCCGGCTGCTGCCGACGGCAGCTTCGGCGTCGATCGCCACCACCACGCCGACCAGCTTGTGGCGGCCGAACGGCACCAGCACCCGGCTGCCCACGCCGGCCTCGCCCGCCGCGGGCGGCAGGTAGTCGAACAGGGTGGGCAGGGGTACCGGCAGGGCGACGCGAAGGACGGCGGGCATGGGCTACCTCGTGGCGGCCCAGTGTAACTGCGGCGTCCGCGAGGCCTCAGGTTTCGATAGCTGCGATATCAGGTGAATCGGGCCAGAGGAGTTGCGCGAACTTGCTGCCCGGTTATCGAGGAGTTGCAGGTAAGTCGCTATCCCCGGGAGGTTTTTGCGCTTATCCACAACGGCTGTGGATAAGTCTGTGGATGCAGCGGGGAGGGGCGGGCTCAAAGCGCGTCGTGGCGCCTTTCACGACAGTCTGACGAGGTTTTGTTCACGAAAAAAAATCCTTTTTCTTCAATAGCCTGCAAATGGCATCCGGGCGCAGTTCACATAATTCACAAGCTGGCAGCGGTTGCCTTGACAGGTTCATGACGCTGTGCAAAACCCGTCCTGCCGCCGGCCGGAAAGCGGCCTCAGTGGGCCACCCCAAGCACCAAGGCGACCATCAAGGCGAACATCAGCAGCCAGAAGTAGCACCAGCCGACGAACCAGAATTTCAGCAGGGTCATCGGCCAGCCCTGGTGATAGACACGTTTCTGCATGATCAGGAGGTAGGTCGGGATCCACAGGATCAGCGCGGCCTGCAGCCAGCCCAGCGCATAGCCGGTCCATGCCGCGTGCGGTCGCAGCCAGGTCGACAGCATGCCGGCAAGGGTGATCAGCAGCAGGCTGAGGAACATGAACGCATGGCTGTGCAGGGCCACGATCAGATGCTCCATGTACAGCCGCCGGCGGAATACGTAGAACAGCTTCAGCAGGATCGCGAAGACCGGAATCATCACGAACATGGTCGGTGGCAGTGCGCTGAACACGCCGTTGATCATCCGCTGCTTCGCCTCGGCGCTGGCCGCGGGATCGCCATGCTTGAAGGTGTCCCAGTTCTTCTGGAACTGGCGGCCAAGGGCGGTCAGGCGCGCGTTGGCCACGTCCGGCAGCCAGGCGATCCGGACCGATCCCGATTCGCCCCCGGATGCCTTGCGTTGGGTGTCGCGCGGCCTGGTGTCGCTGGCGGGTCCCACCGTCGCGGCTGCCGGCGGCGCGGCGAGCGAGGCGGCCGACATCGGTGCCGCGCCAAGTGCGGCGAGGCGCTGATTGGCTGCCTGACGCAGTTCCTGTTCGCCAACACGGGCTTGCTCCAGTACGTTCGGCGGCAACACGCCGGTGTTCCGGGCGTTCTGCAGGCCATCCAGTTCGTCCTGCAGCGCCTTGCGCACTTCGGCCGGGCTGGTGGCGGCCTCGATCGCACTGCTGTCCACACTTACCAGTGGATGGCCGTTCGCGGGGAGCTTGTCGGCGAACTGGTCGATGGCCAGGTGAAAGACGAAGAATGACAGCAGGCACAGCACGAACATCAGCCGGAACGGCGCGATGTAGCGCACCCGTCGGCCGGCGAAATATTCCAGGGTGAGGAAGCCGGGCTTCAGCAGCAGCGGCGGCAGCGTGTGCACGATGCGGCTGTCGATGTGCAGCACCGTCTCGACGGTTTCCTCGACCATGTGGTGCATCGGCTTCAGCACGCTGTGGATCGACTGCCCGCACTCATGGCAGAACTCGCCCTGCATTGCGGCGCCGCAGTTGGCGCAGTGCAATCCTTCGTGGCTGGTCAGCTGCTTCATCGCGGTTTCCGTCCGGTGCAGCGGGGGATCTTCGCACAAGGCAGCGGCCGGCCGGGCGTGACCTATGGCTCAGGTAGAATGGCCGGCCCTGGAGTCTGCTTGACCGATGAAACCTTTCCGTCCCGAGCGCGCCCATCTGCGGCACGAGGTGCGCGCTACCGTGCGCCTCGCGTTGCCGTTGATCGCCGCCCAGCTGGCGGCGGTCGGCAGCAACGTGATCGACGCGGTGCTGGCCGGCCACGTCAGTGCGCACGTGCTGGGCGCGGTGGCGGTGGGCGCCAGCATTTGGTCGCTGGCGATCGTCTGCGGCATCGGCATGATGATGGCGGTGCCGCCGTCGGTGGCGCAGCTCGACGGCGCCGGTCGCCGCGGTGAAGTGGGCGCGGTGTTCCACCAGGCGCTGTGGCTGGCGCTGGGCATGGGCGTGCTGCTGTGGTTCGCGGTGCGCCATGCCGGGCCGCTGATCGAGCTGATCGGGGTGACGGCGAGCCTGCGTCACGACGTGCAGCGTTTCCTGCTGGCGATCAGCTGGGGTGCGCCGGCGCTGACCTGCTACTTCGCGCTGCGCGGCCTGTCCGAGGGGCTGTCGCTGACCCGGCCATCGATGTATTTCAGCCTCGGCGGGCTGGTGCTGCTGGTGCCGCTGGGCTACGTGCTGATGTTCGGCAAGCTGGGCATCCCGCCGCAGGGCGCGCATGGCTGCGGCGTGGCCACCGCGATCGTGCTGTGGCTGGAGATGCTGGCATTCGGCGTCTACGTGATCTTCCGGCGCAACTACCGCGGGCTGGGCCTGTTCGAGCGCTTCGAGTGGCCGCATCTGCGCCGGATCGGCCAGCTGGTGCACATCGGCCTGCCGATGGCGGTGACCCTGCTGGCCGAGGCCGGGCTGTTCGTGGCCACCGCGCTGATCATCGCCACGCTGGGCGAGGACGTGATCGCCAGCCACCAGGTGGCGATCAACATCGCCTCGCTGTTCTTCATGATCCCGCTCGGCCTGGCGATGGCGATCACCGTGCGGGTGGGCAACGCGGTGGGCCGCGGCGACGAGCGCGGCGTGCGCTACGCCGGCTTCTGCGGGATCGGCCTGACCCTGCTTACCCAGCTGTTCTCGGCCGCCCTGATGCTGGGCCTGCCGCACTTCATCGCCTCGCTGTACACGCACGAGCCGAAGGTGATCGCGCTGGCCGCGCAGCTGATCATGCTGGCCGGGCTGTTCCAGTTTTCCGACGGCGTCCAGGTCGCGGCCAACGGCGCGTTGCGCGGCTTGAAGGACACCCGCGTGCCGATGGCGATCACCTTGTTCTCGTACTGGGTGGTGGGCATGCCGGTGGGCTGGTGGCTGGCCTTCCACCACGGCATGGGCGCACGCGGGATGTGGATCGGCCTGATCGCGGGCCTGTCCGTGGCGGCGGTCATGCTGTTCACCCGTTTCTGGCGCAGCGCGTGGAAACAGCGCTGGCGCCGCCACCTGCCGATGACCGCACCGGCCTGACCGGCTACGCTGGCCCCGACGCTTCCGGATACCTGCCTACATGACGCTGCCACCACCGCTACTACCCCGCCGCCACGGTTTCTGGGCCTTCCTGCGTACGCTCGGACGCGGCATCAACCTGCTGCGGCTGGTGATCCTCAACCTGGTGTTCTTCGGCGTGCTGGCCGTGCTGCTGTTGCTGCTGACCGCCGGTATCGTCGGCAGCCGGATGGAGCGTGCGGTGCAGGACGACAGCGTGCTGGTGATCAAGCCGCAGGGCCAGCTGGTCGAGCAGTACAGCGTCGAACCGTTGCAGCGCGCACTGGCCGGCCTGTCCGGCGAGCAGCCGAAGCAGGTGCAGCTGCGCGACCTGGTCGATGCGATCGACGCCGCGGCCAAGGACAAGCGGATCAGCCGCATCCTGCTGCTGCCGGACGAGCTGCAGGGCGGCGGCTTTGCCGCGCTGCGCGAGGTCGGCGCGGCGCTGGACCGCTTCCGCGCGGCGGGCAAGCCGGTGGTCGCGTGGGCGGTGAACCTGGACCAGGGCCAGTACTACCTGGCCGCGCATGCCGACCGTCTGCTGGTCGACCCGCAGGGCGGCGTGATGCTCACCGGGCTGGCCAACTACCGGCTGTTCTACAAGGACCTGCTGGACAAGCTCGGCGTCGACGTGCACCTGTTCCGCGTCGGCGAGTTCAAGAGCGCGGCCGAGCCGTACATCCTCGACCACGCCTCGGCCGAGGCAAAGCAGGCCGACAGCTACTGGATGGGCGGCCTGTGGGACGGCTACCTCGCCGAAGTGGCGCAACTGCGCAAGCTGGACCCGGCGGTGCTGCGCGACGACGTCGACAACCTGCCGCAGCACATCGCCAGCACCCAGGGCAACCTGGCGCAGCTGGCGCTGGGCCAGCACCTGGTCGACGGCCTGGCCACCCGCGCCGAGCTGATCGCGATGATGCGCAGGGAAGGCGTGCCGGCCGACAAGAAAGGCCACAGTTTCCGCCAGGTCGACTTCGCCCGTTACGCGGCCGGCGTGCAGCATGCCGACAATGCGTTCGCGCCGGGCGTGGCGATCGTGGTGGCCGAGGGCGAGATTGCCGGCGGCAAGCGCGCGGCCGGTTCGGTTGGCGGCGAATCCACCGCGGCGCTGATCCGCGAGGCGCGCGAGGACCGCAAGACGAAGGCGCTGGTGCTGCGGGTGAACTCGCCCGGCGGCGAGGTGTACGCGGCCGAGCAGATCCGCCGCGAGATCGAACTGACCCGCAGCGCGGGCATCCCGGTGGTGGTGTCGATGGGCGACGTGGCGGCCAGCGGCGGCTACTGGATCGCGATGAACGCGAACCGGATCTATGCCGAGCCGAACACCATCACCGGCTCGATCGGCATCTTCGGCATGTACTACACGGTGCCGAACACGCTGGCCAAGCTCGGCATCCAGAGCGACGGCGTCGGCACCGGGCCGATGGCCGGCGCGTTCGACATCAGCCGCCCGCTCGATCCGAAGGTCGGCACGGTGATCCAGGCGATCATCGACAAGGGCTACCGCGACTTCGTCGGCAACGTGGCCAAGGCGCGCGGCAAGAGCTACGAGGCGATCGACGCGATCGCGCAGGGCAGGGTGTGGACCGGCCAGCAGGCGCTCGAGCGCGGCCTGGTCGACCAGCTCGGCGGGCTGCAGGCCGCCGTCGCCGATGCGGCCGCCCTGGCCAAGCTGGGCCAGGGCTACCCGGTGCGCTACGTGGAGGCGCCGCTGGGCGGCTTCGAGCGCTTCCTGATTGGCCTCAACCAGGGCGCCGGCGTGCACCTGCTGCGGTCGTGGGGCGTGCGCCTGCCGAGCTGGTTCGCTCAACTGCCGGCGCTGGCGCCGGAACTGCAGCTGTTGCGCAACGCGAAGGCCGGCACACCGAACATCTACGCGGACTGTCTGTGCAGCCCGCGCTGAGCCGGTAGCGCCTACTGCGATTGCGCCTCGATCTGCTTGCGCTGTTCCTCGGCCTGCTTGTCGACCGTCTTCTGCACGTCCCTGGCGCGCTGCTCGTCGGCCTTCAGCGCGTCGAACGGCGTGGCGGTGTCGGCTGCCGCCGACTTGGCCTGGGGCTCCGGCGGCTTGCTGGAGCAGGCGCCGAGGGCAAGGATGCAGAGCAGGAGCGGCAGCGGCTTCATGGCAGTTCTCGCGCGGGATCGACCCGCCGAGTGTCCCGCCATGCCCCGCCGCAGGCAAGGCGCCGCCTAGGCGTGGCGTGATCGACGCTTTAAGCTGCGCCCATGAACAGCCGCCTCGATGCCTGGCAACTGCACAGCCACACCGCCCTGGTCACCGGCGCCAGCAAGGGCATCGGCTACGCCACCGCGCGCGAGCTGGCCGGCCTCGGCGCCAACCTGTTGCTGGTGGCGCGCGACGAGGATCATCTCGAACAGGTACGGGTGGAGCTGGCCGATGAATTCGCCGACGTCGAGGTGCTGGCGTTTGGCGCGGACCTGGTCGAGGCGGAGGATCGCCTGGCGGTGTTCGACTGGATCGCCGACCTCGGCGCACCGGTGTCGCTGCTGGTCAACAACGCCGGCGGCAACCAGCCCGGCGCCACGCTGGACTATCGTGAGGACGATTACCGCGCGATCTTCGAGCAGAACCTGTTCTCCGCCTTCGAGATGTGCCGGCTGGCGCATCCGCAGCTGGTGCAGCATGCCAACGCGGCGATCGTCAACGTGGGTTCGGTCTCCGGCATCACCCACGTGCGCACCGGCGCGCCGTACGGCATGAGCAAGGCGGCACTGCACCAGCTCAGCCGCAACCTGGCGGCCGAATGGGCGGTGGACGGCATCCGCGTCAACGCGGTGGCGCCGTGGTACATCCGCACCCAGCGTACCGACCCGGCGCTGGCCGACGCCGACTACCTGGACGAGGTGCTCGAGCGCACCCCGCTCAAGCGCATCGGCGAGCCGGAGGAGGTGGCTGCCGCGATCGCCTTCCTGTGCCTGCCGGCGGCCAGCTACATCACCGGCCAGGTGCTGGCGGTGGACGGCGGCTTCCTCAATTACGGGTTCTGAACAGGCGTCAGAACTCGGCGACGTGTTCCTCGGCGGCAAAACCCAGCGTCACGGCACCTTCGCCCACGTTGACCATGCCGGTGATGCTCATCGGTGCTTCCATCAATTCGACGCCGCATTCCTCGCAGGCCTGGCGCAGCTCGATATAGCCGGGCAGGTGCGACAGCACGGCGAGGTCGCCGCCGTAGCTGACGCAGACCACCGGCACCAGCAGGCCGGCGCGTACCCGCTGCGCGGCGTAGTTGAACAGCACCTCGGCACCATGCTCGAAGCCGCGCACCTTGCCGACCGGGCCGGTTTCGCCGCGGAAGCAGCGCAGCAGCGGCTTGATGTCCAGCGCCGTGCCGACCATCGCACTGAGCAGGCTGACACTGCGATCACCCCGCTTCTTGATGCGGTTGCGCAGGTGGATCAGGTCGCGCGGCAGCATGTAGCCGTAACTGTTGTTGGCGATATGGGTGAGGCGTTCGCGGATCGTGGCGGGCGGCACATCGGCGGCGATCAGCCGTGCCGCTTCGTAAATGGCCGGCGCGGTTCCCGCGAAGACATTGCGGGTGTCGACGACACGCATCATGAACGGGCCGGGGATGGCCGCCTGTTCGCGCACCTGGCGATAGCTCTTGAGGATCGCGAAGCTGGCGCGGTTCACATGTTCGTTGATCGGGCTGCGGGTGGCGGTGATGGTCAGGCAGAACACGCAATCCTGCTCCAGCACGAGTTTTTCGAGGAACAGCTTCTGCACCTCCTCCACCGGGCACGGTTCGGTTTCCGCCGAGTGGCTGCGGCTGCCGAGCCGGCGGTCGATGAAGCGCTGGAGCTCTTCCGGCCGGCGGTCATCCATGAAGGTTTCACTATCCACCTTCACGGTGATCGGCATGATCGAGACGTTGTTCTTCCGCAGGAACTCCTGCGACAAGTCGCAGGATGCATCAATGGCCAGGCCCATTCGCATCACGTTTCCCCCCGTCATGAATGGCAAATCGAACATAACATGCAAAGAGGGACTGTGGCGTCAACCGAAAGTTGCCTGGAGCGAAGCGCCCGGGCAGCCAGTGGGCCGTCCCGCCCGCGACGAACAGCCACTAACATGCAGTGACTACAGACATGGCATCCAGCTGGCGTGGCGTCGCCGGTAACGCGCACGAGTACCATCCCCCATGAAAAGCAAACAGGAAATCGTCTCCAACTGGCTGCCGCGCTATACCGGCACGCCGCTCGAACAATTCGGCGAGCACATCCTGCTGACCAACTTCGGCCACTACGTGGAGCTGTTCGCGCAGTGGCACGGTGTGGAAGTGCAGGGCCGCGACCGGCCGATGCCGAACGCCACCGCCGACGGCATCACCCTGATCAACTTCGGCATGGGCAGCCCCAATGCGGCCACCATGATGGACCTGCTCGGTGCGATCGAGCCGAAGGCGGCGCTGTTCCTGGGCAAGTGCGGCGGCGTGAAGAAGAAGAACCAGCTGGGTGACCTGGTGCTGCCGATCGCGGCGATCCGCGGCGAAGGCACCAGCAACGATTACCTGCCGCCGGAAGTGCCGGCGTTGCCGGCGTTCCAGCTGCAGCGCGCCGTCTCCACCATGATCCGCGACCTCGGCCACGATTACTGGACCGGCACGGTGTACACCACCAACCGGCGCGTGTGGGAACACGACGAGACCTTCAAGGCCTACCTGCGGCGCACCCGCTGCATGGCGGTGGACATGGAAACCGCCACGATCTTCGCCGCCGGCTTCGCCAACCGGATCCCCTGCGGCGCGCTGCTGCTGGTATCGGACCAGCCGATGATCCCGGAAGGCGTGAAGACCGAAGCCAGCGACCGCGCCATCACCTCGCGCTTCGTCGAGGCCCACATCAAGATCGGCATCGAGGCGCTCAAATTGGTGCGCCGCAACGGGCGCAGCGTGAAGCACCTGCGCTTCGAGGCGGACGGGGAGACAGAATAGCCGCGCTCCAGCGGCAAGATCGGCTGGCGGAGGCCGGTCTGCCCCTCCGGTAAGCCAGGCAGCGGCTTGCCAAAACAGCCTGAATCAACCCCGGGCGCAAGTTCATGCAGTATAAAATTTGTTGACAGTATGTAAATGAGGCGTGATAAATAGGCATCAGACCGGACCGGCTGCATCAAGTTCCATGACAGGATTGGCTCTGCCTCGCGCTACCGGGGCAGGGCACTGGCAGTCATGAAAAGGCAGAGATGTGCTGCGTGTCACACGACGTTGTTGCCTGTCGCGGTATCGACCCGGATCGGGAGTTCCGTGAGTCTGAGGTTCATGGGTTTGGGAAGGTTAAGGCCGAGGTTGAGGTTTTGGGCAGGGATTTTCCGGTCCGGGGCAGCAGCCCATCGGAATGTTTTTAATTATTCGGAGGGTGTTTTCATGAAACTTGGGGTCAAGAAACTTTCTTCGGCAGTCCGCCTGGGTCTTTCGCTGGGTGCTGTCATTGCCATGGGTGCGTCAACCACGGCCTTCGCGCAGGATACGACTACGCAGGACACGGCCAGTCAGGCCAACCAGGACAAGGCAAAAACGCTGCAGACCGTCGTGGTCACCGGCTCGCACATCCGCCGCGTGGACCTGGAAACGTCCAACCCGGTCGTGACCATTGACGCCGCGCAGATCAAGGCCACCGGCAAGCTGACGCTGGGCGACATCGTGCAGCAGCTGCCGGCGGTGACCGGCGGCAACATCAACCCGCAGGTCAACAACAGCGGCGGCACCGGCGGCAGCAGCATCGGCTTGCGCGGCTTGGGCAGCCAGCGCACCCTGATCCTGATCGACGGCAAGCGCATCATCAACGGCGATCCGAACTCGATCCCGGCCGACATGATCGAGCGCATCGAAGTGCTAACCGATGGCGCCTCCTCGGTGTATGGCTCCGACGCCATCGGCGGCGTGGTCAACTTCATCCTGAAGAAGGACTACCAGGGCGCGCAGTTCACGGTGAACTACGGTCAGTCCGGCCATGCTGACGGTCGCACGAAGGGTTACACCTTCACGTTCGGCCAGACGTCCGACAAGGGCAGCATCATGGGCGGCGTCGACTACAACAAGACGGAAGCCGTGGAGGCCAAGAACCGCGACTTCTCCAAGAACGCGGTGTCGATCTACGGCAGCAGCCAGACCCCGATCTACAGCTATATCGGTGGCTCCAGCTTCCCGGCCTACGGGCGCATCCAGTTGCCGACCCAGTATCGGGGCACCGGCCCGGGACAGTACAACTGCAAGAACGTGGCGCTGAATCCGGGTGCCAGCGGCCAGAACATCGCCACTGACTACCACTGCTTCACCAATGCCGACAAGTACAACTACGCGACGGTCAACCTGATCCAGACCCCGCAGGAGCGCACCAGCCTGTGGCTGAAGGGCACCTACAACCTGGGCGACCACGTCCAGGCCTACATGGACGCGTACCACAACAAGACCAGCTCGGGCTTCCAGCTCGCCCCGGCGCTGCTGGGCTCGATCTACGGCGCGGTGATCTCGGCCAACAGCTACTACAACCCGTTCGGCCAGGAGTATTCGGGGTCCGGTCTGGACTACCGTGCGCGCCTGGTGTCCGCCGGCAATCGCGCGGCCAACTACGGCACCACCACCGACCAGATCCACACCGGTTTCAAGGGTGACTTCAACCTGCTGAACCACGACTGGAACTGGGACGTGGGCATGAGTTACGGCCACTTCTCGCAGCAGACCATCACCCGCGGTCTGCCCAACCAGGACAAGATCAACGCGGACCTGGGTCCGTCGCATCTGGATGCCACCACCGGCAAGGTGGTTTGCGATTCGGGGGCGGCCGGCTGCACGCCGTTCAACCCGTTCAACCTGTTCGACCCCAACTCGGTCGCCGCCCTGCAGGCGGCAGCCGTGCCGGCGATCAGCAACAACTTCGCGATCGAGCGGGTCTACTCGGCCGATGTCAACGGCGGCCTGTTCGACCTGCCGGCCGGCACCGTGCAGCTGGCCGCGGGCGCTTCCTACCGCAAGGAATACACCCGCTCGGAAATCGATCCGCTGCTGCTGATCGATCCGGCCACCGGCAACTGCACCCTGGGCAGCCAGTGCAGCTCGCCGCTGCGTGGCGGCTACAACGTGAAGGAGGCCTACGCCGAGGTGTTCGTGCCGGTGTTGACCGATCTGCCCTTCGCACAGTCGCTGAACGTCACCATCGGTGACCGCTACTCGAAGTACAGCACCTTCGGCAGCACCAACAACACCAAGTTCGCGGTGGAATACAAGCCGATCGCCGACCTGCTGCTGCGTGGCACGGTGTCCGAGGTGTTCCGTGCGCCGACCATCGGCAACGTCTTCGGCGCGCCGATCAGCGACGCACCGAAGCTCAGCAGCGACCCCTGCGACGGCATCACCACCGCCAATCCGGCCTGCGTGGGCGTGCCGACCGATGGCAGCTTCGTGAACCAGGACGTGGCGCTCGGCCAGCAGATCAAGGGCATTTCCTCCGGCTCGAAGTACGCCGGGTTCCCGCTGGGGCCGGAGAAGGGCAAGTCGTTCGACGTCGGCTTCGTCTACTCGCCGAGCTACGTGCCGGGTCTGTCGTTCAGTGCCGACGTATGGCACATGTACCTGAAGGACACGATCTCCTCGATCGGCGCGCAGACCGTGCTCGACCTCTGCTATGCCGGCATCAGCCAGTACTGCCCGCTGATCACCCGCTTCCCGGCCGGCAGCGCCAACCCCGGCCAGATCGCGCAGATCGTCGAGCCGACCGGCAACCTGGGTCGCACGGACGTGGGCGGTGTCGACTTCTCGGCTCGCTACAAGCTGCCGGAATTCTCGTTCGGCAAGTTCGTGGTGGGCCTGGATGGGACCTACATGTCGCGCTATGACCAGCAGACCGCGCCGGGCACCAGTGCCAACACGGTGTTCCACGACGCTGGCCACTTCATGCCGTTCGGCTCCAGCCAGGCGTCGACCTGCCCGAGCGGTGGCGGCGTGTGCCTGTTCCCGCGCTGGCGCGGCAGCGGCTTCGCGAACTGGAACCTGGGCGACTGGAGTGCTTCCTGGCGCATGCGCTACATCGGCGCGTTCCGCAACGGCTCGAAGAGCCTGTCGCAGGACACGAACCCGGTGCAGGGTCTGCCGGGCGTGGTGCTCAAGTACGGCGCGACGATCTACAACGACGTGTCGGTCGGCTACAACTTCGAGCCGCTCAACACCCGTATCGATCTGGGCGTGAACAACCTGTTCGACAAGCAGCCGCCGTTCCTGTACGCCAACAATACGCTCAATGCCAACACCGATCCGAGCGACTTCGACCTGCAGGGCCGCTACTACTGGGCTCGCGTGACGGTGTCGTTCTGATTGACTGGAAAGCACTGAGTAGCTGAAGCTGACGAGCCGCGCGGGTTACCCGCGCGGCTTTTTCTTTTGGATAGTTGCCCACTCGTGATCAACGACATTCTCAGCGCCCTGCAATCCGGCCGGCCGGCCGAGGCGGAGCGCCTTTCCCGAGCCGCCCTGGCCGAGCGCCCCGACGATCCGGACCTTGCCTTGTTTCTGGCGATCGGCCTGCAGCAGCAGGGCCGTTTGGCCGAGGCGCTGGAGGTTTACGCGGCCTTGGCGCAGAAGCACCCCGACGACTCGCTGCACTGGGGCAATTACGCGACCGCGCTGCGTGAGGCGGGGCGCATACAGGAAGCCGAGGACGCCTACCTGCGTTCGATCGCACTGGCGCCGGACAATGAGGAGCAGCTGACCAACCTGGGCCTGCTGCAGCTCGAACGAAAGGATTATCCGGTCGCCCGCGACACGCTGCTGCGCGCCCTTGCGCTGGATCCCGCGTCGCCGGCGGTGCGCATCCATGCCGCGCGCGCCTGTTCGGCCTGCCGCGACTCGCGCGCGGAGGAGCTGCTCCGTCCCTGGCGCGACTGGACTTCGCTGGACGATCCGCTGCAGCTGGAACTCGCCGACCTGCAACTCGTGCTCGGCGAGGCGAACATCGCGCGCGTGCTGCTGGAGGAACTGCTTGCGCGCACGCCAGGTCATCTCCCGGCACGCCTGCTGCTGGCGGCCGTCTACGAACGTGTCAACGACCTCGACGGCAGCGCGGCCCTGCTTGATCAGGTGGAGCGCAATCATCCGGTACTGGATGTCGAGGCGCAGCTGGAGATCGTCCACCAGCGCGCGAAGCTTGCGTTGCGATGCGGGCAAACCGAACAGGCGCGGCGGCTGCTTGAGCAAGCCGGACCGCGCACACCCGACGATTATGCGCATTTCTTCTCCCTGGCCGAGGCCTGCGACAAGCTGCGCGATTACCCGGGCGCGGCCGCTGCGCTGCACGAGGCGCATGCGCGACAGATCGAGGAGCTGAAGCACAACGCGCCGCGTCGCTTCGATCCCGGTGCACCGGTGCTTCCGGCGGCGGTGGAGCGCATCGGTGTCGAGGAATTCCGGCGCTGGCCCGCGCTGCAGGGTCCGGACAGCGCGAACTCGCCCGTGTTCATCGTGGGCTTCCCGCGCTCGGGAACCACGCTGCTGGAGTTGATGCTCGACGCCCATCCGGCGCTGCAGTCGATGGACGAGCGGCCGTTCTTCACCATCCTTTCCGACCAGCTTGCCGATCACGGCGTCGTGGTGCCGCAGGATCTGCACAAGCTCGACCAGCACGCCTGCGACGAGTTGCGCAAAGGTTACGTGAGCCTGGTCTGCTCGAAGATCCAGCGGCGCTGGAGTGCGCAGCTGGTCGACAAGAATCCGCTGAACATGCTGTGGCTGCCGCTGATCTACCGGCTGTTCCCCGATGCGAAGTTCATCCTCGCGCTGCGTCACCCGTGCGACGTGCTGGTCAGCAACTACATGCAGAATTTTCGTGCGGCCGTGCTGGCGGTGGCGTGCGCCTCGATGGAGAAGCTGGCGACCGCCTACGTGACGGCGATGGAGTGCTGGCTGCACGACGTGGCGCTGTTTCAGCCGAACGTGTTCGTTTCCCGCTACGAGGACCTGGTGGCCGACCCGGCGGCGCAGACGCGGCGCATCGCCGACTTCCTCGGACTGGAAGACGCCACGCCGCTGCTGCATTTCGATCGCCACGCGCGCGACAAGGGCTTCATCGCCACGCCGAGCTACGCGC
Source organism: Rhodanobacter sp. B2A1Ga4 (assembly GCF_018101315.1). Classification (NCBI taxonomy): domain Bacteria; kingdom Pseudomonadati; phylum Pseudomonadota; class Gammaproteobacteria; order Lysobacterales; family Rhodanobacteraceae; genus Rhodanobacter; species Rhodanobacter sp. B2A1Ga4. The sequence continues at coordinate 377,444 of NZ_JADBJR010000003.1, read as the reverse complement.
AGGTCACCCAGCCGGTGAACCGCAAGGGCCTCGATCGCTGGAAGCGCTATCGCGAGGCGCTGGCCCCGGCGCTGCCGATCCTCGACCCGATGCTCCGGCACTGGGGCTATTCGGTTGCGGATGCGGACGAGCCTGCCGGCGCCTGATCGTCAGTCGGCCGGAATCCGCGCGAGTTCAGGCAGCAGCGCGGCATAGGCGCGCCAGCGCTGCACCGATCGGGTGTGCACAGGTTGCCGTGCCTGCCACAGGCTGGCCGTGTTGATGGCGCGTTCCTGCCCGGGCGCTGCGGGCTTCGCGGCATCGGGCAGTCCGAGCCAGTCGGCCAGCGCGTCGACGCAGCCGTCCGGATCGCCGACGAGGTCTTCGTAACGCACTTCGCGCACGGCAGCCGGATACCGCCGCTGCCAGTGCGCCATCAGCCGCCGTGTGCCGTGGATGACGGCAGCCATGTCGGCGAAATCGCAGGCAAAGTCCTGCGTACCCGGATGGAACGATTGCATCCACAGCGAGAGCGCCGTGTCCCGGGCGTTGCGGCGGCAGTGGATCACCCGCGCCTGCGGAAACAGCGCGAGGATCAGATCCACGTGCATGTAGTTGTGCGGCTGCTTGTCGATGTACCAGCGCGCGGGGGCATCGTCCTGCACCAGCTGGGCTGCGTAGGCCGCGGCCGCCGCCGGCATCTGCGCGGCGCGTTCGCGATCCGACGCCATGGCGTCCAGGCGCGCCGCCAGTGTCGGCAGCCAGGGCAGCTCCCCGCGATGCCGCACCGCCGGGTGCCGGGCCAGCTGTTCGGCCAGCAGTGTGCTGCCGGACCTCGGCATGCCCACGATGAAGATGGGCGTCCAGCTGCGGTCTCCATTCGGCTGGACGGGTGGTGCCGGTCGCGCCAGCCGCATCTCCACGCTGCGCCGCCAGGGCTTGCGGTTCCAGGGCTGCCGTTCGCGTGCGATGTGGTTGGCCTCGGCCCAGGCGGCAACGGCGCGGGCGTGTTCGCCGAGATCATCGCAGGCTTTGCCCAGTGCGAAGAGCAGGCCACTGCGGGCATGCGGGCTCAGGTCGTGGCGAGCCAGCTGCTGTTCGAACAGCGCAATATCCGGATGTTGCCGGTCACGGTACCGCTGCAGGCCGGCCAGGCCGAGCGGGACGTGCCATTCCAGCGCCAGCGGACTGCCGGCCAGCGCCGCCTGCTGATGGTGGCGGGCCTCGTCGAAGCGTCCCAGTTGCGAGGCGAGCGCGCCTGCGTGCGCGTGCAGGCGGGGATCGTCGAGGCCGTTGGCGAAGGCGTCCACGCACAGCTGCAGCGCCTCCGCCTGGCGACCACAATCGTCGAGCAGCTCCACCGCGGTGATCCGCTGCTCCACGCTGGCGGTGCCTGCAGTGCATGCGCCGGCCAGCACGTCGCCTGCGGCCACCATCCGGCCCTGGTCGCGCAGCAGGCGTGCCAGCACGAAGGCGGCCGGCAGATGGCCCGGCGTACGCTGCAGGATCCCCCGCAGGCGCCGCTCGGCGCCGGGTCGATCGCCTTGCTGGATCGCGATGCCGGCGAGTGCCAGCGCCAGCTCGTCGGAGTCGGGATGCGCGGCGACGGCCGCTTCCAGCGTGCTCGCTGCCGCCGCCACGTCGCCGCGCAAGACCTGTGCCTGCGCGGCTTGCAGCGCTAGCTGCTCATTCGGAATTACAGGCGTGGTCGGAGTCATCAGCGCTTGCGCGGGCGCGCTCAGGCCTGCCAGGGCGGCAGGCCCAGCGCGGCGCGCAGCGGATCGAGCAGGGTGCCATAGCGCGTGCTGTGCGTGGTGTCGCTGCGCAGCGGCTGGCGTACCTGGTCGGCGCTGGGCGAGCGCACCTCGCGGGCGGTTTCGTGGAAGCGCAGGCACGCGGCGTCGAACGGCAGGTCGCAGAAGGCCAGCAAGGCACGGATGCGGGCTTCCGGATCGACCAGCAGCGCTTCGTAGTCATGCGTCATCACGGCGTGGGGATGACGGCTGACGAGCCGCTGCAGACTGCGGTCGCAGTCGCGCCAGAAACTGGCCAGGTCGCCGAAGTCGCGGGTGTATTCGTTGTTGTCCAGGCGCTGGCGATAGCAGGAGAAGCAGGTTTCCAGTGCGTCGCGACGACAGCCGACGATACGTGCGCCCGGCAGCATGGCGCGGATCGCTTCGGCATAGATCCAGTTGCTCGGCAGCTTGTCGGTGAAGCGTGGACGCCGCTTGCGCCAGTGCGCCGTGCGTTCGAGGTAGCGGCGACCGAGCCGCGACCAGTCGGCCGGTTGCATGTGCGGTACCCAGCGCGGGAACGGCTGCCCGCGCCGACGCGACTCCTCGGCCAGTACCTGCGGCAGGTCGGGCAGCTCGCCGGTGCCTTCCACTTCCGGGTGCGAGGCAAGGATCTGCTCGGTGAGCGTGGAGCCGGATCGCGGCAGGCCGACGATGAAGATCACCTCGCGTCCGAGGGTGGGGTCGTCCGCTCCAGCCGGAGGCGGGTCGAAGGCTGCCGCCAGCGCGTCGATCGCCGTTGAGTAGCCGGCGGCGTTCCACTGCTGGCGCTGCCGCGCGATGGTGTTCGCCGTGGCGATCGCCTGCAGCGATTCGGCATGTCGCCCCTGGTCGTCCAGTGCGCGCGCCAGCGCGAACCCGATCGCGATGCGGTCGTCGTCGGTGGCGCGCGGCACCCGCAGGGCGGTGCGCATGGCGGCGATGTCGGCCTCGCTCATGCGGGTGGTCTTGAGGTCGGCCAGTCCCCACCATGCCATGCCGGCCCACGGTCGTTCGGCCAGCACGCGGCGGTATTCGGCGGCGGCGTCGGCTGGCTGTCCGCGCATGCGCAGCATGTCCGCCCGCAGCGCACGTGCGTCGGTGGCGTGCGGATCCAGTTCCACCGCGGTGCGCAGGGCGGCTTCGGCTTCGTCGTTGCGCACGCTGCGGGTCAGCATGACGCCGAGGTTGTACCAGGCCAGCGCCATCTCCGGCTGCAGCCGGCAGGCGGCCTGCAGCGCATCGATGGCGCCGTCGTATTCGCCGGCCTGGCCGAGCAGGGTGGCCAGCGTGTTGAGGTAGACCGGATCGTCCGGCTGGCGGGCGAGCGCCGCCCGCATCAGGGCAATGGCCTCCTGGTGGCGCCCCTGCATGCCCAGGATGCCGGCGTGCAGGCGCTGCACTTCGGGGTGATCGGGCTGGCTGGCGAGCAGCGGCGCCATGCGTGCGGTCGCGACATCGAGACGGCCGTCGTCGAGCGCCCGCGCGACGGCGGAGACGGCCCGTGTCAGGTCAGGGGTGAGGCCATGCAGTCGTGCCGACATCCGGGCTCCGTTGATGTGTGGTGGGCGCGACAGCGCCGCGAACGACTATTATGCCTGCCTGACCACGGTCCGCTTCGTCGCGGGTGGTGGCGGCATGACACAACCCGCGGAGCACCATCGATGAGCGTTCCATCCCTGCCGGAGCCTGCATCATTGCGGGAGACCGTTCGCATGCAACTGCAGCGCGGGCAGATGGCGGCGGCAGAATCCTCTTATCGGCAACTGCTCGAGCACGAGCCCGATGACGCCGATGCGCTGATCTTCCTGGCCGACCGCGAGCTGGCCCAGCGCAACGCGCCGCAGGCCCAGTTGCTGCTGAGCCGGGCCGAGCGGGCGCACCCCGACCATCCCGGCGTGGCCCATCAACTGGGCAGCGTGTACCTCGCCACCGGCGATTTCGAAGCGGCCGCCAGCCACCTGCAGCGGGCCCTGTCGCTGGCGCCGCGCATGTTCCTGGCGCGTTTGCGGCTGGGTATCGCCCTCGAGCAACTGGACCGGTCGGACGAGGCGTTGACCGCCTACTTCATGGCGGTGCGCGGTGCGCAGGAGCAGGGTCGCTGGCTCAGTGACGCGACCACCGCGCCCGGTCTGCGCGATCTGGTGAAGTACGCCATGAGTTACGCCAATGCCGGGCGCAGGCGCCTGTTCGATGCGGCGCTGGAGCCGCTGCGCGAGCGCTATGGGCGCTCCGAGCTGGGCCGGGTGGATCGCGCGCTGGCCATCCATCTCGGGTTGGAGCCGATGCCGTCGATCGATCCGCGCCAGCGTCCGCTGTTCCTCTATTTTCCCGACATACCCAGCCAGCCGTTCTATCCGCGCGAGCGTTTTCCCTGGCACGAGACGCTGGAGGCGGCTGCCGCGGTGGTGCGCGCAGAGCTGCTGGCCGTGCTGGCGGGCGAACAGCCGCTGGAATCCTTCCTCGGCGTGGACGACCCCACACTGGCGCAATCGATGCTGCGTGGATCGGATGGGCACGCCGCCGCATGGGATGCCTACTTCTTCCATCGCCACGGCGACCGCTACGAGGATCATTGCGTCGCCTGCCCGCGCACCAGTGCCCTGCTGGATGCGGTGCCGCTGGTGCGCATCCGCGACCATGCGCCGGAAGCGCTGTTTTCGGTACTGCGCCCGGGCACCCATATCCTGCCGCACCGCGGCGTGACCAATACCCGCCTGGTCACCCACCTGCCGCTGATCGTGCCGTCCGACTGTGCGCTGCGCGTGGGCGGGCAGGTCCACTCCTGGCGTGAGGGGAGTTGCGTCACCTTCGACGACACCTTCGAGCACGAGGCCTGGAACCGCAGCCCGTTCACCCGCGTGGTGCTGATCCTGGACAGCTGGAACCCCGACCTGACCGAGGCGGAGCGGGCGGCGGTTACCGATCTGGTCGAGGCCATCGGCGATTTCAACGCGTCCTGCGAGCTGCCCGCCGATCCCGCGTAATCGGCGTCGCATCGGCTGCAGCGAAAACGGCGCCCCGGGGCGCCGTTTTCCTGTGTCAGCCGGGTAAGCTGCCGCTCAGTAGCGCGGCACGCTGGAATCCACCTCGCTGGCCCACGCGTCCATGCCGCCTTCCACGTTGTGCAGGTTGCTGAAGCCGTGTGCGGCGAAGCGTTCGGCCATGGCGCGGCTGGACATGCCGTGGTGGCAGATGAAGGCCAGCGCGGTGTCCTTCGGCAGGCTGGCCAGGCTCTCGTAGCCTTCCTCTTCCAGCACCCGGGCTTGCGCCAGCGGCGCGGCCTGGGCGCGGCCGGCGGCGGGGCGCACGTCGATCAGGGTGATGTCGTTGGCGGCCAGCCGCTGCTGCAGCTGCTGCACGCTGAGCGACTTGATCTCGACGGCGCCGGGGAACTTCAGGCTCAGGCCCTCGCCCTGCACGGTGGAAACCCAGTCGATCACGACGCCCTTGGCGCGCTGGGCGCTGGCCGGGTCGAAGTGGATCTCCAGCCCGTTCGCCATCGCCACGATGTCGTGCTCGCCGGCCGGTGCCAGTTGGAAGCCGGCGCTGTGGTCGGGGCCGATCTCCAGGTGCAGCGCCACGCCCTGCGCGTTTGCGGTGCCCTGGCGGATCGCCTCGGCGGCGGCGTCGGTGATGGTGATTTCCGGCGGTGTGCGGTCCGGTGCGGCGACGCCGAACAGCTGGTGTAGTTCGCCGCTGCCGTACATCTGGCGGATGATGTCGGCGCCGCCGACCAGTTCGCCTTCCACGTACAGCTGCGGGATGGTCGGCCATTCGCCGTAGGCCTTGATGCCCTCGCGGATCTCCGGATCGTCCAGCACGTTGACCGTGTGGTATTCGGGCAGCAATTCATTGAGCGTGTTGGTGGCCGCGGCGGAGAAGCCGCACATCGGCTGCTGGCGGTTGCCCTTCATGAACAGCACCACGCGGTGGTCCTTGAGCAGGGTTTCGATACGTTCGCGGGTGGTGGCGTCGAGGGACATGGGGAACTCCGGGGAAGAAGGCCAATGATACGCCGTCCGATATGCGGGAGGCCCGCCGACCTTCAAGCCCGCCCGCTTCAGGCTGCGCGGTGCAGTTCCCCCAGGTCGTGCCGGCGCGTGCCCAGCGGCGCCAGCGCCCGTACCGCGGCGGGCGAGGGCCACACCAGTTCGCGGCTGGCGCGGCCCAGCGCGGTGGCCTGCTCGCTCCAGTGGATCAGTTCCATCGCGCCGGTGTGATCCTCGACCAGCGCGGTGCAATGCTCGACCCAGTCGCCGTCGTTGAGGTAGATCACGCCGTCCAGCTCGCGCACGTGGCCGAAGTGGATGTGCCCGCAGATATGCCCGTCGAAGCCGCGTTCGCGCGCGTCGGCGGCCACGCGCTGCTCGTACGCGCGGATGTACGTCAGCGCCCTGCCGATGTGCGACTTGAGGATGATCGACAGCGGCAGATAGGGCAGCCGCAGCCGTCGCCGCAGCCTATACAGACCGCGATTGCTCCAGCAGATGAGTCGATGCATCGCCTCGCCGAGCTGCAGCATCCAGCGGCGGCCGACCTGCTCGGGATCGAATTCGTCACCGTGGCTGACCCGGTAGCGGCGACCGTCGGCGCCCATGTGCACCGCGTCCAGCGCGATGCGCACGCCACCGAAGTTCTGTCCGTGCAGTCCGCGCATCGGCGCGTCGTGGTTGCCGGGAATGTAGACCACCTCGACGCCGCGGCGCGCCAGTTCCAGCACTTCGGCGATCACCGCGCTGTGTTCGGCATGCCACCAGTGGCGTCGGGACAGCGCCTCCAGGTCGACGATGTCGCCGACCAGGTAGAGCTTCTCGCAGCGCAGCTGGCGCAGGAAGTCGAGCAGGTAGGCGGCCTTGCAGTCCGGCGTGCCCAGATGCACATCGGAGATGAAGGCGCTGCGGCAATGGAAGCTGGTCATGGCACGGTCCCCGCTGGTGGCCCGGGGCGCCAGTGTGCGATCGCCACGTCACCGTGCGATGGCGGACAGGTTGCAGCGCGGTTGCGGTGAATTTCTAGGTGCGCAGCGCGGCGTGGACTGACGGTTCGATCGCCGCCGCCCACAAGGCGTACTGCGCCGCCGAGGGATGCAGGCCGTCGTCGGCGAGCAGCTCGGGATGCTGGCGCGAGATGCCGGTGATGTCGACGAAACGGATGCCCGCGCGGCTGCTCGCGTCGCTGGCGATCGCGTTGTAGCTGTCCAGCTCGGCGGCGATCAGCCTGTGGTCGCGGCCCTGCTCCCGGGCGAAGCGGGTGACGCCCCAGTCGGGGATCGACACCACCACCACGCGCGCGGCACGTGCGCCGGCCAGCGTGATCGCGCGTGCCAGCAGGCTGGTGAACTCGTTGCGGTAGTCGTCGGCCGGGCGGCCGCGGTACTGGTTGTTCACACCGATCTGCAGCGTCACCAGGTCGTACGGCGGCGCCAGCGGCGCGGCGTCCATGCCCTGTGCCAGTTCGTCGGTGGTCCAGCCGGTGACGGCGACGATCTGCGGCTCGTCGATCGGCGTGCCGGCCTGGCGCAGGCGCTGCGCCAGCACGGCCGGCCAGCGCTCGTGCGCGGCCACCGCCTCGCCGATGGTGTAGGAGTCGCCCAGGGCGAGCCAGCTCGGCACGGCTTGGCTCAGGCTACTGCAGTGGCGGATGGCGACTGCTCGCGTGCCATCCGCGCCAGTACCCGCTCGATCCGCACGAACACCTCGCGCAGTTGCGCCGGCGGCGGCAGCAGGGTCAGCCGGAAGTGACGGCTGCGCGGCACGTTGAAGCTGCTGCCGGGCACCACCAGCACCGATTCCTCCTCCAGCAGGCGCAACGCGAAGGCCTCGTCGTCGAAGCTGGCGAGGCGGTCGGCCCGCACCTGCGGGAACGCGTACAGCGCGCCATCCGGGACCACCAGTTCCAGGTAGTCGCTGGCGGCGACGCCTTCCAGCACGACCCGGCGCGCCTCGTGCAGGCGTCCGCCGGGGGCGGTCAGTGCGCCGATCGTCGGCGCATCCTGCAGCGCCGGCAGCACCGCCCACTGCGCGGTGACGTTCGCGCACAGGCGCAACGCGGCCAGCAGCTGCAGCGCATCGCGATAGGCCGCGCTGCGCGCGGGGTCGCCGGACAGGCTCACCCAGCCGATCCGGTAACCGCAGGCGCGATGCACCTTGGACAGGCCGCCGAAGCTGAGGCAGGGCACCTCGCCGGCCACGTCGGCCAGCGGCTGGAAGCTGGCGCCGTCGTACAGGATCTCGTCGTAGATCTCGTCGGACAGCAACAGCAGGCGGTGCCTTGCCGCGATCGTCACCAGCCGTTCCAGCAGCGCGCGCGGATAGACCGCGCCGGTGGGGTTGTTCGGGTTGATCAGCACCAGCGCGCGGGTGCGCGGGGTGATCAGCGCCTCGATCTCGTCGGGGTCGGGCAGGTGGCCGTGGCGGGCGAGGCAGCGGTAGTAGCGTGGCTGGCCGCCGTTGAGGATGGTGGCGGCGCTCCACAACGGGTAGTCGGGGCTGGGCAGCAGCACCTCGTCGCCGGCCTGCAGCAAGGCGCGCAGCGACAGGTCGATCAGCTCGCTGACGCCGTTGCCGATGAAGATGCGCTCGGCATCGACGCCCCGGGCACCGCGCGCGCGCTGCTGTGCGGCGATCGCCTCGCGGGCGAGTTCCAGGCCCTGTTCGTGGCCGTAGGCCTCGCTCTCGTGCAGGTGGCCGGCGATCGCCTCGCGCAGGTGTGCCGGCACTGCGAAACCGTAGCGGCCGGGATTGCCGATGTTGAGCTTGATGATGTCGAGGCCGGCAGCCTCCAGCTCGCGTGCGCGTCGGGTCAGCGCGCCGCGGATTTCGTAGCGCACGTCCGCCAGGTGCGCACTGGGTGTGATCGAGGCCAACGCCGGTGTCCTTTGCATGTTGGAGGTGAGATCGACAGGCGGCCACGCCGCCGGTGGCTTGATCCTAGCAGCGTGGTGCAGTGCAGCGCGAGCACCATTTGGGCCGCTTCCCGGTTCATCGTCGGGCAATCTCCGGGCAGGGCATAATCGCCGCACCGTGCTGACCGATCTTCCCCATGAGTGATCCCGAAACGATCGAACGCCTGCGCCGCATCGGCTGGCGCGGCGATGCGCTGCCCGGCGCCGGCCTGCGTCTGGCACGGGTAGTGGCCCAGCACCGCGCCGGCTACGAGCTGCACGACGGCGAAACACTGTTCGGCGCGCAGCCGGACGGGCGTTTCCTCAAGCGCGGCCTTGACCCTGCCGCGCGGCCGGTGGTCGGCGACTTCGTCGAGGTCGCAACCGGCCACCCCCCACATATCGTCAACGTGCTGCCACGGCGCACCGTGCTGTCGCGCGCGGCCGCCGGCGAGCGCTACGAGCGCCAGCTGATCGCCACCAACATCGACTACGTGCTGGTGCTGACCGGACTGGATGGCGACTTCAACCCGGCGCGGATCGAGCGCTATCTGTCGCTGACCGAGGATTCCGGCGCACGGCCGGTGGTGCTGCTGAGCAAGCTGGATACACGCGAGGACGCTGCGGCGCAGCTCGACGCCTTGCGCGCACGATTGCCCGCGGGCACGCCGATCCATGCGCTGAACGGCAAGGACCCGGCCAGCGTGGCGTCCCTGGCGGCCTACCTGCAGCCGGGCGACAGTGCGGTGCTGGTCGGCTCTTCCGGCGCCGGCAAATCCACGCTGACCAACACCCTGCTCGGCACGGCGCGCATGGCCACCGCCGAAGTGCGCAGTCATGACAGCCGCGGCCGCCACACCACCACCCATCGCGCCCTGCTGCAGCTGCCCTCGGGCGGCTGTCTGATCGACACCCCCGGCATGCGCGAGCTGAAGCTGACCGGGGAGGAGAACCTGGACCTGTTCGCCGACATCGAGGTGCTGGCCGAGCAATGCCGTTTCGCCGACTGCGGCCACGGCAGCGAGCCCGGTTGCGCGGTGCAGGTGGCGCTGGACAGCGGCGAGCTGGCGCCCGGGCGCTGGCGCAATTTCCTCAAGCTGCACGACGAGCGCGAGGAGCAGGCGGCGACGCTGGAGGCGCGCCTGCGCCGCCAACGGGGCGGCCGGCCGATCGCACGGCCGCACGGCCATCGCGGGCAGCGCGAGCGGGAGTGAGCCGGCTCGCGGACGACGCGCACCAAAGCATCTAGTATCGCGGCATTGTCGTAGCGGAGCGCAGGCATGCGTCGGTTGTCTTTCTCCTATCCCGGTCAGCGTGCGGGCACCGCTTCGTCACGCGGAGCCGGGAGATGAATATGCCGGACGGCAGCATCGCGCCCGAGCTGCGGCACTACGCCGCACTCGACCAGCGCCTGCTGGCGGCGGTGCGTGGCATCCGCATCCTGCCCACGGTGGCGTGGCCGGCGTCGCTGGAAAGCCGCATGATCGAGGCCTACGACAAGGGCCGCTTCGCCTTGCCGGAGGTGAGCTACACGCGGCCGGACCTGTCCGCGGCGCGCGCCGAGCTGGCGGCGATCGAGGCAGCCGTGGGCGAGGGTGCGCAGGTCGACCCGCTGGGCGACTATCTGCGCCGCACCGCCGAATCCTGGCGCATCGCCGCCGAGATGCTGGAGTCGGTCGGCAGCGCCGGCGTCACTGCGCCGTCGATCGCGCTGTATGGACGGCCGGACGACATCATCCCCGGCAGCCAGCGCAGCAACCTCGATGCGGCGCGCTACTTCGTCGAGCTGTCCGACGAACTGGGCGCGGACCTGCTGGCCGACGACAGCTGCGTGGACGTGCCGGCCGACGTGCTGCGCGGCGACCTGGCCGCCACCCTGGACGACTTCTTCGGCGCCGGTACCATCAATGTCGAGGTCGATCCCGAGCTGACCGCGAAGGCGGCCGCCGGCGCCACCCGCATCCGCCTGCGCGGCGGTGCCAGCTTCAGCGAATACGACCGTCACCAGCTGCTGGCGCACGAGGCGTTCGTGCATTCGCTGACCGCACTGAACGGCCGCCGGCAACCGCTGCTGGCCTCGCTGGCGCGCACTTCTCCGCGGGTCACCGCCACCCAGGAAGGTCTGGCGGTGTTCGCCGAGCTGATGTCCGGCGCGATCGACATCACCCGGCTCAAGCGCATCAGCCTGCGCATCCTGGCGATCGACATGGCGCTGGGCGGCGCCGACTTCGTCGAGGTGTTCAAGTACTTCAGCGCCTGCGGCCAGAGCACGGCGGACAGTTTCCACTCGGCCCAGCGCGTGTTCCGCGGCGTGCCGCTGGGTGGCGGTGCGGCATTCGCCAAGGACAATGTGTACCTCTCCGGCCTGCTCACCGTGCACACGTTTTTCCGCTGGGCGCTGAAGAAACGCCGGATGGACCTGCTGCGCCACCTGTTCGCCGGCAAGCTGACCCTGCATGACGTGATCGCGCTGCAGCCGCACTTCGCCTCCGGCGCGATCCTGCCGCCGCACTGGCTGCCGCCGTGGATGCAGCATGTGCACGGACTGGCCGGCAAGCTGGCGTTCTCGGTCTTCATCAACGGCATCCACATGAACCGGGTGCAGGGCGACGAACTGCTGGCGAGTGTCTAGGGCCGCCGTTCCGGGCCGGCGCAGGCCGCCCCGGTGCTAACATCACGGGATGTCGTCCGCTACGGCCGACGACTTCCCTTCATCGACCAAATGCACCTCATGAGCCTCCCCGAAGAACTGCGCCTTGCTGCCCTCGAGTACCACCGCCTGCCGCGCCCCGGCAAGATCAAGGTCACCCCGACCACCTCGCTGCTGACCCAGCGCGACCTGTCGCTGGCCTATTCGCCCGGCGTCGCCGCGGCCTGCGACGCGATCGTCGAGGATCCGACCACGGCGGCCGAATACACCGCGCGTTCCAACCTGGTCGCGGTGATCACCAACGGCACCGCTGTGCTGGGCCTGGGCAACATCGGGCCGCTGGCGGCCAAGCCGGTGATGGAAGGCAAGGGCGTGCTGTTCCAGAAGTTCGCCGGCATCGACGTGTTCGACATCGAGATCGCCGAGAACGACCCGGACAAGCTGGTCGACATCATCGCCAGCCTGGAGCCGACCTTCGGCGGCATCAACCTGGAGGACATCAAGGCGCCCGAGTGTTTCATCGTCGAGCGCAAGCTGCGCGAGCGGATGAAGATCCCGGTATTCCACGACGACCAGCACGGCACCTCGATCATCGTCGGTGCGGCGCTGCTCAACGCGCTGATCGTGGTCGGCAAGAAGATCGGGGACATCCGCGTGGCCACCACCGGCGCCGGCGCGGCGGGCATCTCCTGCCTGGACATGCTGGTGGCGCTGGGCGTGAAGCCCGAGCACATCCTGGCGTTCGACCGCCATGGCGTGATCCACACCGAACGCACCGACCTGGACCCCGACAAGCAGCGCTACGCGCGCGACACGAAGGCGCGCACGCTGGCCGAGATCGTCGAGGGCGCGGACGTGTTCCTCGGCCTGTCCGCCGGCGGCATCCTGAAGCCGGAGATGGTCGCCACCATGGCCGCGCGGCCGATCATCTTCGCGCTGGCCAACCCGAACCCGGAGATCACCCCGGAAGAGGCCAAGGCGGTGCGGCCGGACTGCATCATGGCCACCGGCCGCTCGGACTACCCGAACCAGGTCAACAACGCGCTGTGCTTCCCCTACCTGTTCCGCGGCGCGCTGGACGTGGGCGCCACGGTGATCAACGAGCCGATGAAGATCGCCTGCGTCAAGGCGATCGCCGCGCTGGCGCGGCGCGAGTCGTCCGATGTCAGCGCGCGCGCCTATGGCGGCAAGCCGCCCAGCTTCGGCGCGGACTACCTGATCCCGCAGCCGTTCGACCCGCGCCTGCTGATCCAGCTGCCGCCGGCGGTGGCGCGGGCGGCGATGGAGTCGGGCGTGGCGACGCGGCCGATCGCGGATTTCGCCGCGTACAACGACCAGCTGACCAGCTTCGTGTTCCGCACCGGGCTGCTGATGAAGCCGGTGTTCGAGCGGGCCAAGTCCGCACCGTGCCGGCTGGTCTACGCCGAGGGTGAGGAAGAGACCGTGCTGCGCGCGGTGCAGGTGGTGGTCGACGAAGGCCTGGTGCGGCCCATCCTGATCGGCCGTCCGGAAGTGATCGAGAAGCGCATCAAGCGCGCCGGCCTGCGCATCCGTCCGGGCGTGGACATCGAGATCTGCAACATCAACTCCGACCCGCGCTTCGACGACTACTGGCGGCACTACCACCGGCTGATGGAACGCCGCGGGGTGACCCCGTCGATGGCCAAGGCGGTGGTGCGTTCGCGTCCCACCGCGATCGCCGCGCTGATGGTCGAGCGTGGCGAGGCGGACGCGATGATCTGCGGCCTGGTCGGGCAGTACCAGGGCAAGCTGCGCTACATCCGCGACATCATCGGGCTGGATGCCGGCGTGGTCGAACCGTCGGCGATGGCCGCGGTGTCCACCGACAAGGGCACCTTCTTCTACCTCGACACCCACGTGCAGGACGATCCCTGCCCGGAACAGATCGCCGAGGCGACCCTGCAGGCGGCGATCCGGCTGAAGCTGTTCGGCATCGTGCCGAAGATCGCGCTGCTGTCCGGCGGCAACTTCGGCAGCCGCGACACCTGCGGTGCCAAGAAGATGCGCAAGGCGCTGGAACTGATCCGCGCCCGCGCGCCGCGGCTGGAGGTGGAGGGCGAGATGCAGGCCGACGTGGCGCTGGTGCCCTCGCTGCGCGAGAAGCTGTTCCCCAACTCGCGGCTGGAGGGCAAGGCGAACGTGTTCGTGTTCCCCAACCTGGACGCGGCCAACATCGCCTACAACATGACCCGCATGCTCTCCGACGGCGTGGTGATCGGGCCGATCCTGATGGGCGTGGCCAAGCCGGCGCACATCCTGATGCCGCAATCGACCGTGCGCCGGGTGGTGAACATGAGCGCGGTGGCCTGCGTCGAGGCGCAGATCCGCGCGCAGAACCGCCAGTCCGGCTGAGCGTTCCGGCCACCCGCGCCGGGGTGGCCGATCCGGCGCCGGCAACCCGCTTGCCGTGCGCCGCCGCATGGAGCCTGCATTGGCGGCCCTCCGGGCCAGCGGCTAGACTTGGACAATGATCCCGCCGTCATCCCCCGGCGGCGGGGTATCCCCCTCAAAGCATGGGCGCTGCAACGGCGCTGCGGAGAATCTTCATGGATCAGCTCGACGACATCCTCAACCAGGACATCGACCCTACTGAAACCCGGGAGTGGATCGACTCGCTCGACGCGGTGATCCATCACGACGGCACCGAGCGCGCGCATTTCCTGCTGGAGCAGATGGTCGACACCACCCGCCGCTCGGGTGGCCACCTGCCGTTCGATCCCACCACCGCCTACGTCAACACCATCGCGCCGGCGAACGAGGCGAAGAGCCCGGGCGACGCGGCGATGGAGTGGCGCATCCGCTCGCTGATCCGCTGGAACGCGATGGCGATGGTGGTGCGCACCAACCGCAAGCCCGGTTCGCTGGGTGGCCACATCGCCAGCTTCGCCTCCAGCGCCACGCTCTACGACGTGGGCTTCAACCACTTCTGGCGCGCGCCCAGCGCGGAGCACCCCGGCGACCTGATCGGCTACCAGGGCCACATCAGCCCCGGCATCTACGCGCGCTCCTTCATCGAGGGCCGCATCAGCGAAGACCGGCTCGACCTGTTCCGCGCCGACGTGATCGGCGGCGAGCGCTCGCTCACCTCCTACCCGCACCCGTGGCTGATGCCCGACTACTGGCAGATGCCCACGGTGTCGATGGGCCTGGGCCCGATCCAGGCGATCTACCAGGCGCAGTTCTTCCGCTACCTGGAAAACCGCGGCCTGATTCCCAAGTCCGACCGCAAGGTGTGGTGCTTCCTCGGCGACGGCGAGGTGGACGAGCCCGAGTCGCTGGGCGCCATCGCGCTGGCTGGCCGCGAGGGGCTGGACAACCTGATCTTCGTGATCAACTGCAACCTGCAGCGCCTGGACGGCCCGGTGCGCGGCAACGGCAAGATCATCCAGGAACTCGAGGGCGTGTTCCGCGGCGCCGGCTGGAACGCGATCAAGGTGATCTGGGGCAGCTACTGGGATCCGCTGCTGGCGCGCGACAAGGACGGCATCCTGCGCAAGCTGATGATGGAAACCGTCGACGGCGAGTACCAGGCGTGCAAGGCGTTCGGCGGCGCGTACACGCGCGAGCACTTCTTCGGCAAGTACCCGCAGACGCGCGAGATGGTCGCCAACCTCAGCGACGACGACATCTGGCGCCTCAACCGCGGCGGTCACGACCCGCACAAGGTCTACGCCGCCTACCACGCCGCGGTGAACACCAAGGGCATGCCCACGGTGATCCTGGCCAAGACGGTGAAGGGTTACGGCATGGGCATCGGCTCGGGCGAGGCGGAGAACCCCACCCACCAGCAGAAGAAGATGACCGGCGATGCGGTGCGCCATTTCCGCGACCGCTTCCAGATCCCGATCAGCGACGACAAGCTCGACAGCGTGCCCTACTACCACCCCGGTGCGAATTCGCCCGAGGTGGAATACATGCAGGAGCGCCGCCGCGCGCTGGGCGGCTTCCTGCCGCAGCGCCGCCGCCGCACCGACGTGCCGTGCAAGGCGCCGGAGCTGTCTGCCTTCGCGCAGATCACCGCCGGCACCGGCGAGCGCGAGATCTCCAACACCATGGCGCTGGTTCGCGGCATGAACCTCTTGCTGCGCGACAAGCAGCTCGGCCCGCGCGTGGTGCCGATCGTGGCCGACGAGGCACGCACCTTCGGCATGGAGGGCATGTTCCGCCAGATCGGCATCTACGCGCCGTTCGGCCAGAAGTACCGCCCGCAGGACGCCGACCAGCTGCTGTACTACCGCGAGGCGCAGGACGGCCAGGTGCTGCAGGAAGGCATTTCCGAGGCCGGCGGCGTGTCGGCGTGGATCGCCGCGGCCACCAGCTACTCGGTGTCCAACCAGCCGATGCTGCCGTTCTTCATTTACTACTCGTTCTTCGGCTTCCGCCGCGTGGGCGACCTGATCTGGGCCGCCGGCGACCAGCGCGCGCGCGGCTTCCTGATCGGCGCCACCGCCGGTGCCAGCTTCCCGGGCGAAGGCCTGCAGCACTCCGACTGCGCCTCGCAGCTGATGGCCGGCACCGTACCCAACTGCCGCGCCTACGACCCCACCTTCTCCTACGAGGTGGCGGTGCTGCTGCATCGCGGCGTGCAGGAGATGTACGAGGAGCAGCAGGACGTCTTCTACTACATCACCACCACCAACGAGAACTACACCCACCCGGACATGCCCGAGGACTGCTACGACGGCATCGTCAAGGGCATGTACCTGTTCCGGGATTCGGGAGCCGGCGCCGCCAAGGGCAAGGGCAAGAACGGCGCGCCGCGCGTGCAGTTGATGGCCGCGGGCGGTTCCGTGCTCGAGGCGGTCGCCGCCGCCGAGCTGCTGGATGCCGACTTCGGCGTGAAGGCCGACGTGTGGTCCTGCCCCAGCTTCAGCGAACTGTCGCGCGACGGCTTCGACTGCGAACGCTGGAATCGCCTGCACCCGGAAGCCAAGGCACCGCGCGTGCCGCACGTGGCGCAGTGCCTGGCCGACCATGACGGCCCGGTGATCGCCGCCAGCGAGTACGTGCGCGGCGTGGTCGATCAGGTGCGTGCGTTCGTGCCCGACGGGCGCTCCTTCACCGCGCTGGGTGCCGACGGCTACGGCCGCTCGGACACCCGCGAGCACCTGCGCGAGTTCTTCGAGATCAGCCGCTACTGGATTGCCCATGCCGCGCTGGCTGCGCTGGCGAAGGAAGGCAAGGTCAACGCCAAGGATGTGGCGCGCGCGATCCGCGAGTACAAGCTCGACCCGGACAAGCCGAACCCGCTGACCGTGTGAGCGATCGGGGCTCGGCGTCAAGGTCAGGGAAAGCCGCCGCGAGGCGGCTTTCCTTTGCGGCTATTCCGACAGCGCGTGCTGGATCGCTTCCAGCCCGTGGCCGCGCGTCTCGATGCCGCTGCGCGCCAGCAGCCAGGCGGCGGCGATCATCGGCAGCGCGATCAGCAACGCGGACAGCATGAAGTGCTCGAACAGGCCGGCCACGCCGATCAGCGCGCCGAGGATGCCGCCGAACTTCGAGCCGCCGGCGATCAGCCCCGCGCCGGTGCTGCGCAGGTGCACCGGGTAGATCTCCGCCGCGTACGGGATCAGCGTGGCGATCACGCCGCTGATGCTCAGCAGCAGGGCCACCGTGCCGGCGATGGTCAGCGTCGTCGAGCGCAGGTTGGCCAGCGCGATCGCGAAGAAGAACAGCAGCGACAGCGCGGTCAGTCCGATGAACAGCACCAGGGTGCGGATGCTGCTCCAGCGCTGGTAGAACCACACCACCAGGACGATGCCGGGCAGCGCCAGGATCGCCGAGCGCGCCAGCAGCGCGGCGCTGGCCTGCGCGTCGATGCCCAGGCTGACCAGGTTGGCCGGCAGCCACAGCAGGAAGCCGAAATTGGCCAGCCCCCAGGCCACCGCGCACACCATCAGCCCCCAGCTGATCGCCGCATGCCTTCCGCGCAGCAGCTGGCGCATGCCGACGCGGGCGGAGGCATGCGGATCGGTCCGCACCGCTTCGCCCGCGGGGTGGACCGGCGGAACCGCCGGTGCCGTCGTGCCCGAGAACCGCTGCAGCACCGCGCGCGCCTGATCCTCCAGGCCGGCCAGCGCGAGGAAGCGCGGCGATTCGGGAATGTAATGGTTGAGCAGGATGATCAGCGCGCCGGTGGGCAGGTTGAGCAGCCACAGCGCGCGCCAGCCGAAGTCGGGTTCGACCAGGGTCGCGGCGCCGGAGGCGAGCAGGTAGCCGGCCGAGGTGCCGACGCCGCCCAGCGCCACCAGCAGCCAGCCGCGGTGCCGGGTCGGGATGGTCTCCGCCATCAGGGTGAAGGTGATCGGCAGCATGCCGCCGGCGGCGGCGCCCATCATGAAGCACATCACCAGGTTCCAGCCGAACGCCGGCATCGCGCCGCAGATCGAGGTGCCCATGAACATCAGCGCCGACAGCAGGATCGTCGCGCGGCGGCCGAACAGGTCGCCGAGGCGACCCCACACCACCGAGCCGATCACGGTGCCGGTCAGCGCCGACAGCGCCAGCAGGCCGGCGGTGGAGGCGCCGATACCGTATTCCGTCGAGACGCCCGGCATCACGAAACCGATCGTGGCCGGCTTCATCACGTCCACCGCCAGCGCGATGGTCAGCACGGTCACCAGCTTCCAGTGCTCGCGGTTGAGCGGCACGTGGTCGGCGGCGTGGAACGGCAGCGGGTCGCGGTCGGGATGCAGCGTGCGGCGCATCTGTTCCAGCCGCGGCATCAGGCCGTAACCGGCAAGCAGTACGCCAAGCGGCACCAATGCCATGCCGACGAGCATGGCGTTGTCCATCGGCATGCCGGCGAGCTGGTAATGCATCGGCGCGGCCATCGCCAGCATCGGCAGGTGCGCCAGCACGCCGGCGACCACCGCAGCGCAGCCGAGCCAGAACGCCGCGGGGTGGTGGAAGGTGAGATCTTTCGAGCGCATGGATCGGCCGGATGGGCGTGCAGGGATCCAGCTTAGCAGCGGCAATCATGGCGTGCGCCGGCGGGGCGGCACGGAGCGTGACCGTACCATGCCCGTTTGGACGGCCAAACAAAACCCGCCGATGGCGGGTCTCGTGGGTGTGTTGGTGCGGCTTGTTGCCGGTGCCGGGTCAGTCGTCGTCGCGGCGGAACGCCTGGCGCAGCAGCAGGAACGCGCCGATGGTGCCGGCGACGATCGCCACGGTCGCCGCCGGATGGCGGTTCACCTGGCGCCGCAACCGGCGATAGTGGTAGTTCGCCTCGTCGGCGAAGTCCTCGGCCGCCCGGCTCAGCTGCCGGCCGTAGGAGCCGCGCCCGCCGAAGCGTTCGTGGATGCGGCGGCGGCCGCGTTCGAGCAGATCCTGCGCACTGCTGCTGGCGCCGTCGGCGTAGTAGCGGGCACGCTCGGTGACATGCTCGGCGGTATCGTGGAGCCGGTGCTCGATATCGTGTTTGCGCATGGGAGTTCTCCTTCGCGTCTGGCCTTGCAGGCTGCCAGCGGTGTCGTGAGCGGGGCGTAAACAGCGGCAGCCTGCGCGCGCTTGCGTTCAGCCAAGCCGGTACTCGCCGCCACGCTGCAGCGCGCGCTGGTACGCCGGCCGGGCATGCATGCGCTGCAGGAAGGCGGACAGCTGCGGATAGCCGGCGTCCAGTCCGTCGCGGGTGGCGAACGCTTCCAGCGGGAAGCTGAGCTGGATGTCGGCGACGCTGAACGCATCGCCGCCGAACCATTCGCTGTCGCCCAGTTCGCCTTCCAGATAATCCAGGTGCAGCTTCAGTTGCGGGTCGACGAAGTTGCGCAGCACCTTGCGCGCTATGCCGCGTGCCACCGGCTTCACGAAGAACGGCGCCGGGGCGTGCTCGACCCGGTTGAATACCAGCTTCAGCAGCAGCGGCGGCATCGCCGAGCCTTCGGCGTAGTGCAGCCAGTAGTTGCAGCGCAGCCGTTGCGGCGTGCCGTGCGCGGGAATCAGCGTGCCGGCCGCGTAGCGGTCGGCCAGGTATTCGATGATCGCGCCGGACTCGGCCAGGGTCAGCTCGCCGTCGGTGATCACCGGTGATTTGCCCAGCGGATGCACCGCGCGCAGTTCGGCGGGTGCCAGCATGGTTTTCGGGTCGCGCTGGTAGCGTTTGATCTCGTACGGCAGGCCGAGTTCTTCGAGCAGCCACAGGATGCGCTGCGAGCGCGAGTTGTTCAGATGATGGACGATGATCATGGGCTGTTCCATGGCGCTTGGTTTGCGGAAGGACTCGGCGGGCGATGTGCTGTCCCGAATCCTGCGGGCTCCCGCCAGGAGGAGGATTCAGTAGATCTCGCCGACGCAGCAGCGCAGGCTGCCGCCGGCCTTCTCGATCTCGTCCAGTTCCACCGTGCCGATCGCGAAGCCGTAGCCGGCCAGCGCTTCGCGCTGCTCGTCGGTGAGCGCGGCGGCGGCGCAGGCGCTCATCCACACGCAGCCGTCGGACAGGGTGATCGCGTTGCCGGCGAAGGCCTGCTTCTGCGCCGGGGTCAGCCAGATCGCGCGATCGCCGCAGGCATGGGCGATCGCCTGCGCTGCGGCCGGGTCGCGGAAGCCGTCGGCGGCGATGATCGCCGCGCGGCTGGCCAGCAGCGCCAGCACCACGTTGGTGTGGTACTCGGTCTCGGCCAGCTCGAAACAGAACGTCAGGCGCAGGCCGAACGCCTTGTGCATCGCCTCGGCGCCGGCCAGGTCGCAGCGCTCGCTGAGGCCGCAGTAACCGACGCCGCGGGCGCGGTCGATGACCAGCGAGCCGGTCAGCTCGGCGACCAGGTCGTCGCAGCCGGACAGGTCGATCTCGTCGTAGCCCAGCACCTCGCCGAAGAACGCCCGGATGTCGGCGCGTTCGGCCTCGCGCCGGCGCACCGGGTGGCGCATGCGGCCGACGATCAGCCGCCCCGGCGCGGTGGCGAACACGTTGTTCGGAAACACCGCATCTGGCGTCGCTGGGTCGCCGGGGAAGGTGATCACCGGCACGTCCGCGCGCAGCGCCTGCGCCAGCGCGCCATGCTGGGCCAGCGCCCTGAGCGGGTCGACCGCCAGGCTCGTGTCCATGTAGCGGTTGTCGCGCGCCGATTCCTCCGCCAGGGCGAATTCGGCCGGCGCCACCAGGAATGCCGCCCGTGCAGTCGCCGCGGCTTCCGGCAGCGGCGCCAGCGTGGCAAATGCTTCGAGGAATTCGGTCGGCGAAGTGGCGATCATGGCGCGGCTTCCTGCGTTGGTGGACATCGGAAATGCCCTCGCAGCATATCCGCTGCCGGTTCGGCCCGCGCAGCGGCTTCCCGGTGAGCTTGCCGACGATGGCAGGTGGCGAACCCCGGGGCAGCCCGGTGCCTCCGTTCAGCTGGCGGACGGGTAAATTGACGCGCGCTTGCCATCTTGCCGACCAGGCTGGCGGCCGATCCCATCTTGCGAGGCAAGTCCCATGGGCAGAGCGGCGGAACGTGTCTACACCGACCCGGCCAGCATCCGGCAGCTCGAATCGCTGGTCCGGGAATTGCCGGCCAATGGCCATGTCGTGCTGCTGCTCAAGGACGGCAGCAGCTGCGACGGCGTGGTCGTCACGCGACCGAACGTGCAGTTGTTTCGCGATGCCGACGAGCACGAAGGAATCAATGCCACGGTGAAACTGGAACGCCCCGACGTGCCGGCGTGGAGTCGGCAGGTCTGGCTCGACCAGATCGCGCGGGTCGAACACGTCGATTCGATCATGGCGAGCGAAAACTGAGCGGGCGAAGCGTTCGACGTGCGCGAGCCCGGTATGTGCCGGACGCGCGACCGCGGACTTCGGGTTCAGGCCAGGTCGTCGGCCAGTCGCGGCGGAAGTGACCGTTGGCCGGGCCGCTGTGACGAATCGCGGCGGGCAGGGGCGAGCCGCGGGACGAGTTGCGTAGAATCCGCCGCATGACCACGACCCG
This sequence comes from Rhodanobacter sp. B2A1Ga4, assembly GCF_018101315.1. Taxonomy (NCBI): domain Bacteria; kingdom Pseudomonadati; phylum Pseudomonadota; class Gammaproteobacteria; order Lysobacterales; family Rhodanobacteraceae; genus Rhodanobacter; species Rhodanobacter sp. B2A1Ga4. The sequence continues at coordinate 356,228 of NZ_JADBJR010000003.1, read as the reverse complement.
TGGCTACACCTTCTACCAGCGCTGGCGGCGGCCGCTCGAAGTGACCGCCTGGCTGCTGTTCATCGCGTTGAACGCGATCTTTAACAGCATCGACTCGCGCATCGACCATGCCGGTCGCGTGGCGGCGTGGGAGCCGTGGGTGTGGGAATGGAGCAGCGCGCTGGTGATACTGGCGCTGTTGCCGGCGGTGATCGCCGTGGAGCGGCGCTGGCCGATCCGTCTCGACAGCTGGCGGCGCAACCTGCCGCTGCACGTGCTGGCCAGCGTGCCATTCAGCCTGATCCACGTCGGCGGCATGATCGCGTTGCGCACGCTGGCCTATGCCGTCAGCGGCGGGCACTACCGGTTCGGGCCGTGGTGGTTCAATTTCGGCTACGAATACCTCAAGGACATCCGCACCTATTTCGTGATCGTCGGCACGCTGGTGCTGTACCGGCTGTGGTGGCTGCGCCAGCAGGGCGAGGCGAAACTGCTGGCCGCGCCGGACGAGGGTGCGCCGGTGGAACCGGTGGAGCGCCCCGAGCGCTTGCTGGTGCGCAAGCTGGGCAAGGAGTTCCTGCTCAACGCCAGCGAGATCGAGTGGCTGCAGGCCTCGGGCAACTACGTGAACCTGCACGTGCGCGGGCGCGACTATCCGCTGCGCGCGACCATGGCCGGGATCGAGGAGCGGCTCGACCCGGCGCGCTTCGTGCGGGTGCACCGCAGCCATTTCGTCAACCTCGATTACCTGGTCGAGATCGAACCGCTGGAAAGCGGCGACGCACGCCTGCAGATGCGCGACGGCGCGAAGATTCCCTGCAGCCGGCGCTACCGCGCCGCGCTGCGCGAGCGTTTCGGCCAGGCGGACTGAACCGGTGCGGTTGCGTGGTGACCGCGGATCGTTCCAAGCTAGCGGCTTGTTCCCGTCAGGCAGGTCGCCGATGAATCGTATTTTTCTCCGCTACGCCGTGATGGCCTTTTGCGCCACCTGGCTGCTCGCCGGCTGCTCGCCGCAGGGCAGCGCGCCGGCGCCGACCGCAGAGCAGCAGCAGGCCCAGGCGCAGGCGGCCGACGCGGCGCGCAACCTCGACACCTACCGCCAGCTGCTGCGCATCGGCAACGACGAGATGGCGGTGTCGATGGGCAAGGACATCGTCAAGCGTTTCCCCGACAGCGACGCCGCGATGGAAGTGCAGAAGACCCTGCCGGCGATCGAGCAGCGTTACACCGCGGCCAGCGAGAAGAGCCGGCTGGCCGGGCTGTGGCTGTACCAGGTGGCGCCGATGGCCGGCGGCACGCAGTCCACCGCCACCATCGAGAACAGCCTGCCGGCCGGCGGCGAGCGCGTGCGGCTGGTGTTGCGCCGGCACACCGCGTGGGGCCAGAGCGTGTTCCTGTACGGCAGCAAGCCCGGCTTCGTCTGCCGCGGCAATTGCACCCTCGCTGCCACGGTCGACGGCAAGCCGGTGCGGATCAAGGCCTTCGCGCCGTCCACCGGCGAGCCGGCGCTGATGATCCGCGACGACAACGGCTTCATCGCGATGCTGCGCAAGGCGAAGAAGATCAGCATGGACGTCACCCTGGTCGACGGCGAGAAGAAGCAGACGCTGGTCTACGAGGTGGGCGGTTTCGACCCGGCGAAGTGGGTTCCGGTGGGCAAGGGCGGCAAGAAGTAGCCGGTCTGCGCTGGATGGCGTCAACCGAAACGGCGCCCATGCGTCTGGACAGGCAGAGTCTCCATCGAGGACCGCATCATGTCCAAGCCACTCCTCATCGTTGCCGGTGCGCTGATGCTGGGCCTGTCGTGCGTCGGCTGCTCCAGCGTGCCGTACGCCCAGCGCATGAGCGAGCGCCAGGCCGCCTACGCCGCCGCGGCCGGCGCGCCGGTGCGCAGCTTCCGCTTCTTCAGCCTGTACTCGTGGGAGCCGCTCAGCGACACCGAGCTGGCCGTCTACACGCAGCCGAACAAGGCCTGGCTGCTGGACCTCGGCGGCTGCCAGGAGCTGTGCTTCGTCAACAGCATCGGGCTTACCTCCAACCTCGACCAGGTGATGGTAGGCTTCGACAAGGTCCTCACCGGACGGCACAACTTTCCCTGCACCATCACGCAGATCCGCCCGATCGACGTGAAAAGCCTGAAGCTCGCGCAGCAGCAGCAGCGGCAGATCGAGAGCGCGGCGCGCAACGCGGGCAAGCCTGCCGCAGCGCAATGAGGGTCAGTGCAGGAACAGCTTCTCGGTGATCTTCGCCAGCGGCTTTTCCAGCGCGTTCTGCAGGCGCGGCGGCAGGTCCAGCGGCTTGAGCAGCATCTTCACCGTCATCGCCGCCGGGATGTTCCGGCGCAGCAGGCCCTGGGCGCGGTCGCTGATGCGGCGGAACTCGGCTTCGTTGTCCTGGTGCTGCGGGTAGCACTGGTTGAACACGTGGCGCAGCGCGATGTCGCTGTCCTCGTTCTTGATCTCGTTGACCCGGCGCAGCAGCGCGCGGAACACCTGGTAGCGACCGAAGCCCTCGCGCTCGCGGTAAAGTCGGTAGTGCTGGTAGAAATACTTGAAGTGGCGGACTTCGTCGCTCTTGATGTGGTTGGTCAGCTGCTTCAGCACAGGCTCGTCGGTGATCTCGTTGAGCGCGCGGTACAGGCTGGCGGTACCGGTTTCCACCACGCAGCGCGCGGCCAGTTCCAGTCCGCGGCAGGATTCCAGCTGCTCGGCGGTGCACACCGCGCCGTACGCGTTCCAGAACGCGGCGAAGCCCTTGTCCCAGTCGAACTCCGGCCAGACCTTCCTGACATAGGCGGCCAGCGCGCGGCCATGCTGCAGCTCTTCCTGCTCCCAATGCTGGCTGAGCCAGGTCCCCAGTTCCTCGTCGCCGGCGAAATGGTCGACCAGATTGCGCGCGTACAGGTCCGAGCCGCTCTCCACGAAGGACGAGCTGCACAGCAGGAAGAACAGATCCTCGTCATGGCGCACGCGGGCGAGCTCGATGCGCTCGAGGTCGATGCTTTCCAGGGTCCAGGGCAGGGCGGTGGATGGATTCAAGGCGAATGTCCCCGTGCGGCGATGGCGGCGGCCAGTGGCCGTTCGTAGATGACGGCAAGATGACACAGGATACGGCCTGGTCGCGGCGGCGGATTAACGCCGGCCGACTTAGCGCACCACGGTCACCGGCACGTGAGCGCGCGCCAGCACGTTGCCGGACACCGAACCGAGCAGCCAGCGCGCCAGCGCGCCGCGTTCGGTATGGCCGATCACGAGGTGATCCACCTGGTGCTGGTCGATCTGGCTCAACAGCACATCACCGGGACTGCCATAGACCAGCTCGACGTCGACCAGGGTTGCCGCATCCGGCACGATCGCCGTCAACTCATCCAGCAGTTCCTGCACGCGCCGGGTGCCGGAGTCGGCCATCATCAGCGCCGCGGCATCGGCACCGCCTTCCGTCACCTGCAGCACCGACACCACGCGTACCCGCCCGGCGCAGGCGCGAGCCAGGTCGATCGCGAACAGGAACGCGCGACGGGACGCGTCAGAGCCGTCGTAACCGACCAGTGAATACTTGACCATGGTGCTCCTTCGCTTTGCCGGCATCGTCGTGCCGAGTCTATGCAGGGTGCCCGCCGTGCCACAACCTCCGGGCGATGCCGTGCCTGCCGGCGGCAGTCTGCGCGGTGCTTCGTCAGCAGGACATCAAGGCAGAAACCTGAACGGGCAGTCATGCTTCTGCACGCGAATGTCACGCTGTCCTGCACAACCTCCTCTCACCCGCTGCGGCTGCCATCCTGCATCCGCGGCGCATGACGAACCACCCGCGGAAAGCGGAAGGAGACGACGATGATCAAGCGTACATTTGGAATGGCTGCCCTGGTAGTTGCCTGCGCTGGCGCCATGACCGTGCTGCCGTCTGGCAACGCGCAGGCTGCCGAAGCATCGGTGAAATGCGACCTCGTCTACAGCCTGTCCGGCTGGTCGCTGATCTACAAGCATGCCGAAGGCAGCGGCACGGTCACCTGCGACAACGGCCAGCGCGCCAACGTGAAGATCGCCGTGGTTGGCGGCGGCCTCACTGCCGGCAAGTACCACATCGACAATGGCAAGGGCGAGATCAGCAAGGTGCATGGCATCGCCGACGTCTACGGCGACTATGCGCAGGCCGGGGCCGAGGCCGGCGTGGTGAAGAGCGGCACCGTGCAGGTGCTGACCAAGGGCACTACCTCGCTGGCGCTGGCCGGTTCCGGCGAAGGCGTCAACCTGGGCATCTCGGTGGGCAAGTTCACCATCAGCGAGCGCTGATGCCGAGGCACGCATGAAGAAGGAGGGCGCCGCAGGCGCCCTCCTTCTTGGGGACGCGTAAACTGTGGCGGCTGCTTCCAGTTTCTCCCTTCCCCGAACCGGAGTCCGTCATGCGCCGTCTTTCCCGCTTGCTCGTGCTGACCCTGCTGTGTGCCCTGGCCATCCCGGCATTTGCCGCCACCCCGCAAGTCGGCGACAGCGCTCCGGCGTTCCGCCTGCAGGACCAGAACGGCCACTGGCGCACGCCGGCCGATTTCCACGGCCACTGGCTGGTGATGTATTTCTACCCGAAGGATTTCACCCCCGGCTGCACCACCGAGGTATGCACCTTCCGCGATGACATCGCGAAGCTGCGTCAGGCCGGTGCCGAGGTGATCGGGGTGAGCCTGGACGACGTGAAGTCGCACGCCGAATTCGCTGCGAAGTACCACGTGCCGTTCCCGCTGCTGGCCGACGCCGACCGCAGCGTGGCCACTGCCTACGGTGTGCTTGCCTCGCACATCGGCATGCACTACGCCAAACGCACCACCTTCCTGATTGATCCGCAGGGCAGGGTGGCCAAGGTCTACGTGGATGTCGACCCGGAAAAGAACTCGGCCCAGGTGCTGGGCGATCTCGCCGCGTTGAAGGCGGCGCCCTGATGCCGCTGGCGGTGCGCACCGACCCCGCGCCGGCGCGGGGTTTCACGGCCTGGGCGATCGGTGTGTGGATCCTGCTGCTGTTTGCCGCGCTGGGTGCCGTGCAGTATCTGCAGCATGCCGAATACTCCTATCTGGCGGCATCGCTGGTGGTCTTCGCGACCTGCGCCGGCGGCATCTTGCGCCAGGCGTGGGCACGGCCGGTGCTGCAGGTGCTGGCCGTGCTGCTGGCCGTGTGGGCGCTGGTCTCGGGCGCGCTGATGCTGCAGCAATGGGGCGACTTCGACACCGCCAGGCAGCATGCGCAGGCGCAGCCGCAACTGGGCGAGGTGGCGCTGTGGATGATCGCGCGGGCCGAGCGCACCTGGCAGGTCGGCCTGGCGCTCAAGGCCGCCGCCATCCCGCTGCTGCTGGGGCTGGCCTGGCAACTGGGCCGGCCGGCGGTGCGCGCGCAGTTCCGTCCGCGCCCACGTTGAGCGAGCAGTTCAGCGGCGGTTGCGGCAACGTCGGCTATCGCTGAGCGAGTCCATTTCCAGGGAATCTTCATGCGCCTGTCGCGATTGCCGTTCCTGTTCACCCTGCTGCTTGCTGCGCCGTGGCTGCACGCGCAGGACCTGGCGACGACCTGCCACGCCAGCAGCAGCTATGACGTCACCCTGAAACCCGGCAGCCTGCTGTTCGATCGGCCGGCGCCCGCACCGTTCCACGTCGAGCTGCGGCAGGGGGCGCTGCGCACCGACGGTGCCATCGTGAAGCTGAATGCGGAGGACGAGGACCGGCTGGCCCTGTTCGAACGCGACCTGCGCGCACTGGCGCCGCGGGTGCGCACGGTGGCGCGCAACGGCGTGGACATCGCCGCGCAGGCGCTGCGGGCAGAAGCCGACGGCATGGGCCTGGGCGCCGATACGCGGGCCGAATTCAACCGCCGGCTGGATGCGCATGCGGCCGAGTTGAAACGGCGCATCTCGGTCAGCCAGAGCACGCACGACTGGCAGGGTGACGCCGCCAACCAGGCCATGAACCAGATCGCCGGCGACCTGCTGCCGCTGCTGGCGGCCGACCTTGGCCAGCAGGCGATCAACGCGGCGCTGGCCGGCGACCTGCAGGCGGCCGCCAGCCTGCGCGATCGCGCCACCGACCTCGCCACCACGTTGCGCCCGCGCCTGCAGTCGCGCCTGCAGGTGCTGCGTCCGCAGATCGAGGCGCTGTGCCCGTCGATCCAGCGGCTCGCGGCCTTGCAGCAGGGCGTGCGCGGCAGCAACGGGCAGCCGCTGGATCTGCTGCAGGTCCAGCAGTGAGCAGGGCCTGTCGTCAGCTGACTGCCGCACGGTTGGTCGCGTGGTTAATCTCCGGCTAAGTGGGCCGGGGCCAGGATGGCGCACCGATCGACCCCGATCCGCCCGGAGGCGGCCATGCCGCGGCAGTTGCCCGTATCCACCTGCAATACCCTGATCCGGCGCAGCATCGACCTGCGCCAGCTCTATCGCCATGCCGCGGCGGCGTGCGAACCGGGCCTGCGCATGGTGCTGAACGACAACGTGCACACGCTGGACCTGTTGATCGCCGACCTGCAGGCGCAACTGCGTGACCGCGGCGACAGGCCGTGCGAGCACGGCAGCTGGCACGGCACCGTCCACCGGCATCTCGCCGGCTGGCTGGTGCGCACCGCCGCGCGCCACGACAGCGCCTGGATCCGCGTGCTGGCGCATGGCGAGAGTGCCTTGCTGCATGGCTTCGAGCAGGCCATCGCCGCCGCCCCCGCCGAGTCGGTGCTGGTGCTGCGCCGGCAATTGCCGCGTTTGCGCGGCATCCACCTGGACATGCACAGCCTGGCCGGTACCGCGCGCTATTGAACGAAAGTGGCCATGCCCGCGACCGCACATGACATCCTCGATTTCTGGTTTGCCGAAGCGGGCGCCGACCACTGGTTCGCCGCCGATGCCGCGTTCGATGCGCAGATCCGCGAGCGCTTCGGCGAAGCCGTCGAGGCTGCCGCTGACGGCCGGCTGGACGACTGGGCGGGTACGCCATCGGGCTGGCTCGCGCTGTTGATCCTGCTCGACCAGTTCCCGCGCAACCTGTACCGCCACGACCCGCGCGCCTGGGCGACCGACGCCGGCGCGCAGCGCGTGGCGCTGTCGGGGCTGGCTCGTGGTGATGACCGGCAACTGCCCGCCGTGCAGCGCGTGTTCGCCTACCTGCCGCTGGAACATGCCGAGAATCTGGCGTTGCAGCGGCGTTCGGTGGCGTTGTTCGAGGCGTTGTGCGCGGAAGTGCCGACGGCACAGCGCCAACCGTTCGAGGAATTCCTGGACTATGCTCGCCGCCACTGCGAGGTGATCGCGCGCTTCGGCCGCTTTCCCCATCGCAACGCCGCACTCGGTCGGACCGATACGCCGGAAGAAGCGCTCTACTTGGCCCAGCCGGGTGCCGGTTTCTGAGACGCGACGCGATCGGCGGTTCCGGGGTTGCAGTCAGTCCATTCCAGTCAGACCAGGGAGCAGGTCATGCGCATTCGTCTCGTCATCGCGTTGTTCGCGTTCAGTGCCGCTGTGCAGGCGTCCAGCACCCTGCGCGTGGGCAGCCAGGTGCTCACCGCCGGCGACAGCCGCGAGCGGGTGGTCGAGCTGCTGGGCAAGCCCACCTCGAAATCACACGCACGCAAGCCGCGCAGCCATGGCGGCCGTCGCGGCGGCGTGCGCGTGGTGGACAACCACCAGGGCGGCGAGCAGTGGCGCTACCGCCGCGGCGACCACGTCACCGCGGTGACCATCGTCGATGGCCGGGTCAGCGAGATCGAGGATCGCCGGCTCTGAGAGTCCGGTCCGTGCGCGTTGCCGGCGGTCGCGTTGCGTGATTGTCGATACCTCTGCGTGGCAACCTCGGATCCCGGAGTTGCCACTGGATCTACTGCTGTCCAAGCGGTTGGTTCAAGATGGTCGAGAACTCCCGAGGCGCCCCCCAAGCTGGGCGTGGGCAGGCGGAGCGCATCGCTGAAGGCGAGATTAGGTATGCCGTCGCGTAATCAGTTCTGAGCCGGCCAGACCAAACCGGAACGGACAACAACTGATTTCCGTCAATTCTTGCAAGGGAATCATGGTCATCTATAGCGCACGGCGCCACCCAAAGGGGACGGGCGTCGTCGTAACATGCCGCAGAACGTCAGCTCTATGGGTGCCAACCACAAATGCCACTGCCTAGTTGGGCCGAAGTGGAGCGCCAAGTACCCTCACCCGACGGGGCTTGGCACTCTTTCTGCTTGGATTCACGCGAAGCTGTGACGATGGTGACGTGGCCCTTGACACATGCCATAGGTGTGGTAAAGCACCAGCATCAGATGTTACTATTGCCAACTGACCTGGGAAGGCAGGCGCCCTCATATACAGGGCGCCACTTAACATCTAAAGGGGAACCAAAGCATGGTGAAGGATCCTGTGGACGCTCAGCTGAGCGAGCTTGTTCACGAGCTTTGGAGTCAGATTATTGAGTCAATCAACCACGTGGTCGAAGCTGACTCATCGTTTGGCTTCGAAAAATTTGTAGCTCTGGCTAACCCCAGTATCGACCAGATCATCGCGGCCATTCAGCTAGTTGAACCAATTGTTAGTGTCGTGCTGAACAGTTCACAGATTCAAGACGATCCAACCAGAACCATGCAATTGCTTAACTGTCAACAAGCCATACATCTGATCCGACGCACCCATGTGTCGTTGAAAAACGGCGATGAGGCTGAATATCAGGACTGCATTCGAAAACTCCGCAGCCAGAAACAGTGACCACACAGGAGACAAGCAGGAGAACCCTCATGGATACCGCAGGCCTTAAACTCAATTTGCATTCTCTCTACGCACCCAAGAGTCGTGAAGATCTGATCCTGTTGCTCGAGGAAGCATGCGCCGAATTTGCGTACATCAATGCGCATCTCGCCAAGATTATTGAGAGCGGCAAGGTGGCGGAAGCCGCGTAATATCTGGCTAGTGGTTTCAGTAAAAAGCCCCGCTTCGGCGGGGCTTTTCTTTTCAGCTCAACAGCCACCAAGTCAGCGCCGGTGGTCCCAGCACCAGCAGCCAGCGCATGCCGGGCTTGCCTTCCGTGCGGTCGTGCCAGAAGCCATCCTTCGCTAGTGTGGCCCAAGCCGTCACCATGAACACCAGCACCGCGAACGTGGCGCTCACAGAGGAAACGCCGGCGTCTGGCGGTGGTATGTCGTAGCGCTGCAGCATCATCACCCTCCGCACAGATTGCGCTTGATCTTGTTCCGCTCGTAAGACCGCGACGCTTCGGAATCGCCGCCCACGTTTGCGCCGGCCCGCACGCGGTCGCACAAGCTGGATTGGTCCATCGACTGTTCACGCACCGGGGCCCGCTGATCCACCCAGCCATTGCCCGTGAAGTGCTGTCCGCTGGCGGTGAATCCCGTCACATTCACCGGCGCCGCCTGGTTGTACGTCGACGGGCATGGGGTTTTCTGGATCCACGTGCGGCGGCCCGCGGTGCACTGGTACGCCACCGTGGGCGCAGGTGCCACCTCTCTTCCCTGGCCAGCCGTGTTCGCGTAACCGTCGGCCGGCGCCTGGCCCTGCACCACACGCTGCTGCACCACCTGCGGCTCCGTGGCCTGTGGAGATGGTGCGCGCGCCATCGACTCATCGTACTGGCGGTGCTTCAGCTGCGGCTGCTTCGGCGGGCACGGCGTGTTCTGGTACACGTTCACGCCGTTCGTTCCCTTGCAGGTGTAGATGTCGCCCGCATGCGCCCAGCCCGCGCATACCAGCAAGCCGGCGACCAACCACCATCGCATCATCCCCATCTGCTGGCTCCCTTTGCAGTCTGCGGGTAAGCCTACCCCTAAAAATCGCCAGCAGCACGCTGCTTGGCACTGCCAGCAGCAACTGCTCGACACTTTCGAATCCAGCATATGGTGTGGCATGAGGGCGGCCGATGCCGTAGCGATGGCAGTGGCGATAGCGGTGCAGTTGCAAGTGATCCTGCTAGGCTGGCTTCCGGTATTTTGCAGATGACGAGATCATGTTCGATGTTTCCGTTGCACCGGGGGCGACTCGCGCAATGTCCGCCTATACCGACCAGGCGGTGCAGCTAGGGTTGCGCCTGGCCGGCGCGCTGCTGGTATTGCTGGTCGGCATGTGGGTGGCGCGCCGGCTGGCCAATTTCGCGCAGCGCGCGCTGGGCCGGGCCAGTGTCGATTCCACGCTTGGCGGCTTCCTGCGCAACCTGATCTACGGCGTGCTGGTGGTCTTGCTGGTGGTGACCGCGCTGGGCGTGCTGGGTGTGCCGTCGGCGCCGATGGTCGCCGCGCTCGGCACCGCCGGGCTGGCGATCGGGCTGGCCCTGCAGGGTTCGCTCAGCAACCTGGCGTGGGGCGTGCTGCTGGTGGTGTTCCGGCCGTTCCGGGTCGGCGACTACGTCAGTGCCGGCGGCACCGAGGGCACCGTGCAGAGCATCAACCTGATGCATACCCAGCTGCTGCTGCCGGACAACCGCGAGGCGATCCTGCCGAACGCGAAGGTCGGCGGCGACGCCATCATCAACTACAACCGCCGGGGCACGCGGCGCTTCGAGCTGAAGTTCGGCATCGCCTATCGCGACGATGCGGAGCAGGTGATGGCCACGATCATGCAGCTGATGGCGGCGGACCCGCGCATCCTGAAGGATCCGGCTCCCGGCGTGTGGATCGAGGGCCTGAGCGGGCAGACGGTGAACCTGGTGCTGCGCGGCTGGACCCTCGGCAGCGACAACTGGGGCGCGCAGACCGACCTGCTGCACGCGATCAAGCGGCGGATCGACGCGCAACAGATCAGCGTTCCCGTGGTGCCGCGCGAAGTCACCCTGGTGCAGGGCGTGCCGAAGGCCGATTGAAGCTACTGCACCGTCACCGCGCGGCGGTTGTCGCCGGAGACCTTGTCGATCAGTTCGTTGTAGGGATCGATACCGGCCAGCGCGGGCTTGCCGTCGACGGTCACGGTGAGCGTGCTGTCACCGTCGGGCAGCAGGCGTTTTCCCAGGTACAGCGGCTTGCCGTCCTTGCCGTTGCCTGGCGGAGCGGCGAACACGCCGATCTCGATCGGGATGTCCGGCTTCGCTGCGGTTTCCTTGCCGCTGCCGTCGACGTAGACCTTGCCGGCGTGCACCTGCAGGCTCACTTCGTACTTGCCGTTCGGCAGCTTCTTCGCGGTGGCGCCGGTGAGGCGGTTGTCGAACAAGGTGATCTTCCAGAACAACTCGTCCAGCAGCGGCTGCCACTTCGGGTCGAGCGCCTTGCCCAGCGAGGCCATGAATTCCTGCGAAGTGGTGTACGGCGGCTGCTGGAAACCCTTGTCGAGCAGGAACTGCTTCAGCACCGCGTTCAGCATGCCTTCGCCGACGTAGTCCTGCAGCGCGTAGAACACCAGCGAACCTTTCTTGTAATGGATGTACTGCTGGTTCTCGACCTTCGCCAGCGGCTCCTCGGCCAGCTTCTCGGTGGCACGCCCAGCCAGGTAGCCGTCCAGTTCGTACTTCAGGAACTTGTGCATCTGGCCGGCGCCGTATTTCTGCTTCATCACCATCAGCGCGGAGTACTGCGCCAGCGATTCGCTGAGCATGGTCGAGCCCTGCATGTTCGCGCCGACCACCCGGTGCGCCCACCACTGGTGCGCCACTTCGTGAGCGGTGACGTAGTAGGGATAGTCGATCCGGCTCTTGTCGCGCAGGTCGGCGATGAAGCCCAGTGCCTCGGAAAACGCGATGGTGCCGGGGAAGGACTGCGCGAAGCCGTAGTAGTTGGGCACTTCGGCGATGCGCAGCTGGCGGAACTGATAGGGCGTGTAATGCGTGTCGTAGTAAGCCAGCGCGTCCCGCGCGCCCTCGATCATGCGGTCCACGTTCCAGGCGTGGGCGGGGTTGTAGTACACGGCGATGGTGGTGCCGTGGTCGTCCACGCGCTTCACCGCCCAGCGCGCCGACATCCACGCAGCGAAGTTCAGCATCGGGTGCTGCCCGCCGTCATGAAGCGTGGTGTAGTGGAAATGATGCCGGCCGCCGGCGATCCACTCCTTCTGCAGCACGCCGGGCGCCAGCGCGATCTGGTCGGCGGCGGTGGAGATCGTGGTATCGAAGTCGATCCAGTCGGCGTCGTTGCTGATGTAGGTGTTGGCGCGCGCCTTCTGGTCGCCCAGTGGAGGCATGCGCGGCACGTCCAGCGGCAGGCCGTACTTGCGGCGGTCGTTGCGGTCGACGAGCTGGTTCTGCGGCTGGTAGCCGAACTGCGGCAGCACGCCGCTGTTGAAGAACGTGCCGTTGTGGGCGAGGAACTTGCCGTCGGGTTCGTTGGTGAAACCCTTCGGCGCATAGGTGATGTCGAAGTCGAACGGCATCGACGCGCCCGGCGCCAGCGGCGTGCGCAATGTGTAGATGGCGAAGCCGATGCGCTTGTCGTCGCTCACCGTGTCGTGCGGCGCGAAGTCCAGCGAATTCACCGTGAAGTCGGGGTCGAAGTTCACGTACAGCGTGTCGATCGGCGCCGTGGTCCTGTTGAGCAGCGTGTAGTGGCCACGGATCTCCAGCCGGCGCCGGTAGGGGTGGATGTCCACCTCGGTGCGTACCGAGGTGATGCGCGGCTGCGGTGCGTCGAGGTATTTCGCGTACCGCTTCTCGTAGTCGGCGCGCTCGCGTTTTTCCGCGGTGCCGCTGCGATAGTGGTTGAGCACGTTGGTGTTGTAGTAAATCCAGAGGCCGCTGCCCGCGAAGGCCAGCAGCGCCAGCCCCAGCGTGATACGCGACGGTCCGCGGAAGCGCGTGCCTGCCTCGCGCCACCGCTCGCGCCACGACTGCCCGGTGCCGCGCACCCAGAACAGCGCCGCCAGCACCAGCAAGGCGACGGCGCAGCTAGCCCAGTAGAAGTCGAACCACAGCGTGGCCTTGAGGAAATGGCCGAAGCCGTTGAGGTCCGAATACGGCGTGGAGGGCGCGGCGGCGTAGTTGTAGAGGTTGTGCTCCCAGTGCAGCAGAGGGAAGGCGATCTGGCAGACGAACCACAGCACGGTCAGCAGATAGCCGAGGAAGCGGTTGTTGGACATCACCTGCAGGAACAGCGCCAGCACCGCCAGCAGCGCGAGCGGAATCGCCTGCAACGCCAACGTGCCCAGGTACAGGCCTGGCTCGATGTGTGTGTAACCGTGGGCCAGCTGCCAGCCGATGCCGAACACCGCACCGCAGGCGAGGAAAACCACGATCACCGCCAGCAAGGCGCCCAGCTTTGCCGCCAGCGGCACCCAGTCCCGCAGCGGGAACGCGTCGCTGACCTCGGCGCTGCGCTGCATGCGTTCGCGCCAGACCAGCTCGCCGGCGTAGAACATCACGATGACGTACAGCAGCCATTGCAGGGCACCCTGCGATATCTCCAGCACGCTGTGCGTCACCGGCCAGGTGGCGGTGCCGTAGATGCGCCCGGACAGCGCCAGGCTGAAAGCGAGGTTGACCAGGCCGAACACCAGCATCACCAGGAACGGCACGCCGCGCAGCACGCTCCAGGTATCGAACACCAGCAGGTGGCGCAGCTGGACCCATTGCGCGCGCCCGTCGCTTGCCAGCTGCGCCGCCGGCGGCGCCGGCGCGGTGGTGCCGGCGGCGTGGCGCAGGATCGGCGGCTCTGCGCGCCGCGTGCGCCGGCGCCACCGCAGGCCCTCGCGGTCGGTGCGGAACAGCGCGAACGCGGCGCCGGCAAGCACTACCGCGATGCCGGTCCACAGCAGTCGGTTGAACAGCAGCAGGCCGTCCAGCGCCGGCAACTGTCGGTTGAGCTGGTCCGCCGACCAGTAGCGGGTGACGATCTGCAGGGTGCGGTTGCCGAATGGGTCGAGGATCGCGGCCAGTGCGTGGTGGTTGACGTCCTGGGTCAGCAGCCTGGCCACCGAGAGCAACACGATGAAGGCGATCACGCCGATCAGCGTGGCCAGCAGCGAGCGGGTGGCGGTGGCGAGCAGGAACAGCCATGCCGCGATGAACAGCAGGTTCGGCAGCAGCATCACGCCGAACGCCCAGGCGTAGCCGCGCCAGTCCGGTGGCCCCAGCCGCGCCGCCTCGATCCACGGCATGCTGCCACCCGCCGCCAGCCCCAGCGCGCACAGCAGCATGATCGCCACCGTCACCAGGTAGCCCGCTGCGAAGCGCCCGCCGAGATAGGCGCGCTTGCGCACCGGCGTGGTGAACATCAGTTCGGCGGTGCCATGGTCGAAGTCGCGCAGGGCCGCGCCGGCGACGAAGACGGCCACCAGCAGCAGGCACAGCGGCGCGAGGTTGTCGAGCAGCCGCACGATCACCAGCGGCGCATTGCGCAGCACGTTGCCGCTGGCGCCGCCGACGATCACCGCGTCGGTGCTGGCGAACGCGAAGGCCAGCGCGGCGAACACCGCCGCGATGATCCAGAACAGCGGTGCCTTCAGTTGCTGGCGCAGCTCGAAGCGGAGAATTTCGGAAAACATCGGTCGTCCTCGCCGCGCGGTCAGGCGGCTTGCACCGTGGCCTGCGCGCGCAGGCGGCCGAAGTAGACGTCCTCCAGGTCGGGCGCGACGGCTTCGAAGCCTTCTTCCGGCAACGCGTCGGCCAGCACGTGCAGCAGGGTGCGGCCGCCGGCGAGGCGGATGGACAGGATGTTCATGCGGGCGCGGTAGCCGTCCAGTTCGGCCTTGTCGATCGTGCGTCGCCAGACGCGGCCATCCAGCGAGCGGATCGCCTCGGCCGGCTCGCCGCTGAGCAGCACCTGGCCCTGGCCGATGATCGCCATGCGCGAGCACAGGTCGGTGACGTCCTCCACGATGTGGGTGGACAGGATCACCACCACCCGCTCGCCGATCTCGGCCAGCAGGTTGAGGAAGCGGTTGCGTTCCTCCGGGTCGAGCCCGGCGGTGGGTTCGTCCACGATCACCAGCCGCGGGTCGCCGATCAGCGCCTGGGCGATGCCGAAGCGCTGGCGCATGCCGCCGGAGTAGGTGCCGAGCTTGCGCTTGCGCACGTCCCACAGGTTCACCTGGCGCAGCAGCGATTCCACCAGCTCGCGCCGCTCGCCCTTGGCGACGACGCCCTTGAGCACGGCAAAGTGTTCCAGCAGGGCCTCGGCCGACACCTTCGGGTAGACGCCGAATTCCTGCGGCAGGTAGCCGAGCAGGCGCCGGGTGGCCTGTTTGTCGGCCAGCAGGTCCATCCCGCCCAGCTGGATCGTGCCTGCGTCGGGGTCCTGCAGCGTGGCGATGGTACGCATCAGCGAGGACTTGCCGGCGCCGTTGGGGCCGAGCAGGCCGAACATGCCGTTGGGGATGTCCAGCGACACGCCGCGCAGCGCCCGCACGCCGTTGGCGTAGGTCTTCGACAGGTCGCGAATGGTCAGCATGGGGTGTTTTCCTGCGCCGCCATGCGGCTTGGTCATGCGGGTCAGGTTACGGGAAGGGGGCGGCCCGGTGCGTGCGCTCAAGGTCATGCATACGTATGCGCATGGTAAATGGCGCGGCGACCCCACGATCCGGGCGTACGGATCGGCCCTGCCTTCGTTATGATTGAACTCTTGTATGCGGCCGCCATCCCCGAGCGGCACGCCATCGCCGCAGGAGTCACCATGGCCGACCTCAAAGAAGCCCGCGTTCCCGATATCGGCCACGCGGACGTTCCCGTCATCGAAGTGCTGGTCAAGGCCGGCGACCGGGTGGAGAAGGAACAGAGCCTGATCACGCTGGAATCGGACAAGGCGACGATGGAAGTGCCTTCGCCGTTTGCCGGCACGGTGAAGGAAATGAAGCTGAAGGTGGGCGACGAGGTGTCCGAGGGCGCGGTGATCGCGGTCATCGAGGCCGATGGCGCAGCCGCCGAAGCGGTCGCCACCAAGCCTGCCGCAGCGGCCCCAGCCCCAGCTCCGGCAGCTCCCGCACCGGCACCGGCACCCGCCGCAGCGAAGCCCGCGCCGAGCGCCGGCCAGGGCGCGCAGCCGGGCCACGCGCCCGAGGGCGACGTGTCGCCGCAGGCGCGCCCGCCGATGGATGCCAGCATCGTGATGCCCGGCGACGCGCCGTACGCCAGCCCGGCGATCCGTGCCTTCGCACGCGAGCTGGGCGTGGATATCCAGCAGGTCAAGGGCAGCGGCCGCGGCGGTCGTATCCAGCGCGAGGACGTCAGCACCTACGTCAAGCATGCGCTCGCCTCCGGCGCACGGCCGGTGGCCGGCACCGCCGCCTCGGTGGGTGGCCTGAACCTGCTGCCGTGGCCGAAGGTCGACTTCGCCAAGTTCGGCGAGATCGAGGAGAAGCCGCTGTCGCGCATCCAGAAGATCTCCGGCGCGAACCTGGCGCGCAACTGGGCGATGATCCCGCACGTCACCCAGCACGAGGACGCCGACATCACCGAGATGGAGGCATTCCGCAAGAAGCTCGGCGAGGAAAACAAGGACCTGAAAGTTTCGCCACTGGTGTTCCAGATCAAGGCCGTGGTCGCCGCGCTGAAGCAGTTCCCGCAGTTCAACGCCTCGCTCGACGAATCCGGCGAGAAGCTGATCCTGAAGAAGTACTTCCACATCGGCATCGCGGTGGACACGCCCGACGGCCTGGTGGTGCCGGTGATCCGCGATTGCGACAAGAAGGGCCTGCTCGACCTGGCCCGCGACCTCGCCGAGATCTCGAAAAAGGCGCGCGACAAGAAGCTCGGCCCGGCGGAGATGTCGGGCGGCTGCTTCTCGATCAGCTCGCTCGGCGGCATCGGCGGCACCTACTTCACGCCGATCGTCAACGCGCCGGAAGTGGCCATCCTGGGCGTCTCCAAGTCGGTGACCAAGCCGGTGTGGAACGGCAAGGAATTCGCGCCGCGGCTGATCCTGCCGCTGTCGCTGTCGTACGACCACCGGGTGATCGACGGTGCGCTCGCCGCGCGCTTCGCCAGCTTCCTCGCCAACCAGCTCGGCGACATCCGCCGGCTGCTGCTCTGACCGGAGGCGACGACGATGGCGAACACGATCGAGATCAAGGTTCCCGACATCGGCGGCCACGACAACGTGCCGGTGATCGAGGTGCTGGTGAAAGTCGGCGACACGGTGGCGAAGGAACAGGGCCTGGTCACGCTGGAGTCGGACAAGGCGACCATGGAGATTCCTTCCAGCGCTGCCGGCGTGATCAGGGAGTTGAAGCTGAAGGTCGGCGACGAAGTTTCCGAGGGGGCGGTGATTGCGGTGCTGGAGGTTGCTGGTGAGGCTGCTGCGGCACCGGCGGAAGCCGCGAAGCCGGAAGCGCCCAAGGCCGCTGTACCGACGACGGCCGCCGTTCCGGCGGCCACCCCTCCCCAACCCTCCCCTGCCAGCAGGGGAGGGAGTGACGTGGCACCGCAGGCGGCGGCCGGCACCGGCCGCAAGGCCGACATCGAATGCAAGCTGGTCGTGCTCGGCTCCGGCCCCGGCGGCTACAGCGCCGCGTTCCGCGCCGCCGACCTCGGCGTCGACACCGTGCTGGTGGAGCGCTATGCCAGCCTCGGCGGCGTCTGCCTCAACGTGGGCTGCATCCCATCCAAGGCGCTGCTGCATGCCGCGGCGGTGATCGACGAGGCCGCGGCGATGGGCGCGCACGGCGTCACGTTCGGCGCACCGAAGATCGACATCGACAAGCTGCGCAGCTTCAAGAACAAGGTGGTCGGCCAGCTCACCGGCGGCCTTGCCGGCATGGCCAAGGCGCGCAAGGTGCGCACCGTGACGGGCACCGGCATGTTCGTGTCGCCGCACGAAATGGAAGTCCAGACGGCCGAAGGTACGAAGCTGATCCGCTTCGAGCACGCGATCATCGCCGCCGGCTCGCAGTCGGTGAAGCTGCCTGCGTTCCCGTGGGACGACGAGCGCGTGGTGGACTCCACCGGCGCGCTGGAACTGAAGGACGTGCCGAAGAACCTGCTGGTCGTCGGCGGCGGCATCATCGGCCTGGAGATGGCCACGGTGTATTCGGCGCTGGGCAGTGCGGTGACCGTGGTCGAATTCATGGACCAGCTGATTCCCGGCGCCGATGCCGACCTGATCAAGCCGCTGGCCAAGCGCCTGGGCGGCAAGCTCAAGGGCGTGCACCTGAAGACCAAGGTGGTCAGCGCCAAGGCGACCAAGAAGGGTATCGAGGTCGGCTACGAGGGCGACAGCATTCCCGAGACCACGCTGTTCGACCGCGTGCTGGTTGCGGTGGGCCGCTCGCCGAACGGCGGCAAGATCGGCGCGGACAAGGCCGGCGTGGCGGTGACCGAGCGCGGCTTCATCAATGTCGACACGCAGATGCGCACCAACGTGCCGCACATCTACGCCATCGGCGATCTGGTCGGCCAGCCGATGCTGGCGCACAAGGCCACCCACGAGGCGCATGTCGCGGCGCAGGCGGTGGCCGGACAGAAGAGCCACTTCGACGCGCGTGTGATCCCGTCGGTGGCGTACACCGATCCGGAAATTGCCTGGGTCGGCGTGACCGAGCGCGAGGCGAAGGAGAAGGGGCTGAAGGTCGGCGTGGGCAAGTTCCCGTGGGCGGCTTCGGGTCGCGCCATCGGCATCGACCGCACCGAGGGTTTCACCAAGCTGATCTTCGACGAGGAAACCCACCGCATCGTCGGCGCCGGCATCGTTGGCGTGCATGCGGGCGACCTGATCTCCGAACTGGCGTTGGCGATCGAGATGGGCAGCGAAGCCGCCGACATCGCGCTCACCATCCACCCGCATCCGACCCTGGGCGAATCGGTCGGCATGGCGGCCGAAGTCTACGAAGGCACCATCACCGACCTGTACCTGCCGAAGAAGAAGTGATCCGAGTCGCAGGGAAAAAGCCCGGAGCGATCCGGGCTTTTTTGTGGGCGGGTTTCGGGATGGACCCGCCCGCGTCTGCGTTCGGTCCGAGGCAGCTATTGTCCGGCTCCTCCTGAACGTCGATCATGGCGACATCGCCCGCAGGTTGGCGGGCCCATTGACCAGGCAGTGAGTCATCTCATGTCGAAACTTCGCGTCGCGAGCTTTGCCCTTTCCATCGATGGCTATGGCGCCGGACCGGACCAGGATCTCCAGCATCCGCTCGGCATCGGCGGCCCTGCGTTGATGGAGTGGATCTTCCACACCCGCGCATGGTCGAAGATGCACGGCGGCGACGAGGGTGAGACGGGCGTCGACAACGGCATCGTGGAGCAGGGCTTCGCCGGCATCGGCGCCTGGATTCTAGGGCGCAACATGTTCGGGCCGGTCCGCGGCCCGTGGCCGGACGACGGCTGGAAGGGCTGGTGGGGCGACGAGCCGCCGTACCACACCTCCGTCTTCGTGCTGACGCACCATCCGCGCGCACCGCTCAGGATGGCGGGAGGCACCGAGTTCCGCTTCGTCACCGAAGGTATCCACGCCGCGCTGGAGCAGGCGACCGCTGCCGCGGGTGGCCGCGATGTCCGCCTGGGCGGCGGCGTATCCACCATCCGGCAGTATCTGCGCGCGGGCCTGGTCGACGAACTGCATCTCGCCATGCGGCCGGTCCTGCTCGGCTCCGGGGAACATCTGCTGAACGGCCTCGATCTGCCTGCTCTCGGCTACGAATGCACGGGACACGTCGCGGGCGAACGTGCCACCCATGTGTTCCTGAGCAGGCGGGCGTGACCTGTCGGCCCTGCTGGCCGTGCGCCGTCGTGGGGATCGAGCGTCTGGCCGTGGCGAACGATCGGAACCGGCGATAGTGTCGACTCATTGCCGGCGGTGGAACATCCCCATCAGGACGAGGTCGATATGCCATTGAAAGTATGTCTCGCCGGTGCCACCGGTTGGGCCGGGTCCGAACTGGCGCGCGGGATTGCCGCGGCTGCCGATCTTGACTTGGTCGCCGCGGTCTCGCGCCGGCAGGCAGGGCGGTCACTGGGCGAAGTGCTGGGCGAACCGGAGCTTGCCGCGCCGGTCTTTGCCAGCGCCGCCGAGGCGCTGGCACGGCCCTGCGACGTGTTCGTCGAGTACACCCATCCGGACAGTGCCAAGGCGAACGTCCTCGCTGCGCTGGGACACGGCGCGCATGTGGTGATCGGCACCTCGGGCCTCACCGATGCGGATTACGCCGAGATCGATGCGCGGGCACGCGAGCGGCAGCGTGGCGTGCTGGCTTGCGGCAACTTCGCGCTCACCGCGGTGCTGCTGATCAAGTTCGCCGAGATGGCGGCGAAGCTGATCCCGCAGTGGGAGCTGATCGACTACGCCAGCGCGGGCAAGCCGGATGCGCCCAGCGGCACCGTGCGCGAACTGGCCACGCGCATGGGCAAGGTGCGCCAGCCGCAGTTGGAGGTGCCGCTGGAGGAAACCCGCGGCCTGCGCGAGACGCGCGGTGGCACGCTGGCCGGCAGCCAGGTGCACGCGCTGCGCCTGCCGGGTTTCGTGATCGGCGCCGAGGCGATCTTCGGCATGCCCGACCAGACGCTGACGATCCGCCACAACGCCGGCAGCAGTGCGAAGCCCTATGTGGACGGTGCGTTGCTGGCGATTCGCAAGGTGTCGGGCCTGGTCGGCCTGCACCGCGGGCTGGATGCGGTGCTGGAGCTGTAGGGCACCCTGCCACACGACTGCAGGAGTGCTCGTGGCCGTAGCAGCGCCCGCGTCTTGTGCGCAGGCGACTGCTGACTCAGTTCGCCCGTTCTTGAGCGTGCCGTTGCCATTGCCCCAGCAGCCACGACGCGCCGAGGCAGCCGGCCAGCGCCAGCAGCCAGCGAGTGGTCGGTGCATGCGGGGTCGGCAGGATCGTGACGAACGACGGCAGCCAGGCACTGCCGTACATCGCCACCACGACGCCCGTGGCGACGGCCAGGGCGGTAGCCAGCGCCAGCGCCAGCACGAATTCGAACGCGGTACCGGAGGCTGCCTGCCGAGTCGGAACAACGGCGACGCGCCTGGCCAGCTGCTGCGCGAAGTCCGCTGGCAACGCGTCCGGCAGCGGTTCACGCAGGGCGCGTGCGAGCAGCCGGTAGCGCCGGCCGCGCGCGTCGTCGCCGGCGGGGTCGAGCTGCAGGCGCTCGCGCCGCATGGCGCGTTCCTGCGCCAGCCATTCGCGCTCGTGCGCGGCGTCGTCGAAAGGAGGGATGGGATCATCGATATGCTGGTTCATGCTGCAACTCCGGTCCGCGCTTCGAGCGCGCCGCGCAGGCGCAGGCGTGAGCGGAACAAGTGGCTCTTGATGGTGCCGCTGGCCAGTCCGGTGATTCGCGCGATCTCCGGGATGCCGGTTTCTTCGAGGTAGTACAGGGTCAGCAGCGTGCGTTGCAACGGTGGCAGCTGCTCGATCGCCGCGTGCAGGTGCCGCGCGGTTTCCTCGTCGGCGCAGGCGGCTTCCAGGTCGAAGTCGTCGCCGACGTTTTCCACCAGGGCGTAGTCATCGTCGCTACCGTTGTCGATGAGCGGGATGCGCTTGTGCTGCAGGTGGCGCAAGGCGATGGTGTAGGCCACGCGGCCGATCCACGATTTCAGCGCGCTCTCGTAACGGTACTGGTGCAGGCACTGGTGCACGCGCAGGAAGGTGTCCTGGCACAGCTCGCGTGCGTCCTCGGGGTTGCGCACCATGCGCTGGATGATGTGCCAGCAGAGTCCCTGGTACTCGCGCACGAGCCGTTCGAACGCGCCCGGCCGGTTGGCCAGCACGGCGTCGACCAGTTCGCGGTCGGGGCTGCTGCGGATGTCATCCATGAGCAAGGGATACGCGCAGACGGTGGACGGTTGCAAGTGGACGGCTGCAACCGGCGCGGCGGTGGCTGTATCTAACTTTCCGACAGCCACCATCACCAGATCCACTCACCAGGAGAGCACCATGAATTTCGGCGAACTGATCCCGATCAGCCTGTTTGTCTGCATCGCCTATTCGATCAAGGTCTGCGTCGACGCCATGGTGCGCCGGCACATGGTCAACGCGGGCGGCTCGGAGGAGCTGGTGAACTCGCTGCTGCGCGACGAGGAGCAGCGCCGGCGCCATTCCTCGCTGCGCTGGGGCATCGTGCTGGTGGCGCTGGCGGCCGGTTTCGGGCTGATCCAGTGGTACGGCTGGCAGGAAGTCACCCCGGGCATGATCGCCGTGCTGGCCGGCGCGACGGGCCTGGGCAACCTGGCGTTCTTCGCGATCTCGCGGCGGATCGGCTAGATTCACCGGCGGGATACCGCCGCCATGTCGGCACGCCATGAAGTGAGCCGACCGCATGAACGAACAACTGCTGTTCAACCTGGTGGACCTGGCTGGCACGTTCGCGTTCGCGATCAGCGGCGCGACCGCGGCACGGCGCTGCAATCTCGACCTGTTCGGTATCCTGGCGGTCGCCTACATCACCGCCTGCGGCGGCGGCATCGCGCGCGACCTGTGCATCGGCGCGGTCCCGCCGGCGGGCCTCTCCGACTGGCGTTACCTGTTCACCGCGATGGTCGCCGCTTTGCTCACGATCGTGGCGTACCGGTGGGTGGAGCGGCTGACCTACCCGGTGCGTCTGTTCGACGCGATGGGGCTGGGCCTGTTTGCGGTGTACGGTGCGCACAAGGCGCTGCTGTTCGGCCACAACGCTGAAGTGGCGATCCTGCTCGGCATGATCACCGCGATCGGCGGCGGCGTGGCGCGCGACGTGTTGCTGGCGCGCGTGTCGGTGGTGCTGCAGAAGGAGATCTACGCCCTGGCCGCACTGGCCGGTGCCGCGCTGGCGGTGGTCGGCGAACACCTGCACTGGCCCGTGCTGTGGGCGACCTGGTTGCCGATCCTGCTGTGCTTCGCGTTGCGCGTCCTGTCGCTGTACCTCCACTGGAACCTGCCGCGCTTCGGCCTCGGCCGCGCCGACAGCTGACGCCTGCCCGATGGCGTGAGCTTGCGCACGTTCGCACGACGCCTGCACAAACGAAGGGGCCGGATCGCACGATCCGGCCCCTTCATGACACGGGACGCTCAGTGGTGATGATGGTGCTTGGTGTGGCCCTTGGCTGTGTGCTTGCCCTTGTTCTTGTCGTTGGCGACCGGGCTGACGGCCTTGCCGACGTTGGTGTCGTCCGCCTTCGCCTCGTTTGCGGCGGTGGACACGGCGTCGCCGTGCGAGTCGTGGTTCATCGACGCCGACGGCGGGCTCGGCGGGGTGTGGCCACCGCCATGCTGCGGTGCCGCCAGGGCGTACGACAGCGGCAGGGCGAAGGCAGCGGCGATCAGGGCGGCGGTGATGGTCTTGGTCATGGCGTAACCTCGGTTGGGTTGGACCATGCGGCGCATGGTGAAATCACGATAGGGCTGTGCAAGGACGGCAGAATGAACGGCAGATATGCGCAGGAAATTGCGTGAGAACCGCGTCACGCGGGCGGCGTGCCGGCGTCGCGCCACTCGTCCGCGGATGGCGTCAGCCCGCGCCGAACAGGTCTGCCTGCGCCTGGTAGCTGTCGCGGTCGACGAATCCGGCCAGGCCCACGCCGACCAGGCGGTAGCGGCTGTCGGCGGGGCGTTCGATTCGTTCGCGCAACGCGCAGGCGATGTCGGCCAGCTCGCTGGCGGATTGCGGGCGCAGTACCGGCGTGAGGCTGCGGGTGAGGGTATGGAAGTCCGCGGTCTTCAGTTTCAGCACCACGGTGCGCGCGACGCGGGCATGTTCGTGCTGATAGCCGGCCCACGCCTTGTCGGCGAGCCGGCGGATGTGTGGTTCGAGCTCCTCCAGCAGCAGGTCGTGCTCGAAGGTGTCTTCGGCGGAGATCTGCAGGGTGGGGCGCTCCGGCTGCACCGGGTGCTCGTCGATGCCGTGTGCCAGTTCGTGCAGGCGCCGGCCCCAACGACCGAAACGCTGCTCCAGTTCCGCCTGTGCGAATGCGCGCAGTTCGCCCACGGTGCCGATGCCGAGCACCGCCAGTTTCGCTTCCATCACCTTGCCCACGCCGGGCAGGCGGCCGACCGGCAGCGGGGTGAGGAACGCCTCGACCTGCAGCGGGCGCACCACGAACAGGCCGTCGGGCTTGCGGAAATCCGAGGCGATCTTGGCCAGGAACTTGTTCGGCGCCACGCCGGCCGATGCGGTCAGCTGCGTTTCCTCGCGGATCGCCGCGCGGATCGCCTCGGCGACAGCGGTGGCCGAGGGCAGGCCGCTCAGCGTGTGGGTGACGTCGAGGTAGGCCTCGTCCAGCGACAGCGGCTCGATCAGCTCGGTGTGCCGCGCGAAGATTTCGCGGATCTGCCGCGACACCGCTTTGTAGCGCACGAAATCCGGTGGCACGAAGATCAGCTGCGGGCATAGCCGCTCGGCACGGATCGCCGGCATCGCCGAGCGCATGCCGAACACGCGCGCCTCGTAGCTGGCCGCGCACACCACCGAACGTGCGCCGCGCCAGGCCACCGCCACCGGCTTGCCGCGCAGCGACGGGTCGTCGCGTTGCTCCACCGACGCGTAGAACGCGTCCATGTCGACGTGGAGAATCTTGCGTGGGGCGGAGGACAAGCGCGTGGCCGGACCAGTGGGGACCGGGCCATTCTAGCGAGCGGCACGCGTCGCGCCGAACCAAGGTTCAGCGACGTCGACGCCCGCGCCACTCGAACACCGCCAGCGCGGCGCTGGCCAGCACGAACGGCAATGCGGTGTAGGTCAGCCGGTAGCACAGGATCGCGGCGAGCAGGTCGGCGCGCGCCTCGGGCGGAAACGACGCCAGCATGATCGTCTCGAACACGCCCAGCCCGCCCGGTGCATGGCTGACGATGCCGGCCAGCACGGCGGCCACGTAGATCGGCAGGAAATCCACGAACGGCGGCGCGCTCGCCGCCGGCAGCAGCACGTACAGCGCGCCGAGCGCGGCCAGCATCTCCACGCCGCCGACCAGCATCTGCGCGGCGGCGATGCGTGCGCTGGGCAGCGCCAGCGTCAATCGCCCCAGCGCGAGCACGCGCGGGCGTGCCAGCCAGGCGACCAGCGCGGCCAGCAACAGCAGCAGCGCCACGCCCGGCCAGCGGCCCCAGCCCTGCGTGATCGCGGGTTGCCAGCACAGCGCGCCGGTGATCACCACCGCGAAACCCAGCCCCACGCCGAACCCGGCCAGCGCCACGATGCGCGCGATGTCGCCGGCACCCAGCCCGGCGGTGGCGTAGATGCGGTAGCGCAGCGCGGTGCCGGTGATCGCGTGGAAACCCAGCGTGTTCGAGATGCCCTGGGTGACCGCGCCGGCGAACGCGGCCAGCTTCGCCGGGATGCGGTCGCCCACCACGGTGCGCGCGGCCAGCACGTCGAACATCGCCAGCATCGTCAGGCTGAGCAGCGCCGCCCCGGCCGAACACGCGATGCGCCAACCCGGCAACTGCGACCAGGCCGCTGCCACGTCGTGCCAGCTGAGGTGGGTGACGTAGCGATGCAGCAGCCACAGCGCCAGGGCGAACGCCGCCAGCGAGCTCGACCACGACAGCAGGCGCAGCCAGCGCACGGGCGAACCGGCGGGAGCGTGCGGGTCCGCCATGCTCAGCGCGCTTCCGCCAGCGCCGCCGGCGACAGCCGGGCGGCCACGTCCCGTGCCAGTCGCTCGGCGGCGGCCGGGTGTGCGGCCAGGTGCAGGAACGGTTCGATCAGCTCCAGTTCCATCACCAGGAAACGCCCGCCGCTGACCACGCCGTCGACGCGCACGTAGGCGTGGTCGCCATGGCCGATCGCGGCCACCGCCGCCAGCGCGCGGTCGGCCGCGGCCAGGATCGTGGCATCGGGTTGCGCCGGCTCGGCGCTGCCGCCGTACTCGCCCTGCACGCGGTAGTCGCCGGCGGCCGGGCGCTTGATCACCGCATGGCTGAATGCGCCGGCGAAATACAGCAGTGACCATTCACCGTCGCTGACGATCTCCGGCACGAACGGCTGCACCAGGTAGTCGTGGCCGCGCGGCAGTTGCGCCACGGCGTCGGCGAACGCCGCGTCGCCGGCGGTGCCGCGCAGCGTGTGCCAGGCGCTGCCACTGACGCTGGGCTTGATCACCACCGGTTGCCCCGCCATCGCCGCCAGCACGTCGGGCAGCGTGGCGGCACTGGCCAGCCGAGTGGGGATGATCGCCACGCCGTGCTGCGCCAGTTCGAGCAGGTAGCGCTTGTCGCTGTTCCAGCGCAGCAGCGCGCTGTCGTTGATGGTGGGGACGCCCAGCGCATCGAGCCGGTCCAGCCAATGCAGGAACGCCGCGTGGTGCTTGAAGTAGTCCCAGATGGTGCGGATCAGCACCGCGTCGAATGCCGACCAGTCCACCGCCGGGTCGTTCCACACGCAGACCACCGGCTGGATATCCAGCCGCTGCAGCGTAGCGGCCAGGTGTGCGTCGTCAGGCTGGATCGAGGGATGGTCGGCGGAGGTGGCGACGGCGAGCCGGCGAGGAACAGCGTGCGTGGACATGGCGACACCTCCGGTAGTGGAAAGGGCGCCCTTGCACTGGAGTCGCCAGCCGAGCGTGGCGGGCATGGCCCGCTGCAGCACCCCTCGGCGGCGATGGCGCAGCGCGCGTCGCTGCGTCACCAACCGGCACAGTCTTCCGGCGCGGCCGGCGCTTGTCAATTTGCCGGCCGGCAGGGCCGCATGTCGTACGGGACTGGTCGAACCGGCGTCGACAATGGCAAGGTAGCCGGATGCTGACCGAACCCGCCAATGCCTATGCCCGCCGCCTGAACACCTGGGACGCCGCGATGATCGTCATCGGCGGCGTGATCGGGGCAGGCATCTTCCTCACCCCGGCCACGGTGGCGCGCAACACGTCGTCGGGCACGGAGGTGCTGATGCTGTGGGCGATCGGCGGCCTGCTGACCCTGGCCGGCGTGCTGTGCTACGCCGAGCTGGGCGCGCGGCGGCCGCAGGCGGGCGGCATCTACGTCTACCTGCGCGAGGCGTTCGGGCTGCTGCCGGCGTTCCTGTTCGGCTGGACCATGGCGCTGATCAACTACCCCGGCAGCGTCGCCGCGGTGGCCACCATGTTCGCCGAGTATTTCTGCACGGCGGTCGGCCTGCCGCAGCTGTACGTGAAGCCGGCGGCGGTGGGCGCGATCGTGTTCATCGTCGGCGTGAACCTGTTCGGCATCCGTGCCGGCGCGTGGATGCAGAACGTGTTCACGGTGCTGAAGCTGGCGGCGATCGCGCTGCTGGTGGTCGCCGGGCTGGTGCTGGCGCACGGCCACCTCGGTCTGGCGCCGGTGGCGGAGGCCAGCCACCCGGCGTCGCCATGGTCGTTCGTCGGCGCCTTGCTGCCTGTGCTGTTCACTTACGGCGGCTTCCACTACCTCAATGACCTCGCCGGCGAAGTGCGCGACCCGCAGCGCACGTTGCCGCGCGCGCTGGGCCTGGGCATGGCCGGCGTGGTGCTCTGCTACCTGCTGGCCAACTTCGCCTACCTGGCGGGCTTGGGTCACGCCGGCCTCGCCGCCAGCCAGGCACCGGCGGCGGACCTGATGCGCCGGCTGTTCGGTGCACACGGCGCCACCGTGATCGCGGTGGGCATCGCCTGTTCCACCTTCGGCTACTGCAGCATCGCGATCGCCGGCGGCGCGCGCGTGCTGCAGACGATGGGCGCAGACGGCGTGTTCTTCCGCGCCGCGGGCCGCGTCGATGCGCGCACGCGCGCGCCGCAGATCGCGCTGGCCCTGCTCGGCGCCTGGGCGGTGGTGCTGACCCTGTCGGGCAGCTTCAACCAGCTGCTCAACTACACCACGGTCGGCGAGTGGCTGGGCCACGTGTTCGGCATCGGCACGCTGTTCTGGTACCGCAAGCACTTCATCGACGATCCGGCGCCGTACCGGGTGCCATTCTACCCGCTGCTGCCGCTGGTCTTCGTGATCACCGTGTTCGGCGTGATCGTGGCCAGCGCGATCCACGCGCCGGGCGACGCCGGCATGAGCCTGGCGATCATCGCGCTGGGCGTGCCGGTGTACTACGGCTGGCAGCGCTGGGCGCGCCGTCAGCCGGGTTGAGGCATTACGCTCCGTAGGGCGGGCACTGCCCGCCGGCACCCGGCTTCTGGCTTCGTGATGTAGGAGCGGCGGGCGGTGCCCGCCCTACAAAGCCGATTCACGCGAGGATGCCGATGATGAAACGTCATGCATGGATCTGGCTGGGCCTGTGCGGCCTCGGCGTCTGCCACGCCACGACCGCGCCGGGCGTGGCTGACCTGACGGCGCCCGATGCCAGCGTCCGCATCAGCCTCGACCACGTGCAGCGCATCGGCGGCACCGAACGCGCCGGCGACGGCGTGGCGCAGCAGCGCTATGCGTTCCAGCCGGCGCCGCAGCCGCAGCTTGTGATCGCGCCGGCGAGCGGTGCATGGGACTGGTCGGGCCAGGGCGAGCTTCGCCTGCGCGTGCAGAATGCGATGCCGTGGGCGGTAACGCTGATGGTGGAGATCGACGGTGCGGCGGACCAGCGTCTGCAGGCGACGGTCGGTGTGCCGGTCGGCCCGGCGCAGACGCTGGTGGTTCCATTGCAGGCGACCTCGCCGCGCGGCGAAGGCATGCAGGTGGGGCCGCCGATGCCGTTCGACGACCGCGGCCAGCCGACCCTGCTGGCAACCACCGTGCAGGGCGCGCTGGACCTGCGCAAGATCGGCGCGGTCCGGCTCGGCATGCCCGCGCCGCAAGCTGCGCAGACCTTGCTGTTCGGCCGCATCGACGTGGTGCCGGGTGCGGCTACCCTGCGTGACGCGTACGCTGGCATCGTCGACCGCTACGGGCAATACATCCGCGGTCGCTGGCCGGAGAAGGTTGGTTCCGATGCCGCGCTGCGTGCGGCAGTGCAGGCGAAGCCGGCCGTGGTGCAGCGCGCCGGGCTGGATGCGTACGGCGGACGTCTGGACGTCCAGGGTCTGCACAAGACCGGCTGGTTCCACACGCAGAAGCGGGATGGCCGCTGGCACCTGGTGACACCCGACGGCCACGCGTTCTTCTCGCTCGGCGTCAACGCAGTGATCACCGATGGCGGGCGCAGCTACGTTGAGGGCCGCGAGTCCATGTTCCGCGACCTGCCGCCGGACCGCGGCGAATGGGCGGCGTTCTACGGCCATGACGACAACCGCAACCCGGAGCAGGGCGCCAGCCGCGGCATCGGCTACCACCACGGCCGCTGGTTCGATTTCTACGCGGCCAACCTGTATCGCGTCGACGGCAAGGACTGGCTGGCGGCCTGGCGCACGCGCGCGCTGCAGCGGTTGCCAGCATGGGGCTTCAACACCCTCGGCAACTGGAGCGACGACGCGCTGGGGCAGGCGCACCGCTTGCCGTACACCCGCTCGATCGACATCGGTGGCGACTATGCCAGCGTTTCGAGTGGCTACGACTACTGGGGCCGCATGCCCGACCCGTTCGACCCGCGCTTCGTGCAGGCCGCCGAGCGGGCGGTGATCAAGGCCAGCGCCGGCGTGCGCGACGATCCGTGGCTGCTCGGCTACTTCGCCGACAACGAGCTGGCCTGGGCCGGCAGCGGCCCGCAAGGCCGTTGGGGCCTGGCGCTGGGCACGCTGGCCGGCGACGCGAACAGCCCGGCCAAGCGAGCGTTCATCGCGATGCTGCGCAAGCAGTACGTCACGCCGGAAACGCTGGCCGCGGCGTGGGGCATCGCGCTCGCCTCATGGGATGCGCTCGACGCCACCGGCTTCGCCGCGCCCGCGCCGAACGAGGCACATCCGGCGATCGCGCGCGACTACAGCACGTGGCTGCGTCGCTACGCCGACACCTACTTCCGCACCGTGGCCGAAGCGATCCGCCGCCACGACCCACACCACCTGTTCCTCGGCGGCCGCTTCGCGGTGCGCACGCCCGAGGCTGTCGCTGCCTGCGCCGTGTACTGCGACGTGCTCAGCTTCAACGTCTACGCCGACCTGCCGCAGCACGGCCTCGACCTCGCCGTGCTGCATGCGCTGGACAAGCCGGTACTGATCGGTGAATTCGCCTTTGGCTCCGCCGATCGCGGCCCGTTCGGTGCGGGACCGGAGGCCGTCTGGAACGAACAACAACGCGGCGAGGCCTACGCGAAGTTCGTTGCTGCGGCAGCGAGCGATCCGAATATCGTCGGCGCGCACTGGTTCGACTACGCCGACCAGCCCGTCACTGGCCGCGTGCTCGACGGCGAGAACAGCCATTTCGGACTGGTGGGGATCACCGATATTCCGTTTGGTGGGTTTGTAGAGGCGGTGCGTGAGGCGAATCTGGGCTCCGTGCATTATTTAATCCCCCCGTCCCCTTAAAGTAGTCCCCTTAAAGTAATGGGCTGAGAGGTGGTCCATGCGATTCGCGATGGGCCCTTTTCCTATTTTTATGAGAAATGATGTTTCTGGCCCCTCTTCTCACTTTTCTCACGCAGGCATAAAGCTTTGGTCGCTTACTTGCGAGATCGGCATCTTTCCCATCGTCCCACCAATGCAATCCCGAAGGTCGAGCCAAAAACGACGATAACCGTTCCAATTAATGTGCTTACGTGGGGGTAGATGAGCAAGAAAAAGACCGCAGCCCAAACCAGCAGAAAACAGAGTTGTAGGCGACTAATCGTAGTCATATTTACAGTCTTGGAAGAGTGTGTTGATACTGAGGCAACTGAACTGGTGCATTAGCCAACGATTCAACGTAGACAACCCCAAGCAGTGCTGCCGAAAGCGGCACCAATTCAATGGTTACGCCAATAGTCTGTGCGATTCCAATACCAGCAACATCCGCAATAGGACTTGCCAACGATGGACTATCCGGTGATTGGTTCGTACTTGCAGGACACTGCCCGCCACTTGTTTGGCGCGGCTTCTCATGGACGATTTGTGATGGCTTAGTAAATATGCCGTAGGGATAGTAATCCTCTAGACCAAGCGGATCGCTGTGGCTAATTGGATTCCCACCCACATAGGCATATGTATTGAACTCGCCCGCCAACCCCAACGGATCGCTCTCCACATATCGCCCCAGCACTGGATCATAGTCCCTGAATCCATTGTTCCATAGCCCCGTTTCGAAATCAAAGGGGACGAAATCAAAGGGGACGGAGGTAATTAAATCGGTGCCGGTCTTGGTCACCTGAGAAAACCGCACGGCGATTCACACCACGCTGGGTGACGTGCCATGGAACTCCCAAGTCTGAGTGGATGTGGATCAGGCATTCCGCTCGTCGCGCTCGCGCCGCCGATGCTCCCCCTCGGCCATCGCCTTGAACCGATTCAGTGATTGCAGCCACAGCGCGTTGTGTTCGGCTTCGTGTTCGCTGCCGGCGTCGGGCACGCGGTTGAAGGGGATGCGCATCGGCGCGGCGTCGTGCGCCAGCGCGTCCTGCATGCCGCCGAAGTAGACCTTGTTGAGGCCGAACTTCGTGTTGATGCGGTCGATCACTGCATCGACATCGCGTTGTGGCGTGGCCGACGCGAACAGCGAGCCGCTGCTTTGCGTGCGCGGCACCAGGCGCATCAGGGTGACACTGACCGACAGCGGGGTGGCATTGGCTGGGCCGGGTAGCGGGCGACGGCGGTCGCTGCTGTCGAGCATGCCGCTGAGCAGATGCAGCAGTTCGCGGCTGTCGTCGGTGGGGTCGAACGCGAGGTCGCGTTCCCAGCGCTGGTCGTGGCCGATGAAGCGGATGCGCACGGCCAGAGCGCCGCCGAGCATCTCCTCGCGGCGCAGGCGCATGGCCGCCTTCACCAGCAGTTTCTTCAGCACCGCGCGGGCGCCGGCGGCGTGGCGCAGTTCCGGGCCGAGCACGTGCGAGTGGCCGATCGAGCCGCGTGCGGTGGGTGCGACGGGCAGCCATGCGCCGCGCAGCAGGCCCCACATGCGTTCGCCTTCGATGCCACCCCAGGCGCGGCGCAGCACCAGCTTCGAGGCGGCGGTGAGCTGGGCCACGCTGGTGATGCCGGCTTCGAGCAGGCGCATTTCCATCGACGGGCCGATGCCGCAAAGGTCGCGCAGCTTCAACTCGTGCAGCGCGTGTGGCAGGTCGGCCAGTTCGATCACGGTGAGGCCGTCGGGTTTCCGCATGTCCGAGGCGGTCTTGGCCAGGAAGTCGTTCGGCGCGATGCCGATCGAGCAGCGGATCGCGCCGCCGGGCGCGGCCAGCGCGATCTCGTCCTTCACCTGCTGCGCGATTACCTCGGCGACCTCGCGCCGGCGCTGGCGGCCGACCAGCTCGCAGGCGACCTCGTCGATCGAGCCGACGCGGCCGATCGGTATCGCGTGGTCGATCGCCTGCATCAGCCGGTGATGCCAGTGCACATAGCGCTCCGGCCGTGCCACGCGGATGGCGATGCCGGGGCACAGCCGTCGTGCGTCGCGCACCAGCGTGCCGGTGCCGACGCCACATGCCTTCGCTTCATAGCTGGCGGCGATCAGGCTGGTGGTTTCGGCGGCCACCGGCGCCACGCCGACCGGGCGCCCGCGCAGGCTCGGTTCCTCGTGCTGCTCGACCGAGGCGAAGTAGCTGTTGAAGTCGACGAACAGGCTGCGCAGGTTCATGGCACATCTCTCAAGCGATCCGATGGTATAGCGCGGGCGGATCTCGCTGCGGGAGACGCCGGCGCGGCCATCGGTTAGGCTGGCGCGACCGCCGGGGAGAGCGGATGGCGCGGGGCGCCGTCCGGGCGGTTTCCTTCCATTGACCAGGGGGTTGTATGGGTACTTCGATGTTGGCCGCGCTGGCTGGCATGGGCCTGTTCGCGATGCTGGTGATGATCGTGGTGGGCATCCTGCTGGCGGCGCTGATGCTGAGCGTGGCGTTCCGGCTGGTGGTCGGCTACATGCCGTCCTACCTGCGCGCAATCGGCGCGCTGGTGCTGACCTGGATCGCGGTGGCCATTGCGATGGTGGTGGTGGGCATGGTCTCGCACGGCAGCACGGGCGGGTTGCTGTCGCTGGTGGTGCAGTTCCTGGTCGGCGCCGCCGTGGTGAACTACCTGTTGCTGGCGCAGAACGGCAGCCAGATCGGCTACGGCAAGGCGTGCATGGTGCAGCTGGTCTACAGCGTGATCGGCATCGTGCTGGGGGTGATCATCTTCGGCATCATGCTGGTGTTCTTCGGCAGCATGCTGGCGCACGCGTGAGTTGCGCGCGGGGCGGGCAGCCCGCCCCGCGCGTCTTCATCATGGATCTCAGGCCAGGCTGGTGGCGACGCCGAAGCTGATCGCCATGATCACAGCCACCGCCATGCAGGCGCTGCCGGGGCGGATGCGGCGGGCGTCGATGCGCGGCACCAGCCGCCACAGCAGCACGCTGCCGATCAGCATGTCCAGCACCAGCATCCAGCGCAGCAGGCCGGAGCTCAGCAGCGCGCCATAGGGCGGATGCAGGTGGCCTTCGTAGGCGGCCACACCGACGACCAGCAGCAGGCCGAGCAGGGTCCACAGCAGGCAGGCGAGGTAGATGCGGTTGAACACCACCGCGCAACGCTCGGCCCAGCGCAAGACGGACCAGCCGAGCAGGGCGAACACCAGCGCAGCCATGCTGCTGTACAGCACCCACCACAGCAGGCTGCTGATCACGGTAAGCAGGGTGGTCATGTGACTTGCTTGAATCCCAGTTTGCGCAGCAGCTTGGCCATCAGCCAGGCCGGGCCGATCAGCAGGTAGGAAAGATCGGTGAGGAAACTCGGCTTGCGCCCCTCGAACTTGTGCCCGATGAACTGGCCGATCCAGGCGACCACGAACACGCCGACCGCGAGCCAGCACAGCTGCGCGGCGCCGAGCTGCCCATACAGGAAGTTGGTGAGCAGGCCGAGCAGGGCGAACACGAGCAGCAGGCCGACCGCCAGCCGGTGCGAGCGCTTCCAGTACCAGTAGAACGCCAGCACCATCACCAGCACCGCCCAGGAACCGGGGCGCAATTGGCTGACGGGTACCGGGATGGTCCACAGCAAGGCGATCACCGACCACACGATCGGCGGCACGCAGAACCAGTGGAACACCTGGTTGGTCGGGTTTTGATGGTCGCCGCTGTAACTGTCGAGCCAGTCCTGCATGGTACGCATGGGCGTTCCCCCTCGATGGAACCTTCAGTCGAGCCGGATACCGGCCAGCCGCTGCAGCGCCTCGGCGTACTTGGCGGCGGTGCGTGCGATCACCTCGTCCGGGATCACCGGACCGGGCGCGGTCTTGTTCCAGTGCTGCGTCTCCAGCCAGTCGCGCACGAACTGCTTGTCGTAGCTGGGCGGGCTGATGCCCACGCGGTATTCGTCAGCCGGCCAGAAGCGCGAGGAGTCCGGGGTCAGCATCTCGTCCATCACGTACAGCTTGCCGTCCGCGTCGGTGCCGAACTCGAACTTGGTGTCGGCGATGATGATGCCGCGCTCGGCCGCATAGGCGGCTGCCCAGCGGTAGATCGCCAGCGTGGCGTCGCGCACCTGGTTGGCCAGGTCGGCGCCGACCGCGTCGACCACCGCATCGAAGCTGACGTTCTGGTCGTGGTCGCCCACCGCGGCCTTGGTCGACGGCGTGAAGATCGGCGCGGGCAACTGCTGCGCCTGCTTGAGGCCGGCGGGCAGCGCGATGCCGCACAGCGAACCGGTGGCCTGGTAATCCTTCCAGCCGGAACCGATCAGGTAGCCGCGGGCGATCGCTTCCACCGGCACCGGCTTCAGCCGCCGCGTCACCACCGCGCGCTTCTCGTACAGCTTGAGGTCGGTGCCGGGCGGCAGCACCTCGGCCAGCGGCACGTCGAGCAGGTGGTTAGGTACCAGGTGCGCGGTCTTGCCGAACCAGAAGTTGGAGATCTGGGTGAGCATCTCGCCCTTGCCGGGGATCGGGTTCGGCATCACCACGTCGAACGCCGACAGCCGGTCGGTGGCGACCATCAGCAGCCGATCGTCGGACAACGCGTAGACATCGCGCACCTTGCCGCGGTGGATCAGCTCAAGGCCGGGCAGGTTCGATTGCGGCAGGGTGGTGGGCACGGCGGCGGGTTCCACGTGGCGGGGAAGCGCCCATTCTAGCCGCTGCTGCCGCGGCGCCGGAAACGCCATCCTGGGGAATCCGGGGGCGCTGCTAGAATTGGCGGCCTGTGGCCCCCATTGGTTGCCGATGCGAACCTTATTGACCGCGGCGCTGTGCCTGCTCGCCGCCCTCCCGCTCCGTGCGCAGACTCCGACGCCGCCGACCCGGCTGGGCCTGTGTGCGGCCTGCCACGGCGCCAGCGGCCACGCCGGCATGCCCGGCGTGCCGCACTTGGCCGGCCAGCGGCTGGACTACCTGCGCGACGCGCTGAAGCAATACCGCGACGGCCGCCGCAACATCCCGGTGATGCGCGCTGCGATCGGCCCGGTCAGCGACGCCGAACTCGACGCGCTGGCGCGCTGGTACAGCGCGCAGCCACCCCAGGGGAACCCATGAGCTACACCTACACGCTGTGGTTCGCTTTCTTCGGCCTGCTCATCGGCCACCTGCCCGGCGCCATCACCGGCGCGGTGCTGGGCTTCATCTTCGACAACATGCGCTACAGCCAGCGCAAGCACGCCACGCCGGAAGCCGGCGGCTTCGTCGGCCCGCTGTTCACCCTGCTCGGTGCGGTGGCGAAGTCGGACGGCCGCGTGTCGGAGCAGGAAATCGCGGTTGCCGAGCGCCTGATGACGCGGATGAACCTGGGTGCTGAGCAGCGCAAGCAGGCGGTGGTCAGCTTCAACGTCGGCAAGCAGCCGGAGTTCGACGTCACCCAGACCATCACCGCGCTGCGCAACTGGGTCGGCCTGCGCCGCGACCACGCGTTCCCGGTGCTCGACGTGGTGATCGAGACCGTGCTGGCCGAGGGCAACCCGCCGCCGGAGAAGATGTCGATCCTGCGCCAGCTGGCGTTCGCGCTGCGCATCAGCGACATGGAGCTGATGGCGCTGATGGCGATGAAGGGCTACGCGTGGAACGCCGGTCCCGGCGGTTCGCGCGGTCACGCTTACGGCACCGGCGGTGGCTACGTGCCGCCGCAGCGCGCGCCGCAGGGGCCGGACCCGTACGCAGTACTCGGCATCGACCGCAACGCCGACGACCGCGCGGTGAAGCGCGCCTATCGCAAGCTGATCTCCGAACACCACCCCGACCGCCTCGGCGACCTGCCCGACGACATGCGCAAGCGTGCCGAAGCGCGCGCCAGCGAGATCAATGCCGCGTATGACCGGATCAAGGAACAACGCGGCTTTAAATAGACGAGATGCGCTCCCTCCCCTGCAAGGCAGGGGAGGGTTGGGGTGGGGTCGCTCTTGATCTTCGCGTCAAAAGCGCGCCCCACCCAACCTCCCCCTGCTGCGCAGGGGGAGGAGCCAGAAGGCAATGTCGTGGCAGACTTTGCACTCCGCACTTACCCCTCATTCCGGCAACTACCATGCCCAAACAATCTCCTGTCATCGCCCCGTCCATCCTGGCCGCTGATTTCGCCCGACTCGGTGAGGACACCGCCGCTGCGCTCGCCGCCGGCGCCGATTGGGTGCACTTCGACGTGATGGACAACCATTACGTGCCGAACCTCACGATCGGCCCGATGGTGCTGCAGGCGCTGCGCAAGTACGGCATCACCGCGCCGATCGACGTGCACCTGATGGTCAAGCCGGTCGACCGCATCGTGCCGGACTTCGCCAAGGCCGGCGCCAGCCTGATCAGCTTCCATCCGGAAGCGAGCGAGCACATCGACCGCACGCTGGGCCTGATCAGGGAATCGGGCTGCCAGGCCGGGCTGGTGTTCAACCCGGCCACGCCGCTGGATTACCTCGATTACGTGATGGACAAGCTCGACCTGATCCTGATCATGTCGGTGAACCCGGGTTTTGGCGGGCAGAAGTTCATTCCCGGCGCGCTGGAGAAACTGCACCAGGCGCGGGCGCGCATCGACGCCAGTGGCCGTGCGATCCGGCTGGAGATCGACGGCGGCGTCACCGCGCAGAACATCGGCGCGATCGCCGCGGCCGGTGCCGACACCTTCGTGGCCGGCTCGGCGATCTTCCACGCGCCGGATTACCGCGCCGAGATCGCCGCCATGCGCCAGGCGATCGCTTGAGCATTCCCGCCGCCTTGCAGCGTGCGGTTGTCAAATCGCGCGCATAAAAATCCCGACGCAGTGAGCGACTGCGTCGGGATAAACGTCGTCGGAGACGTGAGAGGAAACACCATTGATTGGTGTGCCGGCACGACTGCTTCACAGAGAGGGGGAACCGTCGTGCCGGCACGTTCCACGGCAAGAGGAACGGTACCAATCAACAATACTGACCGGGGTGATCGGGTTTGGTTCCCGGGAGATTTCTGAACGGCTGAGGCCGCAGTCCTGTCCCGTGCGGGGTCAAAAAAATCCCCTCGCGGGGAGGGGACAAGGAACCACCATGGGGGACGGAATACGGGTCGTGGAACGGCTACAGGGGTTGCCAGTCGGGATCGGTCTGCTCTTGCCCCGCATCCGGCACGATTCCCTTCGCGCCGGATGCACCGCCGTCTTCCACGGAGAAGGGATCGAACAAGGACGGCTCGAAACAGGACTTGAACATGGCGTTCGCCTCACAGGCTGAGCAGTACGCCGAGCAGCAGGGCGCCCCATGCCAGCATCACGCGCAGCGGCTCGAAATCGTGCAGCTCGGCGTTGGGATCGCGTTCGGCGGATTCGATCTGCGGCATGGGTGAACTTCCTGCGGGTGGCTTGATGCACATCAAACCGCCGGCGTGGGCGTTGGCGCCGGCACAATCGGGCCGCGCGGCTGCCGGCATGTGGCGAAACGCGGGCAAGTGCAGCACATGGCTTGCGTACGCGCGGCCCACATAGCACGCTGCGCGCACCACCACAGGGAGCGCGCCATGGGCCGCAGCATTGCCATCGTCGAGGACGAACCGCTGATCCGCGCCAACTACGTCGAGGCGCTGAACCGCTTCGGCTACGACGCGCGCGGCTACGGCTCGCGCCAGGAAGCGTCCAGCGCGTTCGCGATGCGCCTGCCTGAACTGGTGATCATCGACATCGGCCTGGGCGACGAGCCGGAGGGCGGCTTCGACCTGTGTCGCGAACTGCGCGCGAAGTCGGCCACGCTGCCGCTGATCTTCCTCACCGCGCGCGACTCGGATTTCGACGTGATTTCCGGCCTGCGCCTGGGCGCCGACGACTACCTCAGCAAGGACACCAGCCTGCACCAGCTGGCCGCGCGCATCGCGGCGCTGTTCCGCCGGATCGAGTCGCTGAAGGTACCGGCGTCCAGCGAGACGGTGATCGAGCACGGCCCGCTGAAGCTGGAATCCGAGCGCATGCGGATCAGCTGGAACGGCGAGGAAATTCCGCTCACCGTCACCGAGTTCTGGATGGTGCACACGCTGATCCGCTTCCCCGGCCACGTGAAGAACCGCGACCAGCTGATGCGCGAGGCGGAACTGGTGGTGGACGACGCCACCATCACTTCGCACATCAAGCGCATCCGCAAGAAGTTCATCGCGGTGGCGCCGGAGTTCGATGCGATCGAGACCGTGCATGGCGTCGGCTACCGGTGGAAACCGTGAGCCGGCGCCTCTGGCTGGCGCTCGCGCTGTGTGCGTTCGCCACGCTGGCGCCGGCCACAGGCAAGGACGACGACGTGCTGGCGCGCGGCGCCCGTGACGGCAACGCGCCGGCCTGGGCGATCAGTGCCGCCACGCCGGCCGGCTGGACACGTGACTGCTGCACCTATGCGCGCGCGATCGGCGTCAACGCCGTGCTGTACCAAGGCGAGTGGAGCGGCAAGCCGCAGAGGGTGATGGTGCTCAACGTGTGGCCGCGCCAACTGGCCACGCTGGCCGACGAGGTGCAGGCCGATCGCAAGCGCTACCTGCAGCACGACCCGGCCGGCAAGGTGTCCGGCTTCGCCGTGCGGCATCCGGCCATGCCGTGCGAGGCCTCGGTCTACCAGGGCAGCGACCACGTCGACGACGTGCTGGTGTTCTGCGATCCGGGCAAGGCCAGCGGCGTGCGGCTGAGCTGGTCGATGGCGTTCGACGACGCCGACCCGTCGCGCCGCGCGCTGCTCGACGACTTCATGCGCGTGGTGGTGGCCTCGCGCTGGATGAAGGACGCCGCACCGCCACCCGCGCCCGCTCACTGACCGATCGC
Organism: Rhodanobacter sp. B2A1Ga4; assembly: GCF_018101315.1. Classification (NCBI taxonomy): domain Bacteria; kingdom Pseudomonadati; phylum Pseudomonadota; class Gammaproteobacteria; order Lysobacterales; family Rhodanobacteraceae; genus Rhodanobacter; species Rhodanobacter sp. B2A1Ga4. The sequence goes on along the minus strand of NZ_JADBJR010000003.1, from coordinate 317,339 downwards.
TACGATGACCCTGCGCCGCAAACTGCTGCTGGTCGCGCTGTGCACGCTGGCGCTGCCGGTCGCCGGCTGGCTGTACGTGCGGCAGATGGAAACGCTGCTGCGCGAAGGCCAGGCGCAGGCGCTGCTGGCATCGGCAAACGCGGTGGCGCGCAGCCTGGTGGTGACCGGCGCGGTGACGCCGGCGTCGGGCCGGGGCTGGTACGTGCAGCAGGCGTCATCACCGATCACCGTCGACGGCTACGGCGACGACTGGGCGCCGCTGACGCCGTGGAGCCAGTCGCTGGGCGCGCACGGCAAACTGTTGCTGGCCGCGGATGACGATGGGCTGTACCTGTACGCCGACGTGCGCGACACCCGGCGCACGCGCGCCGACGCCGACGATGCCAACGCGCTGGCCGCCGACCACCTGATTCTCGTGCTGGGCAACGCGGCCGGCCGGCGCCGTTACCTGCTGGCCAGCGCGGCACCCGGCCCGCTGATGGCGCGGCCGCTCGATCCCCCGGTGGAAGGCCTGCCGGAGCTGATCGCCGCGCAGTGGCAGGAGGACGGCAGCGGCTATCGGGTCGAGCTGCGCCTGCCGCGCAGCCTGCCACTGCGCGCGCTGGGCGTCGGCGTGTACGACGCCAGCGAGGGTGGCGACCGACTGGCTGCCGATACGCGCCCGCTGCTCAGCTACTCGGAACAGCTTGCCGGCGAACTGGCGCAGCTGGTGCCGGACCGCGTGCAGGCGCGCGTGCTGGCGCCGCAGGGCTGGTTGCTGGCACGCAGCGGCCGCCTGAACACGATGCCCGGCAGCGACGGCCAGCCGGGCTGGTTCGCCGCGTTGGTCTACCGCTCGTTGCTGGCGACCCGGCTGGAGGATGCAAACCTGTGGGCGCAGGACGTGCCGCGGCTGGATACCCGCGAAGTGGCAGCGGCCGGCGCCGGCAAGCCGGTAGCCGTGTGGCGCAGTGGCGAGGAGCGCGGCAGCGTAGTGCTGGCTGCCGCGGTGCCGATCGAACATGCCGGCCAGGTCGACGGCGTGCTGTTGCTGGAACAGGCCAGCCGCACGGTGCCGCTGCTGGCCAACCGGGCGCTGTTCGGCCTGCTGCTGACCAGCTTCGGCGTGCTGCTGGTGGCCGGCGGCATCCTGCTGCTGTTCGCCACCCGGCTCAGCCTGCGGCTGGGCCGCCTGCGCAACGCGGCCGAGCGCGCGCAACTCAACGATGGACGTCTGGACGGCTTGTTCGAGCAGGGAAAATTCCCGATGACCGACGCGCCGGACGAGATCGGCGACCTGGCGCGCAGCTTCGAGCGGCTGTTCGAGGTGGTCGGCAGCTACACCGATTACCTGCGCACGCTGGCCTCGAAGCTCTCGCACGAGCTCAACACGCCGCTGGCGATCGTGAAGTCGTCGTTGGACAACCTCGAGCATGCTGCGCTGCCGGCCGAGGCGCAGCCGTACCTGGCGCGCGCCCGCGACGGCGTGGCGCGGCTGGGCGCACTGGTGCGCGCGATGAGCGAGTCGAGCCGGATGGAGCGCGCGATCGCCGCAGCCGAACCGGAGGACGTCGACCTGCGCGAGGTGGTGCGCGGCTGCGCCGACGCCTACCGCCCGCTGATCGGCGCGCGCCGGCTCGACTGCACGCTGCCCGATGCGCCACTGCATTTGCACTGCGCACCCGAGCTGGTCGCGCAGGCGCTGGACAAGCTGCTCGACAACGCGCTGTCGTTCACCCCACCCGATGGCTGGCTGCGCCTCGCGCTGCGCGCCACGCCCGAAGGCGCCGAGATCGAGCTGGCCAACCAGGGCCCGCTGCTGCCTGCGGCGATGCAGGGCCGCCTGTTCGATTCGCTGGTCAGCCTGCGCGACAAGGCCACCCCCGGCGACGCCCCGCACCTGGGCCTGGGCCTGTACGTGGTGCGCCTGGTCGCCGAACGCCACGGCGGCGTGGCCAGCGCGCGCAACCTCGACGACGGTAGTGGTGTGGCGTTCTCGCTGCAGCTGCACGGCATGCCGCGGCAACGACTGGCCTGACTGCGCGACGGATGTTCGCCAGGCTGTCGGCGGCATCGCCGCATTTGTGGCCGAGTGGCCATAAAAAAAGGAGGCGACATGATGTCGCCTCCTTTCGATTACGCTGTTTGCCCGTCTCAGAACTTGTAGTTCAACCGCGCGAAGAACGTGCGGCCATACCAGTCGTACTGCGAGGCGTTGATCGGCGTATTGCCGTATACGGAGCCGGCACTGGGCGAAAGCAGGTCGGGTGCCTTGTCGAACAGGTTGCGCACACCGAGCATCGCGCCCCAGTTGCCCTTGTCATACGCCACCGACACGCTGTGGTAGAAGCGCCAGCCAGCCTTGATGTCGCGTACCGCGCCCTGGTAACCCTGATAGGTAAAGACGTTTTTCAGGTCCTTGTTCGAGGTGGTGCTGACGTACTGGCCCTGCCAGTTGTAGGTCCAGTCGCCGCGCTTGAGGCTCAGATTGGAGATGCCGACAGTCTTGGGGCGGCCGACATAGCCGATCTGGTCCGAAGTGGTGAAGCCACTGGCTGATGCGGAGTCGAACAGCTGGTAGGTGTCTTCCATGGTGTACGTCACTTGCGCGCCCGCCAATACCTTGCCGAACGAGAAGTCGTTGCTGTAGTCCACCTGCAGGTCGTAGCCGCGGGTGCGCTCGCGGTTGATGTTGACGTAGACGCTGTGGATGTCCGTGATCATGTTCGGGTGAGCAGGATCGGTCGGACTGTTGCGGTTGAGCTGCGTGCAGAAGCTGTTCGGATAGACCGCCGAACCGTAGCAGCCGAAGGCGATGTCGTAGGCGTCGAGCTGGGTGATTTCGCCGTGGACGTCATAGTCGAAGTAGTCCAGCGCCACGTTCAAGTTGGCGAAGGTCGGCGTCCAGACGATACCCACGCTCTTGGCACGGGAGGTCTCGGGCTTCAGGAAGCCCTTGCCGCCGCCGGAGTAGATCGTGGCCGACGAGCTGCCGCTTGCCGCGTAGTCCGCGGGGATGCCGGCTGCCGCGCAATTGGCGCGCAGGAAGTCGTTGTTGCTGTCGCCCCACAGGATGCACGGGTCGATGCCGGCCTGCGACAGGAAGCCGGTCTGATTGCCCAGGTACAGCTCATAGAGGCCCGGGGCGCGGTAGGAGGTACCCAAGGTGCCTCGTGCACGCAGGGTGGGCACGATCTGCCAGTTCAGACCGGCCTTCCAGACGTTGTCGGTGCCCGGCACGGTCGCATACTGGAAGGCGCGACCGGACAGGTTGACCGACAGCGACTCGAAGCCCGGCTTGCCCTTCAGCAGCGGCACGTCGATCTCGGAGTAGATTTCCTTGACGTTGTCGGTACCGCGGGTCACCTGAGCGGAACTGGAACCCCACAGGCCGCCATTCTTGGAAATCTCGGGCGGCTGGTCGTTGATGGCGTAGTGGCGGTACTCGGCACCGAAGGCGGAGGCGACATCGCCTGCCGGCAGAGTGAACAGGTTGCCGGTCACCACGGCATTGACGGTGGCCTGCGTGTAGATCGTGTTGCCCTTGGTCCAGACCCCAACGGCGTTGACCAGGTCGTTCATGCGCTGGCCGCTCAGGAAGCCGGGATCGAAGTAATCGACCGGTGGTGTATCAAGTTCGTTGGCCGGGTTGGTCAGGTCACCGCTGCGGGTGGCGTCGATGGCCAGGGTGCGGTAGTCGCCACTGGAGCGGCTGTAGCCGGCATTGACTTCCCACGACCAGCTGTCGGTCCGCTCGAACAGACCACTCAGCTTGCTGGTGCCGTAGAAATAGTCGACCGTGACCTTCTGGTCGGACGGGAAGGGCATGATTGTCTGGTAGTAACGCCCGTCGGACTGGTTCTGGACGACCGGGAAGAATTGGCGATAGCGGTGCGCCTTGGTTTCACGCTGGTTGTACAGCCACTGGGTATCCCAGTTCACGCTGCCGAGGCTGAAGTTGCTGGCGGCGTATACGGTGGCGCGCTGGCGCTGGTTGATGACTTCGGCACTGTTGAAGAACGGGAAGTTCAGCACGTCCTCGTAGTAGGCCTGCGGCGAGTTGGCGTAGGTCTTGGTGGGGTACGGGCGTGGGCGGTAGCCGGGGAACGGGCCGACAGTGCTGCCATCCTTCGTGGGCACGTAGCGAACCCGCGCCGAGTTGAAGTAGTCGATGATGGTATTGGCATACAGGTTGTTGCAGCCTGCCAGATCGGAGCCCTCCAGGATGGAGTGATCCGCGCGGTCGATGCGTTTGCCGTCCTTGCCCCAGACGCGGTCCTGGTTGCAGCGGAAGTAGCTGCGGTCGCCATAGGTGAGCGACTCGAGCTTGTCGACCTGCGCCGCGGCAACGATGTGCCCCTTGCTGAAATTCCAGCCGGTGCCGAACGAAGCGGAATACTGCTCGCCGCCGCCGTGTGCCGGCGTGCTGGCGGAGAAGCTCACTTGCGGGCGATCGATGCTCTTCTTGGTGATCAGGTTGACTACGCCGGCGAGAGCGTCGGAGCCGTAGATCGAGGACGAGCCGTCCTTGACCAGCTCGATGCGCGACAGGATTACTTGCGGGATGACGTTGAGGTCGAAGGCGCCGACCTGGCCGCGGGTGCCGGCGGGGCCGGGACGCTGGCCATCGAGAAGGACGAGGGTGCGGTTGGCACCCAGACCGCGCAGCGAAACTGTCTGCACGCCGGTGCCGCCTTCCACGACGAAGCCGCCAAACTGGTTGTTGACCTGCGTGGAGCCGGCGACGGCGGCCGTAGTCTGCAGGAAGTCGGCGGTGTCGAACTGGCCCGCGGCGAGATTGTTCTCGATCTCGATCACTTGCACCGGCGAGGTCGTCTCGTACTCCGGACGCTTCAGCAGCGAGCCGGTGACCGAGACTGTTTCGAGCTGTTTGGCCTTGTCGGTGTTTTTGGTCTTGTCGGCGCTGCCGGTCGATTGGTTGGTGGGCGTGGTGGCGGGCGACTGATCCTGCGCGAAGGCCGGCATGACCTGCAGTGCGGCGATCACGGCGATGGCCAGCGGCAGACGCTGGAATCCACGTTGGACGTACTTCTTGGACATGTAGTGTTCACTCCCCTTGAGCACTGAATGCAAAATATTACGGCTGCGTTACACTACCGTTCAGCGAATGTATCCGGCCATATGCGAATACGCAAGATCATGCGTATTGCTTGCAAATCGCTATTGCTTGCGCGCCAGGCCGCAGTCTTTTTCGAGGTAGTTTGCGATCAGGTTGAGGGTTTCCCGCTGCTGGCGCGGGTACCACGGCATGCTGTGCTGCTGGTCGGCGATCAGGTGGAACTGGGCCGGGACGGTGCCATTGACGGCCTTGTAGAAATCGCGGGCGTGCCAGGACGGCGTGCGTACGTCGCGGTCGCCGACGAACAGCATGATGGGCAAGTCGGCCCTGGCGGTGTTTTGCATCGGATCCATGCCCTTGACGGTCTTGCCTTGCAGGATGCGCTGCAGGCGGTTGTCACTCCACGAAGTGCCCAGGCGTCCCAGGTTCGCCACCGGCGCACCGGCGATGGCGCATTTGAAGGGCGTGGGGTTGCGCACCGAGGCCGCCACCGCGGCAAAGCCGCCGTAGGAGTAGCCGAAGATGGCGATGCGATCCTTGGCCGCCATGCCCTGGGAAACCAGCCAGGCAGCGCCATCGTCGTTGTCGTCGGACATCTTCAGGCCCCACTGCTGGTCGCCGGCAAGCCACAGGTCGCGGCCCAGTCCTGCGGAGCCGCGGTATTGCGGGCGCAGTACGGCAAAGCCGCGCGAGGTGAGCAGCGGCACCCAGCCCGGAGCGTCCCAGCCCATGTAGTCGCGTGCCCAGGGGCCGCCATGGGGCATGACGACGGCAGACGCCGGGGCATCGCCTGGCTTCCAGCCAGCCGGCAAGTCGAGGATCGCGGGGATCTCGCGTCCGTCGCGTGCCTTGTAGCTTACCCAGCGCTCTTCGCCCGTCAGGCCGCTTGCTATCCCGGGGCGCTGACTGCCCAGGTTCACGATCTTCTTGTCCAGGATGAGGTGATAGGCGGGTGGCGCGTCGGCGCTCTGGGTGCTGAACAGCACCGTGGAGAGGTCGTCGGTGTAATCGGAAATCACGGCTTGCCGGTCAGGGAATGCCTGATTGATGCTCGCCTGGATCGCCTTCAGTGCCGGATCGACGTAGGTGGTCTGGCGATAGGGGCCGTCGATGACGAAGCCCACAACCTGATTGAAGTTGCTGGGGCGCGTGCTGAACAGCAAGCCGCCGATGGAGTAGCTCTGATCGGCAACGACAGGCTCCGGGTCGTATTTGTGCTGCACCGGGTCGTACAGGCGCGCCTGCACCTTGTCCGAGAATTGGTCGGTGAGCACGTAGTACTTGCCGGTAGCATCGTCGATGCCTGCAACGTTCACCGTGTAGCGGTCGGAGAGCCTGGTGGTCAGGGGCGTCTGCTGCTCCAGCTGCCCGGTCCTGGCGTTCAACAGGTACACCCGCTGCTGGTAGTCGTCTCCTGTCGGTACGATCTCCGACTTGGCCAGCACTTTGCCCGTGCGCGAGTCGAACAAGGCCGGTGTGGTGCGCGTGCCGCCGCGGAACAGCAGTTCCGTTTCCTTGGTCTTGAGATTGTAGAGGTAATAGTCGGAGGTCAGGCTGATTTCGCTCAGCTGCCGGATGATGACCCGGTCGGGGTCCAGCGGCAGCGTGTTAACCAACGACGCGGTACCGCTCAGTTCCAGGCAGCGCTGGGTCCGCTGGCTGACGCCGACCTTGCGCACGTCACTGGCGAAGGCCTCGTCGAACTGCTTCTGGTCGTCGCCGGTCAGGTAGGCCTTGGTCATGAAGGTCTTGGTGGCGCCGGTTGCCTTGCCTTCGCCGCAGCCGCCAAGATCGCCCGTCCACTCCTGGCGCGCCACCGTGAGAATCTTGCCGGCCTTGAGCGCATAGACGGAGATGAACTTCATGTGATCGCCGGAGGGCGTGACCACCTTGGGGCCGGCAGACAGCGAATGCATGTCCCAGGTGGCCAGCGCCGTCTCGTCCGCGTTCCGCGGCGAAGGAATCAGGGCGACCAGATGCCTGCCGTCCGGGCTCATGGACACCGACTGCAATGCCGGCAGGCGCGCCAGTGCCTCGATCGGTATGGTCTGGGTCGCCTGGCTCGGAATGGGTGCCAGGGCAATCCCCAGCGTGCTGGCAAGCAGAGTCCTGTAGAACATGTTCCGCATATCGTCGATACCTCATCCTTGGACCCATGGGCCCCGGCCATGGCGCATGAACCTGCTGGCAGGGAATCGAATGAAATTACGAAAATAGCAGAAAATGCGATAACTGAAGATGCAAAAATGCGTTGCAGGCCTGGCGGCTGCATCGACGGCCACAAGTGCTCAAATGCCAGCCGGGGGAAGGCTCACGGCTGCAGTGGGGTTCCCGGCGATGATTTTCGATTCCTGTTGCAGCAGCCCCTACAATGACCGCTTTTTATTGGGCTACCTGGATGCCGCCGTGATCTCCCGAGACGAATTCGACGCGCTGGTGGCACAGGGCCACACCCGCATCCCGCTGGTGCGCGAGGTGTTCTCCGACCTCGACACGCCGCTGTCGGTGTACCTGAAGCTGGCCGATGGCCCGTACACCTTCCTGTTCGAATCGGTCGAGGGCGGCGCCACCTGGGGGCGCTATTCGATCATCGGGCTGCCGGCGAAGCGGGTGTTCCGCCTGCGCGGGCATGAGCTGGAGGTGGAGGATTCCGGCGAGGTGATCGAGCGCCGGCACCTGGACGATCCATTGGCCGAAATCGAAAGCCTGCGCGCGCAGTACGACGTGCCGCGGCTGCCGCAGCTGCCCGCGTTCTCGGGCGGCCTGGTCGGCTACTTCGGCTTCGAGACGATCGGCTACATCGAGCCGCGCCTGGCGCAGTGGGATCGCGCCGACGAGCTGGGCACGCCCGACGTGCTGCTGATGCTGGCCGAGGAAGTGGCGGTGTTCGACAACCTCAAGGGCCGCCTGTACCTGATCGTGCACGCCGACCCCGCTCAGCCGCAGGCGTATGCCGAGGCGCAGCGCCGGCTAGACGCGCTGGTCTACCGGCTGCGCCAGGGCGGCGCATCGTACCCGCAGTTGACCCAGTCGATCGCACTGGACGAGGGCGATTTCAAGTCCTCGTTCACGAAGGACGAATTCGAGGCGATGGTGGAGAAGGCGAAGGAATACATCCGTGCCGGCGACATCTTCCAGGTGGTGCCGTCGCAGCGCCTCAGCGTCGGCTTCAACGCGCGTCCGGTGGACGTGTACCGCGCACTGCGCGCGCTGAATCCGTCGCCTTACATGTACTTCGTCGACCTCGGCGAAACGCAGATCGTGGGTTCCTCGCCGGAGATCCTGGCGCGCCTCAAGGACGGCAAGGTGGTGGTGCGCCCGCTGGCCGGCACGCGCAAGCGCGGCGCCACGGAAGCAGAAGACCAGGCGCTGGAAGCTGAATTGCTGGCCGATCCGAAGGAGCGCGCCGAACACGTGATGCTGATCGACCTGGGCCGCAACGACCTGGGCCGGATCAGCGAGACCGGCAGCGTGGAAGTGAGCGACTCGTTCGCGGTCGAGCGCTACTCGCACGTGATGCACATCGTGTCGCAGGTACAGGGCACGGTGCGCGAAGGGCTCAGCTACATGGACGTGCTGAAGGCCACCTTCCCGGCCGGCACGCTCTCGGGCGCGCCGAAGGTGCGCGCGCTGGAGATCATCCAGGAACTGGAACCGTACAAGCGCAATATCTACGGTGGCGCGATCGGCTGGATCGGCTGGTGGGGCGACGCCGACACCGCCATCGCGATCCGCACCGCGGTGATCCACGGCGGCCGCCTGCATGTGCAGGCCGGTGCCGGCATCGTCTACGACTCCGACCCCGCGGCCGAGTGGGAGGAGACGATGAACAAGGGCCGCGCGCTGTTCCGCGCGGTGGCGCAGGCGGCGAAGGGGCTGTAGCCACCGCATCGCAGCGTCTTGCCAAAGCCATCGTCAGGCAGCACGACCGGACGGATCCAGCGTTGGCGAGCAGGCGCCGGCACGCCGCCAGCTGGCGCAATTTCTTGCAGGGTTTCGCCGCGACTTGGTACGTTATATCGTTGCGTTTCCGATCTTCTGGCCAAGATGCGCCCGCATGAATAACCCGTGGTTCGAGTGCTGGCCTGGGCCGTCGAAACGATGGCTGCGGTGATCGGGCGAGTGTTGCCGGTGCTGCGCGCGACGCGCCCGCCGATGCGGCATCTGCTTGCCGCCGTCGCCGCGTTGTCGATCGCCGGTTGCGCGGTGGGTCCGGATTTCCACCGGCCGGCCGCCCCGGATGTCAGCAGCCTGACCGCCAGCCCGTTGCCGGCCACGACCAGCAGCGCGAGCGTCGCCGGAGGGCAGGCCCAGCACTTCGTTTCCGGTGGGGACATTCCTGCGCAGTGGTGGACGTTGTTCCATTCGCCCGCGCTCAACGCGCTGATCGAGCAGGCGTTGGCGCACAATCCCGACCTGAAGGCCGCGCAGGCGGCGTTGACGGTGGCGCACGAGAATACCCGGGCGCAACGTGGTGCCTACTACCCAGCCGTCGACGGCGGCTTCTCGGCCACCCGCCAGATGCAATCGCAGCAGGTCGCGCCCGGGCCGAACTATCCGGTGGTGCCCCAGGAATATCTGTACAGCTTCTTCACTCCGCAGCTCAGCATTTCGTATGCGCCGGACGTGTTCGGCCTGAACCGGCGCACGGTGGAGTCGCTGAAGGCGCAGGAACAGTCCGTGCGGTTCCAGATGATCGCCGCCCGCATCACGCTGAGTACCAACGTGGTGGCCGCGGCCGTGCAGCAGGCTTCGTTGCGCGCGCAGATCGCCGCGACCCGCGACTTGATCGCGATCAACACGAAGATGGTCGGCATCCTGCGCTACCAGCTGAGCAAGGGTTATGCCGGCCGGCTCGATCTTGCCGCGCAGGAATCACAGCTGGCCCAGCTGCAGGCCACGCTGCCGCCGTTGCTGACCCAGCTGGATCAGCAGAACAACCTGCTGGCGGTTCTGGCCGGGCGGTTGCCCAGCGAGGCGCCGGCGCAGGCATTCGACCTGGCCAGCCTGCACCTGCCGCAGCAACTGCCGTTGAGCCTGCCATCAAGCCTGGTGGCACAGCGTCCGGACGTGCGCCAGGCCGAGGCGAATATGCACGCGGCCAGCGCCAATATCGGCGTGGCCATCGCGAATCGGTTGCCGAATATTTCGTTGACCGCGAACGCGGGCAGCACCGCGGTGGCGATGGACCAGGTATTCAAGGCCGGCACGGGCTTCTGGGGCATCGGTGCCGATATCGCCGCGCCGATTTTTCACGGCGGCAGCCTGCTGCACCAGGAGCGCGCCGCCAAGGCGGCCTATGTGGAATCGGCCGAGCAATACCGCGGCACGGTGCTGACCGCGTTCCAGAACGTGGCCGATACGCTGGCCGCGCTGCAGCACGACGCCGAGGGCCTGCAGGCCGCGGCCACGGCCGCGGATGCCGCCAGACTCACGCTCGATCTGTCGCAGCGTCAGTACTGGGATGGCTACGCCAGCTACCTGACGTTGCTGAGTGCGGAACAGGGTTACCAGCAATCGCGCATTGCACTGGTGCAGGCGCAGGCGAGCCGCTATGCCGACACGGCGGCGTTGTTCCAGGCGCTGGGCGGCGGTTGGTGGCACGACACCAGGGCCGAAGGCGGGACCGCCGCTGCCGCTTCGCCCACCTCAAACCATGCCGCTGCATTCCGGGATAGCGATGAAAAGTAAATTGCCTTCGGTGGCGCCGTCGACGCCGCGAACGACGGCCATACTGCTGCCGGTCTTCGCGCTGGCGGCAGGGATAGCCCTCGCCGGATGCTCGTCGAAGGCCGATCCGCAGGCCGCCGCCGCCGACAAGCCACAGAACGTGACGCTGACGTCGGCGCAGCGTGAGCACATCCAGCTACTCACCCTTGCGCGCAGCAGCTTCCACCGCGGCATCGAGACCAGCGGCGTGGTGGATTTCGACCACGACCGCGCGACCCAGGTGCTGGCGCCGTTCTCCGGGCCGGTGACCGAGGTGCTGGTAAACCAGGGCGAAAAAGTCAAACAGGGCCAGCCGCTGGCGCGGGTGGATTCCCCCGACTTCGCGGCGGCGGCCAGTGCCTATCGCAAGGCGCTCGCTGCGGCGCAGGCTGCCGATCAGGTGGCTGCCAGGGATCGCGACCTGTTCGCGCACCAGGCGGTCTCGCAGCGCGAACATGCGCAGGCGCAATCCGATGCCATCGGTGCGGACGCCGATCGCGATGCCGCGCTGCAGGCGCTGCTGGCCCTGCATGTCGATCAGCCGACCATCGCGGCGATCCGCGAGGGCAGGCCGGTGGCGCGCGGTCAGGGCGTGATCCGCGCGCCGATCGCCGGCACCGTGGTCGAGAAGTCGATCGCGCCCGGGCAGTTGCTGGCGGCGGGTTCGACCCCCTGTTTCACCCTCGCCGACACCTCGACGATGTGGGTGATGGCGCAGCTGTTCGGTGACGAGCCGGCGGTGGTGCGGAATGGTGACGTGGCCACGGTCGACACCGCGGCGGGTGGCGCGAAGATCCACGGCAAGGTCACCAATGTCGGTGCGGTGGTCGACCCGGATACGCGCTCGGTCGGCGCGCGCGTGCTGGTCGACAACCCGGACGGCACGCTGCGGCGGCAGATGTACGTGCGCGTGCAGATCCAGTCGAGCGAGGCGCAGCAGGGGTTGCTGGTGCCGGTGTCGGCGGTGCTGCGCGACGACGAGAACCTGCCGTTCGTGTATGTGGTCGCGGCCGACGGTAGCTACGCGCAGCACGCGGTGACGCTGGGCGCGCGCGTCGATGATCGCTTCGTGATTCCCGAGGGCCTCCACGCCGGCGACAAGGTGGTGGTGGACGGCGCGATCTTCCTGCGCTTCATCCAGACCCAATGAGCGAGCAAACGCCACCCGAGGGAACGTCGCCGCGCCCGACGTCGCTGATCAACCGTATCGTCGCGTTCGCGCTGCAGCAACGCATGCTGATGGTGCTGCTGGCGCTGGGCCTGGCGGCGGCCGGCGTGTGGGCCTACCACACGCTGCCGATGGACGCGTACCCGAACCTGTCGCCGCCGATGGTGGACATCGTCACGCAGTGGCCCGGTCATTCCGCCGAGGAAGTGGAACGGTTGATCACGGTGCCGGTGGAGCTGGGACTGAACGCCATTCCCGGGCTGGTCACCAAGCGCTCCATTTCGCTGTATGGCCTGTCCGACGTCACCCTGACCTTCGCCGACGGCACCGACCCCTACTTCGCGCGCCAGCGCGTCTACAACCGCCTGCCCGGCATCACGCTGCCCGATGGCGTGGCGCCGTCGATGTCGCCGATGTCGCCGCCGTCCGGACTGGTCTATCGCTACGTGCTGCAGAGCACCGATCGCTCGCCGATGGAGCTGAAGACGCTCAACGACTGGGTAGTCGCGCCGCAGTACCGCTCGGTGCCCGGGGTGGCTGACGATTCCGGGTTCGGTGGGGGCACCATGCAGTACCAGGTGCTGCTCGATCCGATGAAGATCGCCGCGCTCGGCATGACGGTGGCGCAGGTCGAGGCGGCGCTGGCCGCCAACAACAGCAATGCCGGTGGCGGCTTCTATTCGCAGGGCGGGCAGTTCTTCTACGTGCGCGGGCTGGGCCGGCTCGAAACGGTGCAGGACATCGGCAACGTGGTGCTGGCGGTGCACGACGGCACGCCGATCCTGGTCAGGAACGTCGGCACGGTGGAGATCGGCATCGCGCCACGGCTGGGTGAGTTCGGCTACATGAACCAGGACGATGCGGTGGAAGGCGTGATCCTGGCGCTGACCGGATCGAAGACCGAGAACGTGCTGCAGCGGGTCGAGGCGAAGACGAAGGAGCTCAACAGCGAGATCCTGCCCAGGGACGTGAAGGTCCACCCGTTCTACGACCTCACCAACCTGATCCAGCAGACCAAGGGCGTGGTGATGCACAACCTGCTGCTGGGCATGCTGCTGGTGATCGCGGTGCTGATCTTCTTCCTGTACGACGTGCGTGCCGGCCTGATCGTGGCCGTGACGATCCCGCTGGCGCTGTTGTTTGCCTTCGTCTGCCTGGACCTGAAGAACGCGTCGGCCAACCTGCTGTCGATCGGCGCGGTGGATTTCGGCATCCTGGTCGATGGCGCGATCTTCATGGTCGAGAACATCTACCGCGAACTGGCCGCGCGGCAGGGCACCGAGTTCAACATCCGCGAAGTCATCCAGAGCGCCGCCTCGGAAGTCGACCGCCCGCTGGTCTACGCGGTGGCGGTGATCGTGGCCAGCTTCCTGCCGATCTACGTGCTCAGCGGGCCGTCCGGCACGCTGTTCAAGCCGATGGCCGACACCATGATCTTCGCCCTGGTCGGCTCGCTGCTGGTCACGCTGACCCTGCTGCCGGTGCTGTGCGCGCTGCTCATGCGCCGCGGTGTGCGCGAACGGCGCAACGCGATCTACGAGAAGTTCAAGGCGTGGTACGTGCGTGCGCTCGGGCGCTTCGAGCGCCATGCGTGGCGGGTGACCGCGGCGTCGGCGCTGTTGCTGGTGCTGGCGCTGGTGATGATGCGCGGCATCGGCGCCGAGTTCATGCCGCACCTGGACGAAGGCTCGCTGTGGGTGCGTGCCACCATGCCGTACACCATTTCCTTCAAGGAAGCGTCGAAGATCTCGCCGCAGATACGCGAGATCCTGCGCTCGTTCCCCGTGGTCACCACGGTCACTTCGGAATTGGGCAGGCCCGACGACGGCACCGATTCCACCGGTTTCTTCAACGACGAGTTCTTCGTCGGCCTGAAGCCGTACTCGCAGTGGGACGGCAAGTACCGCACCAAACAGGACCTGATCGACGCGATCAACAGGAAGCTCGAGGTATTTCCCGGCATCCAGTTCAACTACTCGCAGCCCGCCGAGGACGCCGTGGACGAGGCCGAGACCGGCCTGAAGAGCGCGCTGGCGGTGAAGATCTACGGACCTGACCTGCACGTGCTGCAGGCCAAGGGCAAGGCGATCAAGCAGGTGATGGGGAAGGTGCGCGGCATCACCGACCTGACCCTGGTGCACGAACTCGGCCAGCCGAACCTGGCGATCAAGATCGATCGCGCGAAGATCGCCCGCTACGGGATCAATGTCGACGATATCAACAAGCTGATCGAGGCGGCGATCGGTGGCGACGTCGCCACCGAAGTGGCGCAGGGCGAAAAGCAGTTCGACCTGCTGGTGCGCCTCGCACCGCAGTATCGCGACAACCCGCAGCAGATCGGCGAGATCCCGGTCGCCACGCCGGGTGGCCAGCAAATTCCACTGAAGGAGCTGGCCGACATCAGCGTCGCCAACGGCGCGTCCTTCATCTACCGCGAGAACGGTTCGCGCTACATCGGTGTGCAGTTCTCGGTGAGCGGGCGCGACCTGGCCGGTGCGGTGAACGATGCGATCACGCAAGTCGCCCGCGACGTGAAACTGCCGCACGGCTATCGGCTGGAGTGGGGTGGCGAGTACCAGGAGTACACCGCCTCGCGGGCGCAGATGAACGTGATCCTGCCGCTCACGCTGCTGCTGATCTTCGGCCTGTTGTTCGTGCTTTACGGCAACTTCAAGTTCCCGTTCATCACCGTGGTTGGCGTGCTGCTGTCCGCGCCGTTCGGCGCGATCCTGGCGATGTGGCTCACCGGCACGCCGTTCTCGGTGTCATCGGGCATCGGCTTCATCGTGCTGTTCGGTGTCTCGGTGCTGACCGGCGTGGTCTACATTTCCTGCGTCAATGAACTGCGCCTGGGCGGCATGCAGATCGGCAAGGCGGTGCACGAGGCGGCGGTACTGCGCCTGCGTCCGATCACGATGACCGCACTGGTGGCGGCGTTGGGCCTGTTGCCGGCGGCGATCGCCAGCGGCGTGGGCACCGACTCGCAGCGCCCGTTCGCGCTGGTGATCGTGGCCGGCATGCTGTCGCGACTGCTGATCGGCATGTTCCTGATGCCGGCGCTGTATGCGCTGGTGGCGCGACCGGCGGATCGGTTGCAGGTGTAGTAGATGGCGCTGGGTGGCCCGGCGCCGCTTGCTCAGCCGCCGCCTTCGGATTCGATCTGCTGCACGAGGTTGCCGAGGATGCGCAGGTCCTGCGCGTCGAGCTGGTCACCGTCCATGCCGCGGAAGTGGTGGTGGAAGGCACGCACCGCCGCGGCGCGATCATCCAGTGGATAGCCGATGACGGCCAGCGCCATCCACGGGTCGAAGCCGGCGGGCGGGTCGACCAGTACGCCCTGTGGCCAACGCCCGAAACCTGCGGCAGCCAGTTGCGGCCAGGGGAACAGCGGACCGGGATCGTCCTTGCGCGCGGGCGCGAAATCCTCATGGCCGACGATCTGCGTGCGCGGGATATGCAGGCGTTCGGTGAGGTCGGCGAGCAGGCGCAGCAGGCTGTCGATCTGCGCTGGCGCGAACGGCGTCGCGCCGTCGTTGTCCAGCTCGATGCCGATCGAGGCGGAGTTGATGTCGGTGATCGTGCCCCAGTGCCCCGGGCCGCCATGCCAGGCGCGCAACTGGTCGGACACCAGCTGGTAGATGTGGCCATCGGCGCCGATCAGGTAATGCGAGCTCACCGGGCCGCCGCTGTTCTTCGTGCGCAGGGTATCCAGGCTTTCCTGCACCGAATGCTGGTTGGTGTAGTGCAGCACGATCAGCACCGGCCGGCGGATGTCGTGGTTCGGCGACGGCACCCAGGTCGCCAGTGGGTTGCGCGGCGGCAGCGGGGCGCAGGCGGCGAGCAGCGCAACCAGCGTGAGCACGGTCGCGCGGCGCAGCAGGCGGTTCGACATAAGCGGACGTCTCATCAGGCTCACTGCAGGTAGGGTTGGGCGATCGCCAGCGCGGTGCGGTAAGGTTCCGGCTCGTTGCGGTTGCTGAGCAGGATCACGGTAAGGTGCTGCTGCGGCCAGCGCACGATCACGTTGCGGAAGCCGATGCTCTCGCCGGAATGCCACACGGTGTCGCCGGTGATGCGCCAGCCGTAGCCGTAGCTGGCCTCGTACGGCTCGCCGGTGACCTTCACGTGCGGGCTGAAGGCGAGCTTGCGCGAAGCGTCGCTGAGCAGCCGGTTGTCGTACAGCGCGGCGTCCCACTTCGCCAGGTCGTCGATCGAGGAATAGATGCCGCCGTCGCCGCGGGTCGCGCTGGTGACGCTCTGGTCGGTGCGCGTCCAGCGGCCGTTCTCCTCGCTGTAGCCGTAGGCGCGATCAGCCACGTCGGGGCCGCCGCGCTCATACAGCAGCGTGTGGTCCATGTGCAGCGGCCGGAAGATGCGCTGCTGCAGGTACAGCGGCAGGCTGATGCCGGAAGCGCGCTCCACCACCAGGCCGAGCAGCACGTAGCCCGAGTTGCTGTAGCGGTACGTGGTGCCCGGCGCGAAGTAGGTTTTCGAGGTGGCGGACAGCAGGCGCAGCACGTCGTTGTCGCTGACCTGCGCGGTGGTGCCGGGCGGGATCAGGTCTTCGTAGTCGACCAGGCCACCGGTGTGCGTGAGCAGCTGGCGCAGGGTGACCGTGGCCGTCGTTTCCGGCAGCGAAGGCAGCCAGCGGCGCACCGGATCGTCGAGGTTGAGCCGGCCGTTCTCGGCCAGCAGCAGGATCGCCGCAGCGGTGAACTGCTTGCTCACCGAGGCGAGCCGATAGTTGCTGGCCGGCGTGGCCTTGTCTTCTTTTTCGAGGTTGGCCAGGCCGTAGCTGCGGCGGACGATCGGCTTGCCGTCCTTGAGTACCAGCAGCGAGGCCCCGGGGACGTCGCCGGCGTAGCGCTGCATCAGCGCGTCGATCGGGTCGACCGGCCTGGTGTCGCTGGCACAGCCGCCGAGCAGCAAGGTCAGTGCAAGACCGGCGAGCAGTTTTCGCATGGCAGATTCCCCCTGGATTTTACGCGGTGCCGTCATTGCACCGGCACGTCGTAGAGCGTGTGCGGCGTCGGCTCCGGCACCAGCGTGTAATGCCACCATTCCATCGGATAGTTGCGGAAGCCCTCGCGCTGCATCGCATCGCGCAACAGCAGGCGGTTCGCGTGTTGCGACGCGGTGACGTCGGGCGCATCGGTGTGCGCGCGCACGTCGAAAAAGTCGAAGTCGGTGCCCATGTCCAGCGGCTCGCAGCGCGTGCCGTCGGCGGCGCAGCGTTCCAGCGTGAGGTCGATGGTGGCGCCGCGGCTGTGGCCGGAGACGGGTGCGATGTAATCGCCGAGCAATTTCGACTTGTCCAGCGTGGGGTAGTGCTGCGGCTTGGTGCGCTGGTCGGCCAGGTCGTGCGCCCAGCGCACGAAGTGCGCCACCGCGCGGGCGGGGCGATAGCAGTCCCAGATCTTCAGGCGCAGCTGCCGCGCGCGCAGTTCGCGCTCGACCCGCGCCAGCGCTTCGGCGACCGGACGCAGCAGCAGGCACTTCGGCGCCAGGTAGCCGTCCACCGGCGTGCCCACGAAGTTGTCGTGGCCGGCGTACCTGATGTCCTCGGCGATGTCCGGCACCAGCGTGCGGATATCGACCAGGTTCGCCGCGGCGGCGGTCTTCGCCGGCGACAGCGCCAGGGGCTGGTCTGCAAGGCTGGCGGTGGACCAGCCGATGGCCGCGAGCAGTGCGATGGCGGCGAGCGGGCGGCGCATCAGCGGCAACTCCCGACACGCTGGAAATCGAGGTCTTCGTAATCGGAGCTGAAGTCGCCCAGCGGATCGAGCTTGGCCATGCGCAGGCCGATCGGCTGGCCGCCGGAGGCCGCCTGGAAATCCAGCCACGCGTCGAGGTCGGCCGAGTCGTCCCAGTGCACCAGGTAGCGGCTGCCCAGGCGCATCACGGTGCCGGCCAGCGTCGGCGACTTAGCGGCGGCGAAATGCATCGCCCCATCGCGCGGGCACAGCATGACGTCGCCGAACCACGGGTCGCGATACTGCCCGCTCCAGCGTGCCAGTTCGGCGGCGCTGGCCGGCTGCTGGCGCGAAGTGTCAATGGCGGACGCTGCCGCGGGCTTCTGTTTCGCCCGCTGCTCCAGCGCGTCGGCATACCAGTCCACGCCGCGATGGTCGCCCGGGGCGGTGAAGTGTTTCATCAGAACCTCGCCGAGCACGGTGCGCGCGTCGCCGGCGTCGCCGTTGATCATGAACACGAAGCCGCTGTCGCGATCCGGCAGCAGGGCCAGCATCGAGTACATGCCGTTCAACGTGCCGGTGTGCCACACGCTCCACTGGCCGTCGGCGTCGGCCATGCGCCAGCCGTAGCCGTAGGCCATCACGTGGGTGTGGTCCCAGGCGCGGCGTTGCGCGGAGACAGGGATCAGCATGTGCGGCGCCTGCAGCACGTCGCGCTGCACCGGCGACAGCCACTGCAGCTGCGCGTGCGTGGGCGCCAGCCAGTTGCGCGCCCAGCTCAGCATGTCGGTGAGGTCGCAGCGGATGCCGCCGGCCGCCGCGGAGGTGATCGCGGGGATTGCCGCGGCCTCGGGCATCGCGACGTTGCGCTCGCCCTCGCGACGGTGCGGCGCGGCCACGTCGCCGACCTCATCGCGGTTCCATGCACCGACCTGGCAGCGGTCCAGCCCCAGCGGCGCGAACACCTCGCGGCGCATCAGCGTTTCGTACGGTGCGCCGCCTGCGGCGGCGGCCACTTCGCCGGCGACCACGTAGAGCAGGTTGTCGTACTGGTACTGCGAGCGGAAACTGTAGCCGGGCTTGATGAAGGCCAGGCCGTGGATGATGTCGGCGCGGGTGAACGTGTTCGGCTCCGGCCACAACATCAGGTCGCCGCCGCCCTCGGGCAGGCCGCTGGAGTGAGTGAGCAGGTCGGCCACGCGCATGTTCGCGGTGACCCACGGGTCGTTCATGCGGAACTGCGGCAGGTACTTCGTCACCGGGTCGTCCCAGCGCAGCTTGCCCTGGTCGACCAGCCGGCCGAGCAGGGCGGTGGTCATCGCCTTGCTGTTTGAGGCGATCTTGAACAGCGTGCGCGGGGTGACTGGCTGGCCCGAGCCGGCGACGGTCTCGCCGGCGGTGCGGGTGTAGACGACCTGACCGTTTTCGACCACGCCGACAGCGATGCCGGGAAGGTGGTAGCGGGCAACGACGGCGTCGACGATTTTGTCGTAAGCGCGGCTGGCGGATTGGGCGGCGGCGACCGGTGGTGCGAGCAGGAGCAGAAAAGCAAGAGCACCCCATCCCAACCCTCCCCTGCGTTGCAGGGGAGGGAGCAGGGCGTCGGTGCCTCGCTCCTGACTCCTCCCCCTGCTTGCAGGGGGAGCTTGGGAGGGGGTGGCTCGAGCGTGCGGAGAAGCACCGTTCTCGGACTCTCCCCTGCGTTGCAGGGGAGAGGGAGCGTCGACCCCTTGTTGCTCAGTGTTGCGCATGGCGCTCGACCTCGCCCCATACGCGCAGCAGGTTTCCGCCCCACAGCTTGGCGATGTCGGCGTCGCTGAAGCCGGCCTTGCGCAGCGCGGCGGTGACGTTGCGGGTTTCGCTGGCGTCCTTCCAGCCGGTGATGCCGCCACCGCCGTCGAAGTCGGAGGCGAGGCCGACGTGGTCGATGCCGGCGACTTTCACCATGTGCCGGATCTGCTTCACGTAGTCGTCCAGCGTGGCCAGCGGGTATTTCTTCTGGATCTCGGCCATGCCCGCTTCCATCTCCGGCCGGTAGTCGTCGTTGTCGCTGTCGTATGCCTTTTCGCCGGCCTGTTTGGCGATGGCTTCCTGCAGTTTCCTTTCAGCCGCTTCGCGGCCCGGGTCCTTCTTCAGGAATTCCTTGTAGGCGACGGCGTCGATCACGCCGCCCTTGGCGGCGATCGCGCGCAACAGGTCGTCGGGCAGGTTGCGCGGGTGGTCGAGCACGGCGCGTGCGCCGGAGTGCGAGGCGTAGATCGGCGTCGTGGAAACCTTGAGCGCATCGCGCACGCAGTGGTCCGAGGCGTGTGAGATGTCGACCAGCATGCCGAGCTGGTTGGCGCGCTTCACCACGGTGCGGCCGAAGTCGCTCATGCCGGTGTCGCCGGCGCTGTTCATCGCCGGCTCGCCGTGTTCGGTATCCGGCAGCGAGCTGGTGCACAGGTCGTTGTTGCCGACGTGGACCAGGCCGACCGAACGCGCGCCGCGGTCGAACGCGGCGTCGAGGCGGCGGAGGTCGTGGCCGAGCGAGTAGGCGTTCTCGATCTCGATGGTGGCCGAGAGCAGGCCCGCCTTGCGGTTGGCCATCAGTTGTTCGGGTGTGGTGGCCAGGCGGATGCGGTCGGGATACATCATCAGCATGCGGCCGATGCCGTCGTACTTCTGGCTGGCCTGTTGCACCGCCTTGGCGTAGCCGGCGGCGTCGAGCGCGTGCTGCGGCACCCAGACCACGAAGAACGCCGCGTTGAGGCCGCCGCGTTCCATCTTGCCCAGGTCGACCAGCAGGCGGCTGTCGTGCCCCACGTCGAAGCGCGGCTCGCTCATGTAGTTGAACGGGATGTCGACGTGGGTGTCGATGGTGACCGGCGGGTCCTGCTGCGCCTGCGCGGGTGACGCAGTGGCGAAGCCCAGGGCGGCGAGGATGGCGAGGAGGGCAGTCGTGTTCATGGCGTTTCCCAGTTCCGGGCCGGCTGTTCGCCGGCGATCATTTCCTCGAAGTGCTGGCGGCGGCGCACCACGGCATAACGGCCCCGCTGCAACAGTACCTCGGCGGCCAGCGGTCGCGAGTTGTAGGTGGAGGCCATCGACGTACCGTACGCGCCGGTGGCCTTGATCAGCAACAGGTCGCCGGCCGCGCATTCGGGCAGTTCGCGGGCGCGGGCGAAGGTGTCGCCGGTCTCGCAGACCGGGCCGACGATGTCGTAGGTGGTCGTCGGGCGCGACTCGTCCGCTACCGGCACGATGTCGTGCCAGGCGTCGTACAGGCTGGGCCGTTGCAGGTCGTTCATCGCCGCATCGAGCACCAGGAAGCTGCGCTCGATGCCGGGCTTGACGCGGATCACCCGGGTCAGCAGTACGCCCGCCTCGGCGACCAGATAGCGGCCCGGTTCCAGCAGCAGCTTGCCGCGGTAATCGGCCAACGCCTCGCGGATCACGCCCACGTAATCGGCCGCGGCCACCGGTCGGTCCACGCCGGCGCGATAGCACACGCCCAGTCCGCCGCCGACGTCGATGCTGTTGACCGGATGGCCGGCCTGTTCGAGTTCGCGCCAGAACGCGGCGACCCGCTGCAGCGCCAGCCGAAACGGTTCGACGCTGAGGATCTGCGAGCCGATGTGCACGTGCAGGCCGTCGAGCTGCACATGGCCCAGTTGCTTGCGATCGGCGAACCAGCGGCGCGCCTCGTCGATGCTGACGCCGAACTTGTTCTCGGACCTGCCGGTGGAGATTTTCGCGTGGGTCTGCGCATCCACGTCGGGGTTGATGCGTACCGCGGCGCGTGCCGTCACATCCTGTGCCTTGGCGACGCGCTGCAGGGTGTGCAGCTCGTCCAGCGATTCGACGTTGAAGCGCAGGATGCCGACGTTGAGCGCGCCGGCGATCTCGTCGGCGCTCTTGCCCACGCCGGAGAACACGATGCGTTCGGCCGGCATGCCGGCGTGCAGTGCACGGCGCAGCTCGCCCACCGAGACGATGTCGGCGCCGACGCCGGCGTTTGCCATCAACTGCAGGATGGCGAGGTTGGGATTGGCCTTCACCGCGAAGCAGATGGTGGCGTCGAGGCCAGTCAGCGCGGCCTGGAGTTCGCCGATGCGCCGGTGGATCGCGCTGGCGGAGTAGGCATGAAAGGGGGTGGCGATGCGTTCGGCCAGTTGCCGCAGGTTGACGCCGTCGAACATGCCAGGGGCACCGTCCGCTTCCCGGGCGGTTTCCTGCACGGTCGGGCGGTTCGTCGTCTGCGTGGACATGGATTCGCTATCAGTGGTTGGTGTGATGATGCCGGAAAAAAGAGCGGCCCGGCAGTTGCACGGGCCGCGATCAGGGGAGGGCGATCAGAAGTTGACGGACATGGTCAGCTGGGTGAACCGCGGCGACTGGAAGCCCAGTGGCTGGCGGAACGTGTCGCTGGTGGAGTTGGAGATGGACGTCTGCAGGTCCTGGTCCACCGCCGTGGTGTGCTTCTGGTTGAGCAGGTTGTAGACGGCCAGCTTGATCCGGAACTCGCCGCCGTTGAACGGCTGGATGTAGCTGATGCCGGTGTTGAGCGTGAAGGTCCATGGCAGGCGGCCGTACTTGCCGCGCGGCGAGCGCTCGTAGACACGGTTCTCGGATACCGGCGAGTCGCAGTTCTGCACGCAGATGAAGTAGCTGTGGTAGTTGGTGGCGTCGTAGGGGTTGCCCACGCCGAAGCCGGTGATCGGGCCGCCGGAGACGGCGTTCACGTCGGCGCCCAGCTGCCAGTGCGGGGTGAGTGCATAGGTGCCGCGCAGCTTGAACTGATGCCGGCGATCGTTCGGCAGGTAGCCGTCGCCGCCCAGGTTCACCCACGGATCGTCGAAGTTCTCGGTGCGGCCGGTGTCGTCGAAGTCGGTATCCGAATTGACCGGGCCTTCCGCGTTGCCGCGGTTCCACGACATCGTGTACGAGGCGTTCATCGCCCACTTCTCGTCCCACGCGCGGTTCAGCTGCAGCTCGACGGCGGCATAGGTGCGCTTGGGCTTCACCCAGCCGCGCTGGCCCAGGTAGTTGCCGCTGGCGTCGTACATCGCCCAGCCTTCCTTGGAGGTGTCCACGGTGAGGTAGCCGTCAGGGGTGCCATCGCAGTTGGTGTCTCCCCACACGGTGACCTTCTTGCCCGGGTTGGCCATCACCCAGCCGATGTAGCCGTTCTCGCCGCACTGCGCGGTGGCGCTGATCTCCATGTCGTCGATCGCGTTGTGCAGGCGCCGGTAGGTGGCGCTGACGCCCCACGACCACTGCGAGGTGATCAGCTGCTGGAAGCCCAGGATCGCCTCGTCCTGGTAGACCGGGTCCATGTTCTTGTCGACCTCGGAACGCAGGTCGCCCACGGTGCCGTCACCCTGGGAATTGTCGACCGCGCCGATCTGCGGGCCAAGCTTCGGGATTGCGTACTGCACGCCGTTGAGGGTCTGGTAATTCCAGCCGTCGAACGCGTAGTAGGTGCGCTCGTCGAGCAGGCCGCCGGCCTGCTTGATGTTGATCACGTTGGCCACCGGCAGGAAATAGCGGCCGAGGTTGCCAAACAGCTTGGTGCTGCCGTCGCCCTTCATGTCCCAGGAGAAGCCCAGCCGTGGCGCGATCTGCCGGCTCATCTTGATGTAGCTGCGGCCGGCGGCGTCCTGGTTGTCGAAGCTGTCGTTGCGCACGCCGGCGTTGAGCACCAGGTTCGGCGCTACCTGCCAGCTGTCCTCGATGTAGTACGCGGCATTCTTGGTGGTGAAGGTGCCGGCGATCTCGTAACGCCGCGCGCGCACGTAGGCGTCGTAGCCGGCCGGCACCACGCCGCCGTTGGAAATGGTGGAGCCGGCGCTGGCGGCGTACAGGTTGTAGTAGTACGCGCCCGGCCCGGCGTAGTGACGGCTGTAGTCGGAGGTGTCGTTCTCGTGGTCGTAGCCGAAGCGCAGCAGGTGGTCGCCCAGCGTCCACTCGAAGTCGGCACGCGCCTGCTTGCGGGTGTCGTTGCGCTTGTACACGGTGGAGCTGCTGGTGCAGCCCAACTGCACGCCCGGATCATGGATCGCCCTGAACGCGTTGTTCGCCGAGATGTAGTTGCAGTCGATGTCCAGCTGCGAGCGGGTGAATGCCTCGCGCTCGTTGCGGCCGTACATCAGCTTCATCGACAGATCGTTGGTGAGGTAGCTGGTCCAGGTCAGCGCCCAGTTCTTGCCGCCGGTGTCGCTGAAGACCTTGTTGGTGCGCGTGCCGAGGGTGCTGGTGTTGTAGTCGTAGCTGTAGACGTCGCCGGTGTTCTTGTTCTTGTCGGAGAACGCCATCAGCTGCAGCACGTTGCTGTCGGTGACGTTCCAGTCGATGGTGGTGCCCCAGAAGCCGGTGTCCGAGTTGTTGGAGGTCAGCGTGGTGCCGGCGTTGTTGGTGTTGCGCGGGCTGCTGCCACGGGCCTCGTACATGGCGAAGATGAACAGCTTGTCCTTGACGATCGGGCCGGAGGCCCAGACGTTCGTCTTCACCAGCGAGTCCTGGTCGCGACTGGCGGTGAGGTAGCGATGGCCGCTGGCGTCGTAGTGGTCGTCAGCCCGCGAATGCCAGTTGCCGGGCTCCAGGGTGATCTCCATGCCGCCCTTGAATTCGTTGGAGCCCGAACGCGCCACGGCGTTGACCACGCCGCCGGTGGTGCGGCCGAATTCGACCGAGTAGCCACCGGTCTTGACCTGGAACTGGTCGTAGAACGCGAACGGCGCCTCGGAGAAGCCGTTGCGGTTGTAGAAGTCGGTGACGTTGAGGCCGTTGACGTAGAACGCGTTCTCGGCGATCGAGGAGCCGCCGAAGGAGATGCCGCCGAAGCCGGCGTTGCCCTTGACCACGCCCGGCGCCAGCAGCGCCACCGAGGTGACGTTCTGGTCCACCGGCAGGCGCACCAGGTCGGCGCGCGAGACGATGGTGGCCGACTCGGTGGAACTCACGTCGATCACCGGCAGCACTGAGCCGGTGACGTTGATCGCGCCCAGGCTGGTTGCGTTCGTCGCGCCCAAGTCCACCGTGGTGGTGGTGCCCAGCGCCACGGTGACGTTGCGCGTCGAACCCACCGGCTGGCCGCTGCTGCTGGCGTTGATGGTGTACTGGCCCACCGGCAGGAACGGGAAGCGGTAGTTGCCGTCGCTGTCGGCGGTGATCGTGCGGGTCAGGCCGGTGGCCGGATTGGTCACCACCACGGTGGCGCCGGCCTGGGTGCGGCCGGCCACCGAGCCGTCGTTGTTGGCCGCGTACGCCTGCGGGCCGCCGAAGGCGGCGAGCGCCAGTCCGAGCGCCGTGCCGAGCACGGTCCTGCGCAATGTCCGGGTGTTGCTCATGTTCCCCATCTCCCCATCGACGCCGTCGATGCCATGTTTATGAAAAGCTGCCGGTTAGTTGCTGCCGCGTCCCTGCGCCGCTGGCAGGACCTGCCAGTCGAAGTCGTAATCCAGTTGATCGAAATAGAGGTTGCCGCCGCGCCATTCGGCTTCGCCGCGTTGCGAGTCCACGTCGTCGGAGCGGAACTGCCGTTTGGACGGCTGGAAGCGGCGGCCGTAGTCGTCGTTGAAGGCGATGCGCCAGTTGTCGAGGCCGCCCAGGTAGAACCATTCCAGCGCCTTGTCGTCGGAAGGCGCCGGATGCAAGCGGCCGGTGGTGACGTCCATCGGCACCCAGCCGTACGGCGGCAGGTACAGGTAGCCCCAGTCGTGGATGTTGCTGTAGCGGCTGCCGTCGTCCGAATAGACCATGCCGGACTGCCAGCGCGCGGGGATGCCGTTCAAACGCAGCAGCGTCATCAGCAGCAGGGTCTGCTGGCCGCAGTCGGCGTGGCCGGCGTGCAGCGCGTAGTCGCTGATGTTGGAGATCGTCGAGTATTCGCGCGCACCGGCCCAGGGGATCTGGTCGACCGCGGCGAACAGCTTCTGCGCGATGCGGTACGGGTTCTTCTCCGCACCCACGACCTTGCGCGAGAACGCGCGCATCGCGTCGGTGAATACGATGTGCGGCGCGCGCTCGGCCACGAACGGGGCCAGTGCCGGCGTGATCTTCTCCGCCGTGACCTTGTCCGGGTCGATCGCGTGGTACTGCGCGAGCAGGGTCAGCTCGTAGGTGACCGAGAACACCGTCTTTTGCCCGGCCACAGCGGGCTTCTCCAGATAGACCGTGCGCTGCGGCGCCGACGCGGGCGCGATCTGGTGTGTCGACGGCACGCTGGCCACGTAGCGGATGTCTTCCTGCTGGCCCGGCACCGCCTGCGGATACGGAATCCACGCGCGCACGGTTTCGCCGGCGGGCACCGCGTCGGCATTGACGGTGAGCGTCTGCGTCATGCGCAGGCGCTGCGGCAGCACGCTGCTCTTGTGTTCGGCCAGTGCGGCCCGGTAGATCGCGCGCTGGTGGTCGTTCAGCGCTTCCATCGGGCCGTCGGTGATCGGTGTCTGCACCGCGCGCCGCGCCACCGCTTCGGGGCTGAGCCGGAACAGGTTGCCGGGCGAGCGCTTGAAGTACAGCGTGCGGCCGTCGATGAGCTGGTGTTCGAACAGGCCGGCCGCGTTCCACTTGGCGAACTCGGCGTCGGTGAGGTCGGGGATCTGCTTGCGCACGCGCGCCTTGACGTCGTCGGCGCTCAAGGTGAAGTCGAGCAGGATGCGGCGCATCCGTTCGCGCTGGAACGTGAGCGCACTGCGCGTGTCGGCGGACAGGCCGGGCTGCGCCAGGGCGCTGCTGATCGCCGCGTCGGCCGCCTTGAAGTGACCGGCATCGATCTGGGCGATGATGGGGGTGACGGCGTTGCCGCCGGTGCCGGTGCCGGCGAAGGCAGACGAGGCGAGCAGCAACAGGGCGAGCAGGGACACGGCGACGCGCAAGCCACGTGCATGGCGGCGTACTTTGGGTGCGACAGGTAGCAACGTATCCATCGACAAACGTCCCCGCAACGAATCCCCTGAAACCGCTGTGTAACACGCTTGCAAATGCCGGTCAATAATTTATGCTTCGATCAAAGTCGACAAGAATCAGCTATTCCTTGATGGTGGAAACCAGCCAGCCTGCGAATACCCGCGAACGATCCACGAGGGGATGCATGTGATCCACACGGTCTGGCCCTATCTGGCGCTGATGTTGCTGGTCGCTGGCTTGTTTCCGGCGATGGAACGCCGCTTCGGCTGGAAGGTGTTCTCGGTGCTGCCGCCGATCGTGCTGACCTATCTGTTCGTCACCGCGCTGGCGGTGTCCGGGCTGTGGCAGGTCAACGCGGAGATCAAGGCGGCGCAGTCGATGCTGGTCTCGCGCATGGTGCCGGCGCTGCTGTTCCTGCTGATGATCAACTGCGACCTGCGCGCGATCTGGCGGCTCGGCCCGCGGGTTCTCGGCGTATTCGCCTGCACCTCGCTGAGCCTGTTCGTGGCCTTCATCGGCACCTACCTGCTTTACCGCCACTGGCTGCCCGGCAACGACTGGCAGCCGCTGGCCGCGCTCTCCGGCAGCTGGGTGGGCGGCAGCGCGAACATGATCGCGGTGAAGCAGGCGATCGGCATGTCCGACACCTATCTGGCGATGTCGCTGCTGACCGATGCGCTGGGTTATTCGATGTGGGTGGTGGTGCTGTTCTCGGTGGCGCGGCTGGCGCCGGCGTTCAATCGCTGGACCCGGGCGGCATCCAGCGGCGACATCCCGCTGGCGCCGGTGAAGACCAGGGCGCCGACCACCTACGACAGCGTGCTGCTGTGGCTGGGCATGGCGCTGGCGGTGGCGGCGCTGTCGGGCTGGCTGGCCGGCTGGCTGCCGGTATCCGGCATGGTCAGCGCCACCACCTGGACCATCCTGCTGGCCACCGGCTTCGGCCTGCTGGTGGCGCACACGCCGCTGGCGGAGTTTCCCGGCGCCAGCACGATCTCCAGCGCGATGCTGATCAGCGTGGTGGCAGTGCTGGCCTCGCAGAGCAATTTCCAGGGGATCGCCGCGGCGCCGCTGTACCTGCTGTGCGGCGTCACCATCATCGCGATCCACGCGGTATTGCTGGTCGGCTTCGCCAAGCTGTTCCGCTTCGACCTGTACCTGTGCGGCATCTCCTCGCTGGCGCATATTGGCGGCGTGGCGGCCACACCGATCCTGGCGGCCAGCTATTCGGCCGCGCTGGTACCGGTCGGTATCCTGCTGGCCCTGCTCGGTTACATCCTGGGCACCGGCTTCGGCCTGCTGGTGGCGACGATCCTGTCCACGCTGGCGGGTGCGTGATGCGGTTTCAACATAGGAACAAGACGATGCGAATCCCCCTGCTTGCCGCCACCGCGCTCGCGCTCGCCTTCGCCGGCGCATCGCTGCAGGCGCGCGAGGCGAACGATGCGTTGACCGTGCCGCCGTCCGGCGTGCTCGGCGTCGGCGAGGCGCAGCTCACGCCCGCGTTCTGGATCGGCCTGCAGGCCCAGCCCGATCGGGTGATCCTCGACCGCACGGCGATCGAGGCGCAGAACGCGAAGCTGCTGCAGCTCGACCCGTCGATGCACGACCTGCGCGCGTTGCCAAAGACCTTGAGCCGCGAGCAGGTCACTGGCTGGATCACGGCGTTGTCCGGGCGGCCGGAGCGCCCGCTGTTCGACGTCGACGGCCAGCCGGTGCCGGCCGCCACGCTGGACGCCGTGGTCGCCAACCGTGCGCTCGACGCGATTCCCGCGCAACAGCCCACGCGCTACGGCCTGGTGGTGCGTCGCGCCGCGCTGCGCACGTTCCCTACCGCGCTGCGCGTATTCAGCGAGAAGGGCGACACCGACATCGACCGCTTCCAGGAAACGGCCGAGTTCCCCGGCACGCCGGTGGCGGTCGTGCATGCCAGCGCCGACGGCCAGTGGCTGTTCGTGGTCAGTCCGCGCTACGCCGCCTGGACTGAGAAAGAGAACGTGGCTGAAGGCAACGCCGCGCAAGTGTTCGGCTACGCTGGCAAGACCCCGTACCGGGTGATCACCGGCGCGGTGGAGCGCACGGTGTTCACCCGCGAGCAGCCCGCGGTATCGCAGCTGCAGCTGGACATGGGCACGCGCGTGCCGCTGGCGACCGACCTGCCACCGGACCAGCCGGTCAACGGCCAGACGCCATACACCTCGCACGTACTCGAGCTGCCGCTGCGCAAGGCCGACGGCACGCTCGGCTTCACTCCGGCGCTGCTGCAGAAGAACACTGATACCGCCGCCGACTACCTGCCGTTGACCCGCGCCAACATCATCCGCCAGGCCTTCAAGTTCCTCGGCGAGCGCTACGGCTGGGGCCACGCCTACGATGGCCGCGACTGCTCGGGCTTTGTCTCCGACGTGTACCGCAGCATGGGCGTCGAGATGCCGCGCAACACCAGCAAGCAGGCGATCAGCCCGGCACTGGAGCATCGCGCGTTCACCGCGAAGGACAGCCGCGAGGAACGCATCAAGGCGGCACAGGCGTTGCAGGTGGGCGACCTGGTCTACATCCCCGGCCACGTGATGATGGTGATCGGCCGCCTGCACGGCCAGCCTTACGTGATCCACGACACCACCGGCATGAGCTACCGCAAGGCCGACGGCAGCAAGGCACGGATCAAGCTCAACGCGGTGTCGGTGACGCCGCTGCTGCCGCTGCTGTTCAACGACAAGCAAAGCTATGTCGATCGCATGACCAGCATCGTGCGCATCCGCCCCTGAGCGCGCCTGCATCAAGAAGAAACAGGACACAGATTCCATGAAGGTTTGCCCATGAAAATCACCGACATCCAGTTCGGCATGCTGCGGGTGCCGCTGAAGACCCCGTTCAAGACGGCGCTGCGCACGGTCAACACGGTGGAGGACATCGTGGTGATGGTGCACACCGACTCGGGCCAGGTCGGCTACGGCGAGGCGCCCGCCACCGCGGTGATCACCGGCGACACCCACGGCTCGATCATTGACGCGATCCGCCACTACATCTCGCCCCGGCTGATCGGCCAGGACATCGCCGACCTCAACCACCTTACCCAGCTGATCCAGTCCTCGATGGAGAAGAACACCAGCGCCAAGGCGGCGGTGGAGATCGCGGTGTACGACCTGTGGGGCCAGCTCTACGGCGCGCCGCTGTACAAACTCTTGGGCGGCGGCGACCCGGTGATCACCACCGACATCACCATCAGCGTCGACTACATCGACAAGATGGTGGCCGACTCGGTCAGCGCGGTGGAACGCGGCTTCGAGTCGCTGAAGATCAAGGTGGGCAAGGACATCGGCGTCGACATCGAGCGGGTCAAGGCGATCTACGCCGCGGTGGAAGGCCGTGCGCTGCTGCGGCTGGACGCGAACCAGGGCTGGACCGCCAAGCAGGCGGTGTACGCGCTGCAGACGCTGGAGGACGCCGGCATCAAGCTGGAGCTGATCGAGCAGCCGGTGAAGGCGCGCGACCTGGCCGGCATGCGCTACGTCACCGAACGCGTGCACACGCCGGTGATGGCCGACGAGAGCGTGTTCGGCCCGATGGAGGTGATCGAGCTGATCCGCCTGCGCGCGGCCGACATCATCAACATCAAGCTGATGAAGACCGGCGGCATCTCCAACGCGATCCGCATCGCCGACATCGCCGGCATGCACGGCATCGAGTGCATGATCGGCTGCATGCTGGAAACCTCGATCAGCGTGGCCGCGGCGGTGCACGTGGCGGTGGCCAAATCCAACGTGATCACCAAGGTCGACCTGGACGGCCCGTCGCTGTGCCAGTTCAATCCGGTCGACGGTGGGGTAATCTTCAACGAGTCGGAAATCTCGGTGACGGACGCCCCCGGACTGGGCATCCGCGAGATCCGCGGATTGGAGAGGATCGAAGCCTGATGTCGCCGCTGGTCAAAATCCGTTCGGAACGCGACCAGATGTCGGCAGTGGAGCGGCGCATCGCCGACTTCATCCTGGAGAACGCGCAACTGCTGCGCGACTACTCCTCGCAGCAGCTGGCCAATGCGCTGGGGATCAGCCAGTCCAGCGTGGTCAAGTTCACCCAGAAGCTGGGCTTCAAGGGTTATCCGGACCTGAAGTATTCGGTCGGCGAGGCGATCGCCCGCGCCGACAACGGCGACACGCCGCAGGTCGCGACGGCGAGCGGCGGCGAGGGCGGCGGCGCGTCCGCCGGCAACCTGTGGCGGCGCAAGTCCGAAGCCGAGGAGGCGACCCGGCTGATCAACCCGCCGGAAACCCTCCACGCCGTGGCGGGTGCGATCGAGCAGGCCGGCCGCGCCGGCAAGGTGTTCATCATCGGACTGGGTGAGGACGACATCCACGCGCGCGGCTTCGCGCTGAAGCTGTCGCTGTTGGGCATCCTCACCGTGCACAACTTCGACACCGCGCGGATGACCGCGAACGTTTCCGCGGCCAGCGCCGGCGACGTGCTGCTGGTGTTTTCCGAACACGGCAACCATCCGGCGCTGTGCAAGATCGCCCGCTACTTCCGCGAGCGCCGCGGCCAGGTGATCACGGTGACGCGGCACACCGCCAACCCGCTGCGCGCGCTAGCCGACCTCTGCCTGGTGGTGTCGGCGCACGACGAGCTGCCGTACATCCAGCCGCTGCTGTACCAGTCGGCGCTGCAGCACCTGCTCGACAGCGTATTCGTGCAACTGTGCGAGGACCACGACGATCGCCACGCGCAGCTGCTGGCCAACCTCGACCGCATCCAGCTGATGCTGGAGCCGTAGGGGCCGGGAATCGGGAATAGATATTTGGGAATCGCAGTAGCCCGCTTGCGGGCGATGCTTTTGAGCCGGGATTCGGGACTCGGGATTCGCAGAAGCACCACCCGCAAGCGGGCTCATGTTGCGTGATGAAGAATTGCCGGATGAAAAGCTGATGACTGTTCACCGCCGCACCCTTGCCTTGCTGGCATTTGCCGCCACGCTCACCGGCGCCGCGCATGCCGCCGCCGCGGAGGCACCCTGGCAGAACGCCCGCCAGATGATCGTGGTCACCACCGCCGGCTGGAACACCGACCACGGCGAGCTGCACGGCTTCGAGCGCCACGGCGATGCCTGGCGGGAAGTCATCGCGCCCGCACCGGTGACCATCGGCAAGAACGGCGCCGGCTGGGGTCTGGGCCTGAACGCGCCGCAGCATGACGGGCCGCTCAAGCGCGAGGGCGACAACCGCAGCCCGGCCGGCGTGTTCCGCATCGGCGAAGCGTTCGGCTACGCCGCGCACGCGGCCACCGCGCTGCCGTACCGTGCGCTCGCCGCCACCGACTGGTGCATGGACGTCAGCGGCACGGCGCAGTACAACCGCATCGTCGACGCGAACGTGGTCGGCGCCGACGCCGTAAAGGGTTCCACCGAACCGATGCGGCGCGACCTGCACGCGAACGGCGACCAGCGCTACCGGCTCGGCTTCGTGATCGAGCACAACGCGCAGGCGGCGCCGCAGGGCGGCAGCTGCATCTTCGCGCATCTGTGGAAATCGCCCGCCGACGCCACCGCCGGTTGCACCGCGATGACGCCGGCGCTGATGCAGCGGCTGCTGGCCTGGCTGAAGCCGCAGGATCATCCGGTGTTCGTGCTGCTGCCGCAGGGCGAGTACGAGCGGTTGCGCGCGGACTGGCGGTTGCCGACGCTCGCCACCGCGGAGGCTGCGCGGTGAGTGCCACCAGTCGGGTGCTGACCGGGCTGGCCGCCGGCGCATTGATCGGTTTGCTGCTGGCCCACTGGAACGAGTCGGTGGCATTGCAGGTGGCGAACGTGGCGCAGCCGATCGGCAAGCTGTGGCTGAACGCGCTGCAGATGACCGTGGTGCCGCTGGTGCTGGCGCTGGTGGTGGTGGGCGTCAACACCGCCACCGACGCGGCCGCCTCGGGCCGCATCGCACGCCGCGCGATCGTGGTGTTCATCGTGGTGCTGACCGGCGGCGCGGTGTTCGCGGCGCTGGCCGCGCCGCTGGTGTTTTCGTTGTTCCCGCACAATCCGGCACTTATCACCGCGCTCGATCACGCCAGCGTGCCCGCGGCGGCGCAGGCGGCGCCGAACTGGATCGACACACTGGTGGCGATCGTGCCGAACAACGCGATCATGGCCGCGGCCCAGAGCGCGATGCTGCCGCTGGTGGTGTTCGCGCTGTTCCTCGGCTTCGCGCTGACCCGGATCGCGCCGGCGCGGCGCGCGCTGCTGATGGAATTCTTCCAGGCGGTCGCGGATGCGATGATCGTGATCGTGCGCTGGGTGCTGTGGATCGCGCCGCTGGGCGTGTTCGCGCTGATCCTTTCCGTGTGCGCGCGCTCGGGCCTGGGCATGCTCAGCGCGCTGGGCGTGTACGTGCTGGTCGAGTGCCTGCTGTATCTGTCGGTCACTGTGATGATGCTGCCGCTGGCGGTGGTGTTCGGCGGCGAGAAGCTGCGCCGTTTTGCGCTGGCGCTGGTGCCGGCGCAGGTGGTGGCGATCAGCACGCAGTCCTCGCTGGCCTCGCTGCCGGCGATGCTGGAAAGCGCCGACCGCCGGCTCGGCTACCCGCAGCAGGTGGCCGCGCTGGTGCTGCCGATGGCGGTGAGCCTGTTCCGTCTGACCAGCCCGGTGCAGTACGTCACCTCGGCGGTGTTCATCGCCTGGGCCTACGGCATCGACCTCAGCACCGCGCAGCTGCTCGCCGGCGCGCTGCTGGCGGTGGTGATCAGCCTGGGTTCGGTTGGCCTGCCGGGCCAGGTCACCTTCATCGCCACCAACCTGCCGGTGGCGCAGGCGATGGGTTTGCCGCTGTCCCCGCTGGGCCTGATGCTGGCGGTCGACACCATCCCCGACGCACTGGCCACGCTGGGCAACGTCACCGCGGACCTCACCGCCACCAGCGTGGTGACGCGGCAGTCGCGGCGCGATACCGCCTGAGCGAAGGCCTGGCGGCTGCGCCTGGTGCCACTGGCGGAACCGGGGCGGACGGCACGGCTATAATGCCGTGCCCGGCGCGTTGCGCCGCCAAGTCCCGCAAGGCGCGCCATGCTGCTGATGATCGACAACTACGACAGCTTCACCTACAACCTCGTGCAGTACCTGGGCGAGTTGGGGCAGGCGGTCAAGGTGGTGCGTAACGATGCGCTGGACGTGGCCGGCATCCGCGCGCTGAAGCCCTCGCACATCATGATCTCGCCGGGACCGGGTACGCCGGACGATGCAGGCGTGTCGCTGGACGTGCTGCGCGAACTGGCCGGGGAGATCCCGGTGTTCGGCGTGTGCCTGGGCCACCAGGCGATCGGCCAGGTGTTCGGCGGCAGGGTGATCCGCGCCAAGCGGATCATGCATGGCAAGACCTCGCCGGTGCTCCATCGCGGGCAGGGCGTGTTCGCCGGCCTGCCGAATCCGTTCGAGGCCACGCGCTACCACTCGCTGGTGGTGGAGCAGGGCTCGCTGCCGGATTGCCTGGAAGTCACCGCGTGGACGGAGAACCCGGACGGCTCGATCGACGAGATCATGGGCCTGCGCCACAAGACGCTGGCGGTCGAGGGCGTGCAGTTCCATCCCGAATCGATCCTGACCCAGCACGGCCACGACCTGCTGCGCAATTTCCTGGGCCAGCCGCTGCGGGCGGCGGCATGAACGGCCACGCCCGCGAGATCACCATCACGCCGCAAGAGGCGCTGCAGCGCACGATCGAGCACCGCGAGATCTTCCACGACGAGATGATCGCGCTGATGCGGCAGATCATGGCGGGCGAGGTGAGTCCGCTGATGACTGCGGCGATCATCACCGGCCTGCGCGTGAAGAAGGAAACGGTGGGCGAGATCACCGGCGCGGCGCGGGTGATGCGCGAGCTGTCGGCGAAGGTGGACGCGCCGCCGCACGAGCACTTCGTCGACATCGTCGGCACCGGCGGCGACGGCGCTTCCAGCTTCAATATCTCCACCACGTCGATGTTCGTGGCGGCGGCGGCCGGCGCGCACATCGCCAAGCACGGCGGGCGCAGCGTGTCGTCGAAGTCCGGCAGCGCCGACGTGCTGGAGGCGCTCGGCGCGGTGATCGAGCTGCCGCCGGCGCAGGTCGCGCAGTGCATGGCCGAGACCGGCATCGGCTTCATGTTCGCGCCGAACCACCATCCGGCGATGAAGGTGGTGGCACCGGTGCGCAGGGAAATGGGCGTGCGCACGCTGTTCAACATCCTCGGCCCGCTGACCAACCCGGCCGGCGCGCCGAACATCCTGATGGGCGTGTTCCATCCCGACCTGGTCGGCATCCAGGTGCGCGTGCTGCAGCAGCTCGGCGCGCGTCACGCGCTGGTGGTGTGGGGCCGCGACGGGCTGGACGAGATCTCGCTGGGCGCGGCGACCCTGGTCGGAGAATTGCGCGACGGCGTGGTGCACGAGTACGAGGTGGAGCCGGAGGATTTCGGCCTGGCCATGGCGTCCAGCCGCAACCTGCGCGTGGAAAATGCGGACGAGTCGAAGCTGATGCTGCTGGACGTGTTGCAGGGCCGCCACGGCGTGGCGCACGACATCGTCTGCCTGAACGCCGGCGCGGCGTTGTATACGGCCGACGTGGCCGCCTCGATCGGCGAAGGCATCGAGCTCGCCCGTGCCACGATTGCCAGCGGCGCCGCGCATGCGAAAATGCAGGCCTTCGTGGCGGCCACCCGCCGCCTTGCCGGTTCACGCTAGAACGCACGCGGTGTGCGAAGCTGCTGCCGCCCCCGGTGTGCCGGGGTTCTTGTCGCGCATGGGATGCGCTCCTACACCATCAGTGAGATGCCATGACTGACATCCTCAATCGCATTCTTGCCCGCAAGGCGGAAGAGGTTGCCGAACGCCGGGCACGGCTGCCGGAGGCCGAACTGATCGCGCGCATCGCGGAGCTGCCCGGCACCCGCGGTTTCGCCGCGGCGATCGAGGCGAAGATCGACGCCGGCTTGCCGGCGGTGATCGCCGAGGTGAAGAAGGCCAGCCCCAGCAAGGGGTTGATCCGCAAGGATTTCGACCCGGCAGCGATCGCGAAGAGCTACGCGGCCGCCGGCGCGGCCTGCCTGTCGGTGCTGACCGACAGCGACTTCTTCCAGGGTAGCGAGGCGTTCCTGCAGCAGGCGCGCGAGGCGTGCTCGCTGCCGGTACTGCGCAAGGACTTCATCATCGACGCGTACCAGGTGTACGAGGCGCGCGCGATCGGCGCCGACTGCATCCTGCTGATCGTCTCGGCGCTGGACGACGACGTGCTGCTGCAGCTGTCGCTGCTGGCGGCGGAGCTCGACCTGGACGTGCTGTGCGAGGTGCATGACGAAGAGGAACTGGAACGCGCGCTGGCGTTGCCGGTGCCGCTGATCGGCGTGAACAACCGCAACCTGCGCAGCTTCGAGACCTCGCTGGAGACCTCGCTGGCCCTGCAGGAACTGGTCGAGTACGACCGCGTGCTGGTGGCCGAATCGGGGATCCATACGCCGGAAGACGTGGCGCGCCTGCGCGAGGGCGGCATCCAGGCGTTCCTGGTCGGCGAGGCGTTCATGCGCGCCGAAGACCCGGGTGCCGAATTGCGGCGGTTGTTCTCGATCCCGTGACCGTGATGCCGGAGCAGGGGGCGCTGGCGCCAGCAAGCACGGATGCGGCATTGCCGCGCGTGGTGCTGTTCGATTTCGATGGCGTGCTGATCCGCGGCGATTCGTTTTATCTGTTCATGCGTGAGCGCTACCGGCGTTCGCCGTGGCGTTGCGCGCTGGCCCTGCTGTGTTCGCCGCTGCTGCTGTTGCTGCGCCCGTTCTCGTGGCGCGGGCCGATGCACACGCTGGTGCGTATCGCCCTGTTGGGTCTGGATGAACGGCGTTACCAGACCGCTGCGGGCGCGTTCGCCGCGACCCTGGCGCGGCGGCCGAAGCAGTTCTGTCGCGCTGGCCTGCAGGCACTGCGCCGACACCAGTTGCAGGGCGACCGGGTGATCGTGGTGACCGGCTGCGAGCACACCCTGGCCAGCGGCATCCTGCAGCAACTGGGACTGACCGATCTGGAAGTCCTCGCTTCGCAACTGCGTCCCGGCTGGCTCGGCATGCGCCTGCTGCGGCACAACGTGGGGCGGCGCAAGGTGCAGTCGCTGGCCGAGCGCGGCGTCGAGGCATGGCAGCTGGCCTATGGCGATTCGATGTACGACGCGCCGATGCTGAAACTGGCCGCCGAAGCAGTACTGGTCAATGGCACGCCCACGCTGTGCAAGAAGATGGAGAGGGCGCTGGGCCGCGCGGTCACCCGCGTCGAGTGGTTCTGATTACGGTTTCGTGGTTTCGCAGCACGGGCACTGCCGCCGGTTCTGCCCGGCGCGAGCGGTGGCTAGTACCGCCCTGCGCAGCAACCTCCGGCACGGGAATCACTTCCCTCGCGCCTACAGCAGTGCTTGCGCCAGTTGGCCCAGGCTGATCAGCACGATCAGGCTGCCCACGGCGGCCATCACGGCCTGCTCGGGCAGGTGGCGCACCAGCCAGGCGGCGAACGGCGCGGCGATCACGCCGCCGGTGAGCAGACCGAGCACGATCGGCCAGTGGCCGACGCCGACATGCCAGACCAGGGTGGCGGAGACACAGACCGTCACCACGAACTCGGCGGCGTTGACCGAGCCGATCGTGCTGCGCACGCCGCCACCGCGCGCGATCAGGGTGCTGGTGGCCAGCGGCCCCCAGCCGCCGCCGCCGATCGCGTCGAGCAGCCCGGCGAAGAAGCCCAGCACGCCGCTGTGCTGCACCTGGTGGCGGGTCAGCCGCTTGCCGAAGGCGCGCAGCAGCACCATCGTGCCGAGGATCAGCAGGTAGGCGTTGACCCAGGGCCGGATCGCCTCGCCCGGCACGCTGGCCAGGAAGGTCGCGCCAAGGATGCCGCCGATCGCGCCGGGAATGGCCAGTTGCCAGAACAGGCTCCAGCGCACGTTGCCGAACCAGGCGTGCGACGCACCGGAGACGCCGGTGGTGAACACCTCGGCGGTATGCACGGTGGCGCTGGCCACCGCCGGCGGCAGGCCCAGCGCCAGCAGGATCGAGTTGGAGACCAGGCCGTAGGCCATGCCCAGCGCGCCATCGACCAGTTGGGCGAGCAGACCGACACCTGCAAAGATGAAGAACTGTCCGTAATCCAAGCGTCATCTCGCAGCCGGTGGCGAGGCACCATCCTCGACCAGTCTTCGTAAAAAACCGGTTCAGACGGTGCGCGGGGTGCTTCGCGAGGGCTCAGCGCGTGCCACGCACCACGATGGTCTTGCCGGAGACGTCGATCATCCGTTGCTCTTCCAGCTGCTTGAGCACGCGGCCGACCATTTCGCGCGAACAGCCCACGATGCGGCTCACTTCCTGGCGCGAGATGCGGATCTGGGTGCCGTCCGGGTGGGTCATCGAATCCGGCTCCTGGCACAGGTCGAGCAGGGTGCGCGAGATGCGGTTGGTGACGTCCATGAACGCCATCCGGCTGACCTGGCGCGAGGTGCGCAGCAGGCGGTTGGTCAGCTGCGAGCCGATGGCGAACAGGATCTTCGGGCATTCCTCGCGCAGCGGGCCCTCCATCAGCTGGAACAGGCGCTCGTAGCTGACCTCGGCCATCTCGCACGGGGTGCGCGTGCGCACCATCGACTCGCGCTGGGCCTGCTCCACGAACAGGCCCATTTCGCCGATGAACTGGCCGCGGCTGATGTAGGCAAGGATCAGTTCGCGACCCTGCTCGTCCTCGGTGCATACCGCCAGCGAGCCCTCGACCACGTAATACAAGGTGTTGGCCGGGTCGCCGGGGCGGATGATCGCGGTCTTGCCCGGGTAGCGCCGGCGGTGGCACAGGGCCAGGAATCGCTCCATGGAGGCGGGGTCCGGGGCGAAGCCAAGCGGTGCCTGCGAACGTTCGAAAGCCTGTTGGAGCTGGTACTTGAGTTGCGCCACGTTTATCCCCCACAGATGGTTGAAGTCACAGCGGCGGCCATTGCCACACGGCACTGCTTGTCCGCGGACCATCCCTGCAAGCTTGGCATTATGGCAAACCTGACGATTTGCGACAGGTTCAATTTCTCGTTCTTTTGCCCCATAATTCGCGGTCTTCCGTATGCGGCAGGATTGTCGCATGCGATACGCAAGGGTCGTGCAGGCTGCGCGCCTGTACTTCACACCATATCGCGGGGACCCTTGTCGCTAACCCGCCTCTGCTGATGGCCGAAGTCCGGTCATGGAGAGCTGCCCGTGGTCAAGCCACTTCCCCGTCTGCGCCTGCAGGGTTTCAACAACCTGACCAAGGCGTTGAGCTTCAACATCTACGACATCTGCTATGCGGTGTCGGAAGACCAGCGCCGCAACTACATCGAGTACATCGATGACCAGTACGACGCCGACCGGCTGACCCAGATCCTCACCGATGTGGCCGAGATCATCGGCGCGAACATCCTCAACATCGCGCGCCAGGACTACGACCCGCAGGGCGCCTCGGTGACCATGCTGATCTCCGAGGAGCCGGTGGTCGAGAAACTGGGCCGCGACACCATTTCCGGTGCCGTGGTCGCGCACATGGACAAGAGCCACATCACCGTCCACACCTATCCGGAAACGCATCCGCACAACGGCATCGCCACGTTCCGCGCGGACATCGACGTGGCCACCTGCGGCGTGATCTCGCCGCTGAAGGCGCTGAACTACCTGATCGACAGCTTCGAGTCGGACATCGTGGTGTGCGACTACCGCGTGCGCGGCTTCACCCGCGACATCAAGGGCAAGAAGCACTTCATCGACCACAAGATCAATTCGGTGCAGGACTACCTGGCCAAGCACATCCGCCAGAAGTACGAGATGTTCGACGTCAACGTGTACCAGGAGAACATGTTCCACACGAAGATGCACATCAAGGACTTCGACCTGGAGACGTACCTGTTCGACTCGCACGCCGACGACCTCTCGTTCAAGGAGCGCCAGCGCATCGAGTCGCTGCTGCGCCGCGAGATCGAGGAACTGTTCCACGGCCGCAACCTGATGTGACAAAAAACCCGCCGAGAGGCGGGTTTTTTGTTCCTCCTACAGGCGATAAGCCACCGTCTTCATCACCATCGAGCTGGCGTGCATCAGCTGCGGCAGCGGGAACGGCAGCTGGATGCCGCCTCGTTGCCGTGCGGCCTGCGCGTGGCGGATCTCGTCCGACTGCATCTGTGTCAGCACGGCGCGCGAGCGCTGGTCCTGCACGGGCAGCTTTTCCAGGTGTTCGGCCAGGTGCGCTTCCACCTGGCGCTCGGTTTCCACCACGAAGCCGAGGCTGACCGGGTCGCCGGCCAGCGCGGCGGCGGCACCGATCGCGTAGCTGCCGGCGTACCACAGCGGGTTGAGCAGACTGGGGCGGCTGTCCAGTTGCTGCAGCCGTTCGGCGCACCAGGCCAGGTGATCGGTTTCCTCGACCGCGGCATGCAGCAGGTGCTGGCGGTTGTCGGCGTTGCGCGCCAGTGCGGCCTGGCCGAAGTA
Organism: Rhodanobacter sp. B2A1Ga4; assembly: GCF_018101315.1. Classification (NCBI taxonomy): domain Bacteria; kingdom Pseudomonadati; phylum Pseudomonadota; class Gammaproteobacteria; order Lysobacterales; family Rhodanobacteraceae; genus Rhodanobacter; species Rhodanobacter sp. B2A1Ga4. The sequence continues at coordinate 277,337 of NZ_JADBJR010000003.1, read as the reverse complement.
CAGCGCCTGCGCGCAGACCTCGCCGGTATGGTTGATGCGCATCAAGCCGGCGGCATGGCGGCGCTCGGCCTCGTCGAACTCCGCCTCGGCGAGGCCGGCAGCGGGCGAGGGACGATGGGCGCGGGGCGTGCCGGCGATCGCTTCCAGCGCGCGTTCGCAGCCGGCGAGCAGGCGGTCGAAGGGGCTCAATGTGCGCACGTTCATGGGGTTTCCCGTTGCGATTGTTCGGCCAGCAGGGTCAGGGAGGAACCGGCCGGCAGGCAAAGTCCGCGCTGCACGCACTGGTCGGCCAGTTCGGCGATACGGCCAGCCCACAGGGGGACTTTTCAAGCAGCCTGGTGATCATGCTATCATTGCCAGCTCACAGCTCGCCGACCGGTGGGCTTGCGCCATGGATGACGGCTCCGCTATCATCTCGCGCCTTTGTTCCACCGAAGCATGCTTTCCCGGATCATGCGTACCGCCTCACGGCGGCAGACAGGTATTCTGAAATGAAAACGTTTAGCGCCAATGCCGACAACGTCAAGCGCGACTGGTTCGTGGTCGATGCCACGAACAAGACGCTCGGTCGCCTGTCGACCGAAATCGCCCGTCGTCTGCGCGGCAAGCACAAGCCGGAATACACCCCGCACTGCGATACCGGCGATTATATCGTGGTGATCAACGCGCAGAAGGTGGCCGTCACCGGTGCCAAGCTGGACGACAAGAAGTACCACCGCTTCACCGGCTACGTCGGCAACCTGAAGACCACCAGTCTGAAGGACCTGCTGGCGACCTACCCGGAGCGCGTGATCGAGATCGCCGTCAAGGGCATGCTGCCGAAGAACCCGCTGGGCCGCGAGATGTATCGCAAGCTTAAGGTCTACGGCGGTGCCGAGCATCCGCATACCGCACAGCAGCCGCAGGCGCTGGAGATCTAAGGAAATGAGCATGGCAATCCAGCAGAATTACGGCACCGGCCGCCGCAAGACCTCCGCCGCCCGCGTGTTCCTGCGCAAGGGCAGCGGCGCCATCGAAGTCAACGGCAAGTCGCTCGAGCAGTTCTTCGGTCGCGAGACCTCGTGCATGATCGTGCGCCAGCCGCTCGAACTGACCGAGAGCACCGGCAAGTTCGACATCAAGGTGACGGTCGCCGGCGGCGGCATCACCGGCCAGGCCGGCGCGATCCGCCTGGGCATCGCCCGCGCGCTGATCGAGTACGATGAAAGCCTGAAGTCGCCGCTGCGCAAGGCCGGCTTCGTGACCCGCGACGCCCGCGAGGTCGAGCGCAAGAAGGTCGGTCTGCACAAGGCACGTCGCGCCACGCAGTTCTCCAAGCGCTAAACCAAGCTTCATAGCCCCGTCGCCAAGCGGTAAGGCACCTGACTCTGACTCAGGCATTCGGTGGTTCGAATCCATCCGGGGCTGCCAAATCCAGATGCCGATACCCGCAGTGATGCGTGGTGATCCGGTCGAGAAGCCCGCCTTACGGCGGGCTTTTTCGTTCTACCGAGGGTGCGGTCGGGGACAGGGCGTCACCGCTTTCGAGCCGAAGTGCTGCCGCAGAACAGCAAGATATTGCGTGCAAATTCATGGACTTCGCCCCTTCGGTTTTGCGGTGCACCAGAGTAAAATTTCCGGTTTCACCTCTGCGATGATTTCATGACGCCAGCCACTGACACCCCCGTGGAGCATACCGATGTGCGTACGGTAGGCAGTACGGATGCACTGCCGATTGCGCCCGCACTGGGCCTTTCACTGGATGCCGCGCGGATGCCGCGCAAATCCACCCTGGTCACGCGCCGCATCCTGCTGATCAGCGTACTGGCGGTGATTCTGGGTGTCGTGGCGGCTTATGTCGCGCAACTGTTGATGCTGACGATCAACCTGATCACCGATCTGTGCTTCTACGGTCGGGTATCGGACGTGATCGGCCCGCATGCGCATGCGGGCTCGTTCGTGCTGTCGCCGGCCGACAACCAGCTGGGTGCATGGGTCATCCTGATTCCGGTCATTGGCGGCCTGCTTGCGGGCGTCATGGCACGCTGGGGCTCGCGGGCGATCCAGGGGCACGGCATTCCCGAGGCGATGGAGCAGATCCTCACCAATGAATCCAACATCCCGGCGCGGATCACCTGGTTGAAGCCGCTGTCGTCGGCGTTTGCCATTGGTACCGGCGGCCCGTTCGGTGCCGAGGGGCCGATCATCTCCACCGGCGGCGCCATGGGTTCGCTGATTGGCCAGCTGCTGCGGGTCACTGCGAACGAGCGCAAGGTGTTGCTGGCGGCGGGTGCGGCTGCCGGCATGGCCGCGGTATTCGGGGCGCCGGTGGCGTCGCTGGTGCTGGCGGTGGAATTGCTGTTGTTCGAACTGCGCCCGCGCTCGCTGATTCCGGTGGCTCTGGCTGCGGTGACGGCCGTTGGCGTCCGCTACGCCACCTACGGTTCGGCGCCGGTATTTCCGATGCCTGAAGTGCTGCAGCCGGGTGGCTGGGCCTTGATCAGCTTCGTGCTGATCGGTGGCCTGGTCGGCTTTGCCTCGGTGTGGGTGACCAAGGCCGTGTACGGGGTCGAGGATATGTTCGAGAAGCTGCCGATCCACTGGATGTGGTGGCCGGCGCTCGGAGCACTCGTTGCAGGTGTGGTGGGCTGGATCGAGCCGCGGACCCTGGGCGTGGGCTACGACAACATCGATGCGCTGGTACAGGGTCACTTCGGCCTCACCGTGCTGCTCAGCTTTGGCGCGTTGAAGTTTGTTTCCTGGGTCATCGCGCTGGGCAGTGGTACCTCCGGCGGTACGCTGGCTCCGTTGTTCATGATCGGTGGATCGCTGGGTGCGGTGATCGGCATCGGCATCAATCATCTGGTCCCGGGCCTCAACGTCGATCCGCGTATCGCGGCGCTGGTGGGCATGGCGGCCATTTTTGCCGGCTCCTCGCGCGCCCTGCTGACTGCGGTGGTGTTTGCCTTTGAAACCACGCGTCAGCCCGCGTGCCTGTTGCCCTTGCTTGGAGGCTGCACCGCGGCCTACCTGATCTCGGCCCTGCTCATGCACAACACGATCATGACCGAGAAGATCGCCCGCCGTGGTGTGAAAGTGCCGTCCGAATATGCGGCCGATTACCTGGAGCAGGTGAGCGTGGGCACGGTGTGTTCGCGCAATGTGGTGACCTTGCAGACCACCCAGACGCTGGCGGAAGTACGGCGCTGGCTGGCCGAGGACTCCGCCGACACCCAGCACCGGAGCTATCCGGTCATCGACGAGAAGGGTCACGTGAAGGGCATGCTGCCCCGACGTACCCTGCTCGACCCGCAATGGCATTACACGCTGGCGTTGAGTGAACTGATCACGCAGGCACCGATTGCGGTCGATGAAACCCATTCGCTGCGCGAGGCCGCCGACCACATGGTTGCCGAAAACGTCGGGCGGCTGGCCGTGGTGAGCAAGAGCGATCCGCGCAAGCTGGTGGGCATCGTCACCCGTGGGGATATCCTGGCGTCCCACGCCCAGCGCCTGCGCGAGGCGCGTTTCAAGGGCCGGCACATCAAGCTGGGCAAGTCGAACAAGGCAGCGCCCGCGGCGTAAACATCCGCGGGCGCATTACGCCCGCAGATTCAGGCGTTCTCGCATCAGCAGGATGCGACGGTGGAGATTGATGGCCAGCCCAGGCTGGCACGTTGCATGGCCGGCGCGGCACTCATGCCGCGCGGTACCGGCACTTCACATCTCGCGATCGCCAACCAGCACCACGTCGGCCGGGCGCCGCGCAAACAGGCCGACGGTGACGATGCCGGGCAGCTGGTTCAGTTCACTCTCCAGCGCGGCCGGGTCGACGATCTGCCAGCCGTGCACGTCGATGATCCAGTTGCCGTTGTCAGTGACCACGCCGTCGCGCCATACCGGCTGGCCGCCGCGCTTGATGATTTCGCGGCCGACCAGGCTACGCGCCATCGGGATCACTTCGATCGGCACCGGGAACTTGCCGAGCAGCTTGACCTGTTTGCTGGAGTCGATGATGCAGACGAACTTCTCGCTGGCTGCCGCCACGATCTTCTCGCGCGTCAGCGCCGCACCGCCGCCCTTGATCAGCCGCTTGTGTGGATCGCACTCGTCGGCGCCGTCGACATAGAGCGTCAGCGGGCCGGCGGCGTTGAGGTCGAGCACCGGGATGCCCAGCTTCTTCAGCTGCGCGGTGGACTGCTCCGAGCTGGACACCGCGCCCTGGATGCGGTGCTTCAGGTCGGCCAGCGCGTCGATGAAGAACGCCACAGTGGAGCCGGTGCCGACGCCGACGATGGCGCCGTCCTCGACGTAGCGGATCGCGGCTTCGCCGGCCTGGCGTTTTTCGTTGGCGTTGCTCATCGGTGGATTCCGGTGGAGGGTGGTCGGTTCGCGCTCATTCCAGCGCGAGGATGTGTTTCCAGTATGTCGCCTCGACCGGCATCACCGACAGCCGGTTGCCCTTGCGCAACAGCGGCATGTCGGCGAGGGCAGCGTCGTTTTTCAGTTCGTCCAGGCTGATCGTGCGCTTGAGCTTCTTCACGAACTTCACGTCCACCAGCATCCAGCGCGGGTTGTCGCGCGAGCTGCCGGGGTCGAAGTACTTGCTGTTCGGATCGAACTGGCTGGGATCGGGGTACGCATCCGTGGCCACTGCGGCGATGCCGACGATGCCGGGCACGGCGCAGTTGGAGTGGTAGAAGAACACCGGGTCGCCCACGCGCATGCCGTCGCGCATGTAGTTGCGTGCCTGGTAGTTGCGCACGCCGTCCCAGGCTTCGTGCTTCTTGCGCTTGAGGTCGTCGATCGAGAACGTGTCCGGCTCGGACTTCATCAGCCAGTGGTTCATGCGTTTGCTTCCGGGTGACAGTCGATCAGCTCGCGCTCGCTGGCGATGAAGTCGAGCGGCACGTCCCACACTTCCTCCTCGACCTGCGGCAATTCCTGGAACGCGTAACCGATGCCGACCAGCAGCGGTTCGGTCGGGCGCACCTGCTCGTTGAGGAAGGCGAAGCTGCGGTCGTAGTAGCCGCCGCCATGGCCGAGCCGGTTGCCGCGACGGTCGAAACCGAGCAGCGGCACGAATACCAGGTCGAGCTGGAACGGTTCCAGCAGTTCGCCCGGCGCGACCGGTTCGGGGATGCCGTAGCGGTTCGGCTGCACGTCGTCGCCGGATTGCCAGGGTGCGAAGCGCAGGAGTTTGTCGCGGCCGATCACCGGCAGCAGGAACTGCTGGCCGCGGCCGGCCAGCGGCGCGATCGCCAGGTTCAGCGGCAGCTCGCCATGGCTGGCCCAGTAGCCGGCCACGCGTGCGTCGGTGAGGTATTCGGGGAGTTGTTCAAGGCTGCGGCGCAGGCCCTGCGCGGCGGCGATGCGCTCGGCCGGTGGCAGGGCGCGGCGCTGGTCGGCCAGGCGCTGGCGAAGCTCGCGTCGTCGGGCGGGGGCGTCCACGTTTCGCGCAGCTCCGTCGTAGTTCGCCCCGTTCGTCGCGGGACGAACGGGGCGGGGGAATGAGTGGCGTCAACCGCGATGCCGCTGCCCACCGAACGACCTTGATCCACGATGGATCAGGTGGGAGAGCTACATGGCCTCAAGGCTTTCCGCACGTGGCGGACATGCACAACAGCCGATGTGAAGCCGACCCGGGGCCGTATTTAGGAACAAGGCAAATGTAAGAGTGTGCTGGCGCACATCGCAGAAAACGCCGAGAGCGATTTTAGGCGCTTGATCCCGAATGCGCCACTGTCCGCGGCCAGCCCGGGTTCATGCAGGCAAGCTTGTTCAGCGCTTGACTGGCTCGCTGTCGAGAACGGCATCAAGCTTGCTTCGCAGCGCGGCGAGGCCGTCGCTGAGACGCTGTTCCTGGTTGTCGTGCTGCTTGCGCAGGCTGAGGAATTCGTGTGCCACGCTGATCGCGGCGAGTACCGCCAGCCGCTCGAAACTGGGCGCCTTCGCGTTCGCGCGCAGCTCGCGCATCTTGCGGTCGAGAAAGCCGGCAGCCTCGAGCAGGCCGTCGCGCTCTTCCGGCGCGCAGGCGATCAGGAATTCTCGGTCGATCAGTCGCAGCGCGACCGGTTCACTGCTGGACATGGTTTCTATCAGCCGTTGCTTTCAAGCGATTTGAGCCGCTGGATCATCGCCTCGACGCGGCTGCGGGCCTGCTCGTTGCGGGCCAGCAGGCCGGCGCGTTCGCCGGACAGTTGCTCCTGGCTCTGGCGCAGGCTGCGGTTTTCCTCGGTGAGCCGGCGCACCGTATCGAGCAGCCGGTCAAGCTGCCGGGCCAGGGAGGCCAACTCCTGATGGACCGGATCGGGCTGGAGGGGATCGGGCGTACTCATGCCCGAAACTATAACAGGACGCCGGCGGAAATCAGCCGGCGCGGAGGTGGGGCCGGGCTGCATTAAACTGGCGGCCATTCCCAGCAGGAGCAACGCCATGACGGCACCCGGACTCGTGGGTCACGACGATATCGACGCGCTGGTCAGGCGCCTGCGCCTGGGCACCGAGGCCAGCGAACTGCATGGCTCGCTGTGCGGCTACCTGGCCGGCGGCGGCTCGCTGCGCGGCAGCTCGGTGCTGGCCGCGCTGCAGCTCGATGGCGAGGCGACCGACGCCGATGCGGACGACCTGGCCCTGCTGGCCCGGCTGGCCCGGCAGAGCGAAACCGAACTGGCCGACCCCGAGCTGGGCTTCGAGCCGCTGCTGCCGGAGGATGACCGTCCGCTGGAGCAGCGCGCCGAGGCGATGGTCGACTGGTGCCGCGGCTTCCTCGGCGGCTTCGGCCTGGCCGGCACGGCGGCGCATGCGCAGTTGTCGGACGAGGCGCAGGAGGTGCTGCGCGATCTCGGTACGATCGCCGCCTCGTCGTTCGATTTCGGCAGCGAGGACGAAGACGAGGACGCGCTGATCGAGGTGCAGGAGTTCGTGCGCGTCGCCGCGATGCTGCTGTACACCGAGTGCGCCGCGCCCGATCCGTCCGCCAGCGGCACCGTGCATTGATCCCGAGCGCGCCGAAACTGGCCGCGCTGGCGATCGGCCCGGACGAATTCGCGCGACGCCGGCGCCAGCTGATGCAGATGGCGGGCGAGGAGGCGGTGCTGCTGGTCGCCGCCGCGCCCGAGCGCATGCGCAATGCCGACGCGGCGTGGCCGTACCGGCAGGATTCGGACTTCCATTACCTGGCCGGCTTCCCCGAATCCGACGCGGTGCTGGCGCTGTTGCCGGGGCGCCGGCACGGCGAGGCGGTGCTGTTCTGCCGCGAACACGATCCCGAGCGTGAACGCTGGCACGGCCAGTCGATCGGCGCCGAGCAGGCGGTGGCCGCCTACGGCATGGACGACGCGTTTCCGATCGAGGATATCGACGACATCCTGCCCGGCATGATCGAGGGTCGCGGCCGGGTGTACTGCCATTTCGGCCGTGAGCCGGAGTTCGACGCGCAACTGCTCGGCTGGATGCGCCGCCTGCGCCAGTTGCGCGGCGGCGGTGTGGTGCCGAAGGAATTCGTGGCGCTCGGCCACCTGCTGCACGATCTGCGCCTGTACAAGTCGCGTGCCGAGCTGAAGCTGATGCGCGCGTCCGCGTCGATCGCGGTGGACGCGCACCTGGCCGCCATGCGGATCGCCGCGCCCGGTCGCCACGAATACGAGGTGGAAGCCGAGCTGTTGCGCGTGGTGCGCAGCCGCGGCGCGGTGCCGGCATTTTCGCCGACCGTCGCCGGTGGCGCGAATGCCTGCGTGATGCACTACCAGAGCAACCGCGCGGCGTTGCGCGACGGCGAGCTGCTGCTGATCGACGCCGGCGCCGAACTGGACTGCTATGCGTCCGACATCAGCCGCACGTTCCCGGTCAACGGCCGTTACAGCCGCGAGCAGCGCGCGCTGTACGAAGTGGTGCTGGCCGCGCAGCTGGCGGCGATCGACGAGGTGCGTCCGGGGCGGCCGTTCGGCGCCGCGCACACGGCGGCGGTGCGCGTGCTGGCCGAAGGCCTGTGCGAACTGGGCCTGCTCAAGGGCGATGCCGACACGGCGATCGCCGACGGCAGCTACCGGCGCTATTTTCCGGCCAAGACCGGCCACTGGCTGGGGCTGGACGTGCACGACGTGGGCGATTACCGGGTCGACGGCGAATCGCGCCTGCTCGAACCGGACATGGTGCTGACGGTGGAGCCGGGTTTGTACGTGCCGCCGGACGACCGCTCGGTGGCCGAGCGCTGGCGCGGCATCGGCATCCGCATCGAGGACGACGTGGCGGTGACCCGCGACGGCAACGAGGTGCTGACTGCCGCCGTGCCGAAAGAGGCCGAGGCGATCGAGGCGTTGCTGGCCCGGCGCTAAGTCAGTTCGTCCGGCAATGCCGAGTCGTCACGCAGCCGGTTCGCCTCGTCGGTGGCATGCACTTCGTACCACATCGCGTTGAGGATCGCGAAGGCGCAGGCCAGGCCCAGCCCGAGGATCCATGAGAAATACCACATCGGTCCGCACTCCCTTCAATAACCGCCGTGCGCCTTGCGCACCTGCTCCAGCGTGACCCGTCCGCGCATCACCCGGTATACCCAACTGGTGTAGAGGATGACGATCGGCAGCAGCATGAGGGTGGCCAGCAGCATCAGCTGCAGCGTGCCGCGACTCGACGAGGCATCCCACACGGTAAGGCTGGAACGCGGGTCGAGGCTGGACGGCAGCAGGAACGGGAACAGCGCGAAGCCGGCCGAGGCGATCGTGCTGCCGACCATCAGGCTGCTGGCGATGAAGCCGGCCACGCTGCGCCGGCCGACCAGCGCCTGCACGCCGACCGCCGAGGCCAGCGCCAGCAGCGGCGCGGCCCAGAACCACGGATATTGCATGTAGCCGGCAAACCAGCTGCTGCCGAGGGCGACCTGCTTGTACAACGGATTGGAAACGCCATCAGCGAGCACCGGGCCGACGATCGCGTAGCCGGGGATGCCCCAGGCCAGCCACACGCCGGCCAGCACATACAGCACGGCAAACACCAGGGTTGCCCAGCGCGCGATCGCCACCGCGCGCACGGCGATGGCGTGGTCGGCCTTCAGCGCAGCGAAGCAGGCGCCGTGCGCCAGCAACATGCCCAGCGAGACCAGGCCGCACAGCAACGCGAACGGATGCAGCAGGTCGAGGAAGCCGCCGTGCCAGCTCATGCGCAGGTCGTCGTCGAAGCGGAATGGCAGGCCGAGGAACAGGTTGCCGAACGCGACGCCGGCCAGCAGCATCACCGCCAGCCCGGAGCCGGTCAGCACCCAGTCCCACAACGAGGCCCAGCGCGAGTCGTGGATCTTGCCGCGGAAGTTGAAGCCGACCGGACGCAGGATCAGCGCCAGCAACACCAGCGCAATCGCCATGTACATGCCGGAAAACGACACCGCGTAGAGCATCGGCCACGCCGCGAAGGTGGCGCCGCCGGCCAGGATGAACCACACCTGGTTGCCCTCCCAGGTGGGCTCGATGCCTTCCAGCAGCACCTTGCGTTCCTCGTTGTCGCGTCCCAGCACCTTGAGCAGGCCGGCGACGCCGAAGTCGAAGCCATCCATGATCGCGAAGCCGATCAGCAGCGTGCCGAGCAAGGCCCACCAGATCATCCGCAGCGTGGCGTAGTCGAGCATGGCGATGTCCTCAGTGCTGGCCGGATGGGATGGCGGCAAGCGCCGGCGGCCAGATGCCCAGCCCGTCCGGCCCCTTGCGCACGAACTTCAGCATCAGGAACACGTCGACGATCGCCAACGCGGTGTAGAAAAACACGAAGCCGCCGAGCGAAGTCAGCACCTGGCCGGCGCTCACCGACGATACGCCCAGCGCCGTCGGCAGCACGCCGTCGATTGCCCACGGCTGGCGGCCGTACTCGGCCACGATCCAGCCCAGTTCAATCGCGATCCACGGCAGCGGCAGGCTCCACAGCGCCAGGCGCAGGTACCAGCGACGGCTGTCCAGCGTGCGCGTGCTGGCCTTCCAGAACGAGAACGCAAACAGTGCGATGAAATAGAAGCCGCAGCCGACCATGACGCGGAATGCCCAGAACAGCACCGGCACGTTCGGAATGGTGCTGTCGGCAGCCTTCTGGATGTCCGCCGGCGTTGCCTGGCGCGGATCGTCCACGTACTTCTTCAGCAGCAGCGCATAACCCAGGTCCTTGTCGTGCGCGGCCAGCGTGGCCCTGGCCTGCACGTTGTCCTTGTCCTGGCGCAGCATCAGCATCGCGTCGTAGGCCTGGATGCCGTTGCCGATGCGACCCTTGGCGGCATCCACCAGTTCGGCGATGCCGGGCATCGTTTCGTCGAGCGAACGGGTGCCGATCAGACCCATCACCCAGGGAATCTTCACCGCGAAGTGGGTGGTGCGCTGCTGTACGTCCGGGATGCCGAGCAGGGTGAACGAGGCCGGTGCCGGCTCGGTGTGCCACATCGCCTCGATCGCCGCCATCTTCATCTTCTGGTTCAGCGACACGGTGTAGCCGGACGCGTCACCCAGCACCACCACCGACAACGCCGCCGCCAGCCCGAAGCTCGCCGCCACCGTCATCGAGCGCCTGGCGAAATCCACGTTGCGTCCGCGCAGCAGGTACCAGGCGCTGATCGACAGCACGAACATCGCCCCCAGCACGTAGCCGGCGCTCACCGTGTGCACGAACTTCTCCTGCGCCACCGGATTGAAGAACACCTCGGAGAACGAGGTCACTTCCATGCGCATCGTGTCCGGGTTGAACGCGGAACCGACCGGATGCTGCATCCACGCGTTCGCCACCAGGATCCACAGCGCCGACAGGCTGGTGCCCAGCGCCAGGAACCACGTCACCAGCAGGTGCTTGATGCGCGAGATGCGATCCCAGCCCATGAAGAACACGCCGACCAGGGTGGCTTCGAGGAAGAACGCCATCAGTCCCTCGATCGCCAGCGGCGCGCCGAAAATGTCGCCGACGTAATGCGAGTAGTACGCCCAGTTCATGCCGAACTGGAATTCCATGGTCACCCCGGTGGCCACGCCCATCGCGAAATTGATGCCGAACAGCACGCCCCAGAACTGCACCATGCGCTTCCACACCTCGCGCCCGGTCATCACATAGACGCTCTCCATGATCGCCAGCATCCACACCAGCCCCAGCGTCAGTGGCACGAACAGGAAGTGATACAGCGCAGTCAGCGCAAACTGCAGGCGCGACAGCGTGACGACGTCGGCGTCGATCAGCATCATGGCTGGGTTTCCGATGGCGCGTGGGCGGTGGGGGCCAGCCGCTGTGCGATCGCAGCCGGGCTGACGTCGGGTTTCGGCTGCGGCGCGAACACCACCCACCAGATCAGCGTGAGCGCCGCGATCTTCAGCGCGACGATACCGAACAGCTCAAGCGTCAGCCGCCGCAGTGGCCGCGGCGGCTTATCGAAGGTCCCGGCGGAAGTGCTGGAAACCGGAGAACTGGACATGCGCCGAATCCGTGCATTATCTGCCCGTCAGCATACGCCGCAGGGATGTTTCGGCCATGTGGACGAATGTCGCAGCAGTGAGTTACAGCATGCCGAACGCGTCCCGCGTGAGGTTTTCCGGTGCGCCGTCGGTGCACACCACGTCGTCCTCGATGCGGATGCCGCCGTACTGGCGGAAGTGGTCGACCCTAGCCCAGTCGATGTCGGCGGCGACCGGCTTGTCGCGCAGTTCGGCCAGCAGCATGTCGATGAAATACAGGCCGGGTTCGATCGTCACCACCATGTCTGCTTCCAGCACGCGGGTCATGCGCAGGTACGGATGGCCGTCCGGGCGGGCGATGCTGCCGCCGTGTTCGCTCTGCTGGAAGCCGGCGACGTCGTGCACCTGCAGGCCGATCGGGTGGCCCAAGCCGTGCGGGAAGAACGCGCTGCTGACGCCGGACTCGACCGCGCTTTCCGCGCTCATGCGGATGAAGCCGTGCTCGCGCAGCACGCCGGCCACCACGTGGTGGGCGTGGATGTGCAGCTCGGGGTAGCTCTGCCCGGCGCGCACTTTCGCCACGAAACCCTGCTGGGCGGCGTCTACGCTGTCGATCAGTGCCTGGAACTCGGCGGCCTGCGGAGTGGCGTAGGTGCGCGTGATGTCGCTGGCGTAGCCGGCGGCGCTGGCGCCGGCGTCGATCAGGAACGAGCGGTGGTGTGCCGGCGGCGCGCGGTCGAAGTGCGTGTAGTGCAGTACCGCGCCGTGTTCGTTCAGCGCCACGATGCTGGCGTAGGGCAGTTCGGCGTCGATCTGTTTCGCGGCGGCCAGGTAGGCCAGGTGGATGCCGAACTCGCTCTCGCCGGCGCGGAACGCGGCCGCGGCGGCGCGGTGGGCGCGCGTGCCGATGCGGCTGGCTTCACGCATCAGTGCCAGTTCGTAGGGCGTCTTGTACGAACGATGCCAGTGCAGGTAATCGAGCACGGTCGGCGGATTGTTTGCCTCGACGCCATCGACGGTGGGGCAGGCAGCAGCGATCACCGCACGCTTGCCGGCCGGCAGCTGCGCGACGGCTTCCGCCGCGCTGCGCACGATCACGATGTCGAAATGTTCGACCCAGTAGCCGTGCGGCGCCTCGGGCACCACATGCCAGTAATCGCGTGGCTGCACGAAGATCAGCTTCGGCTTGCTGCCCGGGGTGTACGCGATCCAGCTGCCCGGCGCATCGGTCAGCGGCAGCCAGTGCCTGAAATGCGGATGGGCGATGAACGGGTAGTCCTGGTCGTCGAGGAACTTGCGCGGCGGCGTGCCGGCGGCGACCAGCAGGTGGTCGAAGCCGCCCAGCGCGAGCGCTTTGTCGGCGCGTTCGCGCACGCTGGCCAGGTGGTGTGGATACAGCCGGGCGAGTTGGTCGTGCATGGGGACTCCTGCGGCACCGGTCGGCCGAATCACTGCGTGCGCGGCGGCATGCAGGGCGGGGACCGCTGGTGGTGAACTGGGGAGGGAAGGACGCCGCCCATGATGACGCGCGGGCGCGATGGCTGCCAGTGGAGTGCCGGAGCCATGACGCTTGCCTAGAGGTTCGATCCCCGGGTTTCGTCATTCCTGCCTGACCAGCCGTGCGGCTGTTGAAAGCCGCGGGAATGATGGCGCCTGGGCAAGCGCCCTTCTGAACAGGCTGACTCAGGCTTGCGCCAGCCAGCTCTCGATCCGGGCGGCGTCGGCGTCAGTGATCGCCACGATGCGGTAGCCGGCCCAGATCTGCCCCGAACTGGCGGCGGATTCGTGCCACTGTTCCTGGATGCCGACTTCGATCGGTTGTGACTGGGCCAGCATCCGCTCCGAACCGGGCAGGGTCATGCTGACCTGGTACAGCGCCTCGCTGCGCGGCGCCTGCGCGCTGATCAGCAGCATGCCGGTGGTCGACAGGTTGCCCAGATGGCCGATCGGCAGGCCGCTGATCGCGTCGGTGACGATGGCATTGATGGTGGCGCGCTTGCGTTCGGCACGGCGCTGGTCGCTGCTGCTCATCGGTGGGCGGCTCCCGGTGGGGTGGAGCGGCGCGGCTCGGCCGCCTGGCGCAGGTTACCGGTGAGGCTGCGCCAGGCGCGGTCGAGCAGGCTCTCCGGCTGCGCCGGCACCTCGCACACGCGGCCGCTGGCGATCTCGTGGGCCAGTTGCGCCAGGCTCATCTCCTCGCCGCGCTGGCCGCGCCGGCTGACCAGCAGGCAGCGCCCGGACATCGGCGAGTGCCAGGCCAGCTTGCGCCGGACGATTTGCCCGGTGTCCGGATCGACGAACTCGAACCAGCTGCCGAACGGCAGCTCGCGCAGGTGCTGCTCAATGCGCTGCTCGCGCGGGTCGGGCGCCGCGACCGCCGGTGCGGCAGCTGGTGCGGGGCCGGCGCCTGCTTCATGGCTGGCCTGCTGTTCGCCCAGCCGCTGGTGCTGCTTCAGGCGCAGCGCAAGGTCGGTGGCGCTGGGCAGTTCCACGGCGGGGCCGGGCCGGCCCGCGCCGAGCAGCCGCTGCGCCACCTGCACCGCCTCCTCGACGTGCATGCCGATCTGCTGCAGGCCGGCTTCCACCTCCGCCTGCAGTTGCAGACGGTCGTCCACCGGCAGGCGGCCGAGCAGCTGGTCGGTGATCGCCAGTTGCGCGCGGAACGCTTCGCTGTCCTCGCCGTGCCGCAACAAGGTCAGCGCCAGCACGTCGGACCAGGCACGGTCGAGCAGGGCGCGCAGCAGGCCGCGCGGCGGCGATTGCGTGAAGCGTTCGGTCATCAGCTCGCCGGCGCGATGGCGCGCCTGATCCAGCCGCTCGCGCCCCTGTGCCGCCTCCACATGGCGGCGCTCGGCCGCCTGCGCCTTGCGCGTGAGCAGGGCCAGGTGGTGCTCGATGTCGGCCAGCAGCGTGGTGTACAGGCCGGCGCTGGGCGGTTCCTGGCTGGCGCGGTTGACCAGCTGCTCGAGCTTGGTCGCCAGCGGGCGGTTGCTCTCGTCGTCGCTGCCGTCGAGCCAGTCGTTCGCCGCCGCGGTCACCGTGTCGAGCAGCCGCCGTGCCGGATGTTCGCGCTTCTCGAAAAAGCCGCGGTCGGCCACCGCCATGCGCAGCACCGGCAGTTGCAGGTCGCTGAGCAGGTGGTGGGCGCTGCCGCCCTGTTGCATCTGTTGGCCAAGCTGCTCGAACAGCCGTGCGACCAGTTCCACCTTGTCACCCTGCTCGTCGCTGAGCTGGGTGCGCGGCGCGTCGCCGGGTTTGCCGGCGTTGAGCTGGGCCAGCAGTTCCTCACGCAGCCGTGCCGCGCTGCGCAGCTCGCGGCCGGCCTGGTCGGTGACCTGGGCCAGGTGCAGCTGCAGCGCGCCCAGTGCGGAGGCCAGTTCCTGCTCGCTGGCGGCACGGCCGACCGCCTGGCCGCTGACGCCACTCTGGCTGGCGCGTTGCCGCGCCAGCAGGTCGCGCAGGGATTCCAGCACCTCGATCGGCGCGCCGGAGCCGGTGCCTTGCGCCGTGCCATGGCCTTGCGTCGTGCCGGCTGCCGGTGCCGGCTCGCCAGCCGTGGCAGAACCGCTGCCGGCGAGGGGGCGTGCCCGTTTGCCAATGTGCCGCGGGACCGGGATGCTGCGCAACTGCGGCAGGATGCCGTCGCCCTGCAGGTGGGCGTTGATGATGTCGTACAACGGCGCCAGCGCCTGGATCACCCACTGGTCGAAATGCTGCAGCAGCAGCAGCTGATGTTTCAGCGGCAGTTCCAGCTCGGCGCCGGCCGCATGGCATGTCTGTGCTATCGCATAGGGCCCCAGCGGCAGCGCCTGGCCTTCCAGTGGCGGTGCGCCGATCAGCACCGCCAGCCGGTGGCCCAGTTCGTACAGCACGCTGCCGTGGCGCACCTCGCCGCGGGCGCCCAGCTGTTCCAGGGCCATCGACACTTCCTGCTCGCCGGGGTCGACCAATGCCAGTGTTTGCCACGGCTTGACGCCGGTGGCGGCCGTGGTCGGCCTGGTGCTGGTGCTAGTGCTGTCGACCTCGTTGAGCGTGCTGCCGAGATGTTCCATGAAACGCTGCGCGAAGGTGGTGCGACCCTGCAGCACACGTTGCCGGCTGGCGAAGCAATCCTGCTGCTCGGAGGCTTGGTGGGCGCGCTCGGCCAGCGCAAAAAGCTGCTTCTCGAATTCGCTCAGGCAGCGGCGCAGGGGTTCCTGCAGGCCTTCCACGCACAGGCCGTAGCTGGCCTCCAGCAGGCGTTGCGCACGCGCTGGCCAGCGCGCGCTGCCGATGCGGCCGCCATGGTGCGACGCGGATGAGTGACGTCGATCGTGCCCGACATCCATGCATGAACCTTGGTGATTCCCCCGGAGTGGCAAGTCTATGCCGGTTGCGGCGGCTATGCCATCCGGGTGCCGGGTGCCTTTCAGTCGAGAAAAGCAGCGATCACGTCGTTGAGGAATCGCTGGCCCAGCGCGGTGGTGTGCAGCCGTTGCGGATCGTCGTGCAGCCAGCCGCGGCCGCGCGCCACCGCCAGCGCGGCGGCGATGCGTTCCGGTGGCAGGCCGGTGCGTTCGGCGAATGCGGCCATCGGCACGCCGTCGACCAGGCGCAGCGCGTTGAGCATGTACTCGAACGGCAGTTCGCTGGCGCCGACCACGTTGTTGCCGCCGATCCGGGCGGCGCCGCCGGTGGCGTCCATATAGGCGCGGGGCCCGCGGGTCTTCCAGCGCCGGTGGATTTCGCCGCCGGCCGCGTCGCTGAGCTTGCCGTGCGCGCCGGCGCCGATGCCGAGGTAGTCGCCGAACTGCCAGTAGTTGAGGTTATGCACGCAGCGCCGACCGGGCCGGGCGTAGGCGGAGATTTCGTATTGGCCGTAGCCGGCTTCGGCCAGGCGTGCCTCGCAGGCTTCCTGCATCGCCCAGGCGTGGTCGTCGTCCGGCAGCGGCGGCGGGTTGGCGGCGAACGCGGTGTTCGGCTCCAGCGTCAGCTGGTAGTGCGAGATGTGGGTCGGCGCCAGCGCCACTGCGCGTTCGACGTCGGCCAGCGCGCCGTCCAGCTCCTGCTTCGGCAGCGCGTACATCAGGTCGAGGTTGATGTTTTCGTAGCCGGCATCCTGCGCGGACTTCACCGCGGCCTCGGCCTCGCCGGCGGAATGGATGCGGCCGAGCCGGCGCAGCTTGTCGTCGTCGAAGCTCTGTACGCCGAACGAGATGCGGTTGATGCCGGCCGCGAGATAACCGTCGAAACGGCCGTGCTCGACCGTGCCGGGATTGGTTTCCAGGGTGATCTCGGCGTCGTCGGCCAGCGGCAGCCGCCCACGCACGCCGTCGAGCAGGCGCGCGATCAGTTCCGGCGCGAACAGGCTGGGCGTGCCGCCGCCGAAGAACACACTGATGACGGGGCGGCCTTCGAGGGCCGGCGCGAAGTCGGCGCGATCGGCGTCGAGATCGGCCAGCAGGTGGTCGATGTAGTCGGCGTAGGGTGGCGGCTCGCTGCGCAGGCCGTGCGAGTTGAAGTCGCAGTACGGGCACTTCTTCACGCACCACGGCATGTGAATGTACAGCGACAGCGGCGGCGCGATCAGGCTCATGCGTGGCGCAGTTCGCGCAGCCGGTCGTGCAGTTTCACCAGCGCCTGGCCACGGTGGCTGAGGCGGTTCTTCAGCGTCGGCTCCAGCTCGGCGGCGCCGAGGGTCTGGCCGTGCGGCAGGAACAGCGGGTCATAGCCGAAACCCTGCGCGCCGCGCGGCGCGTCGAGCACGCGGCCGTGCCAGCGGCCTTCGGCGATCAGCGGTGCGGGGTCGTCGGCGTGTTGCAGCAGCGCCAGCACGCAGATGAAGAACGCGCCGCGCTGTTCCGTCGGCAGGCCGTCCAGCTCGCGCAACAGCTTCGTGTTGTTGGCGGCGTTGTCGCCGTGGCGGCCGGCGTAGCGCGCCGAGTACAGGCCAGGCGCGCCGTGCAGGTGATCCACGCACAGGCCGGAATCGTCGGCCAGCGCGGGCAGGCCGCTGGCGCGGGCGGCGTGGCGCGCCTTGAGCAGCGCGTTCTCGACGAAGCTGAGGCCGGTTTCCTCGGCGTCGGCGATGCCCAGACTCGCTTGCGTGACCACCTCGAAACCGCTGTCGGCGAGCAGCGCGTTGAACTCTTTCAGCTTGCCGGGGTTGCTGCTGGCCAGCACAAGGCGTTGCGTCATGGATTCATTCCAGATCTTTGGCAAATGCGGCGCAGGGGGGCACTGCCCGTCCTGCGTTATCGGGCCAGCGCTGCGCGCTGCGCCGCGACCAGGTCGCCGATGCCTTTTTCGGCCAGCGCCAGCATCGTGTCCATCTCGCCGCGGCGGAACGCGTGGCCTTCGGCGGTGCCCTGCACCTCGATGAAGCCGCCGCCGTCGTTCATCACCACGTTCATGTCGGTGTCGCAGTCCGAATCCTCGGCGTAGTCGAGGTCGAGCACCGGCACGCCCTTGTAGATGCCCACCGAGACCGCGGCGACCGCGCCGACGATCGGGTTGCGCTTGAGGTTCTCGCGCTTCATCAGCAGGTTCACCGCGTCGACCAGGGCCACGTAGGCGCCGGTGATCGCCGCGGTGCGGGTGCCGCCGTCGGCCTGCAGCACATCACAGTCCAGCGTGATCACGCGCTCGCCCAGCGCCTGCCGGTTGATGCAGGCGCGCAGGCTGCGGCCGATCAGCCGCTGGATCTCCATGGTGCGGCCGCCCTGGCCGCCGCGTGCGGCTTCGCGCTGGGTGCGGGTGTTGGTGGCGCGCGGCAGCATGCCGTATTCGGCGGTGATCCAGCCCTCGCCCTTGCCGCGCAGCCAGGCCGGCGCGCGATCCTCGATGCTGGCGGTGCACAGCACGCGGGTGTCGCCGAAGCTCACCAGCACCGAACCTTCGGCGTGGCGGGTGTAGTGGCGCTCGATGCTGACCGGGCGCAGCTGGTCGCTGGTGCGGCCACTGGGGCGGCGGATGTCATTCATGTGGGGAGTTCATGGGGGCAGGTCCTGGGGTCGCCTGGCCGGATTGGGCAAGGCGGGACGGGAGAGTTTACCATTGCGTCCTTTCTCCACGTCCGGACGGCACCCGATGATCCGCAGCATGACGGCCTACGCCAGTGCCGAAACCACCGGCCCCGCCGGCACCCTCGGCTGCGAACTGCGCACGGTCAACCATCGTTACCTCGAGCTGAGCCCGCGCCTGCCGGACGACCTGCGGGCGTTCGAATCGCAGCTGCGCGAGCGGGTGGCGGCGAAGCTGTCGCGCGGCAAGCTGGATCTCACCGTGCGCCGCACCGGCGATGCGCGCGGCGAATTGCTGCAGATCAACAACGCGCTGCTGACGCGTCTGTCCGAGTTGAATCTGGACATGATCGCGCGGTTTCCGGGAATGCAGGTGCAGTTCACCGAACTGTTGCGCTTTCCCGGCGTGATGCAGCAGGCCGAGATCGATCCGGAGGCGCAGCAGGCCGCGCTGTTCGACGTGCTTGACCGCGCGCTGGACGCGCTAACCGCCACCCGCGAGCGCGAGGGCGCGAAGCTGGGTGAGATCCTGCGCGACAAGCTGGACGCGATCGAACGCGTGGTGGCCGACGTGCGCGGCTGGATGCCGGAGATCCGCAGCGCGCTGCGCACCCGGCTGGAAACGCGGCTGGCCGACCTGAAGCAGCCGGTCGAGCCAGGCCGGCTGGAGCAGGAGCTGGTGCTGCAGATCACCCGCACCGACGTGGACGAGGAACTGGACCGGCTTAGCACGCACATCGGCGAGACGCGCCGCGTGCTGGGCCTGAAGGAACCGGTCGGCCGGCGCCTGGATTTCCTGATGCAGGAGTTCAACCGCGAGGCGAACACGCTGGGCTCCAAGTCGGTCGACGCGCGCAGCACCAACGCGGCAGTGGAGCTGAAGGTGTTGATCGAGCAGATGCGCGAACAGGTGCAGAACATCGAATGAGCATGCTCGACGCCAGCGGCAGGCCGATCGAGGGCACCCTGTTCATGGTCGCCGCGCCCTCCGGCGCCGGCAAGTCCACCCTGGTCAACGCGCTGCTCGAGCGCGAGAGCGCGATCTCGCTGTCGGTGTCGCACACCACGCGGCCGCCGCGGGTCGGCGAGACGTACGGGCGGCACTACTACTTCGTCGAGCGCGCCGAGTTCGAGCGCGAGATCGCCGAGGGCATCTTCCTGGAATATGCCGAGGTGCACGGCAACCTCTACGGCACCTCGCGCACCACCGTGCAGGAGCTGCTGGGGCAGGGGCGCGACGTGCTGCTGGAGATCGACTGGCAGGGCGCCCAGCAGATCCGCCGCAGCAAACCCGACTGCGTCAGCGTGTTCATCCTGCCGCCATCGCGGGCGGAACTCGAACGGCGCCTGCGCGGTCGAGGTTCGGACAGCGCCGAGGTGATCGAGCGCCGGCTGCGTAATTCGCGCGGCGAGATCGCCCACGCGCACGAGTTCGACTACATCCTGGTCAACGACGTGTTCGACGAGGCGCTGGCCGGGCTGCAGGCGATCGTGCGGGCGGTGCGCCTGCGCAGCGCACTGCAGTGGCGGCGGCACGAGGCGCTGATCGCCGAACTGCTGGCCGACGAGGCCGGTTGAACCGGGGCGCCTGCACATGGTCTTGGCACGACGCTTCGGCTACCTTGTCCGCTTCCCTCCCCGCACGTGCCGCCCATGAACGAAACCGCTCACGCCACGCCTGACGACACCACCTTGGTGCGCATCCGCGGCCTGACCACGGTGCTCAGCGGCAAGACCATCTTCGACGCGCTGGACCTGGACATCCCGCGCGGCAGGATCACCTCGATCATGGGCCCCAGCGGCACCGGCAAGACCACCCTGCTCAAGCACATCACCGGGCAGATGTACGCCGACGCCGGCAGCATCCACGTCGACGGCCGAAACGTGGCCAGGCTGTCGCGCGAGGAGCTGTACAAGCTGCGCGAAGGCGTGGGTTACCTGTTCCAGAATTCCGCCCTGCTGACCGATTTCGACGTATTCGAGAACGTGGCGTTCCCGCTGCGCCAGCACACGAAACTGCCGGAGGTGCTGATCCGTGACCTGGTGCTGATGAAGCTGCAGGCGGTCGGCCTGCGCGGCGCCGCGCGGCTGATGCCGAACGAGCTGTCCGGTGGCATGGCGCGGCGGGTGGCGCTGGCGCGGGCGATCGTGTTCGACCCACAGCTGATCCTCTACGACGAGCCGTTCGTGGGGCTCGATCCGGTAGCGCTGAACCAGGTGCTGAAATTGATCCGTACCTTGAACCAGACCCTCGGCATCACCAGCGTGCTGGTCTCGCACGAGCTGGCCGCGGTGCAGCAGATCGCCGACCACGTGATGCTGCTGTCCAACGGCAAGGTGGTGGCACAGGGCGACCCGAAAACGATCGCCGACGACGGCTCGCCGTGGACGCGGCAGTTCTTCGGCGGCGAGGCGGACGGGCCGATCCCGTTCCGCTACCCGGCTGGCGACTACGCGACCGAGCTGGGCTTTGCCGGAGCGGCGAAATGAACGCACGCGCGCCGCAGCACAACAACGTGGTGAGCCAGTCGCTGGCCCAGATCGGCGCCTGCGGGCTGTTCCTGCTGACCCTGCTGGCGGCGATCCCGCGCAGCTTCCGTTATGCACGCGAAACCGTCCGCCAGCTGTGGTTCGTCGGCGCGATGAGCCTGACCATCATCATGGTCTGCGGCCTGTTCGTCGGCATGGTGCTGATGCTGCAGCTGTACCACGTGCTGTCGATCTTCGGCGGTACCTCGGCCAGCGGCATGGTGGTGGCGCTGTCGGTGTACCGCGAACTGGGGCCGGTGGTCACCGCGCTGCTGTTCGCCGGCCGTGCCGGCACCGCGATCACCGCCGAGATCGGCCTGATGCGCGCCACCGACCAGATTTCCGCGATGGAGATGATGGCGGTCGACCCGATCGCCTACGTCGCCACGCCGCGTTTCCTGGCCGGGCTGATCGCCATGCCGCTGCTGTGCTGCGTGTTCTGCGCGATGGCGATCTTCGGCGGCCACCTGGTCGGCGTGACCTGGCTGGGCATCGACAACGGCACGTTCTGGTCGAACATGACCGCCCAGGTCGACATCCACACCGACATCGTCAACGGCGTGCTGCTGAAGAGCCTGGCGTTCGGCGCGGTGGTATCGCTGATCGCGGTGTTCCAGGGCTTCACCACGCCGCCCACCAGCGAGGGCGTGGCCTACGCCACCACGCGCACCGTGGTCGCCTCGTCGATCGCCATCCTGGCGCTGGACTTCGTCCTCACTGCTTTCTTGATGTGACTGCCATGACCCACCGTTCTCCGAGGATTCTGCCGTGAGCCAACCGAGAAGTTCCTATGCCGTCGGCACCGGCCTGTTCATCGTGCTCGGCTTCGCTGCGCTGGCCTATCTGGCGACGCAGACCAGTTCGGTGGCCAACGTGCGCCAGGGCGACAGCTACGCCGTCGAGGCGCAGTTCACCAACATCGGCCAGCTGAAGGAGCGCGCACCGGTGAAGATCGCCGGCGTGCGGGTCGGCCAGGTGCAGGCGATCACGCTGCAGCCGGGCCACGACGTAGCGGACGTGAAGCTGTCGATCGACAAGAACTACGACCACATCCCGCAGGATTCGGTGGCGACGATCTTCACCAGTGGCCTGCTCGGCGACCAGTACGTGGGCATTGAGTACGGCAGCGCGAAGCAGTTCGTGGCCGCCGGCGGCACGCTGGCACGGACCAAGTCCACCCAGCCGCTGGAGGAGATGCTGGGCAAGTTCTTCGGTGCCGGCGGCGTGGTCGACAATGTCGGCGGCAGCTACACGGTGAAGGCGAGCTTCACCAATGTCGGCACGCTCTCGGCCGGTGCGCCGGTGAAGATGGCCGGCGTGGTCATCGGCAGCGTGCAGTCGGTGCACGCCGATCCGGTCAAGTTGAACGCCCAGGTGGTGCTGTCGATCGACAAGCGCTACGACGCGATTCCCGACGATTCGGCCGCGGCGGTGTTCACCAGCGGTTTGATCGGCAGCCAGTATGTTGCGATCCAGCCGGGTGGTTCGCCCGAAGTGCTCAAGAACGGCGACGAGATGATCCTGACCCAGTCCGCGATGCAGCTGGAGGATCTGATCGGCAAGTTCCTGGTCAACGGTTCGCCCAGTGACAAGAAAGATGCCGGCAACGGCAGCAAATAGCCCGCCATCCCCACCGGTTCGCCGAGCCGGTTTTGCTGAAGGAGTTTCCCATGTTGCGCAGACTGGCTCTTGCCACCGCCATCGCATTCGGCACCATCGCCGCCGCTCCGGCGTTCGCCCAGGCGACCGCCCCGGCCGCTGCCCCGGCGGCGGCACAGCAGGCCCCGGTCGAGATCGTGCAGGCCATCGCCGACCAGCTGGCCACGGCGATCGAGGGGCATCGCGACGAGCTGAAGAAGAACCAGGAAAAGCTGATCAGCGTCATCGACGAGGTGTTCCTGCCGCACTTCGACATCGACTACGCCTCGATCCTGGTGCTCGGCCAGCATGCCCGCGAGACTTCGCCGGCGCAGCGCGAGCGCTTCGCCCGGGCGTTCTACAACTCGATCACGCATCGTTACGCCGAGGGCCTGCTCAACTACACCCGCGGCCGCGTGAAGGTGTTGCCGTTCAAGGGCGACCTCAACGACAAACGCACCGTGGTGCGCACCCAGGTGGTGCTGGACGACGGCAAGCTGGTGTCGATCGACTATGCGTTCCGCAAGGGCCGCGGCGGCGACTGGAAGGCTTACGACGTGATCATCGAGGGCATTTCCTACGTCACCAATTACCGCAACCAGGTGGACGCGGAGATTCGCAAGGTCGGCATCGACCAGTTGATCACCAACCTCGAGACCCAGGGCTCCAAGGCGCTGGACACGATGGCCAAGGACAACAAGGACAAGTCGTGACGGATGCGACCGCACACGGGTTCCAGCTGGACACCGGCACGCCCGGCACCCTGGGCGTGCGCGGCGAGCTGAGCTTCGACACCGCGGCAGCGGCGTTGCAGGCGATCCAGTCCGCGCTGACTGGCGGCTCCGTGTCGCATCTTGACCTGGCCGGCGTGCGCCACAGTGACAGCGCCGGGCTCGCCTGCGTGCTGGCGGTTGCGGCGGAGGCTGCCCGACGTGGACAGGCGTTGCAGGTCGTGCATATGCCGGCCGGCATGCAGGCGCTGGCGCAGGTATGCGAGGTCGATCGCCTGATCGCCTGATCGCTTGCGGAAGGCGGCAACGAAGAAGGGGCCTTGCGGCCCCTTCTTCGTATCGGTGTCCGGTACCGCCTATGGCTGCTTGGTGGCTTGGTCCGGATGCTTGTTTTCCCACTGGTGCTGCTGGTCCAGCAGCTCTTCGGGGTCGAAGTTCTTCTCGTCCAGGCCCTGCATCTGCTGGATGATCTCGACCGGCGGGTTGCCGTCGTAGATCTTGTACAGGCGCTGCTGGCGGTAGGCATCGCGGATGAACACGTAGGGATCGTAGGCGGATTGCAGGAAGCCCTCCGCGTCGATCGCGCGCGAACGCAAGGTCACCAGATAGATCGCCTGCGGCAGGTATTGCAGGCCGTTGTAGTGGTGGTTGTTCGCGTACAGGGTCAACGGATCGAAGAAGTAGCTGTCGACCGGCAGGCGCCAGATGTCGCGCGCCGTGCTGGGTCCGAAGAACGGCAGCATCAGGAAGTCGCCTTCCGGGGCGCCCCAGCGCGCCAGGGTGATGCCGAAGTCGTTGTCTTCGATCGGCAGGCCGAGCTGGCTGGCCGGGTCGAAGAAGCCGCCGATGCCCAGGGTCAGGTTCACCAGGAAGCGGCCGGTACTCTGCAGTGCCTGCTTCGGGCGCGCCTGCAGCAGGTCGTTGGCGACCGTGACCGGCATGCGGATATTGGTGAAGAAGTCGCTGAACGAGCGGCGTACCGGCGGGTTGGTCACCTTGCGGTAGCCCAGCGCGACCGGGCGGATCACCGCCTGGTCCACCGCGTCGTTGAATTTGTAGGCGCCGCGGTTGTATTTCTCCAGCGGGTCGTCGGTGCGCGGCTTGGCAATGGTGCAGCCGGCCAGCAACGTGATCGCGAGCACGGGCAACCAGCGGCTCAACTTGGAAAATCGAAGCGGGGAGGGCATCGGTGCGGGGGTTCGCGTCAGGGGTGCAGTAAGTGTACTGTCTGGTTTTATATCGTGCACGGCTTTCGGCTTGCTTCCATCGAGCGCATGCCGGTCCGAGGCCAGCCCGCCATGATACGCGTCGCGTGCATTGCCAGCAAAGCACCCGCTCCTCTACACTGTCAGGCCATATAAGTCACTATTCCCTAAGGAATTCGCATGGCACGTATTACCGTGGAGGACTGCCTCGAGGTGGTCGACAACCGTTTCGAGCTGGTATTGATGGCGACCAAGCGCGCGCGCCAGCTGGAAAAGGGCGCCGAGCCGGCCGTCAACCCCGATCATGACAAGCCGACCGTGCTGGCCCTGCGCGAGATCGCCGCCCGCCGCATCGACCAGGCCACGATCGACCAGATCGACAAGGCCGAGCGCGAGCGCGCCGAGCGCGAGGCGCTGGAGTGGGCCGCGGCCGAGGTCGACGACGACCTGTCCAAGGGCGGCGACGACTGATGGACGGCGGCTGCTGTAGCACGCGTCTCCGTCGCACCGGTGCAGCCGGTGTGACGGCGTGCGTGCACATGGCAGCCGCTGGCCGTGGCTGGCGCGAGGTAGGCGCCTGAGCAGGCGCCGGCAGCGAATGACTGCGGCCACTCACCCCGCCACGGTCGACCTGTCCGCGCTGCCGCCGTACGCGTTGGCCCTGAAAGAACGTATTGCCTACCTGCCCGACGTGCAGGTTGATCGCGTGCTGCGCGCGTTCCAGATCGGCGCGCAGGCGCACGCCGGCCAGGAGCGCAAGAGTGGCGAGCCGTACATCACCCACCCGGTGGCGGTGGCCGGCATCCTGGCCGAACTCGGGCTGGATGCCGAGACGATCATCGCGGCGATCCTGCACGACACCCTGGAAGACACCGAACTCAGCCGCGAGACGCTGGCCGTCGAGTTCGGCGAGGTGGTGGCTGAACTGGTCGACGGCGTCACCAAGCTGGACAAGATGCGTTTCGGCACGCGCCAGGAAGCCGACGCGGAAAGCTTCCGCAAGATGCTGCTGGCGATGGCGCGCGACATCCGCGTGATCCTGATCAAGCTGGCCGACCGCCTGCACAACATGCGCACGCTGGGCGCCAAGGACGCGCCGTCGCGCCGCCGCATCGCGCGCGAGACGCTGGAGATCTACGCGCCGATCGCGCAGCGCCTGGGCATGAACAAGTTCAAGGCGGAGCTGCAGGACCTGGGCTTCCGCGCGCTGTATCCGGACCGCTACCGGGTGATCAGCGAGCGCATCCGCGCCGCGCTGGGCAACCGGCGCGAGGCGATGGGCAAGATCGAGGCGGCGCTGTCTACGCGGCTGGCCGCCGACCACCTGCCGGCCCGCGTGGTCGGCCGGATCAAGTCGCCGTGGAGCATCTATTCGAAGATGCACGGCGACCACAAGAGCTTCGCGCAATTGATGGACGTCTACGGCTTCCGCGTGGTCGTCGACAGCGCGATGAGCTGCTACATGGCGCTGGGCGTGGTGCACGCGCTGTACAAGCCGGTCGATCGCCGCTTCAAGGATTTCATCGCGATCCCCAAGGCGAACGGCTACCAGTCGCTGCACACCGTGCTGCTGGGGCCGTTCGGCGCGCCGATCGAGGTGCAGATCCGCACCGCCGAGATGGATTCGGTGGCTGAGCGCGGTGTGGCCGCGCACTGGGCCTACAAGACCGACTCGGGCCCGGCCAACAGCGCACAGGCGCGGGCGCGCGAGTGGCTGTCGTCGCTGGTCGACAGCTCGGCAAACACCGTGTCGTCGTCGGAGTTCATCGAGAACGTCAAGATCGACCTGTTCCCTGACGAGGTCTATCTGTTCACCCCGCGCGGCGACATCCTGTCGCTACCGCGCAACGCCACTGCGCTAGATTTCGCCTACGCGGTGCACACCGACGTAGGTGACCACGCGGTGGCCGCGCGCGTCGACAAGAAACTGCTGCCGCTGCGCGCAAAACTTGAGTCGGGCCAGCTGGTGGAGATCATCACCGCGCCGTCGGCGGTGCCGAACCCGGCCTGGCTGGAAGTGGTGGTCACCGGCAAGGCGCGCACCGCGATCCGCCAGTACCTGAAACACCTGCAGCACGAGGATGCGGTGGACTTCGGCCACCGCATGCTCGACCGCGCGCTGGACGCGCAGGGCAGCAGCCTGGACGGCATCCCGCCGGCGGTGCTGGACCGCTTCCTGGAAACCTCCAAGCTGAAGCGGCTGGAGGAACTGCTGTCCGATATCGCGCTGGGCAACCGCATGCCCGACGTGGTCGCCAGCCAGCTGCTGGCGTCGCGCGGGCGGAAAGCCGGCAAGCCGCAGGCGTCGGCGCACGCGCACGAGAAGATCCGCATCACCGGCGCCGAGCGCGGCGTGCTCAGCTTCGCCAACTGCTGCCATCCGCTGCCGGGCGATGACATCATCGGCTACCTGTCCTCGGGCAAGGGCATCGTGGTGCATCGCGAGGAATGCCCGAACGTGGTCGAGCTGCGCAAGTCGCCCGAGCGCTGCGTGGCGATCGAGTGGGACCGCGACGTGCAGGGCGACTACCGCGCCGAGCTGCGCATCGAGGTGATCAACCGCCCCGGCGTGCTGGCCACCGTGGCTGCCGCGATCGCCGCCGCCGACTCGAACATCGAGAACGTGGAATACGTCGAGCGCGATTCCGCCGCCGCGACCTTGCTGTTCGCGATGGAAGTGAAGAGCCGCAAGCACCTGGCCGACGTGATCCGCCGCGTGCGCCGCACCGGCGTGGTCAGCGGCGCGTATCGCTATCCGCTGTAGGAGCGCGCCCCGCGCGTGAAAAGTGCCAGCCAGGTTGCGTGCCGGTTTTCGCGCACGCGGTGCGCTCCTACAATCAACACCTTTCCCACCCGAGGCAAGCCCATGTCCAGCAGCATCATCTCCACCGAGAAAGCCCCCGCCGCGATCGGCCCGTATTCGCAGGCCGTGCGCGCCGGCCATACCGTGTACTTCTCCGGCCAGATTCCGCTGGATCCGGCCACCGGCGCGCTGGTCGAGGGCGACATCACGGCGCAGACGCGGCGCGTGTTCGACAACCTCACCGCCGTGGCGGCGGCTGCCGGCGGTTCGCTGGCACAGATCGTGCGCGTGGGCATCTATGTCACCGACCTGGCGAACTTCGCCGCGGTCAATGCGGTGATGGCCGAGTACTTCCAGCAGCCGTATCCGGCACGCTCCACCATCGAGGTGTCCGGTCTGCCGAAGGCGGCGCAGGTCGAGGTCGACGCGGTGATGGTCCTGGACTGAGTCCGGTCGGCGCCCCGCGCCGACAGCCAGTGTCGGCGTCCGGCTTACGACAAGAGACGGTGCTCGGTTAGGCTTGCAGGTCATGGCCACCCGCACCGCCCGTCCTGCTTCCGTTGTCGGCGCCGATCCGGGCATCACGCCGGTGGGCGCGCTGCCGGGTGTCGGCCCGGCGCTGGCCGCATCGCTGGCCCGGCTCGGGCTGGAGCGGGTGCAGGGCCTGTGGTTCCACCTGCCGCTGCGCTACGAGGACAGGACCCGGATCACCGCGATCGCCGACCTGCGGGTGGGGGAGCGGGCGCAGGTCGACGGCGTGGTCGAGGCGGTCGAGCGCGGCTTCCGCTATCGCCCGCAGCTGAAGGTGGCGATCGGCGACACCAGCCGGCAGACCTTGCTGCTGCGCTTCTTCCACTTCAACCGGGCGCAGGCAGAACAATTGCTGCCGGGCACGCGGCTGCTCTGCTACGGCGAAGTACGCCATGGCGCGCAGGGCCTGGAGATGGTGCACCCGAACTACCAGCGACTGAGCGGGGATGCGGAGGCTGCGGTCGACGAGTTGCTCAGCCCGGTCTATCCGACCACCGAAGGGTTGGGTCCGAAACGGCTGGCCGGGGTGATCGACAAGGCGCTGGCGCTGCTGCCGCCGGCTGCACAACTGGAACTGATCCCGCCCGCGCTGTGCGCGAAGCACGGACTCACCTCGCTGCGTGACGCGCTGCTGTACGTGCACCGGCCGCCGCCGGACGCGCACCTGGGCCAGCTCATGCTGGGCCGGCACCCGGCGCAGCAGCGGCTGGCGTTCGAGGAACTGCTGACCCAGCACCTCAGCCTGAGGCGCATGCGCGCGGCGGTGCGGCAGCGGCGTGCACCAAAGCTGGGTGACACCGGCGAGCTGCGCAGGCGGCTGCTGGCCGGGCTGCCGTTCCGGTTGACCGCCGCGCAGCAACGCGTCGGCGAGGAAGTCGCGCGCGACCTGGCACAGCCACGGCCAATGCTGCGGCTGGTGCAGGGCGACGTCGGCAGCGGCAAGACCGTGGTCGCCGCGCTGGCGGCACTGGCGGCGGTGGAATCGGGACATCAGGTTGCGCTGATGGCGCCGACCGAGCTGCTGGCCGAGCAGCACCTGCACAATTTCCGGCATTGGCTGCAGCCGCTCGGCATCGAGGTGGAATGGCTGGCCGGCAAGGTCACCGGCAAGGCACGCCAGCAGGCGCTGGCGCGGGTCGCCGAGGGTGCGCCGGTGGTGGTGGGCACGCATGCGCTGATGCAGGAGGGCGTGGCATTCGCGCGGCTCGGCCTGGTGATCGTCGACGAGCAGCACCGCTTCGGCGTGCAGCAACGGCTGGCCCTGCGCGACAAGGGCAGGGATGGCGAGCTGGTGCCGCACCAACTGGTGCTGACCGCCACGCCGATCCCGCGCACGCTGGCGATGAGTGCGTACGCCGACCTCGACGTCTCCTCGATCGACGAACTGCCGCCCGGGCGCACGCCGGTGCAGACCATCGCGATCTCGAATGCGCGGCGGATCGAGGTGATCGAGCGCATCCACGCCGCCTGCGGCGAAGGGCGGCAGGTGTACTGGGTATGCACCCTGATCGAGGAATCCGAGCAGCTGCGCGCGCAGGCGGCCGAAGTGGCGCACGCGGAACTCTCCGCGGCGCTAGCCGGCTTCAGGGTCGGCCTGATCCACGGCCGCATGAAGCCGAAGGAAAAGCAGGCGGTGATGGACGCATTCAAGGCCGGCGAACTGGCCGTGCTGGTGGCGACCACGGTGATCGAGGTCGGCGTGGACGTGCCCAACGCCAGCCTGATGGTGATCGAGAACAGCGAGCGGCTGGGGCTGGCCCAGCTGCACCAGCTGCGCGGGCGGGTCGGCCGCGGCGCGGTCGCCTCCAACTGTGTGCTGCTGTACCAGCCGCCGCTGGGCCAGCTGGCGCGCGAGCGGCTGCAGGTGATGCGCGACACCAGCGACGGTTTCCGCATCGCCGAGAAGGATCTGGAACTGCGCGGTCCGGGCGAGGTGCTGGGTACCCGCCAGACCGGCCAGCTCAGCTTCCGCATCGCCGACCTCACCCGCGACGCGCACCTGCTGCCGGCGGTGCAGCAGGTCGGCGAACACATGCTGGCCGAACACCCGCGGCAGACCGCGCAGCTGATCGAGCGCTGGATCGGCGCCGCGGCGCGCTACGCGCATGCGTGACGGCCGTTCGTCATCGCATACACTCAGCGGCTGAAACGAAGACGACGCCTCCATGAGCAAGCCGCAACTCCTGATCGATACCGACCCCGGCGTCGATGACGCCCTGGCCATCCTGATGGCCTACGCCCACGCCGACATCGCCGGTCTCAGCATCGCTGCCGGCAACGTGGGCCTCGGCCATACCGTGCGCAACGCGCGCACCCTGGTCGACCTGGCCGGTGCGGTGACGCCGGTGTTCGCCGGCTGTGCCGTGCCGCTGGTGCGTGCGGCAGACGAGGACGCCGCGTTCGTGCACGGCCAGGACGGTTTCGGCGACGTCGGCTTTGCCGAGCCGGCTGCGCCACTGGCCGATGAACCGGCCGCGCTGGCCCTGCTCAGGCTGACCCGTGAGCGGCCGGGCGAGCTGACCCTGGTGGCGCTGGGGCCGCTGACCAACCTGGCGCTGGCGCTGCGGCTCGATCCCCGCTTGCCCCAGCGGGTGGCGCGACTCGTGGTGATGGGCGGCGCGGTCACCGGCCACGGCAATACCGGCAAGGTGCCGGCCGAATTCAACATCGGCTTCGATCCGGAAGCCGCGCACGTGGTGTTCGAGGCGTTCCCCGCCTTCGACCTGGTCGACTGGGAAGCCACCTTGCGGCACGCATTCGATGATGCCGAATTCGATCGCTGGCTGGCGGCCGGCGACCGGCGCGCGGATTTCTTCGGCAGGATCGTGGCCACCGCGCGCCGCTACAATGCGAAGCATGATCGCCACGGGCTGGTCGCCGCCGACGCGCTGGCGATGGCGGTAGCGCTGGATCCGTCCATTGTGACCCGACGCGAGACCCGGGCGGTGGCGGTGGAACTGGACGGTCGCCTGACCCGCGGCGCCACCGTGGTCGACTGGAAGGGCCGCCTGTGTCGGCCGGCCCGGGCGAACATCGTGCTGGAAGTGGACCAGGCCCGCTTTGCCGCGATGGTGCGGCGTGCGCTGGGTGTACCGGATTGAGCGCGGACTTGCAGGGGCAGCCGGTTCCTCGTTACAATGCCGCTCTTTTCACCACCGCTTTAGAGCCAGTCATGAAGCCTGATATCCATCCGAACTACATCCCGGTGGTGTTCCAGGACCTGTCGTCCGACTTCGCGTTCCTGACCAAGTCGACCATGTCCAGCAAGGAAACCATCAAGTGGGAAGACGGCAATGAGTACCCGCTGATCAAGGTGGATATCTCCAGCCATTCGCACCCGTTCTACACCGGCAAGCAGAAGACGCTGGACGTCGGCGGTCGCGTCGACAAGTTCCGTCGCCGCTATGCGGGTTCCGTCAAGGAATAATCGACGCGACGGTCGGCGCCCGGCGCCGGACGTGCAGAACCAATCCAGGACACGGGGCAGGCACAGGCCTGCCCCGTGTCTTTTTGCGTTCGCCATTCGACCATTCGCCATCGAATGCAAACGGGACCTTGTGCGATAATGGTCAGTGAACTGACGCCACCGCGTCCGTCGCACGCGTGCTTTCCCCGGCGTGCAGTGCCGACATTCCCTCGCCGGACGGCGCCGCCATGGCGGTTGCCGGCGGCGACGACCCACATGTAAGGAGGTTTCCGTGTCCGATCCCAAGACCGTCAAGCTGGTGGATGAGTCGAGCAACCGCAGCAGCGAACTGCCGCTGGTCAGCGGCACGCTCGGCCCGGCGTGCATCGACATCGCCACGCTGTACAAGGACACCGGCCACTACACTTTCGACCCCGGCTACGGCTCGACCGCCAGCACCAGGAGCGCGATCACCTATATCGACGGCGACCAGGGTGTGCTGCTGTACCGCGGCTATCCGATCGAGCAGCTGGCGGAACATTCCAGTTTCCTCGAAGTGGCCTACCTGCTGCTCAACGGCGAGCTGCCGAAGCCGGCCGAGTTCGCCACCTTCGAGCACGACGTTGCGCATCACACGATGCTGCACGAGTCGCTGAAGAACTTCTTCCAGGGCTTCCACCACGACGCGCATCCGATGGCGATGCTGGCCGCCGCGGTGGCCTCGCTGTCGGCGTTCTACCACGATGACCTCAACGTCGACGATCCGGCCGACCGCAAGCTCGCCGCGATCCGCCTGATCGCGAAGATGCCGACCATCGCCGCCGCCTGCTACCGCTATTCGATCGGCTGGCCGATGCGCTACCCGCGCAACAACCTGGAGTACGTGGACCGCTTCCTGCACATGATGTTCGAGGTGCCGAGCGAGCCGCTGCAGATGAACCCGGTCGCGGCCAAGGCGCTGGACCTGCTGTTCATCCTGCACGCCGACCACGAGCAGAACGCCTCCACCTCGACCGTGCGCCTGGTCGGCTCCACCGGTGCGAACCCGTACGCGTCGATCGCCGCTGGCATCACTGCGCTGTGGGGTCCCGCACATGGCGGTGCCAACGAGGCGGTGCTCAAGCAGCTGCAGGAGATCGGCACGCCGGACAACGTCGAGTCGGCGATCCTGCGCGCGAAGGACAAGAACGACAGCTTCCGCCTGATGGGCTTCGGCCACCGCGTGTACAAGAACTTCGACCCGCGCGCGAAGATCATCCGCGAGATGTGCCACAAGGTGCTGGCCGAGCTGGGCGTGAACGACCCGCTGCTGGACGTGGCGATGAAGCTGGAAGAGGCGGCGCTGAAGGACGAGTACTTCGTCGAGCGCAAGCTGTACCCGAACGTCGACTTCTACTCCGGCATCATCTACAAGGCGCTGGGCATCCCGACCGAGATGTTCACCGTGATGTTCGCCATCGCGCGCACCGCCGGCTGGATCGCGCACTGGATCGAGCAGCACGAAACGCCCGGATCGCGCATCGGCCGCCCGCGCCAGGTCTATACCGGCGCCGGCGTGCGCGACTACGTGGCGACCGCGAAGCGCTGACCGCCGCACGCTGATGAAAAAGCCCCGGCCTTGGCCGGGGCTTTTTTGTGCAGGAAAATATATCCCGGGCTCAGCGCAACGCCGCGCCCAGCCGTTGCTCGAACGTCTCCCCGGCGTCCTCGTCGAGCAGCATTTCTACCTGGGCCAGCGAGGCGCGCCGCATCGGCCGGTCGTCGGCGCGGTCCAGCGGGGCCTGGCGCAGCGCGTCGTGGGGCAGCACGGTGAGGTCGAACGGCAGCTCGTCGGCGGCGAACAGCAGCACCGGGTACTCGGGCTGGTCGTCGCGGCCGTAGCGCAGCCGGCGCACCTGGGCCTCGATCGGCACGCCGTGCTCGCGCAGGTACAGCGCGACTGCTTCCGGATCGTCGCTGAACACGTGCAGGCAGACCGCCGAGTGCGCGTCGGCCGTGCCTTCGAGCACGCTGCCGACCAGGCGCGGCTCGAACGCGGCGAGGAAACGCATCGCCTCGACCGCCGCCTCGCGGCGCTGGCGCAGCAGCTGCGGCTGGCTGTCGGCGAGGAACAGGCGCTGGTGCTCGCGCAGCGCCTGCTCGATCTCCAGGTTGCGCGGCAGCGCCTGTGTGTCGAGGATGCCGAGCCGCTCGGCCGCCTTCAGCTTGGCATGGTGGAAGTCGCGGATGCCGTGTTCGCTCATCAGCCGTGCGGCTTCCTGGGCGACGCGCAGGCGATTGCGCTGCAGGCGGTCGTGCGCGTGGATGCGGTGGTGTTCGCCTCGGGACATGGCGCGCTCCTCATCGATCGGTAACCGGCAGCTTCCTTGTGCCGGAAGCTGCGTCGAAGGCTCAAAAGATGTCGTAGGCGTGCTGCTGGTCCTGCTCCTTCTGCTGGGCGGCCTGGCTGCGCAACCGATCGATGTCTTCCACCTTGAACATCTCGTTGATGCCGTCCGGATCGCCCGATGCCGCAGGCAGGCCGCTGTAGCGATTGATCAGTACCGTACTGATTCCCGGCGGCATCGGCAACGTGCTCGACGGCTGGCCCTTGAGCACGCTGCCCATGTAGGACATCCAGATCGGCAGCGCGGCCTTGGCGCCAAACTCGCCGCGGCCGAGCGAGCTGTAGTCGTCGAAGCCCACCCACACGGCGGTCGACAGTTCGCCATCGAAGCCGACGAACCAGGCGTCGCGGTGATCGTTGGTGGAGCCGGTCTTGCCGGCCAGGTCGTCGCGCCCCAGTGCGCGTGCGGCCGAGCCGGTGCCGCGCAGGATCACGTCCTTCATCAGCGAGGTCACCAGGTAGTCGTTGCGCGCCTCGATCACGTGCGGTGCAAGTACCGGCGGGTGCGCGCCATCGCCGTGCGCGTCGGCCGGCAGCACCGCGTCGCCGACGCCGTCGACGCTGCTGGACTCCGCTGGCGCCGCGGACGAGGCGCTGGCCAGGCTGTTGGCTGGCGCGGGGTTCATCCCGGCCGGCGGCGGGCCGGGCGGCTGCGTGTCGAGCAGGCGCTCCTGGCAGTTGCGGCAGGCGCGCGCGGGGTTGGCCACATAGACCGGCTGGCCGTTGCGGTCGTCGATCTCGTGGATGAAGTACGGGGTGACCAGGTAACCGCCGTTGGCGAACACCGCGTAGCCGCGGGCCATGCCCATCGGCGACACCGAGGCGGTGCCCAGCGCCATCGACAGGTTGGCCGGGATCGCGTCCTGCGAGAAACCGAAGCGGGTGGCGTATTCGCGCACGTAGCGCACGCCGATGGCGTCGAGCAGGCGTACCGAGACCAGGTTCTTGGACTGCACCAGCGCCTCGCGCAGGCGCATCGGTCCGGCGAACTTGTCGTCGTCGTTGGACGGTGTCCAGATCCCGTTCGGGCGCGACGGGTCGGGCAGGGCGAGCGGTGCGTCGTTGATGATGGAGGCCGGGGTGAAGCCGCGGTCGAACGCCGCCGAGTACAGGTAGGGCTTGAAGCTGGAACCGGGCTGGCGCGCGGCCATCACGGCCCGGTTGAACTTGCTGCGCACGAAGTTGAAGCCGCCCACCAGCGCCTGGATCGAGCCGTCCTCCGGCGCGATCGAGGCCAGCGCCGCCTGCGCGGCGGGGATCTGCGCCAGCTGCCACTCGCCCTTGTCGTCGCGTGCCAGCCGGATGATGTCGCCGCGCTTGAGCACGCCGTCGACCCGGCTCGGTGCGGCGCCGACGCGGTCGTCATTGATGTGCGGACGTGCCCAGCTGACGGCGGCCAGGTCGAGGATCACGCTCTCGCGACTGGACAGGTAGACCGTGGCCTGCTTCGCGTCGCTGGCCGTGACGATGCCCGGCTGCATGCCGGAGACGCTGACGTAACCGGACAGCAGGCCGTCGAGATCCGCTTCGCCGGCGCCGGCCGGCAGGTCCTGATGGGCTTCCGGTCCGCGCCAGCCATGCCGGCGGTCATAGGCGACCAGCCCGTCGCGCAGCGCTTCCACGGCGGCCTGCTGGCGGCCGCTCTGCAGCGTGGTCCGGACCACGTAACCTTCGGTCAGCGCGTCGTTGCCGAAGCGGTCGAGCACCTGCCGGCGCACCATCTCGGCCAGGTAGGGGGCGTCCACCTCGATCGGCTGTTCGTGCGGGTAGGCGTGGTTCGGTTCGGCAATCGCCTGCTCGTACACGGCTTTGGTGATGTAGTCGTGGCGCAGCATTTCGCCCAGCACCCAGTTGCGTCGGGCGATGGCGCGCTTCGGGCTGTTGATCGGGTTGACTACCGACGGCAGCTGGAAGGTCGAGGCGATCAGTGCGCATTCGGCCACGGTCAGCTGGTCCAGCGTCTTGCCGTAGTAGTACTCGGCGGCCGCGGCCACGCCGTACGAACGATGGCCGAGGAACATCTTGTTGAGGTACAGCTCGAGGATCTGGTCCTTGCTGAGTTCGTGCTCGATGCGCAGCGCGATGAAGATCTCGGTGAGCTTGCGCGAATAGAGCTTCTCGGGGCTCAGGAAGAAGTTGCGGGCGACCTGCTGGGTGATGGTGGAGCCGCCGGGGCCCTTGTCGCCGCCGGTCACCAGCACATGCCAGCCGGCGCGCGCGATGCCGTGCCAGTCCACTCCGGGGTGGTGGTAGAAGTCCGCATCCTCGGCCGACAGCACGGCGTGCTTGAGGCGGTCCGGCACTTTTTCGATGTCCACCGGGATGCGCCGGGTCTCGCCGAAACTGGCGATCAGCTTGCCGTCGGCGCTCAGCACGCGCAGCGGCACCTGCATCGGATAGTTCTTCAGCTCGGCCACCGAGGGCAGCCTCGGCGCCAGCAGCCAATACGCCACACCCACCGCGACAACTGCCAGGAACAACCCGGAAAAGGCCAGGATCAGAGCCCAGCGCAACAAGCGTTTGAAAATTTGCATGGTGTGGGGATAGCGAGACCTGAGTCAAAACATGACAGAGTATAGATGTAGGAGTATTCCGGGCATGAGCAGCGGTCGACCAAATGCGGAAGCCGTCCGCAAAGCAAGGGTCGGGCCAATAGGGGGTTTACCTTAAATGTGGCGGGCATCACGCCAATTACTTGAGAAAGTTGCCGTAGACCGTTGCCAATACGTTATTTTTTCGATTTAATGCCACTGCGTACTCCGCCAGGACTCTGGCTATGGGCGTCAGCGGCAAGGGGGAAACACCGTGGGGCTCTTTACACCGAAGAAGCCGGCGCTGATTGGTGTCGACATCAGTTCGACTGCCGTCAAGCTGCTGCAGCTAAGTCAGGCCGGCGGCCGTTACCGCGTTGAGCATTACGCGGTCGAGCCGTTGCCGCCGAATGCCGTGGTCGAGAAGAACATCGTCGAGGTCGAGGCGGTGGGTGATGCGATCCGTCGCGCGCTGGCACGCTCGGGCTCCAAGCTCAAGCACGCCGCCGCCGCGGTGGCCGGGTCGGCCGTGATCACGCGCATCATCCCGATGACCGGGGATCTTTCCGACGACGACCTGGAAGGCCAGATCCAGGTCGAGGCGAACCAGTACA
Source organism: Rhodanobacter sp. B2A1Ga4 (assembly GCF_018101315.1). Taxonomy (NCBI): domain Bacteria; kingdom Pseudomonadati; phylum Pseudomonadota; class Gammaproteobacteria; order Lysobacterales; family Rhodanobacteraceae; genus Rhodanobacter; species Rhodanobacter sp. B2A1Ga4. Next base: position 240,575 of record NZ_JADBJR010000003.1, on the reverse strand, counting down.
TCCCGTACCCGATCGACGAAGTCAGCCTCGACTACGAGGTGCTCGGCCCGGTCCGCGACAACCCCGACATGAACAGCGTGCTGCTGGCAGCCTCGCGCACCGAGAACGTCGACATGCGCGTGGCCGCGCTGGACCTGGGCGGGCTCACCGCCGCGGTGATCGACGTCGAGGCGTTCGCGATGGAGAACGCCTTCGCGATGATCGCCGACCAGCTCAACGTGGGTCGCGACGCGCTGGTGGCGGTGGTCGACATCGGCGCCACCATGACCACCCTGTCGGTGCTGCGCAACCAGCGCACGATCTACTCGCGCGAGCAGGTGTTCGGCGGCAAGCAGCTGACCGACGAGATCATGCGCCGCTTCGGGCTCTCCTACGAGGAAGCCGGCCGCGCCAAGCGCAAGGGCGGCCTGCCCGAGTCCTACGAGACCGAGGCGCTGGAACCGTTCAAGGAATCGCTGATCCAGCAGATCAGCCGCCTGCTGCAGTTCTTCTTTGCCGGCAGCGAATACAGCAAGGTCGACCAGGTGGTGCTGGCCGGTGGCTGCGCCTCGATCGAGGGGTTGGGTCCGATGCTGGAAGAGCAGCTCGGCGTGCCCTGCGTCGTCGCCAATCCGCTGGCCCGCATGTCGCTGTCGCCACGGGTACAGGCACAGTCGCTGGCGCAGGACGCCCCCGCATTGATGATTGCGGTCGGCCTCGCCTTGAGGAGCTTCGACTGATGGCACACGTCAACCTACTTCCATGGCGCGCCGCACGGCGCAAGCAACGCGAACGCGAGTTCTACATGCAGCTCGTCACCGCCTTCGTGGCGGGGCTGGGTGTGCTGCTGCTGTGGGTGTTCTGGATGGACCAGCGCATCGACAACCAGAACGATCGCAACGCCTACCTGCAAACCGAGATCAAGCAGCTCGACGTACGCATCGCCAAGATCAAGGATCTGGAAAAAGTGCGCGAGCACCTGCTCGCGCGCAAGCAGATCATCGAGCAGCTGCAGGCCGACCGCTCGCAGATGGTGCACCTGTTCGACGAACTGGTGAAGACGATTCCCACCAGCGCGCGGCTGACCGGGCTGAAACAGGGTGGCCAGTCGATGTCGCTCGACGGTGTGGCGCAATCCAACGCCAGTGTCGCCGAGTACATGCGCAACATCGAGGGTTCGCCGTGGATGGGCCATGCCGATCTGCGCAAGACCGAAAACACGCATAACGGCACCCGCATGCCGTACGAGTTCGGCCTGAACGTGCTGCTGAGCAAGCCGAAGACGGACGAAACCGACGGCAAGATGCCGGTGCTGCCAGCCGGTACCAGTTCCAGCGCGGCCCCGGCGGCCTCGGCGGCGCCCGCGGTTCCGGCGAAGCCGGCGACGGCGGCCACCCCGGGAACCAGGCCGGTGAGTGCGCCAGCTGCCACGGGAGGTGCCGGCTCATGAGTTTCCTGAACGATATCCAGAACCTGGACCGCAACAACGTCGGCGGCTGGCCGCAATCGGTCAAGATTTTCTTCACCGCCTTGCTGCTGGGCCTTGTATTGCTGGTCGGCTGGTACTTTTTCGTCAGTGACCAGCAGGACAGCCTGAATACGCTGGTCGGCAAGGAGAACCAGCTCAAGCAGGAGTTCTCCACCAAGCAAGCCAAGTCGGTCAACCTGGAGGCGCTGCAGCAGCAGCTCGACGAGATGCAGGACATGCTGCGCCAGCTGCTGCGCCAGCTGCCCAGCAAGACCGAGATGCCCGAACTGCTGATCGACATCTCGCAGACCGCGCAGTCCGCGGGTCTGGAGACCGAGCTGTTCCAGCCGGGTCCGGAGACACCGAAGGACTTCTATGCGGAGAAGCCGATCACGCTGCGCATGAGCGGTACCTATCATCAGTTCGGCGCCTTCATCAGCGGCGTGGCCTCGCTGCCGCGGGTGGTGATCCTGACCCTGCACGATGTCTCGCTGACCCCCAAGACGCCCAGCAAGAGCGGCGGTAGCTCGGACGGCCAACTCGTGCTGCAGGGCACCGTGAAGACCTACCGTTACCTGGACGATGAAGAGAGCTCCACCGCGGGCGCCGGCAAGAAGAAGGCGGGGGGGGCGAAATGATGAACATGCTGACTGCCATCAAACCGGCCCGCATGGTGCGCCTCCTGCTGATGCTGGGCATCGCGCTGGTGCTGGCGGGCTGTACCCGCGGCATGTCCGACCTGCGCACCTGGGTCGCCCAGGAAAAGGCCAAGAAGGGCGCGCCGATCCAGCCGCTGCCGGTGATCAAGACCTTCGAGACATTCAAGTACGACGACCAGGACCGGCGTGACCCGTTCAGCCCGAGCACGGCCGAGCTGGACAACAGCGCCGCCGCCAGTGGTCCGCGGCCGGACGCCAATCGCGCCAAGCAGCCGCTGGAGCTGTTTGCTCTGGACAGCCTGAAGATGGTCGGCACGATCGGTACCGGCGCGGCTATGGAAGTGCTGGTCAAGGACCCGGGTGGTGTGATCCATCGTGTCCATGTCGACGAGTACATGGGTCAGAACTACGGGCACATCACTGCGATCAGCGAAGACCATATCGACCTGGTCGAGCTGGTATCCAACGGTAATGGTGGCTGGATGGAACGTCCGGCCAGCATCGCGCTTGACGCGAAATAGGTAGACAGGGGCTGATGCAATGACCAACCAAATCCAATCCGTGCGGGGCCGTGTCATGCGCCATGCGAGCCGTTACTTGTTGATGGGCCTGCTGATCGCCGGCGCCACCTGGGCCAGTGCTGCGATGGCAGCCACCACCACGCTGAAGAACATCAGCTACGACGCACTGCCCGGCGGCAGCGTCGAGCTTCACATGGACTTTGGCAATGGCCCGGTGCCGCAGCCGAAGATCTTCACCACCGGCAACCCGCCACGCATTGCAGTCGACTTCGCCGACACCGACAACGCGGCCCCGCGTCATCTGGACATCGGCAAGGGCTCGACTTCCGGCGTATCCGCCGTGGCGGCCGGTGGTCGCACCCGCGTGGTGGTCGAGCTGATGCGCGAGTCGAGCTACCGCTCGCGGGTCGAAGGCAACAGCCTGGTGCTGACCGTCAACAACGGCAGCACGGATCAGTCGGTGACCACCGCGTCCACGATCGACCCGACCAAGGCACTGCCATCGTCATCGGCCGGTCCGGCCATCTCCAACATCGACTTCCGTCGTGGCCCGAACGGCGAAGGTCGTGTGCTGATCAGCTTCAGCGGCAGCGGCGCGAATGCCGACATGACCCGCAAGGGCGACAAGGTACTGGTCACCATCGACCACGCGAACCTGCCGGCCAACCTCGCCCAGCGCCTGGATACGCTGGACTTCGCCACCCCGGTGCAGTCCATCGTCACCCGAGCCGGCATGGGCGGTGGCGCGCGGATGGAAATCGCGGTCAAGGGCGATGTCGAGACCTCGGCCTACCAGACCGCCGACCAGTACGTGGTCGAGGTGGCGCCGAAGAAGGCCGATACCGCCAGCAAGGATGCCAAGCTGGCCAGGCTGGGCCAGGAGCCGAGCTACAACGGCAAGCGCGTCACCTTCAACTTCCAGGACATCCCGGTGCGCTCGGCACTGCAGCTGATCGCCGACATCTCCGGCCTCAACCTGGTCGCCTCCGACAGCGTCGGTGGCAGCGTCACCCTGCGCCTGGTCAACGTGCCATGGGATCAGGCGCTGGACGTGATCCTGCGTGCCAAGAGTCTGGACAAGCGCCGCAATGGCAACGTGGTGTGGGTCGCGCCGCAGGCCGAACTGGCCAAGTACGAGCAGGACCTCGCCGACGCCAAGCTGAAGGCGCAGGACACCGCCGAACTGGTCACCGACTATGTGCCGATCAGCTACGGCAAGGCGTCCGATATCGCCAAGCTGCTGACCAGCGGCAGCATGCAGGGTGGCGGCGGCAGCAGTGGCGGTGCCAATACCCAGCGCGGTTTCCTGTCGCCGCGTGGCAGCGTGTCGTTCGATACGCGCACCAATACGCTGCTGCTCAACGACACGCCGGAGAAGATCAAGCAGTTGCGTGAGCTGATCGCCGTGCTGGACAAGCCGGTGCAGCAGGTGCTGATCGAGTCGCGCATCGTGGTTGCCAGCGACGATTTCACCCGCGAGCTGGGCGCCAAGTTCGGTGTCAACGGCCGGGTCAACAACACCGAGTTCCAGAACGCCGCGGCAGCCACGCCGGCCCTGACCGCGGGCCTCGGTGGTGGCAACGTGACCTCGGGCGGCCTCAACGTGAACCTGCCGGTCACCCCGGCGGCCGGCACCTTCGGCCTGGCCATCCTCGGCGCCAATTACGCGATCGACCTGGAACTCTCTGCCGCGCAGACCGAGGGTCGTGGCGAGGTGATCTCCAGCCCGCGCGTGATCACCGCCAACCAGCAGGAAGCGGTGATCCGCCAGGGCCAGGAAATCGGCTACGTCACCTTCCAGAACAGCGCCGGCAGCGGCGCCGGCAGCGGTACCGCCACGGTGCAGTTCAAGGATGCGGTGCTGGAGCTGAAGGTGACCCCGACGATCACCGCCGACAATCGCGTCTACCTGACGATCAACGTCAAGAAGGATGCGCTGGCCGGTTACGTGGACGCCCCGGGAAGCGGCAAGATCCCGACCATCGACACCCGCGAGATCAACACCTCGGTGCTGGTCGACAACGGGCAGACCGTGGTGCTGGGTGGCATCTACGAGATCAACAAGGCCAACACCATGACCAAGGTGCCCGGCCTGGGCGACATCCCCGGCGTCGGCATCCTGTTCCGCAAGACCTCGCGGACCAACACCAAGGCCGAGCTGCTGATCTTCGTGACGCCGCGCATCCTCAGCGACACCTTGCAGTAATCGCGCAAGCTTGCAGTGAAAGAGGCGGCTTCGGCCGCCTCTTTTTTTATGCGTGCCGGGAAATCACCGATGGCCGGTTAAACTTCCTGGCTAGCTGATGGTCTGTAGCACGCCAACCGGTGCCGCAGCGCCCGGGTCGCGCTGCTGTCACGTCAAGAACGGAACCCGCCCATGGACATGCCTGAAACCACGCCGCCAAACCGCCTGCAGCAGTCATTCACGCGACTGCGCGACGACCTGCAGCAATGCATCATCGGCCAGCCGCACCTGATCGACTGCCTGCTGGTGGCCTTGCTGGCGGATGGCCACCTGCTGGTCGAGGGCGCACCGGGCCTGGCCAAGACCACGGCGGTGAAAGCGCTGGCGGCGCGCATCGAGGCGGACTTCCACCGCGTGCAGTTCACCCCCGACCTGCTGCCGGCGGATCTCACCGGTACCGACGTGTTCCGCCCGCAATCCGGCAGCTTCGAGTTCGAACGCGGCCCGCTGTTCCACAACATCGTCCTGGCCGACGAGATCAACCGCGCGCCGGCCAAGGTGCAGTCCGCGCTGCTGGAGGCGATGGCCGAGCAGCAGATCACCGTCGGCCGCCGCACCTGGCAGCTGCCCGAGCTGTTCATGGTGATGGCGACGCAGAACCCGATCGAGCAGGAAGGCACGTTCACCCTGCCGGAAGCCCAGCTCGACCGTTTCCTGATGCACGTGACGATCGGCTATCCCGATGCAGTCGCCGAACTGGCCATCCTCAAGCTGGCGCGCGAGCAGGCCAGTCGTCGTGCCCACCCGGTTGCCGCGCCGCCGGCGTTGCTCAGCCAGGCCGACGTATTCGCCGCGCGCGATGCGGCGATGGCGGTGCACATGGCGCCGGCGCTGGAGGCATACCTGACCCAGCTGGTGCTGGCCACCCGCGATGCCGGCCGCTACGGGCCGGAGCTGAAGCGCTGGATCGCCTGGGGTGGCAGCCCGCGCGCCACCATCGCGCTGGACCGCTGCGCGCGCGCGCAGGCGTGGCTGGCCGGTCGCGATTACGTGCTGCCGGAAGACGTGCACGCGATCGCCCACGAAGTGCTGCGCCATCGCGTGCTGCTCAGCTACGAGGCGGAGGCCGAGGGCGTGCGGCCGGACCAGGTGATCGACCGCCTGCTGGATCTCGTGCCGCTGCCGTGAACGCCGTCGCGACACACCATGCGGACGGCGACGGCCGCAGCCAGGTCGCGCTGGCCGAACTGATCGCGCTGCGCGCGCGGGTCGGTCGCGTGCGCCTGGCGCCGCTGCTCAGCTGCGCCGCGCGCAGTGGCCAGCAGTCCAGCCGTCTATACGGCCGTGGCATGGATTACGCCGAGTCGCGCGTCTACCAGGCGGGCGACGACGTGCGACGGCTCGACTGGCGGCTCACCGCGCGCAGCGGCAAGCTGCACACCAAGCTGTTCCAGGAAGACCGCGAAGGCTGCCTGCTGATCCTGCTCGACACCCATGCCAGTATGCGTTTCGGTACACGGGTGCGCTTCAAGTCGGTGCAGGCGGCGCGTGCCGCCGCCGCCGCTGCATGGTACGCGGTGCGTGCCGGCGAGCGGGTCGGCGTGATGGCGTTCGGTCACGCCGAACAACTGCTGCGTCCGCAGGCCGGGCCGCGCGGTGCGCTGGCGGTGTGCGGCGCGCTGGCCGAGTGGGACGCGCAGCCGGTATCCGAACGGGTCGAGCCGTTGTCCGGGGCGCTGGCCCGCGCCAGCCGCGTGTTGCACGGCGCCAGTCGCGTGCTGCTGGTCAGTGACGGCTTCAGCTGCGATGCACCGGCGCGGCAGCGCCTGCTCGACCTGGGCCGCCATGCCGGGGTCAGCGTGCTGGTGGTGGCAGATGCGCTGGAACGGGCGCCGGCCCCGCCGGGACGCTATCCGCTGGAGCATGCCGGCGAACGCTGCGAAGTGCTGTTGCAGTCCGAACGTCAGCGCAACGATTTCCAGCGCGCGCTGGGCGCCGGTCCGGCTCGACTGGGCGAGCTGGCGCAGGCGCTGGGCCTGCGCTGGAACAGCATCGACACCGCCGCCGATGCCTTCGATGCAGTCAGCGGTCTGCTCGGTGGACGGAGGTCGGCACGATGACGCTGCCGCCCGCGCCGTCGCCCGGTCCACAGCTGCGCGACATCCACCTGCCGCCCGAGCCGTCGTGGTGGCCGCCGGCACCGGGCTGGTGGCTACTCGCCGTACTGGCGCTGGCATTGCTGCTGGCTGGCATCGGGTGGTGGCGTCGTTACCGCCGCGCGCTGCATCAGCGCCGGCAGGTGCTGCGGGAACTCGATCGGCTGGCGCAGCAGCACCAGCGCGACGGCGATGCAGCAGTGCTGGCGGGTGAGTTGCACCAGCTGCTGCGCCGGGTGGCGCGCCGGCACGATGCGCTGGCGGTGCAGCAACGCGGCGACGCCTGGCGGCGAACGCTGGCGCGGGTGCCGGTCGACGCCGCTACGCTGGAACGATTGCTGGCGCTGGACCAACAGATCTATCGGCCGCCGACCGCGTTCGATCACGCGGCCGCGATCGCCGCCGTGCGCCGCTGGCTGCAGCTGGCGCTGAAGCCCGCGGCGTGGAAGCCGGCCGCGACGGAGCGCGTCGATGCCTGAGTTCGCCTGGCCCTGGGTGATCGTGCTGCTGCCGCTGCCGTGGCTGCTGCGGCGCTGGCTGCGCCCGGCCGCGCCGGGGCAGGCGCTGCACCTGCCGCAGCCGGGGGTGCGACTGGCGACGGTCGCCGGTAGTCGCGCACACGGCGCCACGCCGTGGTTGCTGGCGCTGGCCTGGCTGTGCCTGCTGGCTGCGGCGGCGCGGCCGCAATGGGTGGGGCCGCCGCAGGCGCAGCAGCGCAGCGGGCGTGCCCTGATGCTGGCGGTGGACCTGTCCGGCAGCATGCGCACCGGCGACATGCAGCTGGCCGGTCAGGACGTCAGCCGCTTCGGCGCGGTGGAGGCGATCGCCGGCGACTTCATCAGCCGCCGCAGCGGCGACGAGATGGGGCTGATCCTGTTCGGCAGCCAGGCCTTCCTGGTGACGCCGCTGACCTACGACCTCAGCGCGGTGCGCGCGCAGCTGCAGGGTGCGGCGGTGGGGCTGGCCGGCACCGAGACGGCGATCGGCGACGCCATCGCGGTGGCGGTGAAGCGGCTGGCCGCGCTGCCCGAGCAGGCGCGCGTGCTGGTGCTGCTCACCGACGGCGTCAACAACGCCGGCAGCATCGCGCCGCGCGACGCGGCACGCGCGGCGAAAGCTGCCGGCGTGCGCATCTACACCATCGGCATCGGCGCTACGCGCATGCGCATCCCCGGTTTCTTCGGCAGCCAGCTGGTCAATCCTTCGGCCGACCTGGATGCGGACATGCTCACCGACATCGCCAACGAGACCGGTGGGCGCTTCTTCCGCGCCACCGACAGCGGCGAGCTGGCCGAGGCCTACCGCGCGATCGACGCACTGGAACCGATGCCGCAGCACGGCCCCAGCCTGCGGCCGCGGCATGAACTATTCCGCTGGCCGTTGCTGGCCGCGATGGCGCTGCTGTTGCTGGTGATCGTGCCGCGCCGCTTCGCCCGTTCACGGGAGTTGCCGGTATGAGCGAACTGCTGCAGCAATTCCATTTCCTGCGGCCGTGGTGGCTGGCCGCGCTGCTGCTGTTGCCGCTGCTGGGCTGGTTCGGCGTGCGCCGCAACGTGGCGCAGGTGGAACTGTCGCGGCTGGTCGATGCCGAATTGCTGCCGCATCTGCTGCGTGGGCGCGCCGTCAATCGCAGCCTGCCGCTGTGGCTGTTCGCGCTGGGCTGGACACTCTGCGCGCTGGCCCTGGCCGGGCCGACCTGGAGCCGTGTCGAGCAGCCGCTGTATGCGAGCCGCGCGGCGCAGGTGGTGGCGATCTCGCTGTCGCAGCGCATGCTGGCGCGCGACGTGACGCCGAGCCGGCTCGATCGCGCGCGCTACAAGGCGCGCGATCTGCTGCACGCCAACCAGGACGGCCTGAACGCGCTGATCGGCTACGCCGGCGAGGCCTTCGTGGTGGCGCCGCTGACCGCCGATGCGCACAGCCTCGACGACCTGCTCGCGGCGATGGCGCCGGACACCATGCCGGTGGATGGCGACAACGCGGCGGCGGCGATCGAGCGCGGCGTGGCCCTGATCCGGGGCGGCAAGGCCGGCGGCGGTTCGCTGGTGCTGATCACCGACCAGGCTGATGCCGCGGCCGAGGCCGCCGCGCACAAGGCGCAGGCGGCCGGGGTACGGGTGTCGGTGCTGGGCGTGGGTACGCCGCAGGGCGGGCCGGTGCCGCTGCCCGACGGCGGCTTCCTGCGCGATGCGCAGGGCGGCATGCTGCTGGCTCGCCGCGATGATGCGGCACTTGCCGCGATGGCCGCGGCCGGCGGTGGTCGCTACGTGGCGATGAGTGCGGACCAGCGCGACGTCGACGCGCTGCATGCGCAACTGCGCAGCGCGAAAACAACCTTGGCGGAAGGGCAGGTCGGCGATCAGTGGCAGGATCGCGGCGCCTGGCTGCTGTTGCCCTTGCTGCCGCTGGTGGCGCTGGCGTTCCGCCGCGGCTGGCTGCTGTTGCTGCCGCTGGTCGTGTTGCCGCTGTGGCCGGGCACGGCCGCGGCGACGAGCTGGCGCGACCTGTGGCAGCGCCCCGACCAGCAGGCCGCGCAAGCCTTGCACGCGGGCGACGCGAAACGGGCGCAACAGCTCGCGCGCGATCCGGCCTGGCGTGGTGCGGCGGCGTACCGCGCCGGCGACTACACCGCCGCGGCGCAGGCGCTGCCGCAGGCGCCCGGCAGCGACGCGGCGTACAACCTGGGCAACACGCTGGCGAAGCAGGGCGAGTACCAGCAGGCGCTCGCAGCCTACGACCATGCGCTGAAGCTCGACCCGGCCAACGCCGACGCGAAGGCGAACCGCCAGGCGGTCGAGGACTGGCTGCGCCGGCAGCAACAACAGCCGTCGGACCAGAAGGAACACGAGGGCCACGGCGGCAAGCAGAACCAGTCGTCGTCGGGCGAGCAGGGCAAGAGCGGCAAGCAGGATGCGAAGGATCAGTCATCCACATCGAAGAACGCCGAGCCGTCCGGCCAGCCGGGCCAGGACGGCAAGTCGCAGCAGGATCCGTCCGGCAACAACGCATCGCAGCAGGGCAAGTCCGAGCAGGGCGTCGCCGGTCAACCCAAACCGCAGACCGCGCAGCAGCAGGCCGAGCAGAAGGCGCAAGCGGAACAGGCGCGACAGGCGTTGAAGCAGCAGATGGACGCCGCGTTGGCGAAACCGGGCGACAGCAAGGCCGGGCACCAGCTCGGCGCGCTGGCCAAGGACGACCCGCAGGCGAAGTTGCCGGCCGACCTGCGCCACGCCCTGCAGCGCGTGCCGGATGATCCCGGCGCGCTGCTGCGGCGCAAGTTCGAACTGGAATACCAGCAGCGCCACGGCGGCGCGCCGAGCGAGGATCAACAGCCGTGAAGTTCCGACATGTCGTGTGCAGCTGCCTGTTGATGCTGGCGTCGATTCCGGCGCTGGCCAGTGCGGCCGCGGTGACCGCCACGCTGGACCGCGACCACGTGCAACTGGGCGAGACGGTGACGCTCAACGTGCGCGTGCAGGGCGACACCGGCGGCGTCGTCGCACCCGATCTGCGCGCGCTGAACCAGGATTTCCAGCTGCTCGGCACCTCGCAGAACAGCAGCCTCAGCATCATCAACGGCAAGGCCAGCTCGGAACTGACCTTCGGCGTGGCGCTGTGGCCGCGCCACGTCGGCGTGCTGCAGATCCCCGCGCTGAGCGTGGCCGGCGGCCGCACCGCGCCGCTGCAGCTCACCGTGACCGCGCCGGACCCGGCCGCCGCCGCTGCCACCCAGCGCGACGTCTTCATGGAATCGCAGGTCGAGCCGGCGCACGGCTACGTCGGCCAGCAACTGACCTACGTGGTGCGCCTGTACTACGCCAACCGCATCGGCGGCGACGCGCCGTCACCGCCGCAGGTCGACGGCGTGGAGGTCAGCGCGCTCGGCAAGGGCCTGAACTACGACGCCGAGCGCGGCGGGCGCACCTACCACGTGCTGGAACAACGCTACGCGCTGATTCCGCAGCACGCCGGGCAGGTCGAGATCCCGCCGGTGGATTTCCAGGGCGAGGCCGCCGATCCGCGCGACCCCAACAGCTTTTTTGGCGCCACCGTGCCGGTCACCGCCAGCGCGCCCGCGCAGACCATCGAGGTGAAACCGGCGCCGGCGGACTGGGGCGGCAGCGCGTGGTTGCCGGCACGCCAGCTGAGCCTGAGCCTGGACGGCTGGCCCACCGCGCGGGATGCGTCGCCGCGGGTCGGCCAGCCACTGAACCTGACCATGACCCTTGAAGCCACCGGCCTGTCGTACGAGGCGCTGCCGGCGCTGAGCCTGCCGCCGCTGGACGGCGCCACGGTGTACCCGGACAAGCCGGTCACCGGCAACCGCCAGGACGGCCAGTGGATCATCGGTCGGCGCCAGCAGTCGTTCGCGATCGTGCCCGAACGCGCCGGCACGCTGACCATTCCCGCCACCACGCTGAAGTGGTGGAACGTGCTGACCGACAAGATGGAAGTGGCGCAGATCCCCGCGCACAGCGTCAGCGTGCTGCCGGCGATCGGTGCGGCGGCCACGCCGGCACCCGCCGCAACGGCGCAGGTGCATGACGAGGTGGCTGCATCACCTGGCCTCGCCGCCGCGCCGGCATCCACGCCCTGGCGCTGGATTGCGCTGGCCAGCCTCGGCCTGTGGCTGCTCAGCGCGCTGACCTGGTGGTTGTGGCGGCGCCGTCGCCGCGTTCCGTCGGCGACACCGCCGGCCGCAGCGCGCACCTCGGCGCGCAACAGCCAGCTGGCCTTCCTCGCCGCGGCACGCGGTGGCGACCCGGCCGCGCAGGTACACAGCCTGCTGGCCTGGGCGCGGGCGGAGCGGCCGGCGATCCAGCATCTGGGCGAGCTGGCCGCAGCGCTCGACGATGCCGCGCAACGCGCCGCCATCGACGCGCTGCAGCAGCGTCGTTACGCCGGCGCGCCGGCGCCGGACGCCGGCACGAACCTGGCCGAGGCGTTCAAGCGCGGCTTTGCCTGGCGTGCCGCGGCAGCCAGCGAGGACTCCGGGTTGCCGCCGCTGTATCCGTTCAAGCTGCACTAGCGGCTAGTGCTGAGGGGGGGCACTGCCGCGCCTGATCGGGGCGGTGTCCGCCTACGGCGCCAGCGCCTGCTGAAACACCGCGCGCATGGCGTCGCTGAAGCAGCACAGCGTCACCTCGATGTCGTCGTCCGCAGCAGCCAGCGCGTCGCGCAATGTGGCCACCGCCACCGCGGCGGCCTGCGCGGCGGGGTAGCCGTAGATGCCGCAGCTGATCGCCGGAAACGCGATCGTGCGCAGCGCCCGTTCGCGCAGCAGGTGCAGCGCATTGCGGTGGCAACGCGCCAGCAATTCCGCTTCGCCCTCGTCGCCGCCGTGCCAGACCGGGCCGACCGTGTGGATCACCCAGCGCGCGGGCAGCCCGAAGCCGGGCGTGATGCGCGCCTCGCCGGTGGGGCAACGTACGCCGGGGACGGTTTCGGGCAGCGCGCGGCAGGCCTTGAGCAGCGCTGGCCCGGCGGCGCGGTGGATCGCGCCGTCCACGCCACCGCCGCCGAGCAGGCCGGGGTTGGCTGCGTTGACGATGGCGTCCGGCGCCAGGCGGGTGATGTCGGCATGAATGACTTCGATGGGCATGGATCGGCGGCTTACCTTATGCTTCGGGCAGGCATTGGCGCGGCGGAGCGGCAACGGATCATGGCGAAAACGGAAGACCTTTCCTTCGGCTACCTGCTCAGCGACGTGACCTTGCTGTTCCGCAAGCACTTCGACCGGCGCGCGGTGAAATTCGGATTGACCCGTGCGCAATGGCGTGCAACCAAGGTGTTGTACCACCGCGAAGGCCTGCGGCAAACCGAGTTGGCCGAGTTCCTGGAAATGGAGCCGATCGCGGTGGGCCGGGTGATCGACCGCCTGCAGGCTGCCGGCTTCGTCGAGCGCCGGCCGGACCCGAAGGACCGGCGCGCCTGGCGGCTGTACGTCACCGAGCAGGCGCGGGTGATCGTGGGCGACATGGAGATCATCGCGCGCGAGCTGCGCAAGGATGCCACCCGTGGCATCGACCACGACGAGCTGCAGCAGGCACTGGCGGTGATCGGTCGGATCAAGGACAACCTGCTGGCGCTGGAGCAGGGTGACGGCACGCCCTGATGCGCGCCTGCGGCGGCACTGGCCAGTGCCATAGGTTGGGGTCGTGCACCGCGGAATCCGCGGCATAGTGGACGCCTGGCGTGTCTTGCGGGGGTCAACCTGACGCCGTCACACACGTTGTAACGAGCTTGGTGCATGGTCACCGGCCCTGCGGTTCCCCGACCGCGCAAGAACCCCGCCATCGCCACCGCGCGTGGCGCGAAGATCGAGAAGTCCCCGCGCATGTCCTGGAAAAAAATCGTCCTTGTGGTGGCCGTCCTGCTGGCGATCGCGCTTGCCATGCACTTTCGGCGCGGCGCCGGCGACAGCAGCAAGGCCGTCAGGACGCCGGCGGCGGTGCCGGTGGAGGTGGCCAGCGCCATCCGGGGCGACGTCGAACTGTCGTTGAAGCTGGTCGGCCGGGTCGAGGCGTGGTCGACGGTGAGCCTGCGCGCGCGGGTCTCCGGCCAGCTGCAGTCGCTGTCGTTCACGCCCGGTGCGCTGGTGCGCAAGGGCAGCGTACTGGCGCAGATCGACCCGCGGTTGTTGCAGGCGCAGCTGGACCAGGCGCGCGGCAGCGTGGCGCGCGACCAGGCGCTGTTGCAGAAGGCGCAGGCCGACCAGCGGCGCTATGCCGACATGCTGGCCAGGGGTTTCGTCTCGAAGGCGGACTACGACCTGTACCAGGCCAACCTGGCGGTGGCCCGCGCCACCTTGCAGAGCGACCGCGCCACGCAGGAACTGGCGCAAACCCAGCTCGACTACGCCAGCATCCGCGCCCCGTTCGACGGCATCGCCGGCGCGCCGCTGGTGTGGCCCGGCGCGCAGATCAGCGCCGACAGCACCGACATCGTGGTGCTCAACCAGGTCGAGCCGGTGCGCGTGGCGTTCAACATCCCCGAGGACAGCCTGCCCGCCGTGCGCGCCGCGCAGGCCAGCGGTGCGATCGTCGTGCAGGTGACCGTCTCCGGCGACCACGGCACGCCGCTGGCCGGCACGCTGGAATTCATCGACAACGCGGTCGACGCCACCACTGGCACCATCGTGCTGAAGGCACGCTTCGACAACGCCGAACACCGGCTCACGCCCGGCCAGTTCGTGCAGGTGAGCCTGCCCACCACGCGCCTGGCCGGCGTGGTCAGCGTGCCGGTGCATGCGCTGCAGAGTTCCAGCAGCGGCAGCTTCGTGTTCGTGCTCGCTGCCGACGGCAAGGTGCAGCAGCGCTACGTCACCCCCGGCCCGACCAGCGCCGGGCGCACCGTCATCGACAAGGGCCTGAAAGCCGGCGAACAGGTGGTGACCGAAGGCCAGATGCTGCTGGTCGACGGTAGTGCCGCCACCGTCAAGCGGGGCTGAGCCGATGAACATCCCCGAGCTCTGCATCCGCCGCCCGGTGATGACCACGCTGTTGATGACGGCGCTGCTGGTGTTCGGCATCGTCGCCTATCCGCAGCTGCCGGTGAACGAGTTGCCGAACGTCGACTTCCCCACCATCAGCATCAGCGCGAATCTCCCGGGCGCCTCGCCGGAGACGATGGCGTCGGCGGTGGCCACGCCGCTGGAAGGCCGGCTGTCGACCATCGCCGGGATCAGCTCGATGAGCTCGACCAGCGCGCTGGGCTCCACCTCGATCACGCTGAGCTTCGAGCTGGACCGCAACATCGACGCGGCGGCGCAGGACGTGCAGGCGGCGATCTCCTCGGCGCTGCGCCAGCTGCCGAAGGAAATGACCACGCCGCCCACCTTCCGCAAGGTCAACCCGGCCGACGCGGCGATCCTGTACCTGGCGATGAGCTCGTCGACGATGCCGCTGACCCAGGTCGACGAGTACGCCGAGACCGAGCTGGCGCAGCAGTTGTCGATGATCGACGGCGTGGCGCAGGTGAACGTGTACGGCTCGCAGAAATACGCGGTGCGGATCAGCGTGGACCCGGACCGGCTGGCGGCGGCCGGCATCGGCATCGACCAGGTGCAGAACGCGATCGCCGACGCCAACGTCAACCAGTCCACCGGCTCGCTGTACGGCAAGCGCCAGCAGCTGCCGATCCGCAGCGACGGCCAGCTGTTGCGCGCGGCCGCCTACAACGACGTGGTGGTGGCGTACCGCAACGGCGCGCCGGTGCACGTGGGCGACATCGGCACGGCGCGCGACAGCGTGCAGGACGACCAGCGCGTCAGCTCGTACAACGGCAAGCAGGCGATCGTGCTGGCGATCCAGCGCCAGCCGGGCGCGAACACGGTGGCCACGGTGGACCGGATCAAGGCGGTGCTGCCAAGCTTTCGCGCCGGGTTGCCGCCGTCGATCACGCTGGACACGCTGTACGACCGCTCGCAGTCGATCCGCGACTCGGTCGACGACGTGCAGTTCACCCTGCTGCTGGCCGGTGCGCTGGTGGTGTTCGTGATCTACCTGTTCCTCGGCAACCTGTCGGCCACGCTGATTCCGGCGGTGGCGCTGCCGATCTCGGTGCTGGGCACGTTCGGCGTGATGTACGCGCTGGGTTACAGCCTGGACAATCTCTCGCTGCTGGCGCTGACCCTGGCGGTCGGCTTCGTGGTGGACGACGCGATCGTGATGCTGGAGAACATCGTGCGCCACATGGAGGCGGGCGTGCCGCCGTACGAGGCGGCGCTGCAGGGCGCCGGCGAGGTCGGCTTCACCATCTTCTCGATGACGCTGTCGCTGATCGCGGTGTTCATCCCGGTGATGTTCATGGGCGGCATCGTGGGCCGGCTGTTCCACGAGTTCGCAGTGGTGATCAGCGTGGCGATCCTGATTTCCGGCATCGTCGCGATCACGCTGACGCCGATGCTGTGCAGCCGCTTCGTCAAGGCGCACGACCATGACAGGAAAAACTGGCTGATTGCCGGCTTCGACCGCGGCTTCAGCGCGGTGCAGCGTGGTTACGCGGACAGCCTGCGCTGGTGCATGGAGCGCCCGCGGCTGGTGCTGGCCGGTTTCGGCGTGAGCCTGCTGGCCACCGCGCTGCTGTTCTATGTCGCGCCGAAGGATTTCATCCCGGCTGGCGACAGCGGCCAGTTGCGCATCAACACGGAAGGACCGGAGGACGTGTCGTTCGAGGGCATGCTGGCGCGCCAGCAGCAACTGGTCGACATCGTGGCGAAGGATCCGAACATCGCCGGCTACATGTCCACCGTGGGCGCGGGCGGCGCGCGCAGCACGATCAACAACGGTTCGATCCTGCTGCTGCTGAAGCCGGCGCACCAGCGCAAGCTTGGTCCGGACGGCATCATCCAGGAATTGCGGCCGAAGCTGGCGACGGTGGCTGGCATCCGCAGCTACATCCAGAACGCGCCGGCGATCCAGATCGGCGGGCGGCAATCCAAGGCGCAGTACCAGTACACGCTGCAGTCGGTGAACCTCGATCAGCTGTACGAGTGGAGCGGCAAGGTGACCCGCGCGTTTGCCGCGCTGCCGGGTTTCGAGGACGTCACCAACGACCTGGATCTCAACAGCCCGTCGATCGTGGTCAAGGTCGACCGCGCCAAGCTGGCGCCGCTGGGGTTGACCATGGCGCAGGTGCAGACCGCGCTCGGCATCGGCTTCGGCGAGAACCAGGTTTCCACCATCTACGGTTCGTCCACCCAGTACTGGGTGATCCTGCAGGTCGAGCGCAGGCTGCAGGACGACCCGGCGGTGCTGTCGCAGCTGTACGTCACCTCGAACCGCGGCAGCCTGGTGCCGCTGAGCGCGGTGGCGAGTTTCGCCCGCGAGCCTCAGGCGCTGACGGTGAACCACCAGGGCCAGCTGCCGGCGGTGACGGTGTCGTTCAACCTGGCGCCCGGCGTGTCGCTCAGCGACGCGGTGGCCAGCATCGACGGCGCGCTGGGCAAGCTGGGTCTGCCGGCCACCATCAGCGGCAGCGTGCAGGGCACCGCGCAGGCGTTCCAGCAATCCCTGCAGGGCATGGGCATGCTGTTGCTGCTGGCGGTGTTCGTGATCTACCTGGTGCTGGGCATCCTGTACGAGAGCTTCATCCATCCACTGACCATCCTGTCCGGCCTGCCGGCGGCCGCGGTCGGCGCGCTGCTGACCCTGGTGATCTTCCACGCCTCGCTGGACCTGTTCGCCTTCGTCGGCATCGTGATGCTGATCGGCATCGTCAAGAAGAACGCGATCATGCTGATCGACTTCGCGCTGGAGCGGCAGCGCGAGGAAGGCATGGCGCCGGCGCAGGCAATCGCCGATGCCTGCCGCGTGCGCTTCCGCCCGATCATGATGACCACCATGGCGGCGATGGCCGGCACCCTGCCGATTGCGCTGGGCATCGGCGCGGGCGCCGAGGTGCGTCGCTCGCTGGGCCTGGCGGTGGTCGGCGGCCTGCTGTTCTCGCAGGTGCTCACGTTGTACCTGACGCCGGTGATCTACCTGTGGATGGACCAGCTGCAGCAGCGTTTCCGGCGCACGGGCCGGACGTCGCCGGCGCGCTAGCTTGCGGCGTCCGGCCGCCCGCGACTAGGCTGGCCGCTCCGTCATCGAGGGAGCGGCCATGCGCAGCCTGGGCACGATCGCCACCGTATTCGCCGCCGCCAGCGTGGCCGCCTGTGTCCATGCCGGCACCTCCGCGTCGATGGACGCCGCCGCGTTGCAGGCCTGGGCCGGCAAGCCGTGGGACAAGGCCGCGCTGATGCACACCACGTTCGAGGTGGGCCGCTACCACGGCGTGCCGGTGATGGCCGAGCACCCCTGTTCGGACGTCTGCCCGCAATACACCGTGCGCATCATCCACTACCAGCTGCCGCCGGGCACCTCGTGCGCCGAGGCAGGTGGCGTGGAGAAGGAAGTGCTGGTACCGATCGCGATCACGGTGATGTCGAAGACGTTCTGCGTGCCCGAGCCGCTGGTGGCCTCGGGGGCGTACTACGCGAAATAGCGTCGGGCTCCTCCCCCTGCATGGCAGGGGGAGGTTGGCGACCGGAGGGAGTCCTTCGGGTGAGGGGGTGCTCTCGATCTTGCGGCGAAGAGCGACCCCTCCCCAACCCTCCCCTGCGAGCAGGGGAGGGAGCACAGCTGTTTACTCGCCGGCGCCGTCCTTGGCGAACGCACCGGGTGCGGAGCCGAAGTCGCCGCTGGCCTGGGCGGCCATGTAGGAGAACGCTGCGTACACCGCCACGTTCTGCGCCAGTTCCTTCGGGTCGATCTTGTCCAGCGTGTCGTTCGGGGTGTGGTGCCAGTCGAAGTACCTGGTGCCGTCCTGGGTCAGCGACAGCGCGGCCATGCCTTTGGCGTGCATCTGCGACAGGTCCGAACCACCGCCACCGGGGCGCGTGGCGTCGTAGGCCACGCCGACCGGCGCCAGCACCTTGGCGATCTGGCCGATCGCGTCGCGCGCCGCGGGCTTCACGCTGGCGCTCATGCGCCAGATCGGGCCGGCGCCGAAATCGGACTCGGTGCCGAGCTGGAACTTCGCCACCTCGGCGCCGTGCTTGTCGGCGTAGGCGCGGCCGCCCCACAGGCCCATTTCCTCGTTGGCGAAGGCGATCACCCGGATCGTGCGGTCCGGTCGCTGCGGCAGGTCGCGGATCAGCTTGCCGGCGGCCATCGCGATGGCCACGCCGGCGCCGTCGTCGATCGCGCCGGTGCCCAGGTCCCACGAGTCGAGGTGGCCGCCGATGGCGACCACTTGCTTCGGATACTTGCGGCCGGTGATCTCGCCGATCACGTTGGCACCGGTGTACTCGCCGGTGATGCCGCAGTCGAGGTCGAGCTTCAGCGTGACCGGCTTGCCGTAGGCGAGCACGCGGGTGAGCTGGTCGGCGTCGGGGTTGGCCAGCGCGGCGGCGGGGATCGCCTTGGCCGGGTCGCGGAAGCCGGTGACACCGGTGTGCGGCGCGCGCTCGTGCGCGTCAGTGCCGGCCGAGCGCAGCAGGTAGGCGGCGGCGCCCTTTTCCGCGGCAATCACCGCACCCATCGTGCGCACGGCCGAACCCATGCCGTAGCCGTGGCCGTCCTTCGCGCGCCGCATGCGGTAGTCGATGTAGACGATCCGGCCCTTGATGCTGGCCGGGTCGGCTGCCTTCAGCGCATCCAGCGTGTCGAACTTCACTACCTCGGCGCTCAGCCCACCTTTCGGCGTGCCGGCCGAATAACCCAGCGCGGTCAGCGTCAGCGGCTGCGGGAACGGCGCCACGATCGCGGCGTGCTCGCTGCGGCGCACCCACAGCGGATAGGTCACCGGCTCGGTGTAGACCTTGTCGTAGCCGAGCTCCTTGAACTTGGCCACGGCCCAGTCGACCGCGCGCCGATCGGCCTCGCTGCCGGCCAGGCGCGCGCCGACCTCGGTGGTCAGCGAGGCGGTGACCTTGTACGCGGTGTCGTCGTGCAGCGCCTGGTCGCGCAGCTGTTCGGCCGTCTTTACGGCCGCGGCGGGAATCGTGGTGGTGGCGGCGCTGGCGATGCCGCTGGCCAGCAGGCCGGCGGCGAGCAGGGTGAGGGGAAGACGGCGCATCGGGGGACTCCGCGTGGGAAACCCCGATTATGGCGTGGCTGCCGGTTGCCGCTTAGGCCAGAAGTCATGGGTAGCGGAGTGCGGCTTCGCAGGGCGGGCATTGCATGCCCTGCGAAGCCGGTAATCGCCGTTCGGTTACGGCTTGTTCTTCAGCAGGTCGCGGATCTCGGTGAGCAACACCACGTCGGCCGGCGGCGCGGCGGGTGCCGCTTCCTGCTTGCGGCTGAGCTGGTTGATCGCCTTGACCACCATGAAGATCGCGAAGGCGATGATCAGGAACTGGATCAGCGTGTTGATGAAGGCGCCGTACTGGATCGCCACTTCGGCGATCTTGTGCTTAGGGTCGCTGTCGTCGCCGGGCTTGAGCACCCACTTCATGGTGGAGAAGTCGATGCCGCCGGTGAGCCAGCCGATCGGCGGCATGATGATCTGGTCGACCAGGGAAGTGACGATCTTGCCGAACGCGCCACCGATGACCACGCCGACGGCCAGGTCGATGACGTTGCCACGCATGGCAAAGGCCTTGAACTCGCTGATCATGCTCATGCTGCGTCTACTCCCCTCGGGTTGGGCCGGATGGCTATGCAACTCTAACGCGACAACGTAGGCGCGCACAGATGAAGGTCGCGTGGAAGTCCCGGATCATGAACGGGCTCTCAGATGATGTGTCCGTCCAGCTCCGCTACGCCCACCAGCTCGGCGTGGAAACGGTCGCCACGCTGCAGCGCGGCCACGCCGGCCGGGGTGCCGGTGAAGACCAGGTCGCCGGCTTTCAGCTCGAACAACGTGGACAGCGCGGCCAGGATGTGCGGCACGTCGTGCACCATCTCGCCCAGCACGGTTTGCTGACGCCGCTCGCCGTTCACGCTGAGCCGCAGCACGGTTTGTCCGTCCACTGCCACCTCACCCGCCCGGCGCAGCGCGGAAACCGGGGCGGAGTGGTCGAAGCCCTTGGCCACATCCCATGGGTGACCCTTCGCCTTGGCCTGCGCCTGCAGGTCGCGACGGGTCAGGTCCAGCCCCACGGCATAACCCCAGACCATGGCGGCGGCTGCATCCGGGGTGAGGTCGCGGCCGCCGGCGCCCAGCGCCACCACCATCTCCACCTCGTGGTGCAGGTCGGCGGTGGCCTGCGGATAGGGCACGTCGGCGCCATCGGCGACCACCGCGTCGGCCGGCTTGCAGAAGAACATCGGCGCGGCCCGGTCCACTGTGGCGCCCATCTCGCGCGCGTGCTCGGCGTAGTTGCGGCCGATGCAGAACACCCGGCGGATCGGGAAGCGCTGGTCGGAACCGATGATCGGCAGACTGGGGATGGCTGGTGTGGCGATGGTGTAGTTCATGGCCGCAAGCGTAACAAAGCCTGACCGGGTGCGGTCGGAGCAGAGTGACAGACGAGGGACGCCGATGCGTGGTCGCGGTGATGCATGGAGACCATGCTGCCGGGGCTCCCCGGTGCCGTCGTGGCGGGGTACTAAGGCGCTCCCGTGCTGCGCTCGGATGGGTGTTTCACGGCATCACCGGCGGCACGTAAGTCAGCGTCATGCCCAACAGCCACAACATGCCCAGCACCAGCGGCACGTGCACCACCAGCTGCATGAAGGTGTAACCCACCACGTCGCGCGCCTTCAGCCCGAGCACGCCGAGCAGCGGCAGCATCCAGAACGGGTTGATCAGGTTCGGCAGCGCCTCGGCCGCGTTGTACACCTGCACCGCCCAGCCCAGGTGCACGTGCAGGTCGTTCGCCGCCTGCATCACGTACGGCGCCTCGACCAGCCACTTGCCGCCGCCGGAGGGCACGAAGAAGCCGAGGATCGCTGAGTACGCGCCCATCACCGCGGGGAAGCTCTCGGTGCCGGCGACGTGCACGAACAGGTTCGACAAACGGTGGGCCAGCGTGGCGCCGTCAGCGCCGGGTACGTGGGTGAGCAGCGCGGCGATGCCGCCATACAGCGGAAACTGGATCAGCACGCCGGAGGTGCTCGGCACCGCGCGGCCCACCGCGTCGAGGAAGCTGCGCGGGCGCCAGTGCAGCAGGATGCCGAGGGTGAGGAACAGGAAGTTGTAGGTGTTGAGGTTGGCGATCGCGGTGACCGCCGGCTTGCTGGCGAACTCGTGACCGAGCCAGCCCAGACCCAGCAGGCCGATCGCCATCGACAGCAGCGGGCTGTATTCCAGCCATTCGCCTGGGCGCGTGCGCGGTGGCAGCGCCGGCGTCGAGGTTTCGCCCACGTCGAAATCCTTTGAAGTACGCGCGTTCGCGTCCGACGGCGCGGTGTACCAACAGATCAGCAGCGACACCACAATCAGCACGCCGGTCAGCATGATCGACTGCCACAGGAAGATGGTCTGGCTGAAAGGCAGCACGCCGGTGATCGCCAGCAGCCCCGGCGGCATGCTGGCCGGGTTTGCCTGCAACTGCGCCGCCGACGAGGACAGGCCCATCGCCCAGATCGCGCCCAGGCCGAGATACGCCGCCGCGCCGGCCGCGCGGTAATCCATGCGCAGGTCCCCGCGCCGCGCCAGCGCACGCACCAGCAGCCCGCCAAACACCAGCGAGAAGCCCCAGCTGAGCAGCGAGGCCAGCATGCTGACCAGCGCGATGTAGACGATCGCGCCGCGGCCGGTGCGCGGCGCGCGCGCCAGCACGTCGATGAAGCGCGCCACCACCGGTGCGGTGGCCAACACGTAGCCGCCGATCACCACGAAGGCCATCTGCATGGTGAACGGGATCAGGCTCCAGAAGCCGTCGCCGAACGCGGCGACCGTCGCCGTCGGCGTGGCGCCAAAACTGAAAGCGGCCAGTGCCACCACCACCACGCCCAGCGCAGCAAACACCCACGCATCCGGAAACCAGCGCTCCGCCCACGCCGCGCTGCGCAACGCCGCACGCGCCATCCATCCGTCCTGCCTCGCGTTCATGCTGCTCTCCGCCGGTGAATTGCAACATCGTCGCGCCGCAGTGGCCGCGCAGGCAAGGCGACGATGGTCGATCTCCTTGCTTCAATGCAACGAAGTCGCGTCGCCGCAGGCGACGCCTCGTTCGCCCTTCCCCCTGCAAGGCAGGGAGAAGTTGGAAGGGGGTAACGCTTTTGATCCTGGTTTCGGCTGAAGAGCAACCCCACCCCACCCCAACCCTCCCCTGCAAGCAGGGGAGGGAGCAAGGCTGTGCGCCCCTCCGTTACCGTGGAGGGACTGAGACCGCACAGTCGATCCCTCCCCCTGCCAGGGAGGGGGAGGTCAGGTGGGGGTAGCGCTCTTGATCTACCGCTTCTGCTTCGCCAGCGTGATCACCGCCACGCCGGCCAGGATGATCGCCATGCCGGCGAGGTCGAACGGCCCGACATGCTCGCCGGCCAGCAGCACGCCGAACAGCACTGCCACCGGCGGGTTCACATAGGCGTAGCTGGTGGCCAGCGCCGGGCGCGCGTGCTTGAGCACGTACAGGTACGCGCTGAACGCGATGATCGAGCCGAACACCGCCAGGTAGACGATCGCCAGACTGGAACGCAGGCTGGGGTGCACCGGCAGCCGTTCGCCGCTGAGCAGGGCGAAGCCGAGCAGGGCGATGCTGCCGCAGATCATCTGCGCGGCGGTGTTCATGGGGCCTGGCGGCATCACCTGGCGCCGGCTCCACACCGAGCCGAACGCCCAGGCGGCCGCGGCCACCAGCAGGGCAGCCGCGCCGATCGACGAGCCGGCCAGGCTGCTGCCCAGGTTCAGCACGATCACGCCGGCAAAGCCGATGGCCAGGCCGATCGACTCGCGCCGGTGTGGCCACTCGCCATACATGCCGGAAAACAGCGCCGCGAACAGCGGCATGCTGGCCACCGCCACCGCGGCGATGCCCGAGCTCACCCGCTGTTCCGCAAAGCACACCAGGCCGTTGCCCATGCCGAGCAGCAGCAGGCCGGTGACCGCCGCGTTGCGCCATTGCAGCGGTGTCGGCGGGGCCATCCCGCGCCAGCGCAGGAAGCCGTACAGCGCCATGCCGGCGCCGAGGAAACGCACGCCCGCAAGCAGGAACGGCGGCCAGCTTTCCAGCGCGAAACGAATGCCCAGGTAGGTCGAACCCCAGATCACGTACAGCGCGAGCAGCGCCAGCGGTATCAGGAAGCGGGGATCAGTCAGGCTGCGCGGCGTTTCGGCCGCGAGGGTGGCAGGGGTGTCGGACATGGGGGCGGATCGTGGGGGGACGGCGCATTATCCGTCGGTTCCCCTGTGCCTTGCTCAATGCGCGACCGGCCGCCCCTGGCGGATCACCACGAACTCGCCTTCCAGCACGGCCGGCTTCGCCTCTGCCCTGGCGGCGGCCGGACGGGTCGGGGCGGCAGCCAGCTTCCACTGGCGCACGGCCAGCCACACCAGGCCGCCCAGCAGCAGCACGCCGGCTACCACCAGCCCGAACACCAGCAGCACGCCCAGCACCGCGATGCCGAGCAGCAGCGACAGGGCACGCGCCAGCGGATGGCGGGGACGATGGTGAAGCGGCAGGACGAAGCGCATGTGTTAAAAATCCGTGTGTTAAAATCAACGACTTACGCGTGCAACCATGGGGCCATCCAGCCCCCGAGGCAAGTGCCGATGGATACATTCACTCTCGCCCAGTCGACCAACCGGCAGGTGCTGTGCCGCCTGGACGAGATCCCCGATGGCGGCGCCACCGCGGTCGACGCCGTGCTGGCCGATGGCGAGGAAAGCCTGATCCTGCTGCGCCGGGGCGACGAGGTGCGCGGCTATCTCAACGTCTGCCCGCACGCCGGCCGCCGCCTCGACTACGCCCCCGGCAAGTTCCTGCTGAAGAATGACACCCTGACCTGCTGCGTGCATGGCGCCACCTTCAACCGGGCCGACGGCCTGTGCATCGGCGGCCCTTGCCGCGGCGAACACCTGCGCGCGGTGGCGGTACAGGTCGAAGCGGGCGAGGTGAGGCTGGCGCAGGACGGCACCTGATCGGGCGCCATATCCGACTGGTGGCCGGAACCCGGGCTACAGCCGGCCGTCGACCATGGCGACCGGAAGCAGGCTCTTGATGTCGAACACCGCGCAGTGCTCGCGACCGAAGCGGCGGATGCCCTCGCTACCCAGGTCGAGAAAGGCCTGGTGCGCCACGGCCAGCACGATGGCGTCGTAACTGCCGGCAGCCGGGGCATCGATCGGGCGGATGCCGAGTTTTTCCTCGGCTTCGTCGGGGGCGGCCCAAGGGTCGTACACGTCCACCCGGGCATGTGCGGTTTCGAGTTCACGCACGATTTCCACCACGCGCGTGTTGCGCAGGTCAGGGCAGTTCTCCTTGAAGGTCAACCCCAGGACCAGGATGCGCGAATCGACCACGTGGATGCGCTTGTTCGCCATCAGGCGCATCACCCGATGTGCCACGTGCAGGCCCATGCGGCTGTTGATGCGGCGCGCGGTGAGGATCAGCTCGGCGTTGTAGCCGAGGATGGTGGCCTTGTGCGTGAGGTAGTACGGGTCCACCCCGATGCAGTGGCCGCCGACCAGGCCGGGCCTGAACGGCAGGAAATTCCACTTGGTGCCGGCGGCGTCCAGTACGTCCTGGGTGTCGACGCCCATGGTGTTGAAGATCATCGCCAGTTCGTTGACCAGCGCGATGTTGACGTCGCGCTGGGTGTTCTCGATCACCTTGGCCGCTTCGGCCACCTTGATGCTGGACGCCTTGTGCGTGCCGGCGGTGATGATGCGACGGTACAGCGCGTCAACGAAGTCGGCCGTCTCCGGAGTGGAGCCGGAGGTGATCTTGGTGATCGTGGGCAGCCGGTGCAGCTTGTCGCCGGGGTTGATCCGCTCCGGGCTGTAGCCGCAGGTGAAGTCGTGGTTGAAGCGCAACCCGGAAACCCGCTCCAGCACCGGCACGCAGATTTCCTCGGTGGTGCCGGGGTAGACGGTGGATTCGTAGATCACCACGTCGCCGCGCTTGAGCACGCTGCCAATGCTGGCGCTGGCGCTTTCCAGCGGCCGCATGTCCGGCCGGTTCGCCTCGTCCACCGGAGTGGGCACGGTGACGATGAACACGTTGCAGCCGGCGAGGTCGGCAGCGTCGGTGGTGAAGCGCAGCCGGCTTGCGGCGGCGAGTTCCTCGGTGGAAGTCTCCAGCGTGTGGTCGCGGCCCTGGCGAAGTTCGTCGACGCGGCTGGTGCTGGTGTCGAAGCCGACGGTGTCCAGCTGCCGGCCGAACTCCACCGCAAGCGGCAGCCCGACGTAGCCAAGTCCGACGATGGCAATCCTGGGTTCGTTCAAGTGCGTATCCCCTGTTGCTGTTGGCGGTGCGTCATGCGGCGCGAGGTCCGGCGGCGAAAATACCAGCGATGCGTGCCGCTGTCGCTTGCCCGGGGTACATTCAGCGGAACAGCAGGTTGATCGCGATCAAGGTGGCGACGAGCACCAGCAGGGTCAGCGGCGCGCCCACGCGCAGGAAGTCCTTGCCCTTGTAGCCGCCGGGGCCGGTGACCATCATCAGCGCGGGGTGGCCGGAGCTGAGCAGGAAGGTGTTGGAGGAGGACACCGCCACGATCAGCGCATAGGCTGACGGGTTGCCGCCGGTGGCTACCGCCACACTGATTGCGATCGGCACCATCATCACGGTGGCGCCGACGTTGGACATCACCTGCGAGAACAGCAACGTGAGCACGGCCAGGCACAGCTGCAGCAGCCACGGCGACGCGCTGCCCAGATGATCCAGCACTACCTGGGCGATCCACGCGGCGGTGCCGGTGGCGTCCATCGACCAGCCCAGAGGGATCAGGCACGCCGTCACGAAAATCGTCTTCCAGTTGATCGCCTTGTACGCCTCGTCCATGTTCAGCACGCCGGACAGCAGCATGCCGATCGCGCCGGTCATCATCGCCACCGACAGGTCGAGGTTGGTGAACAGCGCCAGGCACTTCGCCAGCACGAAGAAGCCCACCGCCTGCCAGATCTTGCCCGGCCGCTGCTGCTCCTTCGGAATGTCGGTGACGACGACCAGGTCGCGGTCTTCCGCGGCCAGCGACAGGTCGCGCCAGTTGCTGTGCAACACCACGGTGTCGCCGGCACGCAGGCTGACCGCGCGCACGTCGTCGCGGAACACCTGGTCGCCGCGGTTCACCGCCAGCACCGAGATGCCGAAGCGCTTGCGCAGGCGCAGCTCGCCCACGGTGTGCCGGATGAAGCGCGACACCGGTGGAATCACCACCTCGGAAATGCCGGCGCGGGTGGGGTTGAACAGCTCGCCGAGCTGGCGCATGCGGGTGGACAACCGGCACAGCTGGTTGTTGGCGAACTGGTTCAGTTGCTCGCGCGGGCCGAGCACGCCGAGCACCGAGCCGACCCAGATCACGTGGTCGGCCGGCGGCGCCATGCGCGCGTCGTTGCCGCTCTTGATCGCCAGGATCAGCGGCGCCTCGTGCAACTGTTCGACCTCGCCGATGCTCATGCCGACCAGCGGGCTTTCCGCGGTGACGGTGAGCTCGGCGGTCTCGCCGACGATGCCATAGGTCTCGGCGAAGTAACTCTCGGTGCGTCCGGGCGTGACCTTCAGCCGCTCGTCCTCGTGCCCGGGCAGCAGCTTGCGGCCGAAGAAGTAGAAATAGCCCACGCCCAGCAGCGCCAGGGTCAGGCCGACCGGGGTGACGCTGAACAGGCCGAACTTCGGGATGGTGTGCGCGCCCGGCGGCAGGTTCACGTTGGCGCTGGCGATCAGGTCGTTCAGCACGATCAGCGGCGAGTTCGCGATCAGCGTGGTGTTGGTGGCGGTGAGAATGCAGAACGCCATCGGCAGCAACAGCCGCGACAGCGGCACGCCGGTGCGTGCCGCCAGCCGGCTCGACACCGGGATCATCAGCGCTGCCAGCGCCTGGCTGGGGATCACCGCGCTGAACAGGCTGGCGACCAGGTTGATCACCACGCCCAGGCGCGATTCCACGCCGCGCGCCATGCGCATCACGAAGTTCGCGGTGAGGTTGAGCACGCCGGCGCGGTCCAGCCCCTCGCCCATGATCATGATCGCGATGATCGCGATCACCGCGTTGCCGGCGAAACCGTTGAACACGCGATCGGACGGAATCAGCCCGGTCAACCCGATCACCACCACTACCAGCAACGCCACCATGTCGGCGCGGATCCACTCCAGCACCAGCATCAGCATGGTGAAGCCCACCAGCCCGAGCACCAGGATCATTTCGGGGGTGAGAGAAAGTGCCATCAGCCGGCGTCCCTGCGGCGCAGCGGCTTGCGGTGGATGCGGCGGGGCAGTGGAAGCTTCACGCTGCTGTCGATTCGTCCCTGGGCAGATGAGCGTGAGTATAAGCGGGGTGGTGCGGTTGCTGGTGAACCGTGGGCGAAGAGCGACCACACCCCAGCCCTCCCCTGCGACCGAAGGAAGTCCCCTTGCGGGGCGAGCAGGGGAGGGAGTACAGCGCTTTGCTCCTCCCCCTGCTTGCAGGGGGAGGTCGGGAGGGGGTTACGCTTTTCGCCCCAGCCCAGCGAAGGACTCGCCGTGCAGCTCAAATGGATCCGCGCCCGCCAACTCCGCAACAAAAGCACCGATGCCGAGCGCCGCCTGTGGTACTTCCTGTGCCGTGAGCAACTGGCCGGCCACAAATTCCGCCGGCAGTATCCGCTGGCTGGCTACATCGTGGATTTCGTCTGCATGCCGGCGCGCCTGGTGATCGAACTGGATGGCGGGCAGCATCTTGATGCGTTGGCGTACGACGGGCGGCGCACTGCGACGCTCGAACGCGAAGGCTACCGCTTGCTGCGCTTCTGGAACGACGATGTGCTGCTGCGCACCCAGGATGTACTGGCGGAGGTTTTTCGGGTGCTGGAGGAAAGGTCAAAAGCCTGACCCACCCCAACCCTCCCCTACTTCGCAGGGGAGGAGTAGAGCGGTGCCTCTCCCTAAGAAAAGCTGCCCGGCCTGACCGCTGTGCTCCCTCCCCTGCGAAGTAGGGGAGGGCTGGGGTGGGGTCACCCTTTTCGGTAAAGCAAATCCCACACCCCATACCCCAGCTTCAACCCGCGCCGCTCGAAGTGGGTCTCGATGCGCCATGCGGGCTTCTCGGCGTATTCGCCAGGGCCGGTGGCGTTGCGCCATGCAGGTGCCGCTTCCATCACCTCCAGCATGTGCTCGGCATAGGCTTGCCAGTCGGTGGCCAGGTGCAGCAGGCCATCGGGGGCCATGCGCGAGGCGAGCAGGGCGACGAATTCGGGCTGGATCAGGCGGCGCTTGTTGTGGCGCTTCTTGTGCCACGGGTCGGGGAACCAGATACGCGTCTCGGTCAGCGTGCCCGGAGCGATCTCGTGCTGCAGCACTTCCACCGCGTCGTGTTTGTACAGCCGTACGTTGCCGGCGTCGCGCGCGGCCAGCGCGTTCATCAGCCGGCCCACGCCGGGGCCGTGCACTTCGACGCCGAGGAAGTCGCGCGCCAGGTCGTGCTCGCTGGCCCAGGCCAGTGCCTCGCCGTTGCCGAAGCCGATCTCCAGCACCAGCGGCGCCGCGCGACCGAAGTTCGCAGCGAAGTCGTGCGGGGCTCCCTGGTAGTCGATGCCGTAGCGCGACCACAGAGTGTCGAAGGCACGCTGCTGCGCCGGTGTCATGCGCCCTTCGCGCAGCACGAAGCTGCGGATGCGGCGCAGGTGTTCGGGGATGGTGGGGTCGGTCGTGGGCATCCGCGCATTGTACGGCCTGACTCCAGCCTTCCCTTCACGCCGGGGAGGGGGAAACTAGCCGCTCTGCTCCCTCCCCTGCTTGTAGGGGAGGGCTGGGGAGGGTCAGGCTCCTGGCCTCAGCGCTGCCCCTGATCCTCCCGCGCCTGCTGCTTGCGGTTGGACGGTTGCGGCTCACCGCGTTGCGGGCGCGGTGATTCGGCGCGCGGCTGCGGCATTGCGCGTTGCTCCGGCATGGCGCGGGGTTCCGACATCGCGCGTTGCTCTGGCATGGCGCGGGGTTCCGGCATGCCGCGCGGCTCCGGCATTGCGCGGGGTTCCGGCATTGCGCGAGGTTCCGGCATGCCGCGCGGTTCCGGCATCGCGCGTTGCTGCGGCTCGTAGCGCGGCATCGGTTCGCTGCGGTCCGGCGCGGGCAGCGGGCGTGGTGCTTCGCGCACGTACTCGCGCGAAGCGGGCTCGGGCCGCTGGAAGCGCGGCGCGGCCGGTTCGCGTGATGTCGGTTCCATCGGCTGCGGTCGCTGCTGTTGCATGGCGCGTTCGGACGGGTAGCGCTGGAAGCGACCATCGTCCGCTGGCGTTGGCAGGCGGCGGGATTCGGCGCGACGGATCGGCGCCGGCTCCGACGGCAGCGGGCGGTTGTCGGGGTTCGCGCGCGACCGATCTTCGGCGGCGGGCGCAATGTAGCTGACGGCCGGGCGCGGCACCGCCTCGGGGCGGTTTGCGTCGTCGCGGCCACGCGGATGGGCGAAGCGGGCCGAGCGCAGCTCGGCAGCATCACGCGGCGTCTGCGGCTGGTTCCCGGGGCTGGCCGCGGTGATGCGCGGCACGACCGGAGGCTGCCCGGGCAGGGTCGCCGGCCGGCGCGGGCCGGCGTCGTTGCGGTCGGTCAGGTCCGGGCGCTGGCTGCGCCCGGACCGCCCTGTGTCGTCGAGCACGCGCACGTTGCTGCGCGGCGTGGCGAAGCGGTTGTCGCTGGGGCGGAAGGCAGCCTCGCGAACCGCTGGCGGTGCGCGACGCGCTACCACCTCACGGTCGAAGCCGCCGGCGGGCAGGTCGCGCACGTGCGCGCTGCGCGGCGGCCGGTTGGCGTTGTCCTGCGGGCGCAAGCGATCGATGCCGCGCACCGGCACCGGTGCGCTGGCGAGCTTGCGCGGATCGACATTGAGCAGGTCGCGTTGCACCCGGCGCCCTTCGGCGAAACTGCGGCCGGGCACGGCGGTGAAGCCGCGCGGTGCCATGCGGTTGGCGTAGCGGGCCTCACGGAACGGACGGCCCGTGCGGTAGTAGTTGTACTGGTTGTTGATGTTGTTGATGACGGTGGTGCGGTTGACGGTGTTGTGCACGTAGATGTTGGTGACGTTGACGCGCGTGTAGTAGTCGCGGTCGCAGCGGTACCACGGGTTGTAGACCTCGCCCGGACCGAGCGGGAACCAGCCCACCGGCGCAGTGCCGATGCCGACCGACCAGCCACCGCCGCCGACGAAGGCAACCAGCGCCGGCGCGTAGATCGGGCGCACGCTGCGCGGCCCCGGGATCCAGCCCCAGCCGCCGCCCACGTAGGCCCAGCGGCCATAGTGATACGGCGCGAAGCCCCACGGCGCATCGTCCACCCAGGTCCAGCCCCACGGCGCGATGTAGGCCCAGTGGCCGTTGCGGTACG
This sequence comes from Rhodanobacter sp. B2A1Ga4, assembly GCF_018101315.1. Classification (NCBI taxonomy): domain Bacteria; kingdom Pseudomonadati; phylum Pseudomonadota; class Gammaproteobacteria; order Lysobacterales; family Rhodanobacteraceae; genus Rhodanobacter; species Rhodanobacter sp. B2A1Ga4. The sequence continues at coordinate 209,717 of NZ_JADBJR010000003.1, read as the reverse complement.
GCGCCCAGCCGGGGCCGACGTCGCGCGGGAACCACACCGCGCCGTACTCGCCGGTGTCCCGCCATGCGCCGTACTGGTCGAGGTCCTGGTAGCCGACCACCTCGTCGGAGACGTAGCGGACGCTGCCGGACTGCGCGTAGCGGTGGTCGCGCCGACTGGCCCAGTCGTCGAATGCGTCGCCGCCGTCGATGTCGGTGATCGTCACCATGGACAGGCTGGCGTCGTTGAAGCGGTAGCTGCGCCCGGGGTTGATCGGGCGCTGCGCATTGTTCTCGCCGAACACGGTGGCGCCGCCGTCGAACGCGGTGACCCGGGTGCTGCCGTCGCGGTCGTCGACGTCGACGCGGAACGTGCCGGGCTGGTCGACCACCAGCGCCACCGTGGGAGTGTCGATCTCGTAGCTCTGGCCGTCGTCGAGGTGGCGCACGGTGAGACTGAGCGTGCCCTGGGTCAGCTCGACCTGGGCCAGGTTGTCGTTGAGGTCGAGCAGGCCGAAGTCGGTGCGCCCGTCGATGCGCAGCGTGCCGCCGCCGAACTCCAGCTCGGCGCGTGCGCCGGCGGCAGTGGACAGCTTGTCGCCGGTGGTCAGCGGGCGGTTGATGTTGGCATCGCTCCAGTCCCTCGCGCCGGAGGGCAGGAAACCGAGGTCGCCGGCGATGTACGACAGCCGCGCCACCCGGCTCGGCGGGTCGGCGCTGTCGTCGGCACCGGATTGCGCGTGGGTCAGGCCGGCGGCCACGCACAGCAGCATGAACGCCAGTGCCCGCCAGCGGCGGCGCCACGAAACAGGGGGCTCGGCAAACCTGGGCATGCGGCTCTCCTTCGGGCGGGCGTATGAGACGGAAGCGGGGCGGGTGTTCGTCATGGTGCGGTCAACGTGCATTGTCGGGCCGGCGATGACCCTCGCCAGAGTATGCGCAGAGGGTCGTTCAGCACGCGTTGGGCGCCGCGCCGCCGTCTGTGCATGCGGAGCACCTTTCGTCCAGCCAGGCATCAAGAGCCTCACCCCCTCCTGACCTCCCTTGCGGTGCAGGGGGACCGGTCGTGGAGCTGCGCGCTCTGCTCCCTCCCCTGCATGGCAGGGGAGGGCCGGGGAGGGGTGCTCTTCGTTCCCGCGAGCTTTTCAACCACGCGAATCCCGGGTTACCATCCGCCGGCCAAGGCGGGTGTAGCTCAATGGTAGAGCTGTAGCTTCCCAAGCTACTGACGAGGGTTCGATTCCCTTCACCCGCTCCAATCCCCGGTCCCCCGAGCGACTCCCCGAACCCATATGGCGGATCTGATCACCCTCGGCTGGCGGGAGCGGCTGGCGTTGCCGCAGCTGGGTATCGGCGTGCTCAAGGCCAAGCTCGATACCGGCGCGCGCAGCAGTTCGCTGCATGTGGACACCCTCGAAGAATTCCAGCGCGACGGCGCAACCTGGCTGCGTTTCACCCTGCATGTCGGGCGACGCCAGCTGGTCGACACCCGTTGCGAGGCGCCGGCGCTGGACCGCCGCACGGTCACCGACACCGGCGGCCGGCGCACCGAACGCTGGTTCATCCGCAGTGAGCTGCAACTGGCCGGGCAGCGCTTCAGCGTCGACATCAACCTGACCGATCGCCGGCATATGCTGTTTCCGATGCTGCTGGGCCGCAGTGCGCTGGATGGGCGCTTTGCGGTGGACCCGGCGCGCTCCTATACCCAGCCGCGGCCACTGGCGGTGGCCACGGGCCTTCAATGACGGTCAGCCCATGAAGATCGCGATCCTGTCGCGCAACACCCGACTCTATTCGACCAAGCGCCTGGTCGAGGCCGCGCGCGTGCGCGGGCACGTGGTGCGCGTGTTCGATCCGTTGCGCTGCTACGTGCGCGTCGCGCCAGGTGCGTCGTCGATCCGCTACAAGGGCAAGGAAGTGCGCGACATCGACGCGGTGATCCCGCGCATCGGCACCACCAGCACGTTCTACGGCACCGCGGTGCTGCGCCAGCTGGAGATGATGGGCGTGTACACGCCGAACCCGTCCGACGCGGTGCTGCGCGCGCGCGACAAGCTGCGCTGCCTGCAGATCCTCGCTGCGCAGGGCATCGACATGCCGGTAACGGTGTTCGGCGACAACCCGGACGACACCGACGACGTGCTGGCCTTGCTCGGCGATCCGCCGCACGTGATCAAGCTCAACGAGGGCAGCCAGGGCACCGGCGTGGTGCTGGCCGAGAAGCGCGCCGCGTCGCAGAGCGTGATCGAGGCATTCCGCGGGCTGTACGCGAACTTCCTGGTACAGGAGTTCGTGGCCGAGGCGAAGGGCAGCGATCTGCGCTGTTTCGTGGTCGGCAAGAAGGTGGTGGCGGCGATGCAGCGCGACGCCACGCCCGGCGATTTCCGCGCGAACCTGCATCGCGGCGGTACGGCGATGGCGGCCACGCTGAGCGTCGAGGAGAAGCGCATCGCCGTGCGTGCCGCTGCTGCGCTGGGGCTGGGCATTGCCGGCGTGGACCTGCTGCGCTCGAACCGCGGCCCGCTGCTGCTGGAAGTGAACGCCTCGCCGGGGCTGGAAGGCATCGAGGCAGCCACCGGCGTCGACGTGGCCGGCGCGATCATGGACCTGCTGGAAGCGCAGGCCCGCGAGGTGTGCGCCGAGTCCCGCCCGCGCCGCAAGCCTGTCAAGGCCTGAGCGCTGCTGCTTGCAAGGGTGGCACCATCCCGTTGGGCATCGCGAAGAGGGCAGTGTGGCCAGACGAGAACGGGTTAACCGCACCGTAACCACGGACCCCCTATAAAGCACTCACTGTTTTTTGCGGCACGATGGCCTGAATGGCCCGGTGACGGCAGACAATGGTATCGGGGCAGTAGCTTGGGCCCAGGTGGCGACGGCGAGTCGCGCATCTGGGCCTTTTTATTGCCTGCGCGACCCCCCATTCAGTTTCACGGTGTGGCCGGTGCGCCGGCTTCACCCAAGATTGTTAAGCTTGCAGCCACAGCCGGCCCGTGCGCCAGCTGTGCAGGAGTGACACATGCGCGTACTGGTGATCGAAGACAACAGCGATATCGCGACCAACATTGGCGATTATCTGGAAGACCGGGGCAACGTGGTCGATTTCGCGGGCGACGGCGTAACCGGTCTGCATCTGGCGGTGGTGCATGATTTCGACGTGATCGTGCTCGATCTCACCCTGCCCGGCATGGACGGCCTGGAGGTCGCGCGCAAGCTGCGCCACGAGGCGCACAAGCAAACGCCGATCCTGATGCTGACCGCACGCGACGCGCTGGAGCAGAAACTGACCGGCTTCGAATCCGGCGCCGACGATTACATGACCAAGCCGTTCGCGCTGCAGGAGCTGGCCGCGCGGCTGGAAGTGCTGGCGCGCCGCGGCAAGGGCCCGCAGAGCCGCGTGCTGAAGGTGGCTGACCTCACCTTCAACTTGGACACGCTCACGGTGAACCGCGAGGGCAAGTCGATCCAGCTGAACCCGATCGGCCTGAAGCTGCTGCAGGCGCTGATGGAAGCGAGCCCGTCGGTGGTTACCCGGCAGGACCTGGAGCAGCGCGTGTGGGGCGAGGAATTGCCGGACAGCGATTCGCTGCGCGTGCACATCCACGGTCTGCGTGCGGCGATCGACAAACCGTTCGACAAGCCGTTGATCCACACGCGGCACGGCATTGGCTATCGGATGGTCGAGCCGGATGCAGTCCAGGCGTAAGCTTCGCTTTCGATTGATCGTCTCCTTCGCGCTGTTCGGCTTCGGCCTCAGCGCGCTGTTTGCCGTGGCCGCGCTGTACGTGCGCGCGAAGGTGGAAGATCAGCTGGTGGTGTCGGCGTTGCAGCACGACGTCGACCAGGCGGTCGAGAACAAGCACCTGCACCCCGACCTGCCGCTGAAATCCGACCTGATCGACGCCTGGCTGTGGAGCGACCGCACGATCTACAAGGCGCCGCTGGCCTGGCAGAACCTGACGAACGGCGTCTACGACATGAAGGACGTGGACGAGTCGGGTCGTCCACGCCATTACAAGCTGGCGGTCAGCCGCAAATACGGCCTGATCGCGTTCGTCATCTACGACATCAGCCGCGAGGACCTGGGCAAGCAGCAGCTGATCCTGTCGCTGGTCGGCGCCGTCTTGCTGTTCAGCCTGTTATCGCTGGCGATTGGCTTGTGGTTGTCGCGCAAGGTCCTGAAGCCGGTCAGCGAGCTGGCCAAACGCTTGCGCGACTTCCGCAAGGCCGGCAAGGCCGAACCGCTGGCACTGCATTTCGCCGATGACGAGGTGGGCGAGCTGGCTCACGCGCTGGACGAATATTCGGCGCGGCTCACCGCGATGGTCGAGCGCGACCGCGAGTTCAACTCCGACGTCAGCCATGAGCTGCGCACGCCACTGGCGGTGATCGCCAGCACCACCGAATTGCTGCAGGGCTCGCCCGACCTCACCGAAAAACTGAGCGAGCGGCTGAAGCGCATCGAGCGTGCCTCGCGCCAGGCCACCGAGCTGATCGAGGCCTTGCTGCTGCTGTCACGCGCCGAACGGCGTGGCCCGACCCGCGGCGAAACCACCGAGGTGGGCAAGGTCGCCGCCGACGTGATCGAGAGCCAGCGCCCGCAGATGCGTGGCAAGCCGCTGACCATCGACCTTGCCGTCAACGCGCCGGTCAACGTCAACGCGCCGGCCTCGGTGCTGTCGGTGGCGCTGACCAACCTGATCGGCAACGCGATCAAGTACACGCTCGAAGGCAGCGTGCACGTCGAAGTGGGTGACGGCCGCATCGAGGTGATCGACACCGGCCCCGGGATCAAGCCGGAAGACGCCGAGCGATTGTTCCAGCGCGGCGTGCGCGGCGAAGGCGCCGGCGGCAGCGGCGCCGGCCTCGGCCTGGCGATCGTGCGCCGGCTGTGCGAGCTCTACGGCTGGGACGTCTCGATGCGCCCGCGCGCCGATGCCAACGGTGCGATCGCCAGCATCAGGTTCAGCTGACGCCGTGAGCTCCTTCCCCTTGCCATGGGGGAGGTTGGTGACCGCAGGGAGTCCTTCAGGTGAGGGGTTGTCCGGGCTTGCCGGGAGCGAAGATCAAGAGCGACCCCACCCCGACCCTCCCCTGCGATGCAGGGGGAGGGAGTACAGCGGCTTCGCTCCTCCCCCTGCTAGCAGGGGGAGGCCGGGAGGGGGTAGCTTTTGACGTTGGCTTGGCGAAGAGCGACCCCACCCCAGCCCTCCCCTGCGGTGCAGGGGAGGGAGCACATCACACCTGCTCCAGCCAGCCCCACTTGTCGTGGGTGCGGCCGTCGAACAGGCCGAAGAACAGTTCCTGCAGGCGCAGGGTCACGCGGCCGGCCTTGCCGGTGCCGACCTGCTTGCCGTCGACCGAGCGGATCGGGGTGATCTCGGCGGCGGTGCCGCACATCAGCACTTCCTCGGCGAGATACAGGTATTCGCGCGGGATGTCGCGTTCGACCACGTCGATGCCGTCCTCGCGGGCCAGCGTCATCAGCGTGTTGCGGGTGATGCCGGTGAGCAGCGAGGCGCTGGCCGGCGGAGTGTGCAGCACGCCGTCGAAGACCAGGAACAGGTTCTCGCCGGCGCCTTCGCTGAGCAGGCCGGTGGAGGCCAGCGCGATGCCCTCGCCGAAGCCCAGGCGGCGCGCTTCACGCGCGATCAGCTGGCCGGACAGGTAGTTGCCACCGGCCTTGGCACCGGCCGGGATGGTGTTCGGCGCGAAACGCTGCCAGCTCGACACGCAGGCGTCGATGCCGTTCTGCAGCGCCTCGGCGCCGAGGTACGGGCCCATCGGCCAGGCGGCCACGGCCATGTCGATCGGGGTCTCGGCGGAGAGACCGAAGCCGCCCAGTCCGCGATACGCCACCGGGCGCAGGTAGGAAGCGCCCAGGCCGTTCTTCTTGATAACTTCGCGGCAGGCTGCGGCCAGTTCGTCGGCCGTGTACGGCAGCGCCATGTCGTAGATCTTGGCCGACTGGTACAGCCGGTTCAGGTGGTCGGTGAGGCGGAAGATCGCCGCGCCGTCGGGCGTGGCGTAGCTGCGGATGCCCTCGAACACCGACGAGCCGTAGTGCAGCGCATGCGACATCACGTGGGTGGTCGCCTCGGCCCAGGGCTTGATGCTGCCGTTCTGCCAGATCCACTCGGGGTATTGCTGGGCCATGTCGATTCTCCATTGGGGACCGCCCATGATAACTGCTGGGCGCCGGGTCGGCGTCAACGGCTGCGTCAATCCGCGCTGCGCAGCCACAGGCAGCCGGCCTGGCGCACGAGGTCGAAGCGCAGTTCGCGCGGGCTGCCGCTGCCGTCGTTGCCGGCGGTATGCAGCACCAGCTGGTTGCCGTCCGACGGCGGCGCGGGCGGGGTGTCCGTGATCGGCGGGATGCCGGTGCTGGCAGTGGCCGGCGCGGCGCCGTCCGGGAGGTCCACGTCCAGCAGCGGCTGTTTCATCAGTTCGGCCAGCGAGCGGATGTCCGCGATCACCGCGCCGCGACCATCGCCGTCCCACAGCATCAGGCCGGCCATGCGGTTGGCGTCGCGACTGGCGAAGGCGGCGATCACGCTGCGGCGCAGTTCGTCGGGACTGGCGGCGCACAGGACGGGCGACGGCGCTGCCGGCGAAGTGGCCGGCGCGGACGGAGCGTTCGGGCTGACCGGAGTGGCTTGCAGCGCCGCGCAGGGCTGGTCGGTGAACACGGCGCCGCCGCTCGCGCCGATGCAGCGATGGATCGGCGTCTGCGCCGCGGCGGGCGCGGCACAGGCAAGCAGAATCAGGCAGGGCAGGATGGCCGACCGGTGCATCGCGCCAGCATACCCGCCGAGTGAATCAGGAAAGTTGCTGCAGTACCGCCTGCGTGGCACGGGCCCGGTTCAGCGTATAGAAGTGCAGCCCGGGCGCGCCGCCGTCGAGCAGGCGCCGGCACAGTTGCGCCACCACTTCGGCGCCAAGCGCGCGCACCGCGTCGGCGTCGTCGCCGTGCGCCTGCATGCGCTTGGCGATCCAGCGCGGGATCTCCGCGCCGCACATCTCGGAGAAGCGCCGCAGCTGGCTGTAGTTCGTGATCGGCATGATCCCCGGCACGATCGGCACGTCGACGCCCAGCCGGCGCACGTCGTCGACGAAGCGGAAATACGCATCGGGGTTGAAGAAGTACTGGGTGATCGCACCGTTCGCGCCGGCGTCGATCTTCGCCTTGAAATGCTGCAGGTCGCGCAGCGCGTCGTCGGCCTGCGGATGGGTTTCCGGGTACGCCGCCACCTCGATGTGGAAGTGGTCACCGCAGTGCTCGCGGATGAATGCCACCAACTCGGCGGCGTAGCGGAAGTCGCCCGCGGTGGCCATGCCCGAAGGCATGTCGCCACGAAGTGCCACGATGCGCCGGTAGCCTGCCGCGCGGTAGCCGTCCAGCAGCGCGGCGATCTCCGCGCGGGTGCCGCCCATGCACGACAGGTGCGGCGCCACGTTGAGCCCATGCTGCGCATGCAGCCGCGCCACGGTGTCGCCGGTATAGCTGAGCGTGGAGCCGCCGGCGCCGAACGTGACCGAGGCGTAGTCCGGCCGGTGCGCCTTCAGAACTTGCGCCGCCCGATCCAGCTGCGCACGCTGCTCGTCGGTCTTGGGCGGGAAGAATTCGAAGCTGATCGACGGCATCGCACGGGTTCCTGGTGGCGGTGCCGTCGAGTATATATCTTTGTGTCGCGATGAAGCGATAGATTGTAGGTAGGGGCGGGATGCTGCCGCGTCGGCCGCAGGATGGGCGAGGAGTCCCGGGCCCACGCATAAAAAACGGGCGCATCGCTGCGTCCCGTCATGTGGGAGAACCGGGCTCTCATTCCCGATTCTCCATTCCCGGCAAATCAGTAGCGGTAATGATCCGGCTTGTACGGGCCTTCGACCGGCACGCCGAGGTAGCCAGCCTGTTCCCTGGTCAGCGTGGTCAGCTTCACGCCGATCTTCTCCAGGTGCAGGCGGGCGACTTCCTCGTCGAGCTTCTTCGGCAGGATGTAGACCTTGGCCTCGTACTTGTCCTTGTTCGCCCACAGGTCGATCTGCGCCAGGGTCTGGTTGGAGAACGAGTTGGACATCACGAAGCTCGGGTGGCCGGTGGCGCAGCCCAGGTTGACCAGGCGGCCTTCGGCCAGCAGGAAGATCGCGCGGCCGTCCGGGAACACGTACTTGTCCACCTGCGGCTTGATGTTGATCTTCTCGACGCCGGCCATCGCGTTCAGCGCGTCGACCTGGATCTCGTTGTCGAAGTGGCCGATGTTGCAGACGATGGCCTGGTCCTTCATCGCCTTCAGGTGATCCAGCGTCAGCACGTCCTTGTTGCCGGTGGTGGTGACATAGATGTCGCCGCGACCCAGCGTGCTCTCGACCGTGTTGACCTCGAAGCCTTCCATAGCCGCCTGCAGCGCGTTGATCGGGTCGATCTCGGTGACCACCACGCGCGAGCCATACGCACGCAGCGAGTGCGCGCAGCCCTTGCCGACGTCGCCATAGCCGCAGACCACGGCGACCTTGCCGGCCAGCATCACGTCCATCGCGCGCTTCAGGCCGTCGGCCAGCGACTCGCGGCAGCCGTACAGGTTGTCGAACTTGCTCTTGGTGACCGAGTCGTTGACGTTGATCGCCGGGATCAGCAGCGACTTCGCCTCGGCCAGTTGGTACAACCGATGCACGCCGGTGGTGGTCTCCTCGGAGACGCCCTTCCAGTCCTTCACCACGGTGTGCCAGTAGCCCGGGCGCTCGCTGTGCACGCGCTTGAGCAGGTTCTTGATCACCTGCTCCTCGTGCGAGGACGCCTTCTCGTCGACCCACTTCGAACCGTTCTCCAGCTCGTAGCCCTTGTGGATCAGCAACGTGACGTCGCCGCCGTCGTCCACCACCAGCTGCGGGCCGAGGAAGCCGCCCTTGCCGTCGGGGAAGGACAGCGCGTCCAGCGTGCAGTCCCAATACTCTTCCAGCGTCTCGCCCTTCCAGGCGAACACCGGCGTGCCGGTGGCGGCGATCGCGGCGGCGGCATGGTCCTGGGTCGAGAAGATGTTGCACGAGGCCCAGCGCACGTCGGCGCCGATGTCCTTCAGCGTCTCGATCAGCACCGCGGTCTGGATCGTCATGTGCAGCGAGCCGGTCACGCGCACGCCCTTCAGCGGCAAGGTGGCGGCGTGCTTCTTGCGGATCGACATCAGGCCCGGCATCTCGTGCTCGGCGATGTCCAGTTCCTTGCGGCCCCAGTCGGCCAGCGACAGGTCGCGGATCTTGTAGTCGTGGTGGTTTTCTTTGAGTGCGGCGTTCATGCGTATCTCCGGTTAGTGCGAGGCTCTTGCGAAGGGACCGGTCATGGATGGCCGGCCTGCTGCGAAGGGACTCGCGTACAAGCAACCGGGCGCCGTTGTGGAACGTGCCGCGCCGAGCCTGGCCGTTTTTGTGAAGGACCCGCACCGGGAGGTGGGGATTTTGCGGATGGGATCCGCCTTCACGGCAACGGTCGCAGCGCCCCTCGGCGGGCAGTACAGAGGAGGCATTGTAACGGCAGACATGAGCTTATGCCGCATGGTTGGGTGTCCCCCGCGCCCGGATTGGTTACGCTGGGGCTTGGCCCGCCCTGGAGCAGCTGCGTGGAACAAAGTCGCGAACCCGAATTCCTGCCGCCCGACGGCCCGCTGCGCGAGGACGTCGGCCGGCTCGGCGCGATGGTCGGGCGGATGCTGGCCGAGCAGGGTGGCGACGCGTTTTTCAACCGGGTCGAGCAGGTGCGTACCGCGGCGATCCGCCGTCGCCGCGAGGGCGCTTCGGTCGACGACCTGGCCGTCTCGCTGGCCGGCCTCGACGCCCACGACGCCGAGGCGCTGGCGCGCGCGTTCGCTACCTATTTCCAGGCGGTGAACACGGCCGAACGGGTGCACCGCATCCGTCGTCGCCGCGACTACCAGCGCGAGGGCAGCGCGCCGCAGCCGGAGTCGCTGCTCGACGTGCTGGGCCGGCTGAAGGCCGAGGGCGTGGGCGCCGACGAACTGGTTGGCTGGCTTGACCGGCTATGGATCGAGCCGGTGTTCACCGCGCACCCGACCGAGGCGGTGCGCCGCTCGCTGCTGGAGAAGGAACAGGCGATCGTCGCTTCGCTGATCGACGGCTTCGACCCGCAGCGCACGCCGCAGGAGCGGCAGGAGGACGACGACCGCATCTACATGGCGCTGTCCGCCGGCTGGCAGACCGCCGAGGCCTCGCCGGTGCGGCCCAGCGTGCAGGACGAACGCGAGCACGTGGATTTTTACCTGGCCAACCCGCTGTACCGGATCGTGCCGGCGCTGTACGAATCGCTGGCGCAGGCACTGCAACAGACCTACGGCGTGGCGATCAGGTTGCCGCGGCTGCTGCGCTTCGCCAGCTGGGTCGGCGGCGACATGGACGGCAACCCGAACGTGGGTGCCGACACCATCGCCGACTGCCTCGACTCGCAGCGCGCGCTGGTGCTGGAGCGCTACCGCGAGGACGTGGCCACGCTGGCGCGGTCACTCAGCCAGACCGAGGGGCGGGTCGCCGCCTCGGTGGCGCTGCGCGTGCGGCTGGCAGACTACCGCACACGCTTTCCCGCCGCCGCGGCACAGATCCGTCCGCGGCATGCCGACATGCCGTACCGCTGCCTGCTGCAGCTGGTCGGCGCGCGGCTGGCGCTGACCGGCGACGAATCTGCGGACGGCTATCCGTCCAGTGACGAATTGCTGGACGACCTGCAGCTGATCGCCGACAGCCTGTTGCAGCATCGCGGCGTGCACGCCGGCGCCTATGCGGTGGAGCGCCTGCTGTGCCGCGTGCGCAGTTTCGGCTTCCACCTGGCGCGGCTCGACGTGCGGCAGGATTCGCGCGTGCACGATGACGCGCTGGCGGCCCTGCTGGTCGATCCGGACTGGTCCACCCGCGACAGCAGTGCACGCGCCGACCGGCTGCGCCCCTATGCCAGCGGCGAAGCCGCGTTTGCACACAGCAGCGACGCGAATGCCGAGTCGCTGCAGGCCGTGTTCGCCACCTTGCGCGACAGCCGTCGCAGCCATGGCCGCGACGCCACCGGCCTGTACATCATCAGCATGGCGCGTTCGGCCGCCGACGTGCTGGCGGTCTTGGCGCTGGCGCGGCGTGGCGGGCTGGTTGATGCGGCGGGCGACGTGCCGCTCAACGTCGCGCCGCTGTTCGAGACCGTCGACGACCTGAAGAACGCGCCGGCGACGTTGCGCGCGCTGCTCGACGATCCGGTCTACCGCCGCCACCTCGCCGCGCGCGGCGACCAGCAGTGGGTGATGCTGGGCTACTCCGACAGCGGCAAGGACGGTGGCACGCTGGCCTCGCGCTGGGGGCTGCAGCGCGCCCAGGTGGAACTGCTGGAAGTGGCGAACGCGGCCGGTATCCACCTGGCCTTCTTCCACGGCCGCGGGGGCTCGGCCAGCCGCGGCGGTGCGCGCATCACGCCGGCGCTGATGTCCTCGCCGCGCGGCGCGGTGGCCGGCGTGCTGCGGGTGACCGAACAGGGCGAGGTGATCCATCGCAAGTACGGCATCCGCGCGCTGGCACTGCGCAACCTGGAGCAGACCGTGGGTGCGGTGCTGCGCGCCAGCTTGCGTCCACGTGAAGACGAACCGCGCGAGGAGCGCTGGCGCGAAGTGATGAACACGCTGTCGGCGACCAGCCGGCAGAGCTATCGCGCCTTCGTCGAGCGCGACGGATTCGTCGACTATTTCCGCAGCGCCACGCCAGTCGACGTGATCGAGCGGATGACCCTGGGTTCACGCCCGGCCAGCCGGCGCAGCATGCGCGGCGTGCAGGACCTGCGCGCGATCCCGTGGGTATTCGCCTGGACCCAGTGCCGCTCGATCCTGCCCGGCTGGTACGGGCTGGGCAGCGCGCTGGAGCAGGGCGCGCAGCAGTTCGGCGAAGAAACGCTGGCCGAGGTGGCGTGCGACTGGCCGTTCTTCACCAACCTGCTGGACGACGTGGAGATGGTGCTGGCCAAGTGCGACCTGGACATCGCCGAAGCGTTCTCGAAATTGTCCGGCCCGCTGCACGCGGAGTTCTTCGGCCTGATCTGCGCCGAGTTCGCGCGCACCCGCCACTGGCTGCTGCAACTCAAGCGCAGCGACGCGCTGCTGCAGGGCGAGCCGCGCCTGGCCGCCTCGATCCGCCTGCGCAATCCCTATGTCGATCCGATGAGCCTGCTGCAGGTCGACCTGCTGCAGCGCTGGCGCGCAGGCGGCGGCGAAGACGATGCCGTGCTGCAGGCCCTGGTCGCCTGCGTCAATGGTGTATCGCAAGGTTTGCAGAACACTGGCTGACCCGCCCTACGGCAGGGGCGTGGGGTGTTTGCTTTCGCGCAGGGCGGCGATGCGGGCTTCGCGCGGCAAGCGCTTCCACGCGATCTCCAGCTTGAGCGCCTCGCCGCGGCTGGCGACCCATACCCAGCCCAGCAATTGCTTCGGCGGGTTGGAGCGGGTGAAGCGGGCGCCCTTGCCGCTGAGGTGTTTCGCGTAGCGCTGCTCGGGGTCGCGGGCGATGCCGGTGTAGACGCGGCCGTCGGCGCATTCGAGCAGGTAGACGGCCCAGGCGTCCGTACCGGGGGTGTCGCTCATGGGCTCAGGCCCATTCGACCAGGCCTTCGGCCGCGCAGACCTGCTTCCACGAGGAGCGCGCCTTCAGGCGTGTGGCCAGTGCCGCCAGCTGCGGCCATGCCGTCGCCGGCTTCGGCATGTTGCGCGACCAGCGCATCAGCATCAGCGCGTACAGGTCGACCACGCTGAAGTGGTCGCCCAGCAGATACGGGCCATGCGCGGCAAGGTGGGCGTCGAGCTTCGTCCAGCACTTCTCGATGCCGGCGCGGGCCGCCTGCTTGACCGTGTCGGCGCCTTCGGGCAGGTGGTCGCCGGGGTAGAACCACTGGCGGAACAGCGGCTGCAGGTTGTTGGCCAGGTACAGCATCCACTGCAGGTAGTCGGCGCGTTTGGCACTCCCTGCGGCTGGCGTCAGCGCCGCCTCGGGATGGCGTTCGGCCAGCAGCATCGCCAGCGCCGCGGCTTCACCGTGCGGCACGCCGTCGACCATCAGGGTCGGCACCACGCCGTTCGGGTTGACCGCCAGGTACGCCGCGCTGCGCTGCTCGCCCTTCTCGATGTCGATGCGCTTGAGCTCGTGCGGCGCGCCGATTTCCAGCAGCGCCAGGTGCACCAGCAGGTTGGCCGAGCCGGGGGCGTAGTAGAGCGTGTACATGGCGATCATCCGCAAGAGTAGTCCAGCGATGATACGCCGACGACCTGCCTGACGATGGCGTATCGGAACAGTATCAGCCGTCCAGTTCGGACCAGCGCGCGTAAGCCGTGTCGAGTTCGGCCTGCAACGCCACCAGTGCCTCGTTCGCCTTGACGATCGTGGCGCTGTCCTGCTGGAAGAACGCCGGCGCGTTCATCGCGGCGGTGCGGCCGGCGATATCGGTTTCGAGTTGCTCGATGCGTTTCGGCAGCTGTTCCAGTTCGTGCTGTTCCTTGAAGCTGCGCTTGCGCTTCGGTGCAGCCGGCGCAACGGGGGCCGGTGCGGGAGATTTGCCCGCAGTGGCGGCACCGCGCGGTGCCGGCCGCTGGCGCAGCCAGTCGCTGTAGCCGCCCACGTATTCGCCGATGCGGCCTTCGCCTTCCAGCACCAGCGTGCTGGAAACCACGTTGTCGAGGAAGGCGCGGTCATGCGAGACCAGCAGCAGGGTGCCCTGGTAGTCGGTCAGCAGTTCTTCCAGCAGTTCGAGTGTTTCCACGTCGAGGTCGTTGGTGGGTTCGTCCATCACCAGCAGGTTGGACGGCTGGGCGAACAGCTTGGCCAGCAGCAGGCGGTTGCGCTCGCCGCCGGACAGGCGGGTTATCGGCGCGCGCGCGCGCTCGGGCGAGAACAGGAAATCCTGCAGGTAGCCGATGATGTGCTTGCGCTGGCCGTTGAGCTCGATGTACTCGCGGCCCTCGGCCACGTTGTCCAGCGCATTCAAGTTGTCGTTGAGCTGCAGCCGGTGCTGGTCGAAGTAGGCAACCTGGATGCCGGTGCCCAGCTCCGCGCTACCGCGCTGCGGCGTGAGTTCGCCCAGCATGATCTTCAGCAGCGTGCTCTTGCCGGCACCGTTCGGACCGATGATGCCGATGCGGTCGCCGCGCATGATGGTGGTGGAAAGGTCGTCGATCAGCACACGGCCGTCGTAGGCCTGGTGCACGTGCTCGAGGTCGATCACCTTCTTGCCCGAGGCCTGCGCGTTGGCCGCGGTCATCTTCACGTTGCCGCCGAGGTTGCGCCGCTCGGCGCGCTCGTTGCGCAGCGCCTTCAGCGCGCGCACGCGGCCTTCGTTGCGCGTGCGCCGGGCCTTGATGCCCTGGCGGATCCACACTTCCTCCTGCGCCAGCTTCTTGTCGAACAGCGCGTTCGCCTGCGCTTCGGCATGCAGCCGTTCCTCGCGCCGGCGCAGGTAGTTGTCGTAGTCGCCGGGCCAGTCGGTGAGCGCGCCGCGGTCGATTTCGACGATGCGGGTGGCCAGCGCGCGCAGGAAGCTGCGGTCGTGGGTAACGAAGATGATGCTGCCGGCGAACTGCTTGAGGAAGCTTTCCAGCCAGCCGATCGCCTCGATGTCGAGGTGATTGGTCGGTTCGTCCAGCAGCAGCACGTCGGGCTTGCGCACCAGCGCCTGGGCCAGCAGCACGCGGCGCTTCATGCCGCCGGACAGCGCGGCGAAATCGGCCTCGCCGGGCAGCTCCAGCTGGGTGATCACGTCGCTGACGCGGCGATCCAGGTCCCAGCCGTGCTGCGCCTCGATCTGGTGCTGCACGTCGCCCAGCGCGTCGAAGTCGCCGGTGTCGAGCAGGTGGTGATAACGCGCCAGCAGGCGGCCCAGGTCACCCAGGCCCTCGGCGACCACGTCGAACACGCTGCCCTCGGTGCCGTGCGGCACCTCCTGCGCCATCCGTGCCACCACGATGCCGTTCTGCACGCGCACCTCGCCGTCGTCGGCATGCAGCTCGCCGGCGATCAGCTTCATCAGGGTGGATTTGCCTTCGCCGTTGCGGCCGACGATACAGACTCGCTCGTTCGCCTCGATCGACAGATCGACATGTTCGAGCAGGAGCGGGCCGCCGATACTGAAGTCGACGCGTTGCAGTTGGATAAGGGACATCCGCCTATTGTAGCGGCAGCCGCGGCCCGGCTCGCGTCATCATGGTCGCAAAAGAAACGGGCCGCGCAAGGCGGCCCGTTCGTCTGCAGCATGCGGAACGACTTACTTCAGCTTCGCATCCTTGCGCAGCGCCTCGGCGCGGTCGGTCTTTTCCCACGAGAACGTGGTGTAGGACTTGCCGTTGGCGTCCTTGACCAGCTGCGGGGTGCGGCCGAAGTGGCCGTAGCTGGCGGTCTGCTGGTACATCGGGTGGATCAGGTCGAGCATCTGCAGGATGCCGTACGGGCGCAGGTCGAAGTGCTTGCGGATTAGCTTCTCGATCTTCTCGTCGCTGATCTTGCCGGTGCCGAAGGTGGTGACCGAGATCGAGGTCGGGTGCGCCACGCCGATCGCGTAGCTCACCTGCACCTCGCAGCGGTCGGCGATGCCGGCGGCCACGATGTTCTTGGCCACGTAACGCGCGGCGTAGGCGGCCGAACGGTCGACCTTGGACGGGTCCTTGCCCGAGAACGCGCCGCCGCCATGACGAGCCCAGCCGCCGTAGGTGTCCACGATGATCTTGCGGCCGGTCAGGCCACAGTCGCCCACCGGGCCGCCGATGACGAACTTGCCGGTCGGGTTGATGTGGATCTTGGTGGCCTTGTGCAGCAGCTTGGCCGGCAGCACGGGCTTGAGAATGTGCTCGCGCACCGCCTCGATCAGGTCCTTCTGCTTGACCGACGGGTCATGCTGGGTCGACAGCACCACGGCGTCGATCGCGGTGGCGACGCCGTTCTCGTAGCGCAGGGTGACCTGGCTCTTGGCGTCCGGGCGCAGCCACGGCAGCGGCGAGTTCTTCCGCTTGCGGACTTTCGCCTGCTGCTCGACCAGGCGGTGCGAGTAGTAGATCGCCGCCGGCATGAAGTCCTTCGTCTCGTTGGTGGCGTAGCCGAACATCAGGCCCTGGTCGCCGGCGCCCTGGTCTTCCGGGTTCTTGCGGTCCACGCCCTGGTTGATGTCCGGCGACTGCTTGCCGATCAGGTTGATCACGCCGCAGGTGGCGCCGTCGAAGCCGACGTCGCTGGAGTCGTAGCCGATGTCGAGGATCACCTTGCGGGTGATCGCCTCCAGGTCGATCCACGCGCCGGTGGTGATTTCGCCGGCGACGATCGCCACGCCGGTCTTGACCATGGTTTCGCAGGCCACGCGGGCGCGCGGGTCCTGCGCGATGATCGCGTCGAGCACGGCGTCGGAGATCTGGTCGGCGACTTTGTCCGGATGGCCTTCGGAGACCGATTCGGAGGTGAACAGGTAGTTGGACATCGCGGTTTATATCCCTTTGTACGGATAGAAAGATAAATGAAGTCGGGCATGATACATCGCCGCCTGCGGTTTTGCAGCCCACCGTCGTTCAGCTCGTCCGGAGGTTGCCGCGCATTCAGCCGTATGGACGGCTGTTCGGCTTTTCACCTGCATCAGGCAGCCAGGCGCTCGCCGCTGGCCAGCGTGGCGAAGTAGTCGCGGGTCAGGCGCAACTGCTCGCCGGCGGTTTCGGCGCGGTTGACCACCTGCCGGAACGCGGCGTTCTCGGGGCGGTCCTTCGCGTACCAGCCCAGGTGCTTGCGCGCGATGCGCACGCCGGCCGGTTCGCCGTAGAACGCGTGCAGGTGTTCGAGGTGGCCGAGCAGGATCGCGGCCACTTCGGCCGGTTCGGGCTCGGGCAGTAGTTCGCCGGTGGCGAGGTAGTGGGCGATCTCGCGGAAGATCCATGGCCGGCCCTGGGCGCCGCGGCCTATCATCACCGCGTCGGCACCGGTGACGGCGAGCACGTGCTTCGCCTGCTGCGGCGTGCAGACGTCGCCGTTGGCCAGCACCGGGATGCGCACCGCGGCCTTCACCGCGGCGATGGTGGCGTACTCGGCCTCGCCTTCGTATTTGTCGGCGCGGGTGCGGCCGTGCACGGCCAGCGCGGCGATGCCGGCGTCCTCGGCGATGCGCGCGATGTTCAGCGCATTCCTGTTGTCGCGGTTCCAG
The DNA here is from genome assembly GCF_018101315.1 of Rhodanobacter sp. B2A1Ga4. NCBI lineage: Bacteria > Pseudomonadati > Pseudomonadota > Gammaproteobacteria > Lysobacterales > Rhodanobacteraceae > Rhodanobacter > Rhodanobacter sp. B2A1Ga4. The sequence goes on along the minus strand of NZ_JADBJR010000003.1, from coordinate 192,554 downwards.
CCGGTGCGGATCTTCAGCGTCACCGGCACGTCCACCGCATCCACCACCGCCTTCACGATGCGCGCCACCAGCGGCTCGTCCTGCAGCAGTGCGGAGCCGGACCACACGTTGCATACCTTCTTGGCCGGGCAACCCATGTTGATGTCGATCAGCTGCGCACCGTTGGCGACGTTGAAGCGCGCCGCCTCGGCCAGCATCGTTGGGTCGTAGCCGGCGATCTGCACGCTGACCGGTTCGGGTTCGCCGGCGTGGTCCATCCGGCGCAGCGACTTGCGCGTCTGCCACAGGCTTGGGTCGGCGGTGGTCATCTCCGACACGGCCAAGCCCGCGCCGAGCCGCTTGCACAGCAGGCGGAACGGCTTGTCGGTGACGCCCGCCATCGGGGCGAGCACCAGCGGCGGGTCGATGCGGTAGGGGCCGATTTGCATCCCGCCATTGTAGCTGCGCCGGTTCCGGCGCGATGAACCGGGTTGTTCAGCCGCGTCGCCGCGTGCGCGTGCGCCAGAACAGGAATCCGGTCGCCAGGAAGAATGGCGGCAGCACGCCGGCCACGGTGACCGCGAGCTGCCACGCCCGGCCGCCGACGCCGCCCGAGTGCAGCGGGTAGACCGCGTTGTTGATGCGCGTGCCGACGCCATCGGCGGTGGCGTCATGGCTGCCCAGCACGGTGGCGTTCCAGGGGTCGAGCCAGATCGTGCTGCGCCCGACCTGATGCCATTCGCCGGGCGCCTGCGCGCGGATCGCCAGCTGGCCGTTGTGCGCTCCCGGCAGCGTCATGCGATGCAGGGCGGCGCCGGGCAGCGCACGTTGCGCGGCGGCCAGCACGGCGGCCCAGTCGATCGGAGTGTCGCGCAGCGCGATCGCCGCCGGCGGTTTCGGCGGTGGCGGTTCGGCGAACACCGCACGCAGCAGCCGGCCGGTGCCGGCGCCATAGACCATCAGCGTGCCGGTGAGGCTGACCAGCAGGATCAGCGGCAGGGTGAGCACTCCGGCACTGCGGTGCCAGCTCAGCCAGCGCCGGGTGGGCGGCTGCACGTGCGGGCGCAGGCTGGCGGCGAGGTTGCGCCGGCCCGGCCACCACAGCAGCGGCCCGGACAGCAGCAGGAGCAGCACCAGCCAGCCGAGCACGCCCAGCACTTCCTCGCCGGTTTTGCCAGCCAGCAGGTGGGTATGCCATTCGCGCACGACTTGCAGCACGTCGCCGCGCGGCGCGCGCGTCAGCAACAGTTCGCCGCTGACCGGGTCGAGATAGCGCCGCGTGCCGTCGCCGAAATACAGCTGCCACACCGGCAGGCCGGGCAGCGGCAGATCGGCGGCGCGCAGGTCCTGCGGCTGCCATTCCGCGGCGATGTGCGCGAGCACGGCTGCGCGCTGGGTCGCGTCGGGCAGCGCGTGTCCGCCGAGCTGCGGGTAGGCCGCGCGCAGCCACGGTTGCTGCCAGGCGAGCAGACTGCCGCTGAGCGCGATCAGCGCATATGCCACGCCGACGCTGAGGCCGAGCCACAGGTGCAGCCGCTGCAGCCACTGCCGCGCGCGTCCGTGCAGTCGCCAGGGCGTCGGTCCGGCGATGGCAGCCCGCCCGCTCAAAACACCTGCTGCCAGGTCAGCGAGACCACGCGGCCGCGGCCGGCGAAGTACGAGTCGTCGTCGCCGACGGTCTGCGCCACGTAGTTGATGTACTGCTCGTTGGCGAGGTTCTGCACGCCCAGCGTCCAGTCGCCGGCGCCGCCGGTGTGCCACTTCAGGTAGGCGTCGGCGGTGCTGTAGCCGTCGAAGTGCGCGCTGCGCCGGCCCAGCGTGGCGAAGTCGCGGCTGTAGGCGTGGCTGACCTGCAGGTAGCTCGACAGCGCGTCGCCCCAGCGCTGCGTCCACGACAGGTTGAGCCGGTTCGGCGCGATGTTGGCGCCGTCGAGGTCGGAGTCGACCTCGCCGTCTCCGTTGCGGTCCGAGCGGCCGCGGTTGATCGCGAAGGAGGCGTCGAGGCGGGTGCCATCGAGTGGCTGCCAGTTCGCGCGCGCCTCCCAGCCACTGATCGCGGTGCGCTGGCGCATCACGTTGTAGACTTGGTTCGGCGCGTCGAACACCAGCACCGAGCCCAGCCGCGAGCGCGAGACGTAGTAGCTCACCCGCGCGCCCACGCGGTCGCCGGCGTACTCGGCGCCCGCCTCGCGGTTGTCCGAGACCACCGGCTTGAGGTCGAGGAAGTCGGCCACGCTCTGGCCGGGCTTGTTGATCGCACGCAGCACGCGGCCCACGTCGGGCAGGGTGTAGCCCTCGGCGTAGCTGGCGAACAGGTTGAGCCGGCCGGTGAGGTACCAGACCGCACCGAGGTTCGGCAGCGTCTTGCTGAAGCGGGTGGAGCCGCCCTGCACGGTGACGCCGTTATAAGCCGCCAGCGTCTGGAAGGTGGGCACCTCCAGCGTGCCGTGTTCCTGGCGCAGGCCACCGGACAGCGACAGCGACTCGAGCGGCCAGTACTCGGCCTGCAGGAACGGTGCCCAGCCGGTGTAGGTGCTGTCGGGCACCCAGTGGCGGCCGGTGTGGGTCAGTTCCTGGAAGGTGTGGTCGCGGTAGCCGTCGGCACCGGCCAGCACGGTGAGCTTGTCGTCGAGCAGGCCGCGCTTCGCCCATGACAGCCGGGCGCCGTCCTTGGTCGACACGTTCTGCGACTGGTCGAACAGCAGGCCCGGGCCGTAGGCCGGGTCCTGGAAGGTGCCGAACGTGCCGCCACCGAACAGCTCGCGGTTCTTCTGGTGATAGAGCTGCGCACGCAGTTCGCCGCCGGCCAGTTGCGGGTCGCGGTAGTCGAGGCTGCTGGTCAGCACGCGGTTGCGCGGCGCATCGCCGGGCTGCTTGCCGCGGACCGAAGTGGTCGGCAGGTCGGCGGCCATGTCGCCCGGTACGGCGGTGTAGTCGCCGTTGCCCTGCAGGTCGAAACGGTTGACCGTCAGCTGCAGCCGGCGTGCGCCCGCGAAGTCGTAGCCGAGCTTGGCAAAGCCGTCGGTGCTGCGCGAATCCATCAGGTCGCCCTGGGTACCGTCGACGCCGATCAGCCGTCCCTTCGCGTCGGAGTACATGCCGCGCTTGCGCCATGCCGCGCCGGCGACCAGGTCGAACGCGCCGCTGCGCATGCCCAGCAGGTACGCCGCGCCGTAGCCCAGGCCGTTCGCGCCTTGGGTCGGCGCGCTGGTGTTGACGGTGACTTCCTGGCGCACGCCGTCCTGCTTTGGCGCCTGCTTGGTGATGATGTTGATAATGCCGCCGGCGGCGCCCAGGCCCTGCATCGAATTGGAGCCCTCGACGATCTCGATGCGCTCGATCATCGCCGGGTCGATCGTGTAGGCATCGCGCGAACCGTTGCGCAGCGGGCTGGACTGCGGCACGCCGTCGATCATGTACAGCGGATTGCGCCCGCGCAGGGTCTGCCCGCGCGAGCTGAGTTTCTGCGTCGAGGGGGCGAACGAGGGCAGCAGGTTGCCGATGGCGTCGGAGAGGTCCGGGTTGATCGCCAGTTGCTGGCGCAGGTCCTCGGCGGTGATCACCGTGATCGTGGTCGGCAGCGCGCCCTGGCTTTGCGGCATGCGCAGCGTGCTCTCGGAAACCTCGACACGCCGGAGTTCAACGGCATCCTCCTGGTCGGCGGCATGGGCGACGCCGGCGAAGGCGAGCACGAGGGCAAGGGCGAGCGGGCGAACGGTGGATGACATGGGAGCCTCCGGTTGGGGAGGCGCATGTTAAATGAAAATGATTCGCAATAACAATTGCCGTGGCGCCGGCTTCGCCCGGTTCAGTGCGTGGGCACGGCCCGTTGTGCCGCCAGCGGGTCGTGCCGGTGCTTGAACAGCGGCACGAACAGCAGCGCCATCAGCAGCGCGTAGCCGGCGAAGGCCAGCCAGATGCCGTGCCAGTCCTTGCAGATCAGCACCGCGTCGTTGCAGCTGTGGTCGGTGAAGAAGTGGTCGATCACGAAGCCGGCGATCAGGCTGCCCAGCACGGCGCCGACGCCGTTGGTCATCAGCATGAACAGGCCCTGCGCGCTGGCGCGGATCTTCGGGTCGGCCTGGCTCTCGACGAACAGCGAGCCGGAGATGTTGAAGAAGTCGAACGCCATGCCGTAGATGATGCAGGAGAGCACGATCATCCACAGCCCGCCGGCCGGGTCGCCGAACGCGAACAGGCCGAAGCGCAGCACCCAAGCCAGCATGCTCATCGTCATCACCGCCTTGATGCCGAAGCGCTTCAGGAAGAACGGGATGGTCAGGATGAACGCGGTTTCGGAGAACTGCGAGATCGAGATGATGATGGTGGAGTACTTCACCGCCAGCAGGTTGGCGTACTCGGGCACTTTGACGAAGTCGCTGAGGAAGGCGTCGCCGTAGGCGTTGGTCAGCTGCAGCGCCGCGCCCAACAGCATCGCGAAGATGAAGAACACCGCCATGTTGCGGTTCTTGAACAGGGTGAACGAGGTCAGCCCCAGCCGGTCGGCGAGGCCGCGGCCTTCCGCGGCGCGCAGCCGCGGCGGGCACTTGGGCAGGGTGAAGGCATACAGCCCCAGCAGCAGCGAGGCGGCCGCGGCCACGTGGAACTGCGCGGGCGAGGCCTTGAAGCCGAGCAGGCTGGTGGTCCAGGTGGCGGCGATGAAGCCGATGGTGCCCCACACGCGGATCGGCGGGTAGGTGTTCACCACGTCCAGGCCGTCCTGCTTAAGCGCGTTGTAGGCCACCGTGATCGCCAGCGAGATGGTGGGCATGTAGAAGCACATGTTCAGCAGCATCACCCAGAACATCTGCTCCGGGCCCTGCACGTGCGGAATCGCGAACAGCACCACGGCGCCGCAGATCTGCAGCATGCCGTACAGGCGTTCGGCGTTGATCCACTTGTCGGCGACGATGCCGACCAGCGAGGGCATGAACAGCGAGGCGATGCCCATGGTCGAGAAGATCGCGCCGAAGCTGGTGCCCGACCAGTGCTGGGTCTGGAACCACCAGGTGCCGATGGTCAGCAGCCACGCGCCCCAGATGTAGTACTGGAAGAAATTGAGTACGGTGAGGCGGAGCTTGAGGCTCATGAACGAGGGTTCCCCTGCAAGGCCGGGGTCGGCCCCGTGGCCACGATGTTGTAGCGGGGCAGGTTAGACGACGCCAGCGCCAGGCGGCAAGGTGCGATGCGGCAGCTCAATCAGTGTCGGCCAGCGCCGCGGCCACGCGCGCGCGCAGCACCGGCAGCAGCTCGGCCTCGAACCACGGGTTGTGCAGCACCCAGGGCCGGTTGCGCGGGCTGGGGTGCGGCACCGGCAGCACGCCGTGGGCCAGGTGCGTGCGCCAGTCGCGCACCGTGTCGGTGAGCGTGGCCGCGCGTGCGCTGCCCAGCAGCCCCGCCTGCGCATACTGGCCGATGGCCAGGGTCAGGCGCACGCGGGGCATCAGCGGAAACAGCCGCGGGTGCCAGATCGCCGCACATGCGGGGCGTGGCGGCAGGTCGCCGCTGCGACCCTTGCCGGGGTAGCAAAAATCCATCGGCACGATCGCCACGCGCGCGGCGTCGTAGAACGTGTCGCGATCGATCTGCAGCCAGTCCCGCAGCCGCTCGCCGCTGACGTCGTTGAACGGGATACCGGTCTGCTCGACCTTGCGCCCCGGCGCCTGGCTGACGATCAGCAGTCGTGCTGTCGACGACGCCTGCAGCACCGGGCGCAGTCCCGGCGGGTTCTGCTGCGAGCAGGTGCGACAGCTGCGGATGTCGTCCAGCAGCTCATCCATCCGGCGCGACAGTTGCAGCAGTTCCGTCGTCGATGGCTCGCCAGGAGTGCGATGGGCGTCGTTCAAGGCAGCAACTTCCCCGGGTTCAGGATGCCGTCCGGATCGAACGCGGCCTTGATGCCGCGCATCAGGTCCAGCGTCGCGCCCGACAGCGCCAGCGGCATGAACTCGCGTTTCACCGCGCCGATGCCGTGCTCGCCGGACAGCGTGCCACCCAGCGCGAGCACCCGTTCGAACAGCTCGGGCAGGGCGGCGTACGCGCGCTCGATCTCGTCCACGTCGCGCGGCAGGAAGTTCACGTGCAGGTTGCCGTTGCCGGCGTGGCCGAAGCTCACGATCGGCACGGCGTGTTTTTCCGACAGCGCGCGTACGCTGTCCACCAGCGCGGGCAGGCGCGAGACCGGCACCACCACGTCCTCGTTGATCTTGTGCTGGGTCACCGCGCGCTGGGCGAACGACAGCGCCTTGCGCGCGGCCCACAGCGCGCGGGTCTGCGCTTCGTCGCGCGCCACCTCCAGCTGCACCAGGCCGTCCACGCGGGCGGCGGCCTCGACCGCGGCGCAGGCCGCCTCCAGCGCATCGGGCGCGCCGTCCAGTTCGATCAGCAGCAGCGCCGCGGCCTCGGGCACGCCGGCCTCGGGCTGGTGTTCGCGCGCCAGCTTCAGCGCCAGCGCGTCCATGAACTCCAGTGCGCAGGGTGTGGCCGGCTGCGCCATGATGCGCGCCACCGCCTGCGCGGCGCTGGCGGCGTCGCGGTAGCTGGCGCGCAGGCTGCGCAGCGCCGCGGGTTTCGGGGTGAGTTTCAAGGTGGCCTCGGTGATTACTGCCAGCGTGCCTTCCGAGCCGACCAGCAGGCGGGTGAGGTCGTAGCCGATCGCGCTCTTGCTGGTCTGCGTGCCGCAGCGGAAGCTTTCGCCGGTGCCGGCCACGCCGGCCAGGCCCAGTACGTTGTCGCGGGTGGCGCCGTATTTCACCGCGTGCGGCCCGGCGGCATTGCAGGCGAGGTTGCCGCCCACCGTGCACCACGGCGCCGAGCCCGGGTCGGGCGCCCAGAAGAAGCCGTGCGGCGCCAGCGCCTGTTGCAGCGCCTCGTTGGTGACGCCGGGTTCCACCAGTGCGAGGCGGTCGTCCGGAGCGATGCGCAGGATACGGTTCATGCGCATGAAGTTCGCCACCACGCCGCCGGCCAGCGGCACCGAGGCGCCGGTGGAGCTGGTGCCGCCACCGCGCGCGGTGAGCGGCACCTTGTGTTCGCGGCAGGCGCGCACCAGCGCCTCGACCTGCGCGTGGGTGGTGGGGAACACCACCGCGTCGGGCAGGTGTTCCTGGCGGGAATGGTCGCGGGCGGCGGCGCGCCGTTCGTCGGCGGCGGTGGCGAGTGCGTCGCCGGGGAAGATCTCGCGCAGGCGGGCGAGCAGTGCGTCGGGCAGGGGCATCGGCAAAGCGTAATCCACTCGCGGGAAGAAGTTGCTGCGCCAGATCAGCCGGCCTCGAACGCGCCGCGCAGCCAGTCGCGCCGAATGGCGTCTAGCGGACCGTCGTAGCTGACCACGTCGAAGCGGCAATTGCGCCGCGCGTGTTGCGGGTGCGCGGCGAGCCAGTGCTGTGCGGCCAGGATCAGTTTCGCCTGCTTGGCCGCGGTGACCGAGGTGGCGGCGTCGCCGTGGCTGGCGCTCTTGCGGTAGCGCACCTCGACGAAGACCACGGCGTCGCCGTCGCGCATCACCAGGTCCAGCTCGCCGTGGCGGGTGGTGTAGTTGCGCGCCAGCAGCTTCAGGCCGGCGCGTTCGAGTTCGCCACAGGCGCGCTGCTCGAAGCCGTCGCCGGCGGCACGCATCAGTTTGTCGCGGGCTGGAAGGTTCCGCTCGACGGGGAACCCGCTGGCGATGACCCGGACGTGGCAGGCGGCGCATTCGACGGTACATCGTCCATCTGCAGGCTGCCGCCCAGCGGGCGCGCCAGGCCGTTCTGGAACTGCGCCCAGATCAGCACGCGGCGCACGCGGCCGAACTGGTCGGCGGCGAGCTGGCCGCTGGCGCCGGGCACGTAGCTGCCGGGGTGGGCGCGCAGCCAGTCGAGATAGGGCACCAGGTTCCACGCATCCATGCCGAACGCGAACAGCCGCGCCGCGCCGCCGCGGGCAGCCGGCAGGCGTGCGGCGATCCCGTCGTGGTTCGGCAGGCCCGGCTGAGCGTCGAACAGCCACGGCGCATCGCAGAACTCCACGCCGTCCAGGTCGCGGTTCGCGGCGACGTCGTCGCTGCCGGCGTAGACGTGCGAGGTGGCGACCACCGGCAGGTTCGCCTGCGCGATGCGCAACTGCGGCAGCAGCAGGCGAGCCTGTTCCGGGCGCATGCTGATGAAGATGCCGGTGTCGTTCACCACGCCGCTGGGGGCGGGCGCAGCCGTGGTGCCGGCGGCCACGGGTTCGGCCGGTGTCATCGTTGCGTTCGTGCCGGCGCTGGCGGGGAGGTGCAGGTCGGCGATGAGGCTGGTGTAGGTGGTCGCGCCCGGCGGCAGGGTGACCGTGCCGGCCAGTTCGCCGCCGCGCGCGGCCAGCTCGGCCTTGAACGCGCTGGCCGCGCGCTGCGCGAAATCGTCGGTGGAGATCAGCACGTAGACCCGGCGCAGGCCGCGTTCGACCATGTGGTCGGCGGCCTGGGCGCCTTCGGTTTCCGGCAGCAGGCCGAACTCGCTGGTGTCGCCGGCGGGCAGTTGCTTGTCGTCGGGATGGTTCAAGGCCAGCAAGGGCACCGGCAATTGCGCCTGGCTGAACACCGCGGCGACTTCAGCACGGGTTAGCGGGCCAACCACCAGTCGCGCGCCGTTACTGACCGCCTGCTGGTAGGCCTTGACCGCTCCCTCGGCGGTGCCCTGGCTGTCGTAGACGCGCACTGAGGGGCGCGGCGCGTGGTTGCGTCCGGCGTCGAGGTAGGCGGCGAAGAAGCCTTCGCGGATCGCCGTGCTCGCCGCCGCGTAATTGCCATCGCCGGGCAGCAGCAGGGCGACCTGGCTGGGCACCTTGTAGCCTTCGCGCACGTTCGCGTCGGCGCCGGGCAACAGGGTGCCGACCGGCTGCTGCAGGTCCGGCGGCGGCTGCGCCACGGCGACACCAAGCTGGTTCAGCGCCTCGTTCACCCATGGCAGCATGCGGTCGCCGCGCTGCATCGCGGCGGCGCGCTGCTTGAGCGACTCGACGCCGACCTGGTTGAGCAGCGCGAGGACCTGCTTGCGGTTCTGGGCATGGTCGTAGCCGCTCAATTGGCCGTCCATCTGCACGCGGGTGCGCGCGGCGCCCCAGCGGTCGCCGCTGGCGGCCATCGCGCGGGCGCGCCACTCCAGCAGGCGCAATTGCAAGGCGGGCGGCACCGCGACGTTCGGCTGCGTGGTGAGCCGTAGCGCGGTGGCGGCGTCGTGCCTGTTGAGTGCCAGTTCGGCGCGCAGCAGGTCGAAGCGCAGCGGCTCGTCTCCGCTCAGGCGCTGGCGCTTGATGCTGTCCAGCACCGGGGCAGCGCGATCGAGCTGGCCTTCCTCGCGCCAGGCTTCGGCGGCCAGCAAGCGATAGCTGTCGGCGTGGCCGCTCGATTGCGCGGCGAGCGCCAGCCAGGCCTGGGCGGCCTGGTCGAACTGGCCTTGCCGGGACAGCGCTTCGGCACTTTGCGCGGCGGCGAGTTCGGCCGGCGAGCGCGGTGCGTTCGCCGGCACGCAGGCGGCCAGCACCAGCGAAAACAGCAGTCCGATCGCGGCGACGCGCGAGAGGCGCATGAAGCGCATGGGAGTTCCCTTGTTCGTCATGGTCGTCAATGCGCGATCATAGCGGATCGACTTGCCGGCTTACGGCGCAGGAGTTCGCAGATGTCATCTGTTCAGTCAGGCTGCCTGTGGGTGGTCGCAACGCCCATCGGCCATCGCGATGATTTGTCCGCCCGCGCAATCGAAACCTTGCGCGCGGTGGCGGTGATTGCCGCCGAGGACACCCGCCACAGCCGGCCGCTGCTGGTGCATCACAACATCGACACGCCGTTGATCGCGCTGCACGAGCACAACGAGCGCGATGCGGTGGACGCCATCGTGCGTCGGATGCAGGGCGGCGATGCGGTGGCGCTGATCTCCGACGCGGGTACGCCTTTGATCAGTGATCCGGGTTTCCGGCTGGTGCGCGCCGCGCGCGCGGCCGGCATCCGTTGCATCCCGGTGCCGGGCGCGTGCGCGGCGATTGCGGCGCTGTCGGTGGCCGGCCTGCCCAGCGACCGTTTCGTGTTCGAGGGCTTCCTGCCGCCGAAGGCGGCGGCGCGGCGCAGCCGGCTGCAGGAACTGGCCGGCGATGCGCGCACGCTCATCTTCTATGAGTCGTCGCACCGCGTCGCCGAGAGCCTCGCCGACATGCGCGACGTGTTCGGCGCCGACCGCGAGGCGGTGTTGGCGCGCGAACTGACCAAGCTGTTCGAGACCGTGCTGGGCGAACCGCTGGCGGCATTGGCCGAACGCGTGGCCAACGATCCCGACCAGCAGCGCGGCGAATGCGTGATCCTGGTCGCCGGCCGCGGCGAGGAAGCCGAAGCGAAGCTGGCCGAAGGCCGGCGCATCTTTGCCATCCTGCGCGACGAGTTGCCGCCGGCCAAGGCCGCCAAGCTCGCCGCGGCGATCAGCGGCGCGCCACGCAAACTCTTGTATGGCGAACGGGGAATGGAGAGTGGGGAATAGGGAATCGGAAAAGCGCGGCGCGCGAGCTTCTGCTTTTTCCCATTCCGATGCCCCATTCCCGACTCCCGGCCATTACAATGGTCAAGGAGTCGGCCGGACAGTCGCGTCGCGCGCAAGCGCATCGAGGAAAGTCCGGGCTCCACAGGGCAGAGTGCCAGGTAACTCCTGGGCAGCGTGAGCTGACGGCCAGTGCAACAGAGAGCAGACCGCCGATGGCCCGCAAGGGCACAGGCAAGGGTGAAAGGGTGCGGTAAGAGCGCACCGCGTACGGGGCCAACGCCGTACGGCACGGTAAACCCCACTCGGAGCAAGACCAAATAGGGGAACGATAACGCGGCCCGCGTTGTTCCCGGGTAGGTTGCTGGAGCCAGGCGGCGACGCCTGGCCGAGAGGAATGACTGTCGCGTCGCAAGACGTACAGAACCCGGCTTACAGGCCGACTCCACCTCGTTCCCGCCTTCATCACCATCGCGATCCTCGCGTCGCGGTGGTGATGAAGGCGCTTGTGTGAACGGCGATTCATCCCGGAGTGCCGGCACCGCCCGATCCGGCCGGATTTTGCCCGGCCCGGACTCGAATCGGCGCAGTGGGATTTATAAAAATTTCCCTGCTTTCAAACACCTTGCCGGTGTTCCTGAGAATATGCTGCACATATGGTCAGCATTCTGCCTTTACTCCTTGATTCACAAGCGAAATTCCCTTGACAGTCTCATGGGGCGAGATTATCGTGGGCTCCAGTGTGAAATCGTGGGTTTTAGTGGAGTCCAGCAATCGTGTTCCAGGGCGAAACCGCCATCACCATCGACGACAAGGGTCGCCTGACCATCCCGACAGCGTATCGGGAGCAGGTGGCGGGCGAGTGCGCCAATCGTCTGGTGATCACTTACAACCCGTTCGAGGCGGGCTGCCTGTGGCTGTTTCCGCACGCAGAGTGGGAAAAGGTGCGCGACCAGGTGAACGCGCTGCCCAAGGTCAAGGCGGCCCATCGCGACATGCAGATGAAGCTGGTCGGTGCCGCGGCCGTGGTCGAGCCTGATGGCGCGGCCCGCGTGCTGCTGCCGGCCAGCCAGCGCGCCACCACCGGCATCGAGAAAAAGGCGGTGCTGCTGGGCATGGGCAACAAGTTCGAGCTGTGGAGCGAACAGGCCCACCTGGCCAAGATCCGCCAGAGCATCGGCGAAGACGACATCACAAGTGACATGGCCGAACTGCGCCTGTAAGCGGGCGCGGCGACACACGTGGGACGGGAGCGGGAGTGCGGCATGGCCGAGCAAGTTTTGCGGCACATCCCGGTGATGCTGGGTGAAGCAGTGGAGGGACTCGCCGTGCAGGCTGGCGGGCGCTATCTCGATGGAACCTTCGGTCGCGGCGGTCACGCCCGCGCGGTGCTGTCGCGCCTGGGTTCCGACGGCCGCCTGCTGCTGATGGATCGCGACCCCACCGCGATCGCCGCGGCCCGGGCTGAATTCTCCGGTGACCCGCGCGTGGCGATCCGCCATGCGAATTTCTCCAGCCTGGCCGAGTGGGACGAAACCGCCGCCGGCCTCGATGGCGTGCTGCTCGACCTGGGCGTGTCCTCGCCGCAGCTGGACGAGGCGGCGCGTGGCTTCAGCTTCATGGCCGACGCGCCGCTGGACATGCGCATGGACACCAGCCAGGGCGAGAGCGCGGCGGATTTCCTGGCCCAGGCCAGCGAGCGCGAGATCGCCGACGTGCTGTGGCACTACGGCGAGGAGCGCCACAGCCGGCGCATCGCCCGTGCCATCGTGGCCGACCGCGACGCCACCCCGTTCACCCGTACCGGCCAGCTGGCCGCGCTGATCGAGCGCGTGGTCGGCCGGCGCGAGCCGGGCAAGCACCCGGCCACGCGGAGCTTCCAGGCGCTGCGCATCCGCGTGAACGGCGAGCTGGATGCGCTGCAGCAAGGGCTGGACGCGGCGCTGGAACGGCTCAAGCCCGGCGGGAGGCTGGCGGTGATCAGCTTCCACTCGCTGGAGGACCGCGCGGTGAAGCTGTTCATCCGCGACCACTCCGGCCGTGTGCAGAACAGCCGTCGCGGGCCGCCAGTGCAGGCCGCCCCGGCGCGGCTGGCGGCGGTCGGCAAGGCGCAATTCCCGTCCGACGCCGAGCTGGCGGTGAACCCGCGCGCGCGCTCGGCCGTGCTGCGCGTGGCGGAGAAGTTGTCGTGAAGGCGATCGGCGCCCTGTGCCTGATGACCCTGCTGGTTGCGGTGCTGGCCAGCGCGATCGGCGTGGTGTGGACGCGCCACGAGAGCCGCGTGCTGTTCGTCAGCCTGACTGCGCTGCAGAACCAGCGCGACGAGCTGAACATCGAATACGGCAAGCTCGAACTGGAGCAGGCCACCTACGCCGAACCGCGGCGCATCGACGACGAGGCCCGGCAGAAGCTGGGCATGGTCGATCCGCGCCCGCAAGACATCCGGTTGCTGCGATGAGCTGGCGCAACCACGGCACGCCCCCTCCCCAGTCCGGCCGGCGCCGCAGCGCCGGCCCCAGTGCGCGCCGGCGCATGGTGGTGGTGGTCGGCCTGCTGGGCCTGGTCTCGATCGGGCTGGTGGCGCGTGCGTTCGACCTGCAGGTGGTGCGCAAGCAGTTCTACCAGCGCCAGGGCGATGCGCGCTTCCTGCGCGAGATGCCGATCCCGGTGTCGCGCGGCACCATCTTCGACCGCAACGGCGAGCCGCTGGCGGTGTCGACCCCGATGATGTCGATCTGGGCGAACCCGTCCGAAGTGCTCGACAGCGACGAGCGCATCCCCGCGCTGGCGCAGGCGCTGGGCGTGGATGCGGACGGGCTGAAGGCGCAGCTGGCGCAGCGTTCCGACCGCGAGTTCGTCTACCTGCGCCGGCAGATGGCGCCGGCCGCGGCGCAGGCCGTGCTGGATCTGGGCATTCCCGGCATCAACGGCCAGCGCGAGTTCAAGCGCTACTACCCGTCCGGCGAAGTGACCGCGCACGTGCTCGGCTTCACCAATATCGACGACCGCGGCCAGGAAGGCCTGGAACTGGCCTACGACGACTGGTTGGCCGGCAAGCCGGGCGCCAAGCGCGTGATCCGCGACCGCATGGGCCACGTGGTCGAGGACCTTGAGCAGGTGCGCGCACCGAAGCCGGGGCAGAATCTCACGCTCAGCATCGACCGGCGCATCCAGTTCCTCGCCTACAGCGAGCTGAAGAACGCGCTGGAGAAATTCCAGGCCGACTCCGGCTCGATGGTGGTGCTCGACGTCAAGACCGGCGAAGTGCTGGCGATGGTCAACCTGCCGACCTACAACCCGAATGCGCTCAGCGGCAGCAAGCCGGGGCAACGCCGCAACCGGGCGATGACCGACGTGCTCGAGCCGGGCTCCACGATCAAGCCGATCCTGATGGCGGCGGCGCTGTCCAGCGGCAAGTACACGCCAACCAGCCCGCTCATCGACACCACCGGCGGGCACTGGTATTTCCAGGGCCACGACATCCACGACACGCACAATTACGGGGTGCTGACGCCGACCGGCGTGATCACCAAGTCGAGCAACGTCGGCGCGGCGCGCATCGCCATGCAGCTCGACACCTCGCTGATGTACGACACCTACCGCGCGTTCGGTTTCGGCAACAGCACCGAGAGCGGCTTCCCCGGTGAGGCCTCCGGCTACCTGCGCATCGGGCGCGACTGGCGGCCGCTGGAAAAGGCCATTCTCGGCTACGGCTACGGCCTCAACGTCACCGTGCTGCAGCTGGCCAACGCCTACGCCACCATTGCCGACGGCGGCGTGATGCACAGTCCCAGTTTCATCAAGGGTGGCGACGTTGCCGCCAAGCAGATCATCTCGCCGGAAGTGGCGACCCAGCTGGTCCGCATGATGGAGACGGTGACCGGGCCGGGCAGCACCGCGCCGCAGGCGCGCATCGCCAACTACAGCGTGGCCGGCAAGACCGGCACCGCACACAAGGCCAGCGCCGGCAGCTACGCCAAGAACAACTACACCGCGGCGTTCGCCGGCATCGTGCCGGCGTCGAACCCGCGCCTGGCCGCCGTGGTGGTGATCGACGACCCGCAGAAGGGCAGCTACTACGGCGGCATGGTCTCCGCGCCGGTGTTCGCCAAGGTGATGGAGGGCGCGCTGCGCCTGCTCGACGTGCCGCCGGACAACATCGGCCGCTGGTATGTGGGCGGGCCGCTGCAGAATGTCGACGGGCTGGTCGGCAGCAAGCCGCCGGTCGAGGCGCCGATCGACGATGCCCCGATCGACGAGGGCACGCCATGAGCACCGGCCACCTCGACCAGTTGCTGCTGGGCATCGCCGATGCGCCGATCGCCGCCGCGCCGGAGACGGGCCGCATCGTGGTGACCGGCCTGACCCTCGATTCGCGCCGGGTGCAGCGCGGCGACGCGTTCTTCGCCTTGCGCGGCAGCCAGGCCCACGGCATCACCTTCGCCGCCGGCGCCGTGCAGCGCGGTGCGCGGGTGGTGCTGGCCGAGGCGCCGGCGACAGGTGAATCCCTTCCCCAGCTTGCAGGGGAAGGTGCCGAAGGCGGAAAGGGTCGACTGCCGCAGGCAGTCGGTGAGGTTCCCGTGCTGTGGATCGACGGCCTGCATGACCAGGTCAGCGAAATCGCCGCGCGCTTTTACAACCGCCCCAGCGAGTCGATGCGGATGGTCGGCGTCACCGGCACCAACGGCAAGACCTCGTGCGTGCAGCTGTTGGCGCAGGCATTGACCCTGCTCGGCCATCGCGCGGCCTCGATCGGCACGCTCGGCGCCGGCGTGCATGGTGATCTGCACGAAGGCGAGCGCACCACCCCCGACGCGGTGACGGTGCAGGAGTTGCTGGCGGAGTTTCGTGACGCGCAGGTCAGCCACGTCGCGATGGAAGTCTCCTCGCATGCGCTGGAACAGGGCCGCGTGGCCGCGGTGGATTACGAGGTGGCCGCGTTCACCAACCTCACCCGCGATCACCTGGACTACCACGGCAGCATGGAAGCCTACGGTGCGGCGAAAGCGAAGCTGTTCGCCTGGCCGGGCCTGCGCAGCGCGGCAATCAACATCGATGACGCGTTCGGCCGCGAGCTGGCGACGCAGCTGCCTGCCGGCGTGCAGCGACTGCGCTTCAGCATGGCCGGCGACGGCGAGGCGGAAATCGTCGCCAGCGCGATCGTCAGCTCGGCCGAAGGGCTGGCGTTCCTGCTGCGCACGCCGTGGGGCACGCGGGCAGTCCGCAGCCATCTGATCGGCCGCTTCAACGTGGCCAACCTGCTGGCCGTGGTGGCCTGCCTCGGTGCGCTGGGTGAACCGTTCGCGCGCATCGTCGAGGTGATCGCGCAGCTGCAACCGGTGAACGGGCGCATGAGCCGGCTCGGCGGCCTGCACGGCCAGCCGCTGGTGGTGGTCGACTACGCACACACACCGGATGCGCTGGAGCAGGCGCTGACCGCGGTGCGCGCACATTGCGCCGGCAAGCTGATCTGCGTGTTCGGCTGCGGCGGCGAGCGCGACGCCGGCAAGCGCCCGCTGATGGGCGCGATCGCGGCGCGGCTGGCCGACGTGGCGATCGTCACCGACGACAACCCACGCGGCGAAGACGGCGATGCGATCGTGGCGCAGATCGTCGCCGGCATGGCCGCTGCGCGCGCGATGACGGTGGAGCGCGACCGCGCGCTGGCGATCGCCGACGCGCTGCAGCTGGCACACGCCGGCGACGCCGTGCTGATCGCCGGCAAGGGCCACGAAACCTATCAGGACGGGGCCGCCGGCAAGCGCCCGTTCGACGATCTGGCGGTGGCGCATGCCGTGCTGGAACGGATCAGCCAGGAGCCGCGCCCATGATGTCGCTGAGCGCCATCGCGGTGTGGACCCATGGCCGCCTGCTCGGTGACGACGTCGAGATCACCGGCGTCGCCATCGACACGCGCAAGCTGCAGCCCGGCGACCTGTTCGTGGCGATCAAGGGTGAGCGGGCGGATGGCCACGACTACCTGGCCGAGGCTGCCGCGCGCGGCGCGGTCGCCGCGCTGGTCACGCGCAAGGTCGACAGCGCGCTGCCGCAAGTGCTGGTGAACAACGCGGAACTGGCCCTCGGCGACCTGGCTAGCGCGGTGCGCGCCCAGCGCAACGTGCGGGTAGTCGGCATCACCGGCTCCAACGGCAAGACCACGGTGAAGACGCTGGTCGCCTCGATCCTGTCGCGGCACGGCCGCACCCACGTCAGCGCGGGCAACTTCAACAATGAACTGGGCCTGCCACTGAGCCTGCTGGCGATGCCGCCGGACACCGAATACGCGGTGTTCGAGATGGGTGCCGGCAAGCTGGGTGACATCGCCTATCTGGCTGCCATCGCACGGCCCGATATCGGCCTCATCACGCTCATCGCGCCGGCGCATCTTGCGCGCATGGGCAGCATCGAAGGCGTGGCCGAAACCAAGGGCGCGCTGTACCAGGCCTTGCCGGCCGACGGTATCGCCATCATCAATGCCGACGACGCGTTTGCCAGCTTCTTCACCGGCCTGGCTGGCGCGCGCAAGGTGCTGCGCTTCGGCCTTGACCAGCCGGCCGACGTCGGCGCCGACATCATCGAGCAGCGCGTGGACGGCTCGCGCTTCGTGCTGAGCACGCCGCAGGGCGATGCCGAAGTGGCACTGCCGCTGCCCGGCCATCACAACATCGCCAACGCGCTGGCGGCGACCGCGGTGGCGCTGGCGCTGGAGGTGCCGCTGGACACCATCGTGGCCGGGCTGGAGCAGGTACCCGGCGTGGCCGGCCGGCTGCGCCGCGAAGTGGTGGCCGGCGGCTGGACCCTGATCGACGACAGCTACAACGCGAACCCCAGCTCGATGGCGGCGGCGATCGACACCTTGTTGCTGGCCGGCGGCGAACGCTGGCTGGTGCTGGGCGACATGGCCGAGCTGGGTGCGGAGGCGCGCGCGCTGCATGCCGGCATCGGCGAGCGCGCGCGAGCGCGTGGCGTCGAGCGGCTGTTCGCCGTCGGCCCGCTCGGCGCGGCCACGGTCGAGGCGTTCGGCGCGGGTGGCGAGCATTTCGAGGACAAGGCGGCGCTGGTCGCCGTGCTGCAGGCGCAATTGCACGCGGGCGTCACCTGCCTGGTGAAGGGCTCGCGCTCGGCCGGCATGGAGCAGGTGGTGGTGGCGCTCGGCGGTCATGCCGGCAAGAACAAGGGGGACGCATCCGATGCTGCTTGAACTGGCCGACTGGATGGCACGACATTTCACCGCCCTGCACCTGTTCCAGTACATCACCTTCCGCACGATCATGGCCGCGCTCACCGCGCTGTCGCTGTCGCTGTTGTGCGGTCCATGGCTGATCAACCGGCTGGCGGCGCTGAAGGCGGGTCAGGTGGTGCGCAGTGACGGTCCGCAGACGCACCTGGTCAAGGCCGGCACGCCGACCATGGGCGGCGTGATGATCCTGCTCTCGGTCACCGTCGCCACCTTGCTGTGGGCCGACCTGCACAACCGTTACGTGTGGGTGGTGCTGGCGGTGCTGCTGAGCTTCGGCGCGATCGGTTTCTACGACGACTACCGCAAGCTGGTGCTGAAGGACAGTCGCGGGTTGGCCAGCCGCTGGAAGTATTTCTGGCAGTCGGTGTTCGGCCTCGGCGCGGCGCTGTTCCTGTACTACAGCGCGCCGCATGCGGCAGCCACCGGCCTGCCGGTGGCGGAGACCGCGCTGTACGTGCCGCTGTTCAAGCACGTGGTGCTGCCGCTGGGGCTGTTCTTCGTGGTGATCACTTACTTCATGATCGTGGGCTTCTCCAACGCGGTGAACCTCACCGACGGCCTGGATGGCCTCGCGATCATGCCGACCGTGCTGGTCTCCGGTGCGCTCGGCGTGTTCGCCTATCTGGCTGGCAACAAGCTGTTCTCCGAGTACCTCGGCATTCCATCCATCCCGGGCGCGGGCGAGCTGGCGATCTTCACCGGCGCGCTGTCCGGTGCGGGGCTGGGCTTCCTGTGGTTCAACACGTATCCGGCGCAGGTGTTCATGGGCGACGTCGGCGCGCTGGCGATGGGCGCGGCGCTCGGTTGCGTGGCGGTGATCGTGCGCCAGGAGATCGTGCTGCTGGTGATGGGCGGCGTGTTCGTGATGGAAACCGCGTCGGTGATGATCCAGGTGGCGAGCTTCAAGCTCACCGGCAAGCGCGTGTTCCGCATGGCGCCGATCCACCACCACTTCGAATTGAAGGGCTGGCCGGAGCCCCGCGTGATCGTGCGTTTCTGGATCATCAGCGTGGTGCTGGTGCTGATCGGTCTTGCCACGCTGAAGGTGCGCTGATGCCGATCTTCGACGCCACTACCCAGGCCAAACGCCGCAGCGGACCGCGCGGCAGCTTCGACACGTGGCTGCTGGTCGCGCTGATCGGGCTGGCCAGCGTGGGCGTGGTGATGGTGACGTCGAGCTCGATCGCGGTGGCGGACAGCCAGCACATCGGCGCGTTCTATTTCCTGAAGAAGCACCTGCTGTTCCTCGGCCTGGGCATGGTCGCCGCCGGCCTGGCGATGCGCACCGAGCTGAAGCTGCTGGAGAAGTTCGCGTTCCCGCTGCTGGCGCTGGCGTTCCTGATGCTGCTGGCGGTGTTCGTGCCGCATTTCGGCATGCGCATCAACGGCGCGCGACGCTGGCTGAACCTGCTGGTCACCACCTTCCAGCCGGTCGAGGCGGTAAAACTCATTCTGGTGGTCTACGTCGCCAGCTACCTGGTGCGCCACCGCGAAAATGTGGAGACGAAATTCCTGGGCCTGTTCAAGCCGGTGCTGGTCGCCGGCATGATCGTGCTGCTGCTGCTGGCGCAGCCGGACTTCGGCTCGGCCACGCTGGTGATCGCGGTGACCATCGCCATGGTCTGGTTGGGCGGCGCGCGGCCGATCTTCCTGTTCCTGATGGGCCTGCCGCTGATGCCGCTTTTATACGTAGCGGCGACCGGCGAGAGCTACCGCATGAAGCGGCTGACTTCGTTCATGGACCCGTGGAAGGATCCGTTCAACGACGGCTTCCAGCTGACCCAGTCGCTGATGGCGATCGGCCGCGGCGAATGGACCGGGGTGGGGCTGGGCTCCAGCGTGCTGAAGCTGTCCTACCTGCCGGAGGCGCATACCGACTTCATCTTTGCGGTGATCGGCGAGGAGCTGGGCCTGGCCGGCGTGCTGCTGGTGATCGGCCTGTTCGGCCTGGCGGTGGGGCGCGGCCTGTATCTGGGCCTGAAGGGTGTCGAGGTGGGTCAGCGCTTTGCCGGCTACGTCGCGTTCGGCGTCTCGCTGATGCTGGCGATGCAGGCGTTCGTGTCGGTTGGCGTGAACCTGGGCGCGCTGCCGACCAAGGGCTTGACCCTGCCGCTGATCAGCTACGGCGGCTCGTCGATGGTGCTGACCTGCGCCATGGCCGGCGTGCTGCTGCGTGCCACCTGGGAGATCAACCGCGCGCTGGACGCACGGCAGATGACCACGCGGATGCCGGCGGCGGTGGCTGCGGCTGACGCGAACGTCGCGGCGAAGCCGCGCGAGGCGGTGGCGGCATGACCGTACAGGCACCCGTGCTGATCATGGCCGGCGGTACCGGCGGCCACATCTTCCCCGGCCTGGCCGTGGCCGAGTGCCTGCGCGCGCAGGGCGTGCCGGTGGTGTGGTTGGGCGCGGTCGGCGGGATGGAGACGAAGGTGGTGCCGGCACAACGGATCGAACTGCACACCGTGGCGGTCGGCGGCCTGCGCGGCAAGGGCATCCGGACCCGGCTGCTGGCGCCGCTGATGCTGCTGCGCGCGCTGTTCGCCTCGCTGGCGGTGCTGCGCCAGGTGCAGCCGCGCAGCGTGTTGTCGATGGGCGGCTATGTGGCCGGCCCGGGCGGCCTCGCCGCATGGCTGCTGCGCGTGCCGCTGCTGGTGCACGAGCAGAACCGCGTGGCCGGCTTCACCAATCGCAAGCTGGCCGCACTGGCAAAACGCGTGCTGGCCGGCTTCGCCGATGCCTTGCCGCGGGCCGAGTGGGTCGGCAACCCGGTGCGTGAGGCTATTGCGGCGCTGCCGCCGCCGGCCGAGCGCATGGCGGGACGCAGCGGCAAGCTGCGCCTGCTGGTGCTGGGTGGCAGCCTCGGCGCGCGTGCGCTGAACCTGGCGCTGCCGCAGGCGCTGGCGCAGCTGACTCCGGCGCAGCGCCCCGAAGTGCTGCACCAGTGTGGCAGTCGCGGCCTCGACGAAGCGCGCGAGGCGTATGCGCAGGCCGGCGTCGAGGCGCAGGTGGTCGCATTCATCGATGACATGGCCGGCACCTATGGCTGGGCCGACCTGGCCGTCTGCCGTGCCGGCGCGCTGACCCTGGCCGAGCTGGCTGCCGCCGGACTGGGTGCGGTGCTGGTGCCGTTCCCGCACGCGGTGGATGACCACCAGACGCGCAATGGTGAAGTACTGATGGCGGCCGGTGCCGCCGAACTGATGCAGGAGAACGAGCTGGACGTACAGATTCTGGCGCAGCGGCTGGCATCGCTGCTGGACGATCGCCAGCGACTGCTGGCGATGGCCGAAGCCGCGCGCACGCTGGCCAAACCCGACGCGGCGCAGGTCATCGCGCGCGCTTGCCTGGAGGTCGCCGCATGACGCCGCGCCGATTGCATGCGCACGAAGACCCGATGAGCACGTTCCGCCGGGTGCACTTCATCGGCATCGGCGGCGTCGGCATGAGCGGCATCGCCGAGGTGCTGCACAACCTCGGCTACGCGGTATCCGGTTCCGACCGCGCCAACTCGCCGACCGCGCAGCGGCTACGGCAGCTGGGCATCGACGTGCACGTCGGCCATGCGGTGGAAAACATCGGCGCCGCCGACGTGGTGGTGACCTCCAGCGCGATCAGGCAGGACAACCCGGAGCTCGTCGCCGCCCGCGAGGCGCGCATCCCGGTGATCCCGCGCGCGGAGATGCTGGGCGAGCTGATGCGTTTCCGCCGCGGCGTGGCGATAGCCGGCACGCATGGCAAGACCACCACCACCAGCCTCACTGCCAGCGTGCTGGCCGAGGCCGGTTACGACCCGACCTTCGTGATCGGCGGCCAGCTCAACGCGGCCGGCGCCAACGCGCGGCTGGGCACCGGGCAGTACCTGGTCGCCGAGGCTGACGAGTCCGACGGCTCGTTCCTGCTGTTGTCGCCGGTGATTGCCGCAGTCACCAACGTCGACGCCGACCACCTGGAGAACTATCACGGCGATTTCGCCGAGGTGAAGAAGGCGTTCACCGATTTCCTGCACCGGCTGCCGTTCTACGGCCTGGCCGTGCTGTGCGTGGACGACCCCGAAGTGGCCGTGCTGGCGAAGTCCACCACGCGCCGCGTGATGACCTACGGCATCGACGCCGCCGACGCCGACGTGCGCGCGCAGAACGTGAGCCAGCACGGCTTCGAGATGCATTTCGAGCTGCTGCTGCCGGGTCGCGACGAAGCGCTGCCGGTGAAGCTCAATCTGCCGGGCCGGCACAACGTGCTGAACGCGCTGGCCGCCGCCGCGATCGGCTGGCAGCTGGGCGTCGAGGCCGATGCGCTGGCGCGTGCGCTGGAGAACTTCCAGGGCGTTGGCCGGCGCTTCCACCGGCGCGGCGAGATCGCGCTGGACCAGGGCAGCGTGCTGCTGGTCGATGACTACGGTCATCACCCGCGCGAGCTGGCCGCAGTATTCGCCGCCGCACGCGGCGGCTGGCCGGAACGCCGCCTGGTGGTCGGTTTCCAGCCGCACCGCTACAGCCGCACGCGCGACCTGCTGGACGACTTCGCCAATGTGCTGGCGGAGGTCGACGTGCTGGTGCTGACCGACGTCTACCCGGCCGGCGAGGCGCCGATCGCCGGCGCCGACGGCCGTGCGCTGGCGCGTGCGGTGCGCGCGCGCGGCAAGGTCGACCCGGTGCTGGTCGAGCATCCGCGCGAGCTGAAGGACACCCTGCCGGCGCTGTTGCGCGACGGCGATCTGCTGCTGCTGCTCGGTGCCGGCGACATCGGCGCGGCGGCGGTCGAGCTGGCCCAGCTCGGCAACCTGAGGACGAACAAGTGAGCATGAAGGTGGCCGTGAACAAGATCAGCGACCCCGCCCGCTTCGGCCGCGTCGCCGTGGCGATGGGCGGCAGTTCGGCCGAGCGCGAGGTCTCGCTGGATTCCGGCCGCAACGTGCTGGAAGCGCTCAAGGCGCGCGGCGTGGACGCGCATGCGGTCGACGGCATTCCGGCCCTGCTCGACGCGCTGCGCACCGGTGGCTTCGCGCGCGTGTTCAACATCCTGCACGGCCAGCACGGCGGTGGCGAGGACGGCGTGCTGCAAGGCACGCTGGAGGCGCTGAAGGTGCCGTACACCGGTTCGGGCGTGCTGGGCTCGGCGCTGTCGATGGACAAGACGCGTTCGAAGCGCGTGTGGCAGTCGCTGGGCCTGCCGACGCCGAAGTTCGTGGCGTTGCCGCGTGGCGCGGATGTGCACGCGGCGGCGAAACAGATCGGCTTCCCGTTGATCGTGAAGCCGGCCTGCGAGGGTTCCAGCGTGGGCGTCACCCGCGTGTTCGAGGAATCGCAGCTGGACCAGGCGGTCGAGCTGGCGGCGAGGTATCCGGGCGACCTGCTGATGGAAACCCTGATCGAGGGCGACGAACTGACCGTCGCCATCCTCGGTCGCCAGGTGCTGCCCAGCATCCACATCGTGCCGAAGGGCGCGTTCTACGACTACAACGCGAAGTACATCGCCGAAGACACGCGGTACCTGTGCCCCGGCCTGGAAGGCGATGCCGAGACGGAGCTGCGCGCGCTGGCGCTGGCCGCGTTCGATGCGCTGGGTTGCCAGGGTTGGGGCCGGGTCGACGTGATGCGCGACCGCCAGGGCCGCAACTGGCTGCTGGAAGTGAACACCGCGCCAGGCATGACCTCGCACTCGCTGGTGCCGAAGGCGGCCAAGGCGGCCGGCATCGACTATCAGGAACTGTGCTGGCGCGTGCTGGAAACCAGTTTCCGGGAGGGCCTGTGAAGGGAGCCATCCGCCTCGTCGCCTGGTGCCTCGCCATCGCGCTGGTCGTGCTGCCGATCGTCGGCGTGCTGCGCGGCTGGTTCGCGGCCGGGCGCTGGCCGGTGACCCAGCTCACGGTGCAGGCCGAGTTCAAGCACGTCAGCGCGGACGACATCCGCGCCGCGGTGCGGCCGCGGCTGGGCAAGGGCTTCTTTGCGCTGGATCTGGACGCGGTGCAGAAGGCGGTGGCTGCGCTGCCGTGGGTGGAATCGGTGGAGGCGCGCAAGCGCTGGCCGGACACCTTGCAGTTGCGCATCTACGAGCGCCAGCCGTTTGCCCGCTGGAACGACAAGCAGCTGATCAGCCGGCAGGGGCTGGTGTTCGAGGCACCCGGCATGGCTGGCATCGGCGCGCTGCCGGATCTGCGCGGGCCGGACGCGCGGCTGGCCGAGGTGGTCAGCTTCTACGCGGAAACCAGCAAGGCGTTCGCCGGCACCCATCTGCAGGTCACCGGTGTGGCGCTGACCGAGCGCGGCAGCTGGAGCGTCAATACCGCGGATGGCGCGCAGATCGTCATCGGCGATCGCGAGCAGGCCGGGCGCCGGCTGCGCCGCTTCCTTGACGTCTATCCGCAGCTGATCGCCGGCCATGCCGACGGTTTCGCCTACGCCGACCTTCGTTACACCAATGGATTCGCCGTGCGCTGGCCGCAGACGGCCGCCGTCAACGCTGGAGGTTCGCCCCGCTCATGAAGCCACGCAATGACAAGCAATTGGTAGTGGGGCTCGACATCGGCACCTCGAAAGTGGTGGCGATCGTCGGCGAGTACGAGCCGGGCGAACCGATCACCGTGATCGGCATCGGCACCCACGTCTCGCGTGGCATGAAGCGCGGTTCGGTGGTGGATATCGAGTCGACCGTGCATTCGATCCAGCGCGCGGTGGAGGAAGCCGAACTGATGGCCGGCTGCGACATCCGCTCGGTCTACGCCTCGATTTCCGGCAGCCACCTGGAAACCCGCAACTCGCACGGCAACGCGGCGATCCGCGACCGTGAGGTGACCGCCGGCGACCTGGAACAGGTGCTGGAAGCGGCCAGCGCGGTGGCGATCCCGGCCGACCGCAAGGTGCTCTACAAGGAATCGCAGGAATACCGCATCGACGGCCAGGACGGCATCCGCGCGCCGATCGGCATGAGCGGCGTGCGGCTGGAGGCGAACGTGCACCTGGTCACCGGCGCGGCGGCGGCGGTGCAGAACGTCACCAAGTGCATCCAGCGCTGCGGCCTCACCGTGGACGAACTGGTGCCGTCGGCGGTGGCCAGCGCGAAGGCGGTGCTGACCGATGACGAGCGCGAGCTTGGCGTGTGCCTGGTCGACATCGGCGCCGGCACCACCGACATCGCGATCTACACCCAGGGTTCGATCCGCTACACCGCCTCGCTGCCGGTCGGCGGCGATCAGGTCACCAGCGATATTGCGTACGGCGTCCACACGCCGACCGCGCACGCGGAGGAAATCAAGATCAAGTACGCCTGCGCGCAGACCGGACTGGCGCACGCCGAGGAAACCATCCAGGTGCCCAGCGTGGGCGATCGCCCGCCGCGCCGGCTGGCGCGGCAGTCGCTGGCGCAGAGTGTGCAGGCGCGCTACGAGGAAATCTTCGAGATGGTGCAGGACCAGCTGCGCCGCTCCGGTTACGAGAGCCTGGTCGCCGCCGGCGTGGTGCTGACCGGCGGCGCCTCGAAGATGGAAGGCGCGCT
Organism: Rhodanobacter sp. B2A1Ga4; assembly: GCF_018101315.1. Classification (NCBI taxonomy): domain Bacteria; kingdom Pseudomonadati; phylum Pseudomonadota; class Gammaproteobacteria; order Lysobacterales; family Rhodanobacteraceae; genus Rhodanobacter; species Rhodanobacter sp. B2A1Ga4. The sequence goes on along the minus strand of NZ_JADBJR010000003.1, from coordinate 167,360 downwards.
GGAACTGGCCGAGGAGATCTTCCACAAGATGGTGCGCATCGGCGTGCCACAGCAGATCGACGGCCTCGGCGAAGTCGTTTCCAGTCCGCTGCACGCCACCGGCGTGGGCCTGCTGCTGCATGGCTCGCGCGCGGGCGGCACGCGCATGGGCGGCTCGGCCGGCGGCAGCGTCGGCGGCCTGGTCGGCAAGTTGCGCGGCTGGCTTACCCGGAATTTCTGATGATGGTTTTTCTAAGCGGCGCAGGAGGCGCAGCCACGGGCAGAAGGACGTTCGCCCACCACCATGGACCGACAGGAGTCGCGCTGCATGGTTACAACGACAACAACTCTACGGAGGACGGGAAATGTTTGAACTGATTGATAAACTCGCACCCAATGCAGTCATCAAGGTGATCGGCGTGGGCGGCGGCGGCGGCAATGCCGTGGCGCACATGCTGAATGCCAACATCGAAGGCGTGGAATTCGTCGTCGCCAACACCGACGCGCAGGCGATGAACAGCTGCGGCTCGCGCACCCACCTGCAACTCGGTGGCAACGTGACCAAGGGCCTCGGTGCCGGCGCGAACCCCGAGGTCGGCCGGCAGGCCGCGCTGGAGGATCGCGAGCGGATCGAGGCGATGCTGGAAGGCGCCGACATGGTGTTCATCACCGCCGGCATGGGCGGCGGCACCGGTACTGGTGCGGCGCCGGTGGTGGCGCAGCTGGCCAAGGAAAAGGGCATCCTCACCGTGGCGGTGGTCACCAAGCCGTTCCCGTTCGAGGGCCGCCGGCGCATGCAGGTCGCCCTGAAGGGCATCGAGGACCTGTCGCAGCACGTCGACTCGCTGATCACCGTGCCGAACGAGAAGTTGCTCAGCGTACTCGGCCGCGAGGTCACCCTGCTCAATGCGTTCAAGGCCGCCAACGATGTGCTGCAGGGCGCCGTGCAGGGCATCGCCGACCTGATTACGGCCCCGGGCCTGATCAACGTCGACTTTGCCGACGTGCGCACCGTGATGTCGGAGATGGGCCTGGCCATGATGGGCTCGGGCACCGCCCGCGGTGACGACCGTGCCCAGGCGGCGGCCGAGGCGGCGATCAAGAACCCGCTGCTGGAAGACGTCAACCTCAACGGCGCCTGCGGCATCCTGGTCAACGTCACCGCCGGTCCGAACCTGACCATGCGCGAGTTCGACGAGATCGGCCGGATCATCCACGACTTCGCCAGCGAAGACGCCACCGTGGTGATGGGCACCTCGCTCGACCCGGAAATGAAGGACGACGTGCGGGTCACCGTGGTCGCCACCGGCCTCAACCGTGCCGTCGCCTCCCGCCAGCAACCGCCGATCCGCATGGTGGAAACCACCCAGCAGGTACAGATGCGGCCGCGTCCGGTGGTGCTGCGGACCGGTACCGGCAACGAAGTGGTCGACTACGCGCAGCCGGACATGGTGGTCAGCCACAGCCGTGCGGAGTCCGCGGCGCCGGCGAAGAACGCCGAGCCGGGCTTCGATTACCTGGATATCCCGGCGTTCCTGCGCCGCCAGGCCGACTGATGGAAGATTGACTTCTGGCAGCTTGCACAAGTTAAGGAGATGCGAAAGTATTGAACGAATGCCCGCTGGGTCGGTCACTATTCCCATCGTGTCAGCGGCCTTGGCCGATCGTGCCGAGGTGCGAGGTGGGTCGAGGATTGGCCTGGGGAGGCCGTTTGCAGGTGTAAGCAGCAAGGCTGTGCGTCGGGATGACGCACGACCAGCGGCCATGGGCTTCCCGTGGCGGCCGGTCCGATGCCCCGTGCCGGATTCCCGTCCAGGCACGGGGCGTCGTGTCGAACCATCGCTTGGTCGGGAAAACCGCAGCGGACGCTCCCTCAGCTTTCAAGGATGAAAGAAACATGAAGGCTTAATCAGACTGTACGGTACGGTTTGCTTTTATCGCAGGTTAAAACTGTGTTAGCATCCGCTCCTGATTGGCTGCTGCCTACACGGGTACCAACTACAATGATCAAGCAGCGTACGCTTAAGAACATCATCCGGGCGACCGGCGTCGGCCTGCACACGGGTGACAAGGTGTACATGACCTTGCGTCCTGCCGCGCCGAACACCGGCATCGTGTTCCGCCGCACGGATCTCGATCCACCGGTGGATATTCGCGCCCGCCAGGACAATGTCGGCGACACCCGACTGTCGACCACGCTGGTCAACGGCGATGTGCGCGTTTCCACGGTCGAGCATCTGCTCTCGGCGATGGCGGGCCTGGGCATCGACAATGCCTACGTCGACCTGTCCGCGCCGGAAGTGCCGATCATGGACGGCAGCGCCGGTCCGTTCGTCTTCCTGCTGCAGTCTGCCGGCATCGAAGAGCAGAACGTGGCCAAGCGCTTCATCCGCATCAAGAAGCCGGTGAAGGTTCAGGAAGGCGACAAGTGGGCCAGCTTCGAGCCGTTCGAAGGCTTCAAGGTCGGCTTCTCGATCGACTTCAACCACCCGATCATCAGCCAGCGCACCTCACGTGCCGAGATCGACTTCTCCACCACCTCCTTCGTCAAGGAAGTGAGCCGCGCACGCACCTTCGGCTTCATGCGTGACATCGAGATGCTGCGCGAACACAACCTGGCGCTGGGCGGCTCGATGGACAACGCCGTGGTGCTGGACGACTACCGCGTGCTGAACGAGGACGGCCTGCGTTACGAGGACGAGTTCGTCAAGCACAAGATCCTCGACGCGATCGGTGACCTGTACCTGCTCGGCCATAGCCTGATCGGCGCGTATCACGCGCACAAATCCGGTCATGAGCTGAACAACAAGCTGCTGCGCACGCTGATGGCCGATGCCTCGGCGTGGGAAGAGGTCAGCTACCAGGACGACCCGGCCACCTCGCCGATCTCCTACGCCCACCCGGCACAGGCGATCTGAGCCGACGCTCGCTTCTCCTCCACAAACCCCTTACAAGAAACGGCCCTGTCGCGAGACAGGGCCGTTTTTCGTGATGCGTATCACATTTTCACCGCGTTACGCTTCACGCCTCCATGACATGGCGGATTACTCCTTAACAAACGGCGTGTTATAAAACCGCCTCCGGTACGCGGGTCGGTGCAGATCAGTCCGTGCCGGGCAAGGGGGAATCAGCGGTTTCGGCGAAGGACGCCAGCTCAAGGAACAGTACCCGCCATTCGGGGTCTGTGAATGACGCGGCGGCAGCCCTGAGGTGGGCGGCGGCGGCGGGCGAAAGCGGTTTCGACCGGTCCGGCGCTGTGGCGACCGGTGGTGGGGGAACTACTTTCACGGTGACTGAACTGGCGCAGGTGCCGATGGCATGTGCGGCGGCAAGGATTTGCGTCTGCATCAGTCGCAGGCGTGAGGCCCAGCCCGGTGAAGACGCCAGGAAGACGAGGCGGTCGTTGCGCAGGTTGGCGAATCTCACCTGCTCGCGCAATGGCGATGGCAACGTCTGGCGCAGTGCGCGGTCCAGCGCTTCCAGCGCACCGGCCTTTCGGGCCAGTGTCGCGAAGGAGCCGCAGTCGGCGAGGGACTTCGGTCCGTTGCCGGTGCGACGGGAAGTGGCCGGAGTGGCGCGCTGCATGGTGCCGGAATTCGACCCTGGAAAGACATGCAGATCATACTCGTATCACGCGCCAGGAAATTGCCGAAGACCCTCGACCTGGCGGATCACCGCCTGCGTTGGAAGCTGTTTTCGGCGGCCGCGCTGGCGGTGCTTGGTTGCATGGGGGCCGGCGTGGCGCTGGCCATGCTGGTGGCCAGCCCGCGTGATCGGGCACTGGTCGAGATCCACGACCTGCAGCAGCAGATTCAGCAGCAGAATGCCCAGCTGGGTGGCGTGCGCCAAGATGCCCAGCGTGGCCTCGATGCGCTGGCCGTGAAACTGGGTCAGCTGCAGGCTCAGTCGACCCGTCTGAATGCGCTGGGCGAGCGGCTGGCCGAGGTTGGCAAGCTCGACGATGGCGAATTCGATTTCGACCAGCAGCCGGCGGTGGGTGGCGTCGAGGATGCCGGCAGCAGCGCCTACGCCCTGCCGCCCGCGCTGGACGACAGCATCAATCAGCTGGCCAGCCAGTTCGACCGGCAGCAGGCGCAGCTGTCGGCGTTGCAGAGCTTGCTGCTGGATGCCCGGATCGAGTCCAACCTGAAGCCGACCGGGATGCCGGTGCCGGGCTACATCTCCTCCTATTTCGGCGTGCGCGCGGACCCGTTCGACGGCCGCTCGGCGCGGCACACCGGCATCGATATCTCGACCCCGCTCGGTACGCCAGTGCACACCGTGGCCGAAGGCATGGTGACCTTTGCCGGTGTTCGCAGCGGCTACGGCAACGTGATCGAGATCGACCACGGCAATGGCTACATGACCCGCTACGCGCATAACAGTGCGCTGGTGGCGCGTCCGGGCCAGCATGTGCAGGTGGGTGACGTGATCGCCCGCGCGGGTTCCACCGGCCGCTCCACCGGGTCGCATGTGCATTTCGAGGTCTGGTACGACGGCCGCGTGGTCAATCCGCTGGCGTTCGTGCGCAACCACCGCTGACGCCGGGTCTTCGCCCCGGCCATCCCTTGAATCCCGCTCCGGCTGGCGCCATTCAGGACTGCGTGGCGGCATGGCCTGGCCGGCCGTATCCCGGTGGGGCCGGCCTCATGGGCGGCGCCCGGCGGGCATGTAGTAACATGCCCGATTGGCCCGCGCCTGCCGCAGGCATTTCACTCCCAACCCGGAAGATCGATGTTCAATCGTGCCCTGACGAGCCTGTTTGGTAGCCGCAACGAACGCGTATTGCGCCAGCTTTCCAAGAGTGTCAACCGCATCAATGCGCTGGAGCCCGAATTCGAAAAGTTGAGCGACGACGCGCTGCGCGGCAAGACCGACGAGTTCAAGCAACGCGTTGCCGCGGGCTTGTCGCTGGACAAGCTGCTGCCGGAGGCGTTTGCGGTGGTCCGCGAGGCGGCCAAGCGCACCCTGGGCATGCGTCATTACGACGTGCAGATGATCGGCGGCATGGTGCTGCACCAGGGCAAGATCGCCGAGATGCGCACCGGTGAGGGCAAGACCCTGGTCGGCACGCTGCCGGTCTACCTGAATGCGCTGGCCGGCAAGGGTGTGCACGTGGTCACCGTGAACGACTACCTGGCCCGGCGCGACTCGGCCCAGATGGGCAAGCTGTACAACTTCCTCGGCCTGGCCGTGGGGGTGGTGTACCCGGGCATGGACCACGCCGACAAGCACGCGGCCTACGCCGCCGACATCACCTACGGCACCAACAACGAGTTCGGCTTCGACTACCTGCGCGACAACATGGCGCTGAGCAAGGAACAGCGCTACCAGCGCGGCCTGCACTATGCGATCGTCGACGAGGTCGACTCGATCCTGATCGACGAGGCGCGCACGCCGCTGATCATCTCCGGCCCGGCCGAGGATTCCCCGCAGCTGTACCTCGCGGTGAACAAGATCGTGCCGCAGATGGTCCGCCAGGCCGAGGAGGACGGCGAGGGCGACTACTGGGTCGACGAGAAGCAGAAACAGGTGCACCTGTCCGAGGCGGGCATGCAGCACGCCGATGAACTGCTGCGCGCGGGCGGCGTGATCGAACAGGACAGCGGCCTGTACGACTCCAAGAACCTGGCAGTGGTGCACCACCTCAACGCCGCGCTGCGCGCCAACGGCATCTACCAGCGCGACGTGGACTACATCGTGCGCGACGGCGAGGTGATCATCGTCGACGAGTTCACCGGCCGCACCCTGCCGGGCCGGCGCTGGTCGGACGGCCTGCACCAGGCGGTGGAGGCGAAGGAGGGCGTGCCGATCCAGCGCGAGAACCAGACGCTGGCCACGGTGACGTTCCAGAACCTGTTCCGCATGTACAAGAAGCTGGCCGGCATGACCGGCACGGCCGACACCGAGGCGTTCGAGTTCCAGAGCATCTACGGCCTGGAGGTGGTGGTGATCCCCACCCACAAGCCGATGATCCGCAAGGACAACCCGGACATGATCTTCCTGTCGCAGACGCCGAAGTACAACTCGGTGATCGAAGACATCAAGGATTGCCACAAGCGCGGGCAGCCGGTGCTGGTCGGCACCACCTCGATCGAGGTGTCCGAGCTGCTGTCGGGCCTGTTGAAGAAGGCCGGTGTGGCGCACGAGGTGCTGAACGCCAAGCAGCACGAGCGCGAGGCGCACATCGTGGCCCAGGCCGGCGCGCCCGGCCAAGTCACCATCGCCACCAACATGGCCGGCCGCGGTACCGACATCGTGCTCGGCGGCAGCCTGGACGCGGCGCTGGCGGAGCTGCCGGCGGAGGCCGGCGAGGCCGACCGCCAGCGTGTCAGGGTCGAGTGGAAGAAACTGCACGAGCAGGTGGTCGCTGCCGGCGGCCTGCACATCATCGGTACCGAGCGGCACGAGTCGCGGCGCATCGACAACCAGCTGCGTGGCCGTTCCGGCCGCCAGGGCGATCCGGGCTCCTCGCGCTTCTACCTGTCGCTGGAAGACAACCTGCTGCGCATCTTCGGTGGCGAAGGCCTGGTGCGCTGGATGAAGCGCTTTGGCATGAAGGACGACGACGCGCTGGAAGATCGCATGATCAGCCGGCAGATCGAGAAGGCGCAGCGCAAGGTCGAACAGCACAACTTCGACATCCGCAAGCACCTGCTGGAATTCGATGACGTCGCCAACGACCAGCGCAAGGTGATCTACCGCCAGCGCGACGAACTGCTCGACGGCGAAGAGGTGCAGGCCACCGTCGCCGACATCCGCGACGACGTGGTGCAGAGCATGGTGCGCGGATTCGTGCCGGATGACAGCATCGACGAGCAGTGGGACCTGGCCGGTCTCGACCGCGAGCTGGAAAGCGAGCTCGGCCTGTCGCTCGACCTCAAGCGCTGGGTCGAGCAGCAGCACGAGATCGACGCGAAGATGATCCTCGAGCACGTGCGCGCCGCGGTGAACGAACTGTTCCAGGCGAAGGAAGCGCAGATTGGCGCCGAGACCATGCGCCAGCTGGAAAAGCACATCATGCTGACCGTGGTCGACAACGCCTGGAAGGATCACCTGGCCAGCATGGATTACCTGCGCCAGGGCATCTACCTGGTCGGCTACGCGCAGCAGGACCCGAAGCAGGCGTTCAAGCGCGAGTCGTTCAAGCTGTTCTCCGACATGCTCGAGCGGATCAAGGCCGAAGTGGTGCAGATGCTGGCGCGGATCCGTATCCGCAGCGAGGAGGAAGTCGCCGCGATGGAGGCCGAGCAGCGGCGCCTGGCTGATCGCCTGCAGAAACAGATGCTGGCCAGCGGCGGCGGTGCGCCGGCGGAAGGCGCGTTCGGTGGCGCCGCGGAACCGGCGGTGGGTGCCGGCATGCGCCTGGCCCAGCCGGCCCAGCATGACGGCCCCAAGGTCGGTCGCAACGACCCGTGCCCGTGCGGCTCGGGCAAGAAGTACAAGCACTGCCACGGCCAGCTGGCCTGAGCCGGTTCGACAGGCATGAAAAACCCCGCCGCGGCGGGGTTTTTCATGCCTGTCGGTTCGATCCGTGGCGAATCAATCCTCGCCGCCCGGCGGCCGCTTGCGATGCGGTTCGGCGTTGACCGTGACGTATTGCGGCTCCTCGCTGTCCAGTCGCAGGGCGGTGAGCTGTCCACCCCAGACGCAGCCGGTGTCGATCGCGTGCACGCCGAGGCCGGCGAATCGGCCCAGCGTCGACCAGTGGCCACAGACGAAGCGGGTGTCGCGCCGGCGCATGCCGGGCACCTCGAACCACGGGTACAGTCCGGCCTTCTGCGTGCCGGGGATGCCCTTTGCCTCGAAGTCGATGCGGCCGTTGACGTCGCAGTAGCGCATGCGGGTCATCGTATTGATGGTGGCGCGCTGGCGATCCAGGCCTTGCAGCCGGCTCGTCCACTGCGCCGGCCGGTTGCCGAACAGGTTGCGCAGCAGCCGCGGGTGGCGCGGGCTGGACAACTCGCGCTCGACATCCTGGGCGGAACGCATGGCCTGGCGCAGCGTCCACATCGGTGCCAGGCCCGCGTGCACCATGGTCCAGTTCAGCTGCTCGTCGTGGTGCAGCAGCTTTTGCGAGCGCAGCCACTCGAACAGCACCGGCGCGTCGTCGGCGAACAGTACCTCGCGCAGCTCCGGGTTCACCCGCGCCTGCGCGTCGGGCCGGCGCTGGGCGATGGCCAGCAGGCTCAGGTCGTGATTGCCCAGGGTGACCACGCTGTGCTCGCGCAGGCCGTGGATCAGCCGCAGCGTGTCCAGCGATTGCCCGCCGCGGTTGACCAGGTCGCCACAGAACCACAGCTGGTCCTGCGCCGGGTCGAAGCGCACTTTCTCCAGCAGGCGTTGCAGTTCGGGATAGCAACCCTGCACGTCGCCGATCGCGTACGTAGCCATGTCAGCGCAGGGCCATCAGTGCAGCGTACGCGGAATGGACAAGGTGAAGGTCGGGATGGGCGCCTCAAATTCCGTACCGTCGTCGGCCAGCATCTGGTAGCTGCCGCCCATGGTGCCGACCGGGGTTTCCAGCACGGCGCCGGAGGTGTATTCGAAATCGTCGCCGGGCCGCATCCACGGCTGTTCGCCGACCACGCCTTCGCCGGTCACTTCCTCCACCTTGCCGTTGGCGTCGGTGATCATCCAGCGGCGGGTGAGCAGGCGCGCGGGCATCTCGCCGGCATTGCGCAGGGTAACGGTGTAGGCGAAAACGTAGCGATTGTCACCGGGCTTCGATTGATCGGGGACGAAGCGGGTTTCGACCTGCACGTCGATCGTGTAGGAAGATTTTTCAGTCATGTCCGGATTGTAAGGCCTGTCGCCGCGAATGGGGCGCCGCTGCCCGTCAGAGACTGCCGTAGGCCTTGGCCAGGCGTACGAAGTCGGCCGGGGCAAGGGTTTCGGCGCGCGCTTTCGGGTCGACGTCGGCGCGGCGGATCGCCTCGTCATCGAGCAGTTGCTTCAGTGCATTGGCCAGCGTCTTGCGCCGCTGCCCGAACGCGGCCTTGACCACGGCGTAGACATGCCCGGGCTGTGCGTCATGCAGCTCGTGCGGTTGCAGCGGCAGCAGCCGCACCACGGCGGACTCCACCTTCGGCGGCGGGCGGAAGGCTTCCGGCGGCACGTCGAACAGCGGCTCGACCCGGCACGCCAGCTGCAGCATCACGGACAGCCGGCCGTATACCTTGCTGCCCGGTTCGGCGGCCATGCGCTCGACCACCTCCTTCTGCAACATGAAGTGCATGTCGGCGATCGCCGCGGCGTGCTCGATGCAATGGAACAGGATCGGGCTGGAGATGTAGTACGGCAGGTTGCCGGCGATGCGCAGCCGCGGCACGCCATGACTGTGTGCGAGCGCGCTGAAGTCCACCTTCAACACGTCGGCGTGGATGATGTGCAGTTCTCCCGCGGCGGCGGCACGCGCCTGCAGGGCGGGGATCAGGTCGGTGTCCAGCTCGATCGCGGTGAGCCTGCCGGCCGCAGCCAGCAGCGGCAGGGTCAGCGCGCCTTCGCCGGGGCCGATTTCGACCACGAAGTCTTCCGGCCGCGGCGCGATCGCGCTGACGATGCGGTCGATGTAGCGCCGGTCGTGCAGGAAATGCTGGCCGAAACTTTTCTTGGGGCGTGCGGGGGCGTGGTTCATGGGGTCTTTCGCAAGGTTGGGCCCTCACCGCGCTCCTCTCCCCGCAGAGGCGAGGACGGATGAGTGCCACGGTGCGCCACGAGTTCCAAGGCCATGTTCGCCGCGGCGAACAGGCTGGCCGGGTCGGCGGTGCCGGTGCCGGCCAGGTCCAGCGCGGTGCCGTGGTCGACCGAGGTGCGGATGAACGGCAGGCCGAGGGTGAGGTTCACGGTGCGGTCGAACGCCTCGCTCTTCAGCACCGGCAGCGCCTGGTCGTGGTACATCGCCAGCACCGCGTCGTAGCGCACACGCTGCGACGGCACGAAGGCGGTGTCGGCCGGCAGCGGGCCGAGCAGTTGCAGGCCTTCGGCGCGCAGCTCGTCCAGCAGCGGGATGATGGTGTCCAGTTCCTCGCGGCCGAGGTGGCCGCCCTCGCCGGCGTGCGGGTTGAGGCCGAGCACCGCGATGCGCGGCTCGGCCAGGCCGAACTTCGCGCGCAGTTCGGCGTGCACGATGCGCAGCGTGCGCGCCAGCGACTCGCGGGTAATCGCTGCCGACACCGCCGCCAGCGGCAGGTGGGTGGTTGCCAGCGCCACCCGCAATTCCGGGCTGGCCAGCATCATCACCACGTCGGCGTGCGCGCGTCCGGCGAAGAATTCGGTATGCCCGCTGAAGCGGATGCCAGCGTCGTTGATCGAGGATTTCTGTAGCGGCGCGGTGACCACGGCGTCGTAGCGTCCGGCCATGCAGCCGTCGGCGGCCTCGGCCAGGGTGTCCAGCACGTGCCGGGCGTTGCGCGGATCGGGCCGGCCGGGGACTTCGTCGATCGTCAGCGGGGTGTGGTGCACACGCAGCGTGCCGGGACGACGCGCCGTCTGCGTGCTGCCGTCGTCATCGGCCAGTTCGACGGCCAGGCCGCAACGCGACGCGGCGCGTTGCAGCAGGTTGCGGTCGGTGATCGCCACCAGGCTGGCCGCCAGCGGCGTGGCCGCCAGGCGCACCAGCAGCTCGGGGCCGACGCCCGCCGGCTCACCCGCGGTAAGCGCGAGCCGGGGCAATGGCATGACGTTCAGCCGCCTTTACGGCGAGCTGGCGGCAGCCCGGTCGTCCGCGACGCGCAGCTCGGGCACCAGGATGTCGACATAGGCATTGGAACGCAGGTCACGCAGGTAGTCGTCGTAGGCCTGCTCGGACTTGCGCGTGCCGATGGCCTGACGTGCCTGGTCGCGTTCGATCTGCACGGTCTGGTCGCTCTGGCGTTCGCCGAGCCGCTGCACGATGTGCCAGCCGGCGGAACTCTGGAACGGCTTAGACACCTGGTTGTCCTTCAGCTGGGCCAGCTGGGCGGCGATCGCCTCGCCCCACGCCTGCGGCGGGAACCAGCCCATGTCGCCACCGAGGTTGGCGGTGGTGTCGTCCTTGGAGTTTTCCTTCGCCAGGGTGGCGAAGTCCTCGTGCTTGTCGACGATGCGGTGGTACAGGTCCTGCGCTTTCTGCTCGGCCTGGGCCGGAGTCAGCAGTTCGCTCGGCTTGATCAGGATTTGCCGGGCGTGCAGCTCGGCGACCACCTTGCGGCTGCTCTGGCGCTGGTCGACCAGCTTGAGGATGTGGAAGCCGGTCGGGCCGCGCAGTGCCGGGCTGACGTCGCCGGGCTTCATCGAGGCGATGGTGTCGGCGAACGCGGGCGGAATCTCGTCCAGTCGGCGCCAGCCGAGGTCGCCGCCGTCCAGTGCATCGGACGCATCGGAGTAGCGGATCGCGGCGGCGTTGAAATCCATGCCACCCTTGATCGCGGCCAGCGCCTGCTCGGCCTTGGCCTGGCTGGCCTGGATCGCGGCGGCGTCGGCGCCGCCGGGGATGCTGATCTGGATGTGCGCCAGATGCACTTCGCCGGCCTTGTAGGTCGGGCTGCTGAGCAGGTTGTCGATCTCGCTGTCGGTGACCGAGACCGAATCCTGCACCACGCTCTGGTGCAGCCGCTGCACGGTGATCTGGTCGGCCAGCTGCTGGCGGAACGAGGCGAAGCTGGCGCCGCTGCGTTCCACCTCGGTACGCAACTGCTCGGGACTGAGCTTGTTCTGCTGGGCCACGCCCTGGATCGCCTGGTCGACATCGGCGTCGGAGACGTGGATGCCCTGGTCCTGCGCCTTCTGGATCTGCAGGCGCATCAGCACCAGCCGGTTGAGTACCTGCTGCTGCAGCACGTTCATCGGCGGCAACTGCTCGGTGTGGCCGGCGTACTGCTGCTGCACCGAGGCCACCGCGTCGTTTAGCTCGCTCTGCAGGATCACGTCGTCGTTGACCACCGCCACGATGCGGTCCAGCGACTGGCCGGCCGGCGCGGCCGGGGCCAGCAGCTGGGCGTGGGCGGGGAGCATGATCGCGAGCGCGAGCAGGAGAGATGCGAGGGATTGCTTCATCTGTGGAAAGCCTGGGTCGCCGGGGCGAATGCGTTTATTGATAGCCGAGAATATCACGGCGCAGCAGTGGATCGATTTGGCCGCCGGTGGAGCCCAGCCCCTTGAAAACCACTTCGAACATGACGGCGTTGTCGCGATGGTTGGTGTTGCCGCCGGTCGGAACCGGGCCGAAGCCGTAGTAGCTCTGGTTCACGTAGCTGCGCCCCACCAGCCGTAGCGACACGCAGCAGCTGTCGTATTCCACGCCCGCCAGTGCATCGACGCTCTCGCGGTCCTTGACCGAATAGGTCCATGCACCCACCAGTCGCCAGCGTTCGGACACTGGGTAGACCACGGACGCGCTGTATTGTTCCAGCAGCCCGCGACGGTAGCGGTAGGAGAAGTTGAGGATGCCGTCGGTGCGAATGCGCCGCTGCAGTTGCACCGCGGCCAGGTCGGTGAGGCGGGTGTTCGGGCTCCACTGGTAGGCGCTGTTCAGGCGCCAGTGGTCGCTGAGCTGCATGTCGAGCTGGGCCACATAGGCCGAGCGCACCCAATCCGTGCCCAGCACTTTCTGCGGGCTGAAATAGTGGATCTGGCCGATGCTGGCCGACACCCGCTCGACGCCGCCGTCGTCCAGCAGGCGGGTGGTCAGCGCCGCGGTGAGGTTGTTCGCGTCCATCTGGCGGTCGGCGCCCGAGAACTGGTTGGTCGAAAACAGCTGCCAGTAGTCGAACGACATCGCGTTGGTGTCGAACAGCGGCAGGTTGTTCTGGTTGCGGTACGGCACGTACAGGTAGTACAGCCGCGGCTCCAGGGTCTGCGTGTAGCTGTCGCCGAACAGCGTGGTGCTGCGGTCGAACACCAGTCCGCTGTCGAGGCTGATGATCGGCAGCGAACGGCTCGGCGACTTCTGGTCGAACGGCGTGGTCGCGCCGCTGCCGAGCAGTCCGCCATAACCGTAATTCTGGTAGCTGCTGTCCAGCTGGTAGGCGGTGTAGCGGTAGGCCAGCCGCGGGCGCACGAACCAGGCGGAGCTGCCGAAGTCCGCCGCCAGGTAGGGATACAGGTCTTCGCGCTGGCCTTCGATGAAGCCGTTCTTGCGGAAGGCCACCGCCGAGCTGTCCATGCCAAATTCCAGCCAGCGTGACAGCGGTACATCCAGGCTGAACTTCGCGTAGGGCAGCTGCTTGTACGGCAGGCCGCTGTCGGTCACGAACGGGTTCATGTTCTGGTAGATGGTGCCGCCGAAGGAGGCGTTCCACCACTTGCCGCCGCCCACGATCGCGGCGTTGGAAGCCAGCGTATAGACCGCGGCGTGGGACAGGGCGTCGCCGTAGTCGTACAGGTAGCTGCTGTCCGAGGCGTGGTTGTACGAACCGACGAATTGCCAGCCTTTCCACAATTGCGTGTTGTCGGCGAATTTCACCAGGTAGCGTGAGTCGCCCCTGGTGTCGGCCAGGCCGTCGCTTTCGCCGTGGTCGTTCGGCACGTATTCCACGTTGAGCTGGCCGCGGCTGCCCGGCGTCAGGTAACGGAATTCGCCGGCCAGCATCGCGCCGCGCGCGCTGTAGATGCGCGGGTCCAGCGTGGCATCGTAGTTCGGTGCCAGGTTCAGGTAGTACGGCGTGCTGATCTCGTAGCCCGCGCGGCTGGTATGGCCTATGGTCGGGTAGAGGAAGCCGGTCTTGCGGCGGTCGTCGACCGGGAAGCTGAAATACGGCAGGTACAGGAACGGCACGTTGCCCAGGCGCATGGTGGCGTTGCGTGCCACGCCGACGCCGGTCTCCTTGTTGATGGTGATCGACTTGGCGCGGAACTCCCACAGGTGGTGGCCGACGTCGCAGGTGGAGTAGGTGGCCTGCGAGTAGCGGGTGTGCTGCGCATCCAGCATCTGGCCCTGGCCGGCGGTGCCGTTGCCGCGCGCGTCGAGCATCTGGTAACGCACGTCGTTGGCGATGCCGCGGCTGGCTTCGGTATTGCCACGCATGCTCGAGGCGGCCAGCAACTGGCCGGCTTCCTGGTAGCGCACGTTGCCGCGGGCGTCGTAGTCGGTGTTCTGGTCGTTGTAGTCGATGCGCTCGGCCTGCAGTTGCTGGTCGGCACGCTGCAGTTTCACTTCGCCGGACAGGTGGTAGACCGACTGGTTGGAGCTGTCCACGTGCTGCGCCTGCACCAGGGTGGGGCTGGTTTCGCGCAGGCGGGTGTCCGTGCCCAGGCTGGGGTCGTAGAACTCCAGCAAGGCGTTGGGCCGGCACATCGCGTAGTTGAGCGGGCGCGGCGCACAGTGGAACGAGCCCAGCGGGCAGGCCTGGTCGATCGGGGCGGCGGGACTCGCGGGCCGGGCCTGGGTGCTGCTGGCGTCGGCCTGGCCGCCGAACAGGGCAAGGGCGGCAGCGACTGCCAGCAGGCGGCGTGGAGGTAGCTTGGGCGTCACGGGGAATCTGCCGGCTTCGAAGGCTCGTTAAGCTAGCAGAAAGACCCCCCGGACGGCAGCTGAACGTTTCCCGCCGCACGCCGGGATTCAGCATGGGCGGGCATCAAAAGGGGGAAATTCGATGCAGGGCGCGGTGTGCTGCGCAGGTTTTTACTCGATGAGGGCGCCGACGTGCGCGCTCACGCTGGCAGCCAGCGCGGCGAGGTCGTAGCCGCCCTCCAGGGTGGAGACCAGCCGACCGCCGGCATGCGCGTCGGCCAGCGCCGCCAGCCGTCCGGTGATCCACGCGTAGTCTTCCTGACCCAGCCGGAGGTCGGCCAGCGGGTCGTCGCGGTGGGCGTCGAAGCCGGCCGAGACCAGTACCAGCTGCGGCTTGAAGGCATGCAACCGAGGCAGCAGCACGCCGTCCCACAGCTCGCGGAATTCGTACGAGCCGGCGCCGGGCGACAGCGTGCCGTTGACGATGTTGCCCACGCCGCGTTCGTCCTCACCGCCGCTGTCAGGGTAGAGCGGCGACTGGTGGCTGGAGACGAACAGCACGCGCGGCTCGCGCTCGAATATGTCCTGGGTGCCGTTGCCGTGGTGCACGTCGAAATCGGCGATGGCGACCCGCTTCAGGCCATGTGCGGCCAGCGCATGGGCGGCGCCCACGGCGATGTTGTTGAACAGGCAGAAGCCCATCGCCCGCTCGCGCGTGGCGTGGTGGCCGGGCGGGCGCACCGCGCAGAACGCACGCCGCACTTCGCCGCCGAGCACCGCGTCGACCGCGGCCACCACGGCGCCGGCCGCATGCAGCGCCGCTTCGGTCGAGCCGGGGCCCATCACGGTGTCCTGGTCCAGCGCGAGCAGGTCGCCTGGCGGTGCACCGAGCAGGATTTCCCCGACGTGGGCCGCGTCGTGCACGCGCCAAAGCTGTTCGCGGGTCGCCTGCGGCGCCTCGATGCGGTCGAGCGCGGCGAAACGGTCGTGGTCCAGCGCCTGCAACACCGCGTGCAGCCGTGACGGCCGTTCGACGTGTCCCGGGCCCGGGTCGTGCTGCAGGCAGGCAGGGTGGGTGTACAGCCGCAGCATGCCGCGGCTTACCCGACAGGCTTGGGCTTGCGGCGGCGTTCGTGCTGCCACAGCACTTCGCCGTGGCCGCTGGCGTGGGCCAGCACGCGCGCGATCACGAACAGCAGGTCGGACAGCCGGTTCAGGTAGCGCTGCGGCTGGTTGCGGATATCTTCCACCCGCGACAGCGCGATCACTTCGCGCTCGGCGCGGCGGCACACGGTGCGCGCCAGGTGGCCACAGGCGGCGGCCATGCCACCGCCGGGCAGGATGAACTCCTTCAGCGGCGGCAGCGGTTCGTTGAGTTCGTCGAGGATGCGCTCCAGCCGCTCGATGTCGCTGTCCTCGACCATCGCCATGCCGGGAATGCACAGCTCGCCGCCGAGGTCGAACAGGTCGTGCTGCACCTGGGTCAGTGCCTCGCGCACTTCGTCATCGACGCCGTCGGCGGCCAGCAGCATGCCGATCGTGCTGTTGAGCTCGTCCACCGTGCCATAGGCGTTGACCCGCAGCGAATCCTTGCCCACCCGCGAACCGTCGCCGAGGCCGGTGCTGCCGTCATCGCCGGTGCGCGTGTAGATCTTCGAGAGCCGGTTGCCCACGTCAGTGCCGGATGTGGCCGCTGCGCTGCGATGCGTGCGCCAGCTGGGTCGCCAGCACGTGCAGCACGGCGCCCAGCGCCACGTAGACCGAGGTGCCGGCGAGGAACGGCAGGTACCAGTCGCCAAGGTTGCCGAACCACGCGCCGAGGCTGCGCGGTGCCGGCACGCTGGCGCTGATCCAGTAGAAGCTGCCGTTGGAGACCAGGTAGCAGACGCCCTCGGCGACCAGCAGCGTGGCCACCGCGAGGCCCAGCGTACGCAGGTTCAGGCCCTGCTGGCGCTTCGCCAGCCAGCTGCCGCCCAGCCACAGCGCCGCGTAGGACGGCAGCAGGAACCAGTAGGCCGGCGACACGCAGTAATGGCTCCAGAAGTCGATGCCCTGGCCGCTGATGACGAGGTAGTCCACCAGCACCGCCTCGGCCATCAGCAGCGCAAATGTCATCCAACCGGCCCAGCGGCCCTGGCCGCGCAGCCAGAAGCCGGCGAGAAAGAACACGCCCCACGAGGCGTCCCACAACGCGTGGTGCAGCAGGGAGGGGTGGAAGCGGGTGACGCCCATCACCAGGGCCAGGCCCAGGAAGATGGCCAGGCGTCGGGTCGTTGCGATTGCCATGTGGACTCCGTGCTGCTCGGCTGAATACAGATGTTGAAGTTTAGCCCAATGCGGCCGGGCCGATGCGCCGGTGTCACGCCGCCCGGTGCGGAGACGTCGTGCCCGCGCGTATCATCCGGGCATGAATCCCTCCGCAACCCCTGTCGAGGGCGGCGTGCTGATCGTTGGTGGCGGCTTGGTCGGCGCCAGCCTGGCGATCGCGCTGGATGCCGCCGGCGTCGCCGCCACCCTGGTCGAAGCCGCCGCGCCGCGCGCCGACGCCCAGCCCAGCTACGACGAGCGCAACCTGGCGCTGGCCCGCGCCACCGTCAACGGGCTGGCGGCGATCGGCGTATGGCGGCACGCCGCCGCTCGTGCCACGCCGATCCGGCACATCCATGTCAGCCGTGCCGGCGAGTTCGGCAGCGCGCGCATCGATGCCGACAAACAGGGCGTCGATGCACTGGGCTGGACCCTGCCGGCGCGCGAGCTCGGCGCCGCGCTGCTGCGCCGGCTGGACGAATGCACCCGGCTGACCCGGCTGGCGCCGGCCACGTTGTCCGCGCTGCAGCCGCTGGCCGGCGGCTGGCGCGCGCAGATCGAAACCGCCGACGGTGCGCGCAGCCTCGACACGCAGCTGTTGGTCGGCGCCGACGGCACGCACTCGTTCGTGCGTGCGCAGCTCGGCATCGACGCCGAACGGCACGACTACCGGCAGACCTTATTCGTCTGCACGGTTACCCCGGAACGCGACCACGCAAATCGCGCGTACGAACGTTTTGCCGACGACGGGCCGGTCGCGTTGCTGCCGCTGGCTGAGCGCCGCTGCGGGCTGGTGCTCACGGTGTCCGCCGATGAGGCCGAGGCGGTAGCCGCGCTGGACGATGCGGGTTTCATCGAACTGGCGCAGCGCCGTTTCGGCTGGCGACTGGGTCGGCTCGGCCGGCCGGGCAAGCGTCATCCGTACGCGATCCATCGGGTTGCCGCCGCGCAGCTGACTGCGCCGCGCGCGGTGCTGGTCGGCAACGCGGCGCAGACCGTGCATCCGATCGGCGCGCAGGGTTTCAACCTGGGCCTGCGCGATGCGCTGACCCTGGCCGAGCTGGTGGCGGGCGCACCCGATCCGGGCGTTGCCGATCTGCTGGCGCGCTACGCCGCACGTCGTGCGCCGGATCGCGCAGGCACCATGGCGATGAGCCACGGCCTGGTACGGCTGGCCTGCCTGCCGCAGCCGCTGCTGGCGCCACTGCGCTCGCTGGCGTTGCTGGCCTGTGACCGGCTGCCGCCGCTGCAGCGCGTGCTGGCGCGGCGCGGCATGGGTTTTCGCGGCGAGCCGCCGCTGGCAGTGCTGGAGCGCCTGCCATGAACACTTCGCTGCAGGACATGCCCTCCCGCCGCCGCGCGCCTGCGCTGGACGTGGCCGTGGTCGGCGGCGGCATGGTCGGCGCCGCCGCTGCGCTGGCGCTGGCACGGGCCGGCTTCAGCACCGCCTTGCTGGAGGCGCGCGCGCCGGCGGCATGGAACGCGAGCGCCGAGGTGGACCTGCGCGTGGTCGGGCTGGCGCCGTCGTCGCTGGCACTGCTCGATGAACTGGACGTCTGGACGGCCATCCGCGACGCCCGCGCCGGCCCGTACACGCACATGCACGTATGGGACGCCGAAAGTGGCGCGGCGATCGACTTCGACGCGGCCGGCGAGGGCCGCGACCGGCTCGGCTATATCGTCGAGAACAACCTGGTGCAATGGACGCTGTGGCAGGCGCTGGGAGCTGCCGGCGTGCGCCGGCTGTGCCCGGCCGAAGTGAAAGGTTTTGAGGCGCGCGAGGATCGCATCCAGCTGGAGTTGGCCACCGGCGAGACATTGGCAGCGGGCCTGCTGGTGGCGGCCGACGGCGCTGCCTCGCCACTGCGCCAGCTGGCCGGCATTGGCACGCGTGGCCGCGACTACGCGCAGCGCGCGGTAGTGGCGCACGTCGCCACCGAGCGCCCGCACCAGGACACCGCCTGGCAGCGTTTCCTGCCGGGCGGCCCGCTGGCGCTGCTGCCGCTGGCGGACGGGCGCAGCTCGATCGTGTGGTCGCTGCCCGAGGCCGAGGCGCAGCGCGTGCTGGCGCTGGACGACAAGACTTTCCTCGACGAGCTCGGCGTGGCCAGCGACTTCCGGCTGGGCCGGATCGTCGCCAGCACGCCGCGTGCGGCGTTCCCGTTGAAGCTGCAACTGGCCGAGCGCTACCAGGCCGACCGTGTCGTGTTGCTGGGGGATGCCGCGCACGCGGTGCATCCGCTGGCCGGGCAGGGCGTCAACCTGGGCCTGCGCGACGTGGCCGAATTGCGCGACACGCTGGTCGACGCCCGCGCGGCCGGCCGCGACATCGGCGCCGCCCACGTGCTGCGCCGCTACGCGCGCCGCCGGCGCAGCGCCGACACGCTGGACGCGCTGGGCTTCGACGCGCTGGCGCGCATCTACGCATGGCAGTCGCCGGCGCTGGTTGCCGCGCGCAGCGTCGGCGTGCGCCTGCTGGATCGATTCGCGCCACTGAAGCGGCGGTTCTCGGAACACGCTGCCGGACTTTGATCTTTGCCCCTCCCCCCGTTCGGAGGGGGAGGCCGGGAGGGGGTGAAGCTCTTGGCTTGAAGATCAAGAGCGCCCCCACCCCAACCCTCCCCTGCGCGCAGGGGAGGGCGCTGCCAACCCACCGGAGGATCAACCATGCGTATCGCCCGACTTTGCTGTCTGCTGTTGCTGGCCGGTTCGAGTTTTTCGATACAGGCGAAGATGGTGCACCGCCCGGTCGAGTGGACGCAGGACGGCACCCGTTTCCACAGCGTGCTGGTCTACGACGACGCGTCGAGCGCGAAGCGGCCAGGGCTGGTGATGGTGCCGAACTGGTACGGCATCAACGACGTGGCGGTAAAGAAGGCCGAGATGATCGCCGGCAAGGAGTACGTGATCCTGCTCACCGACATGTACGGCGCCGGCGTGCGTCCGCAGCCGGGCAATGCCGATCAGGCGCAGGCGGCGGTGAAGCCGCTGTACGCCGATCGCGCGCTGATGCGCAAGCGGATCAACCTGGCGCTGGGCCAGCTGAAGGCGCAGGCAGCCAGTGCGCCGCTCGACGCATCGAAGCTGGCCGCGATCGGTTTCTGTTTCGGTGGCTCGGCCGTGCTCGACCTGGCGCGCAGTGGTGCGGACGTCGCCGCGGTGGTGTCGTTCCACGGTGGCCTGGATACCGACAACCCAGCGTTGGCGAAGAACATCAAGGCACGCGTGCTGGTCATGAACGGCGCCGACGACAAGGGCACCATGCCCGACGCGGACAAGTTCATGGACGAGATGCGCATGAGCCCCGCCGACTGGCAGTTCGTGGTGATCGGCCACGCGGTGCACTGCTTCACCGAAGTCGGCGAGAACTCGCCGGGCTGCCGCTACGACGAGCGTGCCGCCACCCGCAGCTACCGGCTGATGCATGACTGGCTGCGCGCGGCGTTCGCCGGCACGCCATAGCGATTCGCGGGGCGACAGCCCGTTCTCAAAAATCAGCTCGTGGATCAGTTCGCGCGTTCGCGCTCGCGCACCGCATCCATGGTCAGCGTGGCCAGCTGGCGCAGGCGCGTGCCGCCGGCGTCGGCGAGTAGTTCCTTGAGGCGGGCGCCGGCGTCGTCCTGGTCGAGGCTATGGCGCTCGGCCAGTGAGGCGGCAAGAGCACGGCCCATCGAGTCGAAGATCAGCGCGTAGGCGAAGGCGTGCAGCATGCCGCCGCCCAGCGTGCCGAGGCCGGGGAACGCCTTCAGCGCGTTGCCGGCGACGGCCAGCACGATCGAGCTGCCGGTGCGCAGGGTGAGCTTGGCCTGCTGCACGAAATCCTCGATCTGCACGTCGCTGACCTTGACACCGTACAGCTCGGCCAGCGCGCGGGTGAGGCCGGTGGCGAGTACGCCCTGGATCACCAGGTCGCTGCCCGGCGCCACCGCGGCCAGCGCGCCGACGATGGCGCGGCGGGCGTACTTGCGCACGATGCGTTCGGCTTCCTCGGCGCGGGTTTGCGCTTCCAGCGTGCCGGTGCGCTGGTGCAGGCCGGCCAGCACGGCGTTCTCGCGCAGATCCTCCAGGCCTGTGGCGCCGGGCGCGGTGAGCCGTTCGAGGGCCTGCAGCAGCGGTTCGATCGCAGGCTTGCGTTGGCGTTCGACCGACTCGGTACTGCCGTCGGCAAGCTGGCGTTGGTAGCGCTCGCTGCCGCCGGCACTGACCGCCAGCACGGTGCTGGCGATGTCGCGCGCGTGCCGGCGCAGGCGCGCCAGCAGTTGATCGAGTTCGCTGCTGCTCCACTGGTCGGCCTTGTTCAGCACCAGCAGCAGCGGCTTGCCGAAGTCGGCCAGCCAGCGCAGTTCGTCGGCCTGGCTACGGTTGAGGTCGCCAGCACAAAGATAGATCACGGCGTGCGCGCGTAGCGCTTCCTCGCGCGCCAGCGTTTCGTGCGCCTCGCCGCCGGCCTCGCGGCTGCCGGGCACGTCGGCCAGCACCAGCGTGCGGCCGTCCGGCAGCTGGCCGTCGTAGTGGCCGACGGCGCGGGTGGTGCCGCCGCGGGCGTCGCTGGCGACCTGCGCGTGCGGTGCCAGTGCGCGGATCAGGCTGGACTTGCCGGTGGAGATTTCGCCGAACAGCGCCACGTAGACGCGCGCGCTGACGCGGCGGCGATCGAGCTCGTCGAGTTCGGCGGCGAGCGCGCCGGTGTCGGCGCCGCGTTCGCGCAGCTGGCCGATGCGCTGTTCCAGGCTGCCGCGATCGGGCACCGGCGGCAGCCGGCGCTTGCGGCGCGGACGCAGCAGCCACCACAGCACGCTCAGACCGGCCGCGGCGAAGATCAGCAGCACGCCGCCCAGCGTCCATTGCAGCCAGGTCGGCAACGCGAGGAAGCGTTGCGCCAGGGCGAGCGCACGTTCGGCGGCCGCGAACAGCAGCCATAGCAAGGCGGCCATGGCTAGCGCGGAGAACAGCAATCGCAGGCGTCGGGACATCCGCGCATTCTAGCCAGCTTCCTGGCGTCGACCTTGCGCACGCCTGTTCGCGCCCGCGACGTGGTTTTGGCACTATCGTGTGTCGGGACGCGGCTTCGGCCGAGGCCGGCGCGGATTCGCAGCGCCGGATCAGGGGGACTGATGGGGAACGGATCAAGGTTGTCCGCTTGGCTGCTGGGCGTGGTCCTGGGCGCGTTGTTCGTGTCCATGCCCGCTGTCCTGGCGGAACCCGTGGCGCCGGACACACAGGCGGCGGGTCCGTTGCCGACGCCGCAGTTCCGCCGCTACGGGACGATGGACGGCTTGCCCAGCGGCGCGATCTACGCCGTGGCACAGGATCGCAACGGCCTGATGTGGTTTGGCTCGGCCGGCGGCCTGGTGCGCTTCGACGGGGTCGGCTTCAAGGTGTTCCGGCATGCGACGGATGCCCCGAACTCCTTGCCCGCCAACCCCACGTATTCCCTGCTGATCGATCGCGACAACCGGGTCTGGACCGGTGGCATTTCGACCGGGCTGATTGCCTATGACCAGAAGAGCGAGCGCTTCCGGTGGTGGACCCACGATGACAAGCAGGCGGCCAGCCTGGCCAGCGATGAAGTCTGGGACATGGCACAGACGGCCGACGGCACGTTATGGGTGGCCACGGAGGGTGGCCTTGATCGCATGCGACCGGATGGAAGCGGGTTCGACCACATGCCGCTGGACGTTGGCGGTGGAAAACACTCCGCCTCGTTCGGCCAGACGCGGGCGCTGTTTGCCGGGGCCGATGGCCGCCTGTGGATCGGTGCGGAAAGTGGCCTGTACCTGCGCGAGCCTGACGGCACGATGCACAAGGTGCCGGTGGACCCCTCGTTTCGCGGCGACCTGAGCAAGACCTGGCGCATCGACGGCGGGCACGGCGAGATCCGGGTGTCGCTGACCGGCGGTCTGCTGATCATCGGTGCCGATGGCGTGGCGCGGCCGCTGGCGAGCCGGCAGCTGTCATCGCAACGGATCATGAGCAGCACTCGTGACGCTGCGGGGCGGCTGTGGATAGCCACGGCCGATGGTGTCTTTCTGGACCGCGTCGACGCGAATCCTGTCGATGGGGACCATCTCGATGGACAGCTGCAGCGGGTCGCCGCTCAACCGTTGTTGCAGGGTGGGCTGCCCGGCAGCAAGACGTGGCAGACGACTCTCGATGGCGAAGGTGGGCTGTGGATCACCTTCGATCAATCCAGCATCGCCTACCTGCCGCCGGGGTGGAGCGGGTTCTCCCGCTTTACCCACATTCCGGACGATGCCGACAGCCTGACCGGTATTGCGGCGTCGACGATTCTGATGAGTCGCGATGGCAGGTTGTGGCTGGGCGGCAACGATGGCTGGATCGACAAGCTGGATGCGGTCACCGGCCGGATACAGCATGTCGTGCGGGGCATTCAGGGGCAGATCGTGTCGCTGGCGGAGGATACGCGTGGTCGCCTGTGGATCGACAGCCCGCCCCAGCTCCATCTGCTCGACCGGGGCAAGCTCACTTCGATCGATCTCGGCCATGCGCGGGTGACACGGCCGGTGCTGCTCTGTGCCGGCGACGCCGGACGGATGTACGTCGCCTCATGGAATGAAGGCGTGTTCGTCGTCGACCCCGACAGCCTGGCCATCACACCGGTGCCGATGGAGCAGGGCAGCGACGGCATCCTGCGTCCCGATCAGATCACTTTCCATGCGGGCAGCCTCTGGTATGCGAGCGAGGGCGGCTTGCTGCGGCAGGATGACAAGGACGGGAAACTGCATTTCGTGCCGGGCATACCGCGTCAGGAGATCGTTGCTTTCGCCTTCGATGCGACGGGCTTCTGGCTGGCCACCAGTGACTCGGCGATCGAACACTACCGGTATGCCGACGGACGTGCAGTGCAAGATGACAGCATCGATTTCGGCCATGAGGAGCCCAAGTCCGATCTGCGCGACTTGCGGGTGGATCGACAGGGCCGGTTATGGGTGTTCGCCAATCCGGGCCTGTGGCTGTTCGATCAGCACACGCGCCGCTTCAAGTCGTTTGGTCCGGCGCATGGCCTGTCGAATGCAAATTTCGACGGTACCGCGACCGCCATGGCGCCCGACGGAATGATATTTGTCGCCAGCAGCGGCGGCGTCGTGGCATTCCAGCCCGAACGGCTGTTGCAGACGGAGAAGACCGGCTCGTTGCCGGCGTTGTCGCTGGCGTATCTCAACGTGCAACGCGCCGGCGAGGTACGCGCCATCGCCCTCGACAGCAAGGTGGTGCAACTGGGCTGGCGCGATCGTGACCTGCGCGTGGGTGTACGGCTCGCTTCGTACGTCAACCCCGCGGTCAACCGCTACCGCTTCCGGTTGCACGGGTTCGACAGCGGCTGGGTCGATGCGGGCAATCGTGCCGAGCGGGATTTTGCGGGGCTTGCCGCGGGCGATTACACGCTGGAAGTGCAGGCTGCCGGTGCCGGTGATCGCTGGGTCGGGCTGGCCACGCCGATCAGCATCCATGTGCAGGCCCCGCCGTGGCTGCGCTGGTGGGCATGGGTCATCTATGTGTTGCTGCTGGCGGCGCTGGTCGGCCTGGTGCTGCGCAGCTGGCGGCGGCGCATGGCGCAGCGGCACCACGTGCAGCTGGTCGAGCAGCAGCGGCAGCTGGCGGAGGCGGCGAGCGCGGCGAAGACGCAGTTCCTGGCCACGCTGAGCCACGAGATCCGCACCCCGATGACCGGCGTGATGGGCATGGCCGAGCTGCTCCTGAGCACGCCGCTGGACCGGCAGCAGCAGGGCTACACGCAGGCGATGCAGCGCTCCGGCGGGATGCTGCTGAAGCTGCTCAACGATGCGCTGGACCTGGCCCGGATCGAGGCCGGCAAGCTGGAACTGGAGCCGGTGCCGTTCGAGCCGCGACAACTGCTGGAGGACGTGGCGCAGCTGGAGCAGGGCCTGGCGCACGCCAAGGGCATCCGCTTCGTGCTCGACGTGGCCGAGGACCTGCCGGCGCAACTGCTCGGCGACGCGGTGCGGATCAAGCAGATCCTGCTGAACCTGGCCAACAACGCGTTGAAGTTCACCGAGCACGGCAGTGTCACGCTGAGTGCGCAACGCCAGCCCGATGGTCTGCAGTTCAACATCAGCGACACCGGCCCGGGCATTCCCGAGGCCAGCCAGGCACGGCTGTTCCAGCGCTTCGAGCAGGCCGACAGCCCGCAGCGACGCGCCGGCAGCGGCTTGGGCCTGGCGATCTGCCGCGAGCTGGTGGACATGATGGGCGGCAGCATCGAGCTGGAGTCGCGGCTGGGGTACGGCAGCACGTTCCGGGTACGGCTGCCGCTGGCCGAGCCGGCGGTGGTGCCGCCGCCGGTGGAGCGGCCAAGCGGGCGCAGCTACCGGCTGCTGCTGGTGGAGGACGACACCATCGTGGCGGCAGTGATCCGCGGTCTGCTGGAGCGCGAGGGCCACGTGGTGGTGCACGTGGTCAACGGGCTGGCTGCGCTGGCCGAGCTGGCGCACACGCAGTTCGATGCGGTGCTGCTGGACCTGGACCTGCCGGGTGTCGACGGTTTCCAGGTGGCGCGGTTGATCCGCCAGCGCGAGCACGCGGGGCAGCACCTGCCGATCGTGGCGGTGACCGCCCGCTCCGGTGGCGAGGACGAGGCGAAGGCACGCGCGGTGGGCATGGACGGCTTCCTGCACAAGCCGCTCAGCGGCGAGCAGCTGGCTGCAGCGCTGGCGCGGTTCGTCGTGGCGGCGGGCGACGCCCCGCCCTGAGCCGGGGGCAGGCGCGTGCGCTCGCGCCGGCGGGGAGGTTTTGGCATCATGGCGGCACGGGACTGACTGCCGCCATGGCGCCTCGTCCGCATGCGGTACGGCGCAGGCAGGCATGGAAGCCCGAAGGGGACAACCTGAATGTTTTCGGCAGTCTTGCTGAGCTTGGCCCTCGGGCTGGCCACGCCCGCGTCGGGCGTGCCGGCAACCCCGGCTGCCGTGATGCAAGCCGACCCGCTGCCGACCCCGCGGTTCCGTCGCTACGACACCTCGGACGGGTTGCCCAGCACCAACGTCTACGCCGTGGCGCAGGATCGCGACGGCGCGATCTGGTTCGGCACCAAGGGTGGCCTGGCACGTTTCGACGGCATCGGCTTCAAGGTGTTCCGGCATGCCGAGAATGACCCGGGCTCGCTGTACAACAATGGCATCGCCACGCTGACGGTCGACCGGCAGGGGCGCCTGTGGGCCGCCGGCCTGAATGCGGGCCTTAACCGTTACGACGAGGCCAGCGGCACGTTTCGGCACTGGGGACACGACCCAGCCGACCCGGCCAGCCTGTCCAGCGACCGGGTCTGGGCGGTCGCGCAAACCGCCGACGGCAGCTTGTGGGTGGGCAGCGCTGGCGGGCTCGACCGCATGCGCCCGGACCAGCGCGGCTTCGAGCACGTGGTCGACCCGCTGCTCGGTGCCACGCCAGCCGCGGTCGGCACCGTCGCCGCGCTGTACGTGGACGGGCACGGGCGGCTGTGGATTGGCAGCAGCCATGGCGTATTCGTGCGCGAGGCGGAAGGCACGATCCGCCGCGTGCCGTCGGCCGAACCGCGGCGAACCATCGACGCGTGGCGCATCGACGGCAGCGGCGACGAAGTGCGCATCGCCGCCACCGACGGCTTGTGGATCGTCGGCGCGGACGGCGTGGCGCGGCGTTTCGGTACTGGCATGATTCCCGACACCAACGTGATGAGCAGCGTGCGCGACAACGCGGGCCGGCTGTGGGTCGGCACGCAGAAGGGGCTGTTCCTGCAGGCGCGCACTGGCGGGCCGGTGACCGCGGTGACCGACCAGCCGGTGCTCTACGGCAACCTGCCGGGCACCTGGGTGTGGCAGCTGATGGTCGACCGCGAAGGCGGCCTGTGGGCGGTGCTGTACGACGGCGGCGTGGCGTACCTGGGGCCGGGCTGGAACCGCTTCAGCCGCTTTACCCACACGCCGGACGATCCGTCCAGCCTGCGCGACGCGATCGCCACCACGATGGCGCGTGGCAAGGACGGTCGCCACGTCTGGGTGGGCCAGCGCGGGGGCCGGGTCGACCGGCTCGACCCGGTGACCGGCATGGTCGAGCACGTGTTGTCGGGGCTACGCGGCGACGTGATCGGCATGACCGAAGACGCGAAGCAGCGCCTGTGGGTTGTGGTGCAGGGCGCGCTGTACCGCGACACCGACGGGCGGCTCGACCGGGTCGACCCGGCCGGCGCGATGATGCAGCGGCCGCTGGAGGTCGAGCCTGGTCCGGACGGCCAGATGTATGCGCGCACCTTTGGCCAGGGCTTGTTCCGCATCGACCCGGAGACGCTGGCGATCCAGTCGGTGCCGATGGATGGCTCCAGCGACAAGGTGCGCTGGGGCAGCCAGATGACGCTGCGCGACGGCGTCTTCTGGTACGCCAGCGACGGCGGCATGATGTGGCTGGACAAGGCGCAGGACCGTTTCGTGATGGTGCCGGGCGGGCCGACCGGGCAATCCGTCGACGCCTTCGACTTCACCGCCGACGGGCTGTGGATGGCCAATGCCGACGGGCTGGTCCACTACCGCCGTCGCGGTGACGGCATCGTGGTCGATCGCCGGGTCGATGCGACGCATGGCTGGCCATCGCTCAACGTCACCGACCTGCGCGTCGATGCCGCGGGCCGCGTCTGGGTATTCGGCCACGACGGCCTGTGGCGGTTCGACCCGGACAGCGGCACGTTCCGTTCATTCGGCCTGCAGGACGGCCTGACCAACGGCGAGTTTTTCCGCGGCTACGCGCGGATGCCGAGCGGCTACATCTACGCCGCCACCCTGGGCGGCGTGGTGGCGTTCAACCCGGACCGGAGCAACCGGCAAACCAGCGTGCCGCAGATGGCGCTCACCCAGGCCCGGGTGCGCCACCGTGGCGTCATCCAGGTACTGCCGATCGGCACGCAGCCCTTGCACATGGACTGGCACGACAGCCAGCTCGCGATCGAGGCGCGGGTGTTTTCCTACATCGCGCCGTCCGCCAACCGGTACCGTTTCCTGCTGCACGGCTTCGACAACGACTGGGTCGACACCGGCAGCCGCGGCGAGCGCGATTTCAGCGGACTGGGCGCCGGCGACTACACGCTCGACGTGATGGCGGCGGGTGCCGACGGCCTGTGGGTGCACCTGGCCGCGCCGCTGCACATCCATGTCGAAGCACCGCCGTGGCTACGCTGGTGGGCATGGGTCATTTATGTGTTGCTGCTGGCGGCGCTGGTCGGCCTGGTGCTGCGCAGCTGGCGGCGGCGCATGGCGCAGCGGCACCACGTGCAGCTGGTCGAGCAGCAGCGGCAGCTGGCGGAGGCGGCGAGCGCGGCGAAGACGCAGTTCCTGGCCACGCTGAGCCACGAGATCCGCACCCCGATGACCGGCGTGATGGGCATGGCCGAGCTGCTCCTGAGCACGCCGCTGGACCGGCAGCAGCAGGGCTACACGCAGGCGATGCAGCGCTCCGGCGGGATGCTGCTGAAGCTGCTCAACGATGCGCTGGACCTGGCCCGGATCGAGGCCGGCAAGCTGGAACTGGAGCCGGTGCCGTTCGAGCCGCGACAACTGCTGGAGGACGTGGCGCAGCTGGAGCAGGGCCTGGCGCACGCCAAGGGCATCCGCTTCGTGCTGGAGCTGGCCGACGACTTGCCCGCGCAGCTGCTGGGCGACGCGGTACGGATCAAGCAGATCCTGCTGAACCTGGCCAACAACGCGTTGAAGTTCACCGAGCACGGCAGCGTCACGCTGAGCGCGCAGCCGTTGGCCGACGGCCTGCAGTTCAGCGTGAGCGACACCGGCCCGGGCATTCCCGAGGCGAGCCAGGCACGGCTGTTCCAGCGCTTCGAGCAGGCCGACAGCCCGCAGCGGCGCGCCGGCAGCGGCTTGGGCCTGGCGATCTGCCGCGAGCTGGTGGACATGATGGGCGGCAGCATCGAGCTGGAGTCGCGGCTGGGGCACGGCAGTACGTTCCGGGTACGGCTGCCGCTGGCCGAGCCGGCGGTGGTGCCGCCGCCGGTGGAAGTGCCGAGCGGGCGCCGCTACCAGCTGCTGCTGGTGGAGGACGACACCATCGTGGCGGCGGTGATCCGTGGCCTGCTGGAGCGCGAGGGCCACGTGGTGGTGCACGTGGTCAACGGGCTGGCCGCGCTGGCCGAGCTGGCGCACGCGCAGTTCGATGCGGTGCTGCTGGACCTGGACCTGCCCGGCGTCGACGGCTTCCAGGTGGCGCGGCTGATCCGTCAGCGCGAGCACGCGGGGCAGCACCTGCCGATCGTGGCGGTGACTGCCCGCCAGGGCAGCGAGGACGAGGCGAAGGCGCGCGCGGTGGGCATGGACGGCTTCCTGCGCAAGCCGCTCAGCGGCGAACAACTGGTCGGCGCGCTGGCGCGGGTGGTGGACGGTGCCACCGTGCCGGCATGAGTGTCACATGTCGTATTTGTGCAGCTCGAAACCCAGTCGCTGGTATTCGCGCCAGCGCGTGCGCGAGCCGTCGCGTTCGGCCGGATCGGCGGCCACCACTTCCAGCACGCGCTGGTAGCGGCCGGCGGGGCAGGTCTCGCGCAGGTTGATCAGCAGCGGGCGGTCGGCACTGTCGACGCTGGGCGGCACGATCAGCACCGCGACCTCGTCGTCGTCATCGTCGCCGGCCAGCTGGTGCGGGATCATCGCGTCGTCGTCGAATGCCCACAGCAGTTCGTCCAGTGCCTGCGCCTGGTCGTGGTCGCGGGTCAGGATCAGCGTCGGCTGCTGCCCCGCGAACGCCTTTTTCGCCAGCTCGCAGACGAGCAGCAGCGGCTGTTCGCGGAAGCGCGGCTTGTCGATCAGGTAGAAGTCGGCTCGGGGCATGGCGGTCGGCTCCGGGATGCGCTCAGCCAGCGCGATCCAGCAGCCACTGCGCCAGCAGTGCCACCGGACGGCCGGTGGCGAGGCCCTTGCGGCCTTCCTCCCAGGCAGTGCCGGCGATGTCCAGATGGGCCCAGCGCTGGCCGTCGGTGAAGCGCGACAGGAAGCAGCCGGCGGTGATCGCGCCGGCGCTCTTGCCGCCGATGTTGGCGACGTCGGCGAAGCCGGAGTCGAGCTGCGCCTGGTAGTCATCCCACAGCGGCAGGCGCCAGGCGCGGTCGAGGGTTTCCTCGCCGGCGGCGAGCAGTTCGGCGGCGAGGTCGTCGTGCTTGCTCATCAGGCCGCTGGCGTGCTTGCCCAGCGCGATCACGCAGGCGCCGGTGAGCGTGGCGGCGTCGATCAGCGCCTGCGGCTGGTACGTCTGCGCGGTGTAGGTCAGCGCGTCGCACAGGATCAGCCGGCCTTCGGCGTCGGTGTTGAGCACTTCGATGGTGAGTCCGGACAGGCTGGTCAGCACGTCGCTGGGACGATAGCTGTCGCCGTCGGGCATGTTCTCCACGGCCGGCACCACGCAGACCAGGTTGAGCTTCAGGCCCATCTTCACCGCGGCCACGAACGCGCCCAGCACGCCGGCGGCGCCGCCCATGTCGAACTTCATCTCCTCCATGCCGGCGCCGGGCTTCAGGCTGATGCCACCGGAGTCGAAGGTGACGCCCTTGCCGACCAGCGCGTACGGCTTGTCGCCGTCGTTGCCGCCCTTGTATTCAAGCGCGATCAGGCGCGGCTTGTTGACCGAGCCGCGCGCCACCGCGAGCAGCGAGCCGAAGCCGAGCTTCGCCATCGCGGCCTCGTCGAGCACGTTGCAACTGACCTTGTCCTGCGCGTCGGCGAAGGCCTGCGCCTGCGCGGCGATGTACGCCGGGTTGCAGATGTTCGGCGGCAGGTTGGCCAGTTCGCGGGCGAAGCGCACGCCCTCGGCGATCGCCACGGCCTGGTCCAGCCCGCGCTGTGCGTCGGCGCCGGCGGCGAAGGTGAGCGTGGCCAGTTCGGTCTGCTTGCTCTTGTCGCGCGGCTTGAACGTGGCGGTGTAGCGGTAGGCGGCGTGGTCGCTGGCCAGTGCGGCGATGCGCACGCGCCAGGCGCTGTCGCGGCCGGGCACGTCCACTTCGGTGAGGCAGGACACTGCGCTCGCCACCGGCAGGCGCCCGAGCGCGCGGGCCGCCTCGATGTTCACCTTCTGGTAGCGCGCCGCATCGAACGATTTCTGCGCGCCCAGGCCGACCACCAGTACGCGTTGCGCGGCGACGCCGGTCGGCGCGAACAGCAGCGTGGTGCTGCCGGCCTTGCCGCTGATGTCGCCGCTCTCCACCTGGCGCTTGATCATTCCACCGGCAGCGCTGTCCAGCTGGGCAGCCGCACTGGTCAGCACGCCCTGTTCGTAAACGCCGACCAGCACGCAGGCGCTGTCGACGGTGGCGGGGGCGGTGGTGCCGAGGCTGAACTGGAGTGTCATCGGGGGGTTCCTGCATGGGCCCGGCTTGCGGCCGGACAGGCTAGACTTGCGGTTTGCCGGCCGATCGGGCCGGGCCGTTCAAGCGGACAAGTTTATCGCATGCTGAGCATCCTCGACCGCTATTTCCTGCGCGAGCTGGCGCAGACCGTGGCTGCCACCGTGGTGGTGCTGCTGGTGGTCGTGGCCGGCAGCGCGTTCGCCAAGGTGCTGCAGCAGGTCGCCAACGGCAGCTTCCCGCCCAGCGTGATGTTCCAGGTGCTCGGCCTGCGCACGCTCGACGGACTCACCAACATGATGCCGCTGGCCAGTTTCGTCGGCGTGCTGTTGGGGCTGGGGCGGATGTACCGCGAGAGCGAGATGCACGTGCTGTCGTCCTCCGGCATGGGGCCGCGCGGGTTGCTGCGGCCGGTGCTGATGCTCGGCGCGGTGCTGGTGGCGATCACCACGTTGGTCTCGCTGTGGCTGGGGCCGTGGGCGGTGCGCACCAGCGACGCGCTGGTGGCGGAGGCGAACCGTTCGGTGATCGCGGCGGGCCTGGACGCAGGGCGTTTCACCGAGCTGCCCGGCAAGGGTGGCATCATCTTCGTCGACAGCCTCAGCCGCGACGGCAGCAAGCTGGGGCGCACGTTCGTGGCGACCCAGAGCGACAGCAAGGACGGGCCGCCGCACCTGAAAGTGGTCAGCGCAGCCAGCGGCGAGCTGTACCAGGAGAGCAACGGCGACGGCCGCTTCATCGCGTTCAAGGACGGCTGGCAGTACGACATCCCGCTGGGCCTGAACAACTGGCGGCAGATGCAGTACCAGCGCAACGACACCTCGCTGTCCAGCGTGCAGGCCAACGAAGACGACGATCCGGCACATTCGAAGAGCAGCTGGGCGCTGGCCCGGTCGGACGATCCGGACGACCGCGCCGAGTTGGCCTGGCGCGCCAACGCGCCGCCGCTGACCTTCGTGCTGCTGCTGCTGGCGCTGCCGCTGTCGCGGCAGAGCCCGCGCGAGCCGAAGTACGGCCGCCTGCTGCTGGCGGTGCTCACGTTCTATCTCTACTACACCCTGCTGGCGCTGGGCCGCGCGCAGATCGGCAAGGGCCACTGGCACAGCGAGGCGCCGCTGTGGGCGCTGCATGTGCTGGTGCTGGCGTTGGCCTTGTGGATGCTGTGGAAGCAGTATTCCCCGCGCAAGCTGCGGGTGCCGTCGCCGGGTGTGCCGGCATGACGGTGTTCAACATCAAGCGCGTCGACCGGCTGGTGGCGATGAGCGTGCTCGGCTCGCTGCTGATGGTGTGGCTGGTGCTGACCGGCTTCGATGCGGTGACCCAGCTGTTGCGCCAGCTCGGCAACGTCGGCAAGCACGGCTACACGCTGAGCAATGCGGTGGCCTATGTGCTGGTGACGTTTCCCCGCCGCGCCTACGAGATGTTCGGCAACGCCGCGCTGATCGGCGGCCTGCTCGGCCTGGGCGGGCTGGCCGGCACCGGCGAGCTCACCGCGCTGCGCGCGGCCGGCATGTCGCGGCTGCGCATCGCCGGCTCCGCGGTGGGCGTGGTCGCGGTGCTGATCGTCGGCGTGGTGATCATGGGCGAGACGCTGGCACCGTGGGGCGACCAGCAGGCGCAGACGATGCAGACGCGGGCGAAGCCCGGCAACCTCGGCATGAGCACCAGCAGCGGTCTGTGGGCGCGCGACGGCAATGACGTGATCAACGCCCGCGGCACCTCGCTCAAACTGCGCGATGGCGTCGGCACGGTGCAGCTCAGCGACGTGCGCGTGTTCACCTTCACCACCGACGGCAGGCTCGAGCGCTTCGTGTGGGCCAGGACTGCCGAGCACAACGGCCGGCAATGGGTGCTGCACGACGTGCGCGTCACCACGCTGGATGCGCAAGGCACCCATGCCAGCACCGCGGCCGCGCTGCCGTGGCAGTCCAGCCTCGATCCGCAGGTGCTAGCGCAATCGGTGATCCAGCCGCAATACCTTTCCATGCGCGACCTGCGCCGCAACATGAATTATCTGCAAGGCAACGGCCAGAGTCCGGGCACCTACGCGGTGGCGTTCTGGGGGCGTGCGCTGTATCCGCTCAACGTGCTGGTGCTGGTGCTGTGCGCGATGCCGTTCGCGTTCGGCTCGCTGCGCTCCGGCGGCCTGGGCAAGCGCATGTTCATCGGCATCCTGCTCGCGCTGGGCTGGTACTTCCTGCAGCAGGCGATGGTGAATTTCGGCACCGTGTACGGCATGCCGCCGCTGCTGGCGAACCTGCTGCCGGCGCTGATCCTGGTGACGGCGGCCTGGCTGTATTTCCGTCGGCGCGTCTGAGCGCTTCGCGCCGGCACACATGCTTGCCCGGAACGCCCGATGCGGCCAAGCTGGCCTTCTTTGTCGACAGCAGGGGGTGAATCGTGGAATGGGTTGATCTGCGCAGCGACACAGTGACGCGTCCGACCGCGGCGATGCGCGCGGCGATGCTGGCGGCCGAGGTCGGCGACGACGTCTACGGCGAGGACCCCACGGTCAACGCATTGCAGCAGCGCCTCGCCGACGAGCTCGGTTTCGACGCCGGCCTGTTCGTGCCCAGCGGCACCCAGTCCAACCTGCTGGCGCTGATGAGCCACTGCGAACGCGGCGACGAATACCTGGTCGGCATGGACGCGCACACCTACAAGTTCGAGGGCGGCGGCGCGGCGGTGCTCGGCTCGATCCAGCCGCAGCCGATCGTGCAGGCGGCCGATGGCAGCCTGCCGCTGGAGCGCATCGAGGCGGCGATCAAGCCGGTCGACCCGCACTTCGCGCGCACCCGCGTGCTGGCGCTGGAGAACACCTGGCACGGCCGCACCCTGCCGCTGGACTATCTGCAGGCGGCCCATGACACGGCACGCGCGCACGGACTCGGCCTGCACCTGGATGGCGCGCGCCTGTTCAATGCCGCCGTTGCCTGCAACGTGCCGGCGCGCGAGATCGCGCGGCATTTCGACACGGTGTCGGTGTGCCTGTCCAAGGGCCTCGGTGCGCCGGTCGGTTCGGTGCTGCTCGGTTCGCACGCGCTGGTCGACAAGGCGCGCCGCTGGCGCAAGGTCACCGGCGGCGGCTGGCGCCAGGCCGGCATCCTCGCCGCGGCGGGCCAGTACGCGCTGGACCACCACGTGGCGCGGCTGGCCGACGACCATCGCCGTGCGGCCTACCTGGCCGGCCGCCTGCGCGAGATCGCCGGTATCGACCTGCTCGGCCAGTACACCAACATGGTGTTCATTGACGTGCCCGCCGGGCGACTGCGCGAACTGGACGTCCATCTGCGCGAGGCCGGCATCCGCATCAGCATCGGCTACCTGCCCACGCTGCGCCTGGTGACGCATCTGGACATCGACGACGACGGCGTCGAGCGCGTCGTCGCGGCGTTCAGCGCGTTTTTCGCGCGCGGCTGACCTTCGCCACGCCGCGCGAGTCTGCGGGGGCGGCGTCGAACTGGCGGATGAAGTCGCGTACCTGCGGGTAGACCGTCTCGCGCCAGCGGCGGCCGCTGAAGATGCCGTAGTGGCCGGCGCCTTCGATCACCTTGTGTGCGCGGCGCTTGGCCGGAATGCTGCTGCACAGGTCGTGCGCGGCTTCGGTCTGGCCGAGGCCGGAGATGTCGTCCAGTTCACCCTCGATGGTGAGCAGGGCAGTGCGTTCAATCGCGGCGGGGTTCACCCGTTCGCCGGCCACGTTCCACAGGCCGCGTGGCAGCAGGAACTGCTGGAACACCTTGTCGATCGTGTCGAGGTAGAACCTGGCCGGCATGTCCAGCACGGCGTTGTATTCGTCGTAGAACTTGCGGTGCGATTCGGCGTCGTCGAGGTCGCCGCGCAGCAGGTCCTGGTAGAAATCCCAGTGCGAATTGAGGTGGCGGCCGGGGTTCATCGCGATGAACCCGGCGTGCTGCAGGAAGCCCGGATAGACCTCGCGGCCGTGGCCGGGGTAATTCGGCGGCACGGTGTGGATCACGTTGCCCTTGAACCAGGACAGCGGCTGGGTAGTGGCCAGGTTGTTGACGCTGGTGGGACTGCAGCGCGGGTCGATCGGGCCGCCCATCATGGTCATGCTGCGCGGGGTGGCTTCGCCGCGTGCGGCCATCAGCGACACCGCCGCCAGCACCGGCACGGTCGGCTGGCAGACCGAGATCACGTGCAGCGTGGATGCGCCGATGTGGCGGATGAACGCCTCGACGTAGGCAATGTAGTCGTCAAGTCCGAACGTGCCGGCCGCGGCTGGCACCATGCGTGCATCGACCCAGTCGGTGATGTAGACCTTGTGGTCGCGCAGCAGCGTGCGCACGGTGTCGCGCAGCAGCGTGGCGTGGTGGCCGGACAGCGGCGCCACCACCAGCACCACCGGATCGTTCTTCATCTTCTCGATGGTGGACGGGTCGTCGCTGAAGCGCTTGAAGCGCTTCAGCTGGCAGAACGGCTTGTCCAGCGCGACCCGTTCGATCACCGCGATCTCGTGCTCGTGCGCAGTGGCGGTGTGGATGCCGAACTCGGGCTTCTCGTAATCCTTGCCGAGGCGATGGATCAGCTCATAGCCGGCGGCCATCCGCTGCACGCCGGGCATCTGCGCGAACGGACTGCTGGTGCCGTTGAGCATGCGCGCGCTGGCTTGCGCGAAGTGGCTCAACGGGCCGAGGAACGAGCGTTGCCATTCGTGGATCTGATAGAGCATCGGAAGTGGGCGAGCCGGAGACGAAGGGGCCATCTTAGCGCTGTTTGATCGCTGGGTGTTGCGACGCCGCAATCGCGGTGCCCTGTCCAATCAGTGACTTGGCGTTGCCACCGGACGGTAACGGCAGCGCAGCAACAGTTCGTCGACCCCGTCCGTATCGCCCAGACCCTCGCGCCATCGCAGCGGTTTCTGGAAGCGCAGGCCGAGCGGCATGAACACCCGGTTGTACCACCACATCGCGCGCTCGCGCCGGTGGGTGAGGTACCACTGGCCGAGTCCGAGCAGGCGCGAGGACTTCGGCTGCATGCCGTACACCGCGCTGCGTTCGATGGTGAAACCGTGCCGCGCGAGCAGCGCCACGATCCGCTCCGGTTCGTAGCGGCGGCAGTGGCCGACGAAGTCGTCGAACGCGGTCCATGCCGCCGGGTGCAGCGGCACCGACAACAGCACGCTGGCGCCCGGTACGGCCACGCGCGCCAGTTCGGCCAGCGCGCCATCGTCGTCGGCGACGTGTTCGAGGATGTCGAGCGCGCAAACCAGGTCGAAGCTGGCGCTGGCGCACGGCAGGGCGCCGATCATGCCGTGTACCGCGTTGGCGCCGCTTGCCTGCAGGCGACGCAGCGCGGCATGGCTGAGATCGACGAAGCAGGTGCCGTGCAACGGCAGCCGTGGGCGCAGGCCGGGTGCCACCTCCAGCCGGCGCAGCGCGGCGTCGGCCAGTTCGCGCAGCAGCGGCCAGGTGTTGAAGCGTTCCGGCCCGATCAGTTTCGACTCTGACCACAGCGATTCGTAGAAGCCGCGGTTGGCGCGGATCAGTTCGGCGTTGCTGCGGCTTTCGGCAGGGTGCGATGCGGGCATCGGCGGATTGAAGCGTGGATGCGCTGAGCGAAGTGTGAAGCTCAGCGCTTGTGAAGAAAACCACTTCCTGTGGTTTTCTTCCGTCGCGAGTCCGGCACATGTCCGGACTCGCTCACGCGAATCAGGCACTTGCGTGCCCGATCCGCGCCCGGCCATCCATGGCCGGGCTTCGAGGTTGAAAAATCACAACCTCTCAGCCCAGCATGCGGATCTCGGTGCCGGCCGCGATGTCGTGCAGCGCACGCCGGCGCGAATCGAACATGGCTACGGCGAACCAGCCGGTCCACACCGCCAGCAGCGTCCACAACGTCGCACGCAATCCGGCCACCGGCGCCAGCAGCAACAGCACCAGCGGCGCGGCGGCCACCAGCACGCGGATCAGCGCCTGTTGCAGCGTCGGCGTGCCGCCGTCGTCGCGGGTGACCCGGATGCGCCACGGCCGCATGCCCAGCGTCTGCCCGCCGCGCCGCCACGAGCCGATGAAGTACGCCGCCACCACCGCGCCCTGCAGCGCCTGGTACCAGATCGGCACCACCGTCGTCGCGCCGGTGCGGATCAGCTTGCCGCCGGTGGCGAGCTGGCACAGCAGCCCCACCACCATCACGATCGCCACCACGATCAGCAGGTCGTAGACCAGCGCCAGCAGGCGGCGCCACAGCGGGCAGGGCGTGTCGGTGGTGGCGGGGTTCATGGGCATCGTGGCTCGGTCGCTTGCGTAGTGCGCGCGCAATGGCCAGCATCGTGCGCATGAGGAAGGAAGAGAAGCGCGCCAGTATCGCCGAAGCCGACCGGCTGGGCATCAACGCATTTGTGGAACGGGTCTGGTCGGAGGACGGCCTGGCCGACCGCACGCTGGAGGCCTACCGCCGCGACCTGGAGGCGCTGGCGCGCTGGCTCGCGGCGCGCGGGCGCACTCTGCACACCGCACGGCGCGAGGACATTTCCGCCTACCACGGCGCGCAGCCGACGGCGGTGCGCTCGATCGCACGGCGGCAGTCGGCGTTCCGCCGCTACTACGCGTTACTCACCCGCAGCGAACCGGGTTTCGCCGACCCGACCCTGCTGATCGAACGCCCGAAGCTGCCGCGCAGCCTGCCCAAGGCGCTGGCCGAACGCGAGATCGAGGGCCTGCTCGACGCGCCCGACACCAGCACCACGCTGGGCCTGCGCGACCGCGCGATGCTGGAGCTGATGTACGCCTCCGGCCTGCGCGTATCCGAGTTGGTCGAGTTGCCGCTGGCCGCGCTGAACCCGCGCCAGGGCGTGCTGCGCATCACCGGCAAGGGCGGCAAGGACCGGCTGGTGCCGGTCGGCGAGGAAGCGCTGGCGCGCATCGGCGCCTACCTGGCCGAGGCGCGGCCGGCGCTGGCGAAAGGCCGCCAGCCGGCGGCGCTGTTCCTCAGCCAGCGCGGCGAAGGCATGACCCGGCAGATGTTCTGGACCCTGGTCAAGCGCTACGCGCTGAAAGTCGGCATCAACCCGAAACGCATCTCGCCGCATGTGCTGCGCCACTCCTTCGCCACCCACCTTCTCAACCACGGCGCCGACCTGCGCGCGCTGCAGATGCTGCTTGGCCACAGCTCGCTCAGCACCACCCAGATCTACACGCTGGTGGCGAAGGAAGGCCTGAAACGGCTGCATGCGCAGCATCATCCGCGGGGGTGAGGAGTTCGAACGAAAGTCCGCGATTCCGGTATCCGCGGACTCACTTGCCGGTTGCAGCGTCAAGCACGGCAAGCGGGTCTTGCTGATGCATCCTCTCGATCAGGTCCCGGGACCTGGCCAGCTGCATGAGATTGAGCCTTTTGCGCATGCTGTCACGGACGTCGGCGGCGTCGGGCGGTGCATCGTTCATGGCTGCCACCACATAGGCCAGCGCATAGCCGGCGGCCATATCGCTTGGGTGATTGACTCCGTCGAAGTACATCTCGGCGATGTTGAGCAAACCACCGTGTTCGCCGTTTGCGGCGGCTGCGCGGAAGAGCCTCTCGGCAGTCACCTTGTCTTTCGCCACTCCTTCGCCGTTCGCGAACATGGCGCCGAGGCCGTTCTCGGCGTTCCCATCGCCTTGCCTGGCGCCGGCCGCATACCAGCCGAAGGCTTGCGCATAGTCCCTGGGGACACCCACGCCGTATTCGTAGACCCTGCCGAGATTGGATTGTGCTTCGCCGTAGCCTTGTGCCGCCGCCAGGCGATACAGGGCTACGGCGTGCTGAACATCCTTGGCGACGCCACGTCCCTCTTCGTACATCACACCCAGGCCGTTCAGTCCTTGGGCATCGCCCAGCGCCACTGATTTCCCGTACCAGAGAAAGGCCTGTTCGTAGTCCTTCGGCTGCTCTTGATCACCGTGGAAATAGATGCTGGCGAGGTTGTTCATCGCATCCACGTTCCCCTTCTGGGCAGCCCGTCGATACAAGGCTATGGCCTGTACCACGTTGCGCGGCACGCCACGACCATCGGCATACATCAACCCCAGGTTGTTCTCCGCCTCGCGATCGCCATGGGCGACGGCGGTGCGGTACCACTTCAATGCCAAGGCGTCGCTTCGTTCGAAGCCAACACCCTCGTCGTACATCCACCCCAGCCGAAACTCCGCCGGCGCGTATCCTTGGGCAGCGGACAACATGAGCCATTTCGCGGCTTCCGTGGAATCCCGTGGCACTCCGTTACCGAAGAGATAGTTGGCCCCCAGGTTGTGCTCTCCTTTGGCGTTTCCCTGGGCGGCAGCTTGCCGGTAGAGCGCGATGGCCTGGTCCCAATCTTTCGGCACACCCTCGCCGAGGTAGTAAGAAACGCCGAGCGCGTTTTCGCCATCGGCGTTTCCCTGGGCGGCGGAGGCACGATACAGGGCCAAGGCCTTCACGACGTCCTTGGGCACGCCATTGCCATCGGAATACCTGAGGCCCAGGCGATATTCCGCGTTGGCGTCACCCCTGGCCGCCAGGGATTCGAGCTGCGCGAGCTCTGCCGCAACATCGCCCGCGCTTGTCGCCGTCAATTGCCTGGGGCTGGATACACAACCAGACAGCGCGACAGTCGCAGCTATAGCCACCATGACCTTTCCCATGACTCCCCCTTGTTGAATCTCCCCATGAACTTCGCAGTTCACGGCCATAACTAACAGCGCGCGGACGGCCACATTTTTTAGTGGGTAAAAATCTAGAGGTCAGGCTTGTTCTGCTGCATCAAGTGAAGTGACGGCGAAAATGGTGAAGCGGTCACTTCCCAGCTTGGATGATGGGTAAAGGATCACCGGAGGTGGCACGAGAATCTTGACCTTACACATCCGCCCACATGCGCAGCAGGTTTGCATGCGACTTGCTGATGGTGTCGAACGTGGCGCTCTTGCCTTCGCGGCCGAAGATCTGCCGCTTGGCGTTGTCCAGGTCCCACAGCAGTTCGCGCTTGCCGGTGTCGCGCACCTGGCTCTGCACCCAGATGATGGCGGCGTAACGTGCGCCCTGGGTGACCGGGGTAACGTGGTGCAGTGAGTTGGCCGGGTAGGCGATGGCGGAGCCGGCATCCAGCTTGAAGCCGTATTCCACGCCGTTGCTCTCCACCACCAGGTCGCCGCCGGTGTAGCTGGCGGGGTCGGACAGGAACACCGTGATCGCCACGTCGGTGCGCACCGCGCTGCCCAGGCCGCCCATCACCGGGGCATCGACGTGCCGGCCGTATTGCATGCCGACGTCGTAACGGTTGAACAGGACCTGCGTCATCGCGGACGGCAGGATCGCCGCCTGCAGCATGGTGTTGCGCAGGAAGGCGCTGCGCACGATCTCCCGCAGCCGGGCCTGGCTTTCGGTGTTGATGTCGATCTGCAGATTCTTCTTGACCTCGCGTGCCGACCAGCCGGCCGTGCTGGCGCCGTCGACGAACGGGGCGCCCTGGAGTTCGCTGCGTATCGTGCCGAGTTCCTCGGCGGTCAGTACGTTGGGAGCGCAAATGATCACGGGGATTCCGCCGGGCGATTCAGGTTGTCGGGAAAGGCCGCGCGCGGCCGGGCTGTACTGCCGGTTCGTTTCGGGCGGCGGTGTCGCGAAAATCTACCATCGAACCGGGGCGCCGATCATCGCTTTCTGCGGCATCGTGCACCCAATGGCGTTCAGCTGCCTGTGCGAGAATGCATGTCTGCCACCGGCGAACGCGCCGGCCACGGATCGAACGAGGTTGGTGATGTTGAAGAAACTGTTGCTGGCGCTGTGCATCGGCGGACTTTCCCTGGCTGCCTGTGCTGCCGAAAACGATGTGGCGCCGGCCGCCAGCCCGGCGGTGACGCCGGCGGCGCAGCAGATGGTGCGACAGGCGATCAAGAGCCTGGCGGCGAACGTGCAGGTCGATTCGATCGAGCCGGCGCCGATGCCGGGCTTCTACCAGGTGATCGCCGCCGGCCAGTTGCTCTACGTCAGCACCGACGGCAAGTACGCGATGCATGGTGACGTGATCGACCTGAGCCGCAAGCAGAACATCAGCGACGCCGCCTGGGCGCGCTTCCGCAAGGCCGAGCTGGCCAAGGTGCCGGCGTCCGATCGCATCGTGTTCGCGCCGGCGAACCCGAAGTACACGGTGACCGTGTTCACCGACGTGAACTGCGGCTTCTGCCGCGCACTGCACGAGCACGTGGCCGCGTTCAACAAGGAAGGCATCGCGGTGGAGTACCTGGCGTGGCCGCGCGAAGGCCTGGTGACCACCGCCGGCCGGCCCACGCCGACCTACACCGAGATGGCCTCGGTGTGGTGTGCCAAGGACCGCAAGGCCGCGTTCACCGCCGCGAAGGAAGGCCATGCACCGGCGCCGGCGACCTGCGCCAACCCGGTCAAGGACCAGTTCAACCTGGGCGTGAAGCTGGGCGTCAGCGGCACCCCGACGATCTACGGGCCGGATGGGCGCGTGCTGGGTGGTTATGTGACCCCCGAGCAGCTGCTGCAGGCGCTGCAGCAGGGCGGCTGAGCTTCGCCTCCCGCTCCTGCGACCGAAGAAGGCCCCTTGAGGGGCAAGGCTGGGAACGGAACGTAAGGGCGGGGCTCCGGCCTTGGCTTATGCCGTATTGCAGCATGGGTTAGAATAGGCGTTTTCCTCGCATAGCGCCGTTCCCCGCATGATCGCACTCGACGGGCAGAACGCCCTCTCGCCGTTCCGTCTCGAACGCCTCAATGCCCGCCTGGATGCCCTGCATCGCGGCGTACGCGTGCAGGCGTCGTGGTTCGTCTATTTCGTCGACGCCGGCACGGTGCCGGAGGGCGAGCTGCGCGAGCGCCTGCTGGCCGTGCTGGAAGCGAAGGATGCGCTGCCCGAGCCGGCCACGCTGTGGGTGGTGCCGCGGCTGGGCACGATCTCGCCGTGGTCGAGCAAGGCCACCGACATCCTGCATGGCGCCGGTTTCGACGTGCGCAGGGTGGAACGCGGCCTGGCCTGGCAGGTCGCCGGCCTGCCGCCGGCCGAGGCACCGGACCACGCCGCGATCATGGCGGTGCTGCACGACGCGATGACGCAGTCGGTGCTGACCCGCATCGAAGACGCGCAAGGCCTGTTCCTGGCCGGCTCGCCTGGCGACCTGGTGCACGTGGCGCTGGGCGCCGAGCCGCAGGCCGCATTGGCCGCGGCGAACCTGCGGCTGGGCCTGGCGCTGGCCGACGACGAGATCGACTACCTGGTCGACCGCTACGCCGAACTCGGCCGCGATCCCACCGACGCCGAGCTGTTCATGTTCGCCCAGGCGAATTCCGAGCACTGCCGGCACAAGGTGTTCAACGCCAGCTGGACGGTCGACGGCGCGGAACAGGACAAGACCCTGTTCGGCATGATCAAGCACACCCACCAGCGCTCGCCCGCGCATACGCTGTCCGCCTATTCGGACAACGCGGCGGTGATCGAGGGCAACACCGGCCGGCGCTTCTTCGCCGATCCAGCCGATGGCGTGTGGCGCGCTCACGAGGAACGCATCGACTACGCGATCAAGGTGGAAACGCACAACCACCCCACCGCGATCGCGCCCTGGCCCGGCGCGGCCACCGGCGCCGGCGGCGAGATCCGCGACGAGGGCGCCACCGGCCGCGGCGGCAAGCCAAAGGCCGGGCTCACCGGTTTCTCGGTGTCCGACCTGCGCATTCCCGGCCTGCCGCGGCCGTGGGAAGTGGAGCGCCCGCTGCCTCCGCGCATGGCCAGCGCGTTCGAGATCATGCGCGACGGCCCGCTCGGCGCCGCCGCGTTCAACAACGAATTCGGCCGCGCCTGTCTGGGCGGCTATTTCCGCAGCTACGAGCACGAGAGCGCCGAACCCGGCCTGCGCCGCGGCTACGACAAGCCGATCATGCTGGCCGGCGGGCTGGCCAATCTGCGCCCCGGCCACGTGCTGAAACGCGCGGTGCAGCCGGGCAACAAGGTGATCGTGCTGGGCGGCCCGGCCATGCTGATCGGCCTGGGCGGCGGTGCGGCCTCGTCGGTCGCCGGCGGCGCGTCAAGCGCGGAGCTGGACTTCGCCTCGGTGCAGCGCGACAACGCCGAGATGGAGCGGCGCTGCCAGGAAGTGATCGACGCCTGCTGGGCGCGCGGTGAAAACAACCCGATCGTCAGCGTGCACGACGTCGGCGCCGGCGGCCTGTCCAACGCGATTCCCGAGCTGCTCAACGACGCCGGCGTCGGCGGCGTGATCGACCTGTCGAAGATTCCCTGCGACGACCCCTCGCTGTCGCCGATGCAGGTGTGGAGCAACGAATCGCAGGAACGCTACGTGCTGGCGATCGGTCCGGAGAATCTGGCCGAGTTCGAGGCGATGTGCATGCGCGAGCGCTGCCCGTATGCCGTCGTCGGCGACGCCACGGTCGAGCGCCAGCTGGTGCTGACCGACCCGCGCCGCGGGCTGACCGTGATCGACCTGCCGATGGACGTGCTGTTCGGCAAGCCGCCGCGGATGCATCGCGACGCCACGCGGCACAAGGCGCGCGTCGACCTGGTGCCGGACCTCACCGGCATCGGCATGGACGAGGCGCTGCTGCGCGTGCTGCGCCTGCCCGGCGTGGGCAGCAAGAGCTTCCTGATCACCATCGGCGACCGCACCGTCGGCGGCCTGAATGCGCGCGACCCGATGGTCGGCCCGTGGCAGGTGCCGGTGGCCGACTGCGCGGTGACCATCGCCGACTTCGACGGCTATGCCGGCGAGGCGATGGCGATGGCCGAGCGCGCGCCGGTGGCGCTGCTCTCCAGCGCCGACGCGGCGCGGCTGACGGTCGGCGAGGCGATCACCAACCTGGCCGCGGCGTCGATCGCCAGCCTCGGCGAAGTGCGCCTGTCGGCGAACTGGATGGCTGCGGTCAACCATCCGGGCGAGGACGCCGCGCTGTTCGATGCGGTCAAGGCGATCGGCATGGAATTGTGCCCCGAGCTGGAGATCTCCATCCCGGTCGGCAAGGACTCGCTGTCGATGCAGACCGTGTGGCAGGACGGTGCCACCGCGCAGCGCACGGTGTCGCCGGTGTCGCTGGTGATCACCGGTTTTGCCCGCGTCGGCGACGTGCGCCGCACGCTCACCCCGCAGTTGCGGCTGGATCGCGGCGCCACCGAGCTGTGGCTACTCGACCTGGGCGCGGGGCGCGACCGCCTCGGCGGCTCGGCGCTGACCCAGGTGTTCAACCGCGGCGGCGGCGTGCCGCCGAACCTGGACGACGCGAAGCGATTGCGTGCGCTGTTCGAGCTGATCCAGGAAGCGAACGCGAGCGGCCTGCTGCTGGCCTACCACGACCGCTCCGACGGCGGCGTCATCACCACCTTGCTGGAGATGGCGTTTGCCGGCCACTGCGGCCTGGAAATCCATCTGGACGGCTGGGCCGAGGCGACCCTGCGTGCGCTGTTCAACGAGGAACTCGGCGCGGTGGTGCAGGTGGCCGAGGCGAACCGCGAGGCGTTCGAAGCGCTGTTGATCAAGCACGGGCTGGCCGGCATCAGCCATCGCATCGGCCGGCCAAAGGAGAAGCTGGGGATCAAGCTGTTCCTCGGCGGCGAGACCTTGTTCAAGTGGCACTGGAGCACGCTGTTCAAGGCGTGGAACGAGACCAGCCACGCGATGCAGCGCCTGCGCGACAACCCGCTCAGCGCGGATGCGGAATCGGAGTGGCGACTCGACGATGCCGACCCGGGCATCACCCCGAAGCTCACCTTCGATCCGGCACAGGATGTCGCCGCGCCGTTCATCGGCAAGGGCGAACGCCCGCGCATCGCGGTCCTGCGCGAGCAGGGCGTCAACGGCCAGGTCGAGATGTCGGCCGCGTTCACCCGCGCCGGCTTCGAC
Organism: Rhodanobacter sp. B2A1Ga4; assembly: GCF_018101315.1. Taxonomy (NCBI): domain Bacteria; kingdom Pseudomonadati; phylum Pseudomonadota; class Gammaproteobacteria; order Lysobacterales; family Rhodanobacteraceae; genus Rhodanobacter; species Rhodanobacter sp. B2A1Ga4. Next base: position 122,458 of record NZ_JADBJR010000003.1, on the reverse strand, counting down.
GCGGTGGACGTGCACATGTCCGATCTCGCCAGCGGGCGGATCAAGCTGGCGGACTTCCGCGGCTTCGCCGCCTGCGGCGGTTTTTCCTACGGCGACGTGCTCGGCGCCGGCCGCGGATGGGCCACCTCGATCCTGTACAACGACAGGCTGCGCGCCGAGTTCACCGCGTTCTTCGCCGACCCGACGAAGTTCGCACTCGGCGTATGCAACGGTTGCCAGATGCTGTCGCAGCTGAAGGAGATCATTCCCGGCGCGCAGCACTGGCCGAAGTTCCTGCGCAACGCGTCCGAACAGTACGAGGCGCGCCTGGCCACGCTGGAGATCCTCGACACGCCAAGCCTCTTCTTCAAGGGCATGGCCGGTTCGCGGATTCCGGTGGCGGTGGCGCACGGCGAGGGCCGGGTCAGTTTCCCGCACGCCTGCAGCCCGTCGAAGTCGAACGGCGCGGTGCGCTTCGTCGACAACCGCGGCAAGCCGACCGAGAATTTCCCGCTCAACACCAACGGCTCGCCGGGCGGCCTGGCCGGCTTCACCGCCGCCGATGGCCGCGTGACGATCATGATGCCGCACCCCGAGCGCGTGTTCCGCAGCGTGCAGCTGAGCTGGCATCCGGAGCAGTGGGGCGAGGATTCACCGTGGATGCGCATGTTCCGCAACGCCCGCGTGTGGTGCGGCTAACCACTCGCCCGGCAACGAGGCGCTGAGCGATGGACCGGCGCCGCTGGCCGGCGTGGCGTGGCGTGCTGGCGCGCGTGGCCTGGCTGGTCCTGCTGGCCTTGCTGCCGTGGTGGCTGGGTCTGCCGCTGCTGCTGGCGCTGGCGGCGGTGGTGACCTTGCTGCAGCACCGGCTGGCCGTCGAACATGCCGCGTTGATCCGGCGCGCCTTGCGCTGGGGTCTGCCGGGCGTGCTGTTCGCGCTGCAGCGGGCACTGGGTGGCGACGCGTTTGCCTGGGGCGCGGCCTTGCTGGGCGCGCTGGCCGGCTACACGCTGCTGGCTGGCCTGGAGGCCTGGCTCGATCGCGCGCTGCGCCGCGCACCGGCGGCGGCGCCATTCGCCGAGTGGCCGGAACTGGCGATGGCGCCGATCGGTCCGCCTGCGGAGATCATCGAGCTGCAGCCGCCGACATGGCAGGTTGCTGCGGACGGTCTGGTCGATCCACTGGGCGGTCGCGTGGCCTACCGTGATGGCGCGTACCTTTTTGAAATCGGCGAACGCATCGACGGCGTCGGCACACAGGCCGCCTTCAGTCCGGGTGGGCGCTGGTTCGCCGCGCGCATGCACAACGACCGCGGCGTGCTGCTGTGGGATCGCCAGCGCGAGCGGCAGCATCGCCTGCGCGGCTGGCAGCTGGGTGGCTGGTATTGCGAGCAGCCGTGGCTGCTTCGCCGCGACGACGACATGCCGCTGGCGTTGTCGGCCGTGCTTGGCGAAGACGATGTGGAAGAAACGTGAAGTCGCGGACGGTTCTCCCTGCGCGCGTCTCCGCGCATACTTGCCCCGTGACTATCCCCGCTTCCCATCGCTCGCCGTTCGCGCTGGCGCTCAGCGTGATCGTGGTGTCCGCCGACAGCGGCCCGACGTTGCGTGAATGCGTGCGCAGCGTGCTGGCCAGCACGCTGCCGCTGGAGTTGATCCTGGTCGACAACGATTCGCACGACGGCGTGCCCGAGGCGATCGAGCGCGCGCATGTGCACGACACGCGGCTGCAGGTGATCTACAACCACCGCAACCTCGGCTTCGGCCCGGCGGCGAACCTCGCCGCGAAGCAGGCGCATGGCCAGGCGCTGCTGATCCTCAACCCCGATTGCCTGTTGCTGCAGGACGACCTGCAGCGCTTGCTGGACCTGCTGTCCGGCCGGCCCCGGGCCGGCCTGATCGGTGCGGTGGTGTGCGATGCCGACGGTCGCCCCGATCCGGCCTCGTGGCGGCGCGATCCACTGCTGCAGCGTGCGCTCAACAGCCTGTTCGGCCGCGCCGGCGAGAAGGTCAACATCGAGCGGGAGATTCCGGCCGAGACGATCGAGGCCGAGGCCGTCTCGGGTGCGTTGATGCTGATGCCGCGCGCGATGTTCCAGCGTCTGGGCGGTTTCGACGAGGACTACTTCCTGCATTGCGAGGACCTGGACCTGTGCCGCCGCGTGCGCGACCTCGGCTATCAGGTGCTGCTGGCCGGCGACGTGCGCGTGCTGCACGGCAAAGGCAGCTCCAGCCGGCATCGCCCGGTGTTCGTCAGCCGGCACAAGCACCGCGGCATGTGGCGCTGGTTCCGCAAGCACGACCCGGCCGCGCGCAACCCGCTAATCGTCGGCGTGGTATGGCTGGGCATCTGGGGGCATTTCCTGCTGCAGATCCCGCGGCAGTTGCTGCGGCGGAAGGCGAGGAGCGAGTGAGGAGAAGTGGGAAAATAGCGAAGGAAAAACCGCTACGTGGCGCCGCTGCCTTTCTCTCGCTCCTCACTCCTCTCCATTCACTTCCCACCCCATGAACGCACGCACCACCTCCCTCCTCGCTACCCTCGGCCTGCTGGCGATGACCGCCGTGTGGGGCTCCACCTTCGTGCTGATCAAGGACGTGATCGGGCGCATGCCGGTGGCGGATTTTCTGGCCGTGCGCTTCGTGATCGCCGCGATGGCCATGCTGGTGCTGTTCGCCCGGCCGGTATGGCGGCTCGGCCGCGGACAGGTTGCGCGCGGCCTGCTGCTGGGCACGATCTACGGCATCGGCCAGTTGCTGCAGACCTGGGGGCTGTCGCTGATCGCGCCCAGCGTCAGCGGTTTCGCCACCGGCATGTACGTGGTGTTCACGCCGATCCTGGCGTTGCTGCTGCTCGGCCAGCGCATGGCTGGCGTGGTGTGGCTGGCGGTGGCGCTATCCACCGCGGGGCTGGCGCTGTTGTCGCTCAACGGCGTCTCGGTGGATCTCGGCGTGTGGCTGACACTGGCCTCGGCGGCGCTGTACGCGCTGCACATCGTGCTGCTCGGCCAGTGGTCGCGGCAGGGCGAGGCGTTCGGCCTGTCGGCGGTGCAGATGGTGGCGATCGCCGCGGTCTGCCTGCTCGCCACCGCACCGCACGGGCCGGTGCTGCCGCCCGATCGCGGCGCCTGGTTCGCCGTGCTGTACATGGCGCTGGTCGCCGGCGCCGGCGCGATGCTGATGCAGACCTGGGCGCAATCGCACCTGCCCGCTGCGCGTGCGGCCATCGTGATGACTACCGAACCGGTATTCGCCGCCGCGTTCGCGGTGCTGCTGGGCAGCGACGTGATCAGCTGGCGCATGCTCGCCGGCGGCGGGCTGATCCTGGCGGCGATGTACCTGGTCGAGCTGATGCCGCGACGTGCGGCGCTATCCGCCGAGGCGGCGCATCACGAGGTGTGAGGCTTCGATGCATGTCGTGCCGCTCGCGTCTGCAGCGCCACGCGCACCAGGTACACCACGATTGCCACATTGCCGACCAGGGTGGCCAGCTTGAGCCAGCCGAAGCGGTGCAGGGTCTCGTACAGTTCCAGCGGGATCAGCGAGCCGGTGGCGATCACGGTGAACCACTCGGCCCAGTACTTGCCCCGCCACAGACCGATGCCTTCGATGCCGAACAGCACGGCGTAGCCCAGTGCGACCACACCGACCGCCACGAACCGGCTGGGCCCGAAATCCTGCAGCAGGCCGACCAGCTTCCAGCGCAGGCTGTTGCTGTCGGCCAGCGAGAGATGTTCCAGCCAGTGCACCAGTTGTTCGAAGTTCTGCTGGCGGTCGAGGTGAAAGGCCGCCATCGCCACCAGGACCAGGCAGACGGTCTTGACGATTTCGTAGATGGCGATGATCCGCAGGCCAGCATGGTGCTGGCCGGACGCGACCGCCGCGGGGGCGCCGGTGGATTCGGGAATGGACATCGGGTGGTGACTGGGTGAGCAGTCCGTATTGTCGCCGATCCGGGGCGGACCGGCCTGTGGGAGATGTCATGGCCGTGCGGGACAGCGGACGCCTGGCCCGCACTCGATGCGTTGCCGCTGTACGGTAGTGAAAACGGGAAGCCAGGGGCAGCTGGCGTGAATTCACTATCCTCCATGCCGCTATCTCGCATCAGGCTGCCAGACTACGTGCATCGGGTGGGCGAGCCGGAGTCGCTCATGGGAGACCAGGAAGCGAGCCTGCGCCCGATGTGACCGTTTTCCCGTTCCGGAGGCCAGCCATGTCGCATCCCGTCGAGCATTCCCCTGCCGTCGCCACGGACGCGGGCGAACCCATGCCGCGCGGCCCGTCGGCCGTCGGCCTGCGCGACGCGAAACTCGGCGGCTGGTATCGCGAGGACAGCGGCGAGTTGTTCCGCGGCATGCCGATCGGCGCCGGTGACGTGGTGGTGGACGTCGGCTGCGGCGCCGGCGTCAACAGCGTGTTCTGCGCGCGTCACGGAGCGCTTGTCTACGCCATTGACCGGGAGCCGCAGGTGATCCGCGAGGTGCGTGCCCGGTTGAGCGTCGAAGGCCGCGGCACGCATGCCGCGCTGGTCAGCGACGCGAACCCGCTGCCGCTGGACGATGGCTTGGCCACGCGGGTGATCTGCACCGAGGTGTTGCAGCACGTCGATGATCCGCGCCAAGTGCTGGCCGAGCTGGTGCGGATCGGTGCTTCCGGCGCCATCTACCTGCTCAGCGTACCCGGCGCGCTGCAGGAGGGGTTGCAGGAAAAGGTGTTGCCGCCGGAATACCGTGGGCAACCCGGTGGCGCGCTGCGGGTGATCGATCGCGATGAGCTGGCCCGGTGGGTCAGCGACGCCGGCCTGGTGGTGATGGAGCACACCCAGCACGGCTTCTTCTGGTCGATCTGGTGGGCGCTGTTCTGGGGTTGCCGGGTGGAGCTGTATGACCCCGCCCATCCGGTGCTCGATCACTGGACCGCCGCCTGGCAGGCACTGCTGGACATGCCGCAGGGACAGCAGCTCAAGCAGCAGCTGGACGAGTTCATGCCGATCAGCCAGATCGTCGTGGCGCGCAAACCCTGAGCGCGGCGCGGCGGCGAACCGTGGCCGCACTGGCAGATATTCCGGTGCGCTCACCCCTCCCGTGACAGCAGAGGGGCTTGCGAATGCTCAGCAGCAGCGTCCGCCGCCGCCCTTGTAACGCGCTTCCTGCCGCTCGCGGAAGAACTCCTTGTAGCTGGGCACCTCGCGTTCGGGGTGATGCTCGCGCAGGTGCTTCACGTAGACGTCGTAGTCGGGCACGCCGCAGCACAGGCGGGCGGTTTGCACCGCCCACTTGCGCACGGACTGGAAGTTCGCGTTCATCGCGTCGTCCTCAGCCAGCCACGCTGCCCAGCGCCACGTACGGTTCCTCGTGCGCGGTCGGGTGGTTGGTCTGCCAGCCCCTGATTGCGGCGCGCAGGCAGAAGATCACCATCGCCACGACCAGCACCATGAACAGGCCTGTCATCACCATATCCACGTAGTTGTTGGTGACGATCTGCTGCATCGCGGCCTGGGTCTTGGCCGGGGCCAGCAGCTTGCCCTGCTGCATCGCGGCCGCGTACTTGTTGGCGGCGGCGGTGAAGCTGATCGGGCCGACCAGCTTTTCGTAGCCGGCGGTGAGCGTGCAGATGATCAGCCACAGCGCTGGGATGCCCGGCACCCACACGTAGCGCTCGCGCTTGAGTTTCACCACCACCACGGTGGCCAGCATCAGCGCGATCGCGGCCAGCATCTGGTTGGCGATACCGAACAGCGGCCACAGCGTGTTGATGCCGCCGAGCGGATCGACCGCGCCCTGGTACAGGAAGTAGCCCCACAGCGCCACGCAGATCGCGGTGGCCAGCAGGTTGCCGGTCCACGATTCGGTTTCCTGCAGCGGCTTGTGGATCAGGCCGGCGATCTCCTGGATCATGAAGCGGCCCACGCGGGTGCCGGCATCGACCGTGGTCAGGATGAACAGCGCTTCGAACAGGATCGCGTAGTGGTACCAGAACGCCATCATGCCGCCGCCGGGCAGGATGTTGTGCAGCAGCTGGGCCATGCCCACGGCCAGCGTCGGCGCACCGCCGGCGCGGCTGAGGATGCTGCCCTCACCGATGTTTTTGGCGGTCTGGATCAATTCGTCCGGGGTTACCACGAAGCCCCACTGGCTGATCGTGGTGGCCGCGTCCTGCACGGTGGTACCGATGATCGCGCTCGGCGCATTCATCGCGAAGTACACGCCCGGGTGCAGCGAGGCGGCGGCGACCAGCGCCATGATCGCCACGAACGCCTCCATCAGCATGCCGCCGTAGCCGACCAGACGGGCCTGGCCTTCGTTGGCCAGCAGCTTCGGCGTGGTGCCCGAGGCGATGATCGAGTGCCAGCCGGAGACCGCGCCGCAGGCGATGGTGATGAACAGGAACGGGAACAGGTTGCCGGCGAACACCGGGCCGGTGCCGTCGATGAATTTCGTCACCGCCGGCATCTGCAGCATCGGCGCGGACAGGAAGATCGCCAGCGCCAGCAGCGCGATGGTGCCGATCTTGAGGAAGGTGGACAGATAATCGCGCGGCGCCAGCAGCAGCCACACCGGCAGCACCGAGGCGCAGAAGCCGTAGCCGATCAGCCACCAGGCCAGCGCCTTGGCGTCGAAGTCGAACAGCGGCGCCAGCGTGGCCGATTCGGCCACGTAACGGCCGACCCAGATCGAGGCCAGCAGCAGCACCAGGCCGATGATCGACACTTCCAGGATCCGGCCCGGGCGGAACCAGCGCATGTAACCGCCCATCAGGAACGCAATCGGGATCGTGGCAGCGACCGTGAACGTGCCCCACGGGCTGTGCGTGAGCGCCTTGACCACCACCAGTGCCAGCACCGCCAGCACGATCATCATCAGTACCAGCACGCCGATCATCGCCACGATGCCGGGCATCGGGCCCAGCTCCTCGCGCAGCATGTGGCCGAGCGAGCGCGCGTCGCGGCGCAATGACAGACCCAGGATCATGAAATCCTGCACCGCGCCGGCGAACACCACGCCGAACAGGATCCAGATCGTGCCGGGCAGGTAGCCCATCTGCGCGGCCAGCACCGGGCCGACCAGCGGGCCGGCACCGGCGATCGCGGCGAAGTGGTGGCCGAACACCACCCACTTGTCGGTGGGCACGTAGTCCAGGCCATCATTGCGCAGCACCGAGGGCGGCGCGCGGGTGGGATCGAGCCGCAGCACCGAGTGCTCGATGAACTTGCCGTAGAAGCGGTAGCCGATCACGAAGATGGCGATCGACGCGGCGACCAGCCAGATCGCGTTGATCGGCTCGCCCCGGCGCAGCGCCACCACGCCCAGGCAGAACGCGCCGACGATGGCGATGGCGACCCACAATATCTTGCTGGCCGGGCTGGGTTTGGGCATGACGGCGGCTTGCATGGGCGGGTTCTCCTGGACAGTGCTGCAAGATTCATCCCGCCGGCCGCGATGGTCAATCCCGAAACCGGCCAATCGGCATTAGCCTTTGGTCGAATAGCGAGGTCCGCGTCGTCACGCCGTGACGAGGCGGCGGCGCTACACTGGCCGCCCCGCCGGCCACAAGGAATTCGTCATGCGCATTGCGGTTCGCTACGGTTTGCTGAGCCTCGCCCTCACGGTCGCCGCGCTGCCGCTGACGGCCACCGGTTCCGGTCAGTTCAAGGACCTGCTGAACAAGGTCAGGCAGTCGACGCATGCGTCCAGTTCATCACAGCTCGGCAGCAACCTGCCGACCAGTGACATCGCCGCCGGCCTCAAGGAGGCACTGGCCAAGGGCACCACCAACGCGATCAACAGCCTCGGTCGCGACGGCGGCTTCTGGAACAACAGCAAGGTACGCATCCCGCTGCCGGGCAAGCTCGAACAGGCCGGCAAGCTGGCGCGCGAGCTGGGCCAGGGCGCCAAGGTCGATGCGTTCGAGCTGAGCATGAACCGCGCGGCCGAGAAGGCGGTGCCGCAGGTGGCCGAGATCTTCGGCGACGCGATCCGCAAGATGACCCTGGATGACGCGCGCGGCATCCTCACCGGCGGCGACCACGCGGCCACCGACTTCTTCCGCCGCGTCGCCGGCGATGCGCTGACCGCGCGCATCCATCCGATCGTGGCCAAGGCCACCGACAGCGTCGGCGTCACCCAGAAGTACAAGGCGTTCACCTCCGGCAGCGGCGGTGGTGCGCTGGGCGGTGCCTTGGGCTCGCTGAGTGCGCTGGGTGGAAAATCCGCCAGCAAGACGGCGGGCAACCCGTTGAACCTGGACGACTACGTGACGGCGAAGACCCTGGACGGCCTGTTCACCACCATCGGCGAGCAGGAACAGTCGATCCGCCACAACCCGGGCGCGCGCACCACCGACCTGCTGAAGAAGGTGTTCGGCAGCCGCTGAGCGGGCGGCCGGCGTTCACGCAGGAGCGGGCACCATCGCAGGCCGTGACCTTCCCGACGACGAGGCAGCGCATGATCCGTGAAATCCTCAAGATGGGCGATCCGCGCCTGCTGCGCATCGCGCCGCTGGTGCCCAACGCGATGCTGGGCAGCGCCGAACTCGACGCGCTGATCGCCGACATGTTCGAGACCATGCAGGCCGCCGGCGGCGTCGGCCTGGCCGCGCCGCAGATCGGCGTCGACCTGCAGCTGGTGATCTTCGGCTTCGAGCATTCCGAACGCTACCCCGACGCCCCCGAAGTGCCGCGCACGATCCTGCTCAACCCGGTGATTACGCCGCTGTCGCAGGACATGGAGGAGGGCTGGGAAGGCTGCCTGTCCGTGCCCGGCCTGCGCGGCGCGGTGAACCGCTACACGCTGATCCGCTACGAAGGCGTTGACCCGAAGGGAGCGCGCATCGAACGCACCGCCGAAGGCTTCCACGCCCGCGTGGTGCAGCACGAATGCGACCACCTGATCGGCCGGCTGTACCCGTCGCGCATCACCGACTTCAGCAAGTTCGGCTATACCGAGGTGCTGTTTCCGGGCCAGAACATGGAGACGGCTGATGCGCGCAACGTGGAATGACACCGTGCTCGCAGAGAGCAACGATACGGTGGTGGTCGAGGGCAATCACTATTTTCCCGCCGACTCGCTCCGACGCGAGTATTTCCGCGACAGCGATCATCACAGTGTCTGTCCATGGAAGGGCACGGCGAGTTACTACGACCTGGTTGTCGGTGATGCGGTCAATCCGCAAGCGGCCTGGTACTACCCGCAACCGAAGGATGCCGCCGCGCAGATCAAGGGTCGCGTGGCCTTCTGGCATGGTGTTGAGGTGGTGGGCTGACCGCCCCGGTTGCCGCGGACGCAGCGCTCGCCGATGATGCGGCACGCCCGAGAGAACATCCCCCGACATGCCGCCAGCGGAATCGACCCGGACCGTGATTCATCCCGATGCCAGCGCCCGCAACCCCGGCATCGACCTGTTGCGCGGGCTGGCGATCGTGCTGGTGGTGTTCAATCACCTCGGTTTGCGAATACCGTTGAAAACCACCGCGCTGGCCGATGTGCTGCCAGCCTGGTTGCTGAGCCGGCTGAACTACAACGGTTACGAGGCAGTCTTCGTATTCTTCGTGATCTCGGGATTCCTGATCGCGGGCAATGCGCTGCGCCGCTGGGGCAGTCTCGACCGCATCGACGTGCGCGCGTTCTATGCGCGGCGCTTCGCCCGCATCGTGCCGTGCCTGCTGGTGCTGGTGGCCGTGCTGAGCGTGCTACACATGGCGGGCGTGCACGATTACACGATCATCCACGCGAACCAGTCGCTGCCGCGAGCGATCTTCGCCGCGCTCGGCCTGCACCTGAACTGGTACGAGGGGCAGACCGGCTACCTGCCGGGCAACTGGGACGTGCTGTGGTCGCTGTCGATCGAGGAGGTGTTCTATCTCGGCTTTCCGCTGGTGTGCCTGCTCACGCAGCGACGCTGGGTCCTGCTGCCGCTGCTGATGATTCTCGCGTTGTCGATGCCATGGACGCACGCCGCCTTGCGCGGCAACGAGATCTGGCAGGAGAAGGCGTACCTGCCCGGCATGTCGGCGATCGCCATCGGTGTGCTCGGTGCGGTGCTGGCATCGCACTGGCCGGCACCGCCACGGCGCACCGGCATCCTGCTGGGATGGCTCGGTGCGATCGGGCTCGCAGCGGTCATGCTGGACGGTTCGGCGTTGTGGCACCTGCTGCATGACGGTTATCTGCTGGTACTGGCGCTGTCGACGCTGTGCCTGCTGCTGGCCAGCCAGCAACGGCAGTTGCGGGGCAACTGGCGGCCGGTGCGCGGGTGGGGCTGGCTGCGCTCGTGGGGGCGCCTGAGCTACGAGATCTACCTCAGCCACATGTTCGTGGTGTTCGCGGTGGTGCGCTTGTACCGGTGGACCGGGAGCGAGCCGCGCTGGGGTTTCCTGTGGTACCTGATGGCGCTGCCGCTGTGCTGGCTGCTTGGCATGGCAGTGGAGCGCTGGCTGTCGCTGCCGTGCGAGCGTTGGTTGCGCGCCAGGCTGTTGCGTGCACCGGCTGTCGTCGGGCCACGCTTGCCGGTGCGCATCGCGGCCGACTGATGCCCTTGTGCAGCCGCTGGCTGTGCAAGGGCATTGTTGCCGTCAGTGCTTTTGATCCTGCGCGGCCTTGGCTGCCGATTCCGCGTCGTCGAACCGCCACGCCGGCTTGTTCGTCCCGTCGAGGTCCAGCTGCGCGCGCGGGAGGCCGTCCTTGCCGTTGAGCTTGATGTGGGCGCTGTTGGTATCGGTGCCCAATTCGATGCCGGTGTCCTTCGCCTTGGGATCGCCGTAGTTGATGATCATCCCGGCAAAGCCTTCCTTGTCGTCGACCATCATGCCGATCGCATCGTAGGGTGGAGTGGCCCGGTCCAGTCCGAACACGGCACGGCCCATGCCCATGTAGCCCATGCCGCCGCGCTCATTGCCCTTCGTGTCGTACAGCGTCAAGCCGTAGTTGTCGCCATCACCGATGCGCTTGTAGCTCTTGCCACCAATGAAGGGTGCGGGCATTTGCCCGAGGGCGAAGCGGTCCGCACCGGTCGCGCCGAGGAAGATGATGCCGTCGGAGGCATCGTCCTTGCGCAGGCGATCCTTGCTGGCCGGTACCGGTGCGCCGATCAGGATGCGGTCGTGCCCCTGCGCATCGGTGATCACCAGGCCCTGTGCCCGGAGAATCGGGTCCGGTCTGGTCGGTGTGTCTGGTTTGCGCAGCCATGACACGGCAGCCAGTGCGATCACCGCCAGCAGGGCGATGATCACCAGGATGCGCAAACGCGCTACTTCCCGTTGCAAGCGGTTCCAGTCTTCCACGCGGACGTCGGTCTGTTCGGACATGCGTTGTCTTCCTTTTCCGGGTTGGGGAGGCTGCGCCGGGCAGTCGCGACGCGACCTGCCGTGGATACGCGCAGCTCGCACAGCTTACCGCGGCTGTGCGGGCTGCTGATGCACGCGGAAACACCGCCTGAACTTGCGGTGGCGTAAGCTGCTTGAGGGCGGATGTCTGCCCGGGAGAAATTCGGTGAAGAAAGAAGATGAAACGCACATGCAGATCGTCTCGGCGGACATCAGCTCGGAAGCGCTGACCGGCATGGTGATCTTCCGGCCGCATTGCGTGTCCCGTGCGGGGCGCAAACTGGACGAGGCCGGCAAGAGCGGCAATTGGTATGCCTTGCGTCCCGCCGAGGTGCGCAGCTTCGCGCGGGCGCTGCTGGATGCGGCCGACACGCTGGATCTGAAAACGAAGACGCTGCAGGCGGCGAAGACGGCGGCGGGCTGACCGCGGTGCCGGTGCGCGACTCGAAGGGAGCGCGCATCGAACGCACCGCCGAAGGCTTCCACGCCAGCGTGGTGCAGCACGAGTGTGACCACCTGATCGGTTGGCTGTACCCCTCTCGCATCACCGACTTCGGCAAGTTCGGCTATACCGAGGTGCCGTTTCCGGGCCAGAACATGGGAGACGGCTGATGCGCGCAACGTGGAATGGCACTGTACTCGCAGAAAGTAACGATACGGTGGGGGTCGAAGGCAATCACTATTTCCCTGCCAACTCGCTCCGACGCGAGTATTTCCGCGACAGCGATCATCACAGTGTCTATCCATGGAAGGGCACGGCGAGTTACTACGACCTTGTTGTCGGCGATGCGGTCAATCCGCAAGCGGCCTGGTACTGCCCGCAACCGAAGGATGCTGCCGTGCAGATCAAGGATCGTGTGGCGTTCTGGCGTGGTGTTGAGGTGGCGGGCTGACCACCCCGGTTGCCGCGGGCGCAGTGCTCGCAGATGATGCGGCACGCCCGAGAGAACACCCCCGACATGCCGCCAGCGGAATCGACCCGAACCACGATCGCGCACCTGCACCCTGCCGGGATGACTCAGTGTGACCGGGCTGGTGGCGGCCCTGCTGGACAGCGTGTTGCTATGGCACCTGCTGCATGACGGTTATGTGCTGGCGCTGCCCTTGTGCTGGCTGTGCGGTCGGCTGTTGCCTGGCGCGCTGGCGGCTGAATACCCATCAGTCGCTTGTGCAGCAGGAAGGAATCAGCGAAGCCAGTTGAGTGTCTCGGACAACGTGGCATCGGCGGTATGCGCCGCAGCCGCAAAATCATCTTTGTTGCCGGCTTGGCTAGCACGGTACTCATCCACTACGAAGCGAAGTAGTGCAGGACTCCGGGGTGTTGAGTGCGGCCGTCGTGGAGTGAAAAGTTGACAACCGCAAAACCATTTTATAAATTGGTTTTGCGGCGTTATGCCGTACACCGGAGAAAGTCATGCCAACCATCACACTCTCAAAGGCCCTTCACGAGGAGCTGCAGGCACTCGCGGGTGGAGCATTCGTAACAACAGTGCCCGAGGTAATTGAGCAGCTTTTGGAAGCATGGAAGAAAAAGGACGATCACAGCGCCGCAGAAAAGGGCAGAGGGGGCGAAGACCCATCGGAGTCTCACAGGCTCAGGAGCCCTCGTGAACGCGGCATCGAAGTCGTGTTTGACGGCAACAGAATTTCTGCTGTTTCGGTACCCGATTTGTACAGACAAGTCGGCAATGCCTTGCTTGCCGGTGGGTACGCGAAAAAAATGAATGAGCTTGATCCGTTCAGTACGAGCAGTAGACGATACTTGTACTCGTCGAAGGGTTTGCATCCGACTGGGGCACACTTCGTTCAACCTGTGAAGGTCGGCCCGTTTGTGATGGAAGCGCATAAAGATTACAAGAATGCGCTGGCCCATCTTGCCAAGCTATGCGGAAAACTTGGCGGCAGTCTCGACTACTGACGTTTGACTCAAGATTAACGATGGGCGTTGATCTGAGCGCGCAGCTTCAGCGTGGCGGTGCGCGCAGTTTCGGCGAAATCCTCGTCGTGGCCGGCGTAGAGGATCGCGCGCGAAGAGCTGATCATCAGGCCGGTACCGTCTGCGTTGGCGCCGTGTTCCAGCACGGCCGCCACGTCGCCACCTTGGGCGCCGATGCCGGGTACCAACAGCGGCATGTCGCCGACCAGCGCGCGCACCTTGCCCAGTTCCTCCGGCCAGGTGGCGCCGGTGACCAGCGCGCAGTTGCCATGGCCGTTCCACTCGCGTGCAACCGTCTCGGCCACACGCAGATAGAGCGGCATGCCACCGCAATCCAGCGCCTGGAAATCCGCGCCGCCAGGGTTGGAGGTACGGCAGAGCAGGATCACGCCCTTGTCGGCGCGGTCGAGAAAGGGCTGGATCGAGTCGCGGCCGAGGTAGGGGTTCAGCGTCACCGCATCGGCGCGGTAGCGCTCGAATGCCTCGCTGGCGTAGTGCTGCGCGGTGGAGCCGATGTCGCCGCGCTTGGCGTCGAGGATCACCGGCACGCCGGGATGCTTCGCGTGGATGTGCGCGATCAGCCGCTCCAGCGCGTTCTCGGCACGCAGCGCGGCAAAGTGCGCGATCTGCGGCTTGAACGCGCAGACCAGATCGGCGGTGGCGTCGACAATGGCAGCGCAGAACGCGAACACCGCGTCGGGTGTGTCGCGCAGGTGCGCGGGGAATTTCGCCGGTTCCGGATCGAGGCCGACGCAGACCAGTGAGTCGTTGCGGGCCCAGGCCTGCTGGAGTGATTGCATGAAGTGCATCGCGAGGTCTCCGTGATCTTCTCCTCCCCCTGCATCGCAGGGGGATGTCGGGAGGGGGTGAGGCTCTTGATCTTGCGTGACGGAGAGCGACCCCACCCTCCACAAGGGATTCCCTTCGGTCACAACCCTCCCCTGCGAGCAGGGGAGGGAGCAGGGGCGTCAGGCCAGCTTCTTGTACTTCACGCGGTGCGGCCGCGCACCTTCATCGCCCAGACGTCGCTTCTTGTCGGCCTCGTATTCGTTGTAGTTGCCGGGGAAGAACTCCACGTGCGAGTCGCCTTCGAAGGCGATGATGTGGGTGGCGATGCGGTCGAGGAACCAGCGGTCATGCGAGATCACGATCGCCGCGCCGGGGAATTCCAGCAGCGCGTCTTCCAGTGCACGCAGGGTTTCCACGTCGAGGTCGTTGGACGGTTCGTCGAGCAGCAGCACGTTGCCGCCCTGCAGCAGGGTCTTGGCCATGTGCAGGCGGCCGCGCTCGCCGCCGGACAGGCTGCCGACGATCTTCTGCTGGTCGGTGCCCTTGAAGTTGAAGCGGCCGATGTAGGCGCGCGACTGGATCTCGAAGTTGCCGATGGTGAGGATGTCCGAACCGCCGGACACTTCCTGCCACACGTTGTTCTTCGGGTCGAGCGCATCGCGCGACTGGTCGACGTAGGCCAACTTGGTGGTGTGGCCCAGCTTCACCTCGCCCGAGTCCGGCGTTTCCTTGCCCATGATCATCTTCATCAGGGTGGATTTGCCGGCGCCGTTCGGGCCGATCACGCCGATGATGGCGCCCGGCGGCACCTTGAACGACAGATCTTCGATCAGCACGCGGTCGCCGAACGACTTGGTCACGTTCTTGAATTCGATCACCTCCTGGCCCAGGCGCTCGCCCGGCGGGATGAAGATTTCATTCGTCTCGTTGCGGCGCTGGTAGTCGACCGAGTTCAGTTCCTCGAAGCGGGCCAGGCGGGCCTTGCCCTTGGACTGGCGGCCCTTGGCGGCCGAGCGCACCCACTCCAGCTCCTTCGCGATCGCCTTCTGGCGCGACTTTTCCTGATTCGCTTCCTGCTTCAGGCGGGCATCCTTCTGCTCCAGCCATTCGGTGTAGTTGCCCTTCCACGGAATGCCGCGGCCGCGGTCGAGTTCGAGGATCCACTCGGCGGCGTTGTCGAGGAAGTAGCGGTCATGGGTAACTGCCACCACGGTGCCGGGGTAGTCGTGCAGGAACTGCTCCAGCCAGTCCACCGACTCGGCGTCCAGATGGTTGGTCGGTTCGTCCAGCAGCAGCATGTCCGGCTTGGACAGCAGCAGGCGGCACAGCGCCACGCGGCGCTTCTCGCCGCCGGACAGCGGGCCGATGACCGCGTCCCACGCCGGCAGGCGCAGCGCGTCGGCGGCCACTTCCAACTGGCGCTCCAGCGCGTGCGCGTCGTTCGCAGCCAGCAGGTTTTCCAGCTGTTCCTGTTCCTTGGCCAGCTTGTCGAAATCCGCGCCGTCCTCGGCGTAGGCGGCGTAGACCTCTTCCAGCCGCTTCTGCGCGTCGAGGATTTCGGAGACGCCTTCCTCGACCACTTCGCGCACGGTCTTCGCCGGGTTCAGGTCCGGCTCCTGTGCCAGGTAGCCGATCTTGGTACCCGGCTGCGCGCGTGCCTCGCCCTGGAAATCCGTATCCACGCCGGCCATGATCTTCAGCACGGTGGACTTGCCCGCGCCGTTGACGCCGAGCAGGCCGATCTTCGCGCCGGGGAAGAAGCTGAGCGAGATGTCCTTGATGATCTGCCGCTTCGGCGGGACGATCTTGCTGACCCCGTTCATGGTGTAGATGTACTGCGAGCTCATGCAACCTCCGAAGGCGTGCGCCGCACCGCCTGCTTGGGTCGGCACGGAAAGGGAATTCGTCAAACCGCACATTATAGCGGCTTGCGGCCCTGCGCCGATGCCGCCGCCCGGGTCCGCCCGGCGGTGGCCGCAAACGCCCGGCAGCGCTACACTTTCCGGCTAATCCCCCACCACCTGCCGAGGCCAGAATGTTCCCCAAGGACTGCACGATTGCCGGTTACGACGACGAACTGGCCCAGGCCATCGCCGACGAGGGCCAGCGCCAGGAAGATCACGTCGAGCTGATCGCCTCGGAGAACTACGCCAGCCCGCGGGTGATGGAAGCACAGGGCTCCAAGCTCACCAACAAGTACGCCGAGGGTTACCCGGGCAAGCGCTACTACGGCGGCTGCGAGTATGTGGACGTCGCCGAGAAGCTGGCGATCGAGCGGCTGAAGCAGCTGTTCGACTGCGACTACGCCAACGTGCAGCCGCACTCCGGCTCGCAGGCGAACCAGGCGGTGTACTTCGCGCTGCTGCAGCCGGGCGACAAGATCCTCGGCATGAGCCTGGCCCACGGCGGCCATCTCACTCACGGCGCCAAGGTGAACCTCTCTGGCAAGATCCTCGACGCGGTGCAGTACGGCGTCGACGAGAACGGCCTGGTCGACTACGACGAGGTCGAGCGCCTCGCCGTGGAGCACCAGCCGAAGATGATCGTGGCCGGGTTCTCCGCCTATTCGCAGGTGATGGACTGGGCGCGTTTCCGCGCCATCGCCGACAAGGTCGGCGCGTATCTGTTCGTGGACATGGCGCACGTCGCCGGCCTGGTCGCCGCGGGTGTTTACCCCAGCCCGCTGCCGCATGCGCACGTGGTCACCTCGACCACCCACAAGACCCTGCGCGGCCCGCGCGGCGGCATCATCGTGGCCAAGGGTGCCGGCGAGGAGATCGAGAAGAAGCTGCAGTCGATCGTGTTCCCCGGCATCCAGGGCGGCCCGCTGATGCACGTGATCGCGGCCAAGGCGGTGGCGTTCAAGGAGGCGCTGGAGCCTGCGTTCAAGACCTATCAGGCCCAGGTGGTGAAGAACGCCAAGGTGATGGCGAAGACCTTCATCGCACGCGGCTACAAGATCGTCTCCGGCGGCACCGAGAACCACCTGATGCTGGTCGACCTGATCGGTCGCGAGGTCACCGGCAAGGCCGCTGAGGAAGCGCTGGGCAAGGCGCACATCACGGTCAACAAGAATGCGGTGCCGAACGACCCGCGCAAGCCCTTCGTCACTTCCGGCCTGCGCGTCGGCACCCCGGCCGTCACCACCCGCGGCTACATGGAAGCGGACGTGACCGAACTGGCGAACTGGATCTGCGATGTGCTGGACGCGCCGAACGACGAGGCGGTGATCGCCCGCGTGCGCGAGGCGGTGACGGCGCAGTGCCGGAAGTTTCCGGTGTATGGCTGAGGTGCAGGGATTGGGGAGTCGGGATTCGGAAGAGTCCCGGGTTCCGTGAGCTTGTGCTTTTTCCGAAACCCCAAATTCCCATCCCGAATTCCGTAAAAAATGCATTGCCCCTTCTGCCAGCATGAAGACACCCGCGTCATCGACTCCCGGCTGACCGAGGACGGCAGCAGTGTGCGTCGTCGTCGTGAGTGCGAGCAATGTGGTGAACGCTTCAACACGTTCGAGACGGCCGAGCTGAAGCTGCCGACGGTCGTGAAGAGCGGCGAGCGGCGCGAGACGTTCGACGAGCGCAAGCTGCGGGTGAGTTTCGAGCGCGCGCTGCAGAAGCGGCCGGTGACCAGCGACGCGGTGGACGCGGCGGTACGCGCCATCGTCAACGACCTGCGCCGCAGCGGCGAGCGCGAGGTGCCGTCGCGCCAAGTGGGCGAACTGGTGATGCGCGAGCTGAAGAACCTCGACCAGGTCGCCTACGTGCGTTTCGCCTCGGTCTACCGCAAGTTCGAGGACGTGCACGCGTTCCGCGAGGAGATCGAGCGCCTGGAGCGCGACCTTCCCGGGCTGGCCGAACTGCAGTTGCCGTTGCTGGGCGGCGGCAAACGCGAAGGCAAGTGACAGCCAGGGGCGCGGCATCGTGACCGACTCTTTTTCGGCGGTAGACCACGCCCACATGGCGCACGCCTTGCGCCTGGCCAGACGCGGCCTGTTCACCACCCAGCCCAACCCGCGCGTGGGCTGCGTGATCGCACGCGGCGACGAGGTGGTCGGCACCGGCTTTCACCAGCGCGCCGGCGAGCCGCATGCCGAGGTATACGCGCTGCGCGAAGCGGGCGGGCGCGCGCGCGGCGCTACTGCCTACGTGACGCTGGAGCCATGTGCGCACCATGGACGCACGCCGCCGTGCGCCGATGCTCTGGTGGCCGCCGGCGTGTCACGGGTAGTGATCGCGGCGGAGGATCCGTTCCCGCAGGTCGACGGCCGCGGCATCGGCAAGCTGCGCGCCGCCGGCATCGCCGTCGAATCCGGCCTGATGCGCGAAGCGGCGCGCGAGCTGAACTGCGGCTTCTTCAGCCGGATCGAGCGCGGACGTCCGTTCGTGCGGGTGAAGCTGGCGATGAGCCTGGACGGGCGCACTGCGCTGGCCAGCGGCGAATCGAAATGGATCACCGGTGCGGCTGCGCGCGCCGACGTGCAGCGCTGGCGCGCGCGCAGCTCGGCGATCCTCACCGGCAGCGGCACCGTGCTGGCTGACGATCCGCGGCTCACCGTGCGCTGGCCCGACGCCGCGCCGTTCGTGCCGCCGCTGCGCGTCGTGCTGGACCGCCAGCTGCGCACGCCGGCCGGCAGCCACGTGCTGGACGGTTCGGCGCCAACCCTGCTGCTGCACGGGGCGGCGGCCTCCTGCAACGATGGGCGCTTCACGCAGGTCGAGCGGATGGTGCTAGCCACGCAGCACGATGTGCTCGACCTGCGCGCGGTGTTGGCCCTGCTGGCCGGGCGCGGCTGCAACGAGGTCCACGTGGAGGCCGGGCCGATCCTGTGCGGCGCGCTGTTCGCCGCCGGCCTGGTCGACGAGCTGCTGCTCTACATCGCCCCGCTGCTGCTGGGTGACAGCGCCCGCCCGCTACTGCAGCTGCCCACGCTCGACGAGATGGCGCGGCGCTGGCAGTTGCAGGTGGTCGACCAGCGGATGCTCGGCGCCGACTGGCGGCTGCAGCTGCGCCCGGCGTGAGCCATTCGGGCGTGCGCCCCGGCGAACGCTGCATCCGCCACGGTGGCACGCGAGCCGGCGTGACGGCGGTGCTAGACTGCGCCAGCCGGCCTTGCCGGCAAACACTACATAGCGTCTTCAGGGCGGGGTGAAATTCCCCACCGGCGGTAGGCCCCGGTTTTTACGGTTTGGGGCGAGCCCGCGAGCGCTTCCGGTCATGCCGGAAGGTCAGCAGATCCGGTCGGATTCCGGAGCCGACGGTTGGAAGCGGACGACCGCTTCCTCACAGTCCGGATAAAGAGAAGACGGCACGGCGGGCGCTTAACGGCGCTTGCCAGGCCTCATGCCTTGAGGCGTACTCGCTCACAACATGCGGGATACGTTTCATGAAAGCCATCGCCATCATGCAGTCCATCACCCTCCGGTCGGAGGTGCGCTGATGTTCACCGGCATCATCCAGTCCGTGGGCCGCGTGGTGTGGCTCGAACCGCGCGGCGGCGACGTGCGGCTGGCCGTCGATACCGCCGACCTCGATCTTGCCGACGTGCAGCTGGGCGATTCGATCGCCGTGTCCGGCGTGTGCCTCACCGCGATCACGCTGGAGCCGCGCGGTTTCAGCGCGGATGTCTCCAACGAGACCTTGTCGCTGACCTCGCTGGGCCAGCTGAAGGCCGGTGACCCGGTGAACCTGGAGAAGGCGCTGCGCCTGGCCGACCGGCTGGGCGGGCACCTGGTCTCCGGTCACGTCGACGGCCTTGGCAAGGTGGTTTCGATCACGCCCGATGGCCGCTCGCAGCGCTGGACCTTCGAAGTGCCGGCGGCGCTGTCGCGCTACATCGCGGCGAAAGGCTCGGTCTGCATCGACGGCACCAGCCTCACCGTCAACGAGGTCGCCGGGTCGCGCTTCGGCGTCAACCTGATCCCGCACACGGTCGAGCACACCGCATTCCATGCGCGCCGCGTGGGCGATGCGGTGAACATCGAAGTCGACGTGGTGGCGCGTTACATCGAGCGGCTGCTGTCCAGCGGCGAGACGCCGAGGCTGGACGAGGCGTTCCTCAAGCAGCACGGCTTTGCCTGACCTTTTGCCCCTCCCCCTGCAAGGCAGGGGGGAGGTTGGGAGGGGGTAAGGCTCTTGATTTTGACGGACCCGATCAAGAGCGAACCCTTCCCCAACCCTCCCCTGCAAGCAGGGGAGGGGGAACATCTTCCTCAAAGGAATACCCATGGCTTTCAACTCCATCCCCGACATCCTCGACGACCTCCGCGCCGGCCGCATGGTCGTCATCCTCGACGACGAGGACCGCGAGAACGAGGGCGACCTGATCATGGCCGCGCAGATGGTGCGGCCGGAGGACGTCAACTTCATGGTGCGCGAGGCGCGCGGCCTGCTCTGCCTCACCCTCACCGAGCAGCGCACGCGCCAGCTCGGCCTGCGCCCGATGGTCAGCGACAACACCTCGGCCTACCACACCAACTTCACCGTTTCGATCGAGGCGGCCGAGGGCGTCACCACCGGCATCTCGGCGCACGACCGCGCACGCACGATCCAGGTAGCGGTGAAGTCGGACGCGAAGCCGCAGGATCTGTCGCAGCCGGGCCACATCTTCCCGCTCACCGCGCAACCCGGTGGCGTGCTGACCCGCGCCGGACACACCGAGGCCGGCTGCGACCTGGCCGCGCTGGCCGGACTGGAGCCTTCGGCGGTGCTGATCGAGATCCTGCACGAGGACGGCTCGATGGCGCGCCGGCCGGAGCTGGAGATCTTCGCGCAGAAGCACGGCCTGAAGATCGGCACCATCGCCGACCTGATCCGCTACCGCCTGGAGACCGAGAAAACCGTGCAGCGCGTGCACGAGGAAGACGTGGACACCGAGTTCGGCCCGTTCCGCCTGGTCGCCTACCGCGACGCGATCCGCCGTGGCCTGCACTACGCGCTGGTACGCGGCAAGGTCAACGACGGTGCGCCGGTGCTGACCCGCGTGCACGTGCGCAATACGCTGTCCGACGTGCTGCACCTGAAGCGCGACGACCTCGGCCTCACCGTCACCGCGGCCTTGCGCCGCATCGCCGACGAGGATCGCGGCGTGCTGCTGGTGCTGTCCGGCGAGGACACCCCCGAGGCGCTGCTGGCCCGGCTCAACCGCCAGCCCGGCACGCAGGCGCCGGAAGAAGCGCAGCAGCAGGAATGGCGCCAGCTCGGTCTCGGCGCGCAGATTTTGGTCGACCTCGGCGTGCGCCGCCTGCGCGTGCTGGGCACGCCGCGCAAGATGGTCGGGCTGGGCGGTTTCGGGCTGGAAGTGGTGGAGTACGTGTGAAACCACTCCCGCTGCGCAGGGCGGGCACTGCCCGCCGGCCTTTGCATTTGTCTTGTGCTTGATGCAGGGCGGGGGCGGTGACTGCCCTGTGAAGCGGCTCCGATTCGCCATGACGCCGCCCTGCAACCATTGCTTCGGCACCGTATGATCGACTCATGCCTGAAACCCGCATCCGCCTGATCGCTCCCTCCGGTTACCCGCACGATCGCGCCGCGATGACGCGCGGCGTGACGCGTTTGCGCGAGGCCGGTTGCGTATTGAGCAGCCTGGAGGTGCTCGATCGCAGCGAGCAGCGCTACGCCGGCAGCGACGCGCAGCGGGCCGGCGACCTCAATGCGCTGGCCACGCTGGACGAACTGCCGGATATCGCGCTGGCGATCCGCGGCGGCTACGGCGCCACCCGCCTGCTGGCGCAGCTGCATTACGACGCCTTGCGCGAACGGCTCGGCGGCGGCAACACCTTGCTGGTCGGCCACAGCGATTTCACCGCCCTGCAGCTGGCACTGCATGCAAAGAGCGGCCTGTGCACCTTCAGCGGCCCGATGCTCGGCGCCGATTTCGGCGCCGAGACGCTCAGCGAATTCACCTGGCGGCATTTCTGGGACACCGTGCGCGCACCGGCAACGCAGGTCGAGTGGACTACTGCATCCGATGCCGATCTCGACGTGGAAGGCCCGCTGTGGGGCGGCAACCTGGCCGTGCTGTGCAGCCTGCTCGGCACGCCGTATTTCCCCGGCATAAATGGCCGCGGGATCGACGGCGGCATCCTGTTCGTCGAAGACGTCGGCGAGCCGCCGTTCCGAATCGAGCGGATGCTGTACCAGTTGCATCTGTCCGGCGTGCTGGGACGCCAGCGTGCGCTGCTGCTGGGCGATTTCAGCCAGTGCCGGCCCAGCGGCTACGACAACGGCTACGACCTGGCCGACAGCTTCGCGCAGATCCGCCGCGCCAGCGCGATGCCGGTGATCGGCGGCCTGCCGATCGGCCACGAGCCGGACAAGTTCACCCTGCCGTTCGGCGCGCCGGCGCGGCTGCAGGTCGCTGGCGGCAAGGCGCAGTTGTCTTTCAGCGGTTATCCGCACTTGCCACCTCAGTCCTGATGCTTTGGCTCCTCCCCTCTGCAAGGCAGGGGGAGGTTGGGAGGGGGTAAGGCTCTTGCTTGAAGATCAAGAGCGAACCCCACCCCAACCCTCCCCTGCGAGCTGGCGAGGCAGCCTGCGCGAGCAGGCGGGCGGACAAACCCGTAAAATGGCCGATCTGCATGGGCCGCGCGCCCCATCAAGGAAATCCGCAATGAAGACCATCGAAGGCGATTTCGCCACCCCGAAAGGCCGTTTTGCCATCGTCGCCGGCCGTTTCAACGGCTTCGTCGTGGAACCGCTGGTGGCTGGCGCACGCGACGCGCTGGTGCGCCACGGCGTGAAGGACGACGCGATCGAGCTGGTCCGCGTGCCGGGTGCGTGGGAGATCGCGCTGGTCGCGCACAAACTGGCGAACTCCGGCAAGTACGCCGCGGTGATCGCGCTGGGCGCGGTGATCCGCGGTTCCACGCCGCATTTCGACTACGTCGCCGGCGAATGCGCCAAAGGCCTGGCCCAGGCCGCCTACAGCTCCGGCGTGCCGGTGGCGTTCGGCGTGCTGACCACCGACAGCATCGAGCAGGCGATCGAGCGTGCGGGCACCAAGGCCGGCAACAAGGGTGCCGACGCCGCAGTCGCCGCGCTCGAGATGGTCAACCTGTACGGCAAGCTGTGATGCACACGCGTCCCGAAGGCATCGACCTGGCCGCGCGCTCGCGCGCCCGCCGCCGTGCACTGCAGGCGCTGTATGCGTGGCAGTTGAGCGGCAGCCACATGAATGCGGTGATCGACCAGTTCCGCCATGAGCAGGACATGGAAGTGGCCGACCTCGAGTACTTCGAGGACCTGCTGCACGGCGTGGAGAAGAACGTCGACGCACTGGACGCCAGCCTGCGCCCACACCTCGATCGCGAGGTGGCGCAGGTCGATCCGATCGAGCGCGCCGCGCTGCGGCTGGCCGCTTACGAGCTGAAGTTCCGCCCGGACGTGCCGTACCGGGTGATCATCAACGAGGCGATCGAGGTCACCAAGCGCTTCGGCGCCGACCACGGCCACAGCTACGTCAACGGCGTGCTGGACAAGCTGGCCGGCGAGTTGCGCGCGGTCGAGAAGCGCGGCTGATGAGCGGCGCGGAGCCGCTGTTCCTTGTTCCCGTTCTCGACACCGAGCGCCTGCGGTTGCGAGCGCATCGTGTCGATGATCACGCCGAACGCGTCGCGATCTGGTCCGATCCAGAGGTGACCCGCTTCATCGGTGGCCGGCCGTTGACCGCGGAAGAAGTCTGGCGTCGATTCCTGCAGTTCATGGGTCTGTGGAGCGTGCTGGGCTACGGCTACTGGGCCGTGGAAGAGAAGTCCACCGGACGCTATATCGGCGACATCGGGTTCGCCGACTTCAGGCGCGACCTGCAACCGTCGCTGGACGGCATGCTGGAGTTCGGCTGGGTCTTGGCGTCGCACGCGCACGGCAAGGGCTATGCGAGCGAAGCCGTGGCCGCCGCGATCGGCTGGGCGGAGCAGCACCGGCCGACCTTGCGCGCGGTCTGCATCATCGCGCCGGACAACCGCGCCTCGATCCGCGTGGCGGAGAAGGCCGGCTTCCGGCTGTGGCAGTCGTCGAGCTATCACGACAGCCCCACCCTGGTATTTACCCGCTAGCCGCGCCGCCATGGAATTCCGCCTGATCGAGCGCCTCCGCGAACTTACCGCGCAGCCCCGTGACGACGTGCGCATCGGCATCGGCGACGACGCTGCGGTGCTGGCGCCACCATCGGGGAAGGAGCTCGCGGTGGCGATCGACACCCTGGTCGAGGGCGTGCATTTCCCTCGCGGCACGGCGCCGGCCGACATCGGCTGGAAGGCGTTGGCAGTAAATTTGTCCGACCTGGCCGCGATGGGGGCGAGCCCGGCCTGGGCGCTGCTGGCGCTGACCTTGCCCAGCGCGGACGCGGCCTTCGTCGAGGGTTTCGCCGAAGGCTTCGCGCAGCTGGCGCAGCCGCACCGCCTGGCCCTGGTCGGTGGCGACACCACTCGCGGGCCGTTGACGATCAGTGTGGCCGTGCACGGCTTCGTGCCGCCGGGCCAGGCGCTCACCCGCGCCGGCGCACGGGTGGGCGATACCGTGCTGGTGACCGGCACGCTGGGCGACGCGGCCGCCGGCCTGCATGCCCTGCAGTACCCGCCGCGCGACGACGACGGTCGTGCCGGGCTGCGCGGCTTCCTGATCGAGCGGCTGAACCGGCCGACGCCGCGATTGGCGGTCGGCACGGCGTTGCGTGGGCAGGCTACGGCTTGCGTCGACGTCTCCGACGGCCTGCTCGCCGACCTGGGCCACATCTGCACTGCCAGCGGCGTCGCGGCGGAGATCGAGGCCGCCTTGCTGCCGCGTTCGTCGGCGCTGCTGGAGTTGTACGACGACGCCACCGCGCTGCACTTCGCGCTGAGTGGCGGCGACGACTACGAATTGTGCTTCACCGTGCCGGCCGCCCGCGTGGCCGAGCTGCAGGCCGGCCTGGCCCGGCTCGGCTGCGGCGCCACGAAGATCGGCCGCATCGTGGAAGGCGAAGGTGTGCGTGTGCGTGCCACCGATGGCTCGTGGCTGGCGATGGACCGAGCGGGCTGGGAGCATTTCGCGTGAGCGCAAAGAAGCACCTCAGCGCGGACCAGCGGCGCGCCCTGCTGGCCACGCCGGCGGGCTGGCTGGCCTGCGGCTTTGGTTCGGGCCTGGCGCCGGTAGCGCAGGGTACGTTCGGTTCGCTGGTCGCGCTGCTGCCGTGGCTGCTGCTGCGTGAACTGCCGTTGCCGATCTACCTGGTTGTGCTGCTGGCCGGTTTTGCCGTTGGCGTGTGGGCCTGCAACGTGGCCGGCCGTGCGCTCGGCGTCGATGACCACCGCAGCTTGGTATGGGACGAATTCATCGGCCAGTGGATCGCGCTGTTGCCGCTGCTGGTGCTGCCCGCACCGTGGTGGGCGATCGCATGCGGCTTCGTGCTGTTCCGCCTGTTCGACGTGTGGAAACCGTGGCCGATTCGCTGGCTGGACCGGCGCGTGAAGGGCGGCATGGGCGTGATGGCGGATGACGTCGTGGCCGGGGTTTTTGCTGCGGCGGTACTGTACCTGTCGTTCAAACTCGAATACGGCGCATGAAGCTGCAAGCCGGAAACGTCGAGTAGCGAATCGATTTTCAACGCGGCGTCGCAAATAAATACGAAACATCGATCGGATTTTCAGTCGATCGTAGCTTTCGGTATGCGATTTATTTGCAATGATCTTGCACGGTTCGCAGAGCGTCGTGCATGATGATCGGACCGGTTTTTGTGTCCCATTCCGGTGCAAGGGGAGTGGAGGTCCGCAACCAGGCCTCTGCAGCTGGCTTCGTTCCGGATGGCCAGGAATGCAAGTTGAAAATCAGGGGAAAAGGATGGATTTCGTCGCAAGGAATATTTTTACGGCTTTGGTCGTGGTACTGCCCATGTCGACGGCTTTTGCGCAAGGCATGGGAGTTCCTGCTCAAGACCCGACCAACTCGGTCGCCGTTGCACTGCATGACAAGGATGCTTACCTCCATCATCAGTATTCGCCCGATACGCTGCCGAAGAACGTTTTCGACGCCATAACGCAGCACGGCGCGAAGTCGGTCGGCTTCAAGCGCATGAGCATCGAATCCAAGGTCGTGGTCGACAAGATGGGTGTGGCAGTGCCGGTTTCATCCGAGTCGGAGAGCATTTACGAGAATGCCGGCAATGGTTTTGTCAGGCAGGTGGGCGTGACGAAATTGAATGGTTTTGAGCAGAGTTATTTCTTCGCGCTGAACTATAGAGGTGTCATGGCGCTGCGCGCCCAAGGCATTTCGGTGAATGCCACGACCATGCCGCCCATTGCTGACATGATCAGCGTCAGCCACATTGATGGCTCGGTCGAGGGTTCGCATTTTTCCTATGCGGCGACCGAGACCACCAACATGCCTGGTTCGGCAACGATCGAGGTCCGCTACGACTGTTCGGCTGGCAAATCCTATCCGGCCTCGCAGATAAATCCGATGATTCAAGGCTCGGCGCACGACGTGGAATGTCATTCATTGAACGTCAATGGCGTCGTGATAGGCATCGCGCGCTATGGCTATCTTGAGAAGTATGGCGTTGCCATCCTCATTCATTCCAAAAACCCCAGCCTCGAAACAAGCAAGACGGTAACCAGTTTCAAGGAAGAGTAAGCCCGGGCCCGGAATGCCGGCATCAGCGCGCCGGTTTTGTGTCGTGTCCTGATTCGACACGAAGCCCGTCGCGCTGCGTCGGGTGCCCGCATCCGGAGCGCCCCCAGGGTAAGAAGCGGCGCTACGCGTTGGATTGCGATACTCGGGCGGTAATGCATGGGAAGCGCCGGAAGGGGCCGCGCCAGCGCCTGCGGTACGAACACCCGGCGCAGGCATCGAGCGCCTGCGCCGGGTGGTGCAGCAGGCGCTCAACTGGCCGCTTCCAGCACGATGCGGTAACGAGCCTTGCCTGCTTCCAGATGGGCAAGGGCGTCATTGACCTTCGCCATCGGGAACATTTCCACCTGTGGGCGGATGTCGTGGCGGGCGGCGAAGTCCAGCATGCGGGCGATGTCGACCGGCGAGCCGGTGGGCGAGCCGGACACCTCGCGCTGCTTGCCGATCAGGCTGAACGCCGGCACCGGAATCGGCTCCAGCACCGCGCCGACCACGTGCATGCGGCCCTTCGGGGCGAGTGTGCCGAGCAGCGCGTTCCAGTCCATCGCCACGTTGACAGTGATCAGCAGCAGGTCGAGCGAGCCGGCGATCGCTTTGATCGCGGCGCTGTCGCGGCTGGCGACCACGTGGTGCGCGCCGAAGCCGCGCGCCTCGTCGGCCTTGGCCAGGGTGGAGGTGAACGCGGTGACCTCACAGCCCCACGCTGCGGCGAACTTCACCGCCATGTGGCCCAGCCCGCCGATGCCGACCACGCCGACCCGCGCGGTAGGCTTGATGTCGTAGGCGAGGAACGGCTTCAGCACCGTGATGCCGCCACACAGCAGCGGGCCGGCGCTGGCCAGGTCGAGGCCTTCGGGCAGCGGGATCGTCCACGCCCAGTGCGCGCGCAGCTTGTCGGCGAAGCCGCCGTGGTGGCCGCCGATGGTCGCCACCGATTGCGCGCACAGGTTCTGGTCGCCGGACAGGCACTGGCGGCAATGCATGCAGCTCTCGGCGGTCCAGCCGATGCCGACGCGCTGGCCGATCGACAAACCCTTCGCCTGCGCGCCCAGCGCGACGACCCGGCCGACCACTTCATGCCCCGGAATGAATGGATAGCGCGAACCACCCCATTCGTTGTGGATCATCGACAGGTCGGAATGGCAGATGCCGCAGTAGTCGACGGCAACCTCCACTTCCTCGGCGCCCAGTTCGCCCACGTCGAACGTGGCCAGTTTCAGCGCTTGGCCAGCCGCGCTGGCGGCCCAGCCGGTGATCGAGGACATGGCGAACTCCTGTAGCGGGGGAAACACAAGATTACGCCGTTGTGTCGCGCCCGTGGATTGGACATGCTGTCGGTCTTTCCCGTCACAGGAACATCCCCATGCTTTACCGCCGCCTCGGTACCTCCGGCCTGCAACTTTCCGCGCTGTCGTTCGGCGCCTGGGTCACCTTCGGCAAGCAGGTGGGGCGCGCGCAGGCACGCGAGCTGCTGGCGCTGGCGCACGAGCGCGGAGTGAACTACTTTGACAACGCCGAGACCTACAACAACGGCGTGGCCGAGCAGGTGATGGGCGACGTGCTGGCCGACCTGCGCTTCCCGCGCGACAGCTGGTGCATCTCCAGCAAGGTTTTCTTCGGCACGGTCGACAAGCCGCTGCCGACCCAGCGCGGGCTGTCGCGCAAGCACGTGATGGAAGCCTGCCACCAGGCATTGCAGCGCCTGCGCGTGGACTACCTCGACCTCTACTTCTGCCATCGCCCCGATCCGGACGCGCCAATCGCCGAGACCGTGGCAGCGATGGACACACTGATCCGCCAGGGCAAGGTGCTGTACTGGGGCACCAGCGAATGGCCGGCCGAGGCGATCCACGCGGCGCACCGGGTCGCCCGCGAAAACCATCTCTACGCGCCGGTGATGGAGCAGCCGCAGTACAACCTGCTGCACCGCGAGCGGGTCGAAGTGGAATACGCGCCGCTGTACGAGGCCTACGGCATGGGCACCACGATCTGGTCGCCGCTGGCGTCCGGCCTGTTGAGCGGCAAGTACAACGACGGCGTGCCGGCCGACTCGCGGCTGGCCCAGCCCGGCTACGAGTGGCTGCGCGAGAGCGTGCTGGGCCACGGCGACGAGCGCCTGGGCAAGGTGCGTGCCTTGCAGCCGATCGCCGCCGAACTGGGCACCAGCCTGGCGCAGCTGGCGATCGCCTGGTGCCTGCTCAACCCGCACGTCTCCACGGTGATGCTGGGCGCCAGCAAGCGCGAGCAGCTGGAGCAGAACCTGGACGCGCTGGAACTGCTGCCGCGGCTGGATGCGACGGTGGCGCAGCGGATCCGGCGGATCGTCGAAGTGGGCTGAACAGGGCGGCCTATGGGCGGGGCATGCGAAACCGGCTCCCGCCGGGGATCCCGATGCCCGTCCCGGTGCTCATCGTCGGCGTTGCGATCGACGCCGGGGCTGTGCCGCGGCCGTCCGGCGGCGGATCGCCGGGCGTCCGGGCAGTGTCCGCGGACACCGCGCGGATGGCGTGGTCACCATCCAAGCGCATGAGAAACAAGTAATTATCTAGTCATTTCCGAATGGCACACGGATTGCAGAAGACCGTATGCAACCGCGCTGCACGCGGTCAGGAACGGCATAGATGATCCGCGACACTTCCGCACAAGACCGACTGGTCGAGGTCAAACCCAACCGCAAGCGCCGGCTGATCCTGCTGGGTGCCGGCGTACTCGTGCTGGCGCTGCTGGCCTGGCTGGCGCCGGGCATCGGCCGGCTGTTCTCGGCGTCCGCCTCGGTCAGCAGTTCGCGGCTTGCCTTCGCCACCGTCGAGCGCGGCCCGTTCGTGCGCGACATCGCCGCCGAGGGCAAGGTGGTGGCGGCGGTCAGCCCGACCCTGTACGCCAACTCCGGCGGCGCGGTGACGCTGCAGGTGCATGCCGGCGACACGGTGAAGATCGGTCAGGTGCTGGCCACCATCGTCAGCCCGGAACTGACCAACAAGCTGGCGCAGGAACAGAGCAACGCCGACGCGATGGAAGTGGAGTACCGGCGCGCGCAGATCGACGCGCGCAAGCAGCGTTCCTCGCTGCAGGAAACCTACGACAACGCGGTCATCGACCAGACCACCGCCGAGCGCAACCTCGATCGCTACCAGAAGGCGTATGCCAAGGGCGCGGTGTCCAACATGGACGTGGACAAGGCCAAGGACGCGGTGGACAAGGCGAAGATCGCCACCGCGCATGCCAAGGCCAACCTCGGCCTCGACAACGACAGCCTCAACTTCGACATCCAGTCCAAGAAGCTCGCGCACGAGCGCCAGCTGCTGCTGGTGAAGGACCTGCAGCGCCAGGTCGACGACCTCAACGTGAAGTCGCCGGTGGACGGCCAGGTCGGCCAGCTGTTCATCGCCGAGCGCGCCACCGTGGCCAAGGACGCGCAGCTGCTCAGCGTGATCGACCTGTCCGCGCTGCAGGTGGAAATGCAGGTGCCGGAAAGCTTCGCACGTGACCTGGGCATCGGCATGGCCGGCGAGATCAGCGGCAACGGCCACACCTGGAAGGGCCTGGTCAGCGCGATCTCGCCGGAAGTGGTCAACGGCCAGGTTGCCGCGCGGCTGCGCTTCGAGGGCGAGACGCCGAAGCAACTGCGGCAGAACCAACGCCTGTCGGTGCGCGTGCTGCTGGACAAGCGCGACAACGTGCTGACCGTGCAGCGCGGCTCGTTTGTCGACGAATCCGGCGGCAGCTATGCCTACCTGGTGCGCGACGGCATCGCCAAGAAAACCCCGATCCGTGTCGGCGCCTCCAGCATCGACAAGGTGGAGATCCTCGACGGCCTGAAGGAAGGCGACCGCATCGTGATCTCCGGCACCGACAGCTTCAAGGGCGCGGCCACGGTCGCGATCAGCAACTGACGCAGATTCACTCCCTCCCCTACATGCAGGGGAGGGCTGGGGTGGGGTAGCCATTCGTCACACAAGATCAAAAGCGTCACCCCCTCCCGACCTCCCCCTGCGCAGCAGGGGGAGGGGCAGAACACCATCACCACCACCAAAGGACACAACCATGCTGAAGATGACCCACCTGTCCAAGGTCTACCGCACCGAAGTGGTGGAGACCTATGCGCTGCGCGATTTCAACATCGACGTGAAGGAGGGCGAGTTCGTCGCCGTCACCGGCCCGTCCGGCTCCGGCAAGACCACCTTCCTGACCATCGCCGGACTGCTGGAAACCTTCTCGGGCGGCGAGTACCACCTGGACGGCATCGAGGTGAGCAACCTCAACGACAACGCACGCTCTAAGATCCGCAACGAGAAGATCGGCTTCATCTTCCAGGCGTTCAACCTGATCCCCGACCTCAACGTGTTCGACAACATCGAGGTGCCGCTGCGCTACCGCGGTATGAAGGCGGCGGAACGCAAGCAGCGCATCATGGATTCGCTCGAACGCGTCGGCCTGGCCTCGCGTGCCAAGCACTACCCGGCCGAACTCTCCGGCGGCCAGCAGCAGCGCGTGGCGATCGCCCGCGCGCTGGCCGGCTCGCCGCGCCTGCTGCTGGCGGACGAACCGACCGGCAACCTGGACACCCAGATGGCGCGCGGCGTGCTGGAGCTGCTGGAGGACATCCATCGCGAAGGCGCCACCATCGTGATGGTCACGCACGACCCGGAACTGGCCGCGCGCGCGCAGCGCAACGTGCACATCATCGACGGCCAGGTGGTCGACCTGTCGGAAGACCCGCGCTTCCACAGCGTGCACGCGGTCGAAGCCGACGAGGCGCATGGCTGAGTAGCAGGGATGCGGGATTCCGGATGGGGGATTCGTTGAGAGCACAAGCTCGCGAGACCGCCGCTTTTCCGAATCCCGAATCCCCCATACCGAATCCCGGAACTCGAGCATGTTCGCTTATTACCTCCAACTCGGCCTGCGCAGCCTGCGCCGCAACCCCGCCCTCACCGCGCTGATGGTGATGGCGATCGGCTTCGGCGTGGCCGCGTCGATGATCACGTACTCCGTGTTCCGGGCGGTGTCGGGCAACCCGATTCCCGGCAAGTCGGCACAGCTGTTCATTCCGCAGATCGATACCTGGGGGCCGCAGCAAAACATCAACGGTGAGCCGGCGGAGGCGCTGGGCTACAGCGACGCGATGGCGTTGCTGCGGGCGCATGGGGCAAAGCGCCAGACGATGCTGTATCAGGTCCAGATGTCGGTGATGCCCGGCGGTGATCGCGAGCTGCCCCTGAATGCGAGCGGTTATGCCGTGGGCAGCGACTTCTTCGCCATGTTCGAAGTGCCGTTCCGCTACGGCGGCGGCTGGAGCGAACAGGAAGATGATGCGCGTGCCGCCGACGTGGTCATCAGCGCCGAACTGAACCAGAAGGTGTTCGGCGGTGCGAACAGCGTGGGGCACACGATCAATCTTGCTGGTCACGACTACCGTGTAGCAGGCGTCGTCAACCACTGGAATCCACGTCCGCGCTTCTATGACCTGTTCGATGGCGACTATTTCGCCGATGAACCGGATATCTACATTCCGTTCACTCGTGCGATGGACCTGAAGATGTATCCCGGTGGCCGCAACAGTTGCCGAGGCCAGCTTGGCTTCACCAACTGGACGGATTACACGCAGAGCAACTGCGTGTGGATCACGCCCTGGGTGGAGCTGGACAGCCCGGCCGAAGTCGCGCGCTACCAGCACTTCCTCACCAACTATGCCGCCGAACAGCAACGTGCCGGCCGTTTCAGCTGGGCGCCCAACGTGCGCCTGCGCGACGTGGCCCAGTGGCTGGATCATCAGCATGTGGTGCCGCCGGAAAGCCGCATCGCGCTGGTGGTGGCACTGGGCTTCTTCCTGATCTGCCTGGTCAACACCATCGGCCTGCTGCTGGCCAAGTTCATGCGCCGCGCCGGCGACATCGGCGTGCGCCGCGCGCTGGGCGCAACGCGCGGCGAGATCTACACGCAATACCTGGTCGAGGCCGGCACGGTGGGCCTCGCCGGCGGCGTGCTCGGCCTGCTGTTCACCGCGGTGGGCGTGTCCGGCGTGGGCATCCTGTTCCAGCCGGAGATCGCCAAGCTGGCGCGGCTCGACCTCTCGTTGGTGGGCCTGACCTTCGTGGTGGCGATCCTCGCCACCGTGGCGGCGGCGTTCTACCCGGCGTGGCGCGCAGCACACGTGCAGCCCGCCTGGCAACTGAAGTCGAGCTGAGGAGAGCGCCATGCATATCCAGATCAGGCCCATCCTCACCGCGCTGCGCCGGCACAAGGCGGGCACCTTGCTGATCGCGCTGCAGATCGCGCTGACGCTGGCCATCGTGTGCAACGCGCTGTTCATCATCCACCAGCGGCTGGCCAACCTTTCCACCAGCAGCGGCGTGGACGAAGCCAACGTGTTCGTCATCGCCAACATGTGGGCCGACCTCGACCGCTCGACGGAGCAGGTCGATGCGCAGGTGCGCGCCGACCTGCTCGCGCTGCGGCAGCTGCCGGCCGTGCGCAACGCCACGCCTGCCAGCGGCTATCCGCTCAGGGGCGGTGGCTGGGACAACTTCGTCACCATGACGCCCGAGCAGGTCAAGCCGACCACGGATGCGGCGGTGTATACCGGCGACGAGCATTTCATCGACACGCTGGGCTTGAAGCTCGTCGCTGGGCGCAATTTCCGCCCTGATGAGGTGATGGTGATGGGCACCCAGCAGGCCATCACTCCTCCGACCGCGATCGTGAGCAAGGCGCTGGCCGACCGTTTGTTCCCCGACGGCAAGGCGCTGGGCAAAAGCTTCTACGCGATGGGCACCGAGCCGAGCACCATCGTCGGCATCGTCGACCCGCTGCACCGGCAGGGCGTGGACCAGTGGAGCAACGGCTATGCCGGGCAGGCGCTGATCTGGCCGATGCGGGCGGATGACGCGCGCGGCATCTACTACATCGTGCGCGCCAAACCCGGCCAGCTCGCCGACGCCATGCGCGAGGCGCCCAAGGCGTTGTACGCGCAAAGCCGCCTGCGCATCATCGAGCCGAAGGACGGCATCCAGGACTACGCCACCATCCGTCACAAGGTCTACGATCGCGACCGCGGCATGGCGATCCTGATGGGCATCATCAGCGTGGTGCTGCTGGCGATCACCGCCGCGGGCATCGTCGGCCTCACCAGCTTCTGGGTCGGCCAGCGCCGCAAGCAGATCGGCGTGCGCCGCGCGCTGGGCGCCAGGCAGCGCGACATCCTCGCCTACTTCCTCACCGAGAACTTCCTGATCAGCGCGACGGGCGTGGTGCTGGGCGCCGTGCTGGCGGTCGCCTTCAACCTATGGACGGTGACCCGTTTCGAGATGAGCCACATGTCGATGGCCTACGTGGGCATCGGCATGGTGGCACTGCTCCTGCTCGGCCAGGGCGCGGTGCTCGCGCCGGCGCTGCGCGCCTCGCGCGTATCGCCGGTGGAGGCAACGCGCTCGGTGTGATTTCTCCCTCCCCTGTGACCGAAGGGAATCCCTCTTCGGGACAAACAGGGGAGGGCTGGGGTGGGGCGCTCTTGCTCTTTGCCTCAAAAGCTTCACCCCCTCCCGACCTCCCCCTGCCAAGGCAGGGGGAGGAGACCAACAACGGAGTGACAGCAATGTTTTCCTACTACCTCGAACTGGCGTTGCGCAGCCTGAAACGCAGCCCCGGCCTCACCGCGCTGATGGTGCTGGCGATCGGCTTCGGCGTGGCCGCGTCGATGACCACCTGGTCGGTGTTCCGTGCCGTGTCGGGCGATCCGATCCCGTGGAAGTCCGCGCAGTTGTTCGTGCCGCAGATCGACAACTGGGGGCCGAACGGACGCGGCAGCGACGGCGAGCCGCCGGACGCGATGTCCTACAACGAGGCGATCACCTTGATGCGCGATCACCGCGCCAAGCTGCAGTCGGCGATGTATCAGATATCCCCGTCGATCGTGCCGGCGGATGCCAGCAAGCATCCGATCAACGTCAGCGGCCATGCGGTCTACAGCGAATTTTTCCCGATGCTGGACGTGCCGTTCCTGTTCGGCAGCGGCTGGAGCGCCACCGACGACGCGCAACGCGCCGCCGTGGTGGTGATCAGCAGCAAGCTCAACCAGAAGCTGTTCGGTGGCAGCAACAGCGTGGGCAGGACGGTCAACGTCGAGGGCAAGGACTATCGCGTGGTTGGCGTGCTGAACGACTGGAATCCGCAGCCGCGTTTCTTCGACGTGGTCAACAGCGGCGGCTTCTCCACCGGTGTCGAGGATGTGTTTGTGCCGTTCCAGCGCGCCATCGCGGTTGGCATGCCGAACGACGGCAATACCAATTGCAACGCGGTGCCGGCCGAATCGGGATTCGTCGGCCTGCAGCACTCCGCTTGCGTGTGGATTGCCTACATGGCCGAACTGGACGACGCGGCTGCGGTGACGGCTTACAAGCAGTATCTCGACGGTTATGCGCGCGACATGCAGCAGTCCGGCCGCTTTGGCTGGGCGCCGAACAACCGCCTGCGCGACCTGCCGTCATGGCTGGACAACCAGCACGTCGTGCCCAGCGATACCAAGGTATCGCTGCTGGTGGCGCTGGGCCTGCTGCTGGCATGCCTGGTCAACACGACCGGCCTGCTGCTGGCGAAGTTCCTGCGTCGCAGCGGCGAAATCGGCGTACGCCGCGCACTGGGTGCGCCGCGTCTGGCGATCTATGCGCAGTTCCTGGTCGAGGCCGGCATCGTCGGGTTGAGCGGGGGCTTGCTTGGCCTGCTGCTGACCGGTGTCGGGGTGGCCAGCGTGGGCTGGGTGTTGCCGAAGGACATCGCCGCACTGGCGCGGGTCGACTTCTCGCTGCTCGTGCTCACCCTGCTGGTGGCCGTCATCGCGACCATGCTGGCCGGGCTCTATCCCACTTTCCGCGCCTCGCGCGTGCAGCCGGCGTGGCAGCTCAAGTCCAATTAGCGTGCTGTCCCCATGCACGAAAGCAGCCATCCATGGCCGCACTCCTCAATAAAGCCGGCTTCATAGGGTAGTAAAAGGAAAATCATCATGACCCTGCATCCCATTCTTGCGGCATTGCGCAAACACAAGGCCGGCGTCGTGCTCATTTCGCTGCAGATCGCGCTGACTCTGGCGATCGTCTGCAATGCGGTGTTTATCATCGGCCAGCGTGTCGAACGGGTGAACCGGCCCACCGGCCTCGACGAGAACGATCTGTTCCTGGTCTCCCAGCAATGGGTGGGTGCGCCGAGCGGGGATGATCCGGCCGGCGTGGAAAAACTCGACGTGATGCAGCGGGAGGACCTGGCGGCGCTGCGCAACCTGCCCGACGTGGCCTCGGTGGCGCCGAGCAATTCGATACCGCTGCTCAATTCCTCGTGGACGGGTGCGTTGTCGCTCAAGCCCGATCAGAAATTTGAAAAAGGCATTACGCGTACGGCGTACTACTTCACCGACGAGCATGCCCTGGCCACGCTGGGGCTGCGCCTGGTTTCCGGCCGCGCCTTCACTGCCGCTGACGTGCAGCATCAGGGTGCCCGCGACCAGCGCAATCGTCCGATCGTGATCGTGACCCAGGCGCTGGCCGACAAGCTGTTCCCGCAAGGCGGTGCGGTAGGCAAGGTGGTCTATACCGACGGCAGCAGTGCACCGAGCACCGTCATCGGTGTGGTTGCGCGCCTGCAGACACCCAGCACCGGCAGCTTCGGCAACGATTTCGCCTGGAACTCGACACTGGTGCCGGCCCGGCTGGATGCGAACTTTGCGCGCTATGTGGTGCGAGCCAAACCGGGCCGGCGCGATGCGGCGATGCACGCCGTGCCCGCGACGCTGTATGCGGTGAACCCGATGCGCGTGCTCGACGACGACAGCGTCAAGTCATTCGCCGATATCCGTGCCAGTGCCTACCGTGCCGACGTCGGTATGGCGATCCTGATGGGCGTGGTCTGCCTGATCCTGCTCTGCGTCACCGCCGCCGGCATCGTCGGCCTCACCAGTTTCTGGGTCGGCCAGCGGCATCGGCAGATCGGCGTGCGCCGCGCGCTGGGCGCGCGCAAGGTCGACATCCTGCGCTACTTCCAGATCGAGAACCTGCTGATCGCCGGCACCGGCGTGGTGATCGGCGTGCTGCTGGCGGTGGGTCTGAACATGTGGCTGATGAGCCATTACGAGATGACCCGCATCCCGCTGTCGTACGTGCTGGCCGGCGTGCTGGCGATGCTGGCGATCGGCCAGGCCGCGGTGTTCGTGCCGGCCAGGCGTGCGTCCAACGTGCCGCCGGTGGAGGCGACGCGGGCGGCGTGATGACTTTCGCTCCCTCCCCTGCGCTCGCAGGGGAGGGCTGGGGAGGGGTAAGGCTTTTGACCTTGAAGCCAAAAGCACCCCCTCCCGACCTCCCCCTGCGACCGAAGGAAGTCCCTTGGGGCTTGCAGGGGGAGGGGTCAAGAACAATGGAGCACATGGAATGTTCGGCTACTACTTCGACCTCGCCCTGCGCAGCCTCAGGCGCAACAAGGCGCTCACCGCGCTGATGATGCTGGCGATCGCGCTGGGCATCGGCGCCAGCATGACCACGCTCACCGTGCTGCACGTGCTGTCGGGTGATCCGCTGCCGGGGCGCAGCGGCACGCTGTACTACCCGCAGGTCGATCCGCGCGACAACAGCGGCATCATGCCGGGCCAGGAGCCGCCGCAGCAGCTCACGGAGATCGACGGCTTCAACCTGCTGCATGCGGGGCGGGCGGATCGGCAGGCGCTGATGACAGGCGGCGCGGTGCCGATCCAGCCGGACTCCGCCGCGATCGATCCGTTCTACGTGGAGGCGCGCTACACCACAGCGGATTTTTTCGCGATGTTCGGGGCGCCGTTCCGCTACGGCCGCGGCTGGAGCGCGGCCGACGACGAGGCCAAGGCGCGCGACGTGGTGATCAGCAGCGAGTTGAACGAGCGCCTGTTCGGCGGCAGCAACAGCGTGGGCCGCACCTTGCTCGTGGCTGGCAGCCTGTTGCGCATCGTGGGCGTGCTCGACGACTGGACGCCCAGCCCGCACTTCTACGACCTCAATACCGGCTCCTACGGTTATGCCGAGCAGGTGTTCATGCCGCTGCAGACCGCGCTGGACCTGCACGTGGACCACAACGGTTCCACCGACTGCTGGGGCAACGGCACCGGCGGCGTGGGAACCATCTATCCCGCGTCGAGCTGCGTCTGGATGCAGTTCTGGGTGCAGCTGGACACGCCGGCCAAGGCCGCCGACTACAAGGAGTTCCTGGTCCATTACTCCGATCAGCAGAAGGCACTCGGGCGTTTCGTGAAGGCGCCGAACGTGCGCCTGCGCAACCTGATGCAGTGGCTGGCATATCAACAAGTGGTACCCGACGACGTGCGCCTGCAGGCCGGGCTGGCCTTCGGCTTCCTGCTGGTCTGCCTGGTGAACACGGTGGGCCTGATGCTGGCGAAGTTCCTGCGTCGCACCGGCGAGTTGAGCGTGCGGCGCGCGCTGGGCGCCTCGCGGCGTGCGCTGTTCGCGCAGCTGTTGATCGAGTCGGGCGTGGTGGGGCTGGTGGGCGGCGTGGGCGGCCTGCTGCTGGCGCTGCTCGGCCTGTGGGTGGTGCGGCACCGGCCTTCCGACTATGCCGCGCTGGCGCACCTCGATCCCGCCATGCTGCTGACCACCTTCCTGCTGGCGCTGGGCGCAAGCCTGCTGGCCGGCCTGCTGCCGGCCTGGCGCGCCTGCCAGGTGGCACCCGCGCTCCAGCTGAAAAGTAATTAGTGCGCTTTCCCTGCGCGTGGAAGCGGCCATCCATGGCCGCACTACTCAAGAAAAGCCGCTCCGATCAGGGGCATGGGACAAGACTCATGGAACTGCGACCGATACTTTCCACGCTGCGGCGACACAAGATCACCGCGTGGCTGCTGATCCTGGAGATTGCGCTGACCTGCGCGATCGTGTGCAACGCGGTGTTCATGATCGGCCACCGGCTGCAGCACATGCACATGTCCAGCGGCATCGACGAGCATGCGCTGGTGCAGATCCAGCTGGCCCAGATCGCACCCACGCCCGACATCTTCGCCCGGGCGAGGGAAGATCTTGCCGTGTTGCGACAGGTACCGGGCGTGCAGGCGGCGGCGCTGACCAACCAGTTGCCGATGGAGGGCTCCTCGTCGAACGCCAGTCTCAAGCTGGATCCGGCGCAGCGCGAGCCCACGCTCAGCGCCGGCACCTACTTCGGCGAGGACATTCCGCAGACCATGGGCGCGCGGCTGGTGGCCGGGCGCAACCTGCAGCCGGACGAGATCGTCAATGCGGATGTGGTGGTCAAGGCACTGGCCAGCGGCAACACCAAGGCCCTGCCTGCTGCG
This sequence comes from Rhodanobacter sp. B2A1Ga4, assembly GCF_018101315.1. Taxonomy (NCBI): domain Bacteria; kingdom Pseudomonadati; phylum Pseudomonadota; class Gammaproteobacteria; order Lysobacterales; family Rhodanobacteraceae; genus Rhodanobacter; species Rhodanobacter sp. B2A1Ga4. Next base: position 83,525 of record NZ_JADBJR010000003.1, on the reverse strand, counting down.
GTCACGGTGATCACCCAGGCGCTGGCCGACCGCCTTTGGCCGGGGCAGAACCCGCTGGGCAAGACGATCTACCTCACCGACCAGGTGAGCGTGCGGGTGGTCGGCGTGCTGGCTGACCTGGCGCGTGCCAACGCCTACAACGACGCCACCGCGCATTACTCGGTCGTCCTGCCGCTGTTCATGGGCGCGGGCAAGAACCAGAGCTATGTCATCCGCACCCGGCCGCAGGATCGCGAGACGGTGCTCAAGGCCGCCGTGGCCGCGCTGAAGAAAGCCGACCCGCAACGGGTGGTGACCCAGCAGCGCACCTACGACGAACTGCGCGGGAAGTTCTTCGCCAACGACCGCGCGATGGCCGGCATCCTGGTGGGCGTGATCGTGGCGCTGCTGGTGGTCACCGCGCTGGGCATCGTGGGTCTGGCCAGCTTCTGGGTGGCACAGCGGCGCCGCACCATCGGTGTGCGCCGCGCGCTGGGCGCCACCCGCGGCGACATCCTGCGCTACTTCCTGACCGAGAACTTCCTGCTCGCCGGCTTCGGCATCGTGTTGGGCATGCTGCTGGCCTACGGCATCAACCTGTTCCTGATGCTGCATTACGAATTGCCCAGGCTCCCGGCCATCTATTTCCCGGTGGGCGCCATCGTGTTGTGGCTGATCGGGCAATTGGCGGTGCTGGGGCCGGCGCTGCGCGCCGCGGCGGTGCCACCGGTGGTGGCGACGCGGTCGGTGTGACGCTTTTTATTCCCTCCACTGTGACTGAAGGGAATCCCTCTTCGGGGCAAACAGGGGAGGGGACGTGACCAGAGATGGAGTGATGCAATGTTCGGCTACTACCTCGACCTCGCGCTGCGCAGCCTGAAGCGCAACAAGGTACTGACCGCGCTGATGGTGATCGCGATTGCCGTCGGCATCGGCGCCAGCATGACCACGCTGACGGTGATGCACCTGCTGTCCGGCGACCCGGTACCGACCCGCAGCGGCACGCTGTTCTATCCGCAGGTCGACCCGGATCCAAGTCCGGCCGCCAACCATCAGCCCTACGACATGATGGATTACCGCTCCGCGCTGGATCTGTGGAGCGCGCACCGTGCAGACCGCCAGGCAATGGTGACCAGCAGCCAGCTGCGGCTGACGGCGCCGCAGGTGAACCTGCCGCCGCTGATGGCGCAGATGCTGTCGACCACCAGCGATTTCTTCCCGATGTTCGATGTGCCGTTCCGCTATGGCGGCGGGTGGACGGCGCAAGACGACCAGAGCCGGGCTCGGGTTGCGGTGATCTCGTCGGATCTCAACGACAAGCTGTTCAACGGTGCCGACAGTGTGGGCCGTACGCTGCGGCTGAAGGATTCGGATGTGCGCATCATCGGTGTGTTGGCACCGTGGCGGCCATCGCCGCAGTTCTACGACGTGGCAGGCGGACGCTTCTCCAACGGCAATACGGCGGTTTTCTACAGTCGGCCTGAAGATGTCTTTATGCCGTTCCAGAGTTCGCTGGAAATCAATGCCGGCGGCTTCCAGCCGTTCACCTGCTGGAGCATGCCGGGCGATCCGGCGCACCTGCAGAACTCGCCCTGCGTGTGGGTGGCGTTGTGGATGCAGCTGGACAGCGCGGCCAAGGTCGCCGACTACCGCCGGTTCGTGGCCGACTACGCGACCCAGCAAAAGGCGTTGGGGCGCTTCGTGCATGCGGACAACACGCAGTTGCGCAGCCTGATGGAGTGGCTCGACTTCAACCAGGTGGTGCCCAGCGATGTACGCCTGCAGACGTGGCTGGCATTTGCCTTCCTGCTGATCTGCCTGTTCAACACGGTGGGTCTGTTGCTGGCGAAGTTCCTGCGCCGCGCGGGCGAGATCGGCGTGCGCCGCGCACTGGGAGCGAGCCGCGCGGCGGTGTTTGCGCAGTGCCTGGTCGAAGCCGGCCTGATCGGTCTGCTCGGCGGGGCGGGTGGCCTGCTGCTGACCTTGTTCGGCCTGTGGCTGGTCCGCAGCCAGCCGGTCGAGTATGCCGATCTTGTGCATCTGGATACGGCGATGTTCCTGGCCACGTTCGCTCTCGCCCTCGCCGCCAGCCTGCTGGCCGGCGTGTTGCCGGCGCTACGTGCCAGCCGCATGGCGCCCAGCCTGCAACTGAAGACGCTTTAGTGCGCTATCTCTGCGCGTGAAAGCGGCCACCCATGGCCGCACTCCTCAAGAAGAGCCAAGAGCCATGCAGATCCAGCCCATCCTCACCGCACTACGCAAGCATCGCCTCGCCACCATCCTGATCGCACTGGAGATCGCGCTGGCCTGCGCGGTGCTGTGCAATGCCTGCTTCCTGATCGTCAAGCGCGTGCAGCAGACCCGGGTGATCAGCGGCGTCGACGAGAGCTCCCTGGCTGCCATCAAGCTGACCGGCTATGACCCGGCGAGGGGTGTCGACCTCAACGCACGCGTGCTCAGCGGCCTTGCCAAGCTTCCCGGCGTGCAGTCGGTCAGCGCGATCAACCAGGTGCCGTTCGGCGAGCACGCCGGTACCGCGGGCATCACCACCGATCCGGAGGGCAAACGCTTCGGTGGCGTGGTGGATTTCTATGTCGGTGGCCCGGGCAGCTTCAAGGCGCTCGGCGTGCAGCTGGTCGCTGGTCGCGTGCCGCAGCCCGGCGATTACCAGCCGGTCGATTTCTTCGTGCCGGATGACTCCGCCGTGTGGGTGACCCGCGCGCTGGCCGAGCACCTGTGGCCGGGCGTCGACCCGCTGGGCAAGGAATTCTGGACCGGGAAATTCCACTTCCGGGTGGCCGGCGTGCTGGCACACCTGGCGCGTCCCTACGGTGGCGAGGGCGGCCCGAACACAATCGAATGGTCGGTATACGTGCCGGCGCAGCCGGGTATACAGCTTGCAGCCGTCTACCTGCTGCGCGCCGATCCCGTCCAATTGCCGCGGGTGCTGCGCGACGCGCGGGCCGCGATGGCCACCATCGCCCCCGACGCGGTGCTCGACAGCAAGGCAAGCCAGACCATCGGCAGCCTGCGCGAGAACTATTTCCGGCAGGACCGCGTCATGGCCGGCATCCTTGTCGGCGTGATCGCCGCCCTGCTGCTGGTCACCGCGCTCGGCATCGTCGGCCTGGCCAGCTTCTGGGTGCAGCAGCGCCGCCGCCAGATCGGCGTGCGCCGCGCGCTGGGCGCCACCCGCGGCGACATCCTGCGCTACTTCCAGGCCGAGAATTTCCTGATCGTCACGGGCGGCATCGCGCTGGGCATGCTGCTCGCGTTCGGCCTGAACCTGATGCTGATGCAGCACTACGAGTTGCCGCGGTTGCCGCTGTATTACCTGCCGATCGGTGCGCTGGCGCTGTGGGGGCTGGGGCAACTGGCGGTGCTCGGCCCGGCGTTGCGCGCGGCGGCGGTGCCGCCGGTGGTGGCGACGCGGTCGGTGTGACGCTTTTTACTCCCTATCCTGCTTTGCAGGGGAGGGTTGGGGAGGGGTGCTTTTGCCTGTGGGAAAGAGCACCCCTCCCTCCCCTTGTGAGCAGGGGGAGGAGATGGTCCATGGAGTGATGACATGTTTGCCTACTACCTCGACCTGGCGCTGCGCAGCCTGAAGCGCAACAAGGTGCTCACCGCGCTGATGGTGCTGGCGATCGGGCTGGGCATCGGCGCCAGCATGACCACGCTGACCGTGATGCACCTGCTGTCGGGCGACCCGTTGCCGGAGCGCAGCGGCAGGCTGTTCCATCCTCAGGTGGACCCGAAGCCTGCGGAGCCGCACGAGCTGCCCGGGCAGATGACGTACATCGACGCGATGAACCTGTGGCAGTCCGGTCGTGCCGATCGCCAGGCCATCCTGGTGGGCTCGAACGTGAAGGTGAAAGCGGCGCAGGCCGGCGCGAAGCCGATGGGGCTGCATACTCTGGCGACGACGGCGGATTTCTTCCTGATGTTTGGCGTGTCGTTCATCCACGGCGGATCGTGGACGGCGGCCGATGACACCGGCAAGGCCCGGGTCGCCGTGCTTTCGCGCAGTGCCTACGAGCGGCTTTTCCACGGCCGCGACGGCATCGGCCAGCCGATCCGCATAGGGCAGTGGGATTTCCGCGTCGTCGGGGTGATCGAGGACTGGCGGCCCGCGCCGCATTTCTACGACCTGGATCGCGAGGCCTATGGCCAGGGCGACGACGTGTTCATCCCGTTCCTGACCTCGCGCGATCTGGCCGAGCTCGGCATCACCGGCTACAGCCTGGATTGCTATGGCACGACCACCGACGACCTCCATCTAGAAAACCAGCCCTGCCTGTGGCTGAAGTTCTGGGTCGAGCTGGACAGCCCGGCCAGGGTCCATGCGTATCGCCGGTTCCTGGACAACTATTCGCGCGAGCAGCAGGCGCAGGGTCGCTTCACTTATGCCGGGGCGCCACGCACGGCCTTGCCCGACGTGATGCAGTGGCTGGACCAGAACGGGGTGGTGCCGGCGGACGTCCGCCTCAAGGCGTGGATCGCGTTCGGCTTCCTGCTGGTTTGCCTGATGAACACGACGGGATTGCTGCTGGCCAAGTTCCTGCAGCGCGGCGCCGAGATCAGCGTGCGCCGCGCACTCGGCGCGTCGCGCCGGCAGGTGTTTTTCCAGTGCCTGGTGGAGGCGGCCATCGTAGGCGCTGCCGGCGGCGTGCTCGGCCTGCTGCTGGCCTGGGCGGGCCTGTGGGGCATTCGCCAGACGCCGGCGGACTACGCCGACCTGGCGCGTCTCGACGTGTCGATGTTCGCGATGACCTTCGCGCTGTCGATCGCGGCCAGCCTGCTCGCCGGTTTGTTGCCGGCCTGGCGTGCCTGCCATATCGCTCCCGCCCTCCAGCTCAAGACCCTCTGAGGCATACACATGCAGCTACGCCATGTCCTTGCCGCATTGCCCCGACACAAGCTGGTCTGCCTGCTGGTGGCGGTCGAGATCGCGGTGGCCTTCGCGATCCTGTGCAACGCGATCTTCATCATCCGCGGACGCGTGCAGCAGATGCAGATCACCACCGGCATTGCCGAGGACGGCTTGATCTACATCCACAACGACGGCGTCGGCGATGACGCCAATGCGCCGCTGGTCGCCCGCAACCTGGCGGCGCTGCGCGGCCTGGGCGGCGTGCAGTCCGCCGTGGCGATGTTCCCGTTGCCGCTGGAGAACATGTCGATCAATTTCCGGCCGTGGCTGACCCCGGACATGAAGCTGCGCGGCCCGGCCGTCGGCATGTTCGTCGGCACACCGGGTTACCTGGACACGCTGGGGCTGAAGATCGTGCAGGGCCGCGATTTCAACGATGCGGAATACGACGGCATGGATCAGACCATGAAGACGCTGTCGCCGGCGGCGATCGTCACCCGCGACCTTGCCGACAAGCTGTGGCCCGGACAGAATCCGATCGGCAAGACATTCTGGCGCAGCCCGAGCCGCGGCTACACCGTGGTCGGCGTGGTCGAGCGGCTGGTGCGCGGCTACCTGCGCAAGGACTTCGTGCCGGAATACTCGGCGATGTTCCCGGTCAGGCCGGTGTCTTTCGTGTCGTCGCTCTACGTGATGCGGGTGGCGCCGTCCGATCGCGACCGGCTGCTGCGCGAGTCCTCGGACCTGCTGCTGAAACTCAACCCGGACATGCTGATCGACGCCAGCGGCAGCTATGCCGACATGCGTGCGGATTATTTCCGCCAGGACGCGTCGCTGGTGTGGCTGCTGGCCCTGGTCTGCGTGGCCATGCTGCTGGTGACCGCACTGGGCATCGCCGGGCTGGCCAATTTCTGGGTGCAGCAGCGTGGCCGCAGCATCGGCATACGGCGGGCCATCGGTGCCACCCGTGGCGACATCCTGCGCTACTTCCAGGCCGAGAATTTCCTGATCGTCGGTTTCGGCATCGCGCTGGGCGTGCTGCTGGCCTTCGTGCTCAACCTGCTGCTGATGACGCACTACGAACTGCCGCGCCTGCCGCTGTCCTACTTGCCGGTCGGCGCGCTGGTGCTGTGGGGGCTGGGGCAACTGGCGGTGCTCGGCCCGGCGTTGCGCGCGGCGGCGGTGCCGCCGCTGGTGGCGACGCGGTCGACATGAGCAGCAAGCCGGGTATACGCGTGACCATAGTCATGGCAACCTTTCGGACCGGAGCGGCATCCATAGCCGCATGTGCAGAAAAAAGATGCGAACCGTACTGATCATCGACGACAACCCGGCCGTGGGCGAGGCGCTTTCGCTGGCCTTGTCGCTGCACGAGATCCGCCCGCTCGCCGCGCTGACGCCCGATGAAGGCCTGCTCGCGCTGGAGCGCGAGGCGGTCGACGTGGTGATCCAGGACATGAACTTCACCGCCGACACCACCTCGGGCGAGGAGGGCGTGGCGCTGTTCCGCGCGATCCGCGAGCGCCATCCGGACCTGCCGGTGATCCTGCTCACCGCGTGGACGCACCTGGAGACCGCGGTGGAGCTGGTCAAGGCCGGCGCCGCCGATTACCTGGCCAAGCCGTGGGACGACAACAAGCTGCTGGCCACGGTGGAGAACCTGCTGGAGCTGTCCGAGTCGACTCGCGAGGTGGCGCGCAGCCGGCTTGAGCGCCGCCAGCGGCGTGAGCTCCTGCGCAGCAAGTTCGACCTCGATGGCCTGGTGTTCGCCTCCGAGGCGATGGGGCGCACGCTCAACTTGGCCTGCCAGGTGGCCCGTTCCGACGTGCCGGTGCTGATCACCGGTCCCAACGGCACCGGCAAGGAGCGCATCGCGGCGATCGTGCATGCGAACTCGGCGGTGAGGCGCGGCCCGTTCGTGGCGGTGAACTGCGGCGCGCTGCCAGGCGAGCTGATCGAGGCGGAACTGTTCGGCGCCGAGGCCGGCGCGTACACCGGCGCCAACAAGGCGCGCGAAGGGCGTTTTGAGCTGGCCGACGGCGGCACGCTGTTCCTGGACGAGATCGGCAACCTGCCGCTGCCCGGCCAGATGAAGCTGCTGCGCGTGCTGGAAACCGGCCAGTTCGAGCGGCTCGGTTCCGGCAAGACGCGGCAGGCCAAGGTGCGCGTGTTGAGCGCGACCAATGCCGACCTCAAGGCGATGATCCAGGCCGGCACGTTCCGCGAGGACCTGTACTACCGGCTCAACGTGATCGAGGTGAACCTGCCGCCGCTGAGCGAGCGCAACGACGACATCCTGCCGCTGGCCGAATTTTTCCTGGACGGTCGCGCCGAGCTTGGCGACGCCGCGCGCGAGGCCATGCTGGCCTACCCGTGGCCGGGCAATGTGCGCGAGCTGAAGAACGCGATCGAGCGCGCATCGCTGCTGGCCGGGGGCCAGCCGATCACCCCCGAGCTGCTGAACCTGCCGCAGTACGTGGCGATGGCCCCGGCGGCACGCAACCTGGACGAGCCCAGCCGCGAGGCGGTGGAAAGCGCACTGCACAAGGCCGATGGCGTGGTCAGCCGCGCGGCACAGAGCCTGGGCCTGTCGCGCCAGGCGCTGTATCGGCGGATGGAGCGCTACGGCCTGGCAACCACGGCTTGAGCGATCTGTGACGACGATGCTTGCCCCGACCCCGAAGGCGTAGAAAGATGAGTGCATGCATCCAGCAGGGGAGGCGTCATGCGATATCGCCGGATCATGCTTGTTGCCGCTTGGCTGACCGCCGGCGCGGCCATGGCGCAGGTGCCGTCAGTCTCCCGCGAGGCGTGGGCATGGCAGCCGGTCGCCGCCGCTGCGGTCGAGTACCGGCTCGGCTCGCCGATGGTGCTGGCGGACGCCGGGAGCAGCCCGTTCCGCTTCAGCGATGGCCGCGAGCGCGACCTGGTGAACAAGCCGCCGCCACGTCCGATGGACCGGGCTGCCGTGCTCGGCACCGAGCGTGGCTGGGTGGGCGGGCGACCACCGCTCGATTGCGCGATGACCCCGATCGACGCCAGGTGCCACTGAGCCGGCTTTTTCCCGCCGGGGAGAACAGCCAATGTGGCGTCGCCTGAATTCGCTGCAGGGGCGCCTGACCTTTTTGCTGGCGGTGGCCGGCCTGGCCGGCGCGCTGGTCTATGCCGGCGTCACCCAGTGGCCGCTGCCGCAGTTGCTGCTGTGGCTGCACAAGGACCTGTCGCTGTCGATCCGCGCGCCGATGCAGCTGGGCATCTACGGCGGCCTGCTGGCCAGCGTGGTGGTGCTGCTGCCACTGTCGTTCTGGCTGGCCGGTCGGGTGATGGCGCCGGTGAGCCGGCTGCTGCGCGCGCTGGAAGGCGCGGTGGCCAGCTACCGCGACGGTGATTTCAGCTTCTCGATCGCGGTGAATCGGCGCGACGAGCTGGGCGAGCTGATCCGCATGCACAACGCGCTGGGCCAGACCCTGCGCGAGCAGCGCCAGCACCTGGTGCAGCGTGAGCTGCTGCTCGACACGGTGGTGCAGAACACCCCGGTGGCGCTGGTGCTGACCGATGCGATCGGCAAGGTGGCCTACGCCAACATCGCCTCGCGGCACCTGTTCAACGAAGGCCGCAGCCTGGTCGGGCTGGACTTCGCCGAACTGTTGGCCGAGGCGCCCGAGGCGCTGCGCAAGGCGGTGGAGAGCGGCGAGGATGCCCTGCTCAGCGTGGAGATGGACGGCAGCGAGGAAACCTTCCATCTGTCGCAGCGCGCGTTCCGGTTGCAGGGCCGGCCGCACCGGCTGCACCTGTTCCGGCGCATGACGCGCGAGCTGTCGCGGCAGGAAGTGGCGACCTGGAAGCGGGTGATCCGGGTGATCAGCCACGAGCTCAACAACTCGCTGGCGCCGATCACCTCGCTGGCGCACTCCGGCGCGGAGCTGGCCCGCCGCGGCCAGCTCGAACGGCTGCCCGGCGTGTTCGCCACCATCGGCGAGCGCGCGCTGCACCTGCACCGCTTCATCGCCGGCTACGCCAGCTTCGCCAAGCTGCCCACGCCACAGCCGGTGGACATCGCGTGGAAGCCGTTCCTGGACGGACTGGCGTTGCATTGCCAGTACCGCCTGGCAACACCGGCGCCGCAACGACCGGGGCATTTCGATGCAGTGCAGGTCGAGCAGGTGCTGATCAACCTGATCAAGAACGCGCACGAGTCGGGTGGGCCGGCGGACGAGGTCACGCTGTCGATCCAGGATGTCGGCAACGAGTTGCGCATCGAGGTGGCCGACCGCGGCCCCGGCATGAGCGAGACGGTGCTGGCGCAGGCATTGCTGCCGTTCTATTCGACCAAGCGTTCCGGCACCGGCCTGGGCCTGGCGCTGGCACGCGAGATCACCGAGGCGCACGGCGGCCGCGTGCTGCTGGCCAACCGCGAGGGCGGCGGCCTGCGGGTGAGCCTGCGCCTGCCGCAGCCGCGCTAGCCGTCGGCTCGCCTATACTCAAGCCTTCTTCAAGGAATGGGGGTAGGCAATGGGACAGCTTCTCGCGTTGGTCATCGTGGCCGTCGTCGTCATCGGCGTGGCCAAGCTGGTGCGCATCGTGCCGCAGGGTTTCGAGTGGACGGTGGAGACATTCGGCAAGTACACCCGCACGCTCAGCCCCGGGCTGCATTTCCTGATCCCGATCTACCAGGCGGTCGGGCGCAAGATCAACATGATGGAACAGGTGCTGGATGTGCCCAGCCAGGACGTCATCACCAAGGACAACGCGGTGGTGCGCGTCGACGGCGTGGTGTTCTACCAGGTGCTCGACGCCTCCAAGGCCGCCTATGAGGTGTCCAACCTGGAGCAGGCGTCGCTGGCGCTGATCATGACCAATATCCGCACCGTGCTCGGCTCGATGGACCTGGACGAGTCGCTGAGCCAGCGTGATGCAATCAACGCGAAGCTGCTCAAGGTGGTGGACGAGGCGACCCACCCGTGGGGCGTCAAGGTCAACCGCATCGAGATCAAGGACATCGCGCCGCCGCGCGACCTGGTCGATGCGATGGCACGGCAGATGAAGGCCGAGCGCGAGAAGCGCGCGAACATCCTCGATGCCGAGGGCTTCCGCCAGGCGGCGATCCTCAAGGCGGAGGGCGAGAAGCAGTCGGTGATTCTGGCCGCCGAGGGCGAGAAGGAAGCCGCGTTCCGTGCCGCCGAGGCGCGCGAGCGTTCGGCCGAGGCCGAGGCGAAGGCGACCACGATGGTGTCCGACGCGATTGCCAACGGCAACGTCAATGCATTGAACTACTTCGTCGCCAACAACTACGTCGAGGCGCTGAAGGCGATGGCCGCCTCGCCGAACCAGAAGATGCTGCTGCTGCCGATCGAGGCCACCGGCGTGATCGGCGCACTGGCCGGCATCGGCGAGCTGGCGAAGGAATCGCTCGGCCAGCAGCAGAAGACCGCGGCGATCCAGCCGCCGCTGCGCTGAGGGCGCGCCGATGTGGGAGCTATCGACGCATTACCTGTGGTGGATCCTGGCGCTGCTGCTGATCGCCGGCGAGTTGCTGCTGCCTGGTTACTTCCTGCTGTGGATCGGACTGGCCGCCGCCGCGATGGGCGTGGTGCTGTGGATCGATCCGACGCTGGGCCTGCTGGTGCAGGCGGTGCTGTTCGGCCTGCTCGCGTTTGCCGCGTACGTGGGTTATGCCCGCTGGCTGCGGCCGCGGCTTGAACGCCGCGCGCCCGGCGGCGAGCGCCTGAACCGCCGCGCCGAGCAGTTGATCGGTCAGCGCTACCAGCTGATCGAGCCGATCGTCAACGGCCGTGGCAAGGCCCGCGTGGGCGACGGCCAGTGGCTGGTCAGCGGGCCGGACCTGCCGCTGGGCGCCACGGTGGAGGTGGTTGCGGTGGAAGGCACCACGCTGCAGGTGCGCGCTGCGGCATGAGCGCGGGCGACGCCATCAGTCCACAGCAGTTCGCCACCACCGCGCCGGCCACGCGCATTGCATTCGTGCTGGAACTGGCGCGGCGGCTGCACCAGTACGGCACCTCGGCGCCGCGGCTGGAAATGGCGATCGCCGGCGCGGCGCAGCGGCTGGGACTGTCCGCCGACGTCTGGTCCAGCCCCACCGCGATCATCATCTCGTTCGCCGACCTGGCCCAGGGTGAGGAAGGCGTGGCGCAGACCACTCAGGTGATGCGGCTGGCACCCGGCGAGGTGAACCTGGAGCGGCTGTGCCAGGCCGACGACATCGCCGACCGCGCGATCGCCGGCGAGCTGGGCTTGCGCGAGGGCTTCCGCCTGCTGCGCGAGCTGGGCCGGCCCGACACGCGGCGCGAGAAGATCGGCTCGATCGCCAGCTACGGGCTGTCCGCGGCCAGCATCGCGGCACTGTTCCTGCACAGTTCGTGGGTGGACCTGGTGGTCGCCGGCGTGATCGGTGCGGGCATCGGCGGGATCACCCTGCTGGCCGGTAGCCGGCCGCGGCTGGCGGTGGCCAGTGATGCGATCTGCGCGCTGGTGGCGACCACGGTGGCGATCGTGGTGAGTGCGCTGGTGGTACCGCTGGCGATCAGGTCGGTGGTGCTGGCCAGCCTGATCATCCTGGTGCCGGGCATGTCGCTGACCAACGCGGTGCGCGAGATCTCCAGCGGGCACCTGGTTTCCGGCATGGCGCGCATGGGCGGCGCCATGTCGACCCTGCTCAAGCTCACCTTCGGCACCATCGCGGCGACCCAGCTGTGCGCCGCGGTGGGCATCACGGCACGTGACTTCGCGCTGCCGGCACTGCCGGCCTGGACTGATTACCCGGCGCTGCTGGTCGCGGCGATCGCGTTCGCCATCCTGTTCCGCGCCGCCCGGCGCGACTGGCCGGTGGTGATCGTGGCGGTGGTAGTGGGCTATCTGGCCACGCGCTGGGGCGGAGCGATCTCCGGCTCGCTGCCGGGCGCACCGGTGGGGGTGTTCCTGGGTGGCCTGTTGCTGGGCGCGCTGGCGAACGTCTACGCGCGCTTCGCGCACCGCCCGGGTGCGGTCATCCGCGAGCCGGGCATCCTGTTGCTGGTGCCGGGCAGCGTGGGTTTTCGTAGCGTGTCGTTCCTGCTCGAACGCGATACCACGCTGAGCGTGGATACCGGCCTGCTGCTGGTGACCCTGCTGGTGTCGCTGGTGGCGGGGCTGATGTTCGGCGACCTGCTGGTTTCGCCCCGGAGATCTCTTTAAATCAAAAGTGGCCGAAGACGCGGGCGATGTCGTTTGCCCTGCACGTCAAGACAACGAGACTGCACGGCACGCTGGCCTCCTCCCCTGCAACGCAGGGGAGGATTGAGGAGGGGTTGCTCTTGGTTTAGGCAAGATCAAAAGCTACCTACCCCTGCCTTGCAGGAGGAGGAGCCGGTATGTGCCGGCATCGCACCAAACGGATGCGGCATTGCCTCAAACCAACAAAAAACGCCGGCATAAAGCCGGCGTTTTCATTGCAGCAGTGGAGCGGCAATCAGATCGCCAGATCCTTTTCCTTCTTGCCGGCCTTCAATGCGTCGTTGAACCAGTGCGGACGCTTGCCGCGGCCTGACCAGGTCTGCGCGGGATTGGCCGGGTTGCGGTATTTCGGCGCCACCGTGCCGGTGCTGCGCTTGGCCTTGCCGCGCGCGCTGCCGAAGATGTCTTCGAAGGTATAACCCTCGGCCTTGATCAGCGCATGCACTTTCTCTCGCAGCTTGACGACTTTTTCCTTGCGCAGTTCATTCTGGCGAACCTGCGCCTTGCTGATCAGGTCGTTGAGCTGGTTGTGATTGAGGTTCTTGATGTCGACGGCCATGATGGACTCCTGGGTAAGTATCGGCAATTAAATGGTCTGGCCATTATGAGGAACGAAGCCTGACGCATTGGAAGCTGGTGCAGTCGGGATTCTCGCTGATCTGCGGAATCCTTGTAAAGCGCGATGCAATGCGTGAAGGGGATTTCACATTAAGAATGATTAATAGTGTGACCGGTTTTGAATTAGTCGCGTCCGCTGATTTCCTCACGGCAAATGCAGAAATGGCCGCACTGGGCGGCCATTTCGGTTAATGCTGATATGGCGGGCTCAGCCGAGCAAGGCAATCAATTCATCCTCGTTCAAAGAGCGGCTTTCGCTGTCCCCGCGGCCGCGATATTCCAGGGTGCCCGCGGCCAGCCCGCGCTCGCTGACCACCACGCGGTGCGGGATGCCGATCAGCTCCATGTCGGCGAACATGCTGCCGGCGCGCACGCCGCGATCGTCCAGCACCGCCTCGATGCCGCGTTGGCCCAGGGCCTGGTACAGCGCCTCGGCCGCCGCGCTGACGGCGGCTGAGCTCTTTGGGTTGATCACGCACACCGCTACCCGCCACGGCGCCATCGCCTCCGGCCAGAGGATGCCGGCTTCGTCGTGGCGCTGCTCGATCGCGGCGGCGACGATGCGGCTGACGCCGATGCCGTAGCAGCCCATGGTCATCACCTGCGGCTTGCCGGTTTCGTCCACCACGGTGGCGCCAAGCGCCTCGGCGTACTTCGTGCCCAGCTGGAACACGTGGCCGACCTCGATGCCACGGGCGATATGCAGCACGCCCTTGCCATCGGGCGACAGGTCGCCCTCGATCACGTTGCGCAGGTCGGCGATGCGGGTCACGCGCGCGTCGCGCTCCCAGTTCGCCCCGGTGCAGTGCGTGCGGTCGGCATTGCCGCCGCAGACGAAGTCGGCAAGTACCGCGGCATCACGGTCGACGATCACCGGGATCGACGCCGGCAGCCCGACCGGACCGATGAAGCCGGGGCGGGTGCCGGTGGCGGCGAGGATTTCCTCCTCGCTGGCAAGCACCGACTCGTCCGGCAGTTCGGCGAGCTTGCCGGCCTTCACTTCATTGATCTGATGGTCGCCGCGCAGGCACAGCGCCACCAGGCCGTCGCGGCCGCGCACCAGCAGCGTCTTCACGCATTGCTGCGGGCTGACCTTGAGGAAGGCGGCAACGTCCTCGATGGTCTTCTGGGTGGGCGTATCGACCCGCGCCAACGCGGCCGCGGGAGCAGGGCGCGCCGCACTCGGCGCCAGCGCCTCGGCCTTTTCGAGGTTCGCGGCGTAATCGGAGCCATCGGAAAACGCGATGGCATCCTCGCCGGAATCGGCCAGTACCTGGAATTCGTGGCTGGCATTGCCGCCGATGGCGCCGGTATCAGCCTGCACCGCGCGGAAGGTCAACCCCAGGCGGGTGAAAATGCGCACATAAGCCTGGTACATCGCGGCGTAGGTCTCGGCCAGCGATTCCTGGGTCAGGTGAAACGAATAGGCATCCTTCATCAGGAATTCGCGTGCACGCATCACGCCGAAACGCGGGCGGATCTCGTCGCGGAACTTGGTCTGGATCTGGTAGAAGTTGACCGGCAGCTGCTTGTAGCTTTTCAGCTCGTTGCGGGCAAAGTCGGTAACTACTTCCTCGTGGGTCGGGCCGTAGCAGAATTCCTGGCCCTTGCGATCCTTGATTTTCAGCAACTGGCCGCCGAATTTCTCCCAGCGGCCGGTTTCTTCCCACAGTTCCCGCGGCTGCACCGACGGCATCAGCATTTCGATCGCGCCGGCGCGGTCCATTTCCTCGCGCACGATGTTTTCCACCTTGCGCAGCACGCGCAGGCCCAGCGGGCTCCAGGTGTACAGGCCGGAGGCGAGCTTGCGGATCATGCCGGCGCGCAGCATCAGCCGGTGGCTGGCGATTTCGGCGTCGGCGGGGACTTCCTTGACGGTGGCCAGGTGGAATTGGCTGAGGCGCATGCGGGTGGTTCCGGCGGATTGAAGACGCCTATTGTAGCGGCCTGCCGTCGCCGGCACCGGCCCGACCGCCGCCGGGCCATGGCGTGAGGGCGATCAGTTCCTGCAGTACTGGTCGTATTGCGCCTGGGTCGAAACGGTCTTCTGCTTGCGCTCGTCGCCGCCCAGGGCCACGGATTTGCCATCCTGCTGCATCACCACCGGGCCGCCGCCCTGCAGCGCGGCGAGGTTGGCTTTCAGCGAGGCGCACAGCTTGCTGCGGTTTTCCGGCGTGTCGGCCGCTGGCTTGGCGGGTTCGGCCGCGGATTCACTGCGGCTGGCCGTGGTGCTGGGGGCCGGGGCAGCCAGCGGCTCGGCCGTGCCGGTGGTGGTCACCTTCACGAACTTGGTGCCCTGTGCCGGTGGCGCTTCCGAGTAGTGCACGGTGCCGCTGGCATCCGTCCACTTGTAGACCTGGGCGGCGGCCAGTGGGGCCAGCAACAGCAGCGCCACGGCAATCAGCGAACGATGCATGGTGTTCTCCATTTCGCAGGGGAATGACGGTTCACCTTGTTATCACTCCGGCGGGCCGGACTCAAGCAGTCGATGGTTTACACTGCGCGCATCCTGTCACGGTCTTGATTCATGAGTGAGCCATTGCCCGCCCGCCCACCCCGTCACCGGGGTATTTACCTGCTGCCGAACCTGTTCACCACGGGGGCGATGTTCGCGGGTTTCTACGCGATCATCGCCAGCATCGGCGGCCGTTACACCGAGGCGGCGGTGGCGGTGTTCATTGCTGCGCTGTTGGACGGCATGGACGGGCGCGTGGCGCGGATGACCGGCACCCAGACCGAGTTCGGCGTGCAATACGACTCGTTGTCCGATCTGGTCAGCTTCGGCCTGGCGCCGGCGCTGGTGATGTATACGTGGTCGCTGTCGGCACTGCGCGATTTCGGCCCGCTGTGGGGCAAGCTGGGCTGGGCCGCCGCGTTCATCTACGCCGCCTGCGCCGCGTTGCGGCTGGCACGCTTCAATACCCAGGTCGGCGTGGCCGACAAGCGCTATTTCCAGGGGCTGGCCAGCCCGGCGGCGGCGGCGGTGTGCATGTCGTTCGTGTGGAGCGTGGACAAGTTCGGCCTGGCCGGCAGCGATTTCTGTTTCGTCACGCCGGTGGTCGCGATCGTGGTCGGCCTGCTGATGGTCAGCCGTTTCCGCTATTTCAGTTTCAAATCGTTGCCGACGGGTGATCGCCAGCGCGTGCCGTTCGTGTGGATGGTGGTTGCGGTGCTGCTGCTGGCCTTGCTGATCCTGGATACGCCGCGCGTGCTGTTCGTCGGCTTCACGCTCTATCTGTTGTCCGGCCCGGTGTGGACGATCTGGAGCCTGGCCACGCACCGGCGCCGGTCGCGGCGCAGCGCGGCATGAGCACCCCGGCACGCCAGCATGCCGACGCCGGTCATCGCGCCCGCGTGTTGCGCGCGCTGGGCGTGACGCCGTGGCAACTACGGGTGGCGCCGACGGTGGCGGCGCCGGAATACGCGGCTTCCGCCGCCCCTGACATGGCGGCGGGCGTGGCCTGCGTGGTGGTGTTGCCGCCGGGCTGCAGCGCGCGCGAGCTTGACCTGATCGGACGCGCCCTGAATGCGTGCGGCGCTGCACTGGCGCGTGCCGCGCGGGTCACGGCGAGCGACGGCCAGCTGGCCGCGGGCGTGCCCGAGGCGCAGGCCTACCTGGTGTTCGGCGAAGCGCAGGCGCATGCGCTGGGTCGCGCGCTGCCGGCGGCAGTGATGCACCAGGCGCAGATCGTGCTGGCCGACGAACCGGCGCTGGTGCTGGGTAGTGCCGGCGCCAAGCGTCGGCTGTGGAACGCGCTGCGCAGCGTGCGTCGCGCACTGGCCGCTGCGGCCGGCTGAGCGCCATGGTCGCGGTGATCAAGCCGGTGATCCAGGTGCGCGGCATGCGGGCCGAAGACCTGGATGCGGTCAGCGCGCTGGAAAATGCCTCCTACGAATTCCCGTGGTCGGCGGGCATCTTCAGCGATTGCGTGAAGGCCGGGCACCCGTGCTGGGTGCTGTGCGTGGACGCGGTGGTCGCCGGTTACGGCATCCTGTCGACGGGGGCCGGCGAGGCGCACGTGCTGAATCTGTGCATCGGGCCGGACTGGCGCGGCCGCGGCCTGGGCCGCCACCTGCTGGGTCGCCTGCTGGATATCGCACGCTGGAACGGCGCCGAGCGGGTATTCCTCGAAGTGCGGCCGTCGAATCCGCTGGCGAAGGCGTTGTACGAGTCGGTGGGCTTTCGCGAGATCGGCCGCCGGCCGCGCTATTACCCGGCGCGCCATGGTCGCGAGGACGCGATCGTCATGGTGCTGGAGCCGCCAACTGCCTGACGCGTGCGCGGGGCCGGAACGCCGTCACGCAATTCAAGCGGGCGGGATTCTCGGCGGGTGTTAGCATGCCGCCCTCGTTCAAGCGAAGGGTTCCGGCTGGTGCAAGGGCAGTTTTCGACTGATTGGTTTCACCACAACATTCCCTATTGGGAACAGTGGCTCGCTTCGCTGCGCGGCAAATCCGGCCTGCGCGCCCTGGAGGTCGGCAGCTTCGAGGGGCGTTCGACCCTCTGGCTGTGCGAGAACATCCTGGCCGCCGCGGACAGCTCGATCGACTGCCTGGACTTCTTCCAGGTCGATCCGGTCTATGGCGACTACCACGCCCGCTTCCGCGCCAACACGGCGGCCTGGCGCGAGCGGATCCGGGAGTTCCCGGGACCAAGCTTCGACTCATTGCGGCGCGTCGAAGGCCCCTACGACATCGTCTACATCGACGGCTGGCATTCCGCCTTCGGCGCACTGGCTGACGGCGTCATGGCGTGGCCGCTGCTGAAGGTCGGTGGCGTGATGATCTTCGATGACTACCTGTGGGTGCCGCCGAAGCTGGGGCCGCCGCCACGTCCAGGCTGGTTGGCGCGCAAGTGGCTGCGCGGGTCGGGCCGCCAGTGGCGGATCGAGGGGCTGAAGAAGCAGATCGAAAGCGTGAAAACCGAAACACCCAAGCTCGGCGTGGACGGGCTGCTGGCCACGCTCGACGGCTATTACGAATTGCTGGGCATCAGCAACCAGCTGGCCGTGCGCAAGACGCGCGACTTCTCCCCGGGACAGGTCGGCCACGACACCTGAGCTTCGGGCCATGGCTGGAAACAATTCGTTGCAGCCGCCTGCGCGTCACAAGCGGCAGCAACCCGGCCGCTGCCTGCTCAACCCAGCTTCTGCGCCTGCTCGCGCAGCGCGCCCAGCGTGCTGTTCCAGTCGGCGATGCGCTGACGTTCCTGCGCCACCACCTCGGCCGGCGCGTTGGCAACGAAACTGGCGTTGCCGAGCTTGCCTTCGCACTTTTTGATCTCGACTTCGATGCGGCCGATCTCCTTGGCCAGGCGCGCCTTCTCGGCGCCGAGGTCGATCAACCCGGCCAGCGGGATCAGCACGCGCAGCGTGCCGATCACGGCGGCTGCGGCGGCTGGTTCGTCGGCACCGGCTTCGATCCACTGCGGCGCTTCCGTGCGGGCGAGGAAGGCGATCTGCGTGGCGAACTTCGCCACGCGGACACGGTCACCGGCATCGCCGTCGGCAAGCAGCAACGGGATCGCCTTGGCGGGCGAGATGTTCATCTCCGAGCGGATCTTGCGGATGCCGGAGAGAACATTCTTGAACCACTCGATCTCGGCCGTGGCCGCGTCGTCGGCCACGATGTCGTCGGCACGCGGCCAGGGCCGCTGCATCAGGCTGTCTTCGCCGAGATCGAGCATCGGCGCCACCGATGCCCACACTTCCTCGGTGATGAACGGGATCAGCGGATGCAGTGCACGCAGCACGCTTTCCAGCACCACCAGCAAGGTGTGCCGGGTCGAGGCGGCCGCCGCGGCGGCGTCGCCGTTCAAAGCCGGCTTCGACAGCTCCAGGAACCAGTCGCAATACTCGTTCCAGACGAATTCGTACAGCGCCTGCGCCAGCAGGTCGAAGCGGTAGCTGACGAAGTGCTGTTCGACTTCGCCCAGCGTCTGCTTGAGGCGGGTGAGGATCCACCGCTCGGCTTCGGTCACTGGCGCACCGGTCGGCGCAGCAATCTCGCCTTCCGGCAGGTTCATCAGCACGAACCGCGCCGCGTTCCACAGCTTGTTGCAGAACGCCTTGTAGCCCTCGGCGCGCTTGATGTCGAAGTTGATGGTGCGGCTGTAGCTGGCCAGCGCGGCGAAGGTGAAGCGCAGCGCGTCGGTGCCGATCGCCGGAATGCCGTCGGGGTAGTCCTTGCGGATGCGCTTCTCGACCTTGGCGCGTACCTGCGGGATCAGCAGCGACCTGGTGGACTTTTCCACCAGCGGTTCCAGCGCGATGCCGTCGATCAGGTCCAGCGGGTCCAGCGTGTTGCCCTTGGACTTGGACATCTTCTGGCCTTCCGCATCGCGCACGATGGCGTTGATGTAGACCTCGCGGAACGGGATCCGGCCGGTGAAGTATTTGGTCGCCATCACCATGCGGGCGACCCAGAAAAAGATGATGTCGAAGCCGGTGACCAGCACGGCGCTGGGCAGGAAGATCTTGTCCTGCTCCCAGTTGGCGACCACGTCGCCGCGCTCGTTCTTCACCGGGCCATCGGCCGGCCAGCCCAGCGTGGAGAACGGCCACAGCGCCGAGGAGAACCAGGTGTCTAGCACGTCTTGGTCTTGTTGCAAGATGAACTTGGCCCACCCATTGACGCGCAGGTTCTCCTTAAAATTGTCTTCGTTTGGGTTAGTGATTACTAACGTGAGCAGCCCGTAGGCAGCTTCTGCATCGCTGTCTGTGGCGAACTTATCCCTCAGGTGCTCGCTGTAAGCTTCCTGCCAAGTGTCAGCCACGAAATATTTGCCGGCCTTGTCATACCAGGCCGGGATGCGGTGGCCCCACCACAGCTGGCGGCTGATGCACCAGTCCTGGATGTTGTCCAGCCACTGCGTGTAGGTGGTGTTCCAGTTTTCCGGCACGAACTTGATGTCGCCGCTGCGCACCGCGTCCAGCGCCGGCTCAGTGATCGCCTTGCGGCCGCCTGGACGTCCATCCGTCTGGACATCCGAAGTGAGGTCGACGAACCACTGGTCGGTCAGCATCGGCTCGATCACCGCGTCCGAGCGCTGGCTCACCGGCACCTGCAACTTGTGCGGCTTCGTCTCGACCAGCAGGCCGGAAGCCTCGAGGTCAGCAATGATCAGTTTGCGCGCTTCATAGCGATCAAGGCCGCGATACCGTGCCGGAATCTTATTCAACGAATTGGCGGCTTCGATACCTTTATCCAAGGCCTCCATTGGAGAAGCTGTGACGGCACCATCCTTGGCGTCATCTGCGCCGCCAAGAACTCTGGCGTGAAGATTGAAAATGTTGATTGGCTTTAAGCCATGCCGCTGGCCGATCGCGTAGTCGTTGAAGTCGTGCGCGGGGGTGATCTTCACGCAGCCGGTGCCGAAATCCTTGTCCACATAGTCGTCGGCGATCACCGGAATCTCGCGATCGGTCAGCGGCAGCTTCAGCGTCTTGCCGACCAGGTGCGCGTAGCGCTCGTCTTCCGGATGCACGGCCACGGCTACGTCGCCGAGCATGGTTTCCGGTCGCGTGGTCGCAACGACCAGCGAAGCGGCGCCGTCGGTCGTCATGTAACGGATCGACCACATGTGGCCGTCGCGCTCGACATTGTTCACCTCCAGGTCGGACACCGCGGTGCCAAGCACCGGGTCCCAGTTCACCAGCCGGTTGCCGCGATAGATCAGGCCGGCGCGATACCAGTCGATGAACACCTTGCGCACCGCGGCAGACAAGCCTTCATCCATTGTGAAGCGCTCGCGCGACCAGTCCGCGGCGGCGCCGATGCGGCGCATCTGGTTGGTGATGGTGGAGCCGGATTCCTCCTTCCACTGCCACACCCGCTCGACGAAGGCATCGCGACCCAGGTCGTGCCGGGTCTTTTCCTCGACCGCCAGCTGGTTCTCGACGATCTTCTGGGTGGCGATGCCGGCATGGTCGGTGCCGACCTGCCACAGCGTGTTGAAACCGCGCATGCGGTGGTAGCGCACCAGCATGTCCATCACCGTCTGCTGGAACGCATGGCCCATGTGCAGCGTGCCGGTGACGTTCGGCGGCGGCAGCAGGATGCAATACGGCTCGCCCTGGCCCGACGGCCTGAACGCACCGCTGGCTTCCCAGCGCGCGTACCACGTCGACTCGATCTGGGCGGGTTCGAAACTCTTGTCCATCAGGGGACTCGCAATGGCGCGCCGTGGCCGGCGCGTGGGGGTAGAAGCAAAGAAAGCAATTGTACGGGGCGGGCGGCTGGCTGCCAAAAGCCCAGTTCGCTCAGGGCAGTAACTCGATGCCGAAGCGGCGCACCAGCAGGGCGAAGAGGCCGAAGCAGATCACGGTGATCAGCACGCAGGCGAGCAGGGTGGGCCAGAAGCCGAGACGCGGCAGCAGTGCCGGGAAGGCCAGGAACATCGGCAGGGTAGGCACCACGTACCAGAACGTGTACCAGGCGTGGTTGGCGATCTTCGCCGGCGACTGGTGCTCGAGCTGCAGCCAGATCAGGGCCAGCACGGTGACCAGCGGCAACGCGGCGATCAGGCCGCCGAGGCGATCGCTGCGCTTGGCCACCTCCGAGACGATCACCACCACGGCGGCGGTGATCAGGTACTTGCTGACGAGCCAGGCCATGCCGCCGCTCCTCCGCTCAGCCGCCGCGCAACGCGCGACCGTAAGCGTGCACCTCGTCGACCAGCACCTTCACATGTTCCGGATCGACTTCCGGCGTGATGCCGTGGCCGAGGTTGAACACGTGGCCGGGGTGGTTGCCGTAGCTGTCCAGCACGGCGCGAGCCTCGCGGCGGATCACTTCCGGGCTGGCGCGCATCACGGCGGGGTCGAGGTTGCCCTGCAGGGCAACCTTGCCGGCCACGGCGTGGCGGGCGTCGGCGAGGTCGATGGTCCAGTCGACGCCGAGCGCGGCGCAGCCCGAGTTGGCCATCTCGGCGAGGTGCGCGCCGGCGCCTTTGGAAAACAGGATCACCGGCAATTCGCGCGCATGGGCATCGGCCTTCAGCGCGGCCACGATTTGCGTCATGTAGCGCAGCGAGAACTCGCGGAACGGCGCCGGGCCGAGCAGGCCGCCCCAAGTGTCGAAGATCATCAGTACCTGCGCGCCGGCGGCAGCCTGGGCGATCAGGTAGGCGGCGACGGCGCGGGCCAGCGTGTCGAGCAGCTGGTGGGCGAGTTTCGGCTCGTTCCAGCACATCGCCTTCAGCGTGGCGAAGTCCTTCGAGCCGTGGCCCTCAACCATGTAGCAGGCCAGCGTCCACGGGCTGCCGGAGAAGCCGATCAGCGGCACGCGGCCATGCAGTTCCTGGCGGATCAGGCGCACCGCGTCCATCACGTAGCGGAGCTCGCCGTCCATGTCGGGCACGGCGAGCTTCGCGATGTCGGCCGCCGTACGCAGTGGGCGCGCGAACTGCGGGCCCTCGCCGTGGGCAAACGACAGGCCCAGGCCCATCGCGTCGGGGATGGTGAGGATGTCGGAGAACAGGATCGCGGCATCCAGCTCGAAGCGTTCCAGCGGCTGCAGGGTCACTTCGCAGGCGTATTCGGGATGCTGCGCCAGGCCCATGAAGCTGCCGGCACGCTCGCGGGTGGCGCGGTATTCGGGCAGGTAGCGGCCGGCCTGGCGCATCACCCAGATCGGCGTGGTGTCGGTGGGTTCGCGGCGCAGTGCGCGCAGGAAGCGGTCGTTCTTCAGCACGTCAGTCATTTCAATCAGCGTCCGTACGGGCCTTCCAGCCCCTGGGCAAACATCAGGCGAAAGCCGCGCTTGAGTTGGGCGTCGCGGGCTTTCTCGAAGGCGGTGACTGCCTCGTCGCGCTCCAGGAACTGTTCGCGCTTCATGGTGGCGCGGCCGCCCTGGATGCCGGATTCGCGGTACAGCGTCCAGCCGCCGAGCAGGTCCTGCTCCAGCGTGATCTGGACGTAGCGGGGTGCGTCGGTACTGCCGGGCACGGTTTGCAGATAGAGGCGCATGGGTTCCAGGGATGCCGCACGAACAGGCGCGTAGCCAGACGGCACAGTTTATAGGATTTGCGCGGGCAGGCTCGTGGCCGGGTCGGGCCATGTCGTCACACCCGACGGTTCATCCCGCGGCTTGCAGCACGGCCAGCACGTCGGCCTCGTTCACGCCGCCGACGATCTCGGCCCGGCCGATGCCGCGCCACAGGATCAGCCGCAGCGTGCCGGCGGTGTTCTTCTTGTCCAGCCGCATCAGCGCCAGCAGTTGCTGTGCGTCCATCCCGGGAGGGATCGCCACCGGCAGGCCAAGGGTTTCCAGCAGGCGCTGCAGGCGTCCGGTGGCGGCCGCATCGCTCATGCCCAGCCGCTCGGACAGCCGGGCGGCCAGCAGCATGCCCACCGCCACGCCCTCACCGTGCAGCAGGGTGGTGTAGCGGCCGGCAGTTTCCAGCGCATGGCCGAAAGTGTGGCCGAAGTTGAGCAGGGCGCGTTCGCCCTGCTCGGTCTCGTCGCGGGCGACCACGCCGGCCTTGTACCGAACCTTCCGCGCGATCGCTTCCATCACGATGGCGGGATCGCGCGCGGCGAGCGCGGCGGCATGCTGTTCCAGCCAGGCGAAGAACGGCTCGTCGCCGATCGCCGCACCCTTGATCACCTCGGCCAGGCCGGCGCGGTATTCGCGATCGGGCAGCGTCGCCAGGGTGTCGATGTCGGCGATCACGGCGCGCGGCTGGTGGAACGCGCCGGCGAGGTTTTTGCCGACCGGCAGGTTGACGCCGGTCTTGCCGCCGACCGAGGAATCGACCATCGCCAGCAGGGTGGTCGGCATCTGGATGAAGTCGATGCCGCGCATCCAGCACGCCGCGCTGAAGCCGGCCAGGTCGCCGACCACGCCGCCGCCCAGCGCGATCACACAGGCGTCGCGGGTGGCGCCGAGTTCGCCCAGCGCCTCCAGCGCGCGGCCGACGTTGGCGAAGCTCTTGTGCATCTCGCCGTCGTCGAGCAGGAACGTCGACCGGTGCAACCCGTCCAGTCCCGCTTCGATGCGCGGCAGGTACAGCGGCGCCACCGTGGTGTTGCTGACCACCAGCGCATGCCGGCCGCGCAGCACGGCGCGCCAGCGCGCGTGATTGGCGAGCAGGCCGGCGCCGATCCACACCGGATAGCTGCGCTGGCCGAGGGCGACGGTGATGGTATGGAATGCGTGGTCGTTCATGCCGTCTGCCTGGGTGCTGCGCCAGGGCGCTGCCAATGGTGGTCAATCAGCGCGATGCAGCGCTCGCTGGCGGCGGCGACGCTGCCGTGTTCGCCGGGCACCGCGAGGTCGGCCAGTTCGCGGTAGAGCGGCTCGCGCTCCTGCGCCATCGCCTGCAGCCGTGCGTGGCGGTCGGGCACCGCCAGCAGCGGGCGGCGGTGGTCGCGCTCCAGCCGTTCCAGTTGCTGTTCGATCGTGGTCTGCAGCCACACCACGTAGCCGCGCTCGCGCAGATGTCGGCGGTTGTGTGGCGCGAGCACCACGCCGGCACCGGTGGCCAGCAGCACGCCGGGACGGCGGCTGCACTCGTCCAGCAGCGTGCTTTCGCGCTGGCGGAAACCAGCCTCGCCCTCGATCGCGAACACCGTGTTCACGTCCACCCCGCAATGATGTTCGATCTCCTGGTCGAGATCGACGAAGCTCAGGCCATAATGCGCGGCAAGTCGTCGCCCGATCGAGGTCTTGCCGGCGCCGGTCGGGCCGATGATGAAAAGGTTGGGCGACGGATTCATGGGCAAATGCTAACAGGGCGGATCGGCCCGGATGGCGTGACGGGAGGGTGATGGTGAGTGAACGTATCCTGCTGGCCGGATGCGGCGACCTGGGCGAACGCGTGGCGCAGCGTCTGCGCGCGCACGGCGACGAGGTCTGGGCGCTGCGGCGCCAGCCTCCCGCGCGCGGCGGGCACGGCATCCATTGGCTGCGCGGCGACCTGACCGATCCGGCCAGCCTGCGCGAACTGCCGGCCGGGATCACCCGGCTGGTCTACCTGCCGGCGCCGGCGACGCGCGACAAGGCGGCATACCGCGCAATCTTCGTGGACGGCCTGCGTCACCTGCTGGACGCACTCGATCGCCGCAAGCTGGCACGCGTGCTGTTCGTCTCGTCCAGCGCCGTCTACGGCGAACACGACGGCGACTGGGTCGACGAGGCCACCCCGACTGACCCACCCGGGTTCAACGGTGCGGTGCTGCTGGAGGCCGAGCAATGGCTGGCGGAGCAATCGCTGCCGTCGACCGTGCTGCGGCTGGCCGGGCTGTACGGGCCGGGACGGCTGCAGCTGATCGAGCGCCTGCGCGCGGGGCAGCTGCGGGTGCCGCGTGAGGCGCCGCACTGGGCCAACCGGATCCATGTCGACGATGCCGCTGCCGCGATCGTGCACCTGCTGGATTTGAAGTCGCCGCAGCCGCTGTATCTCGGCGTGGACGACACGCCGATGCCGCTCGACGAGCTGTACGACTTCCTCGCGGCCCTGATCGATGCGCCGTTGCCCGCCGAGGGCGCGGCGCCGGCCGGCGTGGGCAGCAAGCGGCTGCGCAATGCGCGGCTGCGCGCCAGCGGCTGGGCGCCGCAATGGCCGGACGCGCGCGAAGGCTATGCCGCGCTGCTCGACGGCTGAACCATCCACCACAGGAGAACTGCCATGGCCAACGCGGTACCGCATCACCAGGTCAGCACCGCCAACGACATTCCCGGCTGCCGCATCGTGCGTTCGCTGGGCATCGTGCGCGGCATCACCGTGCGTTCGCGCAGCGTGGTCGGCAATCTCGGCGCGGCGCTGCAGACCATCGTCGGCGGCAACATCTCGATCTACACCGAACTGTGCGAGAAGGCGCGCGAGGAAGCGTACGAGCTGATGCTGCAGCACGCCGCCGCGATGGGTGCGAATGGCGTGGTGGCAATGCGCTACGACGCGAACGAGGTGGCGCAGGGCGTCACCGAGGCGCTGGCCTACGGCACCGCGGTGCAGGTCGAGGCGTCAACGTGAGGTGATTTTGCAGTGCGGCTTGCCCCCGCCGATGGCGGCGGCACAGACTCGGGCTTCAGAGCGGGGGAGCGCTGCGTGCCGCTTGCACGATTCCACGGGAGATTGACGCCATGTCGGTAGCCAAGGTCATCGAAATCAACGCTTCGTCCAGCAAGGACTTCGAGCACGCCGTGCAGCATGGCCTGAGCAAGGCCGCCGAGTCGGTGAAGAACATCAAGGGCGCCTGGGTCAACGAGATCAAGGTGGTGACCAAGGACGACGGCACGGTGACCGAGTGGCGCGTCAACATGAAGGTGAACTTCGTGGTCGATTGATCGCCGCGGGAATCGGGATTGGCGCCGTGCGATGCTTTCCCGATTCCCGGCTTCAGCCGTGGCTGAGCCCGGTCACGTGGCGGTCGTCGTCGTACTCCACGCAGGTGTCCGCCAGTGCCGGCAGGGTGGCCAGCGCGTGCCGGCTGAGCCGCTCGAAGTGCGCCAGGAACCGTTCCATCGCGGCGGCGTCCATCGCCAGCGGCGCGTGCCGGGCCAGCAGCTCCTGTTCCTGCTCGCCGCGCCAGCGGCGCACGATCTCCCAGCTTGGCGCCTGCAGCACGATCAGCGCGTCGAACTTGCGCCACAGCGGCTGGTAGCCGCGCAGCTGCTTGTTGACCCAGTGCCGCCAGCTGCCGTCGGGGTCCTCGGTACGCTCCAGTTCGTTGACCGGCCTGGCCAGCGCGGCTTGCAGCTGCGGGCGGATGCCCAGCGCCCAGCCTTCCACGATCACCAGCCGCGGCGGCCGCGTGGTGCGCGGCCAGCGCGACGGCGGGAAGCGGGTGTCGCGGCCCTTGTCGAAGCGCGGGTGCGACACCGGCAGCTTGTCCGAGGCATGCGGCAGGGCAGCCAGCACCGACATCAGCAGCTCGATCTCGTGCGTGCCCGGCACGCCGCGGCTGCGCAGCAGCGGGTGCACGTCGCGCGCCAGCCCCTCGCGGTCACTGCGGGCGTAATAGAAGTCATCCAGCGCGAGCACCTCGGTGGCCCAGCCGCGGGCTTCGGCCTGGGCCTTCATCACCCGCGCCAGGGTGCTCTTGCCGCTGCCCTGCAGGCCGGACAGGCCGAGGATGTACGGGCGGCGCGAACGGGCGATGCGCCCGGCGTACTGGTCGAGCAGGTGGCCGGCGAGGGCCTCGTTCTGCATGTCGGCGTGGGACGTCATCCGCGGGGTACCGTGGTTCCGGGGGGAATTTCCGCCACCGGCAGGCCGCGGCGGCGAAGCATCGTGCCAGCGGGCATATCGCTGCCGCCTTCACATGTCGTGGCGGAAGATGGCGCTGTCATCCGGGCCAGGCTGGTACGGGATGGATGGGGCATTGCACTATTATCAGTCAGATTCATCCGCACCATGATGGCGCGTGTTGGCCACGATGCAAAAGGAAAGTTTCAGACACCATGCTCAAATCCGAGATTCTAGACACCTTCCAGCACCTGCTGGACGAAGCCAAGGCCAGTGGCGACCGCGAGCCGACGGCGATGAACCTGGCCACCGTGGACGGTTCCGGCCGGGTCGCCTCGCGCATCGTGCTGCTCAAGGGAGTCGACGAGCGCGGCTTCCGCTTCTACACCAACTACGACAGCGACAAGGGCAGCCAGCTCGAGGCGCATCCGCAGGTGGCGCTGTGCTTCCACTGGAAGCAGCTGCGCGAAGGCGTGCAGGTGCGTGTGGAAGGCGTGGTACGCAAGCTGCAGGCGGAAGAGTCGGATGCCTACTTCGCCAGCCGGCCGCGCGGCAGCCAGATCGGCGCATGGGCCTCGCTGCAATCGCAGACGCTGCCTGATCGCGACAGTTTCGAGCAGCGGGTGGCGCGCTACGAACAGCAGTTCGAGGGCCATGAGGTGACCCGCCCGCCGCACTGGGGCGGCTTCGTGGTGGAGCCGGACATGCTGGAGTTCTGGTACGGCGCCGAGTTCCGCCTGCACGAGCGGGTGCGCTGGGATCGCCACGGCCGGACCTGGACCAGCCGGATGCTGTACCCGTGACCCGCGCGCTGCCCGCGGAGCATGTGGCGCAGGGCAGCTTCACCGTGCACACGCGCGGGCGCGGTTTCAGCGAAATCACCACGCAGGTCGGCGACGCGGTGGCGGCCAGCCACGTACAGACCGGCATCGCGCAGGTGTTCACCGCGCATACCAGTTGTTCGCTTTTGATCAGCGAGAATGCGGACCCCGCCGTGTGCAACGACCTGGAGCGCTGGTTCACCCGCGCCGTGCCGGACGGTGATGCGCTCTTCCAGCATGATGCGGAGGGCCCGGACGACATGCCGGCGCACGTCCGCTCGACCCTCACCGGGGTCAGCCTCAGCGTGCCGGTGCACGGCGGCAAGCTGATGCTGGGTACCTGGCAGGGCATCTACCTGTGGGAACACCGCCTCGACCCGCACCAGCGCAAGGTCGTGGTGACCGTGTTGGGGAATTGAACGCATGCATCACGCCGCACCGGATGCCGGCCTGCCGGACCACTACCCGCAGCGCATCGTCTGCCTCACCGAGGAGCCCACCGAGGTGCTGTACGCGCTCGGCGAGGAGCGCCGCATCGTCGGCATCTCCGGCTTCACCGTGCGGCCGCCGCGCGCGCGCAGGGAGAAGCCGAAGGTCTCCGCCTTCACCAGCGCGAAGATCGGCGAGATCCTGAAACTGGAACCGGACCTGGCGATCGGTTTCTCCGACATCCAGGCCGACATCGCGCGCGAGCTGGTCAAGGCCGGCGTCGAGGTGTGGATCAGCAACCACCGCAGCGTCGACGGCATCCTGGCCTATATCCGCCGGCTCGGCGCGATGGTCGGCTCACACGAGAAAGCCGAGGCCTACGCGCAGCGCGCCGAGCGGCACATCGCCGAGATCCGCGCTGCTGTCGCAAAGCTGCCGCGGCGGCCCAGGGTGTACTTCGAGGAATGGGACGAACCGATCATCACCGGCATCCGCTGGGTTGCCGAGATCATCGGCATCGCCGGCGGCGACGACTGCTTTCCCGAACTCGCGCGCGAACCGCTGGCGAAGCAGCGCATCCTGCCAAACGGCGACGAGGTGGTACGGCGCGCGCCGGACATCATCCTGGGCTCCTGGTGCGGCAAGCGCTTCCGCCCCGAAAAGGTTGCGGCGCGGCCGGGCTGGGATACGATTCCCGCAGTGCGCCACGGCGAGCTGCACGAGATCAAGTCACCGATCATCCTGCAGCCGGGCCCGGCGGCGCTGTTCGACGGGCTGGACGAGATCCATCGGATCATCGCCGCATGGGCGCTGCGCTGAGAGCTTGATTCCCTGGCTGTCGCGCAAGCGGTTTCGGCCGCGGCTTCAAGATCGTGTCCAGCATCGAATCAGCCATGTCGGCCGCAAGGTCCTGGCTGAAAGCAGACATGAAAAAAGCACCGGTCGATTACGCCAGTGGGGTTACCCGCAACACCAGCTTTCCCCGATGGCTCCCATCAAACAGCCGGTTCAATACCTCCGGTGCGTTCTCCAGGCCATCGGCAATCGTCTCCTCCGCTTTCAACCGCCCGTCGCGAATCCACCCGGCAAGCGCCTGCACCGCCTCGCGCGTCCTGGTGTAGTCGAGCACCAGAAACCCGCGCATGCTCAGCCGCTTCATCACGAACACACCGTAATCGTCGTGCGGCCGCTCGTCGCTGTTGTAGCCGGAGATCAGGCCGCACAACGCCACGCGTCCGCCGATCACCATGCGTGAGAGCACCGCCCGCATCACCTCGCCGCCGACGTTCTCGAAGTTGACGTGCACGCCGTCGGGAGTGGCGGCCTTGAGTTGCTGCTTGAAGTCGGCGGCCTTGTAGTCGACGGCGGCATCGAAGCCGAGCTCGTCGGTGAGGTAGCGGCACTTGTCGCTGCCGCCGGCGATGCCGACCACGCGGGCGCCCATGATCTTGCCGATCTGGCCGGCGACCGAGCCGACCGAGCCGGCGGCGGCGGAGACCACCAGGGTTTCGCCGGCTTGCACGGGAGCGATATCGGTGAGGCCGTAGTAGGCGGTGACGCCGCTCATGCCGGCTGCGCCAAGCAGGGTGGGCAGCGGGATGCCGGGGTCGGCGGGCAGGACCACGTAGCCCCTGGCGCTTTCGTGCAGCACCAGGTAGTCCTGCCAGCCGGTGACGCCCTGCACCAGGTCGCCTTCGCGGTACTGCACCGAACGCGACTGCACCACGCGGCCCAGGCCGAGCGCACGCATCACCTCACCGATCGCCACCGGCGGCAGGTACTGCGGGATGTCGCGCATCCACACGCGGTTGGTCGGGTCCATCGAGATATACAGCACGCGCACGAGTACCTCGCCGTCTTTCAGCGCGGGCACGGGCTGTTCGACCAGGTCGAAATCCTCGCGCCGGACCAGGCCTTCGGGGCGGGTCCGGAGGCGCAGCTGGCGATTGAGTCGGGTCATGCGGTTTACCGTGACGGGAAAGCCCGTTCCACTATACGGCGGCGGCGTTGCCGGCACGTAACCCCGTTGCGTCGCCGGCAGCGTTGAATCAGTGGCGAGGTCGTTTCGTGCCGGAACGGCAACCGGGGCGACATCGCTTGTGCCTGTCGTGTTCCACTTACACTGTGCCGGCCGCGCGGCACACAGGGAGAAACGCATGCTTGCTCGAACGCTCGGACTGCTGGGCCTGTGGCTGTTGCTGGCGGCGCCATTGCCGGCGCAGGACGTACCGCCACCGCTGCGCGACTGGCAGGGCTGGGTGCTGCATGACGTGCCGCAGCACGACTGTCCATTCCTCGCCACCCAGACGCCGAATGCCGGCAGTCATGAGTGCGCCTGGCCCGGTCGACTGGTGCTTGCGGCGGACAAGGACGGTGGCCGCTTCAGCCTGGATGTGCACGTGGATGCGTCGAGCTGGGTGGTGCTGCCCGGCGACGCGCGGAGCTGGCCGCAGCAGGTCAGCGCGAACAACCAGCCGGCCACCGTGCTGCAGCGGGGCGACCAGCCGATGTTGTGGCTGGTGCCCGGTGACTATCAGCTGCGTGGCGTACTGCCGTGGATGGCGCGCCCGGCGCGCCTGCGCGTGCCTTCGACGATCGGGCTGGTGGTGCTGAGCGTCGACGGCGCGGCGGTTACGCGCATCGAACGCAACGGCGAACAGCTCACCCTGGGCGAGGCCGCCGCCGCACAGCGCGCCGCCGACGCGCTGGCGCTGCGCGTGTATCGGCGCCTGGTCGACGGCCTGCCGGCCACGCTGGAGACGCAGCTGCAGTTCAACGTCGCCGGCAGCGCGCGCGAGCAGTCGCTCGGCCCGGTGCTGCCGGAGGGTTTCGTGGCCACCGCCTTGTCTGGCGACCTGCCCGCACGGCTGGACAACGACGGCCAGCTGCGCGTGCAACTGCGCCCGGGCCAGTGGGCGGTCACGCTTGCCGCACGCAGCGTCGCCCCGCTGGGCAAGGTGGCGCTGAAGCTGCCGGCGGCACCGTGGCCGCGGCAGGAGATCTGGAGTTACGACGATGCGCCCGCCCTGCGCAACACCCGGGTGGACGGCAACGCCACCGATGCCGCGCAAGCCGGGGTGCCGGGCGAGTGGCGCGAGCTGCCGGCCTTCGTGCTGAACGACGGCGCGGGCCTGGCGATCGAGCAGGGCACGCGCGGCGACGAGGGCGGCAAGGGCGACCAACTGCACCTGCAGCGCCAGCTGTGGCTGGACTTCGACGGCGGCGGCCTCAGCGTGGCCGACCGGCTCAGCGGCGAGCTGCGTCATCGCCAGCGTCTCGACGTGGCGGCGCCGTGGCAGTTGCAGCGGGCCAGCCAGGACGGTGAGCCGCTGCTGGTCAGCAAGGGTGGGGACGGCCGCAGTGGCGTCGAACTGCGCGAGCAGCAGCTCGATCTGGATGCCGGCCTGCGCCTGCCGACACATCACGGCGCGATTCCCAGCGCCGGCTGGCAGCTGCCGCTGGAAAGCATCGACGCCACCTTGCACCTGCCGCACGGCTACCGCCTGCTCGGCGCGACCGGCGTGGACCGCTCGCCCGATTCGTGGGTTGCCCAGTGGAGCCTGCTCGACCTGTTCGTGGTGGCCTTGATCGCACTGCTGGCCGGCCGCCTGCTCGGCTGGCCGTGGGCGCTGCTGGCCGCGGGCTACCTGACGCTGGCGCAGCACGAGAGCGCCGCGCCGCTGTGGACGCTGGCGGCGACGCTAGCGCTGGCGCTGCTGCTGCGTGCGCTGCCGGAAGGAAGGCTGCGTTCGGTGGCTCGCATCGGTGCCGTCGCCGTGTTCGCGCTGGCGGTGCTGTGGACGCTGCCGTTCGCTGCGGCGCAATTGCAGTACGCGCTGCATCCGCAACTGGAAGGTGGAAGCCAGAGCCGGATCGTTTCGGCGGGCTACGCCGAGCAGGCAGCACAGGAAGAGGTCTATGCGAAGGCGCGGATGAAGCAGTCGGCACCGGCGCCTGCACCCATGGCGCCGCCATCGGTCGCCGAAGTTTACGCCGACGCGACGATGCCGCCGCCACCGCCGCTGCCACCACCGGCACCTGCGATGGCGATGCAAAACGGTTCGAACTTGTCGCTGCAAGCCGTCTCCGTCACCGGGTCAGCCGTGCGGAACCTGAGCGGCGTACCGACCCTTGCCGGCAACGCCGTCGACAGCCGCAGCGTGACCCAGGCCGGCGCCGGCACTCCGCACTGGGACCAGGGCAACGACTACCGGCTCGGCTGGTCCGGCCCGGTGACCGTGGAGCAGAGTACGCAGCTGGTGATCGCGCCGGCCTGGCTGGTGCGGTTGCTGCGGGTGCTCATGGTGGGCTTGCTGGCGCTGTTGCTGGCGAAGCTGGTGCCGCTGCTGCTGACGCCGCTGCGCGGCCGCTGGCGTGATTGGCGCGGCGGTGGCGTGGCGAGCGCGGCCTTGCTGGCCATCGCCTTGTTGCCGGCCGGCGTGCATGCGCAAAGTCTTCCCGACCAGCAGTTGCTGAACCAGTTGCGCAGCCGGCTGACCGAAGCGCCGAAGTGTGCGCCGGCCTGCGCCGTCGTGGCGCAGGTGCAAGTGCAGGCGAGCGGCGATACGCTGGGCGTGGAACTGGAAGCGCACATCGGCGCGGTCGTCGCACTGCCGCTACCGCAGGCCGATGACGCGCTGCAGTTGCTCGATGTCGGTGTGGACGGCCATGCGAATGCACCGCTGAGCCGCCGCGGCGACCAGCTGCTGCTGCGGCTGGAGCGTGGCGTACACCGGGTCAGCCTGCGCTACCGCATCGGCGTGACGGACAACGCCAGCCTGCGTTTTGTGCTGCGCCCGCAGCGCATGGCGTTCAACGGCCAGGGCTGGTCGCTGGCTGGCGTCGACGACGGTCGCCTGCTGGGCGACAGCATTGCCTTGCAGCGCGTGCACACGGCCACCGATGGCAAGGATCTGCCGCCCGCACAGAGTTTTCCGCCGTACGTGCGGCTTACCCGCCGCCTGCAGCTGGGCGTGGACTGGACGGTCGAGAACACGGTCGAGCGGATCGCCCCGCAGAACGGCGGCTTCAGCGTCACGCTGCCGCTGCTGCCTGGCGAGCATCCGCTGGGCGACGGTGTGCTGGTGAAGGATGGCCGCATCGGCATCACCTTCAACGCGAACAGCGGCGAGGTGAGCTGGACCAGCCGGCTCGATCACGCGGCGACGCTGGCGCTCGAGGCGCCGGCGCTGGGCGAGCGCGCCGAGGTGTGGCAAGTCCACGCCACGCCGATGTGGCATGTGGACGCGAAGGGCGTGCCAACCAGCGCCAGCGACGACGGGCTGCTGTACCAGCCGCTGCCCGGCGAGAGCCTGCAGCTGGCCTTCAGCAAGCCGGTGGCGATTGCCGGCGACAGCCTAGCGTTCGATGGCATGCAGGTGACCAGCCGCGCCGGCGAGCGTGCCACCGAAACCACGTTGAGCCTGCGCGCGCGCAGTACGCGCGGCGGCGAGCACGCGATCGGCCTGCCTGCCGGCGCCGAATTGCTGGATGCAAATCGCGACGGCGAACCGATCAACCTGGCCGTGCGCGACGGCAAGCTGAGCCTGCCGCTGCTGCCGGGCGAACACGACTACACGCTGCGCCTGCGCGAGCCGCACGGTGTCGCCGCGCGCACGCGCACGCCGGTACTCGCGCTGCACGCGCCGGTGGCGAACGTCGACCTGGCGCTGCAGCTGCCGCAGGATCGCTGGGTACTGTGGACGTGGGGGCCGACTACCGGCCCGGCGGTGCTGTACTGGTCGCAGCTGGTTGTGCTGTTGTTCGCCGCCTGGCTGCTCGCGCGTTACGCGCCAACGCCGCTGCGCTTCCGGCACTGGTTGCTGCTCGGGCTGGGCTTCTCCGCGTTTGCCTGGAGTGCCTACGCGCTGGTGGTGGTCTGGCTGATCCTGTTGGGTTTGCGTGCGCGCAGCACGCCGTCGGAACGGCTGGACAGCACGACGTTCAACCTGATGCAGCTGGGCCTCGCGCTGCTCACCGTGCTGGCGCTGGTGGTGCTGATCAGCGCGGTGCCCAAGGGCCTGCTCGGCCTGCCGGACATGCACGTGGCCGGCAACGCCTCCAATGCGTGGAACCTGCGCTGGTTCGCCGACCAGAGCGCCAATGCGCTGCCCGGTGCCGGTGTGTTCAGCGTCCCGCTGTGGGTGTACAAGCTGGCCATGCTGGCGTGGGCGCTGTGGCTGGCGTGGTCGCTGATCGACTGGCTACGCTGGGCGTTCGGCGCGTGGACGCGCGGCGGCTACTGGCGCAAGCGCGCGCCGAAGCCGGGCGTGACGCCGCCGCAGTTGCCGCCCTCGGCGACGGAGCCGCCGCATGCCTGATGTCCGCAACATGCTGGCTGCCGCGACCGTTCGGCTCGGCGAGCGCGTCGACGCCGAGCTGCTGTTGCTGCATGTACTGCAGCAACCGCGCAGCTGGCTGTTCACCCACGCCGACGACGTGCCGGATATGGACGTCCAGACGGCTTATGCCGCCCTGGTCGAGCGCCGCGCCGCGGGCGAACCGGTGGCCTATCTCACCGGCCGGCGCGGCTTCTGGTCGCTGGATCTGGAAGTGACCCCGGCCACGCTGATCCCGCGCCCGGAAACTGAACTGCTGGTGGAGCTGGCGCTGCAGCGCCTGCCGTCAATCGCTGCCTGCAGCGTGGCCGATCTCGGCACCGGCAGCGGTGCGATCGCGCTGGCCATTGCGCGCGAGCGGCCACGCGCCCGGGTGGTCGCCACCGACGCCAGCGCCGCCGCACTCGCCGTGGCCCAGCGCAATGCGCAACGTCATGCCCTCGGCAACGTCGCCTTCGTGCATGGCGACTGGCTGGCGCCGCTGGCTGGCCAGCACTTCGACCTGATCGTCTCCAACCCCCCGTACATCGAAGCGGCTGACCCGCACCTGGCGCGGGGCGACTTGCGCCATGAACCCGCCAGCGCACTGGCCTCCGGCGCCGACGGCCTCGACGACATCCGCCGCATCGTGCGCGACGCCCGTGCCCACCTGCATGCCGATGCCTGGCTGCTGTTCGAACACGGCTGGAACCAGGGCACCGCCGCCCGCGCCCTGCTCATCGAGGCCGGCTATGCCGAGGTATTCACGGCGCAGGATCTGGAGTTGCGCGATCGGGTCAGCGGCGGGCGTCTCGGGTAGGTCGTCGCGCACCGACCCGCCTGCCGGTGGGATGGCGGATCTCAGCCCGCGCTGGCGATGCTGGCGGCGGCAAGCTGCGGGAAGCGCGCGCGGATCGCGTGGCGGATGCCGGGCAGGTCGAGGCCGGCCATGCTCAGCACTTCCTCGCGGCTGCCATGCTCCAGATAGACGTCTGGAAGGCCGAGATGCAGGATCGGCAGGGTGATGCCGTGTGCGGCCAGGCATTCGGCCACGGCGGAGCCGGCACCGCCGGCGACCGCGTTGTCTTCCAGGGTGACGAAGGCGTCGTGGGTCTGCGCCAGTTCCACGAGCAGCGCCTCGTCCAGCGGTTTCACGAAGCGCATGTTGACCAGGGTGGCATCGAGTTCGGCGGCGATCGTGGCGGCCGGTGCCAGCATCGTGCCGAAGCTGAGCAGGGCCAGGCGGTGGCCGCGCCGGCGCAGCTCGGCCTTGCCGAGCGGCAGCGTGTCGAGTTGCTGGTGGATCGCGGCGCCGGGGCCGGTGCCGCGCGGGTAGCGGATGGCGGCGGGGCCGTGGTGGTGGAAGCCGGTGCTCAGCATCATGCGGCACTCGTTCTCGTCGGCCGGCGCCATGATGACCATGTTCGGCAGGCAGCGCAGGTAGGTCAGGTCGAAGCTGCCCGAATGGGTGGCGCCGTCCGGCCCGACCACGCCGGCGCGGTCGATGGCGAAGGTGACGTCGAGGTTCTGCAGCGCCACGTCATGGATCGCCTGGTCATAGGCGCGCTGCAGGAAGGTGGAGTAGATCGCCACCACCGGTTTGGCGCCTTCGCAGGCCATGCCGGCGGCCAGTGTCACCGCGTGCTGTTCGGCGATCGCCACGTCGAAGTAGCGCTCGGGGTATTCCTTCGAGAAACGCACCAGGCCGGAACCCTCGCGCATTGCCGGGGTAATGCCGAGCAGTCGCTCGTCGGCGGCGGCCTGGTCGCACAGCCAGTCGCCGAAGACGTCGGTGTAGGCAGGCCGGGCCGGCGCCGCCTTCTTCACCAGGCCCGCCTGCGGATCGAACGGACCCACCGCGTGGTACTTGATCTGTTCCTGCTCGGCCGGGGCGTAGCCCTTGCCCTTGGTGGTGATCACGTGCAGCAGCTGCGGGCCGGGCAGGTTCTTCACCGTGCGCAGCGCCTGCAGCAGCTTCGGGATGTTGTGACCGTCGATCGGGCCGGTGTAGTGGAAGCCCAGCTCCTCGAACAGCGTCGAGGGCACGAACATGCCCTTGGCGTGCTCTTCCCAGCGCTTGAAGAAGCGGCCCATGAAGGACTGCTTCGGGATTGCTCGCTTGGCCCGTTCGCGCAGCTGGTTGAGGCGGCGGCTGGCCATGGCGCGGGCCATCATCTTGGTCATCGCGCCCACGTTCTCGCTGATCGACATGCCGTTGTCGTTGAACACCACCAGCAGGTTCGGCTCGACGTCGCCGCCGTGGTTGAGCGCCTCGAACGCCATGCCGGCGGTCATCGCGCCGTCGCCGATCACCGCGACGACCTTGCGCTGGTCGCCCTTGTGCTGCGCGGCGATCGCCATGCCCAGCGCGGCCGAGATCGAGGTGGACGAATGGCCGACGCCGAAGGTGTCGTATTCGCTTTCCTCGCGGCGCGGGAATGGCGCCAGGCCGTCCTTCTTCTTGATCGTGGTGATGCGGTCGCGGCGGCCGGTGAGGATCTTGTGCGGGTAGCACTGGTGGCCGACGTCCCACACCAGGCGGTCGTGCGGCGTGTCGAATTCGTGGTGCAACGCCACGGTCAGTTCCACCACGCCCAGGCCCGCGCCGAAATGGCCGCCGGAGCTGGCCACCGCCTCGATCAGGTACTGGCGCAGCTCGTCGGCGACGGCGGGAAGCTCGTCGTCGGGCACGCGGCGCAGATCGGCCGGCGTCTCGATCGGCGCCAGGTGGGGGTAGTGGGAAAGGTCGTTCATCCGCGTATTGTTGGTCCAGCGGCGGGGCGGGGCAAGGGCAGACATGTGAACAGGCGCTGGCGGGGCGCCGCAGGAGGTGCCCGCGTGGCGCGCGGGTTCACGTGGCGCCGTCGTCGGGACCGTGGCGCGCACAACGACAAGTCGGGACGACCCGATCGATCGGGCTCAGGCGGCCGCGGGCGCGGGCATGGACATCGAGCGCCGGTCGCGCGGCAGCCGGCTGACCAGGAATTCCATCTGGTCGGCCAGGATGTTGCGGTTGGACAGGATCAGGTGCTCCACCCAGCTCGGCCGGTACGGCACCGCCAGCAGCGGCATGTTGGCTTCCTGCGGGGTGCGGTTGCTCTTCTTCAGGTTGCACGCGAGGCAGGCGCTGACCACGTTCTCCCACTCGTCCTTGCCGCGCTTGGAGATCGGCAACACGTGGTCGCGGGTGAGTTCGGCGCGGACGAAATGCTCGCCGCAATACAGGCAGATGTGGCGGTCGCGGGCGAACAGGGCGGTGTTGGTCAATGCCGGCGCCGGGTCGATCGCATGCTCGCGGCAGTGGCCGGTGCTGGCGATGATCGGGTGCAGCTGCAGCAGGCTCTGCGCGCCGAGCAGGCGGTTGTGGCCGCCGTGCACGGTGAGGCAGGGGTCGCCCAGGGTCCAGGCGACCGCGTCACGGACGTACAGGCAAACCGCCTCCTGCCAGCTGATCCAGTCGAGGATGCGGCCGGCGGCGTCCAGTGACAACACGCGGGTCGCGTTGAAGTCGGCCCGACTTGGCACTTCCATCAGCATGTAAATCGTCCTTCAGCCAGGGGCGTCGAAAGAGCGTTCGGGCAATGCGGGGTGCTTGTCTGCGGCCAGCATAGAACAATTTCGTTGCAATCCGCATGCAAATGAGGCAGCGCCACCCCTGGCGGGCAGTCGCCGTTGCGGATAAGCACTGATATGATTGCCAGTCAACACAGACCCGACGCCGGGTTTGGTAGGGGCGCTTGGTGGTGACCCGGCACGGCGGTGGGCAGAGGTGGACAACGTGGCTGAAGTTCTTTTCTACGAGCATCCGGTACCGCTCAACCGTGTCGAGCACAAAGACCTGCGCATGAAGGCCGTGCCGAACGTGAAGTTCGCCATGAACGCGCATTCCGTGCCGCTGACCGGCGTCGAATTCGGCGTCGCCGCGCGCGACCTGCTGATCGTGTTCGCCGGCACCAGCACCGCCGATGCCGGCCCGATGGCCCTGCTGGGCCTGCGCCAGAACGAAAACCTGTACGTCGACGCCAACGGCCAGTGGGCGCCGGATACGTACGTTCCCGCCTTCGTGCGCCGCTACCCGTTCGTGCTGGCCGAGAAGCCGGTCGGGCAGGAGGGCGACGACTTCACCGTGTTCCTCGACGAGCGTTACGAGGGCTTCAACGCGGACGAAGGCCAGCGCCTGTTCCAGGAAGACGGTACCGACAGCGAGCTGCTGGCCAATGCCGTGGGCTTCCTCGGCGATTTCCAGCAGAACGTGGCGCGCACCAAGTGGTTCGTGGAGCAGCTGAACAAGCACGACCTGCTGGAGCCGCGCAGCGTGCAGCTGCAGAAGGAAGGCAAGGACGGCCAGCAGGGCAAATCGATCAACCTCAATGGCCTGTTCGTGGTCAACGAGGCCAAGCTACGCGAGCTGGACGAGAAGACCGCCCAGGAATTCCTGCGCGAGGGCATCTTCGGCTGGATCTATGCGCACCTGCTGTCGCTGACCAACATCGACCGCCTGGCCCGTCGGCTGGACGTGCGTGAGCAGGCCGAGGCGGCTGCCGGCACGGTCGCGAACTGAGCGTTCCATTCCGCTGGTCGCAACAAGGAAGCCGCCCTCGGGCGGCTTCTTTCGTTGGCGCATTCAGCGGACCGGCTTGGCCAGCCGCAGCAGGTCGGGCGAATAGCCCGAAGTTTCGTACAGCGCCCGGGCGCGCTCGTTGCCGGGGAACACCGCCAGCGTAACCAGTTGGCACTGATGGTCGCGTGCCCAGGCCTCGGCGTGCGCCAGCAGCGCCTTGCCGACGCCGCGGTTCTCGTATTGTGGCGCCACCGCGATGTCGGAGATGTGGCAGTTGCTGCGCCCGGTGAAGAAATCCGCGGTGCGCTGCAGGTGGATGAAGCCGGCCCGTTCGCCGTCCGCATCCTCGGCCACGAACAGGTAGCTGTTCGCCGGCTGGTCTTCCAGGTGGCGCAACAGATCGCTGCGGATGCCCTCGATGCATTCGTGGCGCCGTCGCCACGGCGGCAGCGTGAAATCCACGAAACGCGGCACCTGCGCCAGGATGAATTCGTCGTCTTCTTCTTCGGCCAGGCGGATCAGCAGGGACATGTCGGTCATGAGGAGCGATCGGTGGCGGGGTGACGGTGCCGTTTCTACACCTTGCCTCGTGGCTGCGGTAGTCCCTGCCGGCACGTGTATATTCCACGAAGTGCGGCAAACGCGAGAGCGCTGCATCGACCCCGCGGCGCCGAACGGCATCCACGCAAGGAGATCGCCCATGTCGACCACCCGCCGCCTCCACATCCAGCCTGCCGGGGATCCGGTGCTCGCGCAGGGCATGCGCGACATCCACGCCGAGCTGAAGCTGCCGTTGGCGTTCCCGCCCGAGGTCGAGGCCGCCGCGGCGCAGGCGGCGGCGAACCCGCGGCTGCCGGAACTGGATCGCAGCGACATCGCCCTGGTGACCATCGACCCGCCCGGCTCGATGGACCTGGACCAGGCGATGTACGTCGAGCACACCGCTGGTGGCTACCGGGTGTATTACGCGATCGCCGACGTCGCCGCCTTCGTCAGCGCCGGCGACCCGGTCGACCTGGAAGCGAACCGGCGCGGCGAGACGCTGTATGGCGCGGACGCGAAAATCCCGCTGCACCCGACGGTGTTGTCCGAAGGTGCCACCTCGCTGCTGCCCGATCAATTGCGTCCGGCGCTGCTGTGGACGATCGAGCTGGACGGGGCCGGCGAAAGCATCGCCGTCGACGTGCGGCGGGCGAAGGTGCGGAGTCGCGCCCGGCTCGACTACGCCGGCGTGCAGCAACGCATCGACGCGGGGACGGCCGAGCCGATGTGGGCGGTGCTGCGCGAGGTCGGCGAGTTGCGCCGGCAGCGCGAGTTCGCCCGTGGCGGCATCAGCCTGCCGCTGCCGGAGCAGGAGATCAGCGTGGTCGATGGCCGCTGGAAGCTGGCATTTCGCGCGCGCCTGCCGATCGAGGACTGGAACGAGCAGATCTCGCTGCTGATCGGGATGGCCGCGGCGGACCTGATGGTGCAGGCGAAGGTGGGCGTGCTGCGCACCTTGCCGCCGCCCGATCCGCGCGCGATCGAGCGCCTGCACGTCACCGCGCGGGTGCTCGGCATCAGCTGGCCGCCCGCGCTGGACTACCCCGGCTTCATCCGTTCGCTGGACCCGTCGAACGACATCCACGTGGCGATGCTGACCGCCTGCACCACGGTGCTGCGCGGAGCCGGCTACGCGGCGTTCGACGGCACCCTGCCGGCGCAGCCGATGCACTCGGCGCTGGCCGCGCAGTACACCCATGCCACCGCGCCGCTGCGCCGGCTGGTCGATCGTTATACCGGCGAGGTCTGCGTGGCGCTGTGCGCGAAGCAGCCGGTGCCGGGGTGGGCGCTGGCCGCGTTGCCGGGCCTGCCGGCCACGATGCAGGCCTCCGGCCATCGTGCGGGCCAGTACGAAAGTGCCGTGCTGAGCCTGGCCGAAGCCGCCGTGCTGGCGCCGCGGCTGGGCGAGGTCTTCAACGGCGCGATCGTCGAGGTTGCGCATGACGATCCGGCCAGGGGCATGGTGATCGTCCGCGATCCGGCGGTCGAGGCGAGCGTGTCGGGCAGCACGAACCTTCCGCTCGGCGCCGACGTCAGGGTAAGCCTGGTCGAAGCCGATCCGGTGCGGCGGGTGACCCGGTTCGAGCTGGCAGGGTGACACTGCGGTGGCGTCGACGTGGCGGCTGCCATCGCCGTGCCGCCTGGGCGGATCAGCCGCGGCGTGCGCGAGAACCTGCAGAAGCAGGGCATCACCGTGCGGACCGCCACGGCAGTCAAGCGCGCCGACGCCAGCGGCCTGTACGACGCCGAAGGCAAGCTGCTGCCGGCCGACGTGATGGTTGTGGGCCGCCGGCGTGCGCGCGCCCGTGTTCCTGCGCGAGATCGACGGGCTGGAAACCAGCCGCAACGATCACTGGCCGTGCTGCCCACGCTGCAGGCCACGCGCAACCCGGCCATCTTCGCGTTCGGCGATTGCGCGGCATGCCCGCGTGGCGGTGGTGCCAGCGGCAACGTGCCCGCGCTGGCCCAGGTCGCGCATCAGCAGGCGGCCCTGCTGGTCGGCAACCTGCGCCGCCGGCTCGGCGGCAAACCGCTGCAGGATTACCGCTACCGGGACCGCGGCACGCTGATTTCGCTGGCCTCGTACAACGCCTTCGGCAAACTGTTCGGCAACCGCATCATCGAGGGGCGCCTCGCGCACTTCTTCTACGCTTCGCTCTACCGCATGCACCAGTCCGCCCTGTACGGCCCCTGGCGCACTTCGCGCAGGCTGCTGGGCGACGCGATCGCCCGCAATACCCGGCCATTGCTGAAGTTGCATTGAGGCATCGGCGCGCCGGTGGTTGCGGCGCCCGCAGCGGGCATGCCAGATTCGCGCTTCATCAGGACGCCTGGGGAATCCACAATCATGCGCAAATCTTTCGCCGTGGCGGCGAGCCTCGCCACGGGCATCGTGTTGTCGGCCTCGTGCCTGGGCCAGGACAGCAAACCCAGACCGCCCATCGTCACCGATCCGGTCTACACGAAGCCGCAACAACTGGTGGACATGGACCACGGACGCCGCATGAACCTGTACTGCCGCGGCTCGGGTTCGCCCACGGTGATCCTCGACGCCGGCATGGGTGATTCCTCGATTTCATGGGCGCTGGTGCAACCGGCGCTGGCGAAACGTACCCGGACCTGCGCGTACGATCGCGCCGGCATGGGCTTCAGCGATGCGGCGACGCGCCCCAGCACGGCGGGCAACATCGCCGAAGACCTGCATGCCCTGTTGCGTGCGGCGCAGATCAGTCCCCCGTACGTACTGGTCGGGCATTCGATGTCCGGCCTGACGGTGCGCGTGTTCGCCGACCGCTATCCGGACGATGTGGTGGGCATGGTGCTGGTCGAAGGCTCGCATGAGGACCAGTCCGTGCGCGGCTGGGCGATCGGCGAGCCCGGCCAGCAGGCGAAATGGGATGCCTATCTCAAGGACGCGCGTTCCTGCGTGGACGAAGCCCGCAAGGGCATGGCCAAGGGCACGCCGGCGTTTGCGAAATGCGTCGGCGACGACGACCCCAGGTTCAGCCAGGCCATCAACGAGGCGCAGCAGAAGTACGCGGTCACGCCGAAATGGCAGGCGGCCGCGGCCTCGGAACGCGAAAGCGTGTTCTACGCGAGCGCGCAGCAGGCCCGCGCCACCCGCAAGGACTTCGGCGCAATGCCGATCATCGTGCTCACCCATGCGCCGTATCCGAAAGGCAAGGACGAGACGCAGGAGCAGCGCAACCAGCGCACCCTGCTATGGGAGGACCTGCACACCCAGGTGGCCGCCATGTCCACCCACGGCATCAACATCATCGTGCCGCGCAGCGGCCACTTCGTGCAGTACGACCGCCCGGAGATCGTGATCGACGCAGTGGACCAGGCGGTGGCGATCGCGAAGGAGCAACACCTGAACTGATTTTGGTCGTGCTCCCTCCTTGCCTGCAGGGAGGGAGCACGGCAGTCGCCTCAGCTGCCCACCACCGGCAATGCGATGAAACTTGCCTGATCCGCCGCGTGGTACACGCGCTGGGTGGCCTTCCGGTAGTCCGCCGGTTTCGCCATGAGGATGTTCGGCACGAAGGTCTGCGGGTTGCGGTCGTACAGCGGGAACCAGCTCGACTGCACCTGCACCATGATGCGGTGGCCGGGCAGGAAGACGTGGTTCGCCGGGGGCAGCGCGAAGCGGTAGGACAGTGGCTGGTTGGCGGCGACCGGTTTCGCCTCGGTAAAGCCTTCGCGGTAGCGGCCGCGGAAGATATCCATCGCCACGGCGAGCTGGTAGCCGCCCATCTCGGGCTCGTAGGCGACCTGGTCGGGGTAGACGTCGATCAGCTTGACCACCCAGTCGCTGTCGGTGCCGCTGGTGGAGGCGACCAGGTGCACCTCCGGCACGCCGCTGATGGTCAGCGGCGCAGTGAGCACGTCGCTGACGTAGCTGAGCACGTCGGTGCGGCCTGACGCCTCGCGCTGGTCGTCGACCAGCCACTGCGGCCAGGTGAAGGTGTCGTAGCCGATCGGCTGGATCGGGCGCGCGCGGAACGGCACCGGGTGCGCGGGATCGGACACGTATTCGTCGTAGGCGTCGCCGGCGGCGGGCGCGCTGAAGCCGAGCTTGCTGCCGGGCTCCAGGTACAGCGGGCGGCTTTTCGTGCGGCAGCCGTCGGTGCAGGCCAGTGGCCAGCGATCCAGCCGCTGCCACTGGTTGCTGCCGGTCTGGTACGCGGTGACGGCGGCGGTATCGGCTCTGGGCGCGCCG
The DNA here is from genome assembly GCF_018101315.1 of Rhodanobacter sp. B2A1Ga4. Classification (NCBI taxonomy): domain Bacteria; kingdom Pseudomonadati; phylum Pseudomonadota; class Gammaproteobacteria; order Lysobacterales; family Rhodanobacteraceae; genus Rhodanobacter; species Rhodanobacter sp. B2A1Ga4. Next base: position 39,744 of record NZ_JADBJR010000003.1, on the reverse strand, counting down.
TCCTTGAGGTATTGCGCCAGGTACGGGCGCAGGATCTTCTCGCGGAAATACTTCGCGGTGTCGCTGCCGAAGCGGATCGCGCCCAGCGAACTGCCTTCCTTGATTTCCTGGCCGTGGTTCCACGGCCCCATCACCAGCTTGACCATGGTGCCGCTGGTGTCCTTCGGCTTGATCGCGCGGTACACGGCCAGTGCGCCGTAAATGTCTTCCTGGTCCCACAGGCTGTGCACCAGCATCACCGGCACTTTCAGCGGCTGCGCGGCGAGCAGTTTGTCGACCGCCTGGTCGCTCCAGAAACTGTCGTAGGCCGGGTGCGCCAGCAGCTTGTTCCAGAAACCGAGCTGGCGCATGCCGTAGGCATCGGCCAGCGCGCCGGCGGAGCCGTAGTGCATGAACAGGTCGTAGTCGTCGTGGTAGTTCGTCCACCACTTGATCGAGTTGTCGCGGCTGGCGACCTGCTCATAGATGTAGGCCAGGTTCTGCTGGCGGAACGCGCCATTGTGGAACCAGTCGTCGCCCATCCAGCCGTCGACCATCGGGTTCATCGGCACCGACACCTTCAGCGCCGGGTGTGGGTTGAACAACGCCATCAACGGCTCGAAGCCGTCATAGGAAATGCCCAGCGTGCCGACCTTGCCGTTCGACTCGGGGATGTTCTTCACCAGCCAGTCGATGCTGTCGTAGGTGTCGGTGGCGTCGTCCACCGGGGTGGGATTCTGCGGGCCGTGCAGCGGCCGGTTCATCACGTAGTCGCCTTCGGAACCGTACTTGCCGCGCACGTCCTGCACCACGCGGATGTAGCCGTCCTCGACGATGATGTCGGCGACGTTGTCGTAGCCCTGCAGGGTTGGGCCGAGGTGGCCGCTCATGCTGAGCCGGGTCAGCGCGTTCGCGTCGTACGGCGTGCGGGTGAACAGGATGCCGGCGTGGTGGGCGCCCTTGGGGACCAGGATCACGGTGTGCAGCTTGACCCCGTCGCGCATCGGCACCATCACGTCGCGCCGCTCGTAGTCGAAGCTGGCGGTGGCCGGCACGAACTTCGCCGGCGTTTCGCTGGGGTAGTCCGGGTATTTCGCCGGCGTCGTCGCGGCGGCTTGCAACAGGCTGCTCATCGTCAGCAGCAAGGCAAACAAGGCAGGCTTCACGCCTGCAGCGAACCGACTCGACGTCATGGTGGCTCCCCCGGTTGGACAACGCCGTACAGGGTAACCGCAACCGCGGCCCGGCGAATGTGGCGTGTTGGCAAGCCTGTTGCTTGAGTGAGGGCATGAACGACATTGCCTACGACATCAGCTATCTGCTCGACAGTGAACCGGCCAGGGTGGAAGCGCCGGCGTTGCGCGTGGCCAGGACCCCGCCGCCCGCGGCGCCACCCGGCATGGTCGAGGTGCAGGCTGTCCTGGCGCAGGAGCTGCTGCAAGCTGCCGAAGTCCATGAGGAATGGATCAGGCAGTACCTGCGCATGCAGGGCAGCACCCAGATCAGTCGATGAGACGACTGTCGCGGCAGAGCAGAACCTGACCCGGTTGGACACATCCGGGCAGCCGTCGATCGGCATGGCAGCCCGGACGCCTGGGGCCGCCGGTTCCTGACGGCCGCGAAGCGGCCGGCCAGGCGCGCACCCCACGGCGTCACGTACCCGGGCTGGCAGGTTGGGCAGGCGCAGCGAGCCCGACAGGTTGGTAATGCCGCTCCGTCGGGGCCAGGGCGTTCATTCCATGTCCGGTGCCGCGCTCGATATACGTGGCGGCAGGGTTTCCGACGATGCCGACAAAAAAGCCCGGGGCCAGCCCGGGCTTTTTTTGCTTGCGGTGGGGCGGGCGCGTCAGGCGATCGCGGGCAGCGTGTCCACGCCGGCTTCGATCGCCGCCTTGTGCATCCGCGTGCGCGGCAGGATGCGGGCGAAGTAGAACGCGGCGGTGTCGCGCTTGGCCTGCTTGAACGCGGTGGACTGGTTGCCGGCTTCGGCGGCCGCCACGCTGCGCGCCCACAGGTAGGCGAGGGTGACGTAGCCGGAGTAGTACAGGTAGTCGGTCGCCGCGGCGCCGAGTTCCTCCGGGTTGGCCGCCACGCGCTGGGCCAGGCTCACGGTGAGGTCGCTCCACTCCTTGGTGGCGACGGCCAGCGGGCCGATCAGGTGGCGCAGCGCGGCATCGGCGCTGTGCTGCTGGCAGAACGCGCTGATCTCCTGCAGGAAGTGCTTCGCGCCCACCCCTTGCAGCTGGAGGATCTTGCGGCCCAGCAGGTCGGCGGCTTGGATGCCGGTGGTGCCTTCGTACAGGGTGATGATGCGGGCGTCGCGGACGAACTGCTCCATGCCGTTCTCGGCGATGTAGCCGTGGCCGCCGTAGATCTGCAGCGCTTCCTTGGTGCACTCCTGCGCCAGCTCGGTGGTCATGCCCTTGGCGATCGGGATCAGGAAGGCGACCAGTTCGCCGGCCTTCTGCCGTGCCGCTTCGTCGGTGGCGCGATGCTCGATGTCGGTTTGCAGCGCGGTGTACAGCACCAGCGCGCGCGAGCCTTCGACGAAGGCGCGCTGGGTCAGCAGCATGCGCCGCACGTCCGGCTGCACCAGCAGATTGTCGGCCGGCTTGTCGGGGAACTTCGCACCGGACAGCGAGCGCGACTGCAGCCGCTCGCGGGCGTAGTTGAGGCTGTTCTGCAGCGCGCGCTCGGCCAGCGCCAGGCCCTGCACGCCGACGGAAAGGCGCGCGGCATTCATCATGGTGAACATCGCGGCCAGGCCCTTGTGCGGCTTGCCGATCAGGTAGCCCTCGGCGCCGTCGAAGTTCATCACGCAGGTGGAGCAGGCGTGGATGCCCATCTTGTGCTCGATCGCGCCGGCGGCCACGGTGTTGCGCTGGCCCGGCGTGCCGTCGGCGTTGAGCTTGAACTTGGGCACGATGAACATCGAGATGCCGCGGCTGCCTTCCGGTGCGTCGGGCAGGCGCGCCAGCACCAGGTGCACGATGTTCTCGGTGAGGTCGTGCTCGCCGGCGCTGATGAAGATCTTGGTGCCGCTGATCTTGTAGACGGCGTGGCCGTCCGCGTCCGCCGCGGCCGGTTCGGCGCGGGTCTTCAGCAGGCCCAGGTCGGAGCCGGCCTGCGGCTCGGTCAGGCACATGGTGCCGGTCCAGCGGCCGGCCACGATCGGCTTCATGAAGCGCTCGCGCTGCCATTCCTCGCCGTGCATTTCCATCGCGTGGGTGGCGCCCTCGGACAGCAGCGGGTACAGGCTCCAGGCCAGGTTGCCGGACTGGAAGATCTCGGTGGTGGCGGTGCCGAGCACGCCGGGCAGGGCCTGGCCGCCGTAGGTTTCCGGATTGGTCAGGCCGGTCCAGCCACCTTCGGCGAACGCCTTGAACGCTTCCTTGAACGACTTCGGCGTGGTCACCGTCTGGGTGGCCTTGTCGAAATGGCAGCCTTCGGCGTCGGCAGGACCATTCGTCGGCGCCAGCAGCTGTTCGCTGAGGCGGCCGGCTTCCTCCAGCACTGCGTCGAGCAGGTCGCGGCTGTGCGCCTCGCCGCCTTGCAGCGAGGTCAGGGTCGACTCGGCGCCCAGTACATCGAACAGGGCGAAACGCAGGTCGTCGAGGGGAGCCTTGTAAGCGGTCATGGTGATTCCTTCGTTGAATGGGTGATCAGCGATACGTGTTGGCGATGCCCGGCACCGCCGAGATCCAGTCGCTGCCGTTGAAGTCGAACGAGCGCGGCTTGTCTTCCTGCTCGGGTTTGGCGCTGATGCTGCCGCTGACGCGGTAGGCCAGCGCGCCGGCGCTGCCCTTGGCGGCGATCGCCTGCAGTGCCTGGGTCATCGCCGCGGTGGGCAGCACGTTGAGCTGGATCACGTCGCCGGCAAGCTCGGGAATGTCGCGGTCGAAGGTGGCGTGCAGTCGCACCGGCACCAGCTCGGCCACCTGCAGCTGGCCGTCCAGCGACTTGAAGTCCATGCCGCCGTAGCTGTTGTTCTGGATGCGCACGGTCAGCTGCCACTGCCCGTCCGGCAGCACCACCAGTTGCTGGATGCTCAGGGTCGGCGGGAACACGCTCTTCTTCGCCGGGCCGCAGGCGGCCAGGCCCAGCAGCAGGGCGGGGATGATCCAGCGCAGCAGACGCATCGCGGTTTCTCCAAACGATCGTTTGAATACCGATTCTAACCGCGATCGAGGGGGTTGGCGCCAGTGGCTGCGAATGGTCGCCGGCGGGCGGTGGCGCGGGGCCGCCATGAAGCTCTCGACCGGTGCCCGCGGGTCGCGGCAGGTGCACGCCGGATTTTCGCGCGGCGCGTCTGGCGAAGGTTTCGCGGTCATGCGCAAACAGGCATCATCGGCGTTCATCTTTCATTTGCAGGGTTCCACCGCATGTCACGACGCTTTGTTGCACGCCGCTCGCCGATCCACGGCAACGGTGTGTTCGCCACCGCCCCGATCGCCAGGGGCGAGGAGATCATCGAGTACAAGGGCAAGTTGATGAGTCACGCGCAGGCGGACGATCTGTACGGCGACGGCGGCGAGACCGGCCACACGTTTTTGTTCACACTCAACGACGACTACATCATCGACGCCAACCAGGGCGGCAACAGCGCGCGCTGGATCAACCACAGCTGCGCGCCGAACTGCCGCGCGCTGGTCGAGGAAAGCGCCAGCGGCGACCCGCGCCGGGACCGCGTGGTGATCGAGGCGATCCGCAACATCAAGCCAGGCGAGGAGCTCACCTACGACTACGGCATCGTGCTCGACGTGCCGCACACCGCGCGCCTGAAGAAGCTGTGGGTATGCCTGTGCGGCTCGCCGAAGTGCAGCGGCACGCTGCTCAAGCCCAAGCGTTGAAGCCTGCCGCCGAAGGGCTCAGTCCTCTTCCACGTGCGGCTTCCACGCCTCGCTGAGCTGCTTCTGCACGGCCGGCGGCACCGCCTCGTAGTGGCTGAGATCGAGGCTGTAGCGGCCGCGGCCGCCAGTCATCGACTTCAGTTCGGTGGGGTAGTCGGTCAGCTCGGCCAGCGGCGCCTGCGCCTTGATCACCAGCTCGCCGCCGCGCTGGGCGTCGGTGCCCATGATGCGCGCGCGCTTGCCGGCCAGGCCGCCGGTGACATCGCCCACGCTGTGCTCGGGGATCGCCACTTCGACGTTGACGATCGGTTCCAGCACGATCGGCTGCGCCTTGCCGATGGCGTCGAGGAACGCCTTCTTGCCGGCGCTGACGAAGGCGACCTCCTTCGAGTCGACCGGGTGGTACTTGCCGTCGTACACGGTCACGCGCAGGTCCTGCAGCGGATAGCCGGCCACCGCGCCGTGCTCCATCGCCTGGCGCACGCCCTTCTCGATCGCCGGCAGGAACTGGCCGGGGATCACGCCGCCCTTGACCGCGTCGACGAACTCGAAGCCGGCACCGCGTTCCAGCGGTTCCACACGCAGGAACACCTCGCCGAACTGGCCGGCGCCGCCGGTCTGCTTCTTGTGCCGGTGGTGGCCCTCGGCGTGGGCGGCAATGGTTTCGCGATAGGCGATCCGCGGCGGCTGCGCCTCCACCTCGACGCCGTAACGCTCGCGCATGCGCTCCAGCATCACCTTCAGGTGCAGCTCGGACAGCCCGCGCACCACCGTCTCGTTGAGTTCCTTGTGGTGCTCGACGCGGAAGCACGGATCTTCCTCGGCCAGCCGCGCCAGCGCGTTGGAGAGCTTCTGCTCCTGGCCCTTGTGCCGCGGCACCAGCGCCAGGCCGAACATCGGCGCGGGGAAGCTCGGCGGCGCCAGCGCGATGCGGTCCTCGTCGTGCGAGTCGTGCAGCACCGCGTCGAAGTGGATCTCCTCGACCTTCGCCACCGCGGCGATGTCGCCGGGGATCGCCGCCTCGATCTCCACGTGGCCCTTGCCCTGCGGGCGCAGCAGGTGGCCGACCTTGAACGGCTTGCGGCCGTCGTCGACCAGCAGCTGGCTGTCGCGGCGCACCGTGCCCTGCCACACGCGGAACACACCCAGCTTGCCCACGAATGGATCGTTGACGATCTTGAACACGTCGGCGATCACGTGGGCCGCGGGATCACCGCTGACTTTCAGCGGCGTGCCATCGCCGCGCGTGAACGGTGGCGGGTTGCCCTCGGCCGGGTTCGGTAGCAGCCGCGCCGCCACGTCCAGCAGCTCGGGCACGCCCACGCCGGTGCGCGCGCTGACGAAGCAGATCGGCACCAGGTGGCCCTCGCGCAGGCATTGCTCGAAGGCGTCGTGCAGCTGCTGCGGCGTCAGCGCGCCTTCGCCGGCGTCCAGGTAACGATCCATCACGGTTTCGTCGACTTCGACCACCTGGTCCAGGATGCGCTGGTGTGCCTCGGTCAGCGAGGAAAAATCGGTGACGCCGTCGGCGTGGAAGAAGCAGTCCAGCACCCGGCTGCCGCGGTTGGCGGGCAGGTTCACCGGCAGGCACTCGTTGCCGAATTCCTCGCGCAGCGCGTCGACCAGTGCGGGCAGTTTGGCACCGTCGTAGTCGATCTTGTTGATCACCAGCATGCGGGCCAGGCCGCGCTGCTTCGCGTGCATCATCATGCGACGGGTGCCGTGCTCGATGCCGTTGATGGCATTCACCACGATCGCCACGGTTTCCACCGCCGACAACGCGGCCAGCGTGGCGCCGCGGAAATCGGCGTAGCCGGCGGTGTCGATCAGGTTGAGGTGGCAGTTGCCGCGGTCGAGTTGCGCGATGCAGCTGTCGATGGAGTGCACGCGCGCCTTTTCCTGGCTGTCGCTGTCCGACACCGTGTTGCCGCGCTCGACCGTGCCTGCCGCCTGGATCGCGCCACCGGCCAGCAGCAGCGCTTCGAACAGCGTGGTCTTGCCCACGCCGGCATGCCCGGCGAGCGCGATGTTGCGGATGCTTTCCGTGGAATACGTCACGATGCGACCCTCCCATGCAGGGCGTGGCCTCGTGGCATGAACGGCGCCGCACGAGGCCGCGCGTTGGCGGCTGACGATGGCGGGCCGTCATGGTCGTCTCGCACGGGTGCAGGGCGTGACGTGCACCGGGCAAGCGCGGTCATGGCGGAGAGACGGCGCGTGGCGCCGTCCGGCTAGCCTTGAGCGAACCGGCGGTGCGGTCAAGCTGCAGTGCGGGGAACTGGCGCCGCGTTGCGGCGGTCTGAATCGAACGTCGTGGCCGCGCCCGCCATCGCCGGCTCCCGGTGGCCCGGTGCTTGGCGGAGGTTCAAGCGCCATCGGCCATCCTGTCTGCCGCCATCTCCCGCGAGGCACCGTCATCGTCCGTCCGCAGCAGCTTGCCCGGCACCCGCCACCGGACCCGGAACCTGGCCGGCCACCGGGTCGCGGCCTGAGTCCGCTGGATGGCGTGGCGCGGGCATGGCTGCGGCAACGGCGCTGGCGCGAGCCGCGGCACGAGCGCCGTCAGCACTGGCTGGCGCTGGTGGTGGCTGGCCTGCTGCATGCACTGTTCGTGCTGGTGATCTGGCAGCAGATGCGGCCGCCGATGATCCAGGCCACACACATGCAACCGGACGAGGTGCTGCAGGTGCGCTTCATCACGCGCGCGCCGGCCACCGCGGCTGCACCGCCGCCGCCGGCCACGCCAGCGCCGCCGCGACCCCGCGTGCCGCTCCGTTCGCACGAGCCGCCGGCGAAGCACGCGATGACCCTACAACTGCCCACGCCGGCGCCGGTCACGCCGCGCCTGTATGACGAAAACGGCCAGCCGTTGCTGCCCGCGGCTGCCGCCAGCGCGCCCACGCCCGACTATGTGCAGCAGCTGCCGCAGGGCGACGCGCGGATCATGCAGCACCGCAGCCCGGTCACTTATCAGGCCACGCGCTTCGAGAAGGACTGGAACAGCAACAGCAATGCGATCGACAGCGCGCTGCAGAAGCTGGTGGACAAGACCACGGTGAAGAAGACCGTCCACTTGCCCGGCGGCGTGCGCATCCACTGCGGCGTTTCCCTCGCCATGCTGGCCGGCGGCTGCGGCGGCGACCCGCCGCCACCGCCTTCGGCCAAGGACGGCGACGAGCGCCTCAGCATGGCGCCGGCGAAATCGCTGGCCGGCGACGCGCATGCGCCGCCGAAGCCCAGCGAGGAGGCGTGCATCGCGATGTATCGCGCCGGCAAACCGCTGGCATGGGGTTGCCCGGTCGACACGCCGAATCGCGCGGTCGACGCCGAACTGCGCGAACGCGCCGCGGGAGCCGCCAGGCAACACTAAGAGCAGGTGCGCCCATTACACTGGCCGCATGCCCTTGCCACCCCCGGACCAACCTGCCGGCCGCCCCGTCAATCCTGCGCGGGCGATGCTGAATTCGCCGCTGGCGGCAGCCACGCGGGCCCGGGTCTATCACCAGCGTACCCGTCCGCGCCCGCGCGAACGCGGCCTGCGCATCCTCGCCATGGCGGGCGCGCTGCTGGTGCATCTGATCTTCCTGTTCGGCTTCGTGCTCGGCCCGGCGTACGAGGTGATGCCGCCGCCGGAATCGCGGCAGCAGTTGCTGCAGGTACGTCTGATCGAACCACCCGAACCGCCGCCACCGCCACCGGTGCGCGGCACGCCGCCCAAAGAGCGTGGCCCGCGCCACCAAGGCCGCAGCAGCCGACCCGCACCGAGCAGCGAGCGCAGCGCGAACATCGAGGCCGTGAGCGCACCGAAGCCGGCCGCAGCGGCGGCGCCGCCGACGATCGCGAAAGCCGTGAAACCGCACGCGCCGCAGCCAAAGCCGGCCGCCGCGCCGCCGGCGCCGGTGAGCCTGCCGCAACCGGCGCCGACGCCGGTACTGCAACCGATCCCGCTGGCCGGCGAGCCGCCGGTGGTGACCTTGCCGACGCCTGTCGTGCAAGCGCCGGTGCCGCCGAAGTTCCAGCCCGAGTCGGTGCGCAAGCCACAACTGGAAGGCAACCGCCCGATGCCGCCACCGCCGTCGCTGGCATTGCCCGAACTGCCGCCGCAGGCCGCGCCGCCGATCACCGTGTCGAGCATCGCGCTGAATACCGAAGTGCCCAGGTCCAGCGCGCCGGCCAGCGTGACACCGGTCCGCGCCGAGCTTCCTGCCGCGCCGCCGGTGCCCGAGTTGCAGCCCATCCCGCTGCCCGCACAGCCCGCGCCGAACGTCAACGTGCAGGCGCCATTGAGCGTACCGACGCCGAGCGTACCGATCGAAAAACCGCAGGTGCAGGCACCGGCGGTCGAGGTGGCCGAGGCGGAACTCGAAGCGGTGCCGCTGGCGCCGACGGCACCTGCGCAGGTCGAGCCGCAGGCGCCGAGCACGAAGATCGAAGTTGCCGCCGCGGCGCAGAAAACAGCCGTCCAGCCGTCCATCGAGCGGCCGCAGTTGAGCGCGCCGCCGGCCATCGCTGCGGCCGCCACTGCCACACCCGCTCAGCCCGCAACAAGCCCGCCGACGGAGTCGTCGTCGCCTGCGGCCACCGAGCCGGCCCCGCCCCGCCCGGCAGACGCCAGCGGCGGGCGCGATGTCAGCCGCGCCCCCGATGCCACGCCGCAAGGCAGCGATTTCGCCACGCCCGGCGAGCCCAACGCCACCACCGCTGCCGCAGCGCCGGTCAACGGCCGTACGGGTGTCGCTGCCGCGTCGTCGGTGACGAAACCGGGCAGCGGCAAACAGCAAGGCGTGGGTCAGCCCGGCGGCAACCAGCCTGGCGCGGAACAGGGCGAACGGCAGGGTGAACCGGGCAGCTACGTGCAGCTGAAGCCGCGAGGCGACACCGAGATCATGCGCCACGGCGCGCCGAGCATCGGCTACAAGCCCACCCGTTTCGAACAGGATTGGGCCCCCGAAGGCGAAAGCTCGATCGACACCGCACTGCGTCGAGCGGTGGAGAAGACCAAGGTCAGCCACACCTTCCACCTGCCGCGCGGCATTCGCGTGGAATGCACGGTGATGCCGCTGCTGCCGGTGGCCCTGTTCGGTTGCAACAATCCCGATCCCCCCGCGAAGCCGGTCGACGACAAAGTCTACGAGCGCCTGCACCTGGCGCCGGCCAATCCCGTGGCGAAACCTGCGCCGGCGGCCGGCAGCGCCACCCCGGCGCCGATGGTCAGGTTCGACAACAGCGCCGAATGCGCCGCCGCCCGCGTCGCCGGCAGCCCACCACCACCCGGCTGCGCAGGCATCGTGCTGCCGGTCAAGCCGGCCGCTCCCGCGCCGTCATCCAGTTCGTGGGTACCAGCGAGCGACCAGTTCCACTGATTACTCGTTCAAGGCGGACGGCTACGCCGCCGCTTAACTCCAGCGTTAGGCCAATAGATGATGGGCACTCATAGTTCTGCTTTGATCCTCGCAGGGGCGGCTACCGCGGCGGCCGCCCTGGCGCACCTAGGCTGCATCGTCGGTGGTCCCGCCTGGTATCGCGTCATGGGCGCCGGACCGCGCATGATCCGGGCTGCCGAGCGGAGTCGATGGCAGGCCACTGCGATTACTCTCGGCATCACACTCGTACTCGCTCTTTGGGCAGCCTGCGCCTGGTCAGTCGCAGGGCTTCTGCCTCGGCTTCCTTTTGCGCAGTTCGTGTTGCCGCTCGTCGCGGTCGTCTTCTTGGCGCGGGGTTTACTATTTCCTCTGCTAAAGCCCTATTTTCCGGGCAACAGTGCAGCGTTTTGGTATTGGAGTTCGGGCCTGTGTCTGGCTCTTGGGCTGCTTTACCTTGTAGGGACATGGCAGGCGTGGTCACGCATCGGCGCGGCCTAACAAATTATTCAAGCCAGATCATCTTGTTGAGTAGATGTCGCCAGCCATGACGGACGAACCACGTTTGGACGTCCGAATGATTTGTCGGGTTATCGCTCCAGGGACTCGACGCCCCCATCATTTCACTTCGCCACCGGCCATGACGCAGGCGCCTCGTTGTTCTGTGACTGTCATCATCTTGCGCGGTGCGTTCTGTCTGTTCGCAAGTAATTACGGTCGATTGAAAGGTTGCTGCAAGTTACACGGCGCCATATGCCGGGACTTCTTCGCGGGGGCGCGGCATCACATGCTGCGATGCGGAGAGGCGTCACCGGTATGGGCTTGCGGCCAAGCTGCGACAGGATTCGGCCCGCCGTCTGCGCATCCGGTTCAGAGAAAACCAACGCTGTTTTCTGGAGGGAGAAGCCTATGTCATTGTCCAAGCCCGGCAGCCTCAGCCTCGTGCTGTGTGCTGCCGTCAGTCTTGCCATCACCGGAAGTGCCCACGCCGCCACCACCACGGGGCCCGAGGTCACGCCGGCGGTGCAGCACGACACCTTGCATTCGCTGCGCGGCGTGATGCCGCGTCCGGATGATTTCACCAAGAACTCGCACGCACATCCGGCCCACCGGCTGCCGTTCATCGACGGCCCGGGCACCCAGACCGACGGCGCCGTGCAGAGCAGCCCCACCGGCAGCTTCGCGCCCGCGCTCGGCGCCGGTTTCGACGGCGTGGGCCAGGGTTTCAGCGGCCCGCAAGGTACGTTCACCGTCAACAGCGCGCCGCCGGATACCAACGGTGCGGTCGGTGCCACCCAGTACGTGCAGATCGTCAACAGCGCGTTCGCGGTGTTCGACAAGTCGACCAAGGCGGTGACCTACGGCCCGGTGACGACCAATACGTTGTGGGCCGGTTTCGGTGGTCCGTGCGAAACCGACAACGATGGCGATGCCACCGTGGTTTACGACAAGGCGGCCGGCCGTTGGGTGATCTCGCAGTTCGCGGTGACTGCTGCGCCGTACTACCAGTGCGTGGCGGTATCGGCGACCAGCGATGCCACCGGTGCCTACTATCGCTACGCGTTCCCTTACGGCAGCACATTCCCCGACTATCCGAAGATGGGTGTGTGGCCGGATGCCTATTACGAAACGTTCAACATGTTCAACGGCAACACGTTCGCCGGTGCGAAGCTCTGCGCCTACAACCGCAACGCGATGCTGAGCGGCGCCGCGGCCACGCAGCAGTGCTTCCAGTTGTCCACCAGCTACGGCGGCGTGCTGCCGGCCGACCTCGACGGTGCTACCGCGCCGCCGGCCGGTTCGCCGAACTACCTGATGAACTTCGGCTCCAGCAAGCTGAACCTGTGGAAGTTCCACGTGGACTGGGCAAATACGGCCAACACCACGTTGACCGGACCGGTCAGCATTCCGGTGGCCTCGTTCGCCGCGGCCTGCGGTGGCGGTACCTGCATCCCGCAGGCCAGCACCTCCCAGAAGCTCGACTCGCTGGCCGACCGGCTGATGTTCCGCCTGGCCTACCGCAACTTCGGCGACCACGAGTCGCTGGTGGTGAGCCATTCGGTGCAGGTCGGCACCACGCACAAGAACCCCTACACCGGCGTGCGCTGGTATGAGGTCCGCAACCCGGGCACTACGCCGGTGGTCTACCAGCAGTCCACCTTCTCGCCGGACACCAGCTATCGCTGGATGGGTTCGGTGGCGATGGACAAGATGGGCGACATGGCGCTGGGCTACAGCGTGTCGAGCAGCGCACTGCACCCGGCGGTCCGCTACACCGGTCGCCTGGGCACCGATGCGCTGAGCACCATGCAGGCCGAGAACAGCATCATCGAGGGCCTGGGTTCGCAGAGCGGCAACAACCTGGCGCGCTGGGGCGACTACAGCGCGATGACGGTCGACCCGGTCGACGATTGCACCTTCTGGTACACCACCGAGTACCTGAAGAGCACCGGCTCGTTCAACTGGAACACGCGCATCGCGTCGTTCAAGTTCCCGGGCTGCCTGTAACCGATGCACCGTCCGGCCGTGTCGGCCGGACGGTCTCGGCGAGGCTTTTGAAACGGGGCCGCCATGGGGCGGTCCCGCTTTTTTTTATGGAACCTTCCGATCGCTGATGCCGGATTTCCCGGATCCCGCCGCGCCTACAGCAGCCGCAGCAGTTCCTTCATCAGCGGCAGGCGGCGCACGCGTACGGCGCTGGCGCGGAATACCGCGTTGGCCAGCGCAGGGGCGGCGGTGGGCATGGCGAGGAAGCTGGCGCCGGCCGGCGCGCGTTCGTCGGCGACGGTGATCACTTCGACGTCGTTTGGCAGCTGCGCCATGCTGGCCAGTGGGTAATCCTTGTAGCTGTGCTGCTGCACCTGGCCGCCCTTGACGGTGATGGCCGCGTTCAGCGCGATGGACAGCGCGTCCAGCGTGGCGCCGGCGACCTGGCCCTGCAGGCCCAGCGGGTTGATCACGCGGCCGACGTCGACGGCACAGACGACGCGCTCGATGACCAGTCTCTCGCCCTGCATCGATGCCTCGATCGCATGCGCGACGTAGGCGCCGTCGACGTGCCAGCAGGCGATGCCGAGGCCGTTGACGGTGCGCAGCCAGTTCTTCCACTCGATGCGGTCGGCGACCAGCTTGAGCACATTGGCTAGGCGGCCGGTGTCCAGCGTGCCGCCGCTGCTCAACGGCAACGCGCGCGGTTCGCCGAGGATGCGCAGGCGCGTCTTCAGCGGGTCCTCGCGCAACTGGTGCGCGATCTCGTCGATGAAGCTTTCCACCGCGAATGCGTTGCTGAGGTGCGGCATGCCGCGCATCGGGCCGCGCGGCATCGCCGACTCCTGCGCGTACCAGTCGCTGCGGTAGTTCGGCACCAGCGCGGCGGGCAGCTGGTCGGCCTGCAGTTCGGAGGTCCACAGGCGGTCGGCCGACACGCCGCGACGGACCAGCGCGGAGGCGCTGGCCATGCGCTGGTGCCAGGTCAGCAGCTGGCGCTTGCGGTCGATGGTCGCGCTGATCCGGTGCACGCTGCCGGCGCGGTAGTAGTCGTGGCTGAAGTCCTGGCCGCGCGTCCACAGCAGGCGCACCGGCTTGTTGACGACCTTGGCCAGCATCACCGCCTCGGCGACGTAGTCGTGGTCGAGCCGGCGGCCGTAGCCGCCGCCGACGCGCGGCACGCGGATGTCGATGCGGTCGGGGGCCAGGCCGGTCAGGCGCTGCACCACGGCCCAGGCTTGCTGCGGCGCCTGGGTCGGCACGACCAGGCTGGCGCGGTCCTTGTCCAGCCGCACCAGGCAGTTCATCGGTTCGGCGGTAGCGTGTGCCAGCCACGGTTGCACGTAGGTGGCGTCGAGGCGACGCGCAGCTTTTCTGGCGGCGGTATCGACATCGCCGTCGTTGCGCACGCGGCTGGTGGGAACGCTGTCATCGGCGAGCAGGGCGGTGGCCTGCTGCTCCAGCGCGGCGCTGTTCTCGCCGCCGCTGACGCCGGGCTTCCATTCGAGCTTGAGTTTGTCGCGGCCTTGCAGCGCGGCCCAGGTGTCCTCGGCCAGCACCGCCACGGCCGGGGCGATCACCGTGCTGCCCGGCGGCTGGCCGGGCTCGGGCTTCAGCTGCACCACTTTCAGTACACCCGGCACGGCGAGCGTGTCAGTGGTGTCGATGTGGGCCAGGGTGCCGTCCGGCCACGGGCAGTGCACCAGCACGGCGAGCAGCGCGTCACCGTAGTGGTGGTCGATCGCATAGCGGGCCTGGCCGGTGACGATCGCGCGCGCGTCGACGTCGCCGGCGCTCTGGCCGATCAGCTTGTAGTCCGCCGCGTTCTTCAGTGGCGGCACGCTGGGCGGCAGCGCGATCTTGCTGGCGTCCGCGGCCAGGGTGCCGTAGCCGAAGCGTCGGCCGTCCGGGGCGATCACCGTGCCGGCGTCACAACGCAGGCGGCTGGCCGGCACGCCGAGCCGGCGCGCCGCTGCCTGCAGCAGCAGCCAGCGCGCTACCGCGCCGACCTGGCGCAGCTCGTTCCACGCGGCGGGGATCGAACCGCCGGTGCCGCCGACCTGGCGCCCGTAGGTCCAGCGCGGCTTGCCGTTGTCGCTGCCCACGCCGAGGCCGAGCGCCACCACGCCGACGCGGTTCCAGTCGGCGTCGAGTTCCTCGGCGATGATCCGCGGCAGCGCGGTGGCCACGCCGGTGCCGGTGTCCGGATCGCGCGCGCCGATCAGCACGCTGCCGTCGGCGTCGATGCGCACGTAGGCGCCGAGGTCGTAGAGGTCGTCGCCGAGCATGGCCGGCGGCAGCGGCGCGTCGGCGGCCTCGGCGAGACGGATGCCGACCACCAGCGCGCCGGCGCCGCCGGCCAGTACCTGCAGGAAGCGGCGGCGCGAGAGACGGATGCCGTGGCCGCTCATGGCCGGCCCGCCTTGCCGGCGGCGCGCTTGATCGCGCGGCGCACGCGCGTCTGGCAGCCGCAGCGGCACAGGTTCGGCAACTGGTCGATGTCGCCGTCGTTCGGATGGGGCTTGCGCCGCAGCAGGTCGACCCCGGCGATCAGCCAGCCCGGCGTGCAGTAGCCGCAGCCGATCGCGTCCTCGTCGATGAAGGCCTGTTGCAGCGGATGCAGGCTGCCGTCGTTCGCGGCCAGGCCTTCCACCGTGGTCACCGCCTTGCCGGCCAGTCTGGCGAGCGACACGGTGATCGCGGAGACCGCCTTGCCGTCGAGCAGCACCAGGTCGGCGCCGTTCTCGCCATGCTCGCCGCCGTACTTGGTGCCGGTCAGCTGCAGCACGTCGCGCAGGTACCACAGCAGCGGCATCTGCGGATCGCCGGTGTGGCGGAAGTGCTCGCCGTTGACCTGGAGGTCGATGCCGTCACGTACCTTCTCGGCCACGATGCCGCTTTCCTGGCCGATCGGCAGAACCTGGGCTTGCACGGGCACCATCCACCATCTCCCTGAAGTCGATCCGCGCATTGTGGCATTGCTGCCGCCCGCTTAGGGCAGCGTGCGGCTGAACAGGCGGCGCCAGACAGCGTAGACGGGTACGCCGGCGGCCATGATCAGCAGGCCGATCCCGGTGTTGCGCGGGTTGTCGCGCAGCGACAGCACCACCACCACTGTCACCGCGGCGATGAACAGCAGCGGCAGCCATGGGTAGCCGGGCACGCGGAAGCCTCCGGATGCGCGGTCGTGGCGGCGATACCAGAACAGCGTGCCGACGCCGATCGCGCAGGCCAGCCAGTCGCCGAAGGTGGCGTAGTCCAGCAACTGGCCGTAGCTGCCCGACAGCGCCAGCACGATCGCCCAGCCGGAGAGCAGCAGCAAGGCGGTGTTCGGCGTGCGCCAGCGCGGATGCAGCCGCGCCACCGCGCGGAAGAACAGCCCGTCCTCGCCCATCACCTGCAGCACCCGCGCGCCGGCGACCAGGGTGATGTTGCAGAAGCCGAGGGTGGAGATCGCCACGCCCAGCGCGATCACCTTCGCACCGACCGGGCCGGCGACCTGCTGCATCACGTCCGCCGCCGGCGCGGTGCTGGCGGCGAGTCCGGCGTGGCCGAGCACGGCGAGATAGGCCACGTTGACCAGAGCGTAGGCGCCGATCACCAGCAGCATGCCCAGGGTCAGCGCGCGCGGCAGCGTGCGTTGCGGGTCGCGCACTTCGCCGGCGAGGTTGTTGAGGTAAGTGAAGCCGGAATACGCGAACAGCACCGGCAGCGCCGCGCCCATGAAGCCGACGCCGCTGCGCGCCGGATCGGCGGCCAGCACCTGGCCGTGCCCGGCACCGGCAAGGAACAGGCCGCACACCACCAGCACCGCCACCGCCAGCAGCTTGAGCAGGGCGAACAGGTTCTGGATCTGCGCGCCGAGGCGGATGCCGAAAAGATTGATGCCGCTGACGAAGACCAGCGCACCGACCGTCAGCGGCAGCGCCCACGCCGGCGGCAGCCCGAACAACGCCGCGGCATAGCTGGCGAAGATCGTCGCCACCGCCGCGGTGGAGCCGGAGTAGATCACCAGCAGCATGGTCCAGCCGAACAGGAAGCCGGCCAGCGGCCCGAACGCCTCGCGCAGGTAGACGTAGGTGCCGCCCGCGTGCGGCCGGCGCGCGCCGAGCTCGGCGTAGCACAGTGCGCCGACCAGGGTGAGCAGGCCCGCGGCCACCCACATCAGCAGCAGCGCCAGCCCCGACTCGGTGCGCTGCGCCACGATGCCGGGGTTGAGGAAGATGCCGCCGCCGATGATGCCGCCGACCACGATCAGGGCGGCGTCCCACGGGCGCAGGCTGCGCACGTAGCCAGGAGAGGTGTCGTTCATGCGGGGGAGGTCGCTGACGGAGGGAGCCGCAGCATGGCGGCCGTCGCGCGGGCGGGCAAGTATTCAGTCCAGCTGAAGCTCGCCACGGATGCTCACGGCGCAGGCACCGCCGACGCTGATGCTGCCGTCCGTCGCGTCGCGTACCACCTCGACGCAGCCGTCGCGGCCCACTTCGCGCCCCTGGCTGGCGCGGTAGTGCAGGCCATAACCCGCCGGGTCGCCGATCTCGGCGAGGAAGGCCATGATCGCGGCGTTGGCGCTGCCGGTGACCGGGTCCTCGGGAATGCCGTCGGCCGGGCAGAACGCGCGCACCGCCATGCTCGCCTCGCCCGTCCGCTGCCGGCCGAACACGCTGACACCGACGGCGCCGGCGGCTTGGCAGAGCGCGCCGATCGCGGCCAGGTCGGGCTGCAGCTGCCGCACCGCGGCCTCCTCGTGCAGGTCGCAGACGAACCACCGCGGCCCGTTGTCGATCAGGCGCAGCTGGCTTTCCGCCAGTTCGGCATGCACGGCCCAGCCGAGCCGGGCACGCTGCTGTGCTGCCACGGTCCGCAACTCGGCCGGCGGCGCCTGCACGTGGATGATCCGCTCGCTGCCGCTGCCCTCGACGCGCACCGGCAGCAGCCCGGCCGCGCATTCCTGCAGCAACTGCCGCTTGTCCGGCGGCACCAGCCCGGACTCGATCGCGGCATACGCGCTGCCCACGCTGGGATGGCCGGCGAACGGCAGTTCCTGGCGTGGGGTGAAGATGCGCACGCGGTAGTCTGCCGCGGCGCTGGTCGGCGGCAGCAGGAAGGTGGTTTCGGAAAGGTTGGTCCAGCGCGCGAACGCCTGCATCGTGGCGTCGTCCAGGCCGTCGCCGTCGACCACCACGGCCAGCGGGTTGCCCAGCAGCGGCCTGGCGGAGAACACGTCGAGCTGGATGAATCTGCGGTTGCGGGGCATGGTGGTTTCCGGTCTGGCAACCGCCCGAGATGGTACCGGCGGGCGCTGCCGGCAAGTGACAGACAGCAATGCCGGCGCGCGGCGCATCGCCGTTCTTGCCGGCATGGAACTCGTAGTCGAAACGTCGGGCCCGTTGTGGCTGCGGCAGTTCGCCGGCAGCTTGCAATCGAGTCCACCCCACACCCCGTCGCGGCCCCTGAAGACCATCCGCGCTGGCCGCGCGAGTGTGGACCCGCGTGTCTGATCATGGAAGTGCTCGATCGCCCGGAATTTCTTGCGGCATGTACCCGCGCGTCGGATGTGCGGAAGCATGATGCCGGGGCATGCGGCGGTGGGCCGCTTACGGGCGGCGGGCCGATTTGCGGCACAATAAGAGGGTTGTGCGCCGGGAACAGCCGTTCACCGGTGCCTTGATCCCCGAATCGAAGCCGCCTGTCCAAACCATGACCACCATCAAGCAAGCAGACCTGATCCAGTCCGTCGCCGACGCGCTGCAGTACATCAGCTACTACCACCCGGTCGACTACATCAAGAGCCTCGCCGCGGCGTACGAGCGCGAGGAATCGCCCGCCGCGAAGGACGCGATGGCGCAGATCCTGATCAACTCGCGCATGGCCGCCGAAGGCCATCGGCCGCTGTGCCAGGACACCGGCATCGTCACCGTGTTCCTCAAGGTGGGCATGAACGTGCGCTGGGACGACGCCACCATGTCGCTGGAGGACATGGCCAACGAAGGCGTGCGCCGCGCATACATGGACCCGGACAACAAGCTGCGCGCCAGCGTGCTGGCCGACCCGGCCGGCAAGCGCATCAACACGAAGGACAACACGCCGTCGGTGGTGAACATGTCGATCGTGCCGGGCGACACCGTCGAGGTGATCGTGGCGGCCAAGGGTGGCGGCTCCGAGGCGAAGAGCAAGTTCGTCATGCTCAATCCGTCCGACTCCATCGTCGACTGGGTGCTGAAGACCGTGCCCACCATGGGCGCCGGCTGGTGCCCGCCGGGGATGCTGGGCATCGGCATCGGCGGCACCGCCGAGAAGGCGATGCTGATGGCGAAGGAGGCGCTGATGGAGGAGATCGACATCCAGGAGCTGATCGCGCGCGGCCCGGCCAACCGCGCCGAGGAGCTGCGCATCGAGCTGTTCGACAAGGTCAATGCGCTCGGCATCGGCGCGCAGGGCCTGGGCGGCCTCACCACCGTGCTCGACGTGAAGGTGAAGGATTTCCCGACCCACGCGGCGAACCTGCCGGTGGCGATGATCCCGAACTGCGCCGCCACCCGCCACGCGCACTTCGTGCTGGACGGTTCCGGCCCGGTGATGCTTGATCCGCCGTCGCTGGAAGACTGGCCGAAGCTCACCTACGACGCGTCCAAGGGCCGCCGGGTGAACCTCGACACGGTGACCCGGGACGACGTCGCCAGCTGGAAGCCGGGCGAGACCCTGCTGCTCAACGGCAAGCTGCTCACCGGCCGCGACGCCGCACACAAGCGCATGGTCGAGATGCTCAACCGGGGCGAGCCGCTGCCGGTGGATTTCAAGAACCGCTTCATCTACTACGTGGGCCCGGTCGATCCGGTGCGCGAGGAAGTGGTCGGCCCGGCCGGCCCCACCACAGCGACGCGCATGGACAAGTTCACCGAACAGGTGCTGGCGCAGACCGGCCTGCTCGGCATGGTCGGCAAGGCCGAGCGCGGCCCCGCTGCGATCGAGGCGATCAGGAAGCACCGCTCGGTGTACCTGATGGCCGTGGGCGGTGCGGCGTACCTCGTCTCCAAGGCGATCAAGGCCTCGCGCGTGGTCGGCTTCGCCGATCTCGGCATGGAGGCGATCTACGAGTTCACCGTCGAGGACATGCCGGTGACCGTGGCGGTCGATTCGGGTGGCAGCTCGGTGCACCAGACTGGCCCGCGCGAATGGCAGTCCCGCATCGGCAAGATCCCCGTCTTTGTTCAATAAAGAAGTGCGCGCAGCGCACGCGTTCGCCTCCTCCCCTTCCAGGGGAGGATTGAGGAGGGGTAGCCCAGGGTCGCCGCAAAGCCCAAAAGCACCACGCAAACGCCCGACAAACAAGGCAATCTCGTCCGTCACGATCAAAAGCCAAGAGCACCCCACCCCAGCCCTCCCCTGCAAGCAGGGGAGGGAGCAGGGCGCGAGGCCCGGGTGGCGTTCGCCTCCTCTCCTTCAGCGACCGAAGGAAGTCCCCTTGCGGGAGGGAGGATTGAGGAGGGGTAGCACACGGTCACCCAAAAGCCCCAAAGTGCCACTCGAAAGCCTTCCGGTCGATGCAGCCTTTGGCGTCGTCACCGAAAGCCCGGAGAACCCCACTTCGACCCTCACCTGCGATCGAAGAAATCCCTTGGAGCAGGCAGGGGAGGGATCAGAAAACCATTCAGACGTCCATACGTCCAAACGCTCCATCAGCCGCTACCCATTGCATTTGCGATGACGCAGCGCAACACTGACCCGATTCCAAATCCCAACCACCGAAAGCGAACCCTCGTGACCCCGCCCAACCCCGCGCCGCTCTCCGCCGACGCCCCCTGGATCGTGATGAAGTTCGGCGGCACCAGTGTCGCCACGCTTCCCCGCTGGCAGAACATCCGCGAACTGGTCGCTAGCCGCCGTGCCGAAGGCGCGCGCGTGCTGGTCGTCGTTTCCGCGCTGACCGGTATCACCGACGCGCTGAAACAGCTGTGCGGCGAGGGCGGGCAGGACAAACGCAAGGCGGCGGCCGGCGCGATTGCGCAACGTCACTACGACCTGCTGGAGCACATGCAACTGGCGTTGCCGGACACGCTCGGCGAGCGGCTGAGCGAGCTGGCGCGGCTGGCCGAAGACGGTCCCGCGGCGCGCGGCGAGCTGGCCTGGCAGGCGCAGGTGCAGGCGCACGGCGAACTGATGTCCAGCGCACTCGGCGCGGCGTTCCTCAGCCACAGCGGCCTGTCCACGCAGTGGCTGGACGCGCGCGAGTGCCTGGCGGCGGTTGCGTTGCCGAACCAGAACGAGCGCACCCGGCTGCTGTCGGCGATGGTCGAGGCGAAGCCGGACCCGGCTTTGAATGCGCGACTCGCCGCGCTGGGCGAGGTGTTCATCACCCAGGGCTTCATTGCGCGCGAACAGCATGGCCGCACCGTGCTGCTCGGCCGCGGCGGCTCGGATACCTCGGCCGCGTATTTCGGTGCGCTGCTGAAGGCGCAGCGGGTGGAGATCTGGACCGACGTGGCTGGCATGTTCACCGCCAACCCGCGCCAGGTGCCGGGCGCGCGCCTGCTGCAGCGGCTGGATTACGAGGAGGCGCAGGAAATCGCCTCCACCGGTGCCAAGGTGCTGCACCCGCGCTGCCTGTCGCCGCTGCGCGAACCGCGCGTGCCGCTGCTGATCAAGGACACCAACCGCCCCGAGCTCGAGGGCACGGTGATCGGTCCCGAGGTGCGCGCGCACGCGCCCAGCGTCAAGGCGGTCAGCGCGCGCAAGGGCATCACCCTGGTCTCGATGGAGTCGGTGGGGATGTGGCAGCAGGTCGGCTTCCTCGCCGACGTGTTCGCGCAGTTCAAGAAGCATGGCCTGTCGGTGGACCTGATCGGTTCGGCCGAGACCAACGTCACCGTGTCGCTCGACCCCACCGAGAACCTGCTCGATTCCGACGCGATCGCGGCGCTGGCGTCGGATCTGGCCAAGGTGTGCCGGGTCAAGGTGATCGCTCCGTGCGCCGCGATCACCCTGGTCGGCCGCGGCATGCGCTCGCTGTTGCACACCTTGTCCGGCGTGCTGGCCGAGTTCGGCCAGTTGCGCGTACACATGATTTCGCAGTCGTCGAACAACCTGAACCTCACTTTCGTGGTGGACGAGGAAGTGGTCGATGCGCTGCTGCCGCACCTGCACGACCTGCTGATCGGCGCCGGCGCGCTGCGTACCGACGACAGTGCGTTGTTCGGCCCCAGCTGGCAGATGTTGTATGGCGGCGGCGAAGTCGTTCCAGTGGTGCCGGCGTGGTGGCGCGAGGCGCAGCGGTCGCGCCTGCTGCAGCTGGCCGCCGAAGCCACGCCGCGTTACGTCTACCACCTGCCCACGGTGCGCCAGCAGGCGCGCGAGCTGAAGTCGCTGGCGGCGGTGGACCGTTTCCACTACGCGGTAAAGGCGAACACCCATCCGGCGATCCTGCGCGCGCTGGCCGAGGAGGGCTTCGCGTTCGAATGCGTCTCGCCCGGCGAGCTGGTTGCGGTGGGCGCGATCGTGCCGGAAGTGGCGCCGCCGCTGTTCACGCCGAACTTCGCCCCGCGCGAGGACTACGTGCTGGCCTTGGGCATCGGCGCCACCGTCACGCTCGATGCGCTGCACCCGTTGCAGCACTGGGGTGAATTGTTCCGTGGCCGCGAGATCGTGCTGCGGATCGACCTGGGCCGCGGCCTGGGCCATCACGAGAAGGTGCGTACCGGCGGCAGTGGCAGCAAGTTCGGCCTGCCGCTGGATCAGCTCCCGCTGTTCCTGCAGCTGGCCGAGACGCATGGCGTCAGCGTGCGCGGCCTGCATGCACACCTGGGTTCGGGCGTGCTCGATGCCGCGCATTGGGGCGAGGTGTACGCGCAGCTGGCCAGCCTGGCCGAGCGCATTGGCAGCGTGGTGTTCCTCAATATCGGCGGCGGGCTCGGCGTGCCGGCGCATCCGGGTGAGGCGCCGCTGGACATCGCCGCGCTCGACCGTGCGCTGCGCGAGGTCAAGGCGGTCTATCCGCAGTACCAGTTGTGGATCGAGCCGGGCCGTTACCTGGTGGCCGACGCCGGCGTGCTGCTGACGCGGGTGACCCAGCAGAAGGATAAGGGCGGCTTCCGCTACCTCGGCGTCGACACCGGCATGAACAGCCTGATCCGCCCCGCGCTGTACGACGCCTGGCACAAGATCGTCAACCTGAGCCGGCTCGGCGAACCGGCCACCGCGCTGTACCAGGTGGTCGGCCCGATCTGCGAGAGCGGTGACGTGCTGGGTACCGACCGCCGCCTGCAGGAAGCGCAGGAGGGCGACGTGATCCTGATCGCGCAGGCCGGCGCCTATGGCAAGGTGATGTCCTCGCACTACAACCTGCGCGACGAGGCCGACGAAGTGGTGATCGAAGCCTGATCCGGAGTTCGCCTGGTTCGCCTGTCCATGGGGGCGGGCGAAAGTCGCAGGATCGTCGTTTGTCCCGCCCTTTGCCCGCCGAAAGCCATCGGACCGGTACCACTCGAAGCTAGAATCAGCCTGTTCGCTCCGGTGATGCGGGCGATGGAGAAAGATGTGAGCCACACGATCCAGCCGCGCCTGACCCAGGTATTCCGCTTCGTGCGCTGCAGCTACGCCGATGGCGTGGCCGAGTTGGCGTATGCGTTCGACGATGGCGAGGAACTGGTCGAGCGCATCCGTTTCCCGCAGGCGCCGGCGCTGCCGGCCGCGCGTGCGGCGGCGTTCGACGCCGCCTTGAAGCTGCTGCACCTGATCGCCGGCGTCAGCTACTACAAGGCCGGCGTGCCGCCGCAGATCGAGCTGGCCGATGGCCCGCTCGACGATGCCACCGCCGAGCTGCTGGACCAGCTGTACCTGCATGGCCTGGCCGAGTTTGCCTACCGCAACGGGTTGGATCTGCGTGGTCGGATCGCGTTCCCTCGCGGTGGCAGTGCGCCCTCGGTCGGCGCGCTCGATCTGCCTAGGCGCACCCTGGTGCCGATCGGCGGCGGCAAGGATTCGCTGGTGGCGGTGGAGGCGATCAAGGCCATCGGCCGCGAGGCGACCGCGGTGTGGGTCGGCAATTCCGCGCTGATCGCGGCCTGCGCCGAACGCACCGGGCTGCCCACGCTGAACATCCAGCGCGAGCTGGCGCCGGGCCTGTTCGAGCTGAACCGGCTGGGCGCGTGGAACGGGCATATCCCGGTGACCGCGGTGAACTCGGCGATCCTCGCCGTGGCGGCGATCCTGTACGGCTACGATTCGATCGCCTTTGCCAACGAACGCTCCGCCTCGGCCGCCACGCTGGAATACGACGGCCAGCAGGTGAATCACCAGTGGAGCAAGAGCCTCGCGTTCGAGCGCCTTCTGGGTGACTGGCTGCACAGCCACGTCGCCGCCGACCTCGACTACTGCTCGCTGCTGCGACCGTATTCGGAGCTGGCGATCACCCGCGCGTTCGCGAAGCTGACGCCGTACTTCGACGTGTTCTCCAGCTGCAACCGCAACTTCAAGCTGCTCGGCCCGAAGCCGGTCGACCGCTGGTGCGGGCAGTGCCCGAAATGCCACTTCGTGTTCCTGGCGCTGGCACCGTTCCTGCCCAAGCCGCGGCTGCTGGCGATCTTCGGTCGCAACCTGCTCGACGATGAAACGCAGGCCGCCGGTTTCGACGCGCTGCTGGAATACCAGGACCACAAGCCGTTCGAATGCGTGGGCGAGGGCGCCGAGGCGCGCGCCGCGATGTACGCACTGAGCCAGCGGCCGGAATGGCAGGAAGACGCACTGGTCGAACGCTTCCGCAGCGAGATCCTGCCGCAGCTCGATATCGCACAGTTGGCGCTGGAGCCGTGGCTTGAGCCGTCTGCCGAGCATCGCGTGCCGGCACGGCTGCAGGCCGCGCTGGCGGCGATCGGTTGATGCGCTTTACCGACCTGGCCGGTCGCCGCGTGGCGATCTGGGGTTTCGGGCGCGAAGGTCACGCGGTCATCAAGGCCCTGCGCGTGCGGTTGCCAGGTCAGCCGTTGACCTTGTTCTGCAGCGCCGCCGAAGTCGACGCCGCGCGCGCGTTCGATGCCGCGCTCGAGGTTGTCGCCGGCGAACCGGATGCAGCGACGCTGGGCCAGTTCGACGTGGTGGTGAAATCGCCTGGGATCTCAGCCTACAAGCAGGCACTGCTGGCCGCACAGGCGCAAGGCACACAGTTCACCTCAGGCACCGCGCTTTGGTTCGGCGAGAACCCCCATGCCCGCGTGATCGCGGTCACGGGCACCAAGGGCAAGAGCACCACCAGCGCATTGATCGCACACCTGGCGCGCGCACTCGGCGTACGCACTGCATTGGCCGGCAATATCGGCCTGCCGTTGCTGGAGCTGCTCGACCAGCGCGCCGACCTGTGGGTGATTGAGCTGTCCAGCTTCCAGACCGGCGAAGCCGGCCCGCTGGAACTGGGCGTGATTACCAGCCTGTACGAGGAACACCTGGACTGGCACGGCTCGCGCGAGCGCTACGTGGCGGACAAGTTGAAGCTGGCTGACGTGTCGCGCCATCTGCTGGTGAACGCCTTGCAGCCGAATCTGCTGGCCCTCACCGGCTCACATCCGCAGCGCCTGCTGTTCGGCCAGGCCGAAGGCTGGCACGTTGCAGGCGAGGTCATCTGCCGCGGCACGCAACAGGTATTCCCCGTGGCGCAACTGGCCGCGCCCGGCCTGCACAACGCCTTGAACGCCTGCGCCGCGCTGGCTGCGCTGGAGGTGATCGGCATGGATGCGCTGGCCGCCGCGCCTTCACTGGCAAGCTTCCGCCCGCTGCCGCACCGCCTGCAACCGCTGGGCGAGCACGACGGCTGGCACTGGGTCAACGACTCGATCAGCACCACGCCACTGGCCACGCTGGCCGCACTGGAAAGCCTGTACGGTCGCGCGGTAACCGTGCTGGTCGGCGGCCACGACCGCGGGCTGGACTGGACGCCGTTCGTCGAGGTGATGCGCAACACCCCGGCGCACGCGATCGTCTGCATGGGCAGCAACGGCGCACGCATCGCCGAAGCCTTGCGCGCAGCAGGCATCGCCTGTCCGTTGACGCTGGTCGACAACCTGGCAGCGGCGGTCGCCGAGGCCAGGGCCTGCACTCCCGCCGCGGGCGTGATCCTGCTTTCGCCAGGAGCGCCCAGCTTCGATCAGTTCAAGGACTATGCGGAGCGGGGGCGGCGGTTCAGCGCGTTGGCAGGGTTTGATTCGGCCGGGATCGCCAGCATCGACGGGCTGGGTATCGAGGGAGCGCAGGGCGGCTGAATCCCTGCACAGGCTGCTGTCGGCGACTCATCCCGGGAAAGCCACAAAACCTGCCGCTGCCGGGCCGATACCTCACGCAGGGTAGGCACGCTGTGCTCCCGCTGATTTCCCGTCCCATACATGCCGCCTGGCCACGCGCCAGCAAGGATGAGTCGCCATGAAATTTTGCATCGCTGCGCTTGGACTGCTGGCGCTGTGCACCAGCGTGCAGGCGAAGACACCGGTCTGGCAGCCTGCTGCCGGGCACACGCAGGTATCGATATGGCCGGGTGCGGCGCCGGATCTGCAGCCGGTGCCCGGGCCGGAAACGGCGACGGTGAGCGAGAAGCTGCTGGCGGGCAAACCGGTGACGGCGGTGACCAATGTCACGCGGCCCACCATGACGGTGTATGCGCCCACAGGGAAGAATACGGGCGCGGCGGTTGTCGTGATTCCCGGCGGCGGTTTCCAGATCCTTGCCATCGACCTGGAAGGCACCGAGACCTGCGACTGGCTGACCTCGCGTGGCATCACCTGCGTGCTGCTGAAGTATCGCGTGCCGAGCCTGCCTTACGACTGGAAGTGCGATTGCCGTCCGCACAACTTCGCCTTGTCGGTGTCCTCGTTGCAGGATGTGCAGCGGACGATGCGGCTGGTGCGTTCGCAAGCCGCCGCGCTGCACGTCGACCCGCACAGGATCGGCGTGCTGGGCTACTCGGCCGGCGGTTTCCTGGTGGCGGAAATCAGCACGAACTTCGATCGTCACCTGTATGCGCCGGTGGATGCAGCCGACCGGGAAAGCGCGCGACCGGATTTCGCCATGCCGATCTATCCGGGACATCTCGCCACGGATGATGACAAGTTGAATCCCAACGTGCCGGTCTCCAGCAAAATGCCACCGACGTTTCTGGTTCAGGCGGAAGACGATTACGTGGATGGCGTGAATCAGTCGCTGGTCTACTACACCGCACTGGCGAAGGCGAAGGTGCCGGCGGAAATGCACCTGTATGCGCATGGTGGCCATGCCTTCGGTTTGCGTCCCACCGCGAACCCGATCACCGGCTGGTCGAAGCTGGCCGAAGCGTGGCTGCACACGATCGGCATGGTGCAGGACTGAGCATGGTCGGGCGCGCATGTCCGTCCCGGGTGTGTAGCAGGCGGATTCAGCGCGCGTAGCGTGCGGGTGGCTCGTTGACGCTTGAACCGGTGTCGAGCCTGATGTGCTGGCGCAGCCATGCGGCGAATTCGGCTTCAGCCAGGCTGCCTTCGGCGAGGGCGAGATACTGCGGATACAGCTCAAGGTCATCGGCAGCCAGGACACCCCCATTGAGCATGATGAAGGTTTCGCAAGCCACGGCCGCCGTGCGCTTGTTGCCGTCGACAAAGGGGTGATTGCGGGCCAGGCCGAAGGCGAGACTGGCGGCCAGGTCGGCAAGATCAGGCGGCGGATCGCCATAGGCATGCGCTTGCTGGGGGCGGGCTAGCGCCGAGTCCAGCAGGTGTTCATCGCGCACGCCGATGCCGCCGCCATGTTCGGCCAACTGGCGTTCGTGGATCGCGATGGCGAGTGGTCGTTCGATCCAGATGATCATGTTCATCTGCCTATTGCGCCAGCTTGTGCAACAAGGTGCGCCGCTTGCGCATCACTTCCTCGGCCACTTCCATCTGCCTGGCCAGGGTGGGGTCGTAGGTGGTGAGGCGGATGCCGTCGGGGGTTTCCAGGGCGAACAGTTCGTCGCCTTTTTCCAGGCGCAGGCGGGCCAGCAGTTCGCGCGGCAGGATGACGCCGGCGGAGTTGCCGATGGTGGTGATCTTCAGCTTCATGGCAGTCTCCGAGGTTTGTTATAACGTATGTTATACATTGGGAGATGGCTTGGGCGCAACGCCCGTGACGTTGCGGGTTATGCTCCTTCCCCTGCCTGCGCAGACCCGGCCAGCGAAACGGGAAGGGAGAAAACATGAAGCCGACAGATCATCCGGATGGCGAGACCGCGTCAGCGAAGATCACCCGGCGGATTCAGGAGCTGGGGGATTGGCGGGGCGAGATGCTCGCACGTGTCCGCCAGCTTATCCACGAAGCCGACCCCGGGATCCAGGAGGAGTGGAAATGGGCCAAGCCGACGTCAGGGGGAACGCCCGTGTGGTCGCATGACGGCATTGTCTGCACCGGGGAGTCGTACAAGCAGTATGTGAAGCTGACCTTCGCCCGCGGTGCCGCCATCAGCGATCCGAAGAAGCTTTTCAACGCCAGTCTGGAAGGGAACGCGCGGCGTGCGATCGACTTGCGCGAAGGCGAGCAGGTCAACGCCACTGCCTTCAGGCAACTCATCCGCGCCGCGGTGGCGGCCAATGGCGCAGCGCTTGCCCAGCGGGCAGCCAGGAAGAAGTAGGTCCTGGTTGCCGGCCGGTTTTCTGGCGGAGTCGCCTGTGGCCACAACCGCTCGAGCACCACGCAAAAGGGCCGCACTTGCATGCGGCCCTTCGTTTTCAGCGGTGGCAAACGTCTACCAGATCTTTACCCGGTCCTTCGGCGCCAGGTACAGCTTCTCGCCCGGCTTCACGTCGAAGGCGGGATACCACTGGTCAAGGTTGCGCACGGTTTCGGCGCGGAAGTCGCCGGGCGCGTGCACGTCGGTGGCCAGGCGCTGGCGCAGGGCGGCGTCGCGGATCTTGCCGCGCCAGGTCTGGCCGAAGGCGAGGAAGAAGCGCTGGTCGCCGGTCAGGCCGTCGATCACCGGGGCGGGCTTGCCGCCGAGCGACTTGTGGTACGCGAGGTAGGCGATGGTGAGGCCGGAGACGTCGGCGATGTTCTCGCCCAGGGTCTGCTCGCCGTTGACGTGCAGGCCGGGCAGCGCCTCGTACTGGTCGAACTGTTTCGCCAGTTGCTGGCCGGCGGCCTTGAAGTGGGCCAGGTCTTCCGGCGTCCACCAGTTCGCCAGGCGGCCTTCGGCGTCGAACTCCGCGCCCATGTTGTCGAAGCTGTGGCTGATCTCGTGGCCGATCACCGAACCGATCGCGCCGTAGTTGGCGGCGGCATCGGCATGCGGGTCGAAGAACGGCGGCTGCAGGATCGCGGCGGGGAAGTTCAGCGCGTTCTGCAGCGGCAGGTTCAGCGCGTTGACGGTTTGCGGGGTCATCCACCATTCGCCCTTGTCGACACGCTGGCCGAGCTTGGCGCGCTGGTGTTCGTACTCGAACTTGTCGGCGCGCAGGTGGTTGCCGAGTGCGTCGTCGGCACGGATCTGCAATGAGCTGTAGTCGCGCCAGCTGTCGGGGTAGCCCACGCCGACGCGCAGGGTGGCGAGCTTGGCCTTGGCCTTTTCGCGCGTGGCCGGGGTCATCCAGCTCAGCGTGTCGATGCGGTCGTTGAAGGCAGCGATCAGGTTCTTCACCAGCTGCTCGATTTCCGCCTTCGACGACGCCGGGAAGTAGTGCTTGACGTAGAGCTGGCCCACCGCGTCGCCGAGGTCGCCGCTGGTGGCGCCGACCGCACGCTTCCAGCGCGGCTGCTGCTGCGGCGTGCCCTGCAGGGTGCGACCGTAGAAGTCGAAGCTGAGGTCGGCATAGGCCTTCGGCAGCAGGCCGGCGCTCTGGTTGATGGTGTGGAACAGCAGCAGGTCCTTCCACGCCTGCAGCGGCTCACTGGCGGTCAGCGCCGACAGGCCGGTCACCGCATTCGGCTGCCAGGTGTCGATCTGCTGCTGGCCGTCCAGGCCGGCGGCCTTGAAGTAGCCGGCCCAGTCGAGGCCCGGCGCCTTCCGCGCGAAGTCGGCCATGCGCCAGAGGTTGTTGGCCTTGTGGATGTCCTGGCTGTCGAGCAGGTCCGTCTGCGCCTTCGCGATCTTCGTCTCCAGATCGAGGACGGTTCTTGCCTTGGCCGCTGCGTCGGCGATGCCGGCCTGCTTCAGCAGGACGCCGATGTAGGTCAGGTACTTGCCGCGCGTTGCCAGCATGTGCGGGTCGCTGGACAGGTAGTAGTCGCGGCTGGGCATGCCCAGGCCGCCCTGCAGCAGATAAGCGATGTTGTGCGAGGGATCTTCCAGCCCCTGCGTCACGAACAGGCCGAACAGGTTCTGGGTGTGAAAGTGGGTGGCGTTGATCGGGTCGACGTCGGCGCGCAGGCGGCTGCCCAGCACGCGGGCGAGGTCCTCGCGCGAGCTGATCGCGTCGATCTGCGCCAGCTCCGGCTTGAGCGGGGCCAGGCCATGCTGCTCGATGGTGGCGGTATCCATCCACGCTGCGTAATAGTCGGCGATCCTGCGCGCGTTGCTGCCGGTGGGCGGGTGGCCGGCACTGGCGTTGCGGATCAGCTCGGCGGTGTCCTTCTCGGCCCGTTCGAACACCTTGAGGAAGGTGCCGGTGCTGGAGCGATCGGCGGGAATCTGCGCGGTCTTCAGCCACTGGCCGTTGGCGTAGCGGAAGAAATCGTCGCCCGGCTTCACGCCATGGTCGATGCCGGCCAGGTCGATGCCGGAAGGCGGGCTGGCCGGTGTCGCCGCCCATGCCGCAGGGCTGCACAGGATCGCCGTCGCCAGTACCCATCGGATGCGTTGCATGGTGGTTCCTCGGTCTTTGGAAACGTCCACGATAGTCCGCTGCGGCGGCCTTGTGGGCATGACCTATGGACTACGCCGGCAGGTCAGCATTGCCCGCGGCAGCTATTTCTCTATGCGGTAGTTGAGGCTGGCACGGCTGAATTCGGTGGCCTGCTGCGCCTCGAAGTTCCAGCGCTTGCTGAGGCGGTAGCGCAGGGTGATCACCTCGCCCGGCTCGAACAGGCCCACGCCGTAGCTGAGGTACAGCCGCGGCGACAGGTACTTGCCCACGGTGAACGCCGAGCTGCCGCCGAGCGCCGCGTTGCTGGACACGCCGACATCGTCCACGCCCAGCTTCGCACCGATGCTTTTGGCCAGCAGGTTACCGGCGGCCGAGCCGAGCGCCTGCGCGGCCGCGCCCACCATGTCGCCTTCGCCGCCCTTCACCTGCGACAACGGCTTGCCGGTGACCAGGTAGGACAGCGCGTCGGACTGCTCCATCACCGGATTGGAGAACACGGTGAGGATCGGTCGCTGCGCGGTGCCGGAAACCAGCAGGCCGACTTCCTGGCCTTCGTCGATGGTGGCGTTCGGGTTGAGCTTGCGCACCGCGCGGATGTTCAGGCCCGGGTTGTCGATCGGCGTGCTGGCGAACAGCAGCTGGCCGCGCTGGATCTCCAGGTTCTGGCCGTAGGCCTTGTAGGTACCGTTGACGGTGAGCTGGCCTTGCCCGATGGTGGCGCGGCCCGGGCGTTCGATCACGGTCAGCGTGCCGCCGACGCGGCCATCCAGGCCCATGCCAACGACATGTGTCTTGCGGCCGAGATCGACCTTGACCACGGCGCTCAGTGGCAGCTTGCTGGCGGCTTCCTGCTGCTGTTTCGCATCGACCACCACCACGTCGGGCGAAGGCCGGGTGGCGCCGGTGCCGGACAGTTTATCCGCGTTGATGTCGGCGCTGTCGATGCCGAGCGCGCCGCCGATGTCGATGCCGTTGGCGTCCTGCTTCACGGTGAGGTCGGGCGAGATCACCACCTTGGCGGTGGGGATGTCGGCGGCGGTGAACTGGCTGCCCTTGAGTGTCAGATGCGTTTGCGCACCGGTGCCGAGGCCGGCGCTACCGTCGATGGCCAGCGCGCCGGCCCCCGACGTCAGCTGGCCGTGGATCAGGAACTGCCGCGCATCGGCGGTGCTGATCGTGAGCTGGCCTTTGCTCAGCTTGAGTCCGGCTGAAGGCAGCTCGGCGGCAAGACCGCGTACGTCAGCCTGGCCGCTGATCGCCGGTTGCTTGAGCGTGCCGGTGAAACGGAAGTTGCCGTCGATGCCGCCCTTGACGTTGGCTACCTCGCTGCTGAACAGCTCGATGAAGGCGAGCCTGTTCAGGCGCAGGTTGAGCTGGCCGCCCAATGCCTGCCGCGCGCCGGTGAGCGTGACCTGACCGTCGATGCGACCGCCGTCGTCGAGACCGCCATGCACCTCGATGCGCTGGCTGGCGGGTGCGAGGTCGGCGGTCAGACGCAGCTGGTCGTAGCGCAGCAGGGGCTCGTCGGCATGGTCGATGTAGCTGATGCTGCCTTGTGTCGAGCTGATCGACGCGTTGCCGCTGAGCGCACCGGCGGCGCTGCGATGGATCCTGCCGCTGCCTTCGATGCTGCCGTCGGCCTGTATCGGCAGGTCGGCGTTGCCGCTGGCGTTCAGCAGCAGCGCCAGCGGCAGCGCCTGCAGCCGGTAGCTGGCGTCGAGGTTACCGCGTTTGTCCCGTTGTGCAGTCACGCACAGCTGCGGGTCGCCGGCGCTCAGGCACAGTTCGGACAGGCCCATCGCCCCGGCGTTGTAACTGAGCCGGGCGGGTTGCCGCAGGTGCCAGCCGGGCATGCCCTGTGGTTCCAGGTCGAGCGTGGAGAGCGTGCCGTTCCACGCCGCTCCCTTCAGTGCACCGTGCAGGGCGAGCGAGCCGGAGATCTGGCTGCCACGGGCCTCGACATCAAGCCGATGGTCGCCCTGGCTGCCTTCGGCGAGCAGGTGGAGCTGCTGGAACTGCAGGCCCTGCAGGTACGCGCCGCGGGTTTGCAGATCCAGCTTGCCGGCCGGACGGCTGATGTCGGGGATGCCGACGATCAACTGCAGCGCGTCCACTTTCTGTTGCTGCCAGGCCAGCGACTGGCCGTGCAGCTGGCCGTTGAGGCTGAGCCCGGGCTGCCTGCCACGGATGTTGAAATGGCCGTCCAGACGTCCGCCGGCATCCGGCAGCCAGTCGCCCAGCGAGGCGATCGCCAGCTGCAGGTCGGCGTCGTTGCTGGCGCCGGGGCGGGCTGCCAGTTTCACCGTGCTGCCGCCGGAGGCGAGCTCGAGCTGGCCGTCGATCACCTCGCCGGGCGACAGGTGCAGTTTGCCGTGGCCGCCGATCGCGCGCTCGCGCAGCTTGCCCGTCAGCTGGCGGATCTCCAGCGTGACATCGGCGCCATTCTTCGGCAGGCTGCCGCTGCTGGCGATGTCGAAATCCAGCGCGCCGTTCCAGCCGGCGAACAGCTGGCCAGGGTCGAACTGGTCGGCGGTGGCCGCGGCCCGCCATGCCAACACTGGCTGCAGGGTCAGCGTGCCGTGCGCCTGCAGGCCGCCTTGTGCCTGTTTCAGTTGCAGCGTGTGCAGGATGACCTGTTGCAACGTGCCGTCGAGGTTCAACGCCAGCTTCGCAGGTTTGCCCGGAGGACCGATGTCGACGTCGCCTTCGGCGTGGTATTTGTCGGCGCTACCGCTGGCCTTGAGCGCGCCGCGGCTGGCCATCGCCTGTCCGGCCAGGTCCGCCGGCAACAGCAGGTCGTTCCAGCGGATGTCCAGCGTCGCGCTGAGCGGTGTGGCGGCGAGCTGCACGGTGCCGCTGGCTTCCATGCTGCCCTTGACCTGCGGCGAGCCCAGCCTGAGCTGCTGCAGGTCGAGCGTGGCGTAGTCGTGGCTGAATTGCGCGCGCAGCGGCTGCAGCAGCAACTGGTAGCCGTTGAGACCGAGCCGGCCGTCGAGCGTGCCGCCGTAGCGGTCGCCGTGCCCCTGCACGGCGATCGCCAATGCCTTCAGCGAGCTGTCGCCAAGCAGCGGTTTCGGGTCGAAGCGCGGCGCGTCGAGCTGGCCGGTCCAGGCGTAGTCGCCGGATTGGGTCAGGTCCACCTGCAGTCGGGCCACGGCCGGCGCAGTGAGCCGGAGGTCGAGGCGCGCCCGCGTGCCATCGCTGTGCGCGTCGAGGCTGCCGGCATAGTCGGTGTCGCCGATCTTCCAGGCGAAGGCGGCCTTGCCGTTGCCCTGGTATGGCGTGCCGATCGCCAGCTTGCCGTCGAGGCTGGCGTGGCCGTCGGGTGCCTGCAGCACAAGCTGGCGCAGTTCGATGCCGCGGTCGGTCCAGCTGCCGGCCAGGTCGAGCCGGCTGGAGGCGAACAGCGGCTGGCCGTCCCGCGTCAGCTTCACCGTGCCCACGTGCACGCGATCGAGGATCAGCTCGATCGGTGGCTGCAGCGAGAAGTTGCCGGAGCTGGAGCTGTCGTGCGGCGCAGGCTTGGGCAGTGCGATCTCGACGCCGTCGACATCCAGCGCGAGTACATGCAGACGCATGGCCAGCAAGGGCCAGAAGCGCAGATCCAGATGCGCCTTGGCCACGGTCGCCACGGTGCCCTTGCCGTTGTCGTAGCGCACGCCAGCCAGGTCCAGCGGACCAAGCAGGCGGCCTTGCGCCTGTTGTACCTGCAGCGCGCCGTTGGCGGCGGCCTGGGCCCGCGCCAGCGCGAAGCGCAGGCCGGAACCGGTGCCGAGCAGCCACCACAGTGCCGCTGCCAGCACCAGCAACAAGATGGCGAACGCGATCGCGATGCGCTTGAGCCACTGCATGCCGTCAGCCTGCTCCATCGTTGGTTTCTGCCAGGGAGAAGCCGGGAAGAGGGGATGCAGTATTGACGAAGAGCGACCCCTCCCCGACCCTCCCCTGCGTTGCAGGGGAGGGAGGAGGACGGGAGCTGGCCGATGCCGTCTTCATCACAGATCCGGTCCGATCACCAGGTGCAACTGGATGCCGTGTGCGCGATCGTCATGGATCGGCGTGCCAAGGTCGAGGCGGATCATGCCTACCGGCGAGCGCCAGCGCAGGCCCAGGCCGGCGCCGATCTTCGGCCGGTAGTCGGTGCCGCTGAACGCGTTGCCGGCGTCGACGAAGGCGGCCATGCCCCAGTTGCGCGTGAAGTAGTGCTCGACCTCGGTGCTGGCGACCAGCAGGTGGTGGCCGCCGATCACCCGATCGGCGCTGTTGCGCGGGCCGATAGACTGGTAGCCGTAGCCGCGCACCGAGCGGTCGCCGCCGGCGAAGAAGCGCAGCTGCGGTGGCAGTGCGGCGAAGTCGTCGGTCCAGGTGATGCCGGCGCTGCCGCGCAGGATCAGCCGGTTGCGCTGGCGCGCGCCGAATGCGCGGATCCATTTCGCGTCGGCGGTCAGTTCGCTGAAGCTGGCGTCGGACAGCAGGCTGCCGGCGGTACTGCGCGCGGCCACGCTGAGCAGCCAGCCGCGGCGCGTGAAGTCGGGGTTGTCGGTCTGCTTGCGGGTCAGGGCGGCCTCGCCGAACACCAGCGTGCTGTGGCCGTGCTCGATGCCGGGCGCGTTGTCCGGTTCGTTGCCGCGCTTGCCCACGGTGAAGGTGCCGGACAGCACATGCACGCCCAGGGTGCGGGTCCAGCCGTGCCACTGGCGGGTCTCGTTGCCGACCAGTTCCAGCGTGCGCGATTGCGAGGTGGCAGTGTTGGCGTCGCGGAAGTTAGCGCCGACGTTGTAGCTGCGCTGGTTGTCGCCGGGCAGCGGGATCGAGTACAGCGTGGACAGCGTTTTCAGTTTCTGCGCCACCACCAGTTCGTTCTTCCACTTGTGCCCGCGCCGGTTGACCCAGCGCCGCTCCATCCCGCCGCGCACGCCGAAGCCGGTGTCGGTGCCGATGAACGGGCCGCCGGTATAGACCGTGCGCTTGGCCGGCGCCAGCTGCACGGTGACGTCGACCACGCCGTTCTGCGCCTGGTCCACGTTCGGCTGCACGTTGACCACCGCGAAGTAGTCGGCGCCGTTCAGCGCTTGCTGCAGTTCGAGCAACTGGGCCTGCGAGAAGTAGTCGCCGGACTTGAACGGCACGTAGCGGTCGAGGAAACCCTCGTCGAACTGCCCGCCGTCGAAGTGCACCCGGCCGTAGCGATAGCGCGGCCCCGCCTGCCAGGCCAGCTTGATCGCCGCGCTGTGGTTGGCGCGGCTGACTTCGACCCGATGGGTGAGCAGGCGGGCGTCGAGGAAGCCGTTGGCGGTGAGCTGCGCGCTGAGTGCGTCGCGTGCTGCGTCGTAGGCGCCGTGGTCCAGCGGCTTGTCCCTGAGCCGTTCGATCGCGCGTTTCGCGCGGCGCAGCGGGGCGAGCTGCGCCGCCTCCTTGTCCAGTTGCACGTCGACCGAGGTGACCTTGACCGGCTCGCCCGGCTGCACGTGCAGGGTCACCCGCCAGTCCTTGCCGACCTGCTGCAGCTCGCCGGTGACGCTGACGTCGTAGTAGCCGTACGGCTGCAGCGCGGACTGCAGCTGGCCGGGAGCGCGTTCGTACAGGCGCCGCAGCTGGGCCGCGCTGACGTCGCGGGTGGCGTATTGCGACAGCTCCACGCCGGCGATCGCCGCCGACTTCAGTGGCTCGGCAATGCCATCCACCAGCAGCTGCACGCCGGCATGCGCTTGCGCTGCGGACAGCAGCAGAAGCAGCAGGCTCAGGCGTCGGGGAAGGCGGCGCATGCGTGGGGTTCCGTCCTCGGATCGTTTTCTGGTTCGAGGCAGAGCTTAACCAACCCGGTGTTGGCTCCGTATGAAGCCTGCTGGATCGGCAGGCAGCGGGACCAGCATCACGTGCGCGCCTCGCTGATGCGGCCGTGCCGCATCAGCCGGTCTTGTCGCCGGACTTGTGCGCGATCCACGCGCCGATCACCGCCGAGACGTACGGGATCGACTGCGCGGCGAGGATGAACATCCACAAGGTGCCTTCGATGTAGCGCGTGCCGTAGCCCAGCGCCATGCCGACGATGCACAGCATCAGCGCCACCGCCATCAGTCCTTCCTCGCGCACCGGGGCGAACGCGGCGAAACTGCTGCCGCCCATGCGCCGGCTCTTGGCGGTGACCACGAACGAGGTCTTCTGGCGGGTCAGCCCGTGCAGGATGCCGCGGGCGATCGCGTGCGACAGGCCCATGCTGGCCAGCGAGGCCATCAACGTGTCGTACCAGCTGCACGGCACGCGGGCGCGGTACAGCACGATGCCGAAGATCGCCTTGGCGAAGAAGAAGCCAATCACCGGGATCAGGAACAGCTGCATCGGCAGGCTGAAGTACTGCGGGAAGGCGATCATGCCCGCGGTCCAGAACAGCGCCATCAGGGTGAAGACCAGGTGCAGCGCGTCGGCGAACCAGCTGAACCAGCCGGTGAGGAAGTGGAAGCGCTGACCGGCGGAAAGCGGCCCTCGCTGCGTCATCCAGTTCCAGCGGCCCTTGAGGATCTGCATCGCGCCGAACGCCCAGCGGTAGCGCTGGCTCTTGTACGCCTTGAAGTCGGCCGGGGTCAGCCCCTTGCCCATCAGCTCGTCGACGTAGACCAGCTCGTAGCCGGCATGCATCAGGCGCAGGCCGAGCTCGGCGTCCTCGCAGATGGTCCACTCGGACCAGCCGCCGGTACCTTCCAGCGCGCTGCGCCGGACCATGGTCATGGTGCCGTGCTGGATGATCGCGTTGCGCTCGTTGCGGTGGTGCATGCCGATGCGGAAGAAACCGTCGAACTCCCACGCGGTCATGCGGCGGAAGCGGTTGTGCTCGAAGTCGCGGTGCGCCTGCGGGCACTGCACCACGGCCACCTTCGGGTCGTGGAAATGGCCGGTGAGGGTGGCCAGCCAGTCCGGCCGCACCACGTAGTCGGCGTCGATCACCGCCACCACGTCGGCCTCGGGCGCGGTTTCCTTCAGGCCGAAGTTCAGCGCGCCGGCCTTGAAGCCGGGCCACGGTTCCAGGTGGAAGAAGCGGAAGCGCTTGCCCAGCTTCTCGCAGTACTCCTTCACCGGGCCCCACACCGCCGGGTCCTTGGTGTTGTTGTCGATCACCAGCACTTCGTAATTGGCGTAGTCGAGCTCCGCCAGCGAGTCCAGCGTGACCTGCACCATCTCCGGCGGCTCGTTGTAGCAGGCCAGGTGGATCGACACGAACGGCTGCTTTTCTGGCGGGTCGGGCCGCAGCATGCCGGCCTCGCGGATCCACTCGCGCCGCCACAGCACCTCGGTGAACTCGAAGCCGTTGATCAGCAGGATGGCGAGGATGGCGATCTGCGCCGGGAACAGCAGCACCAGCATCGTCCAGTCCACCCAGCTCAGGTAGAAGTTGAACGGCAGCGTGGCCGACCACACGATCAGGCCGCAGGCCAGCTGGATCAGCGCGGCGAAGAAGAACCGCCCCATCAGCTTGAAGCGGCTGAAGCGGCGCGCGAAGAAGATCATCGGCAGCAGCGCCAGCAGGCTCGCCGCCAGCGCCTTCCATGGCCAGCCGGTGTCCTCGGTGACCGGGCCGGTCAGCGGAAATTTCAGCTGGCGGTCGGCATTGAACATGCCCCAGTACGCGCCGGTGCGGCCTTCGCCCAGCGCTTCCTTCCATGGCTGGTCGAAGGCTTCGAGCAGGAAGTAGTCGATGTGTTCGAGCTTGGCCGCGTTCATCCAGTCGCGGATGAAGATCGCCTCATTGGACACCGACGGGTCGGCGTATTCGTGACGGTCGCCGTTCGACGGCCAGCCGATCTCGCCGACCACCACCGGCTTGTCCGGGTAGCGCTGGCGGATCTGGTCGTAGGCACCCAGCGCGGCGGGCACGGCGTCCTTGCGCGCGATGCCGTTCCAGAACGGGAACAGGTGGATGGTGATGAAGTCCACGTGCTGCGCCAGTTCGGGGTACTTCAGCCAGATATAGTCCGGCTCGGCGATCGACACTGGCTGGTGCACGGCGGCGCGCACGCGATCCAGGTAGGCCATCATCTGCTCGGGCGGCAGGTCGTTGCGGAACAGCACCTCGTTGCCCACGATGACGCGGGTGATCGTGTCCGGATAGGCGCGCGCCTTGGCGATCAGCAAATCGATCTCGCGCTCGTTGTTGTCCAGCCGCTTGTCGATCTCGGCGCCGGCCAGCACCGTCAGGCCTTCCTTCTGCGCCAGCCGGTATAGCTGCGGATTCTGCTGCATCGTGTAGGTACGGACATGGTCCGTGTAGCGGTGCAGCAACTTGAGGTCGCCGGCGATCTCGTCGTCGCTGGGATAGTCCTGCTTGAACGGACTCTGGTAGCGCTGGAACACCGACAGCGCGTAGCCGCCGACCTTGCCGTGCCAGTCCTCCGGGCCGCGCGGCAGGTTGCCGTACCACCACAGCCCGATGTTCATCGCGGCCACGATCAGGGCGAGCACGATCGCCGTGAGCAGCGGATACCGGGTGTTGTGGTTTGCTGCGGTGGCG
Organism: Rhodanobacter sp. B2A1Ga4; assembly: GCF_018101315.1. Taxonomy (NCBI): domain Bacteria; kingdom Pseudomonadati; phylum Pseudomonadota; class Gammaproteobacteria; order Lysobacterales; family Rhodanobacteraceae; genus Rhodanobacter; species Rhodanobacter sp. B2A1Ga4. Next base: position 782 of record NZ_JADBJR010000003.1, on the reverse strand, counting down.
CTCAAAAAAATCCCCGGAGGAAGCCTGCGCAACAGGCGGTACAGCTCGAGGAGCTTAACCAATCCATGGCACCGGGCTCAATAAAGATCGCTGGCCGCGGTCAGCGCAAGGTCAGGCGCGGTGCGGGCCGGACGGCAGCTGGTGCAAAAACGGCAGCTTCCAGGGGGAAGCTGCTGCCGGTTTCCACGCATGCGGACGAGGCGCCGGCCGGCCTACTTCAGCAGCGAGCGCAGCATCCACGCCGTCTTCTCGTGCTCCTTCAGGCGCCCGGTGGCCATGTCGGCGGTGCCGTCGTCGCCGGCGGCATTGGCGGCCTTGAGTGTGTCGCGGGCGGTGGCGGCGGCGACTTCGTGGCCTTCGACCAGCTGGCCCACCATCTCCTTCCACGCCGGCACGCCGGATTCCTCCTTGATCGAGCTGAGCTTGGCGAACTGGCTGTAGGAGCCGGGGGCGAACACGTCCAGCGTGCGGATGCGTTCGGCGACCTCGTCGGCGGCCAGCCACAGTGCGTTGTACTGGGCCTCGAACATGGTGTGCAGGCTGTTGAACTGCGGGCCGGTGACGTTCCAGTGGAAGCTGTGGGTCTTCAGGTACAGGGAATAGGTGTCGGCCAGCAGCCTGGACAGGTGCCTGGCGACCTGTTCGCGATCTTTCCGGGCGATACCGATGGAAATGGCCATGTGCTGCTCCTTCCGGTGAGTTGATGGAGCAACGATAGAGTGTCGGCGGTGACGGGTGAAATGAATCCTTCGAATGTAGTCGATAGCCAGCAACTATCGGGC